>UBUL01000020.1 GCA_900468625.1 Hyphomicrobiales bacterium
AGGCAGAGCCAGCCGTTTCCTATCGCGAGCCCTTCCCCGGCAACGAGAATGCCGATTGACGTTCAGTCGAGGAATTCAACAACTACGCCCGGCTTAACCATCCCTGCGAGCTCTTCTACGTCCCAGTTTGTCAGGCGGACGCATCCATGAGAGCCGGCCTTACCGATGAGTTCTGGATCCGGCGTTCCGTGGATCCCGTAAGTCGGTTCTGTCAAATCGATCCAGACTGTACCGACGGGATTGTTCGGTCCGCTCGGCAGCTTTAATATCCTCTTATTGCGACCCTGCTGAAAGTTGATCTTCGGATTATAGGTGTATGTCGGCAAACGCGCGACACCTTTGACCTTGTGCCTGCCGGAAGGAGAAGGTGATTCCTCGCTGCCGATCGTGGCCGGGTAGACTGCCAGCAAAGACCCGTCTTCTGCAAATGCGGATACCTGGCCAAACTTTCTGTGGACTTCAATCCGTTTCACAGTGCCGCTCTTTGCTGCGCCAGGTACCGCAACCGAGATTGTTTCCCCGGGAGTGAAGGAAGCGGTCGGATTGAGTGTCTTGAGGAGAGAGATGCTCATATGGAAACGTTCGGCCAATTTCTCGGCAATGCTGGTATAACCGAGATGCTGCATCTTTGCCTGCAAGGCATAGTCCTTGGGGATGTTCGGAACGAGTTCCTTCCCGTCGTCTGCTGTTATTGAATAACTCTGAACGGCTGGGATTTGGTCATCAAGCCGCCCAATCACCGCGGCATCGGGTTTTCCATCAACGGGAAGTCCTTGCAAAGCTCCAAATCCGGCAATTGCCTTGTTGAGGTTCTCGCCGCGAAAGCCGTCAATCGCACCCGGTGAAGCGCCGGCCCGATCTAGCAAAATCTCGAGTTTTACGATCGCCGCGTCAGGATTCTTCGGGTTGGCGCTTGGCGCTTCGGTCTGTATGGACGAAATGGAAGCGGTATTCACATCTTGTGCGGTTATCGCCGTGGCGACAGCCGGAGACCAGAATGTCAAAACGATCGGGATCGCAAGATAACAGCGCGCATTGGCCATGACTGGGAAATCGCCATCCGCGCAAGTTGTTCCATCTGAGCGGATGATCAATCGAATAAGGGCGTTCACCGGTCTCGAGCGACGGCATGAGGGTCATCGAGGTTGCAATACCACTGGTGACCGAAATTGGTGCGGCGCAGGCTTGAGCTTGGTTTTGGTTGGCGCGTTGTAACCGTGAGCCGCCGAGCATTTTCGCGTGCCTCGCCTCGTTACCGCCCGATGTTCCGTCCAGGTCGGCACTTCTGAGTCTCTGCAGCAATCAACAGCCGCGTTGAGGGAACTTATCCGGTCGGCATGCATTCGAGTAACACCAGCCGGAGGGGTAGTCATGCGTGTTCGAATCATCACGCTCAATGTCTGGAATACCGAAGGCGATGGCCGCAGACACGGGATAATCAATCAGGAGCTTCGTCGCCTAAAACCAGATTTTTTGGCTCTGCAGGAGGTCGTTCAAACACCGCAGGCAAACACCCTCGATACGATGATAGAAGGCCTCGGTCTGCACGTCATCCATCAGCAAGATATCCAATTTGTTGCACCGCCTTATGCTGATCGATATGGCGCCACGGCGATGCAACACGCTGGCCGCATCAGATGGTGGAAGTGCTTGATCCTAGAACACCGCAGGCGTCGGATGTTCCGTGGGCGACGCTGGGGGCAACCGTGGATCTCGGAGATGCGGGCGGCACTCTTTTCATCGGCACCGCCGCCGCCTGGCGCCCGGCCGCCGAAGCAGCGCGCGAGCGTCATGCCGTGACCATCAGCGATCTCGATAACAGGCACAGGCAAGACTTGCCGACCATAATCGCGGGCGACCTCAATGCCGGCCCGGATGCGGCTTCCATCCGCTATCTCACGGGCCGACAATCGCTCGATGGCAGAAGCGTATACTATTACGATGCTTGGGAAATTGCTGGAGCTGGAAGAGGCGACACCTGGACGTCGGCCAATCCAAACGCGAAGACGGGTGCCGAACATATCATCGGCCGATCGAACTACCACCGCCGGTTCGACTATGTGCTGGTCGGATCATGGGAGGTGCGTCCGAAAGGGCGCGCAGAAGTTCTCTCGGCTGAATGCGTCTTCAATTATCCGGCTAAAGGCAGGCAATGCAAATTATCGATCGTTACACAGGCGCGCTTGCCTCGACGTTAAAGCTCTGCTCGATCATTGTATGTTCATGAACTTTTCCTCTGAAAACGAGCGGCAGCGGCTGGATATGTTCCTGCGCTCACACGGGTTTTTCCTGCGCTAGCCGCCAAGGCACAGTCGCCACCGTCAGCCGCGGACCGCCAAACTTTAGAAGCTTGGCGCGCAGTTTGCCGGCCCGGTTCATGTGCAGCACTCTTTGCCACCATTTGTCCTTCACCGTCTCCGGTATGAGGACGGCCACCTTCCGCTCCGGTGCTTCTGCATCCAGCTTCTCGATAAGCTTCAGGAGCGGCTCATGGAGTTTGCGATAAGGGGCTGGAATCAACATCAACCTGGGCGGCTTCAGGCCCTGCGCGGCAACAGGCTCTTCAACCTCCCTGCGCCATGTTTCCCGCAGCGCCTGATCAGTGTCATCCATTCCAGGCCCGCCGAGGCGGATCAGGTGAACGGCCACGACGTCAGGAGAGAGGGTCAGTGCGAATTTCATGGCGCGCTCGCTGAGCCGGTTCCATTCTTCGGTGACGACAAGCACCGTCGGCGGCTCGACGTCTTCGATGACGATCGGACCGGGTTTGCGTAACTCGTCTTCCAGTGAGACGTAGTATTTCTTGATCGTCTTCAGCACGCCGATCGTTAGAGGCACGGCGATCAGGGTTATCCAGGCGCCTTCGGCGAATTTAGCGGCCAGAATAACCATCAGCGCTGCACCCGTGGCGGCTGCACCAATGGCGTTCATCGCCAATTTCGCACGGGGGGGGCCCGCCTGTCGACGCCAATGCGCCACCATACCGACCTGCGATATGGTGAAGGTCAGGAACGCTCCGATTGCAAAGAGGGGGATCAACCTTTCCGTGATGCCGCCGAAACCGACCAACAGGAGAGCAGCGACCGCCGACAGGAAGAGGATTCCAGCCGTGAACACGAGCCTGCGGCCAGGTTGTGCGAATGCCTTCGGCAGATAGCCGTCGGCCGCTACCACGCGGCAGATCCGGGGAAAGCCGACAAAACTGGTATTGGCCGATAAACATAGGATGCAGAGCAGGCTTGACATCGCGATGTAGTAGAATGCGTTATAGCCAACAACCGCACCAATGAGCTGTGATAGGACGCTCTGATAACCGCCTTTGGTCTGGTCCATTGCTCCTATATCAAAAGAGGTAGCAATCAGCGCGATTCCTCCCAAGAGGAGGCCGAGCACGACGACGATAATTGTCAGCGTGACGTAGGCGTTCCTGATGACAGGTTCTTTAAAGGATCCGACTCCATTCGACACAGCTTCGACGCCAGTCATTGCGGTGCAGCCGCTGGCAAAAGCATGCATGAGAAGCCAGATGCCGGCTGTGGCCATAGGCGGCGCGAGAGAAGATGGCGAGACGACCGGCGCTGGATTACCTTCAAAAACGATCCGGATCAGGCCGTGCCCGATGACTCCAAGAAAGCACGCGATGAACAGATAGGCGGGCAGCGCAAAGAGCCAACCGGCCTCACTGGTACCCCTCAGGTTTGCCATCATGACGATTGCGACGATACCGAGACAAAGCGGAAGGATATAGGGATGAAGCGAAGGTATCGCCGATACCAACGCTCCCACGCCGGCCGAAACCCCAACGGCGACATTGAGGACATAGTCGATCATCAGTGCCGCGGCAGCAAGGAGACTCGGGTACTCGCCGAGATTTTCCTTGGCGACGGCATAAGCTCCTCCGCTCGTGGGATAGGCAGCGAGCGTCTGCCGATAGGAGAAGTAGAGAATGACCAGCAGCGCGATAATGCAGCACATCACAGGGCCGAGATAAATGAGACCCTTGGCGCCGAGGGGAATTAGAACCGTCAGCGCGGCTTCAGGCCCATAAGATGACGATCCAAGCCCATCGAGGCCCATCGCAGGAACCGCTTCGATCCAGCCCAGCCTCTTGTCTTCATGTTCGCGATTGGCGAGCCGGCGTCCAAAAAGGACGGTGCGTAGGTCCAAATCTCTCTCCAGTTCCGCAAGATGCGATGCCTCAAACTTGCGAAGCCCATTAGCGTTCCCTGCTGCAGGGAAGCGTGATGCGAACATCCAGAACCTGCTGTTGACCGAGGCTTGATTGTCGGCATGAGTCTAACATGCAACAGTCCTCGCAAAATCTTATGCTTGGCAGGGAGATATTCATCGCGTAGCGGAATGATTTGAGCACGCGCAGACACCGCTGCCATTTCCGCATAAGGATACGTCATGACGGCGCAAAGTGTTGCGGCATGGGCAATACAGAACGGCTTCTATCTGCTGGATTCATGGATGTATTGTCGGAATGACGAGGCGCGCACCATCACGCTTGAAATCAAGAGGCTTTCGGTGGTGTTGATCGATGAAAGGACGGGATTGGCCCCGCGGGTGGACTCTGTTTTGTTCAAAAAGTTGTTTTCCGGGTGTCCGAACGGCAAACTTGACCGATTTTTGTTGGATCGTTGAAAATCAACCTGATGCCATGAATATCAGCTGCGCGAAGATTTCCGTCCACTCTTCAGCGGCTTCATGGTGACGAGATCGTCGGCCACCGGAACGAAGAACTCCGAGATATCGCAAGACAAGGCGTCCGCGATCTTCTCAAGCGTCACGAGAGTCGGGTTCTTGCTGCAGCGCTCGAGATAGCCGACATAGGAGCGCTCGATATTGGCCTCAAGCGCGAGGTTGTCCTGCGAGATCTGGGCATCGCCATCGCTGCGTCGTCGAAGGCGAGATTTGAGATGGTTGCAGCGAGGAAATCGACCCGGTCAAGGCGTCCGCGATGATCGAGCTGGGCATAAGGAATTGTCGAGGCTTCCTCGTCTTTCAACATATTCGTATCCTCCCAGAGGGATACATGACCGAGGACCTCGTAAGGTCAAGAGCAACCTTCTTCACATTCCGCATTTCTGATCGGCTGCGGCGCAAATCGTCTGCGTCCTATCTATTCTTCGTCGCCTGCAGCTTAACCTTTGCCGACTGCGGTCGACGACGAGTTTGTCTCTTGACGCTGCAGATCGCGCTTCCAATATCATCCGTAGGAGAGGATCAGTGTGGCATCGAAAGGAGGAAAAAATGCCGCTCAACGATGTTCCATGGACCCGGCCGGTGACGGTCCGGCTCCAATGCGGATTGGAGCGCACTTTCACGGGCATCTATGATGCGCTCGACTTTCTCGAAAACGAATGGCCATTACGCCATGGTGAGCGTCACGATCGGGCAGTAAAGACCTGTCGCCGTGCGCTCAATGGCATCGTACCCGCCATCATTGCGCGCGAGGCGTTCGTGGCCGCTTGTCTTGAGGCTGGGATGCCGGCCGTCATGGTGCCGTCGAAGACAGTCCCTCAAGCAGTGCCGATGCGAGCGGCGCGGATAGCGTCTATGTAAAGGCGTGGCCTTTGGAACTCGCCTCTGAAGGAGAGGCTCCCTGCGTTTCCGGAAATAGCAAGGGCTCCATGCTTGGATGGAGCCCCTATCATCGGGCGAAACGCACAGACTTCCAATCTATCGATTGGAAAGGCGCTCTTTTCGCTTACCAGGTCTGGCGATCATACCATTCGTCGACATCCGACCGCACACGGTCCTTCTGAATACCGTAGCGTTCCTGGATCTTTCCTTCGAGCTGATCCCGCTTGCCCGCGATCTGATCAAGATCGTCATCCGTGAGCTTACCCCACTGCTCCTTGATCTTGCCCTTAACCTGCTTCCAGTTACCTTCGACGCGATTCCAGTCCATTGTGTTGTCTCCTCGTTGTTGTCAAAGGACAACGCGCCTCATTTGTATTGGTTCGAGCGAACGCAGTAGGCTGGAGGCCGGTGGGCGGCTTGGGCTGTGTGACATCATGCGCCGGTGCGTGGCGATTTTATTCTCCGGGCTGGCACAAAACGCTTGCCGATGAGTTTCCTGAAAAAGGAGACCCGATATGGCAGGCAAAAAGATCAGCACTGGTTTGAATGATCGGCCGAAAGGCGCTTCGATCGGCCAGACAGCCGGCGGTTTTCCCGATGACAGCGGAAAGCCGGTCGACGTGACTGACGAAAAGATCGAAGCAACCAGGAAGAAAATCGCCGACGACCCGCGGGAAAAACTGCTGAAGGAAGTTAGGCAGCAGCAAGATGCCTCTCGCACTGGATCTGGGTAACCGTTTCCCCAACGAGAACGCGAACCGCCGGGAACCAAGATGGCGAGCGACAGATTATCGTCCTACCGATCGAAGCGTGACTTTCAGAAGACGGCGGAGCCGAGCGGTCGCTCCGCAGCTGTGCGAAACGCTTGAGCGTCCGCCGACAGACCAGGGCTGGGTCCACGAAATCAAGTTTGATGGTTATCGCATCCAGATGCGTGTTCTCGATGGTGAGGTCACGCTCAAGACGCGGAAAGGTCTTGATTGGACCGCCAAGTACCCGGAAATCGCCGATGCGGCCTCATCATTGCCGGACTGTATCGTCGACGGCGAAATATGTGCTCTCGATGAACACGGAGCGCCCGATTTCGCCGCCCTGCAGGCCGCACTTTCCGAGGGCAAGACCGGCGATCTCGTCTATTTCGCCTTCGATCTGCTCTATGACGGCGGCGAAGATCTTCGATCCCAGCCGCTTATTGAGCGAAAGGCCTGGCTGCAGGCGCTCCTTGCCGAGGCCGGCAGTGACACGCGCATCCGCTTTGTCGAGCATTTCGAGACGGGTGGCGATGCCGTTCTGAGGTCGGCGTGCAAGCTCTCCCTGGAGGGCATCGTCTCGAAGCGCGCCGACGCGCCCTATCAGTCTGGCCGCACCGAGACTTGGGCGAAATCGAAATGCCGGGCTGGCCACGAAGTGGTGATCGGCGCCTATGCGACCACCAATGGCAAGTTCCGTTCATTGCTGGTCGGCGTCCATCGTGACGATCATCTGGTCTATGTGGGAAGGGTCGGCACGGGCTATGGCGCGAAAAGGTCGAAACCCTGCTTCCAAAGCTGAAGGCATTTGCCACGGCCAAATCGCCCTTTGGCGGTATCGGCGCACCGACTTCCGCTTCGTCATAGGTCAACCATCTTACCCGAAGACTTTAATGCGCTGGTGGGGCACGAGACTGACATCTTGATCACACACGAGGCGCCATCTTGCCATCGCCTAGGCTTCTCCGAGATTGACGATCTAGCAGAAATCAATTCACACCTTTTCCACAGACGGCGATGTTTCAAACGATTGAAAATATTTTAATCGTTTAAATTGTTTAATGCCTTGATTTACAAGGAAACTCTTCCATGTCATGCCATGGATACATGACAATGGAGGTCGTGATGCAAGAGTTTGAAAACGTAAGAGATGAAATTCCTACGTATGTGATTGATCGCCTTGAAAACGAATGGCGGCTGGTGCAGGCTCAGAGCACGCAGATGGAAACCGGCACGTCCGCGGAGAGGCCTGTAAAGGCGGCGCCGGTCGCGTCCGATAGCCGCGCATCCCTCGACAAATAACCGTTGGTGGAAACCGGACCGTGCAGAGTTCATCCGATGATGAAGTTCCGGCGAAGCCGATCGCGGCACTCCACTCCCCCATCATAACCTAAAAACGGATCGGCCTTGGCTCATGGCCAGGGCTGATTCTATCGTTTGCCGCCTTCAGGCATCGAGATAGCGCTCGGTCAGGCGTGCCCACATGGCCGCGCCGACGGTCAGGCTTTCATCGGCGAAATCATACTTGGCGCTATGGAGGATGGCCGAATTCAAGCCGTTGCCGAGACGCAGAAAGCTGCCGGGCTTGTGTTCGAGATAATGGGAGAAATCTTCGCTGCCGGGGATAAGGCCGCAGGTGGTGACCTTGTCGGCGCCGACGAGCTCTTCGGCGACCATGCGTGCGAATTCCGTTTCCTTCTCCGAATTGACGACGACCGGATGGCCGTGGACGTAGTCGATCTCGGCGCTGGCGCCGTAGCCGTCTGCGATGGAAGCCGTCAGCTTGCGGATGCGGGCCTCGAGCAGTTCACGCACCTTCGGGTCGAAGGAGCGGACGGTGAGCAACAACTTTGCGCTCTCCGGAATGACATTCGAAGCCTCGCCGGCGTGGATGGCGCCGACGGTCACGACGGCCGTCTGTGTCGGGTCGATGCTGCGGGCAACGATCGTCTGCAGGCTGACGACGAGATTGCAGGCGACGACGACGGGATCGATGGTCAGATGCGGCCGCGAAGCATGGCCGCCCTTGCCGATGATGGTGATTTCGACCGTATCCGCCGCCGCCATCAGCGGGCCGGAGCGCAGCAGCCAGGTGCCTTCCGGCGCGCCGGGATGATTGTGCAGTCCGTAAATGACGTCAAAGGGAAAACGTTCGAACAGCCCATCCTTGATCATCGCGGGGGCGCCGCTGACCGCGCCTGCCTCTTCGGCCGGTTGAAAGATCAGGTTTACCGTGCCGTTGAAGCGGCGGGTGCGGGCGAGATATTCCGCAGCTCCCAGCAACATGGTGGTGTGTCCATCGTGGCCGCAGGCATGCATCTTGCCCGGCACCGTGCTGGCATAGGCGGCGCCGGTCTGCTCGGTGATCGGCAATGCGTCCATGTCGGCGCGGATCGCGATGCTCTTCTTGCCGGCTCCAACAGTCATGCGCGCGACGACACCATGGCCGCCGACATCGCGCGTGACTTCATAACCCCAGGCTTCCAGCTTCTCGGCGACGAAACGCGCGGTTTCCGCCTCTTCGAAGGAAAGCTCGGGATTGGCATGCAGATGCCGACGGATGCCGGTCAGTTCGGCCTTCATCGGCTCGAAGTCCGAGAGGCGGGCGAAATCGTTGTCGAGGGTCATGGCTATTCCAATGGTTCGCTTGAGCCGCCATCCGCCATAGAGCATGCGGGCGTCACTGATGATACGTGTGTCGCGCTAGATGAAGCGCGACAGGAAGCTTCTGGTGCGCGGATGCTGGGGATTGCCGATCACATCCTCCGGCTTGCCCTGCTCGACGATCTTGCCGCCGTCCATGAAGACGACGCGGTCGGCCGCTTCACGGGCAAAGCCGATTTCGTGGGTGACGACGATCATCGTCAGGCCCTGGCTGGCAAGATCGCGCATGGTGGCAAGCACCTCGCCGACGAGCTCCGGGTCGAGCGCCGACGTTGGCTCGTCGAACAGCATCAGCTTCGGCTTGATTGCCAGTGCTCTCGCAATTGCCACACGCTGCTGCTGGCCGCCGGAAAGCTGCCGCGGGTAGTTGTTCGCCTTTGTCGAAAGACCGACGCGGTCGAGCAGCGCCAGCGCATTCTCCGTCGCCTGTTTGTGGCTTTCGCCGTGGATGCCGATCGGTGCTTCGATGACATTCTGCAGCGCCGTCATATGCGGGTAGAGGTTGAACTGCTGGAACACCATGCCGATCTTGCGCCGCTGCAGCGCGATTGCATGGTTGGACAGTTTGACCAGCCGGCCCTTGTTCAGTCTGTAGCCGATCTGCTCGCCGTCCACTTCGATCGAACCGCGATTGATCGATTCCAGATGATTGATGCATCGCAGGAAAGTCGACTTGCCGGAACCGGACGGACCGAGGATGACGACGACTTCGCCGGGTGCCACGTCCAGGTCGATACCCTTCAGTACTTCGAGATTTTCGAAAGACTTGTGAACGTTGCTGGCCTTTACCAACGGCGGCACGTTGGCGACAGTGTTCATGGGGGTATTCATCGGAGCGTTCATTAACCCGCCTCCTGTGCCGGCACGAGCGCCGGCGGGCTGTCCTTTACGGCCTTCGCCGCGCCGGTGCGGCGGTCGGCGCGGCCATAGTAGCGCTCGATATAGCTCTGGCCGATATTCAGCACCGTGGTAATCAGCAGATACCAGATTACCGCGACGAGCAGCATCGGGATGACTTCGAAGGTGCGGTTGTAGATCGACTGCACCGAGTACAGCAGGTCGGCCATGGCGATGACGCTGACGAGCGAGGTCGCCTTGATCATGCTGATGAGCTGGTTGCCGGTCGGCGGCACGATGGAGCGCATGGCCTGCGGGATGATGATGCGGCGCAGAGCCCGGATTCTTGTCATGCCGAAGGCCTCAGCGGTCTCGAACTGGCCCCTGTCGACGGAAAGCAGGCCGCCGCGAATGATCTCGGCCATATAGGCGGCTTCGTTCAGGGCAAGACCGGCGATTGCTGCTGTCATCGGGCTGATGACGGAATTGGTATCCCAGCTGACGAAGGTCGGGCCGAAAGGAATGCCGATCGACAGCGTCGGAAAGAGCGTCGAGAGATTGTACCAGAAGATAAGCTGCACGAGCAGCGGCGTGCCGCGGAAGAACCAGATGTAGAGCGAGGCGAGCGAGCTTGCGAGCGTATCCTTTGACAGCCGGGCGATCGCCAGCAGCAGGCCGAGCGCGATGCCGAGGGCCATGGCGACGACAGTCAGCCCAAGCGAAACATAGAGGCCATCTATGACGACGGGGTCGAGGAAATACTGCGCGACGACATGCCAGCCGAAATTTTCGTTGTGGGCGACCGACCAGGCCCAATAGGCCGCGATTGCCAGCGTAATGGCCCAGGCTGCGACGCGACCCTTCGGGAACGGTGTATGGGCATTCGCCACATCCCGTTCTGCCGCATCGCCTGATGGCGATGCGATATCTTTAGCATTGGTACTCATTTCGGCAGCGTCCCGCCAAGATTGATACCCGGCTCCTTGATCATGTTGTTCTCAAGGCCCCATTTCTTCATGATGGCGGCATAGGTGCCGTTATCAATCAAAATCTTGACGGCATCCTTGAGAACGGACCCGAGCGGCGAACCCTTCGGCACGACGGCGCCCTGATAGAGATCTTCGAAACCGTTCTTCTGGCCGACGCCGGTCAGTTCGAGCTGGCCGTTTGCCTGCGAGACGAAATAGGTGAGCGGGGCCTGCGAGGAGAAGAAGGCGTCGGAACGCTTGGAGCGGACCGCGAGGATCGAGCTCGGCTGGTCGGTGAAGGATTGGACCTCGATCGCGCCCTTGCCGTCGGTCTTGCACTTCTCAGCCTGCACCTGGATCACCTTTTCGGCCGATCCGCCGGCCATGACGGCAATGCGCTGGCCGCAGGCGCTGTCGAGCGAGGTAATGCCCTTCGGATTGCCCTTCTGGACGGCGAAGACGACATATTCCTGCACCCAGTCGACGAAGTCATTGGCTTCCTCGCGGCTCTTGAAATCGCCGATCGGGCCGAAGGCGAACTGATAGCGCCCGGAATTGATGCCGGCGAGGATGGCGGGCAGGCCGCTGACGCTCTCATGCTCGATCTTCACCCCGAGCACCTGGCCGATCGCGTCGGTCAGATCGGCGCTGGCACCGGTCAGCTTGGTTCCGGTGACGATTTCATAGGGAGGGAAGGAGCCATTGTTGACTGATGTCATCTTGCCCGATGTGCGGATGGCTTCCGGCAGCTTGGCCTGCAGATCCTTGCTGACCGAAAGCTTCGGCAAGCTCGCATCGTCCGCGAAGGCGGCGCTCGACATTATCAGGCTTGCCAGGGCGATGTAGGTCATTTTCTTCAGCGACATGTTCATTCCCCTTTTTGCTTTGTGTCTCTGATTTGAAGTGATGGTCAGGCAGCGCTTGTCCTGCTGCCGTCGACATCGAACGGAAACAGCTCTTCCGGCGTCATCAGCCGCGGCAGGATGCCCTGCACATGCAATTCTGAAGCGAAATCGGCGATCATCCTGCGGTTGGCTGCAAAACCGCTGGCATCCCAGCCTTCCGGCAGTTCTGTCGCGGATTTCAAGAGCTCGTCGAGCATGAAGGGCGTCGTGTCGGCATATTTGCGCCGCCTGCTCAGCCAGACACGCTGCGATTCATCGATAAGTGCACTCAGTTCGGCCATGACCCATGGATGCTCGGCGACAAACTCCGCCCTGAATCCAATCAGATGCATGCCCGGTACATAGCCCACATCGGCGAAATAGCGATGTTCGGCTGAGCGAAAATCCGGCAGGAGCTGACGGAAGCCGGAATTGCCGGCGAAATAGCCGTCCGGCATGAAGGGCGTGAAGATCGCATCGAGCAGGCCGTCCTTCAGCAGGTCAACCATCGGCCTTTCGCCTGGTGCCGCCTCAATGCGGCCGGGACGGCCGAATCCGTCGAGGCGATCGGTGATCGGGTGGGCTTCGGTAAGGCGGCCGGCATACCACATGGCGTCCTCGACACCGACGCCTTCACGGCGCAGCGCAGCGCGTGTCCAGGTATTGCCGGAGTCGCGCCAGCCAGTGACGCCGATACGTTTGCCAGCCAGTTGGGCGAAGCTTGTGATCGGGCTTTCCTTGGCGGTGATGACGCAGCGGTGGCGGAAGCCCCGCATGATGAAGTTCGGAATGCCGACCACGCTTTCGTCGCCGTCGATGCGCATCTGCGTGTAGCGGCTGAAGGAGGTTTCGCCCGCGTCATAGGCGTCGCTCTTGCCGAGATGCGAGACCAGCGTGCCGACCCGGTCCACCTTGATGTCGAGCCTGGGAGAGGAGACGTCCCCCAGGACCAAAGGTGTCATATAGTCCCAATCACGCAGGGCAAGGCGGAGAGTAAGGGGCATGAAATTCACTCGCTGGAAAACTTGTTTTCTCAACGAGTAAATGTTCAATATAGGTTGATCAAATGTTATTACGTTATTGAACATTAAAAGCGGTACGAAAATGAACGAAGAGCGGGACGCGAAATGGTTTGCCGAACAATTGAACGATCGGACCATTCGCGGCATCGCGCTTGAAACGAGCGCACTCATTCGCGCCGGCGCGCTGCCAGTTGGTACCAAACTGCCGCCGATCCGCGACCTTGCCTTTGTCCTTGGTGTAAGTCCTGCGACCCTGTCGGAGGCCTGGAGCGAACTCAGGCGCCAAAAGATCATCAGCGGACGCGGCAGGAATGGCACATGGGTCAGCGGTGACCGCTTCGTCGCCAAGCCGGCGCGGCTTGCAAGCGTCGGCGATTACGGCAGTAGCGCCCTGAACCTGACGGCCGCCGTGCCCGATCCCCAACTCCTGCCGAAGCTTGAGGCGGCGATGGCCTATGGCGCCTCGGCCGAAAATCTCAACAGTTACGAGCGCAGCCGCATCCTGCCGGAGCTGGAGCGCGAGGTCAGGAAGACGTGGCCCTACGAGCCGGAGGCATTCCTGGCGACCAATGGCGGCTATAATGCCGTCTACACATTGATCAACGCCCTAGTCATGCCAGGTGCTGCGGTTGCGATCGAAGATCCCACAGGCATGCGGCTCTTGGATATTCTCGAGGATAGGGGTGCGCGCATCATTCCGGTGAAATGCGATGAGGAGGGACCGCTGCCGTCTTCGCTGGAAGAGGCGCTGAAATATCGTCCTGTCGCTTTCATCTTTCAGCCGCGCATCCATTCCGTCACCGGGCAGAGCATGAGTCCGGCACGTATGGCAAGGATCGCCGATATCCTTCGCAACAAGGACACGTTGATCGTGGAAGACGATGGTATCGCCGACATCTCGACAGCGCCGCGCCATTCCATGGGGCATCTCTTTCCCGATCGCGTCATCCATATCCTGTCGCTTTCGAAGACGCACGGGCCGGATTTGCGCCTTGCGGTCTTGTCGAGCTCGCGGGCGATCATCGACCAGATCCAATCCTATCGCAGCTTCAGCTCCGGCTGGACCAGCCGTATTCTGCAGGGGGCGGCTGCCTGGCTGCTGCGCGATCCGGCGACGGCGGCGTGCCTCGATCATGCCCGGCAGATCTATCGAGAACGCCGGGCGCGCCTCATCGATGCACTCGGCGAGCGCGGCGTCAATGCACGGCACGGACAAGGATTATGCGCCTGGATTCCCGTCTCGTCGGAGCCTTTCGCGATGGTGACGCTTGCCGCCCGAGGTATCGCAGTGCATCCCGGTGCCAAATTCTCGATCCTGCCCAGCAGCCATTTGCGAGTCGCAACCGCCAATCTCTCGGAGCGGTGTGAGGAAGTTGCCGATGCCATCGCACTTGCCGCCGTCCACACGTGAACGCGAATGCTACCGGCTCGAAGTCGCGCCCACGCTCCTGGGCGCCTCCTTCCAGGGGGAGGCATATTTGACGAGCATGGTCGCGAGTTTGGCCGAGATAAGCGCAATGATGGAAATCGCGACGAGATAGATCGCGATGTAGACCGGCTGCGGCAAGTGGATATTGCGCATCAGGTGCCCGTAGATCTCGGTAAAGCCGCGATGGCACATGTAGATCGGATAGGAGAGGTAGCCGAGAAAGATGCCGGGCCGTTGTAGCCTCTCCGGCAGTTCGAGCATCGTACCGGCAAGGACGATGAGCGGCGAGATCAGGATGCAGAAAACAAGCGCATATTTCAGCGAATAGGTGGGCAAAAACAGCAAGATCAAGATCACCGCGATGGGCAGCAGGGCGGCATAGCTGTTCAGGGTCCAGCCAAGAGCGGTACTGTTTCGAAGCCTGTAAATGATCAATCCCAGCGTGAATGAGAAGAAGACACGGGCAAAGCCGCCGTCCACAGAGTGCCATTCCCAGCCGAGGTCGAGCGATTTGTGCAGGAAGACGGAGCCGATCAGCAGCACCAGGGATGCGGCGGCGATGAGGATGAGGCTCCGCGTTTTCAGCCGGAACAGTATAAGCGCGAATACCAGATTGGCCAGCAGTTCCCAGAACAGCGACCAGGCTGGGCCGTTCAGCGGATAAAGCGCCAAGACATCTCCAGCCGACCGCGTCAGAAAGCTTGGTGAAGGCAGCATGAAGGCGGTCGAGACAATGCTTGCTGCAAGATCGGTCCGCCCGACACCTGCCGCCTGCCAGTGCAGCAGCAATTGAACGAGGCCGTAGACGCTGCCGATCAGAAAGAGCGGATAGAGACGGGCGTAGCGCGCCTTCATGAAGGCCAGCACGGTCATGCCGCCGGCTAGCTTTTCGCCATAGGCCCTGGCGATGACGAAGCCGCTGAGCACGAAGAAGAAATCGACTGCGATATAGGCCGACGGCGCATAAGGCCTGTCGAGGTGGTAGACGACGACGGCCAATGCCGCCAGGCCGCGCATCGCATCCAGGGCGGCATATCTCTGTTTCGTTGCGTCAGCAGGCATTGATCGAAGCCTTTAAGAGCGAAAGAACTGCGCCTTGTGTCATCCGGCGGCGCGCGCGCCGAAAAACTCGCTTCTCAGCGTGCGATCGAGCGGGCGAACCCGCGAGAGGTTGCCCAGGAACTGGCGGGGACTTGTCAGTACCGACCGGTTCAGGAAATGCATCCTGATAAGGTTGGAGGACTTGCTGTGAGCGCCGGCATGGCCGACCCGATAGATTGCGCCGCGGAAGGGAAGCGATCCAAGCGGCGAACCGGCGTCGGCCAGCAGCTTGCCGATGCGCACATGGCTGCCGAGCATGGATTTGATGTAGTCGACTTCGGCATCGTCGAAGGTCGCCGGCAGGCGATAGAGATCCGAGCGGATGATCAGCGACGTGCCGCAATAATTGGCGAAGTCGTTGTGATGCATAAGCAGCCTGCCGCCTTCATTCCAGAGATAGCCACGGTCGATCTTCCAGCCGTTGGCATCGCTGTTTCCAGCGGCGAAATCGACGATGTTGGCGCTGACGAAATCATCGTCGTCGACGATCATGAAGAAGCGGGTGTCGCGTGCCGAAAGCATGCCGCTCAGGACGCGGCGGCCCTTGTCCAGCCGGAATGCGTCGTAGACCTTTTCGCGATCGGCACCGTCGATGTCGTGAAGCTGGTTCGGCGGGAAAGTCACGCGTTCCGCCGTGAAATTGGGCGGCAGGTCGGGCAGATCGGCGCCTTCGTTGGCGACGACGACGCCGCGCCAGTTACGGTTGGACTGCCCGGAGATCGATGCGATCGTTTGCGACAGCCGCCGTTTCAGCGACGGCCAATCGTTGGAATTGGCCTGATGGCGAACGGGAATGATGAACGTAACCAGTGTCATGAGGCGCCTTTCCGGCTTGGAATTCTATCGCGAGATCGAATGAGCCTTGTTTCCGTCTCTATTCGCGATGGCTGCTACTGTGCCTTCGCGCGACGGCCTTGCAGCGTCGTTCGCACGAGGAAGAGGACCCTCTCCCTGCATAGGAGGAGGATAAGGGCTGAATAGGCGAGACCTCCTACCAGGACTTCGCAGACGAGACGTTCTGCAAGAGGCCGGTCGATCAAGGCCGAGGAGATTGCCAAGACGGCGACAAGCATGCCGAGATAAGCGGCGATAGGTCTCAGGAATTGGCCGAAATATTCCGCAATGCTGAGGCCGATCAGTCGCGACACCATCCACAGTGTCACCGGCCAGAGCATCACCACTCCGAGCATGAGCCCGAAGACGACGGTTGCCACGCCATATTGGTGAAGCAGGAGAACGGTGAGGATCGACACGACGTTGCGCACCAGCTGATAATAGAACCACCAGTCGGATCTGCCCTGGCTGGTGATCAGGGATGCCTGGATGACACCGATCCCGGCCATCAGTCCGATGACGCAGAAGAAGCGAACCGGCCAGACGGCAGCTGCCCAATGCGGTCCGAAGATCAGCGGAATGGCGTCGTCGGCGACCGCCGCAAGCCCCATGAAAGCCGGGAAAGACACCAGCGAACAGCCGAAGGTCGCCATGAGGAAGGCTTCGCGCACCTTGTCGCGATCATGCTGCAGGGAGGAGAGCAGAACGTGGCTGACCGAATTCAGCCCGCCGGCAACGACATTGTTGAGCATCTCGTAGAGCCGCCGGGCGAAATTATAGATACCGAGAGCGGCCGGGCTCACCAGCGTGCCGATGATCAGCTGATCCAGGTTCATGGTCTGGAGGAAGCGGTTGCCCGAGGCAAAGATGCCGTAATGCAGCAGTTCACGCAGGCTTGAGAGCTTCACCTTGAAGCCCGGCAGCCATTTTGCGCCCCAGAAGGCGGCGACGCAGGCGGCCGCCGGTGCGGCAATCTGGGCAATGGCAAGCGCCCAGAGCCCGAAACCGGCGAAAATCATCGAAAGGCAGATGATGGCCGAGACGAAGGTGGCAATTGCGGTACGGGCTGCGGCAAGATGGAAGGACATCGTCCGGCCGATCAGGGCATTGGGGACGATGATCATCATGTCGAAGAAGATTTTCAGACCGATGATCAGCAGCAATTTGACGATGTCGTCATGCCCGACCCAATGGGCAAGGAACGGCGAGAGCAAAAACAGCACCGCATAAAGGACCGCCGCGGAGACGAAGGACAGCCAGAAGACCGTATCGAGATGGCTGCGGCGAATGGATTTCTGCTGGATCAAGGCTTCGCCGAAGGCCGTGGGTCCGAAACCGGAAGCGAAACTGACGATGGCGAAGGCGAGCGCTACCAGACCGAAATCCTGCGGCAGAAGGAACCGTGAGGTAACGACGAACACCAGGCTGTTGAGCGCCGTCGGGATGAGCGTATCCAGCGCCGACCAGAAGGCGCCTCTCAATGCCGCGCGAGATCGGTTTTCACTCAGATGTTCAAAGACGATTTCATCCGCTTCGGAAGCCAGCAAACGCGCACCTCGCCGTCCAAATCTTCATCGGCGCCGGAATTCCGGCGCCATCATTGCCACGTTGCCCTCGTTCGACAGAGGAAGACCGCGTGTTGCATGCTTGATCTAGGCCAGCTCGTCGATTTGTCTAGGGACGATTGTTGCATTGCAACATTGCGTTGCCGAAAGTGATCGCGCGATCAAGGCAAACGCGAAAGCCGCCTCGCGCCGAACACGACAAAACGCAGTTTCTATTGCGCGGCCGAGCGGACCCTTGGCTCGTCCCACTCGATTTCTGGGGATGCATCCGCCTCGTCCCGAGGCTCATCCAGCTCGTAAAGATAGCCCTCAAGCATGTCGCAGGCACGCTCGCTGGCGCCGATCTTGGCTTCCGTTTCGCTGATGGCGGTGGCGATCGCCTTGATGCGGGCGCGCAGCATATGACCGACCACGTCCTTGCCGGGTCGCTTGCCAAGCCTCTCGAGGTGGAGGCCGATACGGTTGGAATGCCGCTCGAGTTCGCTCTTGCTGAAATTCGCCTTGCGAATTTCTTCCAGAAGGCTTGCCCGCATCTTGGCAACCGGGTCGAAGGTGCCCGGTTCGCGCTCGTCCAGCACCATCTCGGTGATGAGCTTTTCAATGGCGACCAGCGCCTGCAGGTCGACAGCATCGGTCAGCTCGACGTCATAGCCGGTATCGTCGAACACCTTGCGGCGCACAGGGTCGAGAAGCAGCTCATAGGCCTTCTGCAGCTGCGCGAAAGCATCGGTATCGCCGCCGGAATCCGGATGAGCCGACTTCGCGCGCTTGCGATAAGCCGCCTTGATCTGCTCTTCGCCCGCATCGCGCGCAACACCGAGAATATCGTATGGATCAGTCACTCCAACTCCTGCCGTCGCATATTCCGCTTTCAAGACCCTTTGCTGCCGACAGCTTTAAAGTGCGACAGCGACCTTTGCGCGTCACATGTGACGCGGGGCGCTGTAGCCGGCAGGGCTTAGACGTTCCGGGCACCTGTTTCAATCGGTCCCGGCGCTATTTGTACCATCACAAAGGCAGAGTTTGGACAAAAAGAGTCATATGTCAAAACGGAAAGCTATTCGCTGTGGAAAGGCGGCGTTCCGGATCGTGCGGCGTGTGAAGACGGCCAGACATGACGAATTCGGCCCGCTCCGTTGCGCGAAGCGGGCCGATCGTTCAACGCTTCAGATGCTCAAGCCGCCGAGAACGGGACAGCGACGAAGGTCTTGTTGCCGTCGCGCTCGATGAGCAGCAGGACGGATTTGCGGCCGTCCTTGCCGGCCTTGGCGACGGCCGCCTGGACTTCATGAGCATTGTGTACTGGCTGGTCGTTGACCGAGACGATGATGTCGCCGGTCTGGATGCCGGCCGCTGCCGCCGACTTGTCTGGGTTGACGCTGGCAACGACTGCACCCTCGACGCCATGCGGCAGGTTTAGCTGCTGGCGGACATCGGGTGTTAGGTTGGCAAGACCGACACCGATGCTCGGCTGGTTGGACGGCTGGACCTTGCCGTCGCCGGAATCGTTGGCAGCCTGCTTGCTGTCGTCGTTGCCGCCGATGGTGACGTTGACATCCATGCTCTTGCCGTCGCGCCACAGTGTGACGGAGCGCTTGTCGCCGGGGGAAAGATCGGCGACCAGCCGCGACAGGTCCTTCGGGCTCTTGACGGTCTCGTTGCCGACGGCGGTGACGATATCGCCGCTCTTGATGCCGGCGCGGGCGGCCGGCGTGTCGTCATTGACGCTGGCAACGAGCGCACCCTGGGTCTGGGCGAGGCCCATGGCATTGGCGATATCCGGGGTCACCGGCTGGATCGCGACGCCGAGATAGCCGTGGTCGATTGAACCGTTCTTCTCCAGCTTTGCGACGATCGCCTTGGCCTCGTTGGAAGGAATGGCAAAGCCGACGCCGACGCTGCCGCCGTTCGGCGAATAAATGGCGGTGTTGATGCCGACGACTTTGCCTTCGCGGTCGACCAGCGGGCCGCCGGAATTGCCGTGATTGATGGGCGCATCGATCTGGATGAAGTCATCGTAGGGGCCACTATGCAGGTCGCGGCCACGGGCCGAGACGATGCCGGCGGTGACGGTCGTGCCGATGCCGAACGGGTTGCCGATCGCAAGGATCTGGTCGCCGAGCTTCAGCTTGTCGGAATCGCCCCAGGCTATGGTTGAAAGCGGCTTCGGCGCCTTGATCTTCAGAACGGCGAGATCCGATTTGGCATCGGCACCCAGCAGTTTGGCGGGCAGTTCGGTACCGTCGTCGAGCGTCACCTTGATGTCGACGGCGTTCTGGATAACGTGGTTATTGGTAACGATGATGCCATCCGGGCTGATGATGAAGCCGGAACCAAGCGCCATGGCGCGCTGGTTCTGCTGCTGATGCGGCATTTGCTTCGGGAAGGGGATGCCCTGGTTTTCGAAGAATTGGCGGAACTGCTCGTCCATCGGCGAATTGCTGTCGGCGCCGGTGTCGGTCGCCTTCATGGTGGTGGTGACGGTGACCACGGCCGGCTTGTCGGCATCGACGATCGGGGCGAAAGAGCCAGCGGGCGCGATGATGCCGGCTGGTTCGGCAGCCGCTGCGACGGTGGCGGAGGTGCTGAAGGCAAAAGGCAACGCGCCGGCGCCGGCGATGATGGCGGCGCCTATCATGGCAGCGGTGTGGTGTTTGCGAAGGAGAGATGACATGGCAAAAGTCCCTTGCGAGATTGTTGGCGAATTGGCGTCTTGTCCATGTCCGGGACAGGCGTCGAATGGGGCCGCGTCAATTCGTTCGGAGAACCTTGGTTCCCCGTCTTTACTCCAGAGAAATGAAGTATAAAGCTGAACTGGCGCTGATGAGTAATATGATCCGCCAATTGACTTTTACAAATTAAATATTGATCATGTTTTTATTGCTAAATGTTAAGACATTACGTGAATTTAATTTTGGTCGATCGGAATTTTTCCATATTTAAGGCGGCGTTGCCGGCCAACGCTTGAGGGCTTCTGTTCCGAGCTCCGTCAGCGCGTAGATGCCGCGGTCGATGCGCTCGAACCAGCCATAGACGTTATCTCTCAGAATTTGCGGCGCCTTTGGCGTCGCGTCGCGCATGTCCTTCGGGCGTTGCAGGCCGTTTTCGATCGCTGCCGCGCAGGCAAGGGCCTGCTGGCGATAGGCGGTCATGATCGGCTTGCGCGTGCTGCCCCCAAGTGCCGGATCCCCCTTGCGTCGGCGGTGTTCTTCAACAAGGCGTGATCTGCGCCGCGCGTTCTTGCGCGGCATCGGCGCGACGGGGCTGACAATGATATCGACAAGATCATTGTCGGAGACCGCCAGCATGCCGAAGCCGAGCCTCCGGCAAAGGTCGCGGAAGCGGCGGTCGCCTTCGCGGCCCTTGCCCTTTGCCGAGACGCGGGCGGCAATCCAGACCTCGTCGCTGGCGGCCGCGCGATCCACCGCCTGCAGGATGAGCTCGAGATTGAAGGTCATCTTCAGCTCGCAGATGACGACAACAGGCGGCTCACCGTCATTCAACCCGACCAGGTCGCAGCCGCCGATCTCGCCTTTCACCGTATAGCCGGCAGCTTCGAGAAATGACTTGATGGGGAGATAGAGCGCCGTTTCCAAATCCGCCTCCGGGCTTTGCACATTCGGGTGAGCTTAGCCGATTCGGTTAACCAGAAGATCGATTGCCTGCGAGACGGCTTAACCAGCCCGGATCAGTTTTGCCACCGCGCCCAGGAAAAGGATGGCGGCGATGCCCCAGAATACCAGGAGAAACATATTGCGCGATCGATTGGCGAGGCGGCCGGCGATCCAACCCGCGGGATACGGCAACAGAATTCCGAAGACGAAGGCGCCAATAATAGCGCCTCCGCTTTGAGCTGCCGTCGTTGCATTCGTTTGGCTTGCGGACATTGCGGTTATCGATGTCAATATCGCGCCCGCGATGGCCATGACGATGACGGCCAGCCATTGCAGCCAGCCAACACGACTGAAGCGTGCCGTAGACAATTTGGTCATTCGAAGGTTCCGTAATACAGAAGATCGACTGTTGAGAGCCGATGAAACGGAGCCGCGATGCGGCCCCGTTTTCCATTCAAGGCTGCTCAGGCTTTGAAATCCAGCTTGACATCGCAGGCGCCGATCGAGGCCGGCAGGAGCGGCTTGCGGATGCGCTGGCCGAACTGCCGCTTGAAGCCGAAGACATTGCCGACCAAGCTCTTGGTGTAGAGGCCGGGGCCGCTCGAATAGATGCGCCAGCCGCCATCGACGGCAATATCGCCGGCCTTGACGCGCGCCCATTCCGCAGAAGCCTGATAGCGGTCGTCGAAGGCCGCGTCGCTGCTGCTGAAATAAGTGTTGCGCTGGCGCAGCGATGCATGCTCCACCCGCCCGCTGACCGCGATCGGGTTGGCGAGCGCGAGCGCTGCCCATACGGCTTCCGCATCGTCTTCAAGCGCCAAGGCCTCGCAGTAGCGTAGATGCGCATGCACATACATGAGCCCGATCTCGCGGCCGAAGAAGGAGGAGGATTCGGCGCGGCGGAAGAGCTTTTCCGGGCCGCCGGAATAGGTTGCCGGCTTTTCCATCAGCCGCACGCCATCCGGAAACAGCAGGTTCTCGCGGATGATCTTCATGTGCGCGTGGCGCTGTTCGGGCGTGAACAGGCCGCCGATCATCGGCTGCGTCATCGCGATGAGCGAATAGTGCAGGCCCGTGCGCGTATCTTCAGGGTGCAGCAGTAATTCGACACCCTCATGACTCGGATCGAAAACACCATAGCCGGCAACGATGCCGTCGCGCATCAGGAGCCGGTTGAAATCGGCGCGCATAGCGACCGCCGTCGCCTGCAGCGACTGCGCTTCCTCGTTGCGGCTGGCGAGCGTCAGGATATTGGCGTAGCGCACCAGCTGTTCGTAGAGCAGGGACACCGTCCAGCTGCTGACCATCCAGTCGCGCAGGTGCGGATCGGCCGGTTGCAGGCTGTCGTTCCAGTCGCCATCGCCGTAGCGGATGAGGCTCGTGCCCGGCACGAAGCGGCTGCGCACCGTGTCCAGGAGCTTTTCGACGTGATCGGAGATCGTCGCGTGCTCCGAGGTCAGCTGCATGGTGTCGTCAGCACGCCACGGCACGGTTTGCGCAAGGAAGGCGATGTCGCCGGTCGCTTCGATATAGTCGCAGAGCGCCTTCAGCGGCCAGACGACGATATCGCCATGCGCTTCGCCGGCGCGGATGTTGGCGTAGGGCTCAAGCATGAACCATTGCGGCCAGTCGCCGCGATCGCGGTATTGCTCGGAAAAGAGCGTGGAGAGGATCTGCCGGACCTCTTCGTCGTGCTCGTAGGCGAGCAGGAATTCGATCGGCCCCTGGCAGACGTCGCGCGTTCCCCAGGCAGCACCCGTATATTGTTCGAGCCCATGCGGCACGCTCAAATGCACGATCGCGTCATGCGCGATCCAGGGCAGCATCACGGTTTGTGCCGCCACATCGCGCCCATCGCCTTCGATGCGCGCGCCCCGCGTCACATGGCTCCAGAAGCGCTGCGCCGGTGCCAGCATCTCTTCGCTTTCGATGCCAGCGCTGTAGCGCGCAGCAAGGGCTTCGGCCGCATCCGGATCGGTCATTGACCCGGTGACGGCAAAGCGCAGTTCCTTCGTCGGGTGCGATTTCAGCGTGATGAAGGGGCCATTGCGGGCGATGCCGTCGGTATAAAGCAGCTCGTCGCCGCCGAAGGCTTCGAACGCAGCCGGGGTCGAGGTCACGAGATGATAGCCAGCCTTCGGATAGCGATCCCAGAGCCATGACGGCTGCGGCCGGAAGGAGATGCGCTTGGCCGCTGTATCGACGGCGATATTGGCAATAGCTTCATAGTCACGTTCGCCAAGCACAATATGGCCGAACACGAGGAAGCGGCAGGCGGCGCCTTCGACCGAGACGCTCCATTGCATGGCCGGATCGTCGCCGGAGGCGATTGCCGATACCGTGATGGTGCGGCCGGGAAGCTTGTAGATCCAGCGCGTATCGCTCAAGCCCATTTCGAAGGCTGCGGGCACGCCGAGCAAGTGCCAGCCCTCGCCGAGGTCGACAAGGATGCGCAGGCCGCTCGACCGCGTCAGATTGTAAGGGTCGCGCGAGACGGAGAACAGCTTGTGGAAAGAGGTATTGCCGATGGTCAGTTGCGCGGCGAAGATGCCCTGCATCCAGCAGGTGGCGGCGAGCGTCTGGTCGTCGAGCAGCATGTTCTGCCCGCTGCGGACGATGGCGCCGTGGCGGCGCGCAACCAGCCGCTCCTTTTCGCGCAGCACGATATGCCTGTTGTGCGGCCCATCCGGCACGAAGAAGGAGATCAGCTTTCCGTCGGCATGTTCTTCGAGCATCCGCTTGGGATAGAGCGCGTCGATCGCGACCTGATCCAGGCTGTCGCTCTCTGCAAAGGGGGCGTCCTGCACGAGACCGCGCGCGGGCTGGGCCGCCGATATCGTGTCTAATGCGAGCTCGTTCTGAAGTTTCGGCAAACCGTCGAGATGAGCGAGATCGGCATCGCTGGATGCGGCTGGATGATCGGCGACGAAGAGGCCGAAGAAGGTCGTCGTGCCCGATGCGCCTGATGCAAGCGAAAGCGGTTTCGACTGGATTGCCGGGCAGGCAACCTCATGCTGACGGCGTGTGCTTGGCAAGCTGGTGCCAAAATCCGGCACCATCACGCTATCGTTGTTGTTGGAGGGCACGAGCAGCTGGATTGCATCGGTCGCGTAGGCTGCAGCACCATCGAGGCAGCCCTGTGCGAGCCAGGGATTTCGCCCGCCACCCTGCTTGAGATTCTGCCGGTTCATGACGACCGGGCCGAAGGCGGCGTGGTTGCCTATATGGTGGTCGATATATTGCGAGGCATAGGCTTCGCTGTTCATCAGGAAGCCGCGGTCGCCAAGACCGACATCCTGAACGAGAACGAGATCGGCTGAAACCGTCGCATTCGTGGTGTTCTGCAGCGAGACCTGCCAGAACCATGCAGACTGATTTGGGTGCAAGCGAAGACTCACCGTGTGTCTTATGCCGGCCGTCTCGCCGCTCCAGGAAAAGCCGCTTCTGCCATGGCCGAACTGGACGGCAGCCTTCGGGCCGACGATTTCAGCCGTTGCCGGCTTGGAGCCGCCAACGCGCAGATAGAGCCGGCCGATGCCGCCATAGACGGGCGAACCGAGCACCTGATTGATCATGACGCCGCCCTGCTGGTCGGCGAAATCGATCGAAAATACCGTGCCGTTCGGCAGGATCGAAGCCGAAAGGCCGGCGGTGTTGCCAAGCGTGATAAGGCCGAGTTCTTCGCGGCGGGGCGTTTGAAAGCTGCGATTGGAGTCCGAGGACATAAGCGTCGTCTCGCTGATTCATGGATCGGATGAGGGGCACTAGATCACAAGGCTGCGCCCGATCATAGGAGGCATTTTCCTATTCGAGCGTGTGATCACTAGCGATGGTTTGCAGAGGTTATGAGCATATATCCGGCGCGATGCGCCGCGCACTTTGATCGAAGCGACCTCCAGCTTTAGTGATGCGGAAGCTCGGCGACCTGATTGGCCGTGCGCAGGATCGTCGACAGGTCGGCATTGTCGAAGGCTTCCTTGGAGACACCCTTCACCTTGAAGCTCCTGCTTTCGCCGGGCGCGAGATTGACCAGCATATCGTCGACTTCGGCGTTGGGGCTGATGCGGTCGGCGAAGAGGGAGATGTCGCGCAGGAACGTCTGAGCGGTGACGGTCACGGTGATCCCGTCCGTGGTCTGGGCGCTCTCGATATCGAAGCGAGGTTGCGGGTACTGCAGCTTCATGTCCTTCTCGAAGAACCACCAGGCTTCGGCATCGCCGAGGCGCGCGCGCAGATATTCGCGGCGCGGATCGCTTGGGGTCGCGACCTCGGCCGGGATATCGATATCAGTATTTTCGAAGCGGTCGCAGAGAATGCGCCAGACGTGGTGGTGGGCAAGCAGCGTGCCATTGAAATCGAAGCGTTCGACGGTGAAGGGAACGCGCCAGAATAGAGTTGCGTCATTGACTGCGACCGCGGCCAGGCCATCGCCGCGCGGCTGGATGGTGAGGAGATGCGGAGCGTAGCTATGCTTCAACGCATACCAGAGCGGCTTTTTCCGGCCGGCGCCATCGATCGCTGCCCAGGAGGTGACGGGCCAGCAGTCGTTGAGCTGCCAGACGATGGTGCCCATGCAGGTCGGCCGGTGCGAGCGCATGTGATCGATGCCGTAGCTGATCGCGCGTGCCTGGTTGAGTTGCGTGACAAAGAGCCAGTCGTCGAAATTTTGCGGGTGGGGAAACCAGCTTCCCAACCCTTGCAGAAGCTTGTCGTTGCCGCCAGTCGCCTTTTGATGATGGAGGACACCCGGCGAGGCCGGTGCGCGGTCTTTCTCGCGCACGGACTGGATAAGGGTTGCGAAGGTCGGCGGCGCCTGCCAGCCGAATTCGGAGCAGAAGCGCGGGATATAATTGCGGTAGGTCTCGTAGCCGACCTCGTTCCAGACGTCCCAGATGTGCTTGCAGCCGTGTTCATCGGCATTCGGCGCGATTTCCATCGAGCCGGAATAGGGGCTGCCCGCCCAATAGGGCCGGGTCGGGTCGATCTCGGCGACCAGCTTCGGCAGGAGATCGAGATAGTAGCCGGCACCCCAGGGGCGGTTGCCGAGCACATCCTGCCAGCCCCAGTCGAAATAGCCCCAGATATTCTCGTTATTGCCGTTCCAGATGACCAGCGAGGCATAGGGCATGAGCCTCGTGATCGCTTCGCGCGCTTCCGCCTCGATCTCGCTGTAGACGGGCTCTTCTTCGGGATAGGTGGCACAGGCAAACAGGAAATCCTGCCAGACCATGATGCCGGCCGCGTCGCATTCCTCATAGAAGGTATCGGTTTCATAAATGCCGCCGCCCCAGACGCGCAGCATGTTCATATTGGCATCACGGGCCTGGGCGATCCTCTCACGGTAGCGCTCGCGTGTCACACGCGGCAAAAAGCAGTCGTCGGGAATCCAGTTAGCGCCGCGGGCAAAGACCGGCACGTCGTTGACGACGAGCGTGAAGGCGGAGCCGATCTCGTCCGGTGCCGTATCGAGCCGCACGGAACGGAAGCCGACGCGCCGCTTCCAGGCATCGAGCGCCGCCCCATCCGAGCCGAGAAGCTGCAGGTCGAGATCGTAAAGCGGCTGGCCGCCCATGCCGTGCGGCCACCAGACCTGCGGATTGTCGATACGGCACTCGATCAGCGCGTGGGTCTCGCCTTGCGCGACGCGGACTTCCGCGCGTTTGCCGCCGATGGAGAGCACGAGGGCCACGCTATCCGTACCCTTTTCGGCCCATTCGATCTCGACATGCAGCCGCGCAACGCCCTGGCTGCCCTGCAGCGTGATTTCCGGGCGGATGCTGCCGAGGCGTGCCTTCGACCAGCTCTCGATGACGATCGGTTTCCAGATGCCCGATGTGACGACGGTGGGACCCCAGTCCCAGCCGAAATTGCAGGCCATCTTGCGGATGAGGTTGCTCGGGCCGGGGTAATTCTGAGGGATGTCGGCGGCGCTGCCGAGCTGTTTGCGCACCTCCTCGCCATGCTCGTAAGCCGATTGGAAATCGACGATCAATTCGTTGCGGCCGTTTTTCAGCTGGTCGGCAATGTCGAAGCGGTAGCTGCGGTGCATGTTGCGGGTTTCGCCGAGCGCCGTGCCATTCAGCTCCAGGCGTGCCGCCGTATCGAGGCCGAGGCAGGCAAGGTCGATGCGCTCGGCGTCGTCGCCGTCCCAATCGAAGGCCAGGCGATAGCGCCAGGCCGAGCGGCCGATCCAGTCTTGCGAGATTTCGTTGACGTCGAGATAGGGATCGGTGATCAGCTGCGCCGCCATCAGGTCGAGATGCACGTTGCCCGGCACACTCGCGGGAACCGAATTGGGCAGGACCGGGGCGCTGGAGGGCGCGCGAAGGCGCGAGAGGGTCCAGCCGGTGTCGAGCGTCTGTCTTTTCATGTCATGTGTCCGTGATGCAATGGATGCCTCAAACAGCCTTTGGCGCGATGAACTGCAAGCCCGCCTGCAGGTGGCGGTTCATGTGATAGGCGTAGGCGATTCGATCCCGTTGTTCCAACGCTTCGATAATGGCGCGATGGTCATTATAGGCGCTGTCGACGGCTTCGCGAGTGCGTTTGCCCGCTTCCATCAGCCGCTGCAACAATGGCTGCAGAATGCCGTAGACTTGTGACAGGGTCTGATTGCCGGCGAGGCCGACAAGAGCGGCATGAAATCTGAAATCAAGTTCCGCAGCCTCGGTCAACGTCGATGCGGCCTTCATCGCTTTGTTGATGGAGCGCAGCCTGTCGACGGCGGTTTCATCGGCAGTTTCGAACAGAAGATCACTGAGATTGACCTCGATGAGGCGACGAAATCCCTGGATATCGAGAAAGCTTTCCGCCGACATGTCGATAGCGAAGGAGAAAAGGTCCATCAGCGCCTGCTGGCGCCGGTCCGTAATCACCGCGCCGACCTTCTGGCGGCTTTCCACGATGCCGTAGGCCTTCAGGATGCGGATCGCTTCGCGCACCGTATTGCGGCTGGCATTGAACATCGACGCGAGTTCGGCTTCCGAGGGCAGGGCGTCGCCAAGGCCGAGATTGCGCTCGCGCATCAGCCGCCGCAGCGCATTGACCACCTGGTCGACTGCCGAACCCCTATCTCCGATCTCAGCGGTTTCCATCACCATCATTCCTCCGCGATCAAAAGCATATTGTTGGTCAATAAGCGCTGTCAAGCGATGCCGGATGATGGACATTTCTCTTTTCAGCAGTATTTTGACCGACAAATGGAGGGATATCGTATGGAAAGCTGCTGGCGTTGGTTCGGCCCGAAGGATCTTGTTCCGCTCTCGCATGCGCGCCAAGCTGGCGCGACCGGCATCGTCACGGCACTGCATGAAGTTTCGCATTCACGCGTCTGGACGCCGGCCGAAATCGAGGCGCGAAAGGCGCTCGTCGAGGCGACGGGGTTGCGCTGGAGCGTGTGCGAATCGATCCCGGTTCCCAGCGCCATCAAGCTCGGGGGAGCTGCGGCCAAGGCAGCGATCGGTGTCTGGAAGGACAGTCTGGCCAATCTGGCGCGCTCCGGCATCAAGACTGTTTGCTACAACTTCATGCCTGTCGTGGACTGGACGCGTACGGATCTGCGCTTCGAAATGCCGACCACCGCGCTCGCATTGCGTTTCGACTTGGTGGAGTTCGTTGCCTATGACGTTTTCGTCCTGCGCAGGAAGGGGGCGGAGGAAAATTATGCACCGGCCCTGGTGCGGCGTGCCGAAGAGCGGCTGAAGGGGCTTTCACCGGAGGCGGTGCAGCGATTGGAGACCAACATCATCGCCGGTCTTCCCGGCGGCGAGGACAGCTATGGCCGTGAAGCCATCCGCTCAGCCATTGCCCTCTTCGACGGAATGACGGCTGAGGACCTTAGGGCCAATCTCGAAGCCTTCCTGCAGGAAGTCGTGCCGGTTGCCGCCGAACTCGGCGCCAGGCTCGCGATCCATCCCGACGATCCGCCCATTTCGCTCTTCGGCCTGCCGCGCGTCGTCTCGACGGCGGCAGATCTGCGCCGCATCCTTGGCAATGTCGACGATCCGGCCAACGGCTTGACGCTTTGCGTCGGCTCTCTAGGCTCCCGTGCCGACAATGATGTTCGGATGATCGCCCATGAGTTTGCCTCGCGCATCAATTTCGCGCATCTGCGCGATGTTGCGATCGAAGCGGATGGCTCCTTCGTGGAAGCCTCGCATCTGGAAGGGCGCAGCGATATCTATGCCATCTTGCGCACATTGCTCGCGGAGGAGGCGCGCCGCCGCAACGAGGGCCGGGAAGACCATCTGATCCCGATGCGGCCGGATCATGGGCACCTTATCGGGGACGATATCGATAAGCCGACCAATCCCGGCTATTCCCTCATCGGACGGCTGAAGGGTCTTGGCGAGCTTCATGGCGTCATCCATGCGATCGGCAGGGCAGGGCTTTGAACGTCACGTCGCTTGCGGCCCAAAGAACCTGCACATGGAAGGGATAAATAAGGCCGGGTGGAGCCGGCAAAAAAAGCAAAAAACTTTAACAGCCATTGTCGGG
Source organism: Hyphomicrobiales bacterium (assembly GCA_900468625.1). GTDB lineage: Bacteria > Pseudomonadota > Alphaproteobacteria > Rhizobiales > Rhizobiaceae > Rhizobium. The sequence continues at coordinate 29,753 of UBUL01000020.1, forward strand.
AATAATGATCGACCAGCGTCCTTGGAGCAGCCCATCGAAAAGGGCCTTAAACGCAGAACCGTTCCCAAGGAGACGAATATGACCGATGCAGCAGATCAGATGCAGTCCCAGCAGCCCCGCGTACCGGTTCGCGGCGGGGTCGTAGCCTATTTGACGGTCGATGGCGCCGTTAAGGCGGCAGAATTCTACAAGCGTGCCTTTGGTGCCGAACAGGCCTTCATGTATCCGGTCGATGAAAAGGGCCGGACGATGCATATCCATCTCTATATCAACGGCAGCTCGGTCATGCTCGGCGACGCTTTCCCGGAATACGGCCATGCGCTGGAAAAGCCGCAGTCCTTCGCGATGCAGCTTGTTGTCGATGACCTCGATTTCTGGTGGCAGCGCGCCGTCGATGCGGGAGCGGAAGTGGTCGTCGAGCCTCAGGTAATGTTCTGGGGCGATCGCTGGGGTCAGCTTCGCGACCCCTTCGGCGTCACCTGGGCCATGAATGCGCCCGTCAAGGGCTAAACAAGAACCGACAGGCGATGCTCTCGGCGCCAGAGATGCGCCGAGAGCATCGCCTTGATGCAATCACGAAACTTCTATTCAGCGAGCAGGCTCCGCGTCAGCGGATGAGCGGCATCCATAAGGCCGTCGAGCACCGAATAATGATGCTTGTCCGGCTCGACCACCACGTTCGTCGCTGCGCCGAGACCGGTCCAGATATTGGCGAGCAGTGCATTCTGGCGGATGAATTCGGCGCGCTCGGCGCCACCGACCCAGCAGGTAAGACGAACGCCGTCGGTCGGCTCCAGCAAGGCCGGACTTTCGGCCCTTGCCTCGGCATCATCGATGCGAAGCTCCTTGTTCATCTTGCGCTTCATGATCGGGCGCAGATCGTGCACGCCGGAAATGGCGAGAACATGCCGGATGCGCTTCTGGATCGCCTCGCCAAGCGGCGAGGTCGTCGTCATCATCCGGGCGACAAGCTGGCCGCCGGCAGAGTGCCCCGTCAACATGACCGGGCCGTCGGCCAGTTCGGCCGCTGCGGTGATCGCGGCTGCAATCTCCTTGCCGATCCCGCCGATGCGATTTTCCGGGCAAAGCGTGTAGGACGGGATCGCGACGGCATATCCGGCCGCAACCGAGCCGTCGGCAAGGTGCGACCAATAGCTCTTGTCCAGCTGTAGCCAGTAGCCGCCATGGACGAAGACCACCAATCCCTTCGGCTGGCCTTCGGGCAAAAACAGGTCGAAGCGATTGCGTTCCGCAGGTCCATAGGCGATGTCGAGTTTCGCGCGTCCCGCCGCCGTCAGGCTGTCGCGGAAGGACTTTGCCGGCTCGACCCAGGCGGCCGGCCATCGATCGCCATCGACGATATAGGCGCCGTTCGTATAAGCGCTCTCCCAATCGATGACCCTGAAATAGCTCATGTTCAGCTTCCTCTCTCCAGCTGCCGGCGCCTGCAGATCAGGTCACGGCTGTCCGCACCGCAAAGCGTGCTTCCCTCCATGATCCGCTGCTCAGGATGTCTTCCAGCACCGTCACGGCTCGCCAAACGTCGCGATAGCCGACATAGAGCGGCGTGAAGCCGAAGCGTAATGTCGAGGGAGCGCGGAAATCGCCGATAACGCCGCGTTCGATCAGCGCCTGCATGACTTCATAGGCGTTGCCGTGGATGAAGGAGACCTGGCTGCCGCGCTTCTCGCCGTCGCGCGTCGTCTCGAGTTCCACACCATATTGGCCGCATTTGGCTTCGACCAAGCGGATGAAGAGATCGGTAAGCGCCACGCTTTTCTGGCGTAAGGCATTCATGTCCACCTCGTCCCAGATGGAGAGCGCCCCTTTCAGTGCCCGCAGAGACAGGATCGGCTGCGTGCCGCAGAGAAAACGCTTGATGCCGGCATCGCCGTCGAAGCTCTGTTCGAAAGCGAAGGGGCGGGCATGGCTCCACCAGCCGCTGAGCGGCTGAACGATCGATGCGTGATGGCGCTTTGCGGCGTAGATGAAGGCCGGAGCACCCGGACCGCCATTCAGATATTTGTAGGTACAGCCAACGGCGAAATCGGCACCCGCACCGTCGAGATCGACGGGCAGGGCGCCGGCGCTATGGCACAGATCCCAGATGACGAGCGCGCCCGCCGCCTGGATGCGCTTCGTCAGCGCCGCCATGTCGCGCAGCTCGCCGCTCTTGTAGTTGACGTGATTGATGAGGACGACGGCGACATTCTCGTCGATCAGCTCCTCGATCGTGCCGGCATCGCGGCCCTCGAGGCGGACCTTCAGGCCAGGGCGTGTCGAAGCCACACCCTCCGCCATATAAAGGTCTGTGGGGAAACTATCGCCCTCCGCAACGATGACATTGCGGCCGGGCCGCATTGCGAACGCCGCATGCAAGGTCTTGTAGATGTTGATCGATGTGGAGTCTGTGACGATGGTCTGGCCTTCGGCAGCTCCGATCAACCGGCCGATCCGGTCGCCGAGCTCGAGCGGCAGATGGAACCATCCGGCGCTGTTCCAGCTGCGGATCAGGCCGTTGCCCCATTCTTCCATGGCGGCCTGGCGCACCTCGGCAAAGACCTCGTGCGAGGCCGCGCCGAGCGAATTGCCGTCCAGGTAGATGACACCGGCCGGCAGGGCGAAGCGGCTGCGAAAAACGCGCAGCGGGTCGGCCTCGTCCATGGCCTCGACGGCGGCGAGATCGGGAAGGCTGTCCATAATGTCGTTGCCTCGTAAACTTATTCGCGAATGGTTTCTCGGCTGACGGCTCCGCCGCGGCGGCGGATGCTCGGCAGCGCCAGCATGATGAGCACGAAAAGGCCGGTTGCGAGTTTCAGGTTCGGCGGCGGCATGCCGGCGGCAAGGCAGAGCGATACGAGCTGATAGTAGATGATCGAGCCGACGAACGGCGCCAGCAACTGACGCAGCACGGTCTGCTTGCCGGTGAAGGCTTCGCCGATCATCAAGGCTGCAAGGCCGTTGATCAGGATGCCGATACCCATGTTGACATCGGCAAAGCCCTGCGACTGGACCATCAACGCGCCGCTGGCGGCGGAAAAGGCGCTGGCGATTCCGACGCCGCCGATGGTGGAGGCCCAGACATTGATACCCTGCGCCTCGGCCATGTCGGGATTGGAACCGACGGCGCGCATGGCCGTGCCCTTCTCCGTCTTGAAATAGAGATTGAGGGCGATCAGGACGACGACGGCGAGTACGCCGGCAACGGCGATCTTGCTGGCGGGAAAGCCGGCCTCCGTGAATGGCACCCAATCGAACACCGTCGGTGAGCCGAAGACGGAGAGGTTCGATTTGCCCATGATGCCGAGATTGACGCTGTACAGCATGGTCGACATCAGGATGCCGGCGAGCAGCGTATGAATGCGGAAGCGCAGGTGGATGAAGGCCGTACAGCAGCCGGCGGCAAGGCCGACGACGAAAGCGGCGGCGATCGCGAGCGGCGGCGCGACGCCGGCTGCCAGCAGGATGCCGCAGACGCAGCCGCCGAGCGGGAAGGCGCCTTCGCTGGTCAGATCCGGAAAGCTCAGCATCCGGAACGGGATCATGATGCCGAGCACGACGAAACTTAAGATGAAGCTCTGCGCGAGCGTGACCGGGATGAGCGAGACGAAGCTCGAAACGGTTGTCTGAATGAAATCCATCATGATGTCAGCTCACCAGCAGCATTCGGTCGGTCTTGACGGCGAAGTGGCCGATGAGTTCGGGCACGGTGATGCGCCGTTTGCCTTCGCCGGCAATTTCGAGATGCACGCGGCCGGCATCGAGCATGATGATGCTGTCGCCGAAATCGACGGCGTGCTGCATGTTGTGCGTCACCATCAATGTCGTCAGTTTCAGCGCCTCGACGGTGCGAACGGTCGCCTGCATGACGATATCGGCCGTGCGTGGGTCGAGTGCGGCTGTGTGTTCATCGAGCAAAAGCACGTCGGGCGAACCGCCGACCGCCATGATGAGGGACAGCGATTGGCGCTGGCCGCCCGAAAGAAGTTCCACCTTGGTATCCAGCCGGTTTTCGAGGCCAAGGCCGAGAACGGCGAGACGTTCCTTGTAGGCAGCGAGGCGAGCCGCATTCAGGCCGGGACGAAATCCGCGGCTCTTGCCGCGCAGCTCCGCCAGAAGCATGTTCTCGCCGACCGTCATGCTGGCCGCCGTTCCCTTCATCGGGTCCTGGAACACGCGGGCAAGACGGGCGGCGCGCTTGTGGACCGGCATGTTCGTCACGTCGTTGCCGTTGATGAGGATCTGACCGGAATCAAGGCTGAGTGCGCCGGAAATCGCATTCAGCATGCTGCTCTTGCCGGCGCCGTTCGAACCGATGACGACGCCGAATTCGGCTGTCTTGAGGGAGAGCGTCAGGCCGTCGAGCGCGACCTTTTCGTCGGGCTGGCCTCTGTAGAAAACCTTGCGCGCGGATTTGATATCGAGCATCCGTGCCTCCCCTGCAGTGTAGGGTTATGAAATGGCGGCGTCCCTGACGCCGCCATGGATCGGATTGATCCTACAGCGCCGCGCGTCACATATGACGCGCAAAGGTCGCTGTAGCAGAAGATGCTGCCTATCACTTCGTGAAGCAATTGCAATTGGCAAGCGAAGCCGGGACTTCAGCGCCGAACGCCTTCAACACGGTCTTGTTGATCAGCGGTGCGTGGTCCTTATAGGCCGGAACGGACGGCTTGATCGTCTTCGGATCGGCGCCCTTCAAGATCTGCGCGGCGATCTTGCCGGCGTTTTCACCGACCTGCTCATAGTTGACGGCAAAGCTTGCCGGCACGACGCCATTGCGGACAGCCGCGTCGTCGGAGTTGACGATCGGGATCTGTGCCTGGCGGGCGGCGGCGGCAACGGCGGGGATTGCCGGCTGTAGCAGATTGGAAGCGGGGGTGTAGATCACGTCCGCCTTACCGGAGAGCGATGCGATGCGCTGCTGGATGTCGTTGACGTTGTCGACACCGACGGGGACCACTTCGAAGCCGGCTGCCGGAGCAGCGGCCTTGACCTTGTCGATCAGAGCGACGTCGTTGGCCTCGCCCGGATTGTAGGGTACTCCGAGGCGCTTGGCATTCGGCAGCAGCTTCTTGGTGAAGGTGAGGATTGCGGAAATGTCCTGCAGGTCGCTCGAGCCGGTAATGCCGTCACCGCCCGCGTCCCACGAGGGAACAAGCTTGGCGGCGACCGGGTCGGTCACGGCGGTGAAGACGATCGGTATGCCGGAGCCTGCAAGCGCCTTCTTGGCGATCTGCGACACCGGCGTCGTCACCGTGTACATCAGCTTCGGATGTTCGGCCTGCAGCTTGGCGATCATCTGCGGAACGAGCGAAGCGTCAAAGCTCGTATTGCTCTCGGAATAGACGACATCCTTGCCTTCGACGAACCCGTTGTCGGCGAGCGCTTTCTTGAAGCCGGCGATCGAAGCGTTGAGCTGCGGATGCTCACCGAAATTGGCGATCGCGATCTTGATGGGCTCTGCCGAAGCCGTGGCAACGCCGGCCATGAAAGCGCCGGCCACGGCAAGGCCGGACAGCCACTTGGACGTAGATTTCAGCATATTTTCCTCCCGAATGTGACAGGGAGCCGTATTCGTTCGGCTCTCTTGGGGCGGATCATAGCAACTGCGGCAAGCCTGTCAATTTTCAATATATGATATTCACGTTGAGCTTATTTGATATATATTTTTGCGTTACGGCGATTTTATATATAATCCATGCTGCGAGGAGCGGGACAAGGACCATGCAGGACAAGGATGCGTTGAGCAAGACAGAGGCCGCCTATCGGCTGCTACGACGCGATATCCTCAACACCAAGCTCAGGCCCGGCACTTCCTTGCGGCTCGGCGCCCTTCGCGACGTCTATGGCGTCGGCTGGACGCCGCTTCGAGAGGCGCTCTCGCGGCTGGAGGCGGAAAAGCTGGTCACTGCCGTCAGCAATCGCGGCTTTGCGGTGGCCCCCGTTTCGCGCGCGGAGCTGGAGGACCTGATGCGGGCGCGGATGGTCATAGAGCTGCCGCTGCTTATGGAATCGATCGAAAGGGGCGGTCCGGATTGGGAATCCGCGGTCGTGACGGCGCATTATCGCCTGTCGCGCTGCAGGATCGTGCCCGATTCCGCTTCCGAGGAAATGGCGGACGAATGGGATGAGAAGCACACGGCCTTCCATACAGCACTCGTCAGTGCGGCGACATCGAACTGGCTGCAGCGTTTCCAGTCCACCATCTCGGACCAGCTTCGCCGCCATCATCGTTTTCTCGGTCTTGCGCCGACGCAACGTGCCGCTGCGGGTCTCTCGATCGGCTACGAGAAGGCAGTCGCCGCTTTGCGGGACGCCATGGCGCTCGAGCATCATACAGCCCTGATGGAAGCAGCCCTCGACCGCGATCAGGAGCGGGCGAGGACGCTGATGACCGAGCATATCGGCTACACGCTGCAGGTTTATATCCGTTCGGAAGACTGAGATCTTCCGGCGGTGAGAATGAGCGTGCCGTAATCATGCTTCGACGGATCGCTGACATTTGCGTCGTAAAACTGCGAATTGAGGCCCACTCATCAAATGACCAAGCGTGCCGCTCGACCGTTCTTCCGCTCGGCTTTGTTGTAGTAACCTGCCGCCTGCGACGCCGACTTATGCAGCGACTGCTGCATAGCCTCTTGAAGCGGGACACGGCAGTTGGCCGCTTCGGTCAGGCAACCGGACCGAAGCCCATGCGGCGAAAACGCCTCCGGATCCAGGCCCGCCACGACCGCGTCGCCGCGTTCTTCGTGCTCGATGGCCCGATCAACGGTATTGCCTCTGTCGCCTGGTCGCCCTGCAATGAAGCTGCGCAGCTCTTGTCAAGAATATCGCACCAACATCAGCAGGATAGTTGAGAACTCCATCAGCCGAAAGTGCAACAACTTCACTGGATGCTTATAAGATTTTGATCATATACCTATCGCAGTTCACTATACTCGAAAGAAATAATCGAATTTTAAGCGGATGCCGGCATGATTATTGCGCGCAGGTGGGAAGCACAATGATCTCTCGTGGGAAAACCGCTCAAACAAATCTCCAGAATCACGGCCAGCGGTCAGGCGCAGAGCAACGCAGTTTTCTGAGTGACCGGAAGATATCGCCGCATTCCATGAAACAGGCATTGTCGACGCCAGCAATCTGGCCAGCGTTTCAGCCTTTGGTGGACATGCAAAGCCGGGCGCTCGTCGGGTTTGAAGTTTTGGCGCGCTGGACCGATTCCAAAATTGGTATCATCCCGCCATCGGAATTTATCCCTATCGCCGAAGCAAACGACCTGATCGATGCTTTGACAAAAAAGATCATCTCGGAAGCGTGTCAGCAGGCAAATCTCTGGCCGGGAAATTTCGTGCTAGCGATCAATATTTCCGCCGTACAATTTCGTAATCCGAATTTGTTCGAATTCATCCGCAGCATTGTTCAGGCGACGGGCTTTCCATTAGATCGAATTCAAATTGAGATAACGGAAAGCGTTCTGCTTGAAGATGATGAGACCGTACGGTCAACGATCGCTCTAATGAAATCTGCTGGCATGGGTTTTGCGCTTGACGATTTCGGAACAGGATTTGCCAGCCTCACCCGATTGCACGCCTTCCCGTTCGACAAACTCAAGATAGACATGAGTTTCGTGCGCTCAATGCAGCGCGACAACGATAGCCGTAAGATCGTCGCTTCGGTAATCGGGTTAGGTCAAAGTCTGGGCATGACCGTCGTCGCAGAGGGTGTCGAGACCGAAGAACAGGCCACCATTCTCCGTCGACTAGGATGTGATGTCGGACAGGGCTGGTTATTCGGCAAACCCCTGAATGGGACTGAGACTGCGCAGTGGCTAGCATGCCACAAACAAAAATCGCTGTCTCAACGTGCCGCAAACGTTTCGCTGTTCCAGCGCGTTCACCAGCTGGACGCTTTGTACAGAGCGGCACCGATTGGCCTGTGTTTTCTCGACATGGAACTGCGCTATGTCAGCGTCAACGATCGCTTCGCGGAAATGTTTGGCCTGTGTCCGGATGACCTGATCGGGCGGGCGGTGAATAGCTTCGTACCTGATCGCGACGCGCCTCGCGTCGTGAGCGATCTGCGGCGTGTCCTCGCCGGCGAGACCGTCGTCATCAACGAATACCAGCCTGCCGGCAGCGAAAAAGCTTTCCTTGTCATCAACCAGCCTGTCGAGGACGATGGGGGCGAGCAGATCGGCATTTCGGTTACCTCGATCGACGTTACGGATCGCAAGGCGATCGAGACCGCGCTGAGGGAAACCGAAGACCACGCTCGGCGATCGATCGAACTCAGTGCAAGTATTCCCTGGTCGAGTGATGCCAAAGGTGTTGTCAGTTTCATGGGACCCACACTCGATGGAATGGCTGATAGCACCGTTGATCGTGTTGCGGACTGGTATCGCCGTATGCAGCCGGACGACCGGCTCCGGGTCCGGCAGGAATGGCTTGCATGGTTGCCGTCGGGCAAGCCATTTGAAACGATGTTCCGAATGAGACTCTACGGCGATGCGTGGACATGGATGCTCAGTCGCGCAAAGCCGCATCGCGACGCCGAAGGCAGGATCGTGAAGTGGTACGGCGTCATCACCGCGGTTGCGGCACAAACGGGATGCGAGCCGAAAATAGAACGGTTCGGAACTTCGACGGAGGTGTGGCAAGCGAAATTGCTAACCGATATTGCGGTTGCACCCTGGCGTCCCTCAACAGTGAAGTATGGGCTGGGTTTCCAAGAATCTGGAAAGTGCGGCGCAGCATCTTTGGCAGACCAGGAAGACATTTTGCCGGCAGAATTGTTGGCATCGATGCTGGTGCGAATGTTCGAATCCGCACCTATAGCGATGTCTATCACGACGAGTGACACAAAGACATCCAGCTACGTTAAAGTCAACGAAGCTTATCTGCGGCTCACTGGCTTGAAATGGGACGACATCAGGGGAAAAAGGTTGACTTCCGATGGTGCGGCGATTGACAATCCAGCCAGGGACCGCCGTCATCGCCTTCTCGAAGAAGAGGGCGCCTATGAGCTGGAAGAGGTGGATATTACCTATGCCGACGGCGCAGTCATTCCGACACTTATTTCTGCTCAGCGCACCGTGATTGACGGAATTTCTTTCGATGTCGAAATCATCATCGATGTTTCCGCCCGCGTCAGGCAGCAACGTGAGATCGAGAACGCGCTAAAGGCCTCCGCCCGTACCGATGCGCTTTCAGGTCTTCCCAACAGGGCCTGTTTCGATGAAGTTATCGCCGACGCCGTCGCTCGCAATCTGCTGAATGATCGGAAACTCGCTCTCGCATACATCGACCTGAATGATTTTAAGATCGTCAATGATACGATCGGGCATTCGGCAGGTGACGAGGTGCTGAGAACGATCGCCAATAGACTGCGTGAGAATTTTCGTGCCACCGATTTCATTGCGAGGATCGGGGGCGACGAATTTGCTGTGTTGCTCGACATCGACCGGAAGCTCGCCGGTGATTTGCAGCGGCATCTCCAAGAGGCGATGGAACGAATCTTCAAACCGATACCCATTGACGGGCAAGTCACGTTCACCGGCGCTGCCGTCGGCGTTACGTTCCTGCGGGCAGATGACACTGTGCAATCCTTTGTCAAACGCGCGGATGAATACATGTATATCGCCAAGGCCACCGGCGAGCGGGTAGCGGTGGTCTGCTTCGGCCAGATTCTCGATCCACTTGCCCTGTTGAGACACTCAACGAGACAAACACGGTTGTCATAAGATTTCTCTCGCAAGATCACGCCCTGGGCAGCCGCGATTGAATTGCTCCCGGCATGCGCGCTGAACTACGGCTCAGCGATGCAAAGTTGAAACCTTTCGCAAATTGCGTTGCGCTCAATTGCCCGGTGGTGCCCACCGCCCATCAACGGCGAAGCCTCTTCTCGCTAGGAAACAGAACCGGCAATCTCTGCTCCGCGGCCCTCCAGGTCCGAACGTGATAACGCCGCATGACAGCAACGTTTATCGCGAAAATGGCGATCCCCAGGACAACTGCGACAGGGACGCCCGAGCCGGCGGCCGTTTTGACGACCACTCTAGCAAAGACGCCGGCGATTGCACCGGCAATGACGCTCACCAGACCGGCGGTGCTCATGAACGATTGCCAGCGCGACTGCTTGAGAGCCTTGTCGCTCAGAACGGCCTGACCATCGTCGTGAATGGAGTGGACCAGATATTTCTCCATCAGCGGCGCGACTTCGACGTAGTAATGGCGGATTCGCGCAATGCCGCGTGCATGCACCATATCTTCGATGGCGACCTGCACCGTCCGCACGAACGTGACAAGGCCGATGAAGTAGAGGCATGGCAGCAAAATCAGGCTGAACAAGACAAACGGCTGCCCCATCTGCGTGACCTGGGCCACGAAGGCAAGGGCGATCGTCGCACTCGAGACCGACGTCAGAAACAGGTTGGCGCGTTGGTTCGCCTCCTGGATGGTTGCCGCACGGTCAGTCTGCAGCACGAAATGTTCTGTAGTCATGAATTGCAAAGCCTGTTGCCGGGACTTGGCTTCGTCTGGCTTCGGGCTAATTGCTTCGTTGGCGTGCCGCTCTTTCATCGCTCTGTCGCAACCCCGGCAGCTTGGCGCATCTGGGACGAAGAACACGTCAACGTCGTTAGTGTTCCACTAAACAGTAAGGCCGAACATCCTTGAAAATCGCCCGTGCAGCCCGTTTGGCCCGTTACGGCCAATTTCGACGAGGATGTCAGCCAGCGGCATGGTACAGATCGCTCAGCTGCGGGGTTCTCTGTGCCACGATCCTAACATCGAGCCGTGCACTGGCGGCGCTCTTCTACTATAGATGATCGCTGACGAGATGTTCACTACTGAAGATGAAAGCCGCAGATGGATAAGTTTCTGATCGAAAGGTTCAATGAGGCCAGCGCAAACATATGACAGTGCGTCGCCCCTCATCGACAAAAGTCGAGCGTGCCAAATGGATTGCATTGCGCATAAATCAGGCGGTCCCGGATGGCGCGCTCGGCGACGACAAGGAGCTCTCGGCCTGGATCAAGGTCCATGAACCTGCTTCGGATAACCAGATCAAGCAAATCAAGCGCTGGATTGCATCTGGCAAGATCGAGGTGCCACCGCGTTACCCGCACGCCATGACCGCGGCGGAGGCCAGGCGTATTATCGCTGCAAATAGGCCGGCGAGAATACGTGGCGGACAACGTCAAGCACGGGGGAAGCTTCCCTGGCTTGCCCAGAAATTGCTTTGGCTTTGGCTACTGATCGGTATCGCGGTGCCAATGGTCGTCGGCGTGTTCCTTCCATTATTTCTGCCGTCGACGGAGTGGGCGGCACTGATGAGTATACCGAGCCTTGCCATCGGCCTAGTATCGGCCGCGGTCTATGTTCTGATACTGCACAGATATCGGGAGCCTCGGGACGATTACCCGATTATCATTGGCGGTGCGGCATTGCTTGCCTTTGTCGCCGGTCGGAATATCGCCATTTTTATCGTTCCAATGATCTTCCCACTGTTCACCGGTGCCCATGTCGAGCTGCCTTATACAGTAGTGCAAATCGACGGCTTTGAAAGCAAAGATTGTCGCCGACCGATCAAGCTTGAGGGATTGCCCTTGATGTTCAGAGAACTGTGCGGCTTCCCCGATAGCTTTAGACAGAGCCTTGCGCCGGGCATGCGCTTGAGCGTCGCAGGCTATGGGACGAGCTATGGTCTTTATGTCGAGAGTGCCCGTCCCGCAGATCCCGCATCGCCGAACGGCCCCGGCTAACTGCGCGGAGCTCGGGATTAGGCCAATCCTTCTGAGCCGCGACAGCGCCGGTCCGGGTGGTCGAGTCTCGGATAACCGTCTTCCCCCCACAACCGCGCGGCATCAGTGAAGATTTTCTTCGATCGCCTTGTAACAGGTATCGCTATTTCCGATGTCGGCCTTCGTCAGCGGCTTCCATTCATCTCGATCAAAGTCGAAATACTCAAGGAAGCAGCGACCTGAATCGTAGCTGAACCATTGAGCTGCAAGCAGGCGACTTTCGAGACTATAATTCAACGCGAGATACATGTTCGCTTCGCCGCCGCGTGGAAAGCTCGCCGGCCGGCCAGTCTTGTTATCGGCGACGATCGCAAAGGAGCATCCCGTTCCGCAGCCGATCTGAATGAGGGTGTAGTGTCCCGCAAAGTTAGGCCCCTGGCGCATCCCGTCACGAATACGCGTTCTGAAGGAGTTGAACTGGCGGTCTCGCCCCTTGAAGTCCGGCAGCATGGTCTTTCCGGCAAATCGGCCTGGGATCGGAAAGTCGGCCGGGTTTTTCCGCCCCACACTCGATGCGCCTGATGCGTTGACGCCCGCAGCTGCTTGCTGAGACGATGGACCGTCACATGCATGCCAGTCCATTTGATAGCCATACTGGCCTTCGCGACCGAAGCACCAGCCGACGGTCTGAAGCTTCGCTGTGATGCGCTCGCGTCGGTCACAGGCTGCCAGAGTGTCAGCCGAATCTCCGCTACCGCCGCGGCATGCTCCGTTTTGCTCCTGCCACTGGGCTATCAGGCGGATCGGTGCGGAGGCTCCCTTGTCAGTCTCGCTTACCTTTCCGCTTTCCGACATGAGCGTTCCGGTCTTCACATCCCACACGAAGGAGAATTCCGCAGTTCCCGATGATATGCGATCGCCGGCGCGCTTTGCGTACCAATCGACATTTCCGTCGATCCTACAGGTGTCGGAACAACTGATCTTTAGAGACTGCGGCCTTTCGCTATAGGCCCGGATCGGCCATCGTATCGCAAAGTCGCGCTTTGCAGTGACCACCTCCGCTTTGGGCGCCGCCTTTCCGTAGAAATCCACGGTCTCGCCATACGCCTTTTCCATGAATGCAACGGATTCGGTATTCCCGCCAGACCATGCGTCATAATAAGCAGATATAAAGGCCCGGGCCTTTTGCTCGGTTGTCTGTGCTGCAGGTTCATGCGATGCGGAAGAGGGAGCCGCCGGCACAGCCCCTCCCCCTGGGGCAAGCCGGCCGGCTATATCGTTGAGGTTGCCGAAGGTCACACCATAGCTCTGCATCTCGCTGGCGGTGAGATATCGCATGTCGTCGCTGGGTACGGAGAGGCTGACCTGAAGCAGCTTCGGATCGACGCCCATCTCCGTAAAATATGACATGATTTGTGCCGTCATCGTCTGTATCGCAGCCACGGCAGTGGGACCGTCGAGCCCGGCACCTGGCGCAAACGAAGATTGATGAACACCGATGGCGCCGGGCTCTGCTTGGCGGATCACCCCACCGACGAACGCGAGCGTGCAGGCGGATGCGCATTGGCTGGCACGCAGCTGAAAGGTCGCCAGCCCGAGGGACCGAATCATCCTGCCGTAGGCCATGGCTGCAAGGATGTTGCCGCCGTTGCTGTCGAAGGTAACGGCCTTAGCGCCGCTTGCTGCGACTTCCCGGGAGAGCTGCTGAGGATCATCGGACTGGCTGAATTCACCCTTCAGCAGAAGAACGGGGACGGCGTTTTCTATTGGTATGCGCTGTATCGTCATGTCTGCATGCGCCGCGCCGAACAAGGTTGCGGATGCCACAATGGCCAGAACGGATTGACGCAGGAGCACTGGTACTCACCCCGAGAAAACACCAGATGCATGTTATCGCATCAACTGTAACGCGCAATACCGAATGCGATATCTCGCCTCTGCGATGGATGTCAAAACCGAGGCGGGGAATTGCGCATAGCCGATTGCAACTAAAGTCATCTCACAATCCACTCACAAGGTTTTTATAAATTAGATTCGACTAATTCCAATTTCGCTATTTTCTTCCCATTGTCCCTTCCTATCTCGCACTTGCGAAATGATCGCGCATTCCAACCCGCCGGGCATGGGTACGCCCCCTGCCTGCCGTCCGGCCCATCACAAGGACTCGACATGGGTGATTTGCTTAAAGGTATCTCCAGCTTTCGCGGTGCCGTCTTTCCCGACCATCAGGCACTTTATCGCAGGCTGGCGGAGGAGGGACAGCAACCACAGGCGCTGATGATTTCCTGCGCCGACAGCCGGGTGATGCCGGAAACGATCACGCAATCCGGTCCCGGCGAACTTTTCGTTTGCCGCAACGCCGGAAATATCGTTCCTCCGTTTTCGACGGCCAATGGCGGCGTATCGTCGGCGATAGAATATGCCGTCGTCGCACTCGGCGTTCGCGATATCATCGTGTGCGGGCATTCCGATTGCGGCGCCATGAAAGGACTTTGCCAGCCCGATCTCCTGAAGCCGATGCCGAATGTCGCTGCGTGGCTGAAACATAGCCATGCGGCCCATTCGATCGTTTGCGAGGCCTATCCTGCCGATCTGCCCGAGCGCCAAAGGGTTCGCGCCATCGCCATGGAAAACGTCGTTGTCCAGCTCGACCATCTGCGCACGCATCCTTCGGTCGCGGCCAAATTGGCGACCAACGACATTACCCTGCATGGCTGGTTTTTCGATATCGAGACGGGGGAGGTGCTGGTCTATGACGGTGCGGCCGCTCGCTTCACGGACATCATGGAGGACAGACCTTTGCCCGTCGCAGTCACGGGTCGTGGTCGCCCCCATGTGATGCCGCAAGCTGCGGAGTAGGCCGATGATCTCAAGCTCTGTTATTTCGCGAGACTTCCCATCGTCGCTTGTGGTGTTTCTCGTCGCCATGCCGCTTTGCCTCGGGATTGCCGTGGCTTCAGGCGTTCCGGTGGCCATGGGCCTCATTTCAGGCATTGTCGGCGGCATTGTCGTCGGCCTTCTAGCCGGATCTCCGCTGCAGGTGTCAGGACCGGCGGCGGGTCTCGCCGTGATCGTCTTCGGCTTCGTCGAACAATATGGCGTTGCCATGCTCGGACCGGTTCTCATCGTGGCGGGATTGCTGCAGGTCCTTGCCGGATTCCTGAAGATCGGGTCGTGGTTTCGGGCAATCTCGCCTGCGGTGGTCCACGGCATGCTCGCCGGAATCGGCATCCTCATCATTCTTGGCCAAATCCATGTGCTGATGGGGGCAAGACCTGCTGCCGGAGGCATCGAGAACGTCTCCGCTATGGAGCAGACCCTCGGCCGCGTTTGGGGTGCGGGACTGACCCAGGAATCGGTTGCTCTCCTCGTGGGATTGATCTCATTGCTGGCCATGATCGCATGGGAGAAGTTCAGGCCAAAGCCATTGATGCTGGTACCCGGTGCTCTGGTAGGGGTTGCTGCTGGCACGATATTGACGGCCGGGATGCAGCTGCCGATCGCCAGGGTGGAGGTGCCGTCCTCTCTCATCGACAGCATTTCGCTGCCAACGCTCGATGGTTTTGCGAGGATCGCCGAGCCGGGTATCATCGTGGCGACACTGGTCATCGCCGTGATCGCCAGTGCGGAAACGCTATTGTCTTCCGCCGCCGTTGATCGAATGCATGATGGCGTGCGGACCCGCTTCAACAAGGAACTGTTCGCGCAAGGCATCGGCAACGCACTTTGCGGTCTGCTTGGTGCGCTGCCGATCACGGGTGTGATCGTCAGATCGTCCGCCAATATTCAGGCAGGCGCGCGGACCCGCGCGTCGGCGGTGCTGCATGGTGTCTGGATCCTTGGGCTGGTGGCATTTCTGCCGCAGCTGCTTGCCATGGTGCCGCTGACAGCGCTCGCCGCGGTGCTGCTGGTAACAGGATGGCGGCTGATCAGTCTCCATCATGTCCGCCACCTCTTCGATCATCACGGCTGGGTTCCCGTCGGCATCTGGACTGCGACGGTGGCAATGGTGGTACTCCAGGACCTCCTCGTCGGCGTGGCGCTCGGTCTTGCACTGTCTATACTGGAAATCCTTCCTTACCTGCGTCGCAAGCTCGCCATCGACAGATTGGAGGATGATGAAACCATCCACCTCGACCTTGTGGGTGTAGCGACATGCAAGGATGTTCCCGCCCTGCTCAACACGCTGGAAACGCTTCCTGAGGGTCGCAAGATCAGGATCGCCGGCGCCCGTCTGCACTATCTTGACCATACGAGCGCCGAAACCCTGCGTGAATGGCTGAAACGGCAGAAGAAATCGGGGCGTGTGGTGGAAATTGAGCATCCGCCGGTCGGACGCCATCGGCGGTTGAGGCCGATCTTTGAAAAGCTGTCGGAGGAAGTTGCCTGATCGGCGGAGAATGCAACAGGTAGCTAGCAACAATGTTCTTGCCCCGTTTACCGGGGCAAGGCGAACGGCAAGAAGTGATCCTGATTGGCGCGGGAAAGCCGGCCATGATGGCTCTGGAATCCGAACAAGCGAGCTGCCCTCGTATTCCTCGTCACGGGAGTGAACATCGGCGTCGAGCCGTGGATTCTCCTGAGCAATCTTGAACAGATGACTGGCAACATTAGTTTTGCGCCAGAACCAGTCGCGCCTGGTTGAAACAATGGTTGCCGAGGGAGCTGACGATTGAGCGAAACCGAACGCGAGCTTCGCTATGCATCCTGGCATAAGGATGCTGTCATCTATCAACTCCATGTAAAGTCGTTCTTCGATGCCAATGGGGATGGATTCGGCGATTTTGCCGGATTGACGCGGAAGCTGGATTACCTGGCATCGCTCGGTGTGAATGCAATCTGGCTCCTGCCGTTCTATCCGTCTCCTCGCCGGGACGACGGCTACGACGTGCTCGACTATGAAAGCATCAGTCCGGAATTCGGTACACTCGACGATTTCAGGAGGTTCGTGGATGCCGCCCATGCCCGCAAGATGCATGTCATTACGGAGCTGGTTCTCAACCATACTTCCGATCAGCATCCCTGGTTTCAGCGTGCCCGGCACGCGCGAGCCGGGTCCCCGGAGCGGGATTTCTACGTCTTGTCCGAGACGGACGACAAGTTCGCGGAAACGCGCATCATTTTCGTCGATAGCGAAAGATCCAACTGGACCTGGGACCCCGCTGCGAACGCCTATTTCTGGCATCGCTTCTACTCCCATCAGCCGGATCTGAACTATCACAACCCCGCGGTCATCGAAGCGGTTCTGGATATCATGCGCTTCTGGCTCGATCTTGGCGTGGACGGCTTTCGCCTCGATGCCGTTCCGTATCTCGTTGAGCGAGAGAACACCGATAACGAGAATCTTCCAGAAACGCACAGGCTGCTCAAGCACATCAGAAAGACGCTCGAGGCGAGCTACCCCGGTGTCGTACTCCTTGCAGAAGCAAACCAATGGCCAGATCAGGCACGGGATTATTTCGGAGCAGGGGACGAATGCCACATGGCGTTCCACTTCCCGCTGATGCCGCGAATATTCACCGCGATCGCAATGGGAAACTCCCAGCCGATCATCACCATGGTGCAGCAAACCCATGGCATTGCCGAGGATTGCCAATGGGCCATTTTCCTGGGGAATCATGCCGAGCTGACCTTGGAAATGGTCACCGAGGCCGAGCGTAATTTTCTATGGGACACCTACGCTTCCGACGAACGCGCCCGATTGAACCTGGGCATCAGACGCCGTTTGTCGCCGCTAATGGATCAGGACCGGCGCCGCGTCGAGCTTCTCCACATGTTGCTGTTCTCATTGCCCGGCAGCCCGGTGCTCTACTATGGCGACGAGATCGGCATGGGCGACAATATCGATTTGGGAGATCGAGATGGTGTTCGCACACCCATGCAATGGTCCAGCGGTAAGAATGCCGGATTCTCCGACAGCGATCCGGAGACCCTCGCATTGCCGCTCGTCGACAACCCTCGTTTCGGCTTCCAGGTGATCAATGTGGCCGCGCAGGAGAAGGACCCGCATTCTCTTCTGAATTGGGTCCGTCGCATCCTGGCAATCCGGTCGGCGCATCGAGTCTTCGCAAGGGGAGCGATTCACTTTGTCGGCACCGACAATCCCGCCGTCATCGCGTATGTCAGAGAATATCGCGGGGAATGCATTCTTTGCGTTGCGAACCTGTCGAATATTGCTCAGGCCGCCATGCTCGATCTACATCGGTATTCGGGTGGAAGCCCCACGGAGCTGTTCGGAAGGACGGCATTTCCGGCTGTCGGCAAGCTTCGCTATCCAATCATGTTTCAGCCCTACGGCTATTTTTGGCTCCAGCTGATGCCGTGAACAAGAGTCCAGCCATCGAAGCGTGGCCAACTCGTCCTTGTTCATCCATTTGAGCATTCCTGAAGCATTCGCATGGCGCGGAAGCCGCCCGTCCGTCACCCAGAGACGCCATTCCTTGCCGGATTTGCCCCTAAAGTGGAATTGCAGGCGTGAGCCCACCAGCCTGACATGCGGCTTTCACTTTGGCGGCGCCGTCAATCGTCGCCCTTTTGTTTCAAGGCGTCGGATACCCGGCGTTTGCGGGGATGATCGATGTTTTCGCCATGAGCATCGCGCGCTTTTTCCCCGCCATCCTTGGCCGGAAGATATCCGGCCGGCTTTGATCCAGCCGGTCCTTCCCATCGCGGCGATTGATCGGTGGTTCCTGGTGCGCCTTCACGCGGCTGCTGATGTTTCATGAACGGTCTCCTGCCGGATGAGTGTATTTTTGTGGCGGGCCATGGCATGACGTTCCGCCCTCGCTCCTAAAACCGTCCTCAGGCCGCATTGTTCCTGACAATTGGGATGGCGGTGCACTCCCGGTGACCGTCATTACTGGGAGGTGGAACTTTCAATCCCGGTTTTCGTTTGATCCCATTGCGAGAGCGAATTCAGGGGAATTCCGTGGCGCAGATCTTTACGGCATCGGCTGATACGAGGCTGCGCGCATCGCTGCTTGCTGCTGCGATCCTGATATTTCTGATCGTCCTTTTTGTCGGTGGTTATGCCAGCTCCAGCTATGGCACGCTGGTTGGGTGGGTGCAGGATCAGCCGGTTCCCTTCAGCCACGAGCACCATGTGGCAGGTCTTGGTATCGATTGCCGTTATTGCCACACTTCCGTCGAGACGAGCGCCCGCGCTGGATTGCCGGCGACCCATATCTGCATGAGCTGCCATTCGCAGATCTGGACCGGCGCGGCCATGCTGGCGCCCGTGCGCCATAGCCTTGCCGACAACGTGCCGCTCATTTGGAATCGCGTCAGCAGGCTGCCCGACTACGTCTATTTCAACCATTCGATCCATGTTGCCCGCGGTGTTCCCTGTGTCGCCTGCCATGGGCGCGTCGACCGGATGCCGCTGATGACGCGCGCCGAACCTTTCCAGATGCAATGGTGCCTGGACTGTCATCGAAATCCCGCGCCGAACCTTCGCCCTCCGGATCAGGTGACACGCATGGACTGGTCCGACTGGGATGCCCATCCCGAACGGCACAAGGATTTCGGCGCGCAGGTGGTGAAGAGCTATGGCATCGAACCGAGGAAACTCATCCAATGCAATATCTGTCACAGGTGATGCGATGACCGAGCGTGGTGTTGAGAGAGACACGGTCCGCAGGCATCTCGCCGGCAAGACGGGAAAGCGGTTCTGGCGGGCGCTGGAGAAGCTTGCCGATACGGAGGAGTTTTCTCGCTTCTCAAGGCGAGAATTCCCCATGTTGCACGGCAATGCCGTCGCCATCGATCGCCGCTCCCTCTTGAAGATCATGGCAGCATCGCTCGCCCTTGCGGGTCTTTCGGCCTGCAAGGGCGAAGCGGACGAGGAGGCGCTGCCTTACGTTCAGGCGCCCGACGGCGTCACCGTCGGCGTTGCCAAATGGTTTGCGACTGCCGTGACCTTTGGCGGCTACGCGCAGCCCATCCTCGGTAAGACCTTCACCGGCAGACCGGTCAAGCTTGAAGGCAATCCCGATCACCCCGTATCCGGCGGCGCCACCGATGCGTTCACGCAAGCTGCGCTGCTTGGCCTCTATGATCCCGGCCGCTCGCAAATGCCGCTTCATCTGGGCAAACCCGCAAATTGGGACGCATTCGATACCGAAATGGCGGCGAAAGCTGATGAATTGGACAAGACTGAAGGGGAAGGATTCCGGCTGTTGACCGCCCCCTTCAGCTCGCCGACAATGCGTCGGCAGATCGAAGCGATGATGCGGCGGTGGCCGAAGGCGCGGTGGCATGTCTGCGATCCATTGCCCGAGACGGGCAGACTGACTGCCACGCAGCGCATTTTCGGTCGCCCGCTGGAGTTTCAGCCGGCATTTGCTGCTGCCGAGACCATCGTCAGCCTCGATGACGATTTTCTCGGCTCCGGTCCTCGCCAGACGCCATATGCCCGTGGCTTTGCCGATCGCCGACGGCTGCGTCAACAAAAGCAAGGAACGAGCCGCCTGTTCGTAGCCGAACCGACACCTTCGGCGACCGGCGCGGTCGCCGACATGCGCCTCGTTGCCCGGCATTCGGCGGTCGATCGGCTGTTGCGCGCGGTTGGCGCCCAGATCGGTCTCTTGGGCCTGGGAGATGTCAGCCTCGGCGATCATGAGCGTCAATGGGTGGCTGGCGCCTCATCCGCCCTTCTTGCGTCGAAGGCCAATGCTCTGCTGCTGATCGGTGCGCATCATGGAGACGATCTTCAGGCTCTGGCATTGCTGATCAATGAGAGGTTAGGCAGCCTTGGAAGCACGCTTCGCTTCTCGGAGCCGGTCAATGTCCAGGCGTCGGACGGCCCTCGATCGCTCGATGTGCTCACGGCGGACATGAACGCCGGCAAGGTCTCCACCTTGGCGGTCATCGGCACCGATCCCGCCTATCTTGCGCCAGGCGACCTCGCATTTCGCGATGCGTTGCAGAAAGTGAAGTTCCGCATTCATGCCGGGCTGTACGTCGATGAAACGGCCTCGCTTTCGCATTGGCACGTGCCGCTTCAGCATGATCTCGAAAGCTGGAGTGATGCGCGAGCCGTCGACGGCAGCGCAACATTGATCCAGCCATTGGTTCGGCCCTTCTATGCGGTGCGTTCGGCGCATGTCGTGCTCGAAACGATCATGGGCCGCACGTCGAGCGACAGAGATCTGGTGCGGCAGACCTGGCGGGCGGCGTGGGGCGGAGAATTCGACGAGCGCTGGCGCGACGCACTCAATCGCGGCTTCGTTTCGGACAGCGCTGAACCGTTGGTCAATTTTGCCGTGCGGGACCGTTCGGTTCCGCCGATGGCGCCGACTGCCAATTCCGAGCTATCCGTGGTCATTCGCCCGGATGCCGGTGTCTGGGACGGCACGTTTTCGGAAAACGCCTGGGCGCAGGAGACGCCGCGGCCCCTGACCAAGATCACATGGGGCAATGTGATCCTCATCAGTCCGCAGCTTGCATCAAAACGGCAGCTTGAAAACGGTGCTGAGGTCAGGTTGACCGCAGGCAGCGCCTCCATTGTAGGGCCGGTCTGGATCATGCCGGGTCAGGAAGCCGATACGATCGCTATTACGCTCGGCTATGGACGCAAGCTCAAGGATTCGATCGCCGCAGGTCTTGGCTATGACGCCTATGGCCTGCAACGGTCGACGGAACCCTGGCATATCGCCGGCATCACCATCGAGCCGACGGGTAAAATGTTGCAGGTGGCAACGACGCAATTGCACCAGGCGATCGACGGTTTCGATTTCATCCGGACGGTCGAGGTCGGCAAGCTCGATCCGCGATCCCCGCCGGCTTCCAAGCAGAAGCCGCCATCGCTCTATCCCGACAGGCCGGTGTCGGATCCCTCCTGGGGCATGTCGATCGATCTCGATCTTTGCATCGGCTGCAATGCCTGCGTCACGGCCTGTCAGGCTGAAAACAATATTCCGGTCGTCGGCAAGGAACTCGTCGCCGAAGGGCGGCAGATGCATTGGCTGCGCATCGATCATTACCATGAAGGCGATGTGGCGTCGCCGAAGTCCTATTTCCAGCCGGTTCCCTGCATGCATTGCGAGCAGGCGCCTTGCGAAATGGGTTGCCCGGTCAATGCAGCCGTCCATAGCATCGATGGCCTGAACCTGCAGGTCTATAATCGCTGCATCGGCACGCGCACCTGCTCGTCCTATTGTCCCTACAAGGTTCGCCGTTTCAACTGGTTCGATCTTACCAGCGGCGATGCCGAGCAGGTCAAGACCATGCGCAATCCGGACGTGACGGTACGCAGCCGCGGCGTCATGGAAAAATGCACCTACTGCGTCCAACGTATCGCCGAAGCACGGATCGTGGCCGACAAGGACGGCCGGCCGATCCGTGATGGCGAGATCGTCACCGCCTGCCAGCAGGCCTGTCCGACACAGGCGATTACTTTCGGCAATGTTGCAGACCCCAATTCCGAAGTCAGTCGCCGCAAGGCCGGTTCCCGCGACTATAGCCTGCTTGAGGAAGCGAACACCCGGCCGCGAACAACCTACCTTGCCCGGATCGAAGACCCGTCTCTTGGGAAGGTGGAGGCAGCGGGATGAGCGGTGAAATTCGCAATCGGGATGCTGCGGCGACGGAGCGGGTTACGCGGATCCCGTTGAAATATCCGGCCCCTGGCGCATGGTGGATATGCTTTTCATTTTCCCTGCTGCTGCTTTTGTCCTTTGTGATTTCGGCGACGGTGCTCCTGGTTTCCGGCGTCGGCGTCTGGGGCAACAATATCCCCGTCAATTGGGGGCTGGCGATTGCCAACTACATCTGGTTTCTCGGTATCGGCCATGCCGGGACGCTGATCTCGGCAATGCTGCTTCTATTGGGCGCCCACTGGCGCAATTCGCTCAACCGCTTTGCCGAGGCGATGACGCTGTTTGCGGTGGTTTGCGCCGGGCTCTATCCGATCCTGCATCTGGGCCGGCCATGGTTCTTCTACTGGATCGCGCCCTATCCCAACACGATGACGATCTCGCCGCAGTTCAAGAGCCCGTTGAGCTGGGATTTTTTCGCCGTGCTCACCTATCTGACCGTTTCCGTACTGTTCTGGTACATCGGCATCATTCCCGATCTGGCGGCAGTGCGCGACCGGGCGAGACGGCGATGGCAGCAGGTGATTTACGGGCTTGCAGCGCTCGGCTGGCGAGGTTCGGCAAGACATTGGGCGCGATGGAACCAGGCTTACCGCCTGACGGCGGTGATTGCCGTTCCGCTGGTCGTCTCGGTTCATTCGGAAATCTCGCTTCTCTTTGCCGCCGGGCCGATACCGGGCTGGACCTCTACGGTTTTCCCGCCCTATTTCGTGCTGGGCGCCGCCTTTTCCGGGTTCGCGGTCGTTGCCATGATCGCGGTTGTACTGCGCCACGCCCTGGGCCTCGGCATGCTGGTCACAGAGCGCCATCTCGACCTTCTCGGACGCTTCCTGCTCGCAACCGGCCTGATGACAGGCTACGGCTATGTGGCGGAGGTGTTCGACAGCCTTTATGGCGGCGATCTGCAGGATATCGGGACATTGATGGATCGGCTGGCCGGCGCCTATGCCTTCAGTTACTGGGGCGCCGTCATTCTGAATTTCGTGCCGCTGCAGCTATTGTGGTTCAAGAGTGTGAGATGCCAACCGCTTGTGCTCTTTCTGATCGGCCTGTCTGCGACGATCGGCATGTGGTTCGAGCGCTACATGCTGCTGACGACCTCGCTTTATCGCGACTATCTGGTTTCTTCCTGGGGGCAATATCATCCGAGCATATGGGAATGGGGTCTTTATGCCGGGATGCTCGGCGTCTTCCTGGCGCCGTTCCTTCTCTTCGTGCGCTTCCTGCCTGTCATCTCGGCGTTCGAAGTGGAGGAGGCTTTGCGCGAGACGGGGGATTTGAGCCATGCGTGAGCCGCACCCCGGAAGCGACCTGTTTGGCCTGCTCGCGGAGTTCGACAGGCCCGAGCGGCTGGTCGAGGCGGTGAAGCGCGCGCGCAAGGCGGGCTTTACCGTCATAGAGGCATACTCGCCCTATCCGGTCGAAGAACTGACGGAGGCACTGGGCTTCAAGGAGAACATCGTTCCATGGCTGACTTTGGCAGGCGGCATCTTCGGTGCGGCCTTGGCCTACGGTCTCCAGCTCTATACCAACTACGCCTATCCGATCGAAATCGGCGGCCGGCCGCTTTATGCCTGGCAATCCTTCATGCTCATCACCTTCGAACTTATGGTTCTTTTTGCCGTTCTCTCCGCCATTTTCGGCATGCTGCTTCTGAACCGCCTGCCGCGGCTCCATCACCCGCTTTTCGACATAGAGGCGTTTCAGCTTGCGCGGTCCGACAAGTTCTTTCTCGTCATTATGAGCAACGACGAGCGCTTCCATCCGAAGCGCACCCGCACCTTTCTCGACAAGCTCAATCCCGTGCGCGTGGACGCCGTCGAGCATACGGAGCAACCGGAATGAGATACGGTCCCCTCATTCTTACGCTGAGCCTGCTTCTTGCCGGCTGCGACGACATGAACCACCAGCCGCGTTATGATTCCTACGAAAAGAGCCGGCTCTTTGCCGATGGCAAAGCGTTGCAGGCGCCGCCGGATGGAACGATTGGGCGCGATGATCTCCAGAATGCGCAGGCGCTTGCCAATCGTCCGCCGGTGAATATCGAGCTCCTCCAGCGCGGACAGCAGGAATTCGGCATCTATTGCACGCCCTGTCACGACACCGCCGGCTTCGGCAACGGCACGGTGCCGGCGCGGGGCTTTCCCCATCCGCCGAGCTTTCACATCGACCGCCTGCGTCAGGCGCCATCCCGTTATTTCGTCGAGGTGATCTCCAAGGGCCACGGTGTGATGTATTCCTATGCGGATCGCGTTTCTCCGCGGGATCGCTGGGCGATCGCAGCCTATATCCGCGCGCTGCAGCTAAGCCAGGATGCTGATGCCGCAGGTCTCCCACCGGAAGATCAGGCGCAGCTGAGGAGGGCGGGATCGTGAGCCGCATCGAGGCCCTTCCGACCCGTCTGCTGGCGCTGAGCGGCGGCATCTTCTGCATGGCGGCTCTCGCCTTGGTTCTGGTCGCGCCAGCATCCGCCTTGCTCGGCTGGCTTGCTGCACTCGCCTTCATAAGCGCCCTGCCGCTCGGTGCACTTGGTCTGGTGATGATGATGCGCATCATTCCGGGGATCTGGCGCCACGATCTCGATCACGCGGCGAGATCGGCGCTGTCTCTTTTGCCGCTTGTGCTGATTGCCTGGCTGCCGATCCTGTTCGGTCTATCCTCCGTCTATGAATGGGTGCGGCAGCCTCCATCCGAAACCTTCAAGGCGATCTACCTGACGCCGCTGTTCTTCGATCTCAGAACCCTGTTCATTCTCGCCGCCGCTTACCTGCTTGCGCAGGCGCTACTGCGCAGCCGATCCATGGGCATCGCAATTGGCGGTCTCATCGGCTTCGTCCTCCTTCAGGAAATTCTGGCGACCGATTGGCTGATGTCGCTCGACCCGCACTTTCACTCCTCCGGTTTCGCGCTCTATGTGCTTGCCGGCCAGATGCTCACGGCGCTCGCGCTGCTGGTGCTTCTCAGCCTTTGGGAAGGGGGCGTGGCGAAGCCGGGCGTGCTCGGTGCACTCGTGATCACCGCCATCCTCTTCTGGGCCTATCTGGCATTCATGCAATATTTCATCATCTGGTCGGGCAATCTGGTTCCAGGCGCCCTCTGGTTTCAGCGCCGCGGCACTGGCATTTGGGCTTCAGTCGAAGTCTCGATTGCCTTCCTGCATCTGACGCCGCTTTTTCTTTTGTTCTTTCCGCCGATCCGCCAATCCGGGCGATGGTTGGTCGGTCTTGCGCTGATGGTCCTTGCGGGAAGATTGGTGGAATATGCCTGGCTTATCTTACCTCAGCTGACATCGTATCGAGGCTGCGCGATCATGGCCTATGGTCTGTCGCTTGTCGGGCTCGCCCAGGTCGCGCTTGCCATTCTTTCTCGCGCGAACAAGGTCGTGCGCCGATTGGCGGCAACTCCGACCGTGGAGGGTTCGCCGTGACCGCCTCGCTCCAAGAGAAGCCGCGGCGAAAGGAGGCTTCGCCGCAATTCGAACCAAGGGACGTCTCGCCCCGGCTGGTGCTTTGGGTGACATTTGGCCTCTTTCTCGGCATGGGTCTTTCGGTTCTCATTGTCTTTGGCATTCTGCAGTGGATTATGCCGGGCGCCGCGCCGCCGCTGACGGCGTTCGGCTCGAACCAAGCGGAGATAGGCCCTCGCCTCGAGGTGTCTCCATCAGCCAATCGGGAGGTGCTTCAGCGGCAGGCGGAACAGCGTCTTCTGGGTTATGGCTGGATCGGCCGCGAGACTGGGAGGGCGCATATTCCAATTGATAGGGCCATGGCCATTCTGGCGGCACGCGGCTGGCCTGATCGCGACGAGCGGAAGGAAGCGCGATGAGGACCGCTGGATTCATGCTGGCTCTTGTCTTGTTTTTCTGCGCCGGCGACGCGCATGCGGCAGCCTTCGATCCATTTGCGGCGACCGGGATCGATCAAAAGCCGAATGCTCTTGTTCCCCTCGATCAGCCTTTTCGCGACGAAGCCGGTCATGTCGTCACCCTTCGACAGCTTGGAGGCGGTAAACCGATCCTGTTGGCGCCGGTTCTGCACAATTGCCCCAATATCTGCGGTGTCACCCTGTCGGGCCTGATGGAGGCCGTGCAGCGTCAATCATTTCGACCCGGCGCCGACTTTACCATTGTTGCGTTCGGCATCGATGCGCGTGAAGGCCTGAAAGAAGCTTCGGCCTCGATCGAGCAACTGAAAAGCCGCTTTCCCTCCCTCGCAGGCAGCGGCATGCATGCATTGACGGGCGAAGCGGCCGCCATTCATGGGGTGACGGATGCGCTCGGCTATCGTTACGCCTGGGATCCCGACATCGGCCAATATGCCCATGATGCTGCGGTCGCCGTCCTAACGCCGGACGGGCGTTTGAGCCGCTGGCTTTACGGTCTTGCGCCGTCAAGCGAGGACCTGAAACTGGCGCTCACCGAGGCCGGCGAGGGCCGGCTCGGCAGCTGGCGCGACCAGCTTCTGCTGCTGTGCTATCACTATGATCCGCTCACCGGGCGATACTCGTCGCTCGTTCTGGCGGCGCTTCGCTTTGTATCCGGCTTGGTCGCGATCATCGGCATCGGCCTGCTTGTCGTCATGTTCGCTCGCTCGCGTCGGCCGAGAGACACCGGGGGAGGGGCGCCATGACCTTCATTCCGCTCTGGCCGTCCGGTGCGTCGGCCTACAGTCATCAGATCGACCTGCTCGTCATCGCCTTCACCGTGCTGATCGTGGCGCTCTCGGCGCCTGTCTTCGTCCTGCTCCTCGTCTTCATCGTCAAATATCGACGCGGCAAGAAGGCCGATCGCAGACATGCATCGAACCGTAACATTCCCCTGGAGCTCTCCTGGACCATCATCCCGTTTGTTGCCTTGCTCGGTTTCTATGTCTGGTCGACCGACCTCTTCGCCAGGCTTTACCATCCGCCTGCCGACGCCATGCAGATCGACGTCGTCGCCAAGCAATGGATGTGGAAATTCCAGCATCCCGAAGGGCAGGCCGAAATCAACGAACTGCATGTCCCCGCCGGCCAACCCGTCAAGCTTACCATGGCCTCGCAGGACGTCATTCACAGCCTCTTCATCCCGGCGCTGCGCATCAAGCAGGATGTCGTGCCGGGACGGTATACGTCGAGCTGGTTCGTGGCCGACAAGCCAGGCACCTATCGTATCGCCTGCTCGCAATATTGCGGCAGCAATCATTCCGAGATGACAGGCAGCTTCGTCGTCATGAACCCCGCCGACTACGCCAAATGGCTGTCCCTGTCCTCGAATGACATCAGCCTTGCCGCGGAAGGTGCCGCTCTCTTTCGCAGCCGCGGCTGCAGCGGCTGCCACGACCCGGGAGCTTCCGTCCGCGCGCCTTCCCTGGTCGGCATCTACGGCAATCCTGTGCCGCTTCAATCCGGCGAGATCGTCACCGCCGACGATCAATATATCCGCGACAGCATCTTGCTGCCGCAATCGCAAGTCGTTGCCGGCTATCAGCCGATCATGCCGACTTTTCAGAACGTTTTGAGCGAGGAGGACGTCATGAAGCTCGTCGCCTATGTCAAATCGCTGAAGCAGGCGGGGGTGACACAATGACCGATGCAGCCGATCCGAAGCTCGAGCAAGCGAATATCCGCAGAGGCGGCTCAACGGAAACCGTCGCGCAACGCCTCAGCTACCTGCGAGCCGGCCATAGTCTCAAGTCCTGGCTGCTGACGACGGATCACAAGCGCATCGGCGTTCTCTATACTCTGTCCATTACTTTTTTCTTCTTCGTCGGTGCGGCCGCGGCCGCGCTGATCAGGCTCGATCTGCTGACGCCGGCGGGTGACCTCCTCACCAATGATGGCTACAATCGCGCCTTCACGGTCCATGGTGTGGTGATGGTATGGTTCTTTCTCATTCCATCCATCCCGAACACTTTCGGGAATTTCCTGATCCCGTTGATGATCGGCGCCAAGGACCTTGCCTTTCCCAAGCTGAACCTGCTGAGCTGGTATATCTACATGCTCGCCGGGCTGTTTACGGTGTTCGTTTTGATCGCAGGTGGCGTCGATACGGGATGGACATTTTACACGCCACTTTCGACGATGTATGCCAACGGCAACGTGATCCTGGCCGCAAGCGCGGTGTTCATCGTCGGCTTTTCGTCGATCCTCACGGGGTTGAACTTCATCGTCACGGTCCACACCCTGCGTTGCCCCGGCATGACCTGGGGCAGGCTACCGCTTTTCGTCTGGTCGATCTATGCGACATCGCTGATCTTGGTGCTGGCCACGCCAGTGCTGGCGATCACGCTTGTCCTCATCTCGCTGGAACGGCTGTTCGGGCTCGGCATATTCAACCCGGCGATCGGTGGCGATCCGCTGCTGTTTCAGCATCTCTTCTGGTTTTACAGCCATCCGGCCGTCTACATCATGGTCTTGCCCGCCCTCGGGGTGGTCAGCGAACTTGTCGCCGCCGGTGCCCACAAGCCGATCTTCGGCTATCAGTTCGTGGCCGGCTCCTCGATCGCGATCGCGGCGCTCGGATTCTTCGTCTGGGGCCACCATATGTTCGTCTCGGGGCAATCGCTCTATGCGAGCGCGGCATTTTCCTTCCTCAGCATCGCGGTGGCGATTCCTTCCGGCGTGAAGGTGTACAACTGGACGGCAACCCTTTTCAAAGGTCAGATCTCGCTCGATCCGCCGTTTCTCTTCGCCATGACCTTCATTGGCCTTTTCGTCTTCGGCGGATTGACGGGCTTGATGCTCGCCATGCTGGCAATCGACGTTCATGTGCACGACACCTATTTCGTGATCGCGCATTTCCACTACATCATGGTCGGCGGAACGATCTCGGCCTTCTTCGGCGCGCTGCATTACTGGTGGCCGAAGATCATCGGGCGCATGTATTCGCTGGCCTGGGGGCGGGTCACGGCGATCTTCTTCTTCATCGGCTTCAACCTGACGTTCTTCCCGCAATTTCTGCTTGGCTATCTCGGAATGCCGCGGCGCTATCATGTCTATCCGCCGGAGTTTCAGGTGCTGAATGTCATTTCAACCGGCGGCGCTGCCGTTCTTGGGATCGCCTACGTCATGCCATTGATATATCTCGTCTATTCGATGCGCTACGGCAAGCCGGCACCCGAAAATCCCTGGGATGCGACCGGGCTTGAATGGACGACGCCGTCGCCGCCGCCCAAGCATAATTTCGAGACGCTGCCGGTCGTCGATCGGCCGCCTTACGACTATGAAATCGAGATGAGGGACGAGCATGTCTGAGGCAGGGCCTGTCACCGATCCGTTCACCGATCCCCGTCAGCAGCATCGGGCCGCGATGATGGGGATGTATGTCTTTCTCGGCAGCGAAATCATGCTGTTCGGCGGCTTGTTCTGCGTTGCCGCGGCCATGCGGTTGGCCCATGCCGCCGAGGTCGTCCACGCCTCCCGTGCTCTGCATTTCGGCATTGGTGGGCTCAATACGGCCATCCTGCTGACCTCGAGCCTGTTTGTCGCTCTGGGCGTGGAAAGTGCACGAAAGGGCCGAACCAAAATCACGCGCGGCTGGCTCGTTGGAGCCGCCGCCCTTGGCTTGGCTTTCCTCGCGACGAAAGCCTATGAGTACCAGATGGAATTCGCTGAAGGGCTGCTCCCGATAGAGGGCGTGCATTCTCGTTATACGGACGGCATTCAGCATCTCTTCATGAACCTCTATCTCATCGCGACCAGCCTGCATGCGGTGCATCTGTCCATAGGCATCGTGCTTTTGCTCACGCTGTCGTTTCGCTTGGCATGCAGCTCGATCGAGCTGCCGGAGCGGGCGATCGTTCTCGTCACCGCGGGCCTCTATTGGCATCTGGTGGATGTGATCTGGGTCTTCCTCTATCCTGTGTTCTATCTTGCGAGGTGAACGTCATATGCTACGCCTCGCAAATCCTCTCGTCGTCATCTGGGCAATCTTGCTGGTTCTGCTAAGTGCCACCATCGCGGCCAGCTTTGTACTGAGCGGACCGTTGGGCCTCATCGTCAGCCTCTCGATCGCGGCGGTCAAGTCTGCAATGATCTGCTGGCGCTATATGCATTTGAATGAGGAGACGGCTCTTAATCGCATTGCCGCAGTTGCCGCAGCCTTCTGGCTGCTGATCCTGCTCGGATTTCTTGGTGTCGATTACTGGACCCGTGCACTTGTCTAGAACGTTTCCGCTTTTCTTCGAATCGCAAAAGCGCTCTATGCTCTTGTTTCCTTGCGCATTCCGGACGGAAACCGATGCGCACTTTTCCTGGCAATGCTCTATGCGTTCAGAACCCGGCCGGCGACGAAAGGACAAAGCGATGTTGGCTGGCGGATCACTCGCGATCATGGCACTCGATGGAATATGAGGAGCGCCTTGGAAGACCTCCTCGGAACATTATCGACCGGATGCGGTTTTGTCTCTTTGTCAGCTATCGATGCCGAGCAGACAAACGCGGAGTGCGTAGCTCGCAAGGAGACGAAATGGACCGCCACTCACATGCACGCCGCCGCATGATGATTTTCGTGATGACGATTTTCGTTCTTGCCTGCCTCGTCGCAGTCTATTTCGCCTTCGCACTTCATCCCGGCAAGCCGGCTCCGCCCAATGCAGGTACGGTGTCATCTCAGGTTCACTAACGCCAAACGCGATCATTGGGTGGGCGCGTTTGGCGCCCCTCATTGGGGCCGGCCAACGCAAATTGGCTAGGCCATCCGAAAGGATGCTTGTTGCTCACCGTGCGACCGGACTGACAATCCGGCAAACTTCAGTCAACCCTGAGGGCGCGTTCTTTTCCAGAGGTCAGCTTGCCTTTCGGTGCGGCCTTCGGTCCTCCAAGAGGCGCAAAAGCAAGTTCCGTTTTCTCCCGTACTGGATAAGGTCAATGTCGCTGACAAGCGTTGCCCCGCCCTCGCGTCGCTCCAAGGTGATCTTGCGGCTGTGAAAGGCCTCCAACTCAGCTCTATGGCCGACGCTGATAATGGTGACCTTCGGCAGTTCGCGAATCACCATTTCCATCATCTTGTCCTGGCTCTTTTCATCGAGCGCCGATGTTGCCTCATCCAGGACGATGATATCGGGATCGTGTAGCAGAAGACGTGCGAATGCGAGCCTCTGCTTTTCGCCGCCCGACAGCGTCTGGTCCCATGGCGCGTCTTCCTCAATTCTGTCGTTCAGATAGTCGAGGCCGACCTTCTCGAGGGCTGCTTTGATCTCATCCAGAGTCCAGTCTTCGGCAGCGCGGGGATAGGCGACGGCGCGGCGAAGTGTGCCCGATGGGATATAGGGTCGCTGTGGCAACATGAACAATCGGCTATCGGGATGAAAATTCACGCTGCCATGGCCCCAGGGCCAAAGACCCGAAATTGCCCGCACCAGCGTGCTTTTGCCTGTGCCGGATTCCCCAGCGACCAATACTCGTTCGCCGGGATCGATCTCCACCTCCGTTTCCTTGACCACCGAGGTGCCGTCATCGAGCGTTACGGAGAGATCATTTAGGCACAACATAGCCTCATCCTCGGTTTCACCGTGCTTGATACGTCCGAGGGAATCGCTCTTTTCGGCACGCTCCAATCCGTCGAGCGACGTCATGAGTGAGGCGACGCGGTGCGCGGAGGCGTTCCAGTCGGCAAGACGCGGATAATTATCCACCAACCATCCGAATGCATTCTGGACGATGGCGAAGGCAGAGGCAGCCTGCATCACCTGGCCAAGCGTCATGCTGCCTTCGAGAAATTTCGGTGCGCAAAGCAGGACCGGCACGACGGGTGCGATCAGCATTGATCCGTGCGACACGAGTGTCGTGCGCATGTATTGGTGCGCAAGCCGTGCCCACTGCTTCAGCACATTGCCAAAGGTCCTTTCGAGATCGTTGCGCTCCTCCTCTTCGCCGCCGAGCAAGGCAATGCTTTCGCCGTTTTCGCGCACATGCGTCAGCGTATAGCGAAATTCGGCTTCTACCTGGTTCTTGACCTCGGAAATCTCGACGAAATGACGTCCAATGATCGCCATCGAGGTGGAGGTGACGACCGCATAAAGAACCGCGGTAACGACGAGAAAGCCGGGAATTGTGAAGACCGAGCCTGCGATCTGGAACGACAGCGCGCCGCCGATCGTCCACAGCACCACGATGAAGGTCGATGCCGACACAAACGCCGCAATGACGCCGGCAAGGAAATCTACGGGGGATTCGGTCGCGATCCGCAAATCCTCGGAGAGACGGGCCTCAGGGTTCTTGTGGCCTTCGCCGCCGATCAGATTCAACTGGTAGTAGCGGCCGTTGGCGAGCCAGCGCGCGATGAGTGCGGTCGTCAGCCAGGAACGCCATCGTCTCTGGATCATCATGCGAATGTAGACTTGTGATGTCACAAGGGCGACGCTTGCGAGCACGAGCGGCGGAAACACCAAGCTCAGGAAATAGACGGTATGGGCATTGCGTTGCTCGATGGCGTCAAAAATAGCGCGGTTCCAGATATTTATCCCATACTGGACGCAGACATTCAGGCCGATCAGCGCAAGCAGTCCGATCGTGCACGGCCACGCAAAACCGTCTCCGCGGCCGCTCCAATAACCGCGTGCGCTGATCCAGAAACGTGTAAGTAGGTAACCCTTGCGTGCCTTTTCGGCCTCCTCAGGCGTTAGATTCGGATCGAGTTCAATGATCTTTGGAGGAAGCCCGGCTTCGACAATCGGGAGCTTCTCTTGGTGCGACCCCTCAGGTCCAGGCGACTTGGCGCGGTCGACCGATTTCGGATTGGATTTAGCGTCGGTCATAAGCACGACAACGACCTATAATTCAAAAAGTTTCACGATGTGAACCTTGCCTATGGAAGACCGTCGTTGAGAGGGTGAAGCAATCGGATCGCGCGCGTTTGCCTCGTATCGGCCGCGAGCTATCGCGCTGATTGACGATACGTTGATCCGATGACCTCAGGGAACCGTCCATCGCAAATGACGTTTTACTGTCAGGAGGAATTCATTATGTGTCCGCAGAAGCCGATCATCGCCTCAGTCTTCGCACCCGCGCTTGGACTACCCAATCCCATACAATACTACCCTGAACACTCACCTCGTCTTCCAGCCTCAGAGAGCGAAAAGGAAGCGTATGAACAGGGTGTGAAGGCTGGAAAATGCGAAGCTGAGAACAGAAAGAACCCCTATCCTGACAACAGCGAACAAGCCAAGGCCTATGAGCATGGCTACCTTGATGGTCAAAAAATCGGGTTCGAGACTATATCGTGACCACCGATGATCGCAGGCGCTGGTGAGCTTCGGCATTTCTAGCGACGAGCCAAAGGATTCGCCTTCCCGTTACCGGCTTCACTACCCTTGATCCTTGGATGATGGTGGGAAAGATAAAAGGTGCACGGCAGGTAGTTGTTTCGGGGTTTCGGATATTGGCCCGCCGAAATCAGATCGGCGGGCGACGCGATGATCGGTGGACACCGCTGGTCACCAATGGAGGCAGTTGGCGACGGCAAAAGAGATTGCCTATCAGGCGAGCATGCGGATAGTGGGCTCGCGGTCCCAATAGCGCTTGGGCGCAGCACCCAGGAAGGAGCCGAGATCGACGACACCGGCATCGGGTCGGATGCCTGCCTTGTCGAGCAGCACCTTGGCTGCCGCGTCATGGCCGATCGCCTTCAGGTGCCCAAATGCGTCCATCACCCATTGTACCGCTGTTCCGTCGTTAAGCAGCGAGGTTGCACCCTCCTTCGAGAGGATGACGGCAACCGCATCGAAAAGCTGTGACGGCGAACCAAGGAGCTGTCCGTCGGCCCTAATCGTATTGCCGTCAGAAAGCTTCGTTTCCCCGACTTTCGGGGCCACGATGAAGGGTCTTGCCTTGGCGCCGTTCACGGCGCCGACGAGATCGGAGATCGCCTTGGCATCGCTTCCACCTGCGATCAGGATGCCGATCTGCCGTCCTTCCAGCGTCTCCTTCATGTTTTTCTGAATGGAAAGGGCGGCGGAAGCGTCGAGATCGATCGGTTCGCGTGCCGGCGAATTCTTGGCTGGCCCGACAAGCCCCAGCCCGGCGGCGACCCGATCGGCAAGTCCGGCATCGACATTGACGAGGTTTCCGACCATGCGCGGCGGCACATGCTGCAATTGTACTTTCGACAATTCGAAGACGAAGGCGGATGCGATATGAGCCTGTTCCGACGGCGTTTGGGATTTCCAGAAGAGACGCGCCTGGCTGTAGTGATCGGCGAAGAGTTCGCCGCGCATGCGCAGCTTGTCGCCCTGTTCGCCGTCGCCAGCCTGATGCTCATAGGTGTTAAAACCTGTCGCCGGGCATTCGCGCGGGCCGCCGATTTCGCCGTTCTCGCCGAGGCTGTTCGGCTCGTAATTGGCGCGGCCCTTCGGCACCTGCATTTGCATTTGCCCGTCGCGCTGGAAATTCATGACGGGGCATTTGGGCGCGTTGATCGGCAATTGATGGAAGTTTGCGGTTCCCAGACGGGATTTCTGAGTATCAAGGTAGCTGAAAAGCCGCCCCTGCAGCAGGGGGTCGTTGGTGAAATCGACGCCTGGCACGATGTTGGCTGGGCAGAATGCCACCTGTTCGGTCTCGGCAAAGAAATTGTCCGGATTGCGATCAAGGACGAGGCGCCCGACCATCCTCAGCGGCAGAACTTCTTCGGGAATGATCTTGGTGGGATCCAGAATATCGTAGGGCAGGCTTTCGGCGAAAGCATCGTCGAAAAGCTGGAGGCCCAATTCCCATTCCGGAAAATGCCCGGCCGCGATCGCCTCGAAAAGATCACGGCGATGGTAGTCGTTGTCGGCCGCCTGCAGCTTCAGCGCCTCATCCCAGACCAGCGATTGAATGCCGAGTTTCGGCCTCCAGTGAAACTTTACAAATGTCGATTTGCCCGTATCGCTGACGAAGCGAAAGGTGTGAACGCCAAAACCCTGCATCATGCGAAAAGATCGGGGAATGGCGCGATCCGACATCGCCCACATCAACATATGTGTGGATTCCGGCATCAGCGATGCCCAGTCCCAGAAGGTGTCATGAGCCGTGGCCGCTTGCGGATAGGCTCGATCCGCCTCCATTTTGACGGCATGCACAAGATCGGGGAATTTCATCGCATCCTGGATGAAGAAGACGGGGATGTTATTGCCGACCAGGTCCCAATTGCCCTGCTTCGTATAGAACTTCACCGCGAAGCCGCGCACGTCGCGCGGCGTATCCACCGAGCCTGCACCGCCGGCGACCGTCGAAAAGCGGACGAAGACCGGCGTCTTTTCACCCTTGCGCTGAAAGAGATCGGCGCTGGTTACATCGGACAGCGATTCATAGAGCTCGAAGAAGCCGTGCGCGGCCGAACCTCGCGCGTGCACGATCCGTTCGGGAATGCGCTCGTGGTCGAAATGGAAAATCTTTTCACGCAGGACGAAATCTTCAAGCAGCGTCGGGCCGCGTAGGCCGGACTTTAGGCTGTTCTGATTGTCCGACACCCGGATGCCCTGATTGGTGGTCAGATGGTCCGCGCCGTCATGAGGACCGTTTTCGGGAATGTGCTGGTGTGTCTCACCGCCGCTACCGCGCGAAGTTTCGAAGCGCCTTTCCGTTGCCATGATATCCTCCTTCTGCCGCCGGAACAGCTGATCGAACCTCTCTCGGCCCGTAATGTTCCTGCTGTCTGGAGGTTGAAGACCGGCAAACTCAAAGCTCGATCAATGCGATCCCGAGATCGCTTTGATATCGACGATGCAGCTCTACCGGCGTTTCGACGATGGTTGCTTCCAAGGTCGGATGCACGATACCTTCCAGGAAGTGACCGCCGCGCGTGGAGCCGTCCTCGAGGCCTAAGACAGCATGAAGATGGAGGCTTGCCTTGCCGTCGTCACCTGTCGCAATGTCACCGATCAGGCTCAGCACCTCACATTGTTCGGCAATAGGGATCTTGCGGTAGGTGCGCTTGCTAAAATCGAACCAGCCGACGGTCGCTCGTTCGAATGCGCCGATTGCGGTGATCGAGGCGGCATTGAGACGCTGGTCCGTGGCGAAGCGGGCCAGCGTGGAGAACGCCTCTTCATTCGCATCGAGCACGACGACGTAGGTCTTGAGGCCGTTCCGCAGGTCAACTTTCTTGAAGTTCATCGCGCTCGTCTCCCATTCAATCCTGTGCCGGCTGGCCGTTGGAGGCGGACACGCCGCCATCGACGGCAATGTTGGCGCCGGTGACGAAGCTTGCGTCGTCACTTGCCAGAAAGGCGATGACAGCCGCAACCTCTTCCGGCTCGCAGACCTGGCCGAGCGGGATACGTTCCTTGAACTTGGCAACGAGGGCTTCGTCCTTGAGCATATCCTGTGTCATACCGGTCCGCGTGAGGCTAGGACATACGGCGTTGACGCGAATTCCCTTTCGGCCGAGATCGAGCGCCAGGGCCAGGGCACGGGTCAGGTTGACGATGCCACCCTTAGCGGCGTTGTATGGACTCATGCCCCAATCGCCGCCGGTGCCGGAGACAGAAGCGGTGTTGTTGATCGACCCTTTGGTCTTTTCAAGATGTGGGATGGCCGCGCGACAACCGAAGAATACGGCGTCCAGGTCGTTGGCGATGACGGCATGCCATCGTTCATCTGAGATGTCGGTGGGCTCGCCACCCTCATGAATGCCCGCATTGTTGACGATCACATCAAGGCGACCGAACCGCTCCACCACTGCCGAAACCATCGCGGCGACCGCCGAAGATGCCGATACATCCACCACCTGCTTGAGGCTGCGTTCGGCTGGCAGATCTGCAACGACTTTTTCCAGCGCTTCGGTACGGCGATCGACGAGGGCGACATTAGCGCTTTCCTTGGAAAACCGTCGCGCCGTCGCTTCTCCCATTCCCGATGCCGCGCCCGTCACGATGACGACCTTTTCCTCGAAGCGCTGCATCGGACTGTCCTTTCAAAATCAGTGAAACGGGATTTCTCGAAACTCGGCTTTCGACAGGAACCGTTACCGGACATGAATGTTCCGGGACGGATCCCGCAGATAGCGTGTCATTGATGGAACCGAAAGCGCGGCAGAGGGTTTGGATGGGACTGCAACCATTGCCGGAAGAAAGTCATGACATATCCGAGACCGCCATTTTCGCCGCAGCAACAGCCCATGCCGGGCTATACCGCTGCCATGCATCCTGCACCCGATCATGGAGAGAGGACCTATCGCGGATCGGGAAAGCTTGACGGCAAAAGGGCTGTCATCACCGGTGGCGACAGCGGCATTGGCCGCGCGGTCGCGATCGCCTTTGCCCGCGAGGGCGCCGATGTTCTGATCGCCTATCTAAATGAAAATGACGATGCTTACGAAACCAAGAAATGGGTTGAGGAGGCCGGCCGCAAGGCGGTACTGATGGCCGGCGATATTCAGGATCCCAAACATTGTCGAGAGCTTATCGACAAGGCTGTCGCCGAACTCGGAGGGATCGATATTCTTGTTAACAATGCTGCGCATCAAGAGAGCTTTCAGGATATCGGCGATATCACTGACGAGGAGTGGGAATTGACCTTCAGGGTCAATATCCATGCCATGTTCTATCTGACCAAGGCGGCAGTGCCGCACATGAAGCCGGGTAGCGCCATCATCAATACAGCGTCCATCAATTCCGATACTCCAAACCCGACTTTGCTCGCCTATGCCACCACCAAAGGGGCCATTCAGAATTTTACCGCCGGGCTGGCGCAATTGCTTGCGGAAAAGGATATTCGCGCCAACGCCGTCGCCCCTGGACCTATCTGGACTCCATTGATCCCTTCTACGATGACGTCAGAGGCAGTCGAGAATTTTGGAAAGCAGGTGCCGATGAAGAGACCGGGTCAGCCGGCTGAACTAGCGACGGCCTATGTCATGCTCGCCGATCCACTTTCCAGCTATGTTTCCGGCACAACTATCGCCGTTACCGGAGGCAAGCCTCTCCTTTGATTTCGGCGCGAGGGAATTGTACGAAATGAACTTGGCAGCATTCCTCAGATCGTCCGTGAAAGGCCTATTCCAGCAAGAGGATCGCCATCTTGGCCGCGATCCCAAGCGGAAAGGCGGCAAGTAGGGGCGAATTGCCCCTCGTGTCGATAGCTGAGGGAGATCCTAGTGCCTCGATTCAGCTCAGGCCAGCTTGAACCGGCTGCCCAGGAAATTCCTCCTCGGGAGCTTGGTTCAGGATTCACCCCAGCCCTTCCGGTCGCAAACCTTCGCCCGGAACAAAACATATCGTTGAATGTTTGGCAGATGCTCTCTCGCCAGGAATTTGGAGATGCCGACATGGTCGATCAGGATCTTCGGACTACGTATCCTCTTCCACACCGCCCCGTTCACTCGCTCTTCATTCCGATCCCAATGGTTTGTTTCCTCGGCACATTGGCCACAGATCTGGCCTATTGGGGAACGGCTGAAATGATGTGGGCGAATGCCTCAGCATGGCTGCTTACAGTTGGCTTACTGTTCGGTTTGCTTGCTGTAATTGCCTTGATTGTCGATGCTCTTGGCCGGCGTCTTTCTTCGATGCGAGGCCCTGTTTGGCTATATATGATCTGTAACGCTCTTATCCTCGTCCTGTCATTCTTCAACGCTCTGGTGCACAGCCGCGATGCGTGGACTTCCGTCGTTCCGACCGGCCTTATTCTTTCATCCGTGGTGGTTTTGCTCGTCCTCTTTAGCAGCTGGATAAGGCGGTCGCGGATTTACCGCAGAGGTTCGGGAGCCGAAAGATGAACCTCAGGATAGATAAACCGACTGTGTCATTCTCCTTTGCTGCGCTTATCTGCGGCACGATTTTCATGCTTTCTGGCTGCGATCAGAACGAACAGAATCCGAAGGATCAGGTCGGGCCAAATCCGACACTGCCGGCTCAGACACAATATCTCCTTCCGCCAATGCATGTCGCCAAGGTGGTCGGCTGGCAAAACGGTGAAAAGCCGCAGGTAGCGGAGGGGTTGCAGGTCAAGGCGCTCGCGACCGGATTGAAGCATCCGCGTTCGGTTTATGTGCTGCCGAACGGCGATGTTCTCGCCGTGGAATCCGTAGCGCCGCCTGCCGCGTCTATCAAACGTCCCAAGGACCTGATCATGGGCTGGATCGAGTCGATGGCGACATCCGCCGGCAACAACGAAGGAAGCAATCGCATAACCCTTTTGCGCGATGCCGATGGGGACGGGGTTGCCGAAACGAAGAGCGTTTTTCTTGATCATCTCGACTCCCCTTTCGGTGTCGCTCTTGTCGGTAGCGACCTTTATGTCGCAGAGACGGACAAGATCATGCGTTACCCGTACAAGACGGGAGAGACGAGCATCCCCGACCCGGGAACGAAACTTGTCGATTTGCCGGGCGGTCCCATCGATCACCATTGGACCAAGAGCCTTGTGGCGAGCCCCGATGGGGCGCTGCTTTATGTTGGTGTCGGATCGAACAGCAATATCACCGAAAACGGCATACAGGCGGAAATGGACCGCGCCTCCATCTGGGAGGTCGATAGAGCAACCGGCCGCCATCGGATCTTCGCAGACGGCTTGAGAAATCCGAATGGTCTGTCCTGGGAACCGCAGACGCACGCTCTCTGGGCCGTTGTCAACGAGCGGGATGAACTGGGTCCCAATCTCGTGCCGGACTATATGACCTCGGTGAAGGAGGGGGGCTTTTACGGCTGGCCGTACAGCTATTTTGGCAAGAATATCGATCCGAGGGTCATGCCGCAAAGGCCAGATCTGGTTGCGAAGGCGATCGTTCCGGACTACGCACTGAGCTCGCATGTCGCGCCCCTGGGTATGGCCTTCTATACCGGTACCAGTTTGCCGGCGGCCTATCGCGGCGGAGCCTTCGTCGGCGAGCACGGGAGCTGGAATCGCTACCAGTTCAACGGCTACAAGGTCGTCTTCGTGCCATTCGCCGACGGTCGGCCAAAAGGCCTTCCCCAAGACGTCGTGACCGGCTTTTTGAATGGCGACAACGAGGCCAGGGGGCGGCCGGTAGGGCTGGCGGTCGACAAAGCCGGTGCTTTGTTAATTGCCGATGACGTCGGCAACACGGTCTGGCGCGTTACCGCGGCGGCAACGCCATGATCCGATCATCAACGTCGTCGGAAAGGGCATGCCCGGCTCGCGGTCCGTCGCCGTTGAAGATCGTTGCCGAACGGCAATCTCCGGCCGAGTGCGGCTTGATGTGAAGAAAGATCAAGTTGTACTGAGGCCGAGCTAGTCTCGGTCGCCGTAGCGAAGATCGCTGCGACAAGTACCAGCTTCCCTGCATCTCAGTAATTTCGGTTTGAGACGCGGGGTCCGACCGACTTCTCAGCGGCCCTCGCGCTGCATCCTTTTGCGCATGGCTTTGCGATGTCTACTGACGGCCTGCGCCTTTTCCCGAATACGTCGCTCCGAGGGCTTTTCGTAGGCGCGCCGTTCTCTCATTTCCCGGAACAGGCCTTCGCGTTGCAGTTTTCTTTTCAGCACCTTGAGTGCCTGCTCTACATTATTGTCTCTTACCAGAACCTGCATCTTATTCTCCTTGCTGTTGCCAATGATAAGCGGGAGGCCGTCACCCGAGTTGCTCGGCGATCAGCTTTTGAAGCTCGCTGCGGCTGAGCAAACAGGGGTAGGGTTTCCAGCTCTTGTCGTCCGTCCTCTTGTCAGTTTCACCACGCTCATGCGATTTCATTGCCGCGAGCGCGGCGATTGCGTTTGATTTGTTCAATAGAATCTCCTCAGCTGGCCATTGAGCCAGCCCGAATGTCGATGGATAGTGGAAGCGCCCGTCACATTATCGGACAGGGCAAAGCACGTACCGCCTAAAAGACCAGGCAATTGGAGCCTAGTCGGCTATTGCAGTGCAATGAACAGACGGAGTCATCGTTCTCGTAACGCTAAATGGGTATCGCGTCGCGATGTTACAAGCAGGACCATTTTTACGCGCCTCCAGGATATGCGAGGCCGCATGTCACACATCCGGCGGAATATGGGAATCGACACTGATCGTTTTCAGATTGTTGTGAACCTTGACGACACCGGGTGCCGACAGCCCGAGAGCTTCCGCATGTTCGGCAATGGCCTGCGTTTCGACGCTGCCTTCCAATGTTACTATGCCGTTGTCTGCATGAACCTCAATACTGTCCGCATCGATGTCCTTGCTCTCAATGAACCGTTCGGTAATCGTCGCTTCCAATTCATCGTCATCGATGCGACCGGGTGGAAGTGGCCCAGTCGTGTAGGCCGTGTCTTCCTCAAGCCCGTCCGCACCTGCGGTATCTCCAATCACGCCCGAATTGGGTTCCTCGTCGAAATTTGCCGGGGTGGTGCCATATTCTCGATTTTCCGGATTGGGCGAACTCAAACCGCTCTCATCCGAATACGGCCAGCCATCGCGATTGTCGCGATCCTGATAGTCGCGATAATCTTCTTCTCGTGGCAGGATTTTGGACTTGCGATGCTGCGTCATAGCCAATCTCCTTTGCTTCAACTCAATAAACCGGCAGGCTCGGATTTTGTTTCACGGATGCATATCCGGCTTCGCGATCTGCTAGTGGTGCTTGAAGTATTGCACTTCGCGCTCATGCTTTTCGGCGGCCTCGCGGGTTTTGAATGTTCCGAGATTTCTGCGCTTGTGTGTCTTCGGATCGAGCTTGCGGGAGTAGAGACGATACTCGCCGGATTTCAGTTTGCGGATCATGACGGCTTCTCCTTTACTGAAGATATAACCCTTGTCTGCAGCCCGGGTTCCGATCGCAACAAGCCGCGATGGAACCGATCCGAAATGAAGGGTCGTCTTTTTTCATCTGCATCGAAGGCAGAAATCACTCTGCTCGCGGTTTCCCTGCGCTTTTTCTCTCCCGCAAAATCCGGGAACATTTGTCGCTGCGCGTGGTTCTCGCATAGTCGGCAACAAGAGGTTTGAGGACGAGTTAGCTTTTGATCTCCATGTTCGGCCCGATGATCGAGGAACGCGTGTCGGAAGAAGAGGCGAACTTCCATGCCGAAGGAATTCGCCGAGGCGGTTCGCTTGTTGCCGCCCGTGTAGATGACGATCATGTGCGCAAGCGCAATCGATTCTTCAATCTTCGGTCGATGCGGCCGAGCGGCGTGCAAGCTATGTCGAGCAGGGATGAAGCCGTTTCGACGCCGCCTTTTATACGACAGGACAGATTGCCGCCGAACGCGAGTGAAATCGCAAGCACCGGCTCTAGGTTACATCCGCGGCAGGCGACGGGGGGCGGGCAACCTGCCGCCGGCTGTCAGGCAAAGTGCACGGTCTTCGAAAGGTGAAGTTCGTGCGCGACACGTGTCGATGAGATGCTGTTGCCCATATGACCAGCGTTGCAGTCGCAATCATGGAGGCAGACCTCATGCAATTCACTGTCAACGGCGAAGCAATCGATATCGAGGCCGATATCCGCACGTCACTGCTCGATTTTCTACGCAATGTTCTCGGGCTCACGGCAACGAAGAAGGGATGCGATCAGGGAGCCTGCGGCGCCTGCACGGTTCTTGCCGATGGCGAACGGATCAACGCCTGTCTGGCTCTGGCCGTCCAATATCAGGGACGAAGCATCACGACGGTTGAAGGAATTGCCTCCGATAGCGAACTTCATCCGCTGCAGCGCGCCTTCATCGAGCACGAGGGTTTCCAATGCGGCTACTGTACACCCGGGCAGCTTTGCTCCGCGATCGGCATGATGCGTGAGGTCGACGGCAATGTCCCGAGTGCCGTCACGCAAGATCTGACCACCGCCGCCGTTAGTTTTAACGAGCAGGAAATTCGCGAACGGATGAGCGGCAATCTTTGCCGCTGCGGAGCATATAACGGCATCGTGGATGCCATCTCCCAGACATTCGCCGAGACCAGCACCCGCGCAATCGGGAGGGCACGCGCATGAACGTGTTTTCCTATGAGCAAGCCTCAAGCGCGGCAGCCGCCATCAACCTCGCCAAAACCAGTCAAGAACCCCGTTACCTTGGAGGCGGCACCAATCTCGTCGATCTGATGCGTGAAGGCATCGAACGGCCGGAGACGCTGATCGACATTACGCAGCTGCCTGGCGCGATCGAGCGGCGTGTGGACGGCGGGCTTTTGATCGGCGCGGCTGCACGGAATACCGCGCTCGCGGCCGATCCTTATGTGCGCTTGCATTTTCCGATGCTAGCCCGCTCCATCCTTGCCGGCGCAAGCGCCCAGATCCGCAATATGGCGACAGTCGGCGGCAACATATTACAACGCACGCGCTGCCGGTATTTCTATGACGATGCCTCGCGTTGCAACAAAAGACAGCCGGGTGCGGGATGCGATGCCAAGGATGGCTTCAATCGCTATCACGCCATTCTCGGCGCCTCGCAGGACTGTGTCGCGACCCATCCGTCCGATATGTGTGTCGCGCTGGTGGCGCTGGATGCAGTGTTGCATCTTGACGGGCCGGAGGGTGCACGGACGATACCGCTGTCCGATTTCCATCGTCTGCCCGGCGACCGGCCCGATATCGAAACGGAATTGCGGCAAAACGAGCTGATCACCGCGATCGAGGTTCCTGCGTTTCCCTTTGGTCGTCACTCGACCTATCGCAAGGTACGCGATCGAGCGAGCTATGCCTTCGCCCTGGTTTCCGCCGCCGCCGCCATCGATATCGACGAGGCGGGCAAGGTCCGCGACATCAGGCTGGCGCTGGGCGGCGTGGCGCATAAGCCTTGGCGCGCGCTGAAGGCGGAAGCGACGCTGAGAGGCGAAGCTGCCACCGCCGCCAGCTTTCGTGCTGCCGCCGAAGCGGAACTCGCAAGCGCCGTCGGGCTGAAAGACAACGAATTCAAGATCGAACTGGCGAAGCGAACCATCGTTGCGGTTCTCGACGAACTGAAGGGAGAGGGCGTATGAGCGCACAATCCGACACCCGGAAGGCACGACCGGGAAGCTGGCAGCCTGCCACCACATCCGATCCGATGCTGCGCAAGCACGGTTCTCTCGGAAGGCCGATTTCGCGCGTCGATGGGCCGCTGAAGGTCCAGGGCAAAGCGCGTTTCGCTGCCGAATATCCCTATGAGAACATTTGCTACGCCGCACTCGTCTTCAGTCGGATCGCCAGAGGCCGGATAACGAGGATCGAAACCACGGCCGCCGAAAGGGCACCGGGCGTCGTCCTG
Source organism: Hyphomicrobiales bacterium (assembly GCA_900468625.1). Lineage (GTDB taxonomy): Bacteria > Pseudomonadota > Alphaproteobacteria > Rhizobiales > Rhizobiaceae > Rhizobium. The sequence goes on from UBUL01000020.1 coordinate 74,168, forward strand.
GTGATGACCTATCGGAATGCGCCGCGCATGAAGGCGCCGTCTTTGATGATGTCTTCGCCGTCGGCGGCGGGAGCAAGCGATCTTCCCGTCATGCAGAGCGATGAAATTCACTGGAACGGTCAGGCCGTTGCCCTGGTGCTGGGCGAGACACAGGAGCAGGCCGACCATGCGGCATCGCTGATCGAAGTAGACTATGCATCGCTGCCAGCCGACACCTCCTTCGAGGAGGCCAAGAAGAAGCCACGTCAGCTCGAAACATTGCTTGGGCAGCCGCCGATCCTGGAGATCGGCGACGCGGAAAATGCCCTCAAGGCATCCCCGGTGCAGGTGGACAATGTGTATCGAACGCCGCGCCATAACCACAATGCAATCGAACTTCACGCCGCGACCGTTGCCTGGAAAGGGGATGAACTGCGCGTGCATGACGCCACGCAGATGATCGATCTCACGGCTGGGCAGCTTGCGGATATCTTTGGCATCGATAAGGAAAAAGTGCGCGTCAGTTCGCCCTATGTGGGCGGCGGCTTCGGCGGCAAATGCCTTTGGGATCACCAGATCCTGGCATGCGCCGCGGCCAAGCTCGCGCAACGGCCTGTGCGCATCATGCTGTCGCGCGAAGGTGTCTTCCGCCTTGTCGGCGGCCGCACGGTGACGGAACAGCGCGTCGCGTTCGGTGCCGACAATGACGGTACATTGAACTCGCTCATTCATACCGGCGTCGTCGCCATGACGCTGCACAATTCATGCCCGGAGCAGTTCACCTTTCCTGCGCGACATCTTTACGCCGCCAAGACGTTTCGTCTAGCGCAGGAGGTAGCCGACATGGACATGCTGGCAAACACCTTCATGCGGGCGCCAGGCGAGGCCGTCGGCACGTTTGCGCTGGAAAGCGCGCTTGATGAGCTCGCTGACAAGCTCGGGATCGATCCGATCGAGCTACGCAAGCGTATCGAGCCGGAGAAGGACCCGACCAGCGGCAAGGCCTTTTCATCCCGTCACATCATCGAGGCTTATGAGGCGGGGGCGAAGCAGTTCGGCTGGCATCGCCGCAACCCGATGCCGCGTCAAAGCCGGGAGGGCGAATGGCTGATCGGCATGGGCTGCGCGACGGCAACCTATCCCTATCACCGCTTTCCCGGCACGGCGGCCAGCATCAGGCTCACGGCCGATGGCCGCATTACGGTCTCCACCGCGGTTCATGACATGGGCATGGGAACAGCAACGGCTCAGACGCAGCATATCGCGGCGCGTCTTGGTGTTCTGGCCGATCGCATCACCTTCGAATACGGCGACAGCGCGCTGCCTCGCGGCGTGATTGCCGGAGGCTCGACGCAGACGGCGTCGATCGGCGGTGCGGTTATCGCCGCAACGGAGGTCTTCGTCGAAGAGCTGATCAAACTCGCAGGCAATGCCTCGCCCTTGGCTGGCCTCTCGCTTGCCGATGTCGAACCGCGCGACAACGGCATCGGTCACCGCAACGATCCCGGCCGTTTCGAAACCTATGAATCCATCCTGCGCCGCTCCGGTCGCAGCGAACTCGTCTGCCAGGCCGACGCGCCGCCGCCGGCGGAAATGGAAGCTTTTTCCATGCATTCTTACGGCGCCCAGTTCTGCGAAGTGCGGGTTAGCGAGATCACCGGCGAAATCCGCGTCACCCGTTTTCTCGGTTCCTTCGACGCGGGCCGCATTCTGAATGCCAAAACCGCAACCAGCCAATTCAAGGGCGGGATCGTCATGGGCATTGGCCTTGCATTGACTGAGGAGACGAATTTCGACGAACGAACCGGCCGGATCGTCAATGCCTCGCTTGCCGAATACCATGTGCCGGTGCAGATGGATGTGCCGCGGATCGATATCATCTATACAGACAAGGCCGATCCTCAGGCGCCAATGGGTGCGCGGGGCATAGGCGAGATCGGCATTACCGGTGTCGGCGCAGCTGTCGCCAATGCCGTGTTCAACGCGACCGGCAAGCGCATCCGAGATTTGCCTATTACCCTCGATAAGATGATCTAGGACAGGAAATGCAACGGCCCCATAGGCGCGGCAAGGAAACGGCGAGCAGCGACACTTCCTTCAGGAGCCTGCCGGCGGCCTCGGCTTGCTTCGCGTCGTTCTTCAAAGCGGTACGAAGCGCAATATTCGTATAGACGCATATTTAATGCTTCCCCGCCTGGCCGGAGGCGGCAATCTCGTTCATTTCCTCAATGGTCTACGGCTTTTTGACGTTGCCTGCGTGCCGGCCGATAAACTTGTCAATGATCCCGGCTGGCCGGGCGGCCTGTACGCGAAGCTTACCTCCCGGGAGCTTGTCGAACTCGATCCGTTGTGCAGTCTTCTTCGAAATTCTCGAATCTCATGAAAATGCCAGCTTCGTAAGCGGCCACGATAAAAGCGTCTTTCGCAATGTCGGGATTGGATTTACCCTCCATAGCGGACCGGCAAATTATTAACGCATCCTGGTAAGCCTGAGCTTCTTCGGCTGGCCAATATGCCAGCAGAAAGTCTAAAGCTTCCGAACTACTCTTGATCGTCTGAAACTCTCCGAACGGATGTAGTCGGAAGCTAACCGGCCCATGCCATATTCCACGCGTCAACATAATAGACCTCTCGCGATGAAACGGCATCAATGAGATCTTTGTTCCTGAAGAGATTTCGTAAAGCATCTTGCCGGCATTCAATTAGGCGAGGCAGCAGCAATGCATAGAAGCTCCTGTTCGCCGTCAAGAATAGCAAATCAGCCCAGAAATGAGCCGCGAAAATATCAGGTTCTTTCTGTTTAAGTATTAAGCTGGAACCATTTTTTCGAGGTTACGAGGTTCTAACTTACCCGCTCATGAAGGAAATGCCGTGAACAGACGTCACCTGACAACCATAACCCTCGCCACCATACTTCTGACCGCTGCGTCCGTCGATGCTGCCGATTTCTCCGTCACGCCGCTGAAAGACGGTGACACCTTCACCGGTTGCCTCGCTCAGAACACGGCGACAGGCGTCGGCTTTCTCGCCGTTGGCGACAAGGTCGTCCTGTTTGCCAATTCTTCGAAGTTCACTTTCGCCAAGGGCGACCAGGTGACCGGCTCGTGGTCGGTCGATGGCGGCACGGCCACGAATTTCTCATCGACGGCTGACACGGCAGCAACGGCAACGATCGACGTCCCGAATACCACCGAGGCCGTTATGGCGCTGACCAGCGGCAAGTCGCTGAGCCTGACCGCCAACAGCACCACCGCCAATTTCAGCCTCACGGGCGGCGAGAAGGCTTTTATGGACCTGTCCGAATGTATGACCACCCAGGCGGCGCCGACCGCTAACTAAGCCGCACCCATTTGCGAATGATATGGCGGGTACCACGTTTCCCGCCAAATTAATTACTGAGCAACTGTCTGTAGTTTGAAACGATTATAATCGAGTGACATCATGAAAAGACTTCTTTTTACATTCGAGGGCCGCATCACCCGCAAGAAGATGTGGCTCGCGGTACTTATTCACATTATCGCCGCTGCCGTTGTTGGCCTTCTTTTCACGCTCCTTTGGTCCGTGATTCCCGGCTCCATCACCGAGGATGGCACGTACCACGTTGAAGGGGCCACAGCCATTCCCTATATCGTGCTTGGCCTTGCCTATATCGTCTTCAGCGTTTGGTCGGGTCTCGCCGTCGCCGTCAAGCGGCTACATGACCGTAACAAGTCTGGGTGGTTCTTCTTAATCCAGTTCGTCCCCCTGATTGGTAGTATCTGGTATCTGATGGAGGTCCTGCTTCTAAAGGGCACCACGGGCTCGAACCGTTTCGGCGAGGACGCGACCGCCGCCTGATACGCCCAGAGCACAATTAGAACATTCGAACGATGTGAAGCTCACGCCAGAAGCGGTGCCAGGATATGCCTGACACCGCTTTTGCTTTCAGTTGCAGTCCGCGGGGTGTAGGTCCTGGGTTATTCCTTCAAGAGCTTCGAAAACCACTCGGCGTTAGTCACAGGGGCGGAGCCAGCACCCGGTGCTTGTGTTGCCCATACGGTCGATATAGGCGAATTGGCTGCGGCAAGGACGGTCATACTTCCGCCGATGGCGCCGAACGTCTTCGATCGGACGCAGTTATGCCTGCAACCAGGGGGCATGTCCTGCGCGCAGCCGAGACGAGAAGTTTGCTTGCGAGAGCCTCATGCTTTTCCATTAAATTGCGGCCGCGATACCATTAGTGCATTTCCAGGAAAAGTGCGTAGCGGTTTTCCGTCCGGAATGCGTTGGGAAGCTCTAGCGCTTGCCGAATGCGCGCAGAAAGGTCTTCGTTGCCTCTGCTGCCATGCGGTGGACCTCTTCCTCTTGAGTTGGACGGCCGATCTGTTGGTTGATCCGCAGATCTGTTGCGAGCAGCGCCATGTACTGACGCGCAGCCAGTGCCGGATCCTCTATATCCAGATGGCCAGCCAGCGCGAGCTGCGCCAATCGAGCCGCGATGGCGGGATATTTCTTGCCCGGTCCGTATTCCTTCCAGGTCTCAAACAGTTCGGGAAATCTGCTGCCTTCGGTCTCGAGGAGCTTGCGTAGCCAGCGGCCGTTCGGATCGCAGACCGCCTTGCTCAGGAGAAGCGCTGAAAATTCGGTCATTTCCTTTTCGAGATCGATAGGCGCAACGGGAAATGTGTCCAACACCCGAAAGAAGTCGGCGCTCGACTTCTCGGTGATCTCCGCAACCACAACCTTGAACAGATTATCCTTGTCGCCGAGTTGATTGTACACCGTCTGACGCGACACGCCGGCTCTTGCTGCGATGGCATCGATGCTCGCCGCCGCGAACCCGTCCTCGGCAAAAACGTCTGCGGCCGCGTTCAGAATTGCCTGACGTTTGCTGGTGGCGGGCGGACTCTCTGTCTCGGAAGAAACCGCTGCGGGCGAAGTTTTCATGACACCACCATATAGGACTTGACCAATTGGACAATACTGTCCAAAATATTTTACAGGAATGACGAGCTGTGCGTTGGAACCGTCTCCGTCTTTCCACTGTCCCATCTATAATCGCCCACTCAATCCCCGTCACATGCTTTTTGTATGAGACTTTGCTTCGTCCGGGGAATGGTGTGCGGGAAAGGTTTTTCCGTGCAGAGCAAGGATTCCGTTTCATCCCCCGGGGCCGGCGGCTCCCACCATGCCATCGTCCTTGGCATTCTTTCAGCCGTGGGTCTCTTTGCCCTCGACATGTATCTACCCGCGTTGCCGACGATCAGTCTGGATCTTCACGCTGACAGCCATGCAGTTCAGACAAGCCTGATCTCCTTCTTCGTCGCCATGGCTGTGTCGCAGATTATCTATGGTCCACTGTCGGACATGTTTGGCCGCAAGCGGCCCCTGTATGTCGGTCTGGTGCTCTACATCCTCGGCGCGATCGGCTGCGCGCTCTCTACCGACATTGGCTGGCTAGTCGCCTTCCGTTTCATTCAGGGCACCGGCGCCTGTGCCGGCGTCGTGATTGCCCGCGCCATCGTGCGCGACCTGCATACGGGGGCCGCCGCCGCGCAACTGATGTCGCGGCTTATGCTGGTCTTCAGCATTTCACCCATCCTGGCGCCGCTCGCGGGCAGCATCGTGACAGTGTTCGGAAACTGGCGGCTGATCTTTTGGGCCATGGTTTTCGCCGGTGTCGTCGGCTTCGCCGCGGGCCGCTTTTTCCTTGAGGAGACCCGGTTGGTTGCGGCGCGCAATGAAAGCAGCCTCGGCGGCGCATTGAAGGCCTATGGAACACTCCTCAAAGACCCGTACTATCTCGGTTTGGTGCTGATGGCCTCTTTCGGCATGTCGAGCTACATGATCTATGTCGCCAACTCCTCCTTCGTACTCATCGGCCATTACGGGCTCTCTCCGACCTTTTACAGCGTGGTGTTTTCGGTGAATGCCATCGGCTTCATCGGCATGTCGCAGATGAACGGCTGGCTTGCCCGCCGGATCGGTTTGCGCAAGGTCATTCGCGGTTCGGTTTCGGGTTATGCGCTGACGATGTTGGCGCTGGCTGTGCTGATGGCCGGTGGCGTCGACCGCCTCGATATCATGGCGGCCTTCCTGTTTGCGGGCTACGCTTTCCTTGGAATGATCGTGCCGAATGCGGCGGTACTGGCGCTTGAACACCATGGCCGCATCGCTGGCACCGCCTCGGCGATGATGGGAACGGTCCAGTTCATGACATCGGCGCTGGTGGTTGGCATCGGCGGTATGTTTATGGACGGTACGGCGAGACCGATGGTCGTCATCATCGCTATCTGTTCGGCCATCGTATTCCTCCTTTCGATCGCCGTGCTGAAGAGCAGGCAGGTGGTGGCGGCTGAGTAGATCTTGCTGCCGCAGATGGCAGTGGCCTGTGCGGCCGCTCGCACCGAAGCCTCTTCGGCGCGAGCGGAGTGCCCTTCGGGGCGGCTCCAAAATTTTCGGATAGCGGAGCTTCGCGCCTACATCTCTTTTTCCCACCAGCCGCGGGTGTTCACCTCAGTGGCGTCAGCGAGGGCTTCCAATTCTGCAATGTCGCCGCCCGTGAGGGTGATGCCGGTGGCTCGGACGAGACCATCGACGTGGTGGGGTTTGGTGACGCCGACGATCGGCCTTGTGCCTTTGGCAATGGCCCACGCCATCGCGACATCGGGAGCTGCCGCCCCGCGGCTCTGGCCGATCGAGGCGAGCTTGTCCGTCAGCGCCTTTAGCCGAGGTAGCATGCCGTTGTAAGCCTCCGCCCGGCTGCTTCCTTCAGGTAGCGGGTTCTCCGGACTGTACTTGCCGGTCAGGGCGCCCTGTTCAAGCACCATATACGCGAAGAATGGGATACCTTGGTTGCGGGCGTAGTCCAGAATGCCAGCTTGCTCGGAGCTGCGGTAGAGCAGACTGTAGTGGTTCTGGATGGCCTCGACCCGGAAGCCTGCTTCCCCGAGGATCTGGTTGGCAAGCTTGATTTCGCTCAGGTTGTGATTCGAGACGCCGACATGTTTGACCTTTCCACTTTTCAGCAACGCAATCAGATGTGGGGTCCAGCGCGCCACGTCGGCTGGATTGTGAATCCAATAGAGGTCGACATAGTCGGCGCCGAGGCGTGTCAGGCTCTGCTCCAGCATGTCCGCTACCGGATTATCGCCGGTCCCCGCCGCCTGTGGGGTGAACTTCGTGGAGAGCTGGTAGTTACCCCGGGCATAGCGCTGCAGTACTTCCCCGAGGACGGTTTCTGAATGGCCCATGCCATACACCATGGCGGTATCCCACAGGGTGAGGCCGGCCGCATGCGCCTTTTCCGCGACCTCTTCCAGGTCAGCCTGAGTGATCCTGCTGCCGAAGTAGCCGTTGCCACTCGCGCCGCTATCGCCCCAGGCCCAAGTCCCCAGTGCGACCGTGGGGATCTTTAAATTATGGATTGTCATATTGGCTCCCTACTTGTTCTGCTGTCAGGTTCGTTGTGACCCGGACCGCAGACATTATGAGGGGCCGCGGCGCCGCGCCGTTAGCCCGATGGGCCGGAATTGCTGCCCAATCCTCCAGAAGCCGCGCGGATCCGCCTTGCTGCCCCTCCGCTTGCGTGCAATGGTCCGGTTTATGGAAACACTGACCGAAATCTCTGCGGTAATTGCCCAGCACGTGTCGAAGGACGGTTTCCAGGCTACTCCCATCGAACGGATGACGCTTGCTCGATCCTCCACAGTGACGATGCCGATGCCGAATGTATACCGGCCGCAACTATGCCTTGTCGCACAGGGGCAAAAGGACGTGACGCTGGGCGACCGCGTGTTCAGATATGCGCCGGGCCGTTATGGGATCGTCACTTACGACCTGCCGGTGACGGGACAGGTGGTCGAGGCGACGCCCGACAAGCCTTATTTATGCCTGTTCCTCGATTTCGATCCAGGCATGCTGGGACAGTTGGCGTTGCACGTGCCGCCGCCGGCGGGAGCGCCTTCTCGGCCCATCGGCAAGACGGTGTCTGACGCCAGCGCCAGTCTGCTCGATGCGGTGCTGCGCCTGCTGCAGCTGCTCGACGATCCCGCAGCGTTGCCCGTACTCGGACCGCTTGTCGAACAGGAAATTCTCTATCGTCTGCTCGCCGGCCCGGATGGTGCCAGGATGCGCCAGATCACCTCCAGCCAGGGGCGGGTGGCCCAGGTCGGCCGCGCCATCGCGTGGATCGGGCAGAACTTCCGGGAACGGTTCAGCATCGAGCGGCTTGCCGCGGAAGTTGGCATGAGTCCGTCGAGCCTGCACGAGCATTTTCGTGCCGTGACGGCGATGACGCCGCTGCAATTCCAGAAGCAGCTAAGGCTCCAGGACGCGCGCAGCCTGATGCTGGTCCAGGACATCGATGCTACGACTGCCGCCTTCCGTGTGGGTTACGAAAGCCCGTCGCAGTTTACTCGCGAATATCGCCGTCACTTTGGGGAACCGCCCGCGCGCGATATAGCCCGCTTACGGGCTTCGGGCTTGGCAGTTGTAGCTTGAGTTCAGCTTGTTTGCTCAGGAAGCGTGTCAGCTCTTTGCGTCAGGGGCTACGATGAATGCCCGCATGCATCGAATACTGACGGTTGCCCTGTGGCCGGCATGGCGGCTCACCTTCTTTCAATCAATTTGCCTTGGCAAAACGCTCGATGCAAAAGTCCTCCAACGGGATATCCGTTTTTCCTGTCGCCATTATTTCGGCCATGACGTCGCCAACACCCGGTCCGAGCTGGAAGCCGTGGCCCGAAAAGCCGAATGCATGGAAGAGCCCCGCCGCCGTCGATGACGGCCCCATCACCGGCAGACCATCATCGACGTAGCCCTCGCAACCCGACCATGTGCGTATCACTGCAACGTTTTTCAGCGCCGGTAAAATCGGCAGCAGCGAACGTAGCTGACCGGATAGGCGAGCCGGGTCTGCCTTGGCATATCCGGTATCGAGTGAAACGTCGGTGCGCTCGGCGCCGCCACCGAAGACGATGTTGCCCCGTTCCACCTGCCGCAGGTAACCGCCGCCGTGATCATGCGCCCAGACGCCGACCACCGGCAGAATACGATGGGGGAGAGGTTCGGTCACGCCCATTTGCGGACCTCTGGCAGTAATCGGAACCGTCTCTCCAAACAGGGCGGCGACACGCGCACCCCAGGCACCCGTCGCGTTCAGCAACATCGAGGCGTCATGCGAGCCTTTCGACGTTTCGACCTGAAATCCGTAGTCACGTTTTCTGATCGCTCCGATGACGACATTTTCGACGATGTCGGCCCCCAGTTTTCGGGCGGCGTTCGCGAAGGCTGGCGCAATAAGACGCGGGTTGCCGCTTCCATCGTTCGGGGAAAAGGATGCGGCAATCGCGTCGGGGCCGAGACCGGGAAAACGCGACTGTACTTCCTTCGTGGTCAGCTCTTCCAGCTCCAGTCCCCATGGCCGAGCGTCCTTGATGAAGGATCGCATCGCCTCAAGTCCTTCCTGGCTGAAGACCAGCCGCAGATGGCCGGTGGCGCGGAATTCCACGTCACGTCCGAGCATGGCCTCGGCCTGTCCCCACAGGGCAAGCGAGCGGTGAGCAAGCGGCAATTGCGGAATATATCGGCCGCTTCGCCTGATATTGCCGAATGATGCCACCGTGGCACCGCTGCCGACCCGATTGCGTTCGATAAGCGTCACGCGGACGCCGCGCCGGGCGAGGAAAAAGGCGGAAGCGGCTCCCATGAGCCCGCCGCCCAGCACGATAGCGTCCATCGAGGATCTCCAGAGGCTGAAAATAATCTCCACCTTGTCCGAGCCGGCTTGGCGTTGTCAAAGTCGGGATCAGCCTGTGCCCATAAGTCCGGCCTATGGGTTTTGCCGAACGCCAGAGCATAAGCCCGGCTTATGACCTTTGGCGTTTTCGCTCTTGGACCTTAGCGGCCCGTCCATGCCAGTTTCGGGACAGGCAAAGGAAAGGAACGGATATGGCAGACGCAACAGGGCATGTTCGAGCGGCCTCGCAGCAGGATTGGAAGATCGGTGTCGATATCGGCGGCACGTTCATCGATTTCTGCGCGCTGGAAAGCCGCTCCGGTCGCGTCGCTTCTCTGAAGGTGCTGACGACGCCCGATAATCCGGGTGCGGAGTTGATGACCGGGCTTTCCCTGCTTGCCGAGCGCGAGGGGTTGCAGCCGGAGGCCATTAGTCGCTTCGTTCACGGCACCACGGTCGGCATCAATACCGTCATCCAGCGGCGCGGCGTGTCGCTCGCCCTCATGACGAATGCCGGTTTCGAGGATGTCATCGAACTCGCCCGGCTGAAAATGCCTGACGTCTATTCTCTTTTCTGCTCGCGGCCGGAACAGCTCATCGCACGCGACATGATCTTCGGCATTTCCGCGCGCTTGCGGGCGGATGGCAGCGAAGCGCAGGCGCCGGACATGAAAGCGGTTGCTGCGGCCGTGGCGGTCGCAAGGGCCAAGGGAGCGGCCGGCATCATCATATCCTTTCTGCATTCCTGGCGGGACGATGCCCAGGAAACCGCCGTCAAGAACGAAATCGAAAAACTCGCACCCGATCTCTTCGTCTTCACATCCTCGGAAGTGTGGCCGGTCATTCGCGAATATGAGCGGACGACGACCGCGATCCTCAACGGTTATGTCCATCCGCGGGTTTCGGGTTACCTGACGGCTCTCGAAGACAAGCTCGCATCGCACGGAGTGAAGGCGCCGGCCCTGCTGACGAAATCGAATGGCGGCGTGATGAATGCGGCGGAAGGAAAGCGTTCCTGCGTCCAGATGCTGCTTTCCGGCACGGCCTCAGGCGTGATCGGCGCCGCCTGGCTGGCGCGTCTCGCCGGTGAGAAACATGTCCTCACCCTCGACATCGGCGGCACCTCGGCGGACTTCGCATTGATCATCGACGGCGAGCCGCAATTCGGCACGGGCGAACTGATCGGCGAGTTTCCGCTTCACATTCCTTCGGTTTCCGTCAGCTCCATCGGCATCGGCGGAGGCTCCATTGCCAGCATCGACGCCCATGGCGTCTTGCGGGTGGGGCCGGAATCGGCCGGTTCGACACCGGGTCCCGCCTGTTACGGCCGGGGCGGCACGCAAGCGACCGTGACCGATGCCATGGCCGTCTGCGGCTGGCTCGGACATAGCGAAATGGCCTACGGTCAGTTGCGGATCGATGTCGGGCTGGCGCGCGCAGCCGTCGCAAAGCTTACCGATCGTATCGGGCGCTCGGTTGAAGAGGTGTCGCAGGCCATTCTCGATATCGCGATCTCGGAGATGTTCGTCGAGGTGGAAAAGCTGGCATCGCGGGCCGGGGTCGACCTGCGGGAGTTTACCCTCATGCCGTTCGGCGGTGGCGGCCCCATGCTAGGCGCCTTTTTGGCTCGCGAATTCCGTATGGCGAAGGTCATCGGGCCGCCGCGTCCGGGCGTGGTATCGGCCCTCGGCGGTCTGGTCGCGGATCTGCGCGGCGACTTCATTAAGACGGTTTTCACGCACCTGTCGTCGGAGGCGGTGCCGTTGCTGCGGGCTTGTTCCGAGGCGCTTGCCAACGAGGGACGGAGCTGGCTCGTCAAGCAGGGGCACGAAGGGTCTGCCGAATTGCGGATTTTCGCCGACATGCGCTATGTCGGCCAAAGCTTTGAAATCGAGGTTCCGCTGCAGGCGGCTTGGGTGGCGGAAGGCAATCTCGCCGCAATGGGAGAGGCTTTCCACGCCATGCACGCCCGCCTCTATGATTTTGCCGACCCGGAGGGCGGGATCGAGATCGTCAATCTCCGTCTGTCCGCTATCGGTGCCGGACCGACGCTGAAAACAACTGCCGGCCTGGAAGAGCGTGCCGGCATGGCCGAACCGGAACGAGAAATACCGGTCTATACTGGCACGGCGTTCGAATGGATCGGACTATATCGGCGGGACCAGCTGCATCCGGGCGGGCGCTTCAGCGGCCCCGCCGTCGTAGCCCAGGACGATACGACCTTCGCCATTCCGGCGGGTACGCAGGTAACGATCGATCGCCACCTCAACCTTCATCTCACCTTTTCGGAGTAGTGGCCCATGTTCGACCGTTCGAACCTTCAAGTGTTTGCCAACCATACCAGGGCTGCCGCCGAAAACATGGCCTATACGCTGCAGCGGACGGCCCACTCGGCCTTCGTCAAGGAGACGGAGGATTTCACCGTCATGCTGATCAATCGCAAAGGCGAAACCTTCGGCGTCCCGATGAGCCTTGGCGCGACATGGTATCCGGGGCTTACCTATACCCGAGCCATCGACATGATCGGGGATTACAAGCCGGGCGATGTGGCCTTTACCAACGATCCCTATTCCTGCTTTGTGGCCACCCACACACCGGACACGCACCTCTGGAAGCCGGTTTTCTACGACGGCGAGATCATCGCCTGGACCGGCGGGCACATCCACAACACCGACATGGGTGGTGCCGTGCCGGCATCCCTTTCGCGCGCATTGACGGAGATTCATCAGGAAGGCATTCGCTTTCCGCCCATGAAGCTGGTCAATGAGGGTGTCTTCGACGACGATATTCTGAAAATCATGACCACGAATGTCCGCAAACCCGATCTCAATATCGGCGACATCAAGGCGCTGGTCGGTGCGCTGAACACGGGTGAGCGCAAGATCCTGGCCATGGTCGAAAAATTCGGCAAGCAGGCATTTCTCGACGGAACCGAAGTGCTTGTGCAGCACGCCGAAGCGCAGGCGCGGGATATCCTGCGGGCAATGCCGGATGGTACTTGGGAATTCGTCGATTATGCCGACGAGGATTCCGTCGAGGCCAATCCATGCCGGCTGAAGCTGACGCTAACGATCAGGGGCGACGAGGCGATCCTCGATTTCACCGGATCCGATCCGCAGCTTGGATCGTCGCTCAACGTTCCCTCAGGCGGCGATCCGCGTCACACCATGCTGCTGGTCGGCGTCTATTATGTTCTCTATACGCTGAATCCCAAGATCCTGCTCAACACCGGGCTGACCCGCCCCTTCACCTGCATTGCGCCACAGGGGAGCGTTCTCAATCCAATATCGCCGGCGGCCGTCGGCATGCGTTCGCTCACTTGCGCGCGCTTGCGCTCCGTAATCTTCGGCGCCTTCTGCCAAGCGGTTCCCGAGTTGCTGCCGGCCGCGCCGGCCGGCAATAATTGTATCGTCAACGTAATGACCACGGACGAGCGGACGGGCCGCAGCGTGATTGCCGCCGTCAATCCGGTGGTCGGCGGTGGCGGCGGGATGCCGCATCGCGACGGGACCAACGGTTCGGGTGCCGACGCCGCCTATCTGAAGAATACGCCGATCGAAATCACCGAAACCGAAGTGCCGATCGAATTCGTCAAATACGGGCTTGCCAAAGACAGCGGCGGTGCCGGCCGCTGGCGTGGGGGTCTTGCGACCGAGATGGCGTTCCGCGTGTTCGCGCCCGGAAGCCGGATCACGGCCCGCAACCGCGACCGCAGCTTCTTCCGCCCCTGGGGGCTGCTCGGCGGCAAGGCGGCAGGGCTCTCCGACATGGTATTGAATCCCGGGCGCGAGGATTATCGCCGGCTCGGCAATATCGATACCGCCGTTCTGCAGCCGGGAGACGTGCTCGAGATCCGCTCGGCCGGAGGCGGTGGCCGCGGAAACCCCTTGGAGCGCGAGGACTGGCGCGTGCTGCAGGATGTGGAGCGCGGCTATGTTTCCCTTGCCGCTGCCGAGCGCGACTACGGCGTCATCATCCGCAATGGCAAGGTGGACGAAGCCGAAACCTCCCGTCTCAGGTCATCGCGCACGGTTCCAACCGCCCACTTCCATTATGGCGAGGAGCGAGACGGTTACGAGGCGCAGTGGACATCAGCTGCCTATAATCTGCTCACGGATATTCTGGCCAGCCTTCCGATCCACTGGCGCTTCTTCACCAAGACGGAGATTTTTCGCCGAATGAAGGGACGCGCGGGCCATGAGGGCGTCGCCGCCGCTTTTGCCGATGTTCGCGCCCGGTTCCCGGAAATGCCTGAGGTTCGTCTTTCAATCAAAGAGGCGGCCGAATGAGACAGGACCTGCGTCCGGCCGGAGAAGCGGGGCGCATCGTCCGTCTCGCCGAACAGGGGCGAGCAGCCGTTCGCTTCCTGCTGGACGGCATCGAACGCGAAGCCTTGGCCGGTGACACGGTGCTGACGGCCATGCTGACTGTCTCACCGGTTCTTCGGCAATCCGAATTCGGGCCGGAAGGTCGGGCAGGCTTCTGCCTGATGGGAGCCTGTCAGGATTGCTGGGTCTGGCAGCAGGATGGAACCCGCTTGCGCGCCTGTTCGACCATCGTCTGCAACGGCATGTCCCTGATGACCCAGGCGCCGGGGGATTGGCCATGACGGTGGCGAATGACCGGAAGGCAACGGTGATTGTCGGGGCTGGTCCAGCGGGCATACGGGCAGCCGAGCTTCTGGTGGCTGCCGGTATCCGGCCCGTTGTCATTGACGAAGGGATGAGGGCAGGCGGTCAGATATATCGCCGTCCCCCGGAGGGTTTTACGCGTTCGGCCGAGCAGCTTTACGGATCGGAAGCCGGCAAAGCCCTTGCCCTTCATTCGCTCTTCGATCGCATGGTGGAGCGCGGGGAAGTCGAATACCATCCTCGAAGCTCCGCGATGGCTCTCGCCGCCAATGTGCTGCAGGTGCTGACGCCCACCGGCCGCCGGGAGGTCGCCTATAACAGGCTGATACTCGCAACCGGTGCGACCGACCGGCTGGTGCCGATACCCGGCTGGCAGGCGCCCGGCGTCTACAGTCTCGGGGCCGCGCAGATCGCGCTGAAGGCGCAAGGCGTCGCCCTGGGACGAAGGATCGTTCTGGCCGGCTCCGGGCCGCTGCTGACCCTCGTTGCGGTCCAGCTTCTGAAGGCCGGAGCGAATGTCGCAGCCGTTCTCGATACCTCTTCGCTTCGAAACCAGATCCTTGCCCTTCCAGGCATGATGGCAAGGCCTGTCCTGGTCCTGCGGGGGCTGGCGATGCGGATGGAGCTCGGCCGCTTATATCGCGCGGGCGTGACGCTGACGGATATCGTCAGCGAGGAGAGCGGCCCCGTGGCTGTTCGTTGGCGAGATGCTGCCGGGTGCGACCATCACACCGAATGCGATATGGTCGGCATCGGCTGGCATCTGAGAGCCGAAACGCAGCTTGCCGGGCTGGCTCAATGCAGGTTCGATTACGATACGGTTTGGACGCAATGGCTGCCGCAGGCGGATCGAATGGGCCGGTCCGCCGATGGCGTCTATCTTGCCGGCGATGGCTTGCGGCTTCTTGGCGCCGATGGCGCGGAAGTTGCAGGAAGGCTTGCCGCAAGCGCCTGTCTTGCCGATATGGGGTTGCGTCATCCCGATCCGGCACGGGATCTCCGGCGGCTCGCCCGCTACGAACGCTTTGCTCGCGCCATCGCCCGCGCCTTTCCCTGGCCAGCCGGCATGGTCCGATCTGTTCCCGATGAAACGATGGTCTGCCGCTGCGAAGGCATCAGCGCCGGCGATCTGCGTGAGAGTGTCGGCTACGCTGGGGGTGAAGCAAACCGGGTGAAGTCGATGGTGCGGGTGGGCATGGGACGGTGTCAGGGGCGGTTTTGTCAGCTCGCCGGCGCCGAGCTGATTGCGGAGCGTGCGAAAATCCCGGTTTGCGAGGTCGGTCGTCTGCGCGAGCAGGCGCCTGTCCGTCCGCTGCCGATCGGGTCCTGGATAAACGAAAGCTGACCGCGCTCGCTTTGACCGTATGGGCGCGCTTTTACTCCGGCACGGCTTGGCCATCCTTCAGCGCGCCGGCACAGGCCTGGCGCAGATAGTCGCGCATTGTAAGGTGGCTGCCCGTCAGGGGACGGTCCCGGCTGGTCAGCAGGGCGATCGGGACCGTCTTTCTTGGCAGCAGCGGCCGGCGCACAAGGCCGGGAAACTGCTCCCATGGCAGCAAACCGTCCACGACCGCGACACCGAAGCCGTTGCGGACAAAAGGCAGGGCAGTAATGGAGATATCGATCTCGATCGCGGGATTGAACGATTGATTTTCCGTCGCTGCGGCATTGGCAAGCAGCTGGCCTGGGAACGTATCGGCGCGGTAGGAGATCAGGGTCTCGTTCTGGAGATCGGCGAAGCCGATGCTATGGCGCGCGGCAAGATGATGCCCCTCCGGCACGATACAGATGAGTTCGGCATATCCGAGCGTTTCGACATCGATGCCGGGCCGGGCGATGTTGTTCATGGCGATGCCGAGCGGAGCATCGCCATTGCGGATCATATCGACGACATTGACCAGCGGCGCGATCAGCGAGCGGACGACGATGTCCGGATAGGTGGTCCTGAAGGCGAGAAGCGCCTTGGGAACGATCGACATGGCAGGCGGCGTCGTTGCGGCGATCCGGATCAGCCCGGTCCGCCCGAAACGCATGTCGGTCGTTCGGCGTCGAAGCGCTCCGAGCTCGGAGAAGATGCGCTCAGCCTCCGGATATAGTTCTTCGGCTTCCCGTGTGGGAACCAGCTTGCCGCGCACGCGGTTGAAGAGTTTGAACCCCAGCTGGTCTTCGGCATGCAGCAGGATCTGGCTTAGCGCGGGCTGCGTGATGTTGAGCATGGCGGCAGCGCCGGTCACAGTCCCGGATCGCATGAGCATGCAGAAGACTTCGAGCTGACGGGCCTGCATCACGAAATTCCGTATTGTGCGGTTCGATTGTCGGCGAAGTCTATCACGGGCGGCCCATTTCAGAAGTCGGCCACCTTGCCCCACGCGGATTGCAGGAAGCGGTCTGGATGATAGGGTCTCGGATCGACTATAGGCGCGGCGCCGGTGACGATATCGGCGATCAGGTGGCCGGCTCCCGGGCCGATTCCGAAGCCGTGACCACTGAAACCGGCCGCCAGCACGAAGCCTGGAATAGTTGCGATTTCGCCTATGCCGGGCACGCCGTCTGGTGTCGAATCGATATAGCCGGCCCAGCTTGCGGTGATGCGGCGGCTTGCGATGGCAGGCAGCAATTCGCGCGCACGGTCATAGGTCAGCTGGATCGTGCCTTTGTCGACGGCCGGATCGAGAATACGCATCCGCTCCATCGGTGTCGGCCGGTCCAGGCGCCAGCGCGACAGGTTTTCGTGGCCGCTGCGAAAGCCCTCGAAGCCGCCGAGGGACAGAGCACGCCAGCGGCGAACGAACATGGGCAGAAACTGTGCTCCGAACCGTATGTTCTGCGGCGTAGGATCGACGCGGCCCCGCCCGCTGATTGCGAGCGTATGGCCGCCGTCGCCTCTGCGCGTGACGGAAACATAGGCGGTATGAAGGGCGTCAGGGAGCTCGCCGTCGCCGGGGCTGACGGAAAGGATCGATGAGCGGATCGACGCCTGCGGAAAACGAACATCAAGCTGACGGCAGAAGGACGAAGCCCAGGCACCGCCCGACAGGACGGCAATCTTGGTCTTGATCGTGCCTTCCTCGGTCACGACTGCGGAGAGCTTTCCGCCTTCGGTTTCTATGCCGCGCGCCGCACAATTCTGGCGCAGGCAGCCCCCCAGTTTCATCAGGGCGCGAGCGACCGCCGGGGCGGCGTTGGCGGGATCGGCAATGCCATCGGTCGGGGAAAAGACGCCGCCCTTCCAGCTGCGGCCGGTCGCCTTGCCGCGTTCGCTGGCCTGAGCGCTGTCGAGCATATGAGTCGTCACGCCGACGCCGCGGGCAAAGTCGCGCCAGCGGGTCCATCCGGCAAGCTCTTCTTCGCTGTTGCTCAGATAGAAGAGGCCGCAGCGGCGAAAGCCGGTTTCCTCTCCTGTTTCCGCCGCGAATCGGTCCCAGAGCTCGAGGCTTTTCGTCGCCATCGGCAGCTCGCGGGCGTCGCGGTTCTGCTGCCTGCACCAGCCCCAGTTGCGGCTGGACTGCTCGGCGCCGACGCGGCCCTTCTCGAGAAGGACGACCGAGAGGCCCCGCTTTGCCAGATAATAGGCCGCAAAAACGCCGACGATCCCGGCGCCGATGACGACGGCATCGGCAGAGGATGGCAATTCTGGGGAGTTATCGACAAGGGTGAGCTGTGCGGGCATGGATGCGGGTCTCCTATCGCACCGACAGCATAGCGAAATGACCGGACATGAGGCTGCCGCACAACCACGCCAAGCGGCATAAGATTCTGCTCATGACGAACCAAGCGGTTGATTGTGCTGGTTCGATTCATGCAGAATGAAATAGACAAGACGGGTCATGATGTTATGCTCGATCTTCGGAAATTCGCAGCATAAAATGCCGCCTGATGAAGGAAAGATTTGCCGATGAAGCTCGACCGTATCGACATCAAGATCCTGTACGAACTTCAGAAGAACGGCCGCATCACCAATGTCGAATTGGCGGAACTGGTCAACCTGTCGCCGAGCCCCTGTCTGATGCGGGTCAAGAAACTGCAACAGGAGGGCTATATCGAGGGATATTCGGCCCAGATCAATATCGGCAAACTGGGCCAGACACTGACCGTATTTACGGAAGTCACGCTCAAGAACCACCGGCAGATCGACTTTGCGCGTTTTCTCTCAGCGGTAGAGAAGGTCGATCAGGTCATCGAATGCCACCTCGTCTCAGGTGGCTACGATTATATGCTGAAGTTCGTGACGGCCGGTATCGGAGAATATCAGACGATCATGGAACGCCTGACCGACATGGATATCGGCATCGACAAGTATTTCAGCTTCGTGGTGCTCAAGTCGCCGATCGTAAAGGCGCATATGCCGTTGACCAGCCTGTTTCCCATGTAGAAGCGCCTTCGTGATAGGTCCGGCTAGGCATGGCCATATTCGCGCTTGAGCTCTGGATCCTGCACAAGATTGTCGAGCCAGGTCGGATCGAGCTTCGGAACGGACCCGAACAGCAGCTGAGAATAGGGGTGACGGGGCGCATTTGCTGCTTCGCGCGTGATCTGCTCCACTTTCTTTCCGCCATACATCACGACGATCTCGTCGCAGATCGCCTCGACAACCGAAAGATCGTGGCTGATGAAGATATAGGACAAATGCAGCTCACGCTGCAGTTCCTTGAGCAAGTCGATGATCGCCGCCGCAACGACGGTGTCGAGGGCGGATGTGATTTCATCGCAAATGATCAAGCGTGGCTCGGCGGCAAGCGCGCGGGCGAAATTCACGCGTTGCTTCTGTCCGCCCGATAATTCCGATGGATAGCGATAGCGAAGCGCGCGCGGCAATCGCACCATATCGAGCAATTCGTCGACTCTGACCGTTCGAGCCTTGCGGTCCATACCATGATAAAACACCAAAGGCCGCTCGAGAATATCGGCGATCGATTTTGCCGGATTGAGCGCCGTGTCGGCATATTGAAAGACGATCTGCATTTCCCGCAGCTGATCGCGCGAACGCAATTTGGCGGCGCGGTTCATGTCGCTGCCGTTGAAGCCGATCGTGCCTGATACGGCCGGCAATATGCCGGCAATCGCCCGCGCCAGCGTCGACTTACCGCATCCGGATTCGCCGATAATGCCGAGATTCCTGCCCTTCTCGACCTCGAGGCTGACGGATTGAACCGCACAGACCGCCGGCAGGCCGTTGGCCTGGAGATCGCCATAGCCCGCCACGAGATTGTCGATCCTCAGCACAGATGCAGTCGTCCCATCCGTTTTGCCGTCGCGGATGGCCTGTTTCGGCTCGAACGCCGCCAGCAGCTCGCGCGTATAGGGATGGCTCGGCCGCGTCAGGATCGCTTCGGTTTTCGCTAGCTCCTGGATTTCGCCGCCCTTGAGGACGGCGATGCGGTCGGCGATTTGCGCGACGACCGCCAGATCATGTGACACATAGACGCCGGCAATGTCGCCGGCGCGGATGACGGATTTGAATGCCTTCAGCACATCGATCTGCGTCGTCACATCAAGTGCCGTCGTCGGTTCGTCGAAAATGACCAGCTTGGGCTCGCCGATCAGGGCCATGGCCGCCGCCAGCCGCTGCAGCTGGCCGCCGGAGACCTGATGCGGATATCGCTCGCCGATCGTCTCAGGATTCGGCAGTGACAGCGCCCGGAAGAGCTCGATGGCGCGCTTTCGCGCTTGTTCGGGGGCCATCAGCCGGTGAATGCGGGTGACCTCGATCACCTGCTCCATAATCTTCGTCGCCGGATTGAAGGCGGCGGCCGCACTTTGCGGAATATAGGCGACCGTGGTGCCGCGCACCTTCGAACGTCCGCTTTCGGAAAGGGCGGCCATGTCCTGTCCCTCGACCTCGATCGTGCCGCCCGAGATGCGACAGCCCTCGCGCGCATGCCCCATCAGCGTCAGCGCGATCGTCGTCTTGCCCGAGCCGCTTTCGCCGATGAGCGCGACAATCTCGCCCTTGGCGATATTGAAACTGACGCCCTTGATGATCTCGACGATGCGGCCGGAGTCGGTCGTCGCCTCGACCTTCAGATTCTTGATTTCAACGAGATTGGTCATCGTCATGCGTTCCTGTCCCTGATCCTGCGCGGCAGATTGTCGATCAGCAGGTTGACGCTGATGGTGAGGCTGGCAATGGCAAAGGAGGGCACGATCACGGCCGGCGCGGCGAAGGGCAGGCCGCCGATGTTTTCGCGGACCAGGGCTCCCCAGTCGGCATAGGGCGGCTGCAGGCCGAGGCCGAGGAAAGAAAGACCGGACAACAGGAGAACGACGAAGACGAAGCGCAAACCGAAATCCGCCAGAACCGGGCGAATAATGTTCGGAAGAATTTCCGAGCCGATAATGTAGCCGACCCGCTCACCGCGGGTGCGGGCAACCGTGATGAAATCCATCGTGTTGATGTTGACGGCAAGCGCGCGGGCAAAGCGATAGGCGCCGGGCGTGTAGATGACGCCGAGCGTGATGATCAGCACCGGAATGGACGAGCCGACGGCGGCAACGACGACCAGGCCGAAAAGCTTGCTTGGAATGGAATTCAGGGCATCGAGAAACCGGCTCAGGATCGTGTCGAACCATCCGCCGACAACGGCCGCGATCATGCCGAGCGTCACGCCGCAAAAACAGCATAGCGTGACTGAAGCCAATGAAATGCCGACCGTATAGCGCGCGCCCATCAAAACGCGCGAGAACATGTCGCGGCCGAGGTAGTCCGAGCCGAGCCACAATTGCGGGCTTATCGGGCCGAAATAGTCGGTATCGACGATATCACCGACGGAGTAGGGGGTAATATAGGGTGCGAACAATGCGACGATCGTCCAGCCAAGGATGATGGTGAAAGCCACGATGCCGACGAGGCTGACATTATAGCCGAAAAGGGAAGGGGTGCGGGAAGCCAAGCTGTTCGTGGTCATCGCAGCCTCGGATTTGACAGGATTGCGACGATATCGGCGACGGTGATCAGCAGGAGATAACCGAGGCAGAAGATCATTGCGCAGCTCTGGATGAGCGGGAGATCGCGGGTCGCGACGGCGTCCACCATCAATTTGGCGATGCCCGGATAATTGAAGATGGTCTCCACGATGATCACGCCGCCGACGAGATAGGAGAGCGAAAGCGCGACCGCGTTGACGATCGGCCCCAGCGCATTGGGCAATGCGTGCCTGAACACCATGCGGCCGCGCGAGGCGCCCTTGAGCAGGGCCATTTCCACATAGGGTGTCTTCAGCGTCTCGATCAGAGCCGCCCGTGTCATGCGGATCATCTGGGCCGATATGACGAAGGTCAGCGTAATGACCGGCATCGCATAGATTTTCAGAAGATCGAAGACCGTGTGCGCCTCGCTGACGGAAGACAGCGCCGGCAGCCAGCGTAGGTAGACGGCGAACAACAGCACGGCAAGCGTTGCGACCATGAATTCGGGCACCGATATGACACCGATGGACACGATCGTGACGATACGATCGTAATAGGAACCGCGAAGCATGGCCGAGGTAATGCCAAGCAGGAGCGCAAGCGGCACCGAGACGAGCGTCGTGATGGCGGCAAGCTCCAGCGTCGCCACCAGGCGGCGGCCGATCAGTTCCGCAACAGGCATATTGTTTGCGTAGGACGTGCCGAGATCGCCCTTCATCAGGCCCAGAAGCCATTGCAGAAACCGCAGGATCGCAGGTTCGTCGAGATGCATTGCCTTGCGCAGGCCGGCAACCGCTTCTGGCGTCGCCGCCTGGCCAAGCAGGATGGAGGCTGTGTCTCCCGGTAGCATGCTGGTTGCGAAAAAGACGGCAAACGACACGATCAGCAAGGTGATGACCGCGATGAAGAGCCTGTTTAGGACAAGTAGGGAGACCTCGGATCTCAAAAGCAATGCTCCTGCGGCGTTCAACGAAACGAATGGCGTTCGCGAGCGGAGATCCCCGGGCGGTTTTGCGCCGTCCGGGGAGGTTCAGCGGCCGCTAAGCATCGAGCCACAGATACTCCGCCATTGCGTAACCCATCATGCCACCGAGCGGGTTGGCTTCCAATCCGTGCACCTTGCTCGAAAGCGCATCCACATTCGAGATATAGGCCGGGATGATGGTACCGGCTTCTTCGGCAATCATCACCTGCATTTCGGCGTAGATCTGCTTGCGCTTGACCTGATCGAGCAAGCCGCGCGCTTCGATCAGCATCTTGTCGAATTTTTCCGACTTGTACTGGCTCTCGTTCCACGGTGCATTCGAAGCGTAAAGAAGCGAAAACAGAATGTCGGGCGTCGGGCGCGGATTGATGTTGCCGAAATGGATCGGTGCCTTCAGCCAGTAATTATCCCAATAGCCATCGGAGGGAACGCGCTGGACGTCGAGCTTCATGCCGATGTTCGCGCCGGCCGCCTGGATGATCATCGCCATGTCGATCGACGAGGTTGCTGCGTCGGAGGCGATCACCGGAATGGATTGTCCGAGCACGCCGGCCTTCTGGAAATGGAACTTGGCCTTGTCCGGATCGAAGGCCTTCGGCTTCAGATCGTTGTTGTGATAGATATTGGCCGGAGAAACGGGCTGGTCATTGGCGACTTCGCCAAGGCCGCGCAGGGCCGATTTGACGATCTGCTCGCGATTGACCAGTAACTTCATGCCATCGACGAAGTCCTTCTTGTTGCCCGGCGTCATGTCGAGGCGCATATTGAGGTTGGTATAATTGCCGCTGGTCGTTTTCGACAGCGTAAAGCCCGACTGGCCGTCGATCAGCTTCATGGAGCGTGGATTGATCGAAGCGGCGTAGTGAATGTCGCCCGAAAGCAGTGCATTGACGCGGGCGTTGTCGTCGCTGATCGCAAAGAATTCAAAGGAGTCGAGATAGGGCTGCCCGGATTTCCAGTAGTTCTTGTTCTTCTCCACGACCGAACGGTTGCCTGGATCGAAGGTTTTGAGAACGAAGGCCCCGGTGCCGTTGCCTTTCGAGAAGTCGGTCGTGCCGTCGGCGACGATCATGAAGTGATGCAGGGCGAGAATGGTCGGCAGGTCGGCATTCGGATCGGCCAGGGTGATTTCGACCGTGGACTTGTCGACAGCCTTGAAACCGGTCATCTGCGCGGCAATCTTGGCGACCTTGGAGCCGACGCCAGGATCGAGATGGCGTTTGAGCGAGAAGACGACATCGTCGGCCGTCAGCTCCTTGCCGTCGTGGAATGTCACGCCTTTGCGCAGCTTGACCGTCCAGATCTTGGCGTCCTTGCTTTCGAAGCTTTCGGCGAGTTCCATCTGCGTCACGCCGGCCTTATCGATGAAGGTCAGGCGATTGTAGAGCGAACAGCAGCGCACGTAGTCGGTCGACAGGGATGCCTTGGCAGGGTCGAGTGTGTCGGCGGTCGAGGACGACCAGCCGGCCGCTTTCAGATTGCCGCCGGACTTGGGCGTGGCCGCGACCGCATTCGATGCCCGGCCGAGCACCAGGCCGCCCGCCGACAGGGCGACGCCGCCTGCCAGAAGCATGGTGAGAAGTTCGCGGCGGGTGGCGCCTCGACGGATGGCATTTTCGACCATTGCGTCATCCGAGGCAGTCCAGTTCATGATTTTGTCGTTCATGTCATTCCCCTTTTTTGGTTGGCAGTCTGCTTTTTATTGGATGCGACGATGGTGCTGCCTGATCAGGCCGCCTGCGGCGGCCTCACGGCTTCGGCGAGCTCGGCCATGGATTTGAAGTGGAAGTCCGGCGTGGTGAATTCCGCCGGTTCGATCGTGCCGCCATAGCCGGCCTGCGGATGACGGCGCTCAATCCAGCAGTTCGTCATCCCCAATCGGCGTGATACGCCGATGTCGTGGTACTGGCTTTGCGCGACGTGAAGAATATCGTCCTTGCCGGCATTTTCGCCGGCCACGAAATCGAAAACCCTGTGAAAGAAGGCAGGGTCCGGCTTTTCGGTGCCGGTGTCGTCGGCGGTGAAGGCAGCATGGAAGGGATGTCCCAGCTCCGCCGAAAAATGTTCGAAGGCCCAGCGACGGGCGTTCGTCATGGCGATAAGCCGATATTGGCGCGCAAGCTGCGCCAGGGTTTCGGCACTGTCGGGAAAGGCTTTCCATTGCCTGGCGGAATCGCGCAGGCGCCGACCGTGGGCCTCATCGGCCGGCAAACCGAGTTTCGGTGCGATGGCGAGATAGACGCGCACGAGGTCGTCGGGAAACAGATCCGCATCGTCGGCGTAGCGCGCGGCTCGATAGAGCGTCAGCGCCTCCTCGCCGTCGATCGTCCCCTTCGCTTCAGCCGCAATTTCGCTAAGGCAGGTTTTCAGGCCGCCTTCGAAGTCGATGAGCGTTCCGACGACATCGAAGCTCATATATTTGAATTCTGCCAATGACTTGGTCATGTCTTACCCCAGTCTGCTTGCTGGCGGCACCGGGCGGCCGCCTTGCGGAAGAATATGCTGTTCCCAGGTCCGTTTGTTCTCTGACGCTCCCGAATTTGCCGGGATGGACCTTCATTGAAGACAAGTTTGGCACTTCGACCGCGCCGTTTGCGCCGAATCGGACTAGCGATGCGGCACAAAATTCTGAAAAACGCCTGCTCGCGGTATATCGGTCCTGGCCATTGGCCGGTTCAGTCCTTGAGCGCCCGGCGGACGTCGGGATCTTCGAGCGTCTGATCAAGCGTCCTTTCCGTTCGTTCGATAATCGCGTCGATATCGGCGTCCGTACAGCAAAGCGGCGGGGCATACCCCAAAACTCCGTTGGCGAAGGCGCGGACCACCAGGCCGTTTTCCCAGGCCCGGTCGAAAATCCGGCGCGACGGCTGAGCCTCCACAGGCAGCGGCGTCTTTGCGGCCTTATTCACGACCAGCTCGATCGCAGCCAGCATGCCGCGACCGCGGACGTCGCCCACCAGGGGATGGTCCCTCAAGCTTTCGAGGCCGGCCATCAGCCTCGCGCCGGCCTTTCTGCCGTTCTCGAGCAGGCCGGCTTCGTAAAGCTTCAATACTTCCAAACCGACTGCCGCGCTGACGGGATGGGCGGAATAGGTGTAGCCGTGTCCCACGGCGGAGTTTCCTGCTCCATCGGCAATGACCTGATAGACGTGATCCGCCATGAAGACGGCGCCCATCGGGACATAGCCGGAGGTGAGCCCCTTCGCCGCGGTAATGAAATCGGGAACGATCTCGTCTTCGGAACAGGCAAAAAGCGGACCTGTCCGGCCGAAGCCGGTAATCACTTCGTCGGCGACGAAAAGAATGTCGAGCTCCTTGCAGAGATCCCGCATGGCCTTCATCCATCCCTTCGGCGGGACGATCACGCCGCCCGAACCCTGAATCGGTTCGGCATAGAAGGCCGCGACACGGTTTGTTCCGATCGCCTCGACCTTCGCCCTGAGTGCCGCAAGCGAAGCCTGGATGATGGCGTTCGCATCCTGTCCAACGGGATTGCGATAAGGATAGGGCGACGGAATCTTGTGCTGCCAGTCGAGCGGAACGCCGAAGCCGGCGTGGAAATTGGGCAGGGCGGTCAGCCCGGCGCCGACCGTCGAAGAGCCGTGATAGCCCTGCTCGATCGAGATGAACTGGTCGCGCTGCGGTTCGCCGCGCGCAAACCAATAGTACCGGATGAAGCGGACGGTACTGTCGATGGCATCCGAGCCGCCTAGCGTGAAATAGATGTGGTCGAGGTCGCCGGGGGCACGTTCGGCGAGCTCGGCGGCAAGGCGGACGGCCGATTCGCAGCCAAGGCCGAAATAGGCCGTCGCATAGGGAAGCTCGCGCATCTGGCGGGCCGCCGCCTCCACGATCGTTTCGTGACCGTAGCCGGCGTTGACGCACCAAAGTCCCGCGAAACCATCTATCAACTGCCGGCCCTGAGCATCGGTGATCGTCGCTCCCTTGGCGGATGAAAGCACCCGCACGCCTTGCTGCTCATGGCCGCGATAGGAGGCGACCGGATGCACCAGATGGGCGCGGTCGAGCTCGATGAGGGAATTGCTGTACATGTTCTTCTCCGAATCAGCCGAGTGCCTGGTTGGCGAGGGCGAAAGTGGTGACGGTCGAGGAGTTGCTGCGCTTGATAACGGGGTTCGCCATGGTGATGCCGCCACCGACATGGACAAGCGAATGGCGGGCGAGCCATGGCCCAAGACCGGTTTCCGCGCCGGTGTCGACGCGCAGGAACGCGCCGGTTTTCCGGCTCATGAAGTGGGACAGCAGCGATTTCGCATCTTCGATGTCCGGGGCGACGACCGGTCCCACGACCTCGCCTCGGCCGAAGGGACGAAGGCAGGCGAAGGCGGTGACTTTACCGTTGCGGCGGATGATTGCGAATTCACCCAGATCCGCAAATCGCGCGACAAGAGCGGAGCGGTCAGCGCCGAAAGCTTCGCGGTCGAGGGCTTTAATGGCCGCGATATCGGCGTTGGTCGCTACTTCGGTATTTCCCGGTTTTTCGGTTGGCGCGACAGGACCTTGGTGTTGAACGACGGCGCCGGTCTGGCGAAAGCCCAGCTTTTCATAGAGGGGCAGGCCATCGGCCGTCGCGATGAGACGCAGGGGGCGATTATCCGCGAGAGCCAAGACGGCCTCCATGAGACGGCGTCCCAGCCCGCGCCCGCGCATGCTTGCAGCGACGATCACCATGTTGATCGTGGAGCAGTCCGTTTCGTAAGGTGTCAGGAGCGTGGTGCCGACGACCTCGTCATCAGCGGCGATCGCAACGACACCTTTGCTGAGGTCCAGGGCGACTTTCCAATCCTCCGGGCGATGAGGCCAGCCGGCCTCCTGCGACAGGCGGACGGCAGCGTCCAAATGTTCGGGACCGAAAGGCCTGATTTCTATCTGTCGCTCCTGCATGGCGCTCCTCGCATTTCTTTTGTCCAAGTGTCGGAGCGTCGGCGCCGGAAGATTCTCTGAAGGCGATGTCCTTGACGGTATCTTTCGCCGTAGCTGCTTACCCTTGCCGCATGTTATGCCGTCACCTCGCCGACGGCGGTCGCGAAAGTCGGAGCGAAAGGCGTCTTTGCCGGTCGTCTCTGCAAGCAAATGCCAAACGGACGCCGCTATACGAAACTTTCTGCTCCGAACCGCGCAAAATCAGTGGGCTCACGCGCCGAAAGCAATCCTATTATCGTGTTCTCCACCAATCGCCTCGAGAGGCAGCACGTAAGGACGAAGCGCATGGCCACCTTCCGCCCGAAATATATTACCTTCGATTGCTACGGCACGCTGACCAATTTCCAGATGGCGGAAGCTGCCCGTGACCTTTATGGCGATCGTCTCGATGAACAGGCCATGCTGCAGTTCCTCAAGAATTTCGCTGCCTACCGGCTCGACGAGATCATGGGGGACTGGAAGCCTTATGCGGAAGTCGTGCATAATTCGCTCGAGCGGACCTGTAAGCGCAACGCTGTCGCCTTCAAGGAGGAAGACGCCAGGATGGTTTACGAGCGCGTCCCCACCTGGGGGCCGCATGCCGACGTTCCGGTGGGCCTTGCCAAGGTGGCGAAGGAAATTCCGCTCGTCATCCTGTCGAACGCGATGAATAGCCAGATCATGTCAAATGTCGCAAAGCTCGGCGCGCCCTTCCATGCCGTCTACACGGCAGAGCAGGCCAATGCCTATAAGCCTCGCTTCCAGGCCTTCGAATATATGTTCGACATGCTGGGCTGCGGCCCGGAGGACATCCTGCACTGCTCGTCTTCCTTCCGCTATGACCTCATGTCGGCTCATGACCTCGGCATCAAGAACAAGGTCTGGGTCAATCGTGGCCACGAACCCGCCAATCCCTATTACGGCTATGTCGAGATCGCCGACATTTCCGGTCTGCCCGGCGTCGTGGGGCTCTGAGAAAGGGCAGCCAGATGAAATATTCCTCCTATTGGCACGATACGGCGCCACGCTTTGAGGGCGCGGCTGCCGGCCCGATCGAAGGCCACTATGACGTCGTCGTCGTGGGTGGCGGCTTCACCGGGCTTGGCGCTGCCCGCCAGCTCGCTATCGCTGGCGCGAAGGTCCTGGTTCTGGAGGCCGAGACCGTCGGCTTCGGTGCGTCCGGGCGCAATGGCGGCCATCTGAACAATGGCCTGGCGCATAGTTACATTGCGGCAAAGGCGGAGTTGGGCAAGGAGCGGGCCATCGCGCTCTATCATGCGCTGGACGCTTCGATCGACACGCTCGCAACTATCATCGCGGAAGAAGGGATCGACTGCAATTTCCGTCGCGCAGGCAAGCTGAAGCTTGCCTCCAAACCGCAGCATTTCGAGGGCCTGGCCAGGAATTTCGAGGCGGTGCATGCCGAAGTCGATCCCGATACCGCGCTGCTGTCCGCCACCGATCTCAAGGATGAGATCGGTTCGCCGTTTCATGGCGCGATGCTCTCGAAGAAGAGCGCCATGATGCATATGGGCCGCTATGTCGTCGGTTTGGCCGAGGCGGCAAGGAGACGCGGCGCGGTCATCGTGGAAGGCGCCGCCGTGACGGAACGCGGCCAGGCCGGCGGCAGGCACGTGCTGAAGACCAGCAAAGGCACCGTTACGGCAGATCAGGTCATGATCGCGACCGGCGCTTATACGACAGCCAATTTCAGTTACTTCCGCCGCCGGATCATGGCGGTCGGCAGTTTCATCGTCGCGACCCGGCCGTTGACGGACGGAGAAGTTGCCTCGGCAATGCCCGGCAACCGCACTTGCGTGAACACGATGAACATCGGCAACTACTGGCGCCTGTCACCCGACAACCGGCTGATCTTCGGAGGGCGCGCCCGCTTCTCCGCGACGTCGGACCAGCGCTCCGACGCCAGGAGCGGCGCGATCCTTCGCGAAAGCCTCGCCCGCATATTTCCCCAGCTCGCCGGGGTCGAGATCGATTACTGCTGGGGTGGTCTCGTCGATATTACCAAGGATCGCTATCCGCGTGCCGGGTATCATGACGGCATCTGGTATGCCATGGGCTATTCCGGTCACGGCGCGCAGCTTTCCACGCATCTCGGCATGATGATTGCCGATGCGATCCTGGGAAGGCCCGATCGCAATCCGCTCAAGGGGCTCGATTGGCCGGCCGTTCCCGGCCATTTCGGCAAGCCGTGGTTCCTGCCCTTGGTCGGCCTGTATTACAAGACGCTCGACAGATTTCAGTGATATCGGCCGACGGCGGGCTTTGACGACATTATCAACGCAAAATGATAGGGATCGCGTTTGCGACCCCTTTTCAGTCTGAGACGCGACAACTCAGTTGAGGCCGCCGATATGGAAGGCCTTTGTTTCCAGATACTCCTCTATGCCGAGCTGCGAGCCTTCGCGCCCGAGGCCCGATTGCTTGACGCCGCCGAACGGTGCAACCTCCGTAGAGATCAAACCGGTATTGAGGCCAACCATGCCGAATTCGAGCGCCTCGCCCACTCTCCATGCGCGCTTCAGGCTCTCGGTGTAGAAATAGGCCGCGAGCCCGTATGGCGTGCCATTGGCAATAGCGATCGCCTCTTCTTCCGTCTCGAAGCGGAAGAGCGGCGCGACCGGTCCGAAGGTCTCCTCGGCGGCGAGTTGCATGCCGGTGGTGGCCCCGGTCAGGACGATCGGCGCCGTATATTGCGGGCCGGCCGGCAGGTCCCGCCTGGCTGTGACGATCGTTGCGCCCTTTGAAAGCGCATCGCCGACATGGCGGTTGATCTTGGCGATCGCCGCTTCGTTGATCATCGGACCGATCGCAACGCCTGCTTCGGTGCCCGGACCGACCTTCATGGCGTCGACGCGGGCGGCTAGCTTCTTGGCGAAAGCATCGTAGACGCCGGCCTGGACCAGGATGCGGTTGGCGCAGACGCAGGTCTGACCGCCGTTGCGGAACTTGGAGACGATCGCTCCCTCCACGGCAAGGTCGAGATCCGCGTCGTCAAAGACGATGAAGGGAGCATTGCCGCCGAGCTCCAGGGAAAGCCGCTTGATGCTGCTGGCTGCTCCGCGCATCAGCAGCGAGCCGACGGGTGTAGAGCCGGTGAAGGAAATCTTGCGCACGGTCGGGTTGGCAAGAATCTCGGCGCCGATCTCGGATGGCATGCCGGTGACGATATTGATGACCCCGGCTGGTATCCCCGCCATTTCTGCAAGCACGCCGAGCGCCAGGGCCGAGTAGGGGGTGAATTCGGAGGGCTTCACCACGACCGTGCAGCCGGCCGCAAGCGCCGGCGCAAGCTTGCGCGTGATCATCGCATTCGGGAAATTCCAGGGTGTGATGATGCCGCAAACGCCGACAGGCTCCTTGAGCACAACGATGCGGCGGTCTGGTGTCGGCGAGGGAATGGTCTGGCCGCCGATGCGGCGGGCTTCTTCGGCGAACCATTTGACGAAGGAGGCGCCATAGCGGATTTCGCCACGGGCTTCATCAAGCGGCTTGCCCTGTTCGACCGTCAGGATCAGCGCGAGATCATCGATATGCTCGAGCATCAGATCATGCCAGGCTTCGAGCCGCGCCGCGCGCTCTGCATGGGTGCGCTTCTTCCAGGGGCCATAGGCTGCCTCGGCGGCTTCGATTGCCGCGCGGGTCTCATCGCCGCCCATGTCCGGCACGGTTCCGATGACGGCCTGCGTGGCCGGATCGACAACGGCAACCGTCTTGCCCGAACGGGCGGAAAGCCAGTCGCCACCGATCAGTGCCTGCTCACGGAACAGGGATGACAATTTCAGATTTTGCATGTTCGGATCCTCGATGAGACTTCAGATTGCTGCGAGCAACGCGGCCGTGATCGCGTCGGTCCGGTCTTTGCCCGGGACCGTGCCGATGCCGCTTGCGGTTGTCGCCTCGATCGCCGCCATGACGGCATTTGCCGCGGCCCGCTCGCCCAGATGCTCGAGCATCATGGCGCCGGACCACACAGTTGCGATCGGGTTGGCGATGCCGAGATGGGCAATATCGGGCGCTGACCCATGCACGGGTTCGAACATCGAGGGAGCGCTCCGCTCCGGGTTGATATTGGCCGATGCCGCGAAACCGAGACCGCCCTGGATCGCTGCGCCGAGATCCGTGAGGATGTCGCCGAAGAGGTTGGATGCGACGACCACGTCAAGGCTTTCCGGCGCCATCACCATGCGGGCCGCCATGGCATCGATGTGATAGCTCGTGACCTCGACATCCGGATAATCCTGCGCGAGCTGCCGGGTAATTTCGTCCCAGAAGACCATCGAATGCTTCTGGGCATTGGATTTCGTCACCGAAGCGAGCTTGCCGCGCCGGGTCCTTGCCTGCTCGAAGGCGAAACGCAGGATGCGTTCGACACCCTTGCGAGTGAAGATCGACGTCTCGACCGCGACTTCGTCTGATGTGCCCTGATGAATGCGGCCGCCGGCGCCGGAATATTCGCCCTCGGTATTTTCGCGAATGCAGAGAATGTCGAAGGCGGTAGCCTTGAGCGGCCCCTGGACACCTGGCAGCAGGCGGTGCGGGCGAATGTTGGCATATTGCACGAAGTTCTTGCGGATCGGCAGCAGCAGTCCGTGCAGAGACACCGAATCCGGCACCTCGACCGGCCAGCCGACGGCTCCGAGCAGGATGGCATCGAAACCGCGCAGCGCCTCGATGCCATCGGCGGGCATCATGGTGCCGGTTTCCTTGTAGAAGGCGCAGGACCAGGGAAATTCAGTGCCGTCGAGCGTGAAGCTGCCGGCGCCTGCCGCCTTTTGCAGAACCGACCAAGCGGCGGCGGTCATGTCGCGACCGATGCCGTCACCCGGGATCAATGCGATCTTGTAGGTTTTCATGTTCAGTGTCCTCAAAGACTGATCAAAACGCTCTTGCTCTTGCGATTGGCCTGGAATGCCTCCCGGCCGAGATCCTTGCCGATACCGGACTGCTTGTAGCCACCGGTCGGCAGGATGTGGTCGCGTGAGCGGCTATAGCGGTTGACCCAGATGGTGCCGGCTTGCAGACGGAGGGTCAGCCGGATGGCGCGCGAGAGGTCGCGGGTGAAGAGGCCTGCGGCGAGCCCGTAGCTCGGATGGTCGGCAAGCTGCAGGGCTTCCTCTTCGTCGTCGAATGTCTGGAGCGTCAGCACCGGGCCGAAGATCTCCTCGATGATGGCCGGAGAATTCAGATCGACCCCGGCTATCAGTGTCGGAGCGTAGAAATAGCCCGGTGCGTCCATGCGCGTGCCGCCTGCAAGGCATTCTCCGCCGGCTTCGACAGTGGCGGAGACGATCGCATCGATACGCTGTCTCTGCTTTTCCGAAATGATGGGGGAGTAGCGGCTTGCGGCATTCCAGGTGGGACCGGGGACAACGCCCTTCATCCGGTTCCGGATGGCCTCGATCAGTTCGGCCGCTATCCTTTTCTCGACGATCAGCCGCGATCCGGCCACGCAGGCCTGGCCGGCATTGCCGATGATGCTGGCCGCGACGGCCGCGGCGGCCTTGTCGAGGTCCGCATCGGCAAAGACGATCTGGGGGCTCTTGCCGCCAAGCTCAAGCGTCATCGGCTTGACGCCTGTGCGGGCGATGTTCTCCATGATGGCCGATCCAGCTCGGGTCGAGCCGGTAAAGCTGATCTTGGCGATATCGGGATGGCCAGTCATCGCTTGGCCGGTCGTTGCGCCATCACCCAGCACCACATTGATCAGACCGGCCGGAAGGCCGGCACGCACGGCGAGCTGAGCCAAATAGATGGATGAAAACGGCGTCATTTCGGACGGCTTCAGGACAACGGCGTTTCCGGCGGCCAGCGCCGGTGCGAGTTTCCAGGCGGCCATGTTGACCGGAAAATTCCAGGGCGTGATAGCGCCCACCACCCCATAGGGCTCGGTCATGATCATGCCGAGATTGCCGTCGTCGGTCGGCACGAGATCGCTGCCTTCCTTGTCTGCGAATTCGGCAAAGAAGCGGATCTGCTCTGCCGAAATCGCGATGTCGCCCTCGACAAGCTGGCCTACGGGCCGCGTCGAAGCGACAGCCTCGAGCCTGGCCAGCGTTTCGGCCTCCTCTTCGATGAGATCGGCCCAGCGATGAAGCACGTTCAGGCGCTCACGCGGGCGCACGCCACCCCAGTTGCTTTCCTTCAACGCGGCCTTGGCCGTCTGTACAGCCTGATCGACAACGGAGGCGTCCGCGACCGGGCATTCGGCATAGGCCTTGCCATCGGAGGGACGGTGCATCGGAATGACCCCGTCCGCAGCACGGAAGTTGCCGCCGATAAAATGTCCGACGGGAAGTGAAAGACTGTCGGGATCGAAGCTCAGGTCCATAATGATACCTCCGGTCAATTTACCGAGATGCTATAGGATCGGCGAAGTAGCTTGGTCCGATCGCATCGGCTGCCACGGCGGAAAAACCTGTTTTGGGGCGGTCCGGCAGCGTAATCTTTGGCCGGGCCGGATGCGGCGCCTGACGGCTGCGCCGAGGCGGGAAAGTTCAAGGGGTAACGGTCACGTAGATCTTGCGGACCGTCTCGATCGTCTTCCAGGTTCCGACGAAGCCCGGCTTCATGACGAAGCTGTCACCCGCCCTATAGACGACGGGTTCGCCGCCTTCCGGCGTCAGTTCGACGACACCGGAGAGGATGTGGCAGAATTCGAAGGTTTCACCCTTGATCGAACGGCTGACACCGGGTGTGGCCTCCCATACGCCGGTGTGCACCGTCTCGTTGCGGGCGCTATCCTGTGCCCAGGTCTTGAGCTTCGGATCGCCGGAGATCAGCCGTTCGGGAGCGACGACGTTTTCGCGCGGCGCGAAGGAGGGTTTGGGATCAATCGTCTTCAGGAGGGACATCGGTTTCCTTTCGAGTTGGCGATCAGTAGCCGCGGCGGCGGTCGACGAGGCCGAGCGGGTCCAAGCCCGCCTGAATCCTCTTGATATTGTCGATGACGGCGCGCGCGGCACTGTGAGGCTGGGTGACGCTTGCGACATGCGGCGTCAGCAGAATGCGGTCGTGGTTCCAGAACGGATGTCCGGCGGGCAGCGGTTCTGGATCGGTTACATCGATCACGGCACCGGCAAGCCGACCGCTGTCGAGCGCAGCCAGGAGATCTTCCGGAACGAGCTGCGGTCCGCGGCCGACATGCACGAGACCCGCACCCTGCGGCAGCTTCTCGAAGAGATCGGCGTTGAGAAAACCGCGGGTCTCGTCGGTCAGCGGCAGAAGGCAGATCAGGATATCGGCCATGGAAAGCATAATCTCGAGTCCTGCTTCGCCGGCAAAACAGGCAACGCCTTCCAGTTCGCGTTGATGGCGGCTCCAGCCTGAAAGCACAAAGCCGAACGGTTTCAGCCTTTCAAGCACGGCCTGCCCGAGGTTTCCGAGCCCCAGCACGCCGATGCGGCATTCGCTTGCCTGAACCTGCGGCAAGGCATTCCAGACCTGGCGGCACTGCTGGTTGAGATAGGCCGGCAGATTGCGGTGGAGCGCGAGGACGCCAAGCGTCACATATTCCTGCATCATGCGGGTGATGCCGTCTTCGACCATCCGGACGACTTTTACGTGAGCGGGGATCTCAGCCGTATAGAATTGGTCGATGCCGGCGCCGATAGAAAACAGAACTTCCAGATTGCGGTAGCGCGGCAAGTCGTCCGGGACGGTCCAGGTGATCAGATACCGCACGGCATCAGGGTCAACGGACGCTGGATCCATGGAAAAGGGGACATCCGGCAGCTCGCGGGCGAAGGCCTCCTGGAAGATATGACCGCGGCGGGCATCCGAATTGAAAAGGAAGGTCATGGATTGTCTATCCTTAGGTCTTGCTAAGTCATACCAGGCAACGGCGGCCGAGAGCCTCGATCATGGCCTGGCAGGCGGCGAGTTCGTCCATGAGGATGAATTCGTTCGGCTTGTGTGCGCGGCCGATGTCGCCCGGACCGCAAATGATCGCCTCGAGGCCGGCGCGCTGGTAGAGCCCGGCTTCGGTGCCGTAACTGACGGCCGCCAGGGGCTCCATGCCCGTGAGCTCGGTCAGCAGACCGGCAAGAGGGGCGGTCCGTGAAAGGGAGAGGGCGGGATAGGAGCTCAGCTCCTCCCATTGGATTTGGAATCCCCGATGCTCAAGCTCGGCAGCGGTCTCGCGCACCGGCAAGAGCAGTGCTTCGGGGTCTGCGCTGGAAATTGCCCGTGCTTCGACCTCGAGCATACAGAGATCCGGAATGATGTTGAGGGCCTGCCCGCCGTGAATGGTACCGACCGAGACCGACGAATAAGGCGGCTCGAACTCCGCTTCGAATGGTCCTTGGGCAAGAGCATGGGCGGTCGAAACGGCGGCCTGCAAGACCTCGGCCGCGGCGTGAATGGTGTTGAGGCCGAGGTCGGGCCGCGACGAATGACCGGAGCGCCCCTTCAGGGTGATGCGGGCGGCCGATTTTCCCTTATGCGCAAGGATGGCCTGCATGTTGCTGGGTTCCCCGACGATGACGCCGAGCGGCGTTTCGCACAGCTCCGGCAGGCGCGCAATGAGATGCGGCACGCCGCGGCAGCCGGCTTCCTCGTCATAGGAAAAGGCAAAATGGATCGGCCTTGCGAGAGGGCTTGCCGCGAGCATCGGCGCGGCCGCCAGGGACGCGGCCAGAAAGCCCTTCATGTCGCTGGTGCCGCGACCATGCAGCCTCTCGCCATCGACCCGCAGCACGAAGGGATCGCTCGTCCATCCCGTCTCGTTGGCCGGTACGACATCCATGTGACCGGAGAGGACATAACCCGGTTTGTCGCGTGGGCCGATCGTCGCAAAAAGGTTCGATCTGTCACCCTCGGGACCTGCAAGGACATCAACCGTGGCTCCGAAGGACTTCAGATAGGTGCCGATCCACTCCACGATTTCAGCGTTCGGCCTTCCAACGACGGAATCGAGGCCGACCAGTTTTGCCAGAATGTCCGATGCCTGCATGGGTATTGCCGATCTCCGGTTGCCGTTTTCGTCTGCGCCAGCCACGCCTTGATCAAAGGAAGTTAAGCGTCCGTCAGAAGAATACCTGCCGAAAGCGCGGCTCATACGGTCAATTCTTGCGCTGGTATTTGCATACGCAGTGAAATGTTTTGCGAAGTCTCGGCTAAGGTCGCCAAAGCATGATGCCAGCTCGCGCCAATATGCAGCTGGAAGATTGGATGGCGGCTGGACCACGAATGGATACAAAAGTACCCGAAAAACTGCATGTCGATGCATTCGAACTGCGCTTTGCCGACATTGCAGACGTCCCTCTATCACAGCTGCAGGCCCTCTCGATGTCGGTCGGGTGGCCGCATCGATCGCAGGACTGGCAGCATCTGCGGGATGTCGGCCGCGGCTTCGTGGCGCTTGACGAAATCGGCAGGGTTTCCGGCTCGACCATGTGGTTTCCGCATGGAGAGCATTTCGCCACATTCGGCATGCTGATCACCGCGCCGCGCCTGCAGACGAATGGTACGGCCGAGTGGCTCGTCAAGAGGATGCTGGCCGAATGCCATCAGGAACGATTAAGGCTGAATGCGACAAGAGCAGCGCGCCGGATGTGCGCAACGCTCGGATTCATGCCGCAACAGACGGTCTTTCAGTGTCAGGGGGAGGTGCTGTCGGTGCCCGAGGTCGGCGGCATCAAGCCAGGGCTCGAGCTGAGGCGGCTCGAACGCAATGATCTGGATGCAGTTTCGGCCCTGGACGAGCCTGCTTTCGGTACGCTGCGCTACCAGCATCTCCTGCGATTGTTCGAAAGCTCTATCTGCTACGGCCTTTATGATGGTGGGACGCTGATGGCTTATTCCATGCGCCGTCGGTTTGGCCGCGGCCATGTCGTCGGTCCCGTCGTTGCTTATTGTGAGGAAGATGCAATTTCCGTCGTTCATCCGCATGTCGTCGCGCATGTCGGCAGTTTTCTTCGGCTCGACACCCATTTCGATACCGGCCTGTTCGCCGGTTTTGTCCAGCAAAGCGGAATGTCCGTCTTTGACACTGTGACGACCATGATTTCTTCCGAAGCCGCCGCCTATGCCCGCTACAACACTGGTTCTCCGGTCGTTTTTGCACTCGCGTCGCAATCTTTCGGATAATCGCGTCCGGCTTGCAAAACTCCCGCTCAAGATACCCCTGCATCATCAGCAGGCGCTGGATTGATCAGTTTGAAAACATTACAGGTTTACATCCGCTCGGAGAGTGAAGCCGGGGGAAAAAGGGGAAAGCTTGAGCGTTTGACTTGAGCAGACCACGTCCAGGATACCGCGACGACGTTAAGAACAAGCATCGGGAAGAACAAGCATGGGGTCGATCAGCCGCAGCCATAAAGTCGCCGCTCTATGGTCAGCCGATCGCCGCGCTATTGCCTTACAGAAAACGTCTGACGGTCACATTGTCGCCGGATCGTTCTTCAACCGTAGAGCCGGATGATTTTAGGCCGAAACGACCTAGAATCCGAATCCGCTCTAGAATCGAAGAAATAGAGCATGACGCCGTCCGAAAACCGCGCACACTTTTCGGCGTCATGCTCTAAACCGCGGCTAAAAATCAATGCGATATGCCGCCATTCGCTCTACGCCGTCAAAGAGGTGTTTCCCCCGCGCTCCCAAAGAGGAATGAACATGATCACTCGTTATATCCCTGCCGCATCGCTGACTGCCGCGGTCTTGAGCTTGATGCTTCTCAACAATCCTGCCTCTGCACAGCAGGCAACGCCAGACAAGCAATCTGCCCAAACGCAACCCGATAGCAACGGTACGGCTGCCGCCGTCAGCGACCAAAAGATCGAAGCTTTTGCGGTTGCCTATCTCCAGGTGGACAAGATCAGGCAGGAATATTCGGCCAAGATCGGAGCAACGTCTGATCCAACGGCAAAGCAACAGCTGCAGACCGAGGCAAGCAAGCAGATGGTGCAGGCTGTTCAGACCTCTCCCGGCATGTCGGTAGACGAATACAACTCAATTTTGACGGCTGCAAAGAAGGATCCGGCGCTCGTCAAGAAGGTTCAGGACAAGATTCAGAAAGCCGCGCCTGCACAACAGCCCGCACAGCAGTAGGCAACGCCGAGATCACCGAACAGCTGATCTGCACCACCGAGGCCGCGCCATTCAGCAATCTTGGCGCGGCGTCGAATAGGATGATTTCTTCTTCGATGCCGGAATAGACTGACATCTGCCTGAAGTCTTGAGGCTGCGCCATGACCGCGGCAGGCATCAGGCCTTCTTGAGGCGCTTTCGAAGAATGACCAAAGTCAGGCCGGCCAGGGATGCAAGGGCTGCGCCGGCGACGAAGGTGCTGTCAGATCCGATCCATTCCCAGAGCCCGCCGGCAAGGATACTGGCGCATAGCAACGTGATCCCCGAAACGAGATTGAAGACCCCGAAAGCCGTTCCCCGCAGATTGTCCGGAGAAGCGTCCGCGACCAATGCCGCGAAGATTCCCTGGGTGCAGCCCATGTGCAGGCCCCAGAGCAGCACGCCGAGCGTGAGGCCGGCAAATCCGGGCATGAAAGCCAACGCCAGATCGGCTGCGACCAGAAGCCCGATGCCGATCAAAAGCAACGTGACCCGCTCGAACCGGTCGGCAAGTATTCCGACGGGATAGGCCGATATCGAATAGACGAAATTCATGCCGATCAGCACGAGCGGAATCAGCATGACGGGCATGTCGAGGTCCTTGGCATCGAGCAGCAGAAAAGCCTCGCTGAAGCGTGCCAGCGTAAAGATCGCCGCAACCCCCGTCACGAGCCAGTATGGGCTTGGAAGCCGCAGAAGGTCGGCTTTCCGCAACGGAAATTTCGTGCTGCCGCTGCCGGGTGCTTTCGCAGGCTCCTTGACGAAGAAAAGGATGAGGCCGACCGCCACGCATGCGGGGATGACGGCAATCCAGAAAACCGTGCCGAACTGATCGGATGTCCACCACATGAGAAGCAGCGCGAGCGTTGGGCCGAGGAAGGCGCCGACCGTGTCCAAAGACTGCCGCAGTCCGAAGCTTGCGCCGCGAACTTCCGGTGGCGAAATATCCGCAATCAGGGCATCCCGCGGCGCGCCGCGAATGCCTTTGCCGATACGGTCGATGAAGCGTGCCGCGATCAGCCAGCCGATCGACGGCGCAATCGGAAAAATCGGCTTGGTCAGTGCGGCCATCCCGTACCCCAGCAAGACCAGGAGTTTTCGCTTGCCGAGCCAGTCGCTTATGGCCCCGGAGAATACTTTCGTGATTGCGGCGGTCGCCTCCGCGATGCCTTCGATGATGCCGACGGAAAGCGTCGAGGCGCCAAGAACGGTGACCATATAGACAGGGAGCAGGGCGTGGATCATCTCGGAGGAGACGTCCATAAAGAGCGAGACGAAGCCCAATGCCCAGACGCCGCCTGGTATTGCTGGCGCCGGTTGTCGGCCTTTTCCCGTCACATCGGCCATCGGAAGGTCCTTTCGGTGCATCTTGTTCAACCGCCCCTGTTCTCTTCGTTGGCTTCGAAAACCTGGCGC
This sequence comes from Hyphomicrobiales bacterium, assembly GCA_900468625.1. Classification (GTDB taxonomy): domain Bacteria; phylum Pseudomonadota; class Alphaproteobacteria; order Rhizobiales; family Rhizobiaceae; genus Rhizobium. The sequence goes on from UBUL01000020.1 coordinate 113,811, forward strand.
GCGTAGTCATCGAGCAAGGCCTCGCAGTTTCTGAGCTTCTCGGCCGCCGACATCGCAAGCTGCGCGCCGTAGAAATCGAGCTTCCTGATCCGCTCAAACCATTCCTGGAGCTTTTTCAGGTCCGTGTCTTCTTCTTCCAATTCGGCATATGTGAACTTCTGCTGCGATATTTCCTTGGCGATTTCCGCCTCGAAGTCGTCGCAGCGGCCGATGAACTCCCGATAGAGTTCATCGCGGTCCGCATTGAAGCGTTCGCTCACCTTGTTCAGCTGTGCATCATCGAGTGGGGCCGAGTCCAAGAGTACGGACTCACCGCCCATCTCTGAAATATCCAGTTCCGACATTTTTATCCGCCGAAGATTCTCGTCGGTACGCGGCAGGAGACAAACCCCGTTCTGAAGGTAGATCGCGCCCAGTCCTTTGAGGCGTCGCCATAGCGCAACCCTGCGTGCGGCGGGCTCGGGTGGTACCTTATAGGTGAGCAGAATCCATTGGCTCAAGCCGTTTCTCCATTTTGTTACGGCCGTTACAGTCTATCCGTGCTGTAGCAGCCTTGCAATGCCGCGGTCAACCGGGGCCGGGAAACCAGGCGCGCCTTTGAAGCATGGCAATCCGCATCATTCGGCACGGACGCAGGCACAGGAAAGCACCGATTCCAGGGGCGACGCATGTTCGAGATTTCCATGCGACGGCACGGGAAGTGGGCATCGACATCACCCGACACTTGACCATATCCTCTCCGGGAGGATAGGAGAATTCGGCTCGGTGGTTGCTGGACGGCCGATTGCAGCGAGGATTTGATGTTCACGACGATAAAGCATTGGCTTGGTTTTGGCTCTCACGACCATGATCATGGTGGCCACAGCCACGGGTCTCACGGCCACTCTCATGGCGATGCCGGAGGTCACGGCCATACCCACGGAGTCGTCGATCCAAGCATTGCGACTTCGGAACGGGGAATATGGGCCATCAAATGGTCCTTCGCCATTCTGGCAATCACGGCAATCCTGCAGTTGATCGTCGTGTTCGCATCCGGCTCGGTGGCGCTGCTGGCGGACACGATCCACAATGTCGGGGACGCGACGACAGCCATTCCGCTCTGGATTGCCTTCGTGCTGGTGCGGCGTCCGCCCACTGCCGGGTTCAATTACGGCCTGGGCCGTGTCGAGGACCTAGCCGGCATGGTGATCGTTCTCATCATTCTGTTCAGCGCGGTCGTGGCCGGCTACGAGGCCGTCAGCCGCCTCATTCACCCGCAGCCGGTCACCCAGCTCGGCTGGGTGACTGCGGCAGGGATCATCGGTTTCCTCGGGAACGAGATCGTGGCGATCTTCCGCATCAAGGTCGGCCGCGAGATGAACAGTGCCGCATTGATTGCAGACGGCTATCACGCGCGAACCGACGGGCTGACGAGCGTTGCAGTCGTGTTGGGCGCCTTCGGGGTCTGGCTCGGCTTTCCGCTTGCCGATCCGATCATCGGCCTCCTCATTACCATCGCGATCTTCGGCATTGTCTGGCAGTCGGCTCGTGCAGTCATCACCCGAAGCCTCGATGGCATCGAGCCGAGCGTCGCCGACGAAGTACGCCATGCCGCGGAACATGTACACGGCATCCGGCGGATCACCGATGTCAAGGCCCGCTGGCTGGGCCACAAGCTGCATGCCGACATGACGATTGCCGTCGATGACGCCATGTCGATCGCCGAAGCAAACGGTATCGCGCTCGCCCTGCGGGAGGAGCTGCATGCCCATCTCGCACCTCTTGGCAGCGCGACGATCCAGTTCGACACGGCGGGTGCTTCCGCCATGGTCACAAGGCATGGCGATCATGAGCATCATGGGCATCATCATGCTCCTGCCCCCTTTACCGTCAGCTCCTCGTTGGCGGCCGGACTTCTGGAGATTGTCGATACGCCGGATGGCGAGCGCATGAGGCTGTCCATTTCCAGCCATGCGCATGGCCTGCAGGCGGTCGTCAACATCAAGCGGCTGGGCGACGCGATCGAGACGTTGACACTGTCGCCGTCTCCAGCAGATCATCATACCATGCTGAGTGCCGAGGCTCCGGCCGAGCCGCACGAGTTCGACGCGGAACTCGTCCTTTCGGCGGACGGCAAGGTTGAAGTCCTGCCATTCCGGATGGAGGAGCCGGAGGGGCATCATCATTGAGCCTGCTGGAAACCGGGCCGGCACAGACGCAAGCCTTATTGTCTGAGGAACACAAGAAGCATCGGCCGGTTGCCTTGGCATGGCTTGTCATGTCGCATGGCTGCTCGCATATTCAGGCGGCAAGGTGGCGACAATTGCGGCATTGAATTTGTTGCTACGCACAGCGTATCCGACAACCCGAACGATGGCGCATGATCAGCATCAAAGCACCGCCGCGCTCCTACCCATCCTTCCAATCCAATCGGGTAGCTCATCTAAACCTGCGGTAGATGCTAATATTCTAATCACCGGCCTAAATGCCACCCTTGGGCCGGGCAGTGCAGCGTCCGACGATTGCCCCCATCCTTTGTCGTCGGACGCACCCTCTCCGTATCGGCATCGCCGGATCGCGGCCTCCCGATTGAAATTCATCCTCTCTCCTTCGTTTGGAGGATGACAAAGCCGTTTGCTCTCCTATTCTCTCGGAGCGGTCATGTCGCACGCTTCGGCGACGGCCGATTTAGATTTCGACTATCAGGAGGATATCATGACGCGCACAGTCATCATCGGCGCGACCGGCCATGTCGGCACCTATCTCGTGCCGCGGCTGGTCGAGGCAGGGCATGAGGTCGTGGCGATCAGCCGCGGGCAAGCCAAACCCTATTCGCCGAACAAGGCGTGGAATGACGTCGGGCTACGGACGATGGATCGTGCTGCGATGGAGGCCGATGGCAGCTTCGGTCCGGCTATCCGCGCGTTGAAGCCGGATATCGTCATCGACATGATCTGCTTCACACTCGATAGCGCAAAGCATCTGACCGAGGCGCTCACCGGTCACGTCGGTCATTTCCTGCACACCGGTACGATCTGGACGCATGGTTTTTCCACCGTCGTTCCAACGCCGGAGGAGGCGCCGAAGCGGCCGTTCGGCGACTACGGCATCCAGAAGGCGGCGATCGAGGCGCATCTGCTTGAAGAAGCGCGCCGCAGGGGATTTCCCGTAACACTGATCCATCCGGGCCATATTGTCGGTCCCGGCTGGGCACCTCTCAATCCAGCCGGACATTTCAATCTCTCCGCCTTCTCGACATTGGCGCGGGGTGAAACGCTTGTCTTGCCGAATTTCGGCCTGGAGACGGTCCACCATGTTCATGCCGATGACGTCGCGCAGATGTTCATGGGTGCGATTGCCAATTGGCGGGCTTCGAGCGGAGAGGCATTCCATGCGGTTTCAAGCGGGGCGCTGACACTCAGGGGCTATGCCGAGGCGATGTCGCGCTGGTTCGGATACGAGCCGAAACTGGAATTCCTGCCTTATGAAAAATGGGCCGAGGGCCTGATGCCGGAAGATGCGCAGGCGACCTGGGAGCATATCGCCAGAAGCCCGAATTGTTCGATCGCCAAGGCCGAGCGGCTGCTCGGTTACAAGCCCCGCTATACATCGCTTGAGGCGGTTCAGGAATCGGTTGCCTGGCTGATGGAGAAGGGGCGGATCGGCTGAAAGCTCAGGCTTTCAGGCCAAGTCATTGGTTCGCAAGCCAGGCAGCCATGCCCTTGGCCGCTGCGCGCCCGGTCGCAAAACACGCGGTCAGAAGATAGCCGCCGGTCGGCGCTTCCCAATCGATCATCTCGCCGGCGACGAACATGCCGGGGAGCTTCTTCAGCATGTATCCTTCGTCGAGCTCGTCCCAACGGATGCCGCCGGCGGACGAAATGGCCTCGGCAATCGGCCTCGGCCGCAGCAATGGAATCGGCAGGGCCTTGATCGCGCGGGCAAGGCGTTCCGGATGCGAGAGAGCGGCGGGATCGACAAGCTCGCGCAACAGGCCCGCCTTCACTCCCTCGATGCCGGCGCCCTTGCGCAGGCGGCTGGAAAGACTGGCTTTGGGATCCTGCCGTGCCAGATCGCGCGCCAGGCGCTCCTCGCTGCGTCCGGGGGCGAGATCGACAATGAGCGACGCTTCCCCTTTTCTCATCAATCGATCACGCAGCGAGGCGGCATGCGCATAGACGAGGCTGCCCTCGATCCCCGTTTTCGAGACGACGAATTCACCCGGAAACGTTCCTGCTTCCGATGTCGCCGTCACTGCTTTCAGTGGCTCGCCGGCAAAGCGTTCGCTGAACGGAGCGCTCCAGGTGACGTCGAAGCCGCAATTGGCCGGCTGGAAAGCGGCAATATCGATCCCCTTGTCGCGAAGCAGGCTGACCCATGCCGCGTCCGATCCGAGCCGGGCATAGCTCGCACCGCCGAGCGCGAGCACAACAGCGTCGTGGCGCACGAGCTCGCGCCCCCGCGGCGTCTCGAATACGAGGCTGCCATCCTCGAAGCCGCACCAGCGATGCCGCGTCATGATGCCGATGCCTCGCGCTTCCAGTCTCGCCAGCCAGGCGCGCAGGAGCGGCGATGCCTTCATGATTTTCGGGAAGACGCGGCCGGAAGAGCCGACGAAGGTTTCCGTGCCCAGTCCTTCCGCCCACGCCCTGACATCATCGGGCGTGAAGTCGTCAAGCGCTGCGCACAATCGCGCCGAAGCAGCGCCGAAGCGGCCGGCAAAAAGGCGGTAATCTTCCGAATGCGTGATGTTGAGGCCGGATTTTCCGGCCAGCAGAAACTTGCGTGCGACCGTCGGCATGCTGTCATAGATCGCGATATGATGGCCGGACAAGGATAGGGTTTCCGCCGCCATCAGTCCCGCAGGGCCGCCGCCTATGATTGCGATTTGCTTTTTGATCATGCTCACCCGGTGTCGCTAGCCTACCGTTCTCTAGGCCCGGATGAGGTTGGAAAGCAAGGTCGTCACCCTGTCCGGCTCTGTCAATGCCATTCGTTCGAATGGTTGCGGCAGCGGCGCCATTCACCCCTTTCCGGTCGGCATCTGCTGCGATATCAGCACTTAAATCGATATAACCGTATGGTTACTAATGCTCTCGATTCGCCAGGGGCTGTCAACTTATGCGATGATCGGTTACTTATCGGCGCGAGGATGGGCCGCATAAGCCTTACGAAATGCCGCCGGGAGCCAGAATGTCGGAAGCCAAGACCGTGAAGAGCAGCGCCAAGAGCGCAGACCTTGCGAATGCAGAAAAAACCTCCTCGCGCACCGCTTCGGAACGGCCCCGCCTCAGGGACGCCGAACGCACCAGCAAGGCTATTCTGGCTGCGGCAACCAAGGAATTTGCAGAGCGCGGTTATGGTGGCGCCCGCGTCGATGCCATCGCCGAGCGCGCCAAGATCAACAAGCGGATGCTCTACCATTATTTCGGCGGCAAGGATGCGCTTTATGTCGCCGTTCTGGAAGGCAGCTATATCGCCATTCGCTCGGCGGAAGCGCGGCTCGATCTCTCGCATCGCTCGCCCGCCGACGGCATGCGGGAGCTGGTCGTCTTCACCTGGCAATATTTTCTGGACCATCCGGAATTCCTGGGGATTCTCAGCACGGAAAACATGCACAAGGCACGCTTTTTGAAGCGTTCGGCGCGCATTTTCGAACTGCATTCACCACTGGTCTCCGAGATTTCCAGCCTGCTCGACCGCGGTGCTGCGGCGGGCGTGTTCCGCAACGACTGCGATCCCGTCAAGATCTATATGAGCATTGCAGCGCTCGGCTCGTTCTTCCTGACGAACCGTTGGACGCTTTCCACCATCTTCCGCCGCAATCTCTCGGACAAGGCCGAAATCGACGCCTGGGGCGAACATATCGTCGAGGTGATCTTCGCCTATTTGCGCCCCTAGAATTTCCGGGGAAACCAGCTCAGCAACGACGGATCACCGCCAGGGCAGCCATTGACGATGGCCGTTGACAGCATGGCTTCGCCGTGTCAGTTATGTAACTATATAGTTATTTACGGGAGGAAGAACTCATGGCAACGAAGCCGATCGGCATCATCATGCACGGCATTACCGGCCGCATGGGCTATAACCAGCATCTGGTGCGCTCCATCCTGACAATTCGCGAACAGGGTGGCGTTCTGCTGTCGAACGGCGACCGGCTGATGCCCGAGCCGGTGCTTGTCGGCCGCAATGCCGAAAAGATCGAGGCGGTCGCCCGCAAGCACGGTCTTTCGAAGACGGCGACCGATCTTGATGCCGCCCTTGCCGATCCGGGCAATACGATCTTCTTCGATGCCGGTTCGACGCAGATGCGTGTCGAGCTCCTCGAGAAAGCGATAGCCGCCGGAAAGCATGTCTATTGCGAGAAGCCGATTTCCGAGACCCTCGAGGAAGCGTTGTCGGTTGCGGCCTCGGCCGAACGTCGCGGCGTCAAGAACGGTGTCGTCCAGGACAAGCTGTTTCTGCCGGGACTGCGCAAGATCGCCATGCTGCGCGACAGCGGCTTCTTCGGCAAGATCCTCTCGGTGCGCGGCGAGTTCGGCTATTGGGTTTTCGAAGGCGATTGGGGTGTGAAGGCACAGCGCCCGTCGTGGAACTACCGCAAAAAGGATGGCGGCGGCATGATCCTCGATATGCTGCCGCACTGGCGCTACGTGCTCGACAATCTGTTCGGCGAGGTCAAGTCCGTCAGCTGCCTTGGCGCGACGCATATTCCAAGCCGCGTCGACGAGAACGGCAAAACCTATGTCGCCGATGCCGACGATGCGGCCTATGCCACCTTCGAACTTGAAGGCGGTGTCATCGCCCATATCAATTCGTCATGGGCGGTGCGTGTTCGTCGCGACGATCTCGTCACCTTCCAGGTCGACGGCACCCACGGATCGGCCGTCTGCGGCCTGATGCGCTGCTGGACGCAGCACCGGGTCAATACGCCGAAGCCGGTGTGGAACCCCGATCAGCCGCAGCCCATCAATTTCTTCGACACCTGGGAAGAGGTACCGGACACGCAGGCCTTCGACAATGGCTTCAAGGCGCAGTGGGAGCAGTTCCTGTGCCATGTGGCCGAGGACGCGCCGTGGAAGTTCACGCTTCGCGAGGGCGCCAAGGGCGTGCAGCTGGCAGAGCTTGCGCAAAGGAGCTGGGCGGAGCGCCGCTGGATCGACGTGCCTTCTCTTTCGGCTCGCTAGGAGGTTGGTTTCATGATGAAAAGTCTTCGCCTGCCGATGGCGGGCGGCGCTATCGCCGCCTTCACCCCTGTGAACGAACCGCTGATCGCGCCTGTGAAGCCGGTCGGCGGTCATCGCTTCAATCGCGTGGCCTATGCCGCTGCGCATGTCGTTGTCGACGCGCTGGCGGACAACGATCCCTGGCTCGACCGCAACATAGACTGGGAACGCACCATTGCCTTCCGTGAATATCTTTGGGGCCTCGGCCTCGGCGTGGCGGAGGCGATGGACACCGCCCAGCGCGGCATGGGTCTCGACTGGGCCGGCGCGAAGGAGCTGATCGCGCACGCGCAGTCGGCGGCCCGCGGCCGCTCGGACGCCGTGATTGCCTATGGCGCCGGCACCGACCACCTCCAGCCCGGTCCCGATGTCACGATCGATGACGTCATCCGCGCCTACGAGGAACAGGTCGCCTATGTAGAAGGGCAGGGCGGCCGTGTCATCCTGATGGCAAGCCGGGCGCTTGCCGCGGCCGCCAAGAGCTCCGACGACTATATCCGGGTCTACGACCGCATTCTTGGTCAGGTCAAAGAGCCTGTCATCATTCACTGGCTCGGTTCGATGTTCGATCCGGCGCTGGCAGGTTACTGGGGATCGGCCGACGACATGCGGGCCATGGAGACCGCGACCGCGATTATCAACCAGAATGCGGCCAAGGTCGATGGCGTAAAGATATCGCTGCTTTCGGCGGAGAAGGAAATCGTCATGCGCCGGCGGCTCGATCCGTCGGTCAAGATGTATACCGGCGACGATTTCAACTATGCCGAACTGATCGCCGGCGACGAACAAGGCTATTCACACGCCTTGCTCGGCATCTTCGATGCCGTAGCGCCGGCGGCGAGTGCGGCGCTTGCGAGGCTCGCCGAAAACGACCTCGACGCCTTCCATGCGATCCTGGCGCCGACTGTGCCGCTGTCGCGCCATATCTTCAAGGCACCGACGCGCTTCTACAAGACCGGCGTCGTCTTCCTTGCCTATCTCAATGGCTTCCAGGACCATTTCCAGATGCTCGGCGGTCAGCAGAGCGCCCGTTCGATCCAGCATCTTTCGGAGCTGTTCCGCCTCGCCGATACGGCGCGCGTGCTGCGCGATCCGGATCTGGCGGCCTATCGGATGAGGGCGGTCCTTGCCACCGTCGGCATCGAATAGAGGAAAAAAGGGATCGGAGGAGGAGATCGCGATGGCGATAGAGGGTCTGTCCATCAACCTGGCGACGGTGCGCCTGCAATATGACATGCGCCAGGCGGTGGAAGCCTGCTTGCAGCAGGATATCGTTGCGATCGCCCCCTGGCGCGATCAGGTGCACAAGATCGGGCTTCCGGAAGCCGCCCGCATCGTTGCTGACAACAGGCTGAAAGTCACCGGGCTTTGCCGCGGCGGCATGTTTCCTGCCGCGCATGCGGAGGGCAGGGCGGCGGCGATCGACGACAACAAGCGCGCGATCGACGAAGCGGCGGCGCTCAATGCAGATTGCCTCGTTCTCGTCGTCGGCGGTCTGCCGGAAGGAACGAAGGATATCGCTCATGCCCGCGAGATGGTGGCCGACGGCATTGCCGCCATCCTGCCCCATGCCCGAAGTGCGGGGATTCCGCTGGCGATCGAGCCGCTGCATCCGATGTACGCGGCCGATCGAGCCTGCGTGAACACGCTGGAGCAGGCGCTCGATATTTGCGATCTTTTGGGTGAAGGCATCGGCGTCGCCGTCGATGTCTATCACGTCTGGTGGGATCCGAAGCTCCATGAACAGATCGCGCGGGCCGGTGCCGGTGGCCGGATTCTCGCACATCATATCTGCGACTGGCTCGTTCCGACCACCGATCTGCTGCTCGATCGCGGCATGATGGGCGACGGTGTCATCGATCTCAAGCGCATCCGCGCGGAGATTGAGAAGACTGGCTTTTTCGGTCCGCAGGAAGTGGAGATTTTCTCTCAGAATAATTGGTGGAAGCGGCCGGGCGAGGAGGTTCTCACCACCTGCATCGAGCGCTTCCATACCGTTTGCCGAGCTTGAGCGGTTCAGACAGCAATCGGCAATAAAAAAGCGCCGGATCGACGCGGTGTGATATGATACACTTACTTAGGACATTCGGTTGGTGTTTGCCGACCGCTTTCGGCCAAGTGAGCAGTTGGGGCCGAGTTTCGATATCCAGCTGGAAAAGATTGATTTCAGGCAGCTATGGGCGACAATCAGCTCGCGAGTACTCTGCCTGGCATCGGACGATCCAGAGTGGAGCACCAAATCGAACGGGCCTTACGCGTGCCGGAAGGTTCTGACAAACCGCGAAAGACGGGGAGAGGGGAATGACAATACAAAATCCATCACCTTCATTGTACAATGACGATCTGGCGCCCGCCGAGGAGAGGAAGTGGGGCGCATTCAGTATCTTCAATGTGTGGACCTCAGACGTTCACAGCCTTTGGGGATATTATCTTGCGGCGAGCCTTTTCCTGCTGTGCGGCAGCTTCCTCAATTTTGTGATCGCGATCGGTATCGGCTCGCTGGTCATCTTTTTCCTGATGAGCCTGGTCGGTAATGCCGGTGTCAAAACGGGTGTACCGTTCCCGGTTCTCGCTCGTGCCTCGTTTGGAACGTTCGGCGCAAATGTCCCCGCCCTGGTGCGGGCCGTCGTCGCCTGCTTCTGGTATGGCGCCCAGACCGCGGCGGCGTCAGGCGCCATCGTCGCTCTTCTCATCCGCAACGAGAACATTCTCGCATTCCATCAGAATAGCCACATGCTCGGCCATTCGACGTTGGAGGTCATTTGCTACGTCGTCGTCTGGGCGCTGCAGCTTTTGATCATCCAGCGCGGCATGGAAACGGTGCGCAAATTTCAGGACTTGGCCGGCCCTGCCGTCTGGATCATGATGCTGGTGCTTGCGGTCTATCTTGTCGTCATGTCCGGCACCTTTTCCTTCGGCAGCGAAATACCGCGCGACGTTCTGCTTGAAAAGACGAAGGATGCCGGCGTGCCTGGTGAGCCGGGATCCTTGCCGGCGCTTGCCGCTGTCGCGGCCACATGGATCACTTATTTCGCAGCGCTTTACCTGAATTTCTGCGACTTTTCACGTTATGCCACGGACACCAAGACTTTGCGCAAGGGCAACCTTTGGGGTCTGCCGATCAATTTGCTCGCCTTCTGCCTCGTGGCCGGCGTGACAACCACGGCGGCCTTCACCGTCTATGGCGAAGTACTTCTGCATCCCGAAGCGATCTCGGCGAAATTCGACAGCTGGTTCCTGGCACTGCTTGCTGCATTGACCTTCGCGGTCGCAACGCTCGGCATCAATGTGGTCGCGAACTTCGTCTCGCCGGCCTTCGATTTCTCGAACGTCTTTCCCCGGCAGATCAGCTTCAAGCGCGGCGGCTATATTGCGGCCCTGATCGCGCTGGTGCTTTATCCTTTCGCGCCGTGGGAGACGAGTGCTGCACATTTCGTCAACTTCATCGGTTCGAGCATGGGGCCGATTTTCGGGATCATGATGGTGGACTATTATCTGATCCGGAAAGGTGAGCTGAACGTTGCGGCGCTCTACCACGAAAGCGGCGAGTTTCGCTTCCAGAACGGCTGGCACAGAAATGCTTTCATCGCCCTTGTGATCGGTGCGCTGTTCTCGTCGATCCTGCCGACCTTCACATCAATCCTGCCGGAGTGGTGGGGGACCTACGGTTGGTTCTTCGGCGTCGGTATTGGAGGCGCCGTCTATTATCTGTTGCGTATGAGTGCTCGCGGCTCCGCCGTCGGCGCTGCGACTTAAAGCAAGGAAATAGAGCATGGTGCCGCCCGAAAGCCGACCACGCTTTTCGGCATCATGCTCTAGAAACGCAAGCTTTCGTCCTTCCACAGCCGAAAGCCGCCGAGAAAGGCATTTTCGTTGTCACCGGCGCGGCAGCGTTCAGGCAGCGTCTTGAGCTTTCCGACATTGCCGCCACCGATGACGGTTTCATGCGGCAGCAATGCTGCTTGCAGCTTGCCCACGACCTTCTCCACCGATTTGCGCCATTTCTTCTTGCCGTATTTTTCGAGGCCCCGCTCGCCGACGAAATCTTCGAACGTCTCATCCTTCCTGTAGGGCAGATGGGCCAGCTCCATGGGCAAGCAGACGTAATTGACGATCATTGCCGAACCCAACCCCGTACCCAATCCAAGAAAAAGCATATTGCCGCCGTTATAGCCGCCGATTGCCTGCAAGACCGCATCGTTGACGAGCCTGACAGGCTTGCCGAAAGCTGCGGATAGGTCGAAGCCTTTCCAGCCGGGACCCAGGTTGTGTGGTTCGAGCGCCGGTTTGTTGTCGGTGACCGGACCGGGATAGCCCATGCCGATGACGTCATATTGCCAGTCGGCGGTCAGTTCCTTGACAGCCTCCACCATCTTTTGCGCCGACATTGCCGTACCGGAGACAGCGGCACGCCGGTCGCTACCCGAACTCAGGCGCACTTTGACATGCGAACCGCCAAGATCGATTGCGAGTACGACGAGGTCTTTCGATGTCGTGGACGTCGGTTGCTTGGGAGCTTTTAGTTTAACACTCACGATGCATGACTCCTCAAGGTACGTCTATTGCCAATAACGTCTAGCGAGTGCCTGCGACCACTGCTACCGAGAAGTCCATCCCTTCCCAATGGCCGGTATCGGGCCAATAGAAGGTGAAGGCGATGACACTTCCCTTCTCCAGCCGCTCGGTCGCAAGCTCCGCCACGTCGATGCCGAAGCCGTTTTCGCGAGTTTCGATATCGCCTTTGCTTTTCCAGCCGTCGGAGCTCCAACGGACGACGGCTTTCGCCATCACCTCGATCCTGAGGCGCTTGCCGGCAAGAACCTGCGATGTCTTGTTGTTGAAACGCCAGAGTATGAAGGGGGCGGTCGTCTTGTTTTTGATGTAGCGTTCGACGCCTTGCGGCGGCATGTCGAAGACGGCGTTGTCTCTCAGCGAACGCAGCAGCTTGATATGCTCGGCATGAGCCCAGACGAGCGGCATGGCGCTTCCGGAAGGTTTGCCGAATATAAGGCCTCGTTCGGGGAGATCGGGTCGGTCCCAGACCTGTTCGGGCAGCAGGCCACCCGGCCCTGCAGAGCCTTCAAGAGCGCTGAGCAATGCGACCGCGGCCTTTTGCTTGCCGGCCGCAAGCTCGTAATGGGCTCTTTCGCCGGCGAGCAGGGGCCAGAGGCGGCCGATGCCGGTGCCGTCGAATGGCCCGCCATCGTCATGCTCGCCATAGCCGTCGCCCGTATAGCGATACCACAGCGGCCCTTGCGGCAGGTCGCATTTGAGCTGTGCGTCGATGACTTTCACCGTGTCGAGGATGCGCGGATCGTTGGCGGCGCGCAATCCGAACCGGACCAGCGCCAGGGCATCCGGGCTGACGACGCGGGCCGTCGGCAGATATGAATCCGCCGGCGGTCGGTTCTTGATCGGTACGAAGCCGTCGGCCGGCGACGCGCCATCGGCAATATCGGGCGGGGCGATGCGCACATAATATCCCTTGACCCCGAGGTCGGCAGTGGCTGTATCGGCGGCGACATAGGTCCAGCGCTCGACTTGGTCGTTCCAGGCATCTGCCGTCTGCCGAAGGTAGTCTGCATCGTGATTACGGCCCGCAATTTCCAGGATATCGGCGGCGGCGAGCAGCGCGGCGATCTCGACGGCGAGGGTGAAGGGAGAAAAGCCGCCATCCTCCTCCCAGCGGTCCTCGCCTGTTACCGGGCCATTGACCACAACATAGCGCGCCGCTCGTTCAACCATCGAGACATAGGACAGGAGAGCATCGCCGGTGAGCGCTCCCTCGCGGCGCAGCGCGTCGGCAAGCAGGATCGGAAAGGCGCACTCGTCCATCTGTATGCCGGTCCAGTAGGGCTCACCGTCTAGCCAGGCGTTCTGCGGCCAATGCCCGTCCGCCTCCTGGATCGCTCGAAGATAGGCAAGGATGCGCAGCGCATCCTGCGGGGCGCCGGCCGCAAGGAAACCGCCGGCGGTCTCGACGAGGTCGCGCGGCCAGACCAAATGATAGCCGCCAAGATCCTCGTCGCCTTTGGCAAAGCCCCAGGGAATCGACAGCGAGGCGACTGCCGGCCCTTCGAAGGACAGGGGCCGATGCGTTGCGAGAACGGCGGTCGATATTCGATAGCGGTTGAGCTCAGGCGGCGGCGCCCTCGGTTCATCCAGCGGCAGCAGGGTGCTTTGCCATTTCCGCCAGTCGGCGACATAGGAGCGCTCCGCCTCCTCGTAGCCGGCCTGCAGGCTGGCGAGCGCATTGTAGCCCGCTTCCTCCGGGCGGTTTCCGAAGCCAAGCGAGAGGAGGACGGTATCGCTGCCGGCGGTAAGATCGATTTCGCCGGTCAGCGCAACGTTGCCGTTGACTGCGTGGGTGACGAGCGGATCCAATTCTCCGGCGTTCTGCAGCTGGCGCCAGCCGTCGGAAATGCCGACATAGCCGGCAGAGGCCGTTTTCCATCCGCCGCTGACGGCAAGCGCCAGCGCAACGCCGTGCGTGCCCGTCGCGAAAAGCATCGGCGTGCCCTTGTAGTCGCCCACCCAGCCGGTATTGCCGCGGCCGGCATTGATCAGATGCGGGGCGGCAAGCATATAGAGCCGATAGTCGTGAGCCTCTCCCTGCAGCGCTTCGAACGATATCTGCTGAAGCAAGCTGCTCCGCACCGGGTCGACGATAATGTGCTTGATGATGCGGTAGCGCCTATCGAGTGCCGTGTTGACGAGCCGATAGGCCGGAACGCCATCTTCGATCGTTGTGACGACACTTTCGCTATCCCGCTTTTCCTCGGAAAAATAGCCGTCCGGACCGGTAACGATCAGGCCAAGGTCGCGGGTGCAGGCGCAATCGACGCGCGGAAAATAAACTTCGTTGAGGATGCCGTGGCTGAGCGTGAACCAGATGTGGCAAGCCGGCGAGAGTGCCGTACCGACACCGCTCTTCGCGCTGGATGTCCAGCGAGGGGCGATACCCTGCGCATTGGAGCCCGAAGTGTCGTCCTGTGCCATGGGTCCATCTCCGTTGTCATTGCAATCTGCTCCGGCGTACCGGCTTCGGCAAGAGCTGAGCGCAGCGATTTCGGAATGATGCATCCGCTGTCATCTAGACAGCCGGTCTTGCCAGGGATCGTCCGGTCTGCTCTCATCGATTGCGCGATTACCCTCGCCGATCAGCCTTTGATTGGTTCTGATGCCGCCGCAAGCGTCAGCCGTCTTGCGATGTTCGGCGGTTCGCTGCCACGGTAAAGACAAAAGCCTCGATTTCGCTGCGCTCGCTGTTCCATTGAAAGCTGACTGAAAGGTTGCTGGCGCTAGCCTCGTCGAGCTTCAGGAGGAAGCGCGTGCCGCGCGGTGATCAATCGGCGGCACATCAATGGTGAGGAGGACTTCATGCGTGCATCCAGCATTCTCAAATATTCGACGGCTTTTTCCCTTGCGGTAGCTGCAGCCTCGTTCGCGACGACGGCGGCGCAGGCGGCCGGCAAGATTTCCATCATGGTGGGCGGCTACGAAAAGCAGATCTACCTGCCGGCCAAGCTCGCCGAAGGGCTCGGCTATTTCAAGGAAGAGGGTCTTGACGTCGAGCTTCTCAACGAGCCCGCGGGCGTCGATGCGGAAAACGAGATGCTTGCAGGCGCCGTCCAGGGCGTCGTCGGCTTCTATGACCATTGCATCGATCTCCAGGGCAAGGGCAAGTTCGTCGAATCGGTCGTGCAGTTCAGCCAGGCGCCGGGCGAAGTCGAGCTGGTGTCGGCCAAGCATCCAGAGATCAAGTCCCCTGCCGATTTTAAGGGCAAGAGCCTCGGCGTCACGGGCCTTGGTTCCTCGACCAATTTCCTGACGCAGTATCTGGCCGTCAAGGCCGGCCTGAAGCTTGGGCAATTCACCTCCGTTCCGGTCGGCGCCGGCCAGACCTTCATCGCCGCCATGCAGCAGGACGCCATCCAGGCCGGCATGACGACCGAGCCGACGGTCTCGCGTCTTTTGAAGACCGGCGAGGCCAAGGTCCTCATCGACATGCGCACGATGGACGGAACCAGGGCGGCACTGGGCGGGACCTATCCGGCCGCATCCCTCTACATGCAGGAATCGTGGGTCAAGGATCACAAGCAGGAAACGCAGAAGCTTGCGAACGCCTTCGTCAAGACGCTGCATTTCATCAACACCCATTCGGCCGCCGAGATTGCCGACAAGATGCCTAAGGACTTCTATGTCGGCGACAAGGACGGCTATGTGAAGGCGCTGGAAAACGGCAAGGCGATGTTCACGCCTGATGGTGTGATGCCGGAAGACGGTCCGAAGACCGTCCTTGCCGTGCTTTCCGAGTTTTCCAAGAACGTTCAGGGCAAGTCCATCGACCTGTCGAGGACCTACACGACGGAATTCGTCAAGAACGCCAAGTAAGTCGGCTGGGTTTGGCCGCTTCCGGAAAGGACCGGAGGCGGCCGCTGCCGAAAACTCTGCCGCCGAATGAACGAGCGAATGCTTGAAGCGCCGTTTCGCCCGTTCCTGCCTCGCTTATTGGGCAACGTTCCGATCGCGTCGAAGACGCAGGCCATGTATGTCAGCGCGACAATATTTATGTCATCGTTCAGATTGGCGTATTCGACAGGCTGCGCTCCTTTGTTCGAAACGATTGGCAATTTTCAAACATCACATTGCTGTATATTCGCATGTGAAACCTCCACTTTGGTAATATAGATAACAATCTTATTTCAGAAGTTCTGTTGTGTCGGAAAAATGTGTTGATTTATTTTGAAGTACGCCCGATTGTCCTATGAGGATATTTTATCGTCCGCAGTTTCGTCCGCACTATTGCAACATCTGTTTGAACGCGAATGAAAAGTGGGATCCAGCCGGAAGCCGTGAAACCGCCACCGTCCTTTAAACTGCACATGTCCCATGAGCTGCTGCGCACCTGAAGGGGAGATACTTTGGGGATGCTGCAGCAACTGACCAACTAGAAGAAGCAAGTGCGGATGTTTGTTTTGGAGGAGACCCGGAGTGCTGGATCCTTTGATACCGACAATATTTCACGAGCACTGGTGGCTCGACGCCGCGACGAAAGGGCGAGCCGAGATCTCCGAGGTGACCGAAGGTGGGCGGACAGTGGGCCGGCTGCCCTATGTTAAGGAAACGAGACTCGGCCTGCATAGCATCAATATGCCGACCCTTACCCACTTTCTCGGCCCGGGCATCAACGACGGATCGGGTAGCGAGCCAAACCGCTTCGTGAGGCGTCAGGCGATCACACGCGAGCTCATCCGCAGGCTCCCGCAGTTCTCTTCATTCCGTCAGAAGCTTCACCACAACGTCAAGGATGTGCTGGCTTTTCAGGCCGAAGATTTCGAGGTGACGGCCCAGTTCACGTTTGAAGTCGGTCCGGCGCCTGAGGAGGTCATGTGGAAAGCGATGCGGGACAAGACCCGAAACGTCATCCGGCGCGGGGAGGAACGCTATGGCGTCTCGAACACGATGGATCCGCCGGCATTCTTTCGCTTTTTCAGCGCCAATCTCAAGGCCAGAGGGGGCAAGCCCAATATCGATTTCGCGACCTGCACGGATGTCGTCACCAGGGCACTCGATCGCGGACGTGGCCATTTCCGCGTCGCTGTGGATGACAGGGGCGATGCCAGGGCGGCTATCTTTTGCGTCTGGGACGCCAGATCCTATTACTACATGCTATCGACACGCACGGTCGACAGCGGCAATTGCGCGATCCCCCTGCTGATTTGGAGTGCCATGAAAAGCGCCGCCTCGATGGGGCTGGTCTTCGACTTCGATGGTGTGGCCAGTGCCGGCTCCATCCTGCTCTATTCCGGCTTCGGCGGCACCGTTTCTCCGCGCTACATTGTGATGAAATCGAATACCCTCTACCAGACTTTGCGCAAGATCCGCCGCATCAACCCCAAGGTTTCCAACCGCTTTCTTTGAGGACGAGCACGCTGCGGCCAAATTGGCGGGATGCCTGTGCTCGCTTGAAATCCATGACGGGTGCAGTTGCGCGAAAATTATGCACGTCCCGATGCTTGAAGCATCGACTGAACGTCCACCAAACAAGCGGCAGCAGAAGTCATCGCTCAAAAGGTTCGCCGAGCGAGGCGACACCGTTGAGCTTGAGCAAGCGACGGTCTGCGGAGATGATGCCCAGGACGATAATCGTCACGAGATAAGGAAGACATGCGAGCAGTTGTGAGGGCACGGCAATTCCGGTCGCCTGAGCGGCGAGCCCCATAAGCGATACGGCACCAAACAGGCACGCACCCAGGAAAATCCTCGTTGTCAGCCAGGTTCCGAACACGACAAGAGCGATGGCAATCCAGCCGCGGCCGGCGATCATGCCATCCGCCCAGAGCGGTGTGTAGATCGTCGAGGCGTAGGCACCGGCAAAGCCTGCCATCATGCCGCCGAACGCCACTGCGGCGAAGCGTATCGCAATGATCGGATAGCCGATGGCGTGAGCGGCTTTCGGATTTTCACCGACGGCGCGAAGGATCAAACCGACTTTGCCGTAGGCAAACGATGCCCATATGCCAATGGTCAGGACAAGCGAAATCCAGACGACGATATCCTGACTGAACAGGCCGCCGATTACCGGAATGTCCGACAACCCTGGGATTGCGATCTTCGGCAGCGTCGTGACCGTCAAGCTCTCGTAGCTTTTGCCGAACAGCGCCGAAAGACCCTGGCCGAGTATCCCGAGCGCAAGGCCGGCGGCGACCTGATTGGCGTTGAAGCCGAGAACGATCGCGGCAAAAATCATCGACAGGAGCGCGCTCCCGAGACCCGCCGCGAGGAAAGCAAGAAAATGTCCGCCGCCGTGATAGACGACAATAAACGCGATGACGGCACCAAGCGCCATCAACCCCTCGACGCCGAGATTGAGGACGCCAGCGCGCTCGGCAATAAGCTCCCCTAGAGCTGCCAGCAGAAACGGCGTTGCGGCTGCCAGCATGCCCGCGAGAATGAACTCGATAGCGTTCATGATGAGCTCCGAGCCGGTGAAATGGGGCGCCATGCGATGCGGTAGCGCACGAAGGTCACAGCGACGAGGTAGATGAGGAGCAGACTGCCCTGAAATACGCGGACGGCGGCAATCGGCAGATTGGCGGAAACCATGGCATTGTCGCCGCCGATGTAGAGCGCCGCCATGATGATCGAGGAGACGACGACACCGATCGGATTGAGACCGCCAAGATAAGCGACGATGATCGCCGCGTAGCCATATCCTGTCGAGATGGAACGCTGCAGCTGGCCGAGAGGTCCGGCAACCTCGGCGGCGCCGGCAAGACCGGCTGCCGCACCCCCGATAATCAGCGAAAGCCAGATCGCCCTGCTTTCCTTGAAGCCGGCATAGCCCGCAGCTCGGGGAGCCAGTCCGCCAACCTGCAATTTGTATCCGGCGAAGCTTTTCTGCATGAAGAACCATGCCGCGATCGACAGAGCGACAGCTAAAAGTAGCGAGACGTTGACGCGCGTCCCTTCGAACAGAATCGGCACCATCGCATCGTATTGGAACATGACCGACTGCGGGAAATTGAAGCCGCCGGGATCTTTCCATGGACCAAGAAGCAGATAATTGAGCAGTTGGGCGGCAACAAAACTCAGCATCAGCGAAACGAGGATTTCATTAGCATTGAGCCTGACACGCCAGAAGGCTGTCAGCGAGGCCCATAACGCGCCGCCGATCGTGCCGAGCAGCAGCATCGAAGGCCAGATCCACTGGCCCGTTGCCTGCGGCATCCAGATGGGTATGGCGGAGGCGAAGATCGCGCCGAGGATGAATTGGCCCTCGGCGCCGATGTTGAAGACCTTTGCCCGAAAGCCGATTGCCAGGCCTTGTGCAATGAGAAGCAGCGGCCCGGTCTTCAGCAAGACTTCGGAGAATGACGCCCATGAGAAGAACGGCTCGATCAGCATGGCGTAGAGCACCGCCGCCGGATCGCGGCCCATGGCTATGTAAAGACCGAGATTGAGAATGATGGTGGCGATGAGAGCGATTACCGGTGCGAGCAGCTTCGCAACGAACGAGGCCCGATCGCGCCGGGCCAATGTGGGGAGGGCAGCGGAAAACGAATGGCTCATGCGGATGCCTTCTCACGTTGGGACTGCGCGCCGATCATGTATCGACCGATCTCCTCCGATTTCGTATCGCGGGTGACGAGCGGTGGGCTCAGCGTGCCGTGGTAAAGGACCTGGATAAAATCGCTGAGCTCGAACAATTCCTCGAGCTCTTCGGATATGACGAGAATGGCCATACCTTGATTGCGCAGCTCGATCAGCCGCTTGCGAATGGCGGAGGCCGCGCCGACATCGACGCCCCAGGTCGGTTGCGAAAGGAAGAGCAGTTTCGGCGCCAGCATGATTTCGCGCCCGACGATGAACTTCTGCAGGTTTCCCCCCGAAAGCGAGCCGGCTTCCGCATCCGGGCCTGGCGTACGCACGTCATAGTCGCGGATACACTTGATTGCGAAGGTGGTGGCTCCGGCGCTGTCGAGCAGACCATGTCTCACAAGCTTCATGGGATGAGCCGTCAGCAGGCTGTTGAGCGTCAGCGACATTTCGGGGACGGCGCCATGGCCGAGCCGGTCTTCCGGAACGAAAGCAAAACCCAGCTTCCGGCGGTCGGCAGCGTCGAGGCTACCAACATCCTGTCCCATCATGAAGATCTGGTCGCGCTTGTCCCGGGGCAGGGCCGTTTCCCCCGAAATCAGCGCGGCGAGTTCCTTTTGCCCATTTCCGGAGATACCGGCAATGCCGAGAATTTCGCCGCTGCGCACAGTCAGGCTGATGGTGGAGAGCGGCATGCCGAAGGGATCGTCCGGCCGATAGTCCAGGCCGATGATCTCCAGCCGCTTTTCGCCATCGGCCAAAGGCATGGCGGGTATGGCTTCCGGCATGTCGCGGCCGATCATCATGCGGGCAAGATCATGGGCGTCATGGTCATGCGGGTCCACATGCCCGGTTATGCGCCCGCCACGCAGAATGGTCGCGCGGTCGCACAGCGACTGGATCTCTTCCAGCTTGTGCGAGATGAAGAGGATCGAGACGCCGCCATCGCGTAACCTGCGGAGTGTCTCAAACAGCTTCCCAACGGCCTGCGGCGGCAGGACCGATGTCGGCTCGTCCAGGATCAGCAGCTTTGGGTCGGTCATCAGGCAGCGGATGATTTCCACCCGCTGCCGCTCGCCGACAGACAGTTCGTGCACATGGGCGAGCGGATCGACTTCGAGACCGAATTCGTTCCCCAATGTGCGGATGCGCTGCGCGAGTTCTCCCCTCCGGCCTGATACGATCAGACGGATGTTTTCGACAACCGTAAGGCTCTCGAACAGGGAGAAATGCTGAAAGACCATCCCGATGCCGGCGCGTCTCGCCTCCGCGGGGGAGGCGAGGCTAAGCGGCTGCCCATTCCAGGTGATCGTTCCCTCATCCGGCCGCTCGACACCGTAAATCAGCTTCATCAGGGTCGATTTGCCGGCACCATTCTCGCCAAGAATGGCATGGATCGAGCGGGGCGCGACGTCGAGGTCGATATGCTGGTTGGCGTGGATCCGGCCGTAGCTTTTAGAAATACCGCGCAGCGATAAAAGCGGGATGGCCATGAGCGACTTACTTCGGCAAAGGCGTCTTTACGCCTTTGACATGCCAGTCCATCGCAACGATCTGGGCGTCGGTCAGCGTCGCGCCCGAAGCTGCTCCTTCGCTACCATCGGCCTTGGCGATCGGGCCGGTAAACGGCGAGAAGCCGCCGCTTCCGATCTTTGCTTCGAGTTCCTTTATCTTGGCCATGGTATCGGCGGGGATTGCCGGGCTCCAATCGACGACCTCGACGACCTTGTCCGCGACGCCGAGGAAGGCATTGGCGCCCTTGAAGGTGCCGGCGAGATGCGCGTCGACCGATGCCTTGAAGAAGGGCGACCAGTCGGTGGATACGCAGCCGAGATAGGTCTTCGGCGCATATTTCTTCATCGAGGAGTTCAGGTTGAAGGCGTAGACGCCGGCGGCCTCGCAGGCCGATATGACCGAGGGCGTATCCTGCGCGTTCGAGAAGATCACGTCGCAGCCTTGCGAGATCAATGCTTTGGCTGCTTCCTGCTCCTTGGCCGGATCGAACCAGGAGTTGACCCAGACGACCGATACTTCGATGTCCGGCTTCACGGCCTGTGCGCCGAGCGTAAAGGCGTTAACTGACGTAATCAGCTCAGGAATGGCAAACGCAGAGACCGAACCGAGCTTGCCCGTCTTGGAGACGGCGGCCGCTGCCATACCGAGCAGATAGGTTCCTTGAAAATACTTGGCGGCAAAGGGCGAGAAATTCGGGGCGACCTGGAAACCCGAGGCATGCAGGACGCTCACCTTGGGATTGCGGCGGGCAATCTGCAGCGCGCCGTTCTGATAGCCGAACGAGCCGGCGATCAGGAAATGATTTCCGTCGGAAACGGTCTTGTTCATGATGCGGTCCGCATCCGGGCCTTCGGCAATGTTCTCGATCACCGTCACTTTGACCTTGTCGCCATAAGCGGCCTTGATCGGATCGAGGCCTGCGGCGAGCGCATGGCCCCAGCCGACATCGCCGATCGGCGAGGGCACGACGAGCGTGATGCCGAGCGGTTCGTTCGCGGCAAAGGCGGAGCGTCCGGTAAAGGCCGTTGCGAGGCCTGCGACAGCCGCGCTCTTCATCAATGTTCTGCGGGTCAGATTCTTCTGCATCCCAGTTCCCCTTTTTGGTTTTTCAGAATTCCACTGTTGCAAGTGCTGCCTCGGCCGCGGCAAAGAGTGCGGCTTCATCCAGTCCGGTGAATTCACCGCCCTGCCAGACGATGCGTCCGTTGATCATGGTCAGATCGGTGGGCATGCCGATCCCGACCTTGGCGATCAGGCTCAGCGGGTCATGCCGTGTCCCGACATAGTCCATCCGTCGCGTGTCGATCGCGAAAAGGTCCGCCGCCATGCCCGGGGCAAGACGCCCGATATCCGTGCGTCCCAGCAGGCTTGCGCCTCCGCTTGTCGCATAGCGTAGGAAGTCGAGCGGAGCGGGGACGGGATGCTGACGCGTCGAGGCCGTGAGGCACTGCAGCATGTAGGCGGAATGGATGCAGTGCATGAGGTTCGAGTTGTCGTTCGATGCCGCGCCGTCGCAACCAAGGCCGATGCGCAAGCCGAGGGCCTGCATCGCCGGGATGTCTGTGACTTCGGCGCCGACCAAGTAAACCGGCTCAGGGCAATGGGAGACGCCGGTGCCGCTTGCCGCCATCTTGCGCAACTCGTCATGCGTCAGTTCCCAGCAATGGGCGTAGAACGTATCGGGGCCAGCGAAGCCCAATTCCGCGCAGTAGTCGACCGTGCGCATGCCATGCCGCGCCTTGATGACAGGGCTTTCGCCTTCGCCGACATGCGTGTGCATCTGTACGCCGCGATCCCGCGCCAGCGCGACCGATTCGACGAAGGTTTCGCGGTAGCAATTGACCGGCTGGCAAGGGGCGACCACCACCTGGCGCATGCTGAAGGGACCGGCATCGTGATAGCCGTCGATCAGCCGCGCGCAATCGGCGATGAATTCATCCGTGGTCTCGAGCATGGCGTCGGGGATCGTCGATCCCTCGGATTTCGGCAGGGTGTTGCCGCCACGGCCTGCGTGAAAGCGCATGCCGAGAAGGTCGGCCGCCTCGAACTGGCGATCGATCAGGCGTTTTCCCGCATGGCGGGGAAAGCAATATTGGTGGTCGAAGGCGGTCGTGCAGCCATGCTTGATCATCTCGGCCATGGCGGTGACCGAGGAATGATAGAAACAGTCCTCGGTCAGTCGCGAGAAGATCGGATAGATCCGATCGAGCCATTCGATGACCGAAAGTTTCGTCCAGTCGAGGTCGGCCCGGTTGCGCACGAAGCACTGAAAGAAATGGTGATGGGTATTCACAAGCCCCGGATAGACGAACCAGCCGAATGCGTCTCGCACGACCGTGCCCTCGGGCAGCGCGCTCAGCGATAGGTTTTCCCCGATCGCCTGGATCGCCGGACCCTGGGTCAGCAGATCCACGTTCCGGCGCACGCTCGGACCATTGCCCTCATCGACGATAATAGCCGCGCAATTTTTCAGGAGATAGCCGGTCATTCCATCATTTCTCCGCTGCTGGGTGCGGATCGGGTTTCAGCTCGTGCAGGCGGTGAATGCCGGGCATTTCGATAAAACCGGGCAGGCTGCGGATGGCGCGCATCCAGAGCCGGATCAAGGGATAGGGATCAAGCGGGATGCCGCCGTCAGGCGCAAGCGCGACATAAGGAAAGCAGGCGATGTCGGCGATGGTGGCCCGGCTTCCTGCAAGGAATTGCGCGCCGCGCTCGCCCTGTTCGAAGAGGCCGGCTTCGAGTTCGCGCAATGCCGCAATTCCTTGAGCCCTTAGAGCCTTGATGTCACCAGGACGCAGGAGCATGTCGTGGAGCCGCGCACCGCCAAGATTGGCTGTCAGGCGATGCGAAAAGGAAAGCCACTGCTGAACGCGCGCCGTCTCTTGCGGCGAACCGCAGCCCAGCCATTCCGGCGCAGCATTGGCTGCGAGATAGGCAAGCATTGCCGAGGATTCGGTGAGTACGAGATCGCCATCCTCGAGGATCGGGATGGAGCCTGCCGGATTGAGCGCCAGAAGCTCCGGCCCGCGATGCTCCGCGCCTGGATGAAAGTCGACCGGGCGGATTTCGAGCTCGACGTCCAGGATCGCGGCCATCAGCCTTACCTTGTAGCAGCTCGGCGATAGAACATAATCGTATAGTTTCATTGTGCGACCAACTGTGCGCCGTATGTATAATTGTGGCGCTTCAGCCATCGCCGGTATGCGACCGAGGTGAGATCCGCCCTTGTCGGAATTTCCATGCCGGGATCAAGCGGAAGAAGCGCGGGGATCTGGTTCTCGAGAATCGAACGATCCTGCAGGAAGATCGTCTGCTGAAAGTGGATGAGATCGGTCATTGGCGTTTCGTCATCGAAGAGGGCCATCCACGGCCATACGTCGCAAAGGTCTTCCGCGAGAGGCTGAACGAACAGGGTGATGACGTCCCATTCGCCCGGTCGCGGAGGGCATGTCTTGTAGAGCACCGAACAGGTCGGGGCCGGCACGCGGTACATGTACTCCGTCGTAATGCCGCCGGTCGCCGACTTTGCAGCCTGCGGCTGGTAGAAGTTCACCTGCGTGGCCCAGACCTCATCCTCATCCTCGCGGATCTCGACCTTGTAGTTTTCGACCTCCGTATGCGGTTCCGCGCCGAGGATGTCGGTGTGGACGAAGGGGAAGTGTGCGATATCGAGGAAGTTCTCCACGGCGCGAAGCGGCGAGCAGCGCACGCGGACCACGCCGACATCGACGAAGCGGCGGCCGGGCTGATCGGCCTCCGGAATGGCAAAAAGCTCCTTCTCCGGCGTTCCGAGGGAGGACCAGACGTGGCCATATCGGACACGGACGGGCAGGGCTCTTCCCTCGGCAGTCACCACCCGCGCATTGCCATCCTGATCGCAGGCAACCTCGATTGCCTCGCCCATCAGCCAGGTCTTGCATCCCTTCTTGCTGAGCTGGCTGAAAAGGCCGACCGGATACCATTCGTCGAGCATGGCGCCATCTTTCATCCCGCAATCTCCCTGTGGCGCTCTTCCGCTGTACGACGGAGGGATTCGACAATACGCGACGCCGTAATGCGATCTGCCGCGCTGCGGTGCTTTTCGATCATGAGAAGAACGAGCGTGTGTTTTTCCTGGGCCGCCAGCAACAGGCTGATCCAGGGAAATTCAGGCAGGCGGATCAGTCCCCTTGCATCAGCTTGCGCCCCTGCCGCGGCCTCGATTGCCGCGACAGTCGTTTCGACGCTCAGAGAGCGTAACGGTTCGAGTTCGTCGAGCTGCGGGGGCCGCATTGCCGGTTGTCCGATAGCTATCCATAAGATGCCGCCCGATTCTTCGACCTGCTGGACGGCGACACGGATGCTGTCCGGAGGAACCAGATCGGGATGAGCTGGTATGCGAATGCATCCGCCCGACACGGAATAGCTCCATCCGTGATAGATGCAGGAGAGCGCTTCGCCGCGGACAAAGCCATGCGACAGTCTCATTCCACGATGCGGACAGCGATCGGATGATGCGGTTGCGCGGCCCGACTGGCTGCGCCACAGGGCAATCGAGCCAGCCGATGTCCAGGCCGGGATGACGGTTCCTGGCGGCAGATCGGAGGAAAGGGCGACTGGCGCCCAGGATCCGGCCCCCTCAAGTGGCATAGCCTCAACTTTCTTAATTTCACCAACGACTTAGCGCCGCAGGCCATAGGCAGGCGTCGTTGCCTGTATCCCCTCGATCCTCGAAGGTTTGCATAAATAATTCGCATTGGCAATAATGATTAAATAAAAGGCAGAAAATCAGGAATTCCTAAAATGGGGTGTTGCCGGACCATGCATGACTCTACGCTGTATCCTGTCGACCCAAACGTCGATCGGACCAAGTGAGCAGCCCATTTCCAGCATATCGATCAGCTCCGAAGGCCCGGTGACCTCAAGTTCGATCCGGCCCGCGTTGGAATGAAAGAACGTCTGCGAAAGCCCAAGCTTGTCGGCGTAACGCTGTATCCATGGGATAAACGAGGTGGTGTTAAGATCACCTAGTATCGTCATGCGTTCTCGAAATTCACTTTGAGGAACCTGCATCCGTCAATGATCCTTGCCTTGTCTCAAGACGACAGAATAGCCGCTTCGTAAGTTCGCGATAGAGGCGTCTCACAAAGCAATGCTCCACCGTCTTCCGCTACGATCAATTCGCCAACGGCAACTCCACAGGCCGGCCGCAAAGGGTTCCGATTTCCGGGCCGCTTTGGTTCGATGGAGTGATGCCGCATTTCAGATTGCTTTGTGAAGCACAGGGCGACCGTTGTCGAAGCTCTTGCGCCCCTTTTTCCAGCCAGCGATCACGCGGGCAATTTCGCGCACGGCCGCGCAGGGGCCGGGGCTGTCGAGGAGTACGATCGTCGCTTCGACGCCCGCCTGCAGACGCGAGCTGCCGTCGAGTTGGCCAGCAGCCGTTTCGCTCACCATGTCGAAGACCAGGGCCAAATCTTCGTCACGCGAGAGCTGGGCGACATTGGCGTAAAGATTGGCCATGCGAATGAGCGAAGCGTCGCCGTAGGGCGTGAAGGGATTAAGGACATTGTTGGTCGCAATGGAAGTTACAACTCCCCTTCCTGCGAGCAGATGGGCCGGCGCCACGCCACGCGGGACCAGGCTGTCATGGCCCCGGCCCATGAGGAACAGATCGGTTGCCGGTAGCACCGATATCGCGATCCCTGCCGTCGCGAGATTATCGGCGATGGCAAGAACCTGCGCCGGCGGCATGGCCGACAGATTGGTGACGTGGCCGATCGATACGCGACCTTGCCAACCATGGCGGAGCGTCGCGTCGATCACCTTGGGCAGGTCGGTTCGATCGGGATCGAGACTGAAATCGAGATGAAAATCGGCCGGGACATCGTGCTTTGATGCCAGAGCGAAAATCATATCTATATGCCTGCCCGGGGCGGGATCCGTATATGAGCAGCCGCCCACGAGATCCGCACCATCCGAAAGCGCCGTGTCGAGCATGTCATATGTCTGAGGCTCGTTCGTGAGCCCCTCCTGCGCAAAGGCGCAGATTTCGATGTCGACCGCGAAAGCATAGTCCCGACGAACACGCTTTATCGCTTCAAAGGAGCGGAAGCCTGCGCGCGGATCGATCTCGGCGAAGGTTCGCATCCGCGTCGTGCCGTGGGAAACCGCTTTCTCGACAACGCGTGCAGCGCGCGAGTAAACATCGGCCTCTTCAAAGCCGGCCTTGGCTTTGGCGGTTTGCTGCACGGCTTCGGCAAGCGTACCCTGGCAAATTGCGCAGCGGTCGAGAATGCAGGCCTTGTCGAGATGAATGTGGGTATCGACAAATCCGCCGAAGGCGAAGCTTCCTTCGCCGTCGACATCCGATAGTGCGTCGCACCGAATGCGGGATTCGATGGCTGCGATCCGGTCGCCCCGCACGGCGATGTCGACGAAATCGCCACCTTCTTCGACACGGACATTACGGATGATGAGATCGAATTGTTGATCGCTGGCGCTCACAGCAGGATCGCGCCTCCGTCGCTGCGCGGATCGTGAGCGCCATCGATCGCTCCGTCTTTTCCGATACGGATCACGCCGGCTTGGCCGCCAAGCGGACTGAGAGCGTCGATGGTCGATATCTCATGTCCCATGGCGGCAAGCGCGGAGACCAGTTCGGCGCCGGTGTTTTCCTCGATCTTCAGGCTGTCGCGGCTGTCCGAGAATGTGCGGCCGAGTAAAAAACGCGGGCGTGCGAGCGCTGCGGCGGGATCGAGGCCGTGGTCGATCAGCAGGCTGAGCAGCAGTGACAGCGTCTGTGGCTGGCCGTCTGCCCCTTGCGTACCATAGACCAGATGCGGGCGCCCGTTCTTCAATGCAAGACCTGGATTGAGGGTATAGAAGGGACGTTTTCCAGGCAGGATATAATTGGGGCTCGCAGGATCGGTGCTGAAGGCTGCGCCCCTGTTTTGCCAGAGGAGGCCCGTGTCGCCGACTACCACGCCGCTGCCCCAGTCGAAGTAGAGGCTTTGCAGCAGCGACGCGCATCTCCCATTGGCATCCACGGCGGCAAGCAGCGCCGTGTCTCCGTGCCGATAGTCTCGCGGCCAGGGCAAGGCCCATGCCGGATCGATCGCAGCGGCCTTGGCCACGAGGCGGTCCGGATCGAGAAGGTGTTTCGAGACATCCGCGGCGAAGCGAGGGTCGGCGATTGCGTGCCGGTCGAGGAACGCCTGTTTTACCGCCTCGATCAGCGCATGATAATAGGCCGGGCTGTCCGGCGGCAAATCCGCCATCGGCAGATGGCCGAGCACACCCATGATGCCGAGGGTAGTGATGCCTTGGGTCGGCGGCGGCGGAGTAAGGAGTATCGTGTCGCGATAGGCCTGCTGGAGGGGAGCGACAATATCGGTTCGTGTGGAGGCAAGATCGGCGGCGGAGAGCGGAGAACCGGCCTCGGCAAGCCCGCTTACAATCCGGCGGGCGAGCGCCCCCTCGTAGAATTCGCGCGCGCCGTGACGGGCTATGGCCTCGAGCGTTTGCGCCAAGGCGGGCTGCTGCTGAATGCCGCCGGATCGGAAGAGAGCGGCGAAGCCCGACCAGTCGTTCAGTTCAGCGCTTCGGAATTGGTGCCAGAAGGCCTGCGACTTGCTGACCTCGAAGCCATCATTCGCGAGCGCGATGGCGTCGTCGAGAAGAGACGGCAATTGTTCGGTGCCTGCCCATTTGTCTGTGGAATAGGCAAGCGCTTTCTCCCAGCTGTCCACGAGGCAAGCTGTCGTGAGCGTGGAGGCAGGCCCTCGCAAAGGAATGTCCCCCCGCGGTATGACCGCCGCTGCCTGGCCGATGCCAAGGAAGGTCCGTGCATCGCCTTTCTCGTCCGCCACGAGCCAGACAGCATCGCCGCCGAGCCCGCAGAAATGAGGGTAGGTTACCGACAAGGCAGCCCCGGCGGCAATAAGCGCCTCGATTGCATTGCCGCCGCGCCTGAGCACCTTTGCGCCAGCTTTGCTGGCCAGCCAATGCGGTGTCGCGATCATGGCGCTTGAAGGTGACGCATTGGTTTGAGCGGTCTGTTTGGTGAAAGAAGTCATGAGCGGTTTTCAGCGGTATTTCCGACGGCGATGTGGCCCGGCTTTCGAATGGCGGCCGAGAGTTTCGGCAGATGCGCAGCTGCCGGAGTCACGAAATCGTCTTTCGGATCAAGGATAGTGAGATTGTGATCGGCATGGATGAAATCCTGGCAGCATGGTCTGAAAGGCCAGGCATGCAATACCGGTGCCATAAGGGGCGACCATTGGACGAAGCTGGCATCTTCGATATCAAGCTTTTGTATTTGTTGAGATTAAATTGATCTGCGTCACGCCTGATTGCGCGTTGCCCGGTGCAAATTCTGGGCATGAACCGCCGTCAATGCCTGCGAATTCACATGGACTTGCATAGATGGCGGAAAAAGCGGCGGGCGGTCGTCATCATGCTCCCGTGCCGATAGCAATCGGGTTTTTCAACGTGGCCGGCTAGGGCGAAGCGCGCTGTTGGATATTGCTGCGCTCCAACGCTTCAAATCATCACGCCGGAGGACATTATCGGAGAGGCGTTTGTGCACATGGAGCCGCAGTTTGCCTCCCGCCAGATGAATACTTTACAATATACTGGTGCGGAGCCGAATTTCGCCGTTGAATACGAGGCCTTTGCAGCAACGTGGGCTTTGCTCGCAGCCGGCGTTGGACTCGCCGAGCCGTGGGAGGATGTTTTATGAGCATCCGCTCATTGTACAATATAGGCGGCAAGTTCTTCAGGCGTTCCTTGCGGAAAGGCTTCTTTCAGATAATCCAAAAACGCCGACACGCGTGCACTGAGGAGCCGCCGTGTCGGATAAAGCGCCCAAAGAGCAGTCTGAAATCCTTCCACGCCGCCCCAGCTGACAAGCGCGCCGGTGGCCAGATCGGAGCTGGCGAGCGACAGAGGCAGACGCGCTGCGCCCACTCCGGCGCGAACGGCATCACGAACCATCATGAACGAGGAGAAGCTCAGAACTGGCCTTGCCGCGAGGGCCAACTTTCCCGCGGGTGCCGCCACTTCCCATGATTCGATCTGGCCCGTCAATCCACGGGTGACGGCAGGAACGACATCGCCGTCTGACGGGTGCGCCAGTTCAGGACTTGCCACGACCACCAGGCGATCGCGCAGGAAAATGCGCCCGACCAGGCTTGCATCCGGCTCAGGATTGACGCGAATGACCAGATCATAGGCTTCTTCAATCATGTCGACGATCCGGTCTTCCGTTGTTATCTCCAGTTGCACCTCGGGGTATTTCAGGACGAATCCTGCCGCAAGTTTTCCCAACGCCGTCTGGGAAAATAGCAGTGGTGCACTGATCCGCAGCCGGCCTCGGGGACTATGTCCGCCCGATGCAATCGCCTTTGTCGTTTCCTCGATCTCGGTCAGCAGCGCGCCCGTTCGCTCGAACAGAGCACGGCCCTCCTCCGTTAACTTCAGCGCTCGTACGCCGCGCTCGAATAGGCGCAGGTCGAGGTTTGCCTCCAGTTCGGCCACGCGCCGCGACAG
>UBUL01000011.1 GCA_900468625.1 Hyphomicrobiales bacterium
ACCATTCATGCCATCTCCTTTGTTGCGTTGCCCGCTCCGGCTGTGGCGCGGGGCAACGTCTGTTGACGGAGTTGTTTTTGACGGATCGACGTATCCGGCATGTTTTAGGATTCGCCGGAAGTGTTACAAAACGTAGGCTCAAACGAGCCGGATACAAATGCTTACAAATCGCTCGAAAATCTTTTGACGGACGATCAGGAAATAACGACTTCTGCCGCCAAGCCACCGCCCTCGCGGTTATAGAGCCTGACGGAGCCGTCGAGCGTCTGGGCGAGCTGCTGGGCAATTGCGAGGCCGAGCCCGGTGCCGCCGGTGTTGCGGTTACGCGACTGCTCCAGCCGGAAGAAGGGCTGCATCGCCGCCTCGATTTGATCCTGCGGAATACCAGGACCGCGATCCAGAACGGTGATCGCAACCTGGCCCGTGTCCCGCCGCTCCACGGCGATTTCCGCCGCGCCGGCAAACTTCAAGGCGTTGTCGATGAAGTTGGTGAGGATGCGGCGAAGCGCATGCGGCTTCGTCGTCGCCGTACCCTGAACCAGGCCGAGAATCTCGACCGATTTGCCGGTGTCCTGATAATCGTAGCTGATGCTTTCAATGAAAGAGGCCAGATCTATGCGTGCACTCTTCTCGCCATTGCCATGGGCACTTCGCGCATAGGCGATCCCATCCTGTACCAGACGCTCGATCTCGCCGAGATCCTGTAAGAGCTTGCTCTTCTCGGGCGAATCGTCGGCAATATCGGCGCGCAGACGCATGCGCGTGATCGGCGTCTGCAGATCATGCGAGATCGCGGTAAGGATCTGCACACGCTCTTCGAGATAATGCGCGATTCGGTCCCGCATGGCGTTGAAGGCCCTGGCCGCATGCGCCACTTCGCTCGGCCCCCGGTCGCTCAAGGCCGGGCTCTTGTTGTTGGGATCGAGCGCATCGGCCGCAGCAGCAAGCTCGGCGAGCGGACGCGTCGTCTGTCGCACGGCAAACCAGGTACAAAGGACGATCAACAGCATCTGGACGACGAAGACATAGGGCAGCCACGCCGCGATCGGCATGACGCCCTTGGGCGTGACATCGATCGTCAGCGGACTGCCATCGCTCAGATTGAGATGTGCCTGCAGTCGCGAGATCGGGCCGGGTATTGCTTCCATGTGGATGGGAAAGCGGTGGCCGACCGCATCCTCAATCTTGGCGGCGATCTCCGCACCATGCGTAGACGTATCCGGCACACCAGGCAGGCCCGTCCCCAGCTCGAAATTGTAATTGCCGCGGCTGAGCCAATCGACGAAATTTGCCCTCTCATCGGCCGGCAACCGATCGAGCACCGCGATCGACGTTGCAACATCGCTCTCCAGCGTGCCGAGCATGACCGCCTTTGCCGACATGTAGCGCTCAATATAGAGCACGCTGAAGGACAGGCCGTAGGCGATCGCCAGCCCCGCTAGCAGGATCAGCGAGATGCGGGCGCGCAAGGTGCTCGGCCACCATGACCGGCGACCTGGAAGGTCGACCATGGTCATGAGCGAAGCCCCGCAATTTCCACCGGCACGGAGAAGACATAGCCTTCGCTGCGAACCGTCTTGATGTACATCGGCTCCCGCGCGTCATCCCCCAGCCGCTGGCGGAGACGGCTGACGAGCAGGTCGATGGAGCGATCGAAAAGATCGGCGTCGCGGCCCTGCGTCAGGTTCAGGAGCTGGTCGCGATTGAGCACCCGCTGCGGGTGATCGATGAAGACGCGCAGCAGGCGGTATTCCGCGCCGCTGAGCGTGATTTCCGTTCCGTCCTTGTCGAGCAAATGACGCCCGACCGTGTCGAGCCGCCAGTCTCCGAAGACCAGCAATTGACCGGCTTCGCTGATCTGCAGATTGGGGGGCAGCATGCGCGTGCGCCTGAGGACGGCCTTGATGCGGGCGAGCAGCTCGCGGGCGGCAAAAGGCTTCGCCAGATAATCGTCGGCGCCCATTTCCAGCCCGAGAACGCGGTCCATTTCGTCGCTGCGCGCCGTCAGCATGAGGATGGGTGTCGCCTTGTGTTTTCCGGAACGAAGCTCGCGACACAGCACCAGGCCGTCATCACCCGGCATCATCACGTCGAGGACGATCAGATCGACCGAATTGGCCTCGAGAAAACTGCGCATCTGGCGGCCGTCGGCCGCCGTCGTCGCCCGCAGCCCGTTCTTCTTCAGATAACTCGACACCAGCTCACGGATTTCCCGATCGTCATCCACGATCAGGATATGGTCGACATGATCCATTTCGATTTCCCACCCATCATCGTAACCATCAAGCTACGAATATTTCATCCCATCGGTGCGGCAATGCCAGAAGGCGCCCGCTTGCGCCGGCGCCTTCTGGCACACTATCGCCGAACTAGAAGCGATCAACATCTATCACAGCCTGGGCGAAAGCCTGCGGCGCTTCCTGCGGCAGATTGTGACCGATGCCGCCGGTGATGGTGCGATGCTCGTACTTGCCCGAGAACTTGCCGCGATAGGCCGAAGGCTCCGGATGCGGCGCGCCGTTGGCGTCGCCCTCCATGGTGATCGTCGGGATCGAAATCACCGGCCCGGCGGCGAGCTTCTTTTCATAGGCATCGAACTTTGCTTCGCCTTCGACGAGACCGAGGCGCCAGCGGTAATTGTGGATGACGATATCGACATGGTCGGGATTGTCGAATGCGGCAGCCGACCGATCGAAAGTGGCGTCGTCAAAGGCCCATTGCGGCGAGGCGGTGTGCCAGATCAGCTTTGCGAAATCCTGGCGGTTTTCCTGGTAGCCGAGACGGCCGCGCTCGGTGGCGAAATAGAACTGGTACCACCAGGCAAGCTCCGCCTTCGGCGGCAGCGGCTTGCGGTTGACCTCCTGGCTGCCGATGAGATAGCCGCTGACTGAAACCAGCGCCTTGCAGCGCTCGGGCCAAAGTGCCGCCATGATATCGGCGGTACGTCCGCCCCAATCGTAGCCGGCAACCACGACCTTATCGATCTTCAGCGCGTCGAGAAGGTCGATCATGTCGGCGGCGAGCGCTGCCTGCTGGCCGTTGCGCGGCGTGTCCTTCGAAAGAAAGGTGGTGGTGCCGTAGCCGCGAAGATAGGGAATGATGACCCGGTAACCGGCCCCCGCCAAAAGCGGCGCGACATCCACGAAGCTGTAGATGTCGTAAGGCCAGCCGTGAAGCAGCAGCACGACCGGACCGTTGGCGGGGCCGGCTTCTGCGTAACCGACGTTGAGCACGCCAGCCTTCACCTGCTTCAACGCGTCGAAGGAAGTATGGCCACCGGCCTTGACGGCGGGCAGGGTCGATGCAGAAGCCTTGGCTTCCTCAGCACCTGCGATGGCAGGCAAGCCGAACTCGGCGGCTGCGACAGCGATTGCGGCAATGCCGAAGAAGCGTCGGCGGCTGTGGTTGATTTCGTCGGACATCTGTCTCTCCTGTGGATTGGATCATAAGCTTAAGAAAGCCAGCCGCATGTATCGCCGATGTGTCGCAAACAGCGGCCTTTTGAATTCCTTTGTAGCCTCAGGCCCTGCAGATACAGTCTGATACAATCCGGGTCCCTTTCTCCTATCGCATCGGGCAGCTGCGCCACCTGCGAAATCGCACCCAAACCGGCCGGTTTGTATCGCAATGTATCGAAGCCCAGAACGTGCACGTTTCGGTACATTTTCCCATCCCGCCTGACACATTCGAGATACGTCGTCACTGGCAGATAGCGTCACTGCTGAGCACGGCCCCTCGCCGTTCGCAGCCGGTCAATCGCTTCTAAAGGAACAAGACGATGACGCTTCTCATCATTGCCTATCTCGGCGGTGCGCTGACGATCCTCAGTCCGTGCATCCTGCCCATCCTCCCCTTCGTCTTTGCCCGCGCCGGACAGCCCTTCGTCCGAAGCACGCTGCCCATGCTGGCGGGCATGGCGCTCACCTTTGCTGCTGTCGCGACGCTGGCTGCGGTCGGCGGCGCCTGGGCGATCCGCGCCAATGAATATGGACGTCTTGCAGCGATCGTGCTGCTTGGCCTCTTTGGACTGAGCCTGATTTCGCCGCGCATCGCAACCGCACTTTCGCGGCCGGTCGTCGATCTTGGCAACAACCTCCTGAATGCCGCCGGTGCTCAGCGCACGACTGCAAACGTCCGAAGCTCCTTCGTGCTCGGCATAGCGACGGGCCTGCTCTGGGCGCCCTGCGCCGGCCCGATCCTCGGGCTTGTCCTGACAGGCGCCGCCTTGAAGGGCGCCAATCTGCAGACGACATTCCTGCTGCTTGCCTATGGCGCCGGGGCTGCGACCTCGCTTGCCGTCGCCCTCTTTGCCGGCGGCAAGATCTTTGCCCGCATGAGGCAGTCCCTCGGTGTCAGCGAACGCATCCGGCAGTTCGCAGGTGTCGCCGTTCTCGCCGGCGTTGCAGCGATCGAATTTGGCCTCGATACGGGCCTGCTTGCCCGCCTCTCCTACGCAAGCACCGGCTCCTTCGAACAGGTCTTGCTGGAAAAGCTGCACCCCAAAAGCTCAGCCCCGCAGACGGAGGTTGCCGGCAACGGCGCCATGAAGGTCGCAACCGACGCCACGCGCCCGTTCCACAGCAACCTTCCGATCGAAGGCTCAGCCCCTTCGCTCGACGGCGCCGTTACCTGGCTGAATTCGCAGCCGCTGACGTCAGCTGAGCTTCGCGGCAAGGTCGTCCTCGTCGACTTCTGGACCTATTCCTGCATCAACTGCATCCGCACCATTCCCTATGTGCGTGCCTGGGCGGAAAAATATAAGGATCAGGGGCTTGTCGTCATCGGCGTCCATGCTCCGGAATTCGCCTTCGAGAAAAATGTCGACAACGTCAGGAAGGCGATCGCCGACTTCCAGATTAACTATCCGGTCGCGATCGATAACGATTATCGCATCTGGCGTGCCTTCGAGAACAACTACTGGCCCGCCCATTATCTCATCGATGCCAAGGGACAGATCCGCTACCGGCATTTCGGCGAAGGCAATTATCGCCAGACGGAACAGGCCATCCAGGACCTCCTGCGCGAAGCCGGCAGCGATATGGCTGAAAGCAGCCTCGTTGTTCCCGATGCAAAGGGTGCGGAAGCAAGCCCGGACCTCGGCCATATCCGCTCCGGCGAAACCTATGTCGGCTATAGCCAGGCTACGGGTTTCGTCTCCCCCGAAGGGCTGAAGGCCGATACCGCCGCCGACTATTCGATTGCCAATCCCGGCCTCAACCAATGGGGTCTGACGGGCACATGGACGGTCGGCCCGGAACAGGCAACGCTCAACAAGGCAGGCGGCGGCATCACTTACCGCTTCAGCGCCCGCGACCTGCACCTAGTGCTTGGCCCCTCGGCAGACGGAAAACCCATCCGCTTCCAGGTGACCGTGGACGGAAAGGCGCCCGGCGCCAACCACGGCTCCGATATCGACGCCGACGGCAATGGCACCGTGACGACAACCAAGCTCTACCAGCTCGTCCGCCAGTCCAGTGACGTCACCGCACGCAACTTCGAGATCCGTTTCTTCGATCCCGGGGTGCAGGCTTACGCCTTTACCTTCGGCTGAAATTCCCTCTTCACCCCCCGCATGAACCTCAACTGACAGGAGTTACACCCATGAAGACCCGTTTTCTCTCCATCGCCGCCCTTAGCCTTGCTGCAAGCACTTTTGCCTTTGCTGCCCAGGCAGCCGAGATCAAGAACATCGTCATCGTCCACGGCGCCCTTGCCGACGGTTCGGGATGGCGCAAGACCGCCGATATCCTTGAAAAGGATGGTTTCAACGTCACTGTGGTGCAAGAGCCGATTGCCTCGCTTGCCGACGATGTCGCTGCTACGAACCGCGTGCTCGATCTCCAGAACGCACCGAGCCTGCTTGTCGGCCACAGCTATGGCGGCATGGTCATCACGGAAGCGGGCAACCGGCCGGATGTGGCTGGTCTCGTCTATGTCGCCGCGTTCCAGCCCGACAAGGGCGAAAGCCTGATCGGCCTTGCCAGCTCCAAGCCGGCGGGCAGCATGAACATCCGCGAAACGAAGGACGGCCAGTATCTTTATATCGACCCCGCCACTTTCGCAGCGGACTTTGCCGCCGATCTGCCGAGGGACGAGGCCGACTTCCTCGGAAAGTCGCAGGTATTCGCTTCCAAGGCTGCCTTTACGGCCAAGGTCGGCGATCCCGCCTGGAAGGTGAAGAAAAGCTGGGCGGTCGTTGCCAGCGACGACCGCTCCATCAATCCGGAACTCGAACGCAGCATGGCTAAACGCGCCGGAAGCGAGGTGACCGAAATCAAGGCAAGTCATGCCGTCTTCGCTTCGCAGCCGGAAAAGGTCGCCACGGTAATCGAAAAGGCGGCCAAGGAAGCCGGCAAGTAAACTAGTCCAAGCGGCCGCCTCATGAGCGAGGCCGCCGCTTATCCTTATGCGGATCGAATCGGCTGACTCCGACACCCGAGCCGACAGGCAGCAAGACGGATGAAATTGCCCGGCTTGGCATGAACCGCTACGCCATAGCGCTTCACATCCTTGTTGGCAGGCATCGGCTTCGGTCTTCCGATCCATAATACGCTCATCTCCAAGGCAATGGCCTGCACGTTCAGGTTCACGTTAGGATCATGCTCTACCTTTAGAACAATTCCAATCTAAGGGGGCACGATGCCTGCAAAATCCGCTTATTCCGTTCCGCAACGCATCCTTCACTGGCTCATGGCCATACTCATCTTCTTCAATCTCTTGTTCCCGGATGGGATGAATGCTTGGCGGCGCCTTGTGCGCCACGGCCAGACGCCGACGTCGGCAGACATCGCCAGCGCCAATATTCACGCCTATGCCGGCATCGCGATCCTGCTGCTCGCCATCGTGCGCATCGCACTCAAATTTTCATCGGAAGCTCCCGCAATGCCGGACGGCCAGCCGGTGATCGTGCATTACGTCGCCAACGTGACGCATGTCCTGCTTTACGCGTTGATATTCGCCATGCCGCTCTCGGGAATGGCTGCCTATTATCTCGGCGTCGACACGGCGGCTTTCCTGCATGGCGGCCCGATCAAGGCGGTATTGTGGACCGTCGTCGTTCTTCACATACTGGGTGCGCTCGTTCAGCACTTCTATTTCCGATCGAACGTGCTGCGTCGCATGACGGTCGGTTAGAGCCGGACGATTTTAGAGCAATTCTGGGAAAAGCGCGCAGCTGTTTCCCCTCCGGAATTGCTTGAAAACAAAGGGATCGAGCCTTTCCGTGATTCGAAGAAAAGCGGAAGGGCTATAGGTCGAAACGACCTAAAATCTGACCCGCTCTGGAATCGAAGACGTAGGGCATGATGTCGTCCGAAAACCGATCGCACCTTTCGGCATCATGCTCCAGGCCGGAGGCTTGCGATCCCGTGCCGCTTTGCCGCCAAAGTGCTTTTTGAACCAGAAGAGGGCGATCGGCAACGCATCGCCCCCTTTAAGCGCCGGATCCGCAGGGAGTTTCGTGTTCCGCAGGTGGCGCAGCCTTGGCAATCATGGCCCGCAAGGCTTCCATATCCGTATTCAAGGGACGGTCGTCGCCATAAAGGGGCACGCAGGAACGGACGGCAGCATGGATACGTTCCGTTCCCGGCCCTCTCTTGCCCTTCGAAGCAAGGAAATCATGCGCCTGAGCGGCCGCCATGAGCTCGATCGCCAGGATATATTCTGCATTGTCGAGAATCGTGAGCAGCTTGTTGGCCGCGGCTGTCGGATGGGCCAGGAAGTCTTCCTGCAGGCCGGAGGTCAGGCCGCCATCGAGCGATGCGGGAGCGGCGAGCCGTCGGTTGTCGTTGCTCAGCGCCGCAGCCGTGTATTGCGCGATCATGAAACCGGAATGGCTGCCGGCATCGCTGGCAAGAAAGGGCGGCAGGCCGCTGACCAATGGATTGACGAGGCGATCCATCCGCCGCTCGCTCATCGCCGATATCTGGGCGATCGCGACCGCCAGACTGTCGGCCGCCTGTCCGAGGGCGGGTGCAACGGCATGAGCTTCGGAAGAGACCATCGGCTGTTCGGGCGTGCCCGAAACGGCCGGATTATCCGTCACGGAAGCCAGTTCCTGATCGACGATGCGGGCGGTCTGTTCGAAGACATCCCACGCCGCGCCATGGGCATGCGGCACCGACCGCAGGCTCAGGGCATCCTGTGTCCGCCGCCCAAGGGCGGCAGCGACGAGGCCGCTGCGATTCAGGCGGCTGCGAAGCCTGCGCCCGACCTTGGCGATGCCGGCTGACGGGCGCAGCGCCAGTACCTTTTCGTCGAAAGCCGCCATCTGGCAGCCGACGGCTTCCAGCGTCAGGGCGGCAATCGCATCGGCCCAATCGAGCAGGCGCTCGGCACGAGAGACTGCAAGCGCTGACAATCCGGTGGCGCAGGCCGTGCCGTTGACGAGACTAAGGCCTT
Source organism: Hyphomicrobiales bacterium (assembly GCA_900468625.1). Classification (GTDB taxonomy): domain Bacteria; phylum Pseudomonadota; class Alphaproteobacteria; order Rhizobiales; family Rhizobiaceae; genus Rhizobium. The sequence goes on from UBUL01000011.1 coordinate 8,401, forward strand.
CTTTGGCGCCGAGCACGAGGGGGCTCAAGCCGATTGCTGCGAGCGCTTGAGCGCCGCTCATCGATACGCCCTTCACGACGGCCCTGCCCCCGCCGATCAGGACGAGCGCGGTATGGGCATTGTGCGTGAGATAGCCGGCAGAGCCTTTGGACGGCACTTCAGGGATGCAGTCATGTTCGAGAAACGCAGCCAGATGCGCGACGATCTCGGGCCGCACGCCGGAATGGCCGTGGGCGAAATTGGCGATCTGCGCCGCGATGATGGCGCGCACCTCCCGCGCGGGCAGAAACGGGCCGACGCCGCAGGCATGGCTCAAGATGATATTGCGCGAGAGCCGGCTCTGCGAAGCGCGATCAACCACCGTATCCGATAGGGCTCCAACGCCGGTGTTGACGCCGTAGGCGCGCACGCCCGTTTCAACGATGCGCTCGACGATGCGGCTCGCCTGAGCAACACGTTCCCATGCCGCCTCGGAGAGGGAAAGCAGCTCGCCGGCACTGACGCGTGCAACGTCGCGCCAGGACAACGGCTTGTCGATGGTGACGGTCATTGCCCGTTTCCAAAATGGCCGATGAACTGGCGGAAAGCCGGTGAAGCTCCGCCGCCGAACATTTCGTCCGGCGTGCCGCTGCTTTCGACGAGCCCTTCCTTCATGAAGACGACGCGATTGGAGACGTTGCGGGCAAAGCTCATTTCGTGGGTCACCACCAGCATCGTCATGCCTTCCTCCGCGAGCGAACGCATGACGCGCAGCACTTCGCCGACGAGTTCCGGATCAAGCGCCGAGGTCGGCTCGTCGAACAGCATGACCTTCGGCTTCATGGCAAGAGCGCGGGCAATCGCCGCACGCTGCTGCTGGCCGCCGGAGAGATGGGCGGGATAGGCGTGGCGCTTGTCGGCAATGCCGACCTTTTCCAAAAGCGCCTCGGCCTCGACGATGCATTCGGCGCGGGAACGCTTCAGAACATGGATTGGCCCCTCGATCACATTCTGCAGGATCGTCATATGGGACCACAGATTGAAGCTCTGGAAGACCATGCCGAGCTCGGAACGGATATGATCCACCTGCTTGTGGCTCGCCGGGTAGCTTTTGCCGTTCTTATGAATCATCCGGATCTGCTCGCCATCCACCCAGATCTCGCCATCCGTGGCGATCTCAAGCAGATTGATACAGCGAAGGAAGGTCGATTTGCCCGAGCCGGAGGCGCCGAGCAGCGAAATCACATCGCCGTCCTGGGCATCGAGCGAAATGCCGCGCAGGACCTCGTGCGTACCGAAGCTCTTGCGGATGTTGCGGACGGAAAGTCGGGTGACACCTGGCATGATTTGCCTGCTCCAGTAAGCTTTAGGCCTTCAGCGCCGGCGGGATGGCGCGGCGATGGCGGGAGAGAGAATATTCCAGCAGGGCCGTAGCCTGCAGAATGATGAAATTCAGCACGAGGTAGATGATCGCGGCACAGATGAAGACTTCCATCGTGCGGTAGGTCTGCGAAATCAGGCGCTGGGCGACTCCCGTGACTTCCCAGACGGTGACGAGGCTCGCAAGCGCCGTCGACTTCATCATCAGCACGATCTCGGTCGAATAGGCAGGCAGCGCATGCCTGAAAGCGATCGGTGCGATGATGCGGCGAACGAGCAGGAAGCCGGACATGCCGATCGAACGTGCCGCCTCGATCTCCTTCGGCGAAACGGCACGGATGCCGCCGCGGAAGATCTCGGCCGAATAGCCCGCCGTGCAAAGCGCCAGCGACAGGATCGCACAGACGACGGGCTCGCGCAGGAAGGGCCACAGGAACGAATAGCGGATGACGGAGAACTGCGCCAAGCCGTAGAAGATCAAAAACATCTGGATCAGCAGCGGCGAGCCGCGAAACACGAAAATATAGCCCTTGGCAAAGCCCGACAGGATCGGATTGCCGCTGACGCGCATGGCGACGATGACAAGCGCCAAAAGGCCTCCAAAAAAAATCGACAGAAAGAACAGCAACAGCGTCATCGGCACTGCTTTGAGCAGGGTGACCATCGTGCTTGAAAGGAAGTCCAAATCCATGCCGTCCTCCTCAAGCCTGGCCGATGGTTGCAGCCGACATGCTGCGATTGGCGCGTCGTTCGGCCTTGTTGAAGATGCGATCCGACAGGCTGGTCAGGATCAGATAGAGCACACCGCCGGCGATGAAAAAGAGAAAATACTGGCGCGTGGAACCGGCGGCCACCTGACTGGTGCGCATCAATTCGGCAAGGCCGGTCACCGAGATCAAAGCGGAATCCTTGAGACTGAGCTGCCAGACATTGCCGAGGCCGGGAATGGCGAAGCGGAAGACCTGCGGAACGATGATGCGGCGCAGGCGCAGGCCGCGATGCATGCCGATCGCGGACGCCGCCTCAAGCTCGCCCTTGGAGATGGCAAGATAGGCACCGCGAAACACTTCGGCCTGATAGGCGCCGGAGATGATGCCGACGGCAAGGGCACCCGCGGCAAAGGACGGCAGGCCAAGAAAGCCATCATAGCCCAGCCACTTGCCGATCGACGTCACCGCCGACGAGCCGCCGAAATAGATCAGATAGATGATCAGAAGTTCGGGAACGCCGCGGAAGATGGTGGTGTAGATATTGCCGATCGTCTTCAGCACCAGGCTTCCGGAGAGCTTGGCGAAAGCGATGATCGCACCCAGCACGGCTCCGATGGCCAAGGCCGTCGCCGTGACGGCGAGCGTCATCAGGGCGGCGACAAGCAGCAGCGCTCCCCACCCGTTCGAGCCGAAGCCCAGCAATTGCAAGGTTGCCATAGATCCAATCCCTGTCCGTGGCAGTTTCAGGCGTCAGGATATCATACGGTCTCCGGCCGCAAAGCCGGAGACAGATGATGACGGCCCGAGGGCCGACTCATCAATTCGGGCTGACGTCGACCTTGAACCACTTCATCGACAGGTTCTTGATGGTACCGTCGGCAAGCGCCGACTTGATCGCTTCGTTGAACTTGTCGCGCAGGTCGGTATCGGCCTTGCGGATGCCAAGGCCTTCACCCTCACCCCAGATGGAGCCGGCGATTTCCGGGCCGGTGAAGGCAAGAGAGTCGTTCGCGCTGGCAAAAGCATTTGCGAAATAGACCGCATCGTCGAAGCCGAGATCGATACGGCCGTTCTGCAGATCGAGATCGCGGTCGGCGCCAGTCTTGTACTCGCGGATCGTGGCGACCGAACCGAAATTGTCATAGATGAACTTGGCATAGACGGTGGCCGCCTGAATGCCGATCGTCTTACCCTTGAAGACTTCCTTCAGCACATCGATTTCTTTAACGCCGGTCTGGCCGGGGGTCATCTTGATCGTGGTGCCGGTGCCTGCGGCCTTGGCAAGCGGGCTATCCTTGGCGGCTGCGAAGGCGGCCGGCGTCGCGGCGTAGGGAACGGTGAAACCGATGACCTGCTTGCGCTCGTCGGTGATCGACAGAGCGTCCATGATCACATCGAACTTGCCTGCATTCAGCGCCGGGATCATGCCGTCCCAGTCGGAGGCGACCAGCTTGCAGTCGATCTTGGCGCGCTCGCACAGAACCTTGGCAAGCTCCGGCTCGAAGCCGCCGAGCGTTCCGTCGGCATTTGTCATGTTCCACGGCGCGTAGGCACCTTCCAGGGTAATCGTCGCCGTCTTCCAGTCCTTGGCGACGGCCGGTGCCGCAAAGGCGGCGGCAGCCATGACGCCCGACAAGAGAATTGCACTAAATTTCATCGCATAGAGCTCCTCTGAGGTTGAAACAGGCCTTGCAGCACTTCCTACCGATCTTCGCCGGCTTGCCCGCTTTCCCAATAATTTTTAGGATTGATTGCGAGGTTGTATAGGGTACCATATGAGATAATTTATGATATGCAAGTGGGAAAGTTGCTTTCGAGGCAGATTCAGTCCGTGCAAAGGGAATAGGCAATGAAGCGTTCCGGCGAGATGAAACGCGAACTGGCGGAAAACGACGCCGCGCCTCTCTATGCCGGCGTCAAGCAGATGATACTCGATCGCATCCACAGCGGCGAGTGGCCGCCCAAACATCGCGTCCCCTCCGAAAACGAACTGGTTACCGAGCTTGGCGTCAGCAAGATGACCGCCAATCGCGCGCTGCGCGAACTTGCCAACGAGGGCGAGCTAGTCCGCATCCAGGGCGTCGGCTCCTTCGTCGCCGAACGCAAGGGCGCATCGGCCCTTTTCGAGGTGCGCAACATCGCCGAGGAGATCGCCGAACGCGGCCATTCCCATCAGGCAACGGTGATCGTGTTGGCTCAGGAAGCCGCGTCACCCGACGTTGCCGACGCGCTGGAGCTCGACATAGGATCGCCGGTTTTCCATTCGCTGATCGTGCATAGCGAAAACGGCGTGCCGGTGCAGATCGAGGACCGGCATGTCCACCCGGAGGCCGCACCCGACTACCTGCGGCAGGACTTTACCGATATGACGCCGAATGCCTATCTCTCGGACGTTGCCCCCTTGAGCGGATCGGAACATGTCGTCGAAGCCGTCATGCCGCAGGCCTGGGAATGCAAGCTCCTGACGATCCTGAAGACCGAACCCTGCCTGACGATCTGGAGACGGACATGGTCGGCACGCGGCGTCGTCTCTACCGCAAGACTGGTCTATCCGGGACATCGCTATCGGCTGGAAAGCCAAAGCGGCAAGCCTTCGGACCGATAGTTGTATATGGAAGCTGAGAGCCTTCCTCAACGCTTGGGGGCGATGCGTAAGTTTCGCAGCCCGCCATATGCTGCAGGCAAATTACGATGCCTGCAGGATGCACTCCATAAACAATGCCCCTAAAAGCAGCCCTGATACCGTCGCAAGCACTTTCAGGATTGCGCGCTCAACCCGCAGGCCCTTCTCTGGCAGGATCAAAGCAAGCGACTCGCTCGCAGCCGCGACAGAAATGCACACAAGAGCAATGATGCGGCGGTCTTCGGGATAGGCCAGGACAAACAGAAATCCCAAAAGACCGAACGGGATGACGCTGTCGATGCTCGCCATTGCCATGAACGGATACTTCGTCCCGACCGGGACGACCGTGGTCAATACGATCAGACCGAGCACGGTCCAGGCAAGGGCGTGGGCGAGCAAAGTGAGTTCCATACGAAATCATAACAACAAGCCGCGAGTTTTCAAGCGAGGCGGCGACCTGTCAGAGGCTGCTCAGCAGCAGGCTGGTCTCGCTGTTTGCCACGCCATCGATCATCCGGACCTCGCGCAGCACCCGGTCGAAATCCGAAAGGCTGGCGGCGCGGATATTGGCGACGAGATCCCAATTGCCGTTCGTGGTATGCAGCGAATAGATCTCGGGCAGGCCGCGCAGCTTGCGGATGACCTGGGTCGTCGACTTTCCCACCACCTCGATCATCATGACGGCATGAACCGTCTGCTCGTCATAGTCCTCCCGCACCCGCACGGTGAAACCAAGAAGCGTACCGGTCTCGATCAGGCGGTCCAATCTGTTCTGCACCGTGCCACGCGCAACACCCAGTGCATCCGACAGCTTGGAGAGCGAAGCGCGCCCGTCTGAACGCAGATGCGCGATGATGCGCCGGTCGAGATCGTCGGGAATATATTTGGCGAGCGTCATCGCATGATCCTGCTCTTGTCTTTTCGGTCAAAATTACCGGGCAATTTGTATAAATCCATACCAAAACTGGCACAGTTTTGCGATTTTAGTCAATCGATCCGCTTGATACCCTAAGAGAAACGGTCTCATCGAGGATACGAAAATGCCCGCGCCGCTCCCATCGGAAAGAGCCTTCATCCCCTTCGTCAGCGTCGAGAACATGATGCGGCTCGTCCACCATGTCGGCATCGAAACCATGCTCGTCGAACTCACGGACGCCATCGAAGCGGATTTTCGCCGCTGGGAACTCTTCGACAAGACGCCCCGTGTCGCATCCCATTCGCATGACGGCGTCATCGAACTGATGCCGACCTCGGATGGGGCGGTTTACAGCTTCAAGTATGTCAACGGCCATCCGAAGAACATGGCGCAAGGGCTGCAGACGGTGACCGCCCTCGGCCTGCTTGCCGAAGTTTCGACCGGCTACCCGGTACTGCTCACGGAAATGACGCTGCTGACGGCGCTGCGCACGGCGGCGACCTCGGCCATGGCCGCCAGACATCTGGCGCCGCAAAAGGCCCGTTGCCTCGCCCTGATCGGCAATGGCGCGCAGGCGGAATTCCAGGCACTGGCGATGAAAGCGGTTCTCGGCATCGAGGAGGTCCGCCTTTACGACATCGATCCGAGGGCAACGCAAAAGACCGTTCGCAATCTCGCCAGGACGCGTCTGCGCCTCGTGCCATGCACCTCGGCTCAGGCCGCCATCGAAGGCGCCGACATCATCACGACCTGCACGGCCGACAAGCAATATGCGACGATCCTCACCGACAACATGGTCGGCGCCGGCGTCCACATCAACGCCATCGGCGGCGACTGCCCCGGCAAGACGGAACTCCACCGCGACATCCTGCTGCGCTCCGACACCTTCGTCGAATATCCGCCGCAGACCCGCATCGAAGGCGAAATCCAGCAGATGGATCCGGACTACTCGGTCACCGAACTCTGGCAGGTTGTGAGCGGCCGGGCACAAGGCCGCAGCAGCGACAGGCAGATCACGCTGTTCGACAGCGTCGGCTTCGCGATCGAGGACTTTTCCGCCCTGCGCTACGTCCGCGAGAAACTGGCGGGCACGGATTACTTCCAGAAACTCGATATCATCGCCGACCCCGACGATCCGCGCGACCTTTTCGGCATGCTGCTGCGGGCGGCCTGAGGCAATCCCCGTCTCCGATCATACAGTCTGCGCCAGTGATCGCCCGCGCTTGAAGCTGACGGCAGGGCTGGCGTGCGCCTTCGGTCCGATAGAGCCAAGCGTCGAGTGCGTGCGCAGGCTCTCGGATACCGCCCTACCGCTCCTGCGGCATTGCGGGCGAAGCAGACTGGGCGCCTCGACACCCGAAATATGGGCCGAAATGCTTGCGACGCCGGGTTTCTGGCAGGCAGCCCGCAGCGAGCGTCATGTTGACGCCGCCCAAGATTAAGAGCTCGTCGCGCTCCCTTTGGATACTCCAAAATATTCGTAGCAAATATTCGCTTATGTCACTTAAAATACGTTGAAATCAGCCGCTTTTCTCTCTGCACTTCGTGACGGATTTCATGCTATGAGTTCTCGCAAGCGTCGGGGAAACCGGGCAATTGCTGCAAATTGCAGTCACTGAAGAGAGGATGCATTCTGAACATCGTGCCCGAACCGGTGAGACAAACGAACGAAATGGCTGAACTTATCTCCGGCTTCGACTGGGCAGCCACCAGTCTTGGGCCAAGGTCGGAATGGCCCGCGTGCCTTACTGCTGCCGTCGATATCATGCTCCCTGCCCAAGCTCAGATCGTCATGTTCTGGGGCGAGGAGTTTATCGCACTTTATAACGATGCCTATGCGCCCACGATAGGGGACAAGCATCCGCGCGCGCTCGGAAGGCCTGCGCAGGAAAACTGGGCCGAACTCTGGAGCGACCTCGAACCGCTTCTTCGCTCCGTCCTTCATGACGGCATGGCGATCGTCGCCAAGGATAGGCCCTTCTATATCGAGCGCTACGGCTATCCCGAAACGGTTTACTTCGATATTTCCTATTCGCCCGTCCGTGATGTGGACGGCAGGGTGCTGGGCGTCTTCTGCATCGTCAACGAAACGACGGAAAGGGTTCGAGCGGAACAGGCGCTGCGTGAAAGCGAGGAGCTGTTTCGCGCCGTCATCTCGCAATCGACGACTGGGTTTGCCCAGTGCGAACTCGATGGCCGCTTCGTTCGGGTGAACGAGCGTTTCTGCGAAATTGTGGGCTACTCCGAGAGCGAGCTTCTCGGCATGCGGACCTATGACATCACCTATCCAGATGATCTGCATGAGAATAAGCGCCTGTTCGAAGCAATGACGGCGACAGGAGAGAGTTTCGAGATTGAAAAGCGCTATGTTCGCAAAGATGGCAGTCTTGTCTGGGTGGCAAACTCCGTCTCTGGCTTGAAAGACGGTTCAGGACGCATCCAGCGGGCCGCCGCGATCGTAACCGATATCAGTGAACGCAAGCGAGCACAGGAAGTAGAGCGGCAACTGGCGGCGATTGTCGCCTCATCGGACGACGCCATCCTCAGCATCGACCTCAACATGATCATCACAAGCTGGAATAGCGGCGCCGAAAGGCTTTACGGACAATCGGCCGAAGAGGCCATCGGCCAGTCCGTGATGATGCTCGTTCCGGAAGACCGCAGTGACGAAGAACCGGCAATCCTGGCCCGGATCCGTGCGGGCCAGAAGGTAGAGCCTTACGAGACCAAGCGGCGCAACAAGAACGGCGAGCTTGTCGACATCCTTCTCAGCGTCTCTCCAATCTATGACGTCTATGGCCGGATCGTGGGAGCGTCGAAGACGGCTCATGACATCAGTGCCAAGAAGGAAGCCGAGCGCCTGCAGACGGTGCTGGTCGGCGAGCTCAATCATCGCGTCAAGAACGTGCTTGCGACCGTCATGGCCATCGCACGCCAGACATTGGGAAGAGGTGACACGGACAAGGCTTCCGTCGAAACGTTCGAGGCAAGGCTCTCCTCGATGGCGCGCGCTCACGATCTGCTGATCCATGGCAAATGGGAGCAGGCCGAATTGACTGCAGTCATAGCCCAGGCATTGTCGCCCTATCCAAAAGACCGGTTCGAAATCTCCGGTCCTGCCATCAAGCTTGCCCCGCGAGCGGTTGTTTCCATATCGCTTGCGCTGCATGAACTTGCGACGAACGCGGCCAAATATGGCGCGCTTTCAGTGGCCGATGGACGCATTGCCATTACCTGGTCGCTGGAAAGCGGTGAGACCGAACGTCTCAGGTTGCGATGGCAGGAAGCGGGAGGACCAATCGTGAAGCCCCCGACCCGCAGGGGTTTCGGTTCCCGCTTGATAGAAAGCCTGCTGGCGGCGGAATTGAACGGCAAGGTGCAGATCAGTTATGAACCCACCGGCTTGATCTGCGAAGTGGATGCCGCAGCGGGCATCGGCTGGGATCAGGATCGCACGGCAGAATAAAGTAAACCCTTGCCGATCCGACATCCGCTCGTTCAGCGCAATCCCTTCGGCCGCGTCGCGAGCACATTGCGGATCGAAAAGCTCGAATGAATCCGCAGCACTCCGGGCATGGTAGAGAGAATATCCTTGTGGATGCGTTCGAAGTCGCCGGGATTGGCGACCTCGACACGCAGCAGATAATCGGAACCACCCGTCATCAGGAAGCACTCCTTGATTTCGGGGTGCTTGCGTACCGCCGCCTCGAAGCGATCGAGGTGATCCTCCGTCTGCCGCTCGAGCGTGATGTTGATGATGACGGCGATCGATGCTTCCGCCTGAGACGTGTCCACCAGAGCCGTATAGCCGCGGATCACGCCCGCCTGCTCCATCAGCTTGATGCGCCGCAGGCAGGCCGATGGCGACAGTCCCACCTCATTTGCCAGCTTCGCATTGCTAATGCGGGCATCGAGGCGAAGCAGACGAAGAATGTTGCGATCGATCGCATCGAGGGCGCCCATGTGGATTCTTTCAAAAACTCGCAGATTGTTTCAATATCAAGGCAACTACACAATAATCAATCATAATTTGACAGGCAATTTCACGATTGTTTCAATAATCTGCGTTTGAAAGACGAGGGCGGATATGGACGGCATTGTGGATTCGCTGGCGCTAAAATTGGCGGCCGATGGCGGAGCGTGTGGTTATCTGACAATCGATCTGGCCGCACTGTGCCGGAACTACGACAGGCTGTCCTCCATCGTTGTGCCGGCGCAGACGGCGGCCGTCGTCAAGGCCGATGCGTACGGGCTTGGCGCCAGCCAAGTATCGAGGGCGCTCTACCGGCGTGGCTGCCGGCATTTCTTCGTCGCGCATTTCATCGAGGCACTGCGGCTGCGTCCGCAATTGCCCGGTGACGCCAAAATCTTCGTGCTGAATGGCCTGTTGCCCGACAACGAGGCAGCTTGCGCCGATGGCGGCATCGTGCCCGTGATCAATTCGCTCGATCAGCTGCGGCAATGGTCCAGGACCGCGCGTTCGCTGCAGCGCAGGCTCCCCGCGGTTCTGCAGTTCGACACCGGCATGTCGCGGCTCGGCATACCGCCGGAAGACAGAGGTTTCGTCGAGGCTCACCTGCAGGCTTCCGACGACATCGACATCCTGTTCGTCATGAGCCATCTCGCCTCCTCAGACGAGATCGACAGCCGGCAAAATGCCGACCAGCTCGCCGAAATGCGTCGCATTGCGGCGGAATTCCCGAGCTGCGGCATCTCTTTCGCGAATTCAGGCGGCATCTTCCTCGGCGGCGATTTTCACGGCGTGCTGGCACGGCCGGGCATCGCCCTTTATGGCGGCGCCCCGACGAGCGGCGCTGCCAATCCGATGGAGACCGTCGTCAGGCTCGATGTCGCCGTCGTGCAGACAAGAACCGTTCCGGAGGGGGCGCGTGTCGGCTATGGCGGCGTGCATGTGACCAAGGGCCGGACCCGGCTTGCGACGATTGCCGCCGGCTATGCCGACGGCCTTCCACGCAGCCTTAGCGATCGCGGCGCGGTTTATCACAAAGGCGTGCGCCTGCCGATCGTCGGCCGCGTGTCGATGGACAGCATCACGATCGATATCAGCGCCCTGCCCGAAGGTACGCTGTCTTTCGGAAGCATGGTGGAGGTCCTTGGCGATCATCAGACCCTGGAGGATCTTGCACGGGATGCCGGCTTGATTTCCTATGAGATCCTGACCAGTCTCGGCCACCGCTACAACAGGCAATACCGCTGACCTTCCCAACGCTCATTTCTCCGAGGAAATCATGAAAGTCGTCGTTCTGGGTGCCGGCATCGTCGGCGTCACATCTGCCTATCAGCTTGCCAAGGCAGGCCACGAGGTGACCGTCATCGACCGGCAGAAGGGGCCGGCGCTGGAGACGAGCTTTGCCAATGCCGGCGAAGTCTCCTTCGGCTATTGCTCGCCCTGGGCGGCACCGGGCATTCCGGCAAAGGCGCTGAAGTGGCTGTTCATGAAACATGCTCCGCTCATCCTGCGGCCGAAGATCGACGGCGCCATGCTCTCCTGGCTCGTCAAGATGCTGTCGAACTGCACCTCGGAACGCTACGCGATCAACAAGAGCCGGATGCTGCGCCTTGCCGATTACAGCCGCATCTCGCTGGCACAGCTTCGCGAGGAGACCGGCATCGCCTATGACGAGCGCATGCAGGGCACGCTGCAGCTCTTCCGCACGCAAGCGCAGCTCGACGCATCGGCAAAGGACGTCAAGGCTCTGGCAGCCGACGGCATCCCTTATGAAGTGCTCGATCCCGATGGCTGTATCCGCGTCGAACCGGCACTCGGGCACGTTCGCGAAAAGATCGTCGGCGGCCTGCTGACGCCGAAGGATGAGACCGGCGACTGCTTCAAATTCACCAACGCGCTCGCCGTAAAGGCAAGAGAGCTGGGTGTCCAGTTCCAGTACGGCGCGACGATCAAGGGGCTCGACGTTGAGGGCGGTCAGGCGCACGCCGTCATGACCGACCGCGGGCGCGTTGGCGCGGATGCGATCGTCGTCGCGCTCGGCAGCTATTCGCCGCTCTTGCTGAAGCCGCTCGGCATCGGCCTTTCCGTCTATCCGGTCAAGGGCTATTCGCTGACGATCCCGATCATCGATGCCGCGCGCGCGCCGGAATCGACCGTCATGGACGAGACCTACAAGATCGCGATCACCCGCCTTGGCGATCGCATCCGCGTCGGTGGCATGGCGGAAATCTCCGGCTACACCAACGATCTCGGCCCTGCACGGCGGCAGACGCTCGAGCATTCCGTCACCGATCTCTTCCCCGGCGGCGATGTCGCCAAGGCCTCCTTCTGGTCCGGCCTGCGGCCGATGACGCCGGATGGAACGCCGGTGATCGGACCGACGAAGATCAAGGGGCTGTTCCTCAATACGGGTCACGGCACCCTTGGATGGACGATGAGCTCCGGCTCGGCACGGGTCATCAGCGATCTCGTCAGCGGCCGCAAGCCGGATATCGACGCAACCGATCTCGCCATCAGCCGCTACGCCTGACGAGGCGACCTCATCCAAAGCCGTTTCCGGCAAGAGGCGGCGATCACGGACCGACAGTCAGGCCTTTTCCGAAACAAATACCGGCGGGCCATGAGCCCGCCGGTGTCGGTTAGAGCATGATGCCGAAAAGTGTGATCGGCTTTCGGACGACATCATGCTCTGTTTCTTTGATTCTAGAGCGGATTCAGATTTTAGGTCGATTCGACCAAAAATCATCCGGCTCTAGTGCTTTGGAATGCGCGGCAAGAAGATCGTGAAGAGACCGAGCAGCGGCAGATAAGAGCAGATCGTGTAGACGAAGGAGATGCCATGCGTATCGGCAAAATCTCCGAGAGCCGCAGCGCCAAGGCCGCCCGCCCCGAAGGCGAAACCGAAGAAGACGCCGCCGATCAGTCCCACGCGGCCGGGGATCAGCTCCTGCGCGAAGACGACGATCGCCGGGAAGGCCGAAGCGAAAATCAGCCCGATCACGACCGTTAGCACGCATGTCCAGAAGAGATTGGCATAGGGCATCAGCAGCGCGAAGGGGATGACGCCGAGGATCGAAAACCAGATCACGAAGCGCGCGCCGAAGCGATCCCCCACAGGGCCGCCCATGATCGTTCCAACGGCGACCGAACCTAGGAACAGGAACAGCATGAGCTGCGCGTCACGGACGTCGAGATGGAATTTGTCGATGACATAGAAGGTGAAATAGCTCGATATGCTCGCCATGTAGACGTTCTTTGTCGCCGTGAGCAGGATGAGAATGGCCAGCGCCCACATGGCCTTGCTGCGCGCGATTGGCAGGGTGCGGCTTGCCGCGGGACGTGCCGCCTGCTGGCGACGATGATTGACGAACCAGTTGCCGACCCAACTGAGAACGATGAAGCCGATCACGGCCAGCACCGAAAGCCAGGCAACGCTCTTCTGGCCGTGCTGCAGCACGAAGAACGCCGCAATCAGCGGCCCGATTGCCGAACCGGCATTGCCGCCGAGTTGGAACAGCGACTGCGCAAGGCCGTGACGTCCGCCCGAAGCCAGACGAGCGACGCGCGATGCTTCCGGATGGAAGACGGCCGAGCCGAAACCGATCAAGCTGGCAGCGAGCAGCAGCATACCGAAACTTCCGGCATAACCGAGCAGAAGGAGGCCGAGGAATGTGCTGACCATGCCGACCGGCAGCGAATAGGGCATCGGCCATTTGTCGGTGACGATGCCGACCACCGGCTGCAGCAGCGAGGCGGTGATCTGGAACATCATCGTCAGCAACCCGATCTGCACGAAATCGAGCGCATAATTCTCTCTGAACATTGGATAGAGCGACGTCAGCAGCGATTGCATGATGTCGTTCAGCAAGTGGCAGGTACTGACCGCCACGACGATCGAAATCGTGGTCTTCTCAAATCGGGTCTGCGCACCCGAAAACGCCGCAACCATGGAGATTCCTTCCAGCGCCGGCTACTCTTGCCGACAATATTGTTTGATCAGCCTTTTACACGGCTTGCGAGTGACCTTCTTTCGTGTTTTGGTCCACTAGTTTCTCGATTGGGCCAAAATGGAAAAGCTCTCCAAACAGTTGCTGGCAACCCTCGACGATGACCATGTGCAAAACATGCGCTGGATGGAAGAATCGCCTGCCGATGTGCTTGTCCACAGTGCCGAGCCGCCGCAGGGCTACACCGTCCCGTGGCATCACCACCGGCGCACGCAATTGCTCTGTATCTTCTCGGGCGTCGCGCTGATCATGACGGCGCGCGGCCGCTGGATGGTGCCGCCGGGTCATGCTCTCTTCATTCCCGTCGGGCTGGAGCATTCGATCGAGATCCTGAGCGATGTCAGCATGAAATCCGTTTATGTGACCCCGCGCGGTCAACCGCCGAAAGATGAAGGCCCACGGGTCGTCGAGGTAACGGATCTCGCCCGCAGCCTGCTGCTGGAGGCCATTCGGCTGCGGGAAGCCCCGGTCAGTCATCGAAAGGCCAAGCTGGTCCTGTCTCTGCTCGTCGAGGAGATTGCGACGCTGCCGGAGCGGCCGCTCGGCCTCCCCTTCCCGTCCGACCGGAAGCTCACAGCGCTCTGCCGCGAATATCTCGCCAACCCTTCGCCAAACGCGAGGCTGGACGATTGGGCCGAAAGGCTTGCCATGAGCCGGCGGACGTTCACGCGGCAGTTCCGCAAGGAAACCGGCATCAGCTTCACGACCTGGCGCCAGCAGGCCAGCGTCTTTGCCTCTCTGCCGCAGCTTGCCGGCGGCGAGCCGGTCACCAATGTCGCGCTTGAAGCAGGCTACGAGAGCGTAGCGGCGTTTACCACCATGTTCCGGCGCATGCTCGGCACCTCGCCGCGCAGCTATATGGCCAGCCGCTGGAGCTTCGAACGGCAATCGTCCTGAAGAACGCTTCCTCTTGAAATGATCCGGCGCTTCCGGCAAACAGCGCTGAAGAGCGAGGGCAAGCACATGCGGCATATTCACATCGTCGGTATCGGCACGGGAAACCCCGAACATCTGACCGTGCAGGCGATCAATGCGCTGAATGCTACCGATGTCATCCTGATCCCCAGCAAGGGAGCTGCCAAGAGCGAGCTTGCCGACGTCAGGCGGGAAATCTGCCAGCGCTATGTTACCAACCAGGCCACGCGCTTTGTGGATTATGACGTGCCCTTGCGCCGGACAGCCGAGCGCAGCTACGTGCAGAGCGTCGATGACTGGCACGAGGCGATTTCCGCGACCTATGAACGGCTGTTTCTGGAGCATTTGGCGGAAGGCCAAAGTGCTGCCTTCCTCGTCTGGGGCGACCCTGGCCTGTACGACAGTACCTTGCGCGTCATCGAGCGCGTCGCCGCTCGCGGCAATGTTGCGCTTGCCTACAGCATCATTCCCGGCATCACCAGCATTCAGGCGCTGACGGCAAGCCACCGCATCCCTCTCAATCTCGTCGGCAAGCCGGTGCAGATCACCACCGGCCGGCGGCTGGCCGAAAGCTTTCCCGGCATTGCGGAAACGGCTGTTGTCATGCTCGACGGCGAGCAAGCCTTCAGCGGGATCGACGATCCGGATGCCTATATCTATTGGGGCGCCTATCTCGGCACCAAGGACGAGATCACCATCGCCGGCAGGCTGGGTGAGGTTTGCGAACGGATTCTTGCGACGCGGGCAGAGGCGCGGGCCAAGCACGGATGGATCATGGACATCTATCTCATGCGCAAGGGGCATGATTTCGACGACCGCAACTAAGGGTGCGACTAAAGGCCGGGCGCCAAATCGTTTGCCCGCCGACCCGGATTGTGCAAGGAAATGTCCTTTATGAAGGGCAGTCTCATGGTTGCGGCCGATACACAGACGATAAATGGACAAACGCGCTTCCCGCAAGACGAGGCCGCCCGCTACGGCGTTGAAAAGCCGCTGCCCGCCATGGTTCGCGGCGCCTGCCCCTCCTTGAGCGCGCCGATGCAGACGGGCGACGGTCTGCTCGTGCGCCTGCGACCATCGACACCGGGCTTGAGCGTCCGGCAATTGCGCGCACTGGCCGAAGCCGCCGAAAAGCACGGCAACGGCCTGATCGAAATCACCGCACGCGGCAATTTTCAGCTGCGCGGCATGAGGCCGCATAGCATGGCCGGACTGGCAGCCGACATCGATCGCGCCGGCATCGTGCCGGAACGCGGCGTCGCAATCGAAGTCCCGCCTTTCAGCGGCCTCGATCCTTCGGAAAGCGCTGACGCGCGAGCACTTGCCGGGCGCCTTCGCAGCGCGATCGGATCACTCGATCCCAAGCCGCTCCTGGCTGCCAAGCTTGCCATTATCGTCGATGGCGGCGGCCAGCTCGTTCTTGACGAACTCTCGGCCGATATCCGGCTGAAAGCCGTCATTTCCAGCAATGACCAGTTATGGAAGCTCTCGATCGCCGGAACGCATGCGACGGCCATACCGCTTGCCGTCTTGCCCGGCGAGCAGGCGATATCCGGTGTCATCACATTGCTCGACGCCTTGGCTGCTATCGGACCGCGCGCCCGCGGACGCGACCTGGACGCTGCCTCTCTGAAAGCACAGTTTCCCGCTCTGCCGGATCTCGTACATAGTGACACGGCCTTACCGGCCTCTGCTATCGGCATCGTTGCACTGGGGAAGGAACATTCCGCCCTCGGACTGCGCCCTGCCTTCGGTCGGATCCACGCTCGCGATCTCCTGCGCTTTCTTGACTTGGCAGAGACAGCAGGCGCGCTTGAGATACGGACGGGACCGGAGCACAGCCTGTTGGTACTTGGACTTCCAGGCGATCTAGCCAAAGATATTCTGGCCGCGGCGGCTGACTGCGGCTTTCAGACGCGTGCCGACGATCCGGCCAACGATATCATCCCCTGCTCCGGCACCGGCGCATGCGCATCCGCCCACTATGCCACGAGAAAGGCCGCCGCAGATCTCATCGATGTCGGCGCCGACCTGCTTGACGGTTCGCTCAAGGTCCATCTATCCGGCTGCACGAAAGGCTGCGCCCACCCGTCTCCCGCAATGCTGACTATCGTCGGTGCTGCAACAGGCTATGCTATTGTCGTAAATGGGTCATCATCATCAGAGCCAGTGGCTTACATCCACAAGGAAGGCCTGAAATCGGCGCTGGCGACGCTCGGGAAACTGGTACGGAACAACAAAGCTGCTGGCGAATCGGCCCGGCAGTGTCTTAAACGGCTCGGCCGGGACGCAATCGCGACGGCTTTACGACAGGGATAGAAATGCCTGACTATGACTATATCCGCGAGGGAGATGCGATCTACGAACGCTCCTTCGCGATCATCCGCAACGAAGCCGATCTGAAGCGTTTTCCCGAAGCCGAGGCCGATGTGGCAGTCCGCATGATCCATGCCTGCGGGCTGGTGGAAGCGGCAGAGCATTTCCTGTTCTCTCCCGATTTCGTCGCATCGGCTCGCAAGGCGCTGTCCGAGGGCGCCCCGATCTTCTGCGATGCCGAAATGGTCGCCCGTGGCGTCACCCGCGCCCGCCTCCCGGCGGAAAACGAGGTGATCTGCACCTTGCAGGATCCACGCACGGCAGACATCGCCAAGACCATCGGCAACACACGCTCGGCCGCCGCCATGCATCTTTGGACCGACCGCCTTGCCGGTTCCGTCGTTGCCATCGGCAATGCACCGACCGCCCTCTTTCACCTTCTCGAAATGCTGCGCGACGGCGCCCCGAAGCCCGCCGCCATCATCGGCATGCCTGTCGGCTTTGTCGGCGCAGCGGAATCGAAGGATGCGCTTGCCGAGAATTCCTACGGCGTTCCCTTTGCCATCGTGCGCGGGCGTCTCGGCGGCAGTGCGATGACGGCAGCGGCCCTCAACGCTCTTGCGAGGCCGGGCCTATGAGCGCGCCGTCGAACGGAAGCCTGATTGGGATCGGCACCGGCCCCGGCGATCCCGAACTGCTGACGGTCAAGGCCGTCAAGGCCCTGGAGCGGGCCGATGTCGTCGCCTACTTCGCCAAGCAGGGCAAAGGCGGCAACGGACGCGCCATCGTCGGCCACCTGCTGAAAGCGGACGTCGCGCTCCTGCCGCTCTACTATCCGGTCACGACCGAGATCGACAAGGACGCGCCGGAATATCTCGGTCAGATCACCGCCTTCTATGACGTCTCGGCTGAGATGGTGGCGGCACATCTGCGAGAAGGAAAGACGGTTGCCGTGCTTAGCGAGGGCGATCCGCTGTTTTATGGTTCCTACATGCACCTGCATGTGCGCCTTGCCGATCGCTTCCCGACCGAAGTCATCCCAGGCGTAACGGCCATGTCCGGCTGCTGGTCTCTGGCCGGATTGCCGATGGTACAGGGAGACGACGTGCTCTCGGTTCTGCCGGGAACGATGGCGGAAGCCGAGCTTACCCGCCGCCTCGGCGATACGCAGGCAGCCGTGATCATGAAGGTCGGCCGCAACCTGCCGAAAATCCGCCGCGCGCTCGATGCGGCCGGCCGGCTGAACGAGGCCATCTATGTCGAGCGCGGCACGATGGCGAACGGCGCCATGACGCCGCTTGCCAGCCGCGACGATGCCGAGGCACCTTATTTCTCGCTGGTCCTCGTCCCCGGTTGGGAAAACAGACCATGAGTGGGCGTCTTTATGTGATCGGCACCGGTCCCGGCAAGCCTGAGCAGACGACGCCGGAGGCACTGGCCGCTGTCGCCGACGCCCATGAATTCTACGGCTATGGCCCCTATCTCGACCGTCTGACGCTGCGCGGCGACCAGATCCGCCAGGCATCTGATAATCGCGAGGAGCTTGATCGCGCCAAAGCGGCACTGCAGCGGGCTTCGGCCGGCATCGACGTCTGCGTCGTCTCCGGCGGCGATCCGGGCGTCTTCGCCATGGCGGCCGCCGTCTGCGAGGCAATCGATCATGGTCCTGCGGAATGGCGTACAGTCGATCTCGTCGTCGTGCCGGGCATTACGGCCATGCTTGCGGTCGCAGCCCGCATCGGCGCCCCTCTCGGACACGATTTTTGCGCCATCTCGCTATCGGACAATCTGAAACCCTGGCCTCTCATCGAAAACCGGCTTCGTGCGGTTGCCGAGGCCGGTTTCGTGATCGCGCTCTACAATCCGATCAGCAAGGCGCGGCCCTGGCAGCTCGGCAAAGCCTTCGAAATCCTGCGCGCCGCACTGCCCGGTGAAACACCTGTCATCTTCGGGCGGGCCGCCGGTCGGCCTGACGAGCGCATGACGGTGGCTCGGCTCGCCGATGCCGAAGCGTCGCAGGCGGATATGGCGACCTGCGTCATCATCGGCTCGGCCGAAACGCGCGTCATAGCCCGCGAAGGGCGCCCGGATCTGGTCTATACGCCGCGCTTCATCAGGGAAGAGGCAAAATGATCGATCCGGCCGAGTGCAGCCTCCACCGTTTCGACCACCGGCAGACCGGCCGCCTCAGCGCGCTCGATCATGATCACCTTGATGCCAAGCAGTCTTGCGGCCTCGATCTTGGCATAGGTCGCCTCGCCGCCGCTGTTCTTGGTAACCACGACCTCGATCTGATGTTTTTGCAGCATGTCGAGCTCATCCGCCAATCGGAACGGGCCTCGACTGTGGATATAGCTGACATGAGGCACCGTCAGCAGCGGCTCGACGGGATCGACGCTGCGGACCCAGTAATGGTGTTGCGACGCCGCGTTCGCCTGATGCGCCTCCTGCCGGCCGGTCGCCAGGAAGACCCGCAAGGGCTTGGCGCCGAGTGCAGCGATAGCCTGCGAAACGCTATGCACAGAAAGCCAATCATCACCTTCGACCGGCACCCAGGCCGGGCGGCGCAGCGCAAAAGCCGTCACGTCGCATTGGGCCGCCGCTTCCGCAGCATTGGCGGAGATGCGGGCCGCAAAAGGATGGGTCGCGTCGATCAAGAGACCGATTGCCTCTTCCCGCAGATAGCGGGCAAGCCCTTCCGCGCCTCCGAAACCGCCGCTGCGCACCGGAACGGGCTGCGGGGCTGGATCGGCGGTTCTGCCGGCAAGCGACAGGACAATGTCCAGATCGGCGCGGGAGCCGAGGGCTGCCGCCAAGGCGCGGGCTTCCGTCGTACCGCCCAGGATCAGAATGCGGGCCTTGCCCATGGCTGAAACACCTTCAATTCAACGCTGGCTCACTCTTATCGGCATCGGCGAAGATGGTCCAGCCGGGCTCGGCGACGAGGCCAAACGGCTGATCGCCGAGGCACCAGCCATCTTTGCCGGTGCCCGCCATATCGAGTTGATGAGCCCTGTGATCACGGGCGAAACGCATCAATGGCTTTCGCCATTCGAAAGGTCCATCGAAGCAGTGCTTGCCCGGCGCGGCAGGCCAACAGTGGTTCTCGCTTCCGGCGATCCCTTCTTCTACGGCGTCGGGGCGACGCTTTCGCGGCACGTTCCAGTCGGTGAAATGACTGTTATCCCGGCGCCCTCCTCCTTCAGCCTCGCCGTTTCGCGCCTCGGCTGGCCTTTGCAGGAGACGACGGTTCTCTCGCTGCACGGACGGCCGATCGATCTGATCCGGCCGCATCTGCATGCTGGCCGCAAAATCTTGGCGCTGACATCGGACGGTGAAGGTCCGGCCGGATTGGCTGCTCTGCTGCGGAGCTCAGGCTTCGGTCAGTCTGAGCTTACGGTTCTGGAGGCGCTCGGCGGCCCGCACGAGAAGGTCTCGCGTCAAACTGCAGCTGACTTTGCCCTATCCGGCATCAACGATCTGAATATATGCGGCGTCGAGGTCAAGGCCGAAACAGGTGCGCGAATCCTATCGCTGAGTGCCGGTCTCCCTGATGAGCTTTTCGAACATGACGGCCAGATCACCAAGCGGGAAATACGTGCAATCACACTTTCGGCGCTCGCCCCGCGTCACGGCGAACTGCTCTGGGATATCGGCGCCGGTTCCGGTTCGATCGGCATCGAATGGATGCTGGCAGACACGTCACTGCGCGCAATTGCCGTCGAGGCATCGGCCGAGCGCGTGGCGCGTATCCGTCGCAACGCTGCGAATTTCGGCGTGCCGGGCCTGACCGTTGTCGAGGGAGAGGCACCGAATGCCCTTGCAGGATTACCCGCGCCGGATGCGATCTTCATCGGTGGCGGCGGCAGTGACGCCGGTGTGCTCGACGCCGCGATCGGCCGTTTGAAAAGCGGCGGCAGGCTGGTCGCCAATGCCGTGACGACCGAGATGGAAAGCCTTCTGCTTGCCGAACAGGCGCGCCGGGGCGGCTTTCTGATCCGCATCGACATTGCGCGCACCGCCCCTGTCGGCCGCATGACCGGCTGGCGGCCGGCCATGCCGGTGACGCAATGGTCGTGGACCAAGCCATAATTCAGAACGAGGTAGAGCGATGACAGTGCATTTCATTGGCGCAGGCCCGGGAGCCGCCGACCTGATCACCGTGCGCGGCCGGGATCTGATCGGCAAATGCCCGATCTGCCTCTATGCCGGCTCGATCGTTTCGCCCGAACTGCTGCAATATTGTCCGCCCGGCGCACGCATCATCGACACCGCGCCGATGTCGCTTGACGAGATCGAGACGGAATATCTCAAGGCCGCGGCAGCAGGCGAAGACGTTGCACGCCTGCATTCCGGCGACCTGTCCGTCTGGAGCGCAGTCGCCGAGCAGATCCGCCGCCTCGAGCAGCATGGCATCGACTATACGCTGACGCCGGGTGTTCCGGCTTTCGCCGCCGCCGCGTCCGCGCTCGGACGCGAATTGACCATCCCGGCCGTGGCTCAGAGCCTGGTTCTGACGCGGGTGTCGGGCCGCGCCTCGCCGATGCCGAATAACGAGACGCTGGAAAAATTCGGCGCGACTGGCGCAACGCTCGCCATTCATCTCGCAATCCATGCGCTTCAAAAGGTCGTTGAAGAGCTGACGCCACTTTACGGCGCCGATTGCCCGGTTGCGATCGTCGTCAAGGCATCCTGGCCTGACGAGCGGATCATTCGGGGCACGCTCGCCACGATCGAGGAACAGGTGGCGGCCGAACCAATCGAGCGCACCGCCCTGATCTTCATCGGCCGCTCGCTTGCCGCGAGCGATTTCCGCGAAAGTTCGCTCTACGATCCTACCTACCAGCGCCGGTTCCGCGGCCGGCAATAGACCCTTGCCGACGGCGTAGAGTGGTGTTCGAGCGAAGATGCCAGTTGCCCCGGAGACAACTCAGCTTATCAGAGCTTGCCCGTCAAATACGCCATGCTCTCCTTGATCGCGGCCACAGGTTCCTTCAGAGCATGCACAGCCGGGGCAAAGGGTTCGAACGAAGCGGGGCCGGCATAGCCGGCAGAAAGCAGGGCACGCAGCTGGCCGACATTGTCGAGGCGGTCGCTGGCATCGACCAGAACGCGATGCGGATCACGCATGTCGGCGACCGCAACATTGGCATCGCTGACGCCGGAAATGTGCACGAGACCCGTCAGCTCGGGGAAGGTTGCGGCCTCGCCGGCGAGGTGATGGTGGAAGGTATCGTGCACGAGGAGGAAGGTGGATCTCGCACCGAGTTCCTCGATGGCATCAGCCGCTTCGCTTTTCAGGCGCAGCGAGCAGATCTCGAAGCCGAGCGGCTCGACGAGACCGATAATGCCTGAAGCATCCAGCATCGGCTTCAGGGCCGACAGCGCCTTGCGGAGATTGGCGCGCCGCACCTCCGGCTCGCGGCCGCTGCCGTCATTGACCGGAACGAGCACAAGGGCTTTCGCGCCGCAATCACGGGCATAATCGATCAGCTCTGCCGCCTCCCGGGCACGCTCGTCGTTCCATTCATTGAAGCGCTGCAGCGCATTGATGGAGATGATGGTAAGTCCCTGGCGCTCGGCCAATTCCCTAACGGCTTTCGCCGGAGTCCCGTCAAGTATCGCATTGCCGGCGAGATCGTTGCGGATCTCCACGCTGTCGATTCCGAGCTCTTTTGCAGCGGCGAAAAACGATTCCAGCTTCAGGGACGGCGCGCACATATGATTGAGCGCGAAACGAATGGAACTCATGATGGGCACTCCTCCTCAAGGCATCCGGCTGCGGAGACATTCCAAATCCGCCGCGCCTGCTTTGCGAAGGACTAGCGACATTCCTGCCTTTCTTCCATCGGCTTCAGCCATCATTCCTGATAGAATTCTTGGGACAATGATAGAATTACATCATCCTTGTCAGATGTTTTCCGAAAGGAAGATTTCGAACGGCAGGAAGCTTTGTCCGGGAACGGCAGCTTCGTCGCTCTCGACGGACTTGATCATCAGGCTCATCAGTTCCTTGCAAAGCGCTGGCAGCGGCGTGCCGATCGCCATGGCGACGACATCATCGGCAAGTGCCGCCCTCGATTCCGGCGTCAATTCGTTGACGACGGCAATCAGCTTGCCAGACAGCCGCTCCTCGCGAATGGCGGAAATCGCTCCCTCCATGCCTCCGCCGCAGACGTAGAAGCCAATGAGGTCGGGGTGCTTTTGCAAAAGATCGAGCGTCGCCTCATGCGTGATTTCCGGCGTATCGAGATTGATGAGCGTATCCAGCACCTCGAAATCTGGCGCATTCTCGCGGAAAAAGGACCGAAAACCGATTTCGCGCAACTCATGCCCAAGGAAGCGATGGCTGCCGACAAAGCATGCCACCTTGCCCGGGCGACGCGCCGAACGCGCGATGATCCAGGCAGCGGTACGCCCGACCTTGCGATTGTCGACGCCGATATAGCCCTGACGCGCCGTGGTGGAGAAATCGGACAGCAGGGAAAAGACCGGAATGCCTTTCTCCTTCAATTCGTCGATCGCGGCCGTGACGGCCGGATAATCCGGCGCCACGAGTGCGACCGCCTGGCTTCGGGCGGCGACTATCTTCAGCTTCTCGACAATCGCCGTCGGTGTCGAGGCTGCGACGAAGTCGATCTGGGCGTTGATCCGCGCCGTCGTCACCGCCTGTGCCGCCGCGGCAATCTCCCTGGCGAAAGCCTGATAGAAGGCTTGAACAGGCTTTTGCAGGACGAAACCAAACCGATATTGCGGCAGATCCTCGAAGACGCGCTGACGCAGGAGACCGACGGCATGATAGCCGATTTCCTGCGCCGCCTCATAGACGCGCCGTGCCGTTTCCTCCCGCACGCGATGGCGCCCATTCAGCACACGATCGATCGTCGCGACGCTGACGCCGGATGCCTTGGCAAGATCCGCTATGGTGGGACGACGCATGACCGCTCCTGAGATATGCCATCATTGGTGACATCAGAATTTGATATGTTTTGATAGATTCCATCATTCATGCATTGAGGCAAGCGAAAAGTCGCTCTATCGTTTCCGGCATCAAGGGCGGTGTGCCGCTGCGCATCGCGGGAGGCAGGAATGACGACGATAATCAAGCGTGACTACGATCTGCTCGGCGCAAGCGGCAGGCGAGCGGTGGAAACCGGACTTGCCGCGGCCGAATGGTATCACACGGATATCGCGCGCAAGGACATGAAGGCACTGATGCAGCGCTCGGATGCGCCTGCGATCCGCGACACCATCATCTGGCTCGGCAGCATGGTGATCTTCGCCGCGCTTGGCGTCTACTTCTGGGGTTCGTGGATCTGCGTCCCCTTCTTCCTTGCCTACGGTGTACTCTATGGTTCTGCCTCGGACAGCCGCTGGCATGAATGCGGCCATGGTACGGCGTTCAAGACACGCTGGATGAACGACGCGGTCTATCAGATCGCCTGCTTCATGATCATGCGCAATCCGGTGACCTGGCGCTGGAGCCATGCGCGCCACCACACCGATACCGTCATCGTCGGCCGCGACCCGGAGATCGCCGTCATGCGGCCGCCGGACCTCTTCCGCCTGGTTCTCAATTTCTTCGGCATCCTCGATGGCTGGCATGCGATGGCCGATATGCTGCGCAATGCCTGCGGCGTTGTCAGTGCTGCGGAAAAGACCTTCATTCCCGAAATGGAGCAGCCGAAGGCCATTCGCATCGCCCGCATCTGGCTTGCCATCTATATCGTCACTATTGCGAGCGCCATCGCCATGGGCTCCATCCTGCCGCTGATGCTGATCGGCCTCCCCCGCCTCTATGGCGCCTGGCACCACGTTCTGACCGGTCTGCTGCAGCACGGCGGCCTTGCAGACAATGTCATCGACCACCGGCTGAACAGCCGCACCGTCATGATGAACCCCATCAGCCGCTTCATCTACTGGAACATGAACTATCATGTCGAGCATCATATGTTCCCGATGGTGCCCTACCACGCGCTGCCGAAGCTGCATTCGATGATCAAGCACGACCTGCCGGCGGCCAATCCGTCCATTTGGTCCGGCTATCGCGAGATGATCCCGGCATTCCTGCGGCAATTGCGCAACGAGGACTATTTCCTGAAACGTGAGCTGCCGCAGACGGCACGGCCCTATCGCGAGGAATTTCACAGCGAACTTCCGGCTGCGGCCGCTCAATAAACCGGACATGCAATGGGAGGAAAATCAATGAGCAACTGGATCGAAGTCTGCGCCGCTGATGCGATCGACGAAGAGGATGTCATCCGCTTCGACCATGGTGGACGAACCTTCGCCGTCTATCGCAGCCCCGAGGATGATTATTTCGCCACCGACGGCCTGTGCACCCACGAGAAGATCCATCTTGCCGACGGTCTCGTCATGGACAACATCATCGAATGTCCGAAGCATAACGGCCGCTTCGACTATCGCACCGGCGAAGCCAAGGGCGCTCCGGTCTGCGTCGATCTGCAGACCTATCCGGTCAAGATCGAAAACGGTATCGTTTTCATCGGGCTCTGAGGAGGTAAACATGCCGCATTTCGTCATCGTCGGCGCCGGTGAATGCGGTGCCCGCGCCGCCTTCGCGCTTCGGGAAAAGGGATTTGAGGGCGACATCACGCTGATCGGCGCAGAGCCGCTGGCCCCATACGAACGACCGCCGCTTTCGAAGAGCGGATCGGGCCAGGCGCCGGAACCAAAGTTCGTCGCCGCAGTGCAGCGCTATCAGGAGCAATCGATCGATCTAAGGCTCGATACGACGGTGACGGCGATCGATCCCGTCACCAAGACGGTCAGTCTCGCGGACGGACGTATGCTCGGTTACGACAAGCTTCTCCTCTCGACCGGAGCTTCGGCACGCAACTTTCCCGGCATCGACGGCGCATCCCGTCGCATCCGCGTGCTGCGGACTCATGCGGATGCGACAGCTTTGCATGCCGCCCTTCTCCCTGGGCGGCACATCGCCATCATCGGCGGCGGCTTCATCGGCCTTGAACTGGCAGCAACGGCGCGCATGCGCGGTGCCGACGTCACCGTTATCGAAGGCCTGCCGCGCGTGTTGAAGCGCGGCGTGCCGGAGGAAATCGCCGAAGCAATTACCGAACGGCATCTCCGAGAAGGCGCCGATATACGCTGCGGACAGATTATCGAAACGGTGCGGGAAGAGGCCGACAAGGCGGTCGTTCACCTGGCGGGCGGCGAAGTGATCTCCGCGGATCTGCTGCTTGTCGGCATCGGCGCCCTGCCGAATGTCTCGCTTGCCGCCGAAGCGGGCCTTGCGATCGACAACGGCATTGCCGTCAACGAGCGGCTGGAGACCTCCCTTGCCGACATTTATGCGGCAGGCGACTGCTGCTCGTTTCCGCTGGCGCTTTACGGCGGACGACGCGTTCGCCTCGAATCCTGGCGCAATGCGCAGGAACAGGCCAATCTGGCCGTCGCCAACATGCTCGGAGAAGACAGGGAAATATCCGCCGTGCCATGGTTCTGGTCCGACCAGTATGACCTGACCTTGCAGATCTCCGGTCTGGCGGATGAGGCGGTTACGCATGTGCGGCGCGAACTCGATGACGGGGCATTCATTCTCTTCCATCTCGGGACGGACGGGAGGCTGCTCGCCGCCAGCGGCATCGGACGCGGCAATGCCGTCGCGCGCGATATCCGCCTCGCCGAAATGCTGATCGCCGCACGCGCGCATCCGGATCATGCTGCTCTGGCGGCAAGCAGCGTCAAACTGAAGTCGCTGCTTGCAGCATGAGATCGCCCAAGAGTCGGATGATTTTAGGTCTGTTCGGCCTGTAGCATGATGCCGAAAAGTGCGATCGGTTTTCGGATGACATCATGCTCTACTTCTTTGATTCTAGAGCGGATTCAGATTTTAGGTCGATCCGACCTAAAATCATCCGGCTCTAGGACCTTGACGAAGCCCCTCGAACCATAAATGTCTTCCTGTAACGGCAAACGGGGGAAGCGATGAAGATACTCGGCATTTCAGGCAGCCTGCGGAAAGGCTCTTTCAACACGGCTCTGCTCAACGCCGCCGTCGAACTGGCCCCAACCGGCGTCGAGCTGATCGCCCGCACCATCCATGGCGTACCACTTTATGACGCCGATCTCGAGGCCGCGGACGGTATTCCGGAAAAAGTCCGCGAACTCAAGGATCTGGCTATCGCAGCCGACGGGCTGATCCTGTTTACGCCGGAATACAACAACTCGCTCCCCGGCGTCTTCAAGAACGCCATCGACTGGATGAGCCGTCCCTCGACCGACATCGCAAAGGTCTTCGGCGGAAAGCCGATCGCCGTTCTTGGCGCCTCGCCCGGCAATTTCGGCACCATCCTCAGCCAGAACGCCTGGCTGACGGTACTGCGCACGCTCGGCGCGGAAGCATGGTTCGGCGGCCGGCTGATGGTGTCGCGCGCCGGCAGCGTCTTCGACGCGGACGGTGCAATCCTCGACGAGAAGGTGAAGCACAATCTCGCGGCTTTCATCGAAGGTTTCGGCACATTCGTTGCGGATCGAAAAAAGGGCTGATGCGCGGCTTTCCGGGCGAACCGGAAAGGCAGACATGAAGCCTATGATCGAAACGGCGAATAGCCTAAAGTGAATACGGCGCCGGGTCTCGGCGCTCCCCAGGCCCCGCACATCTTCTTCCTTCGAAAATCATGAAATCCAATAGTACCGGTTACGTCTTCACGCTGTTGGCAATCAGCATATTCGCCATACAGGACGGCATATCGAAGCACCTCGTCAGCGCCTATCCGCCGCTTCTGGTCGCGATGATCCGCTATTGGGCCTTCATGCTTTTCGCGATCGCAATGGCCTCGCGCGCGCCGGGCGGCTTGCGTCGCAACGTGAGAACCGGGCATCCCGTCCTGCAGGCAGCCCGCGGCCTACTGCTTGCCGCGCAGATCGTCGTCGCCATTTCGTCCTTCGTCATCGTCGGCCTTGCCCATTCGCAGGCGATCTTTTCCTCAGGCCCCCTGATGGTGGCCTTGCTGTCCATACCGATCCTCGGCGAGAAGGTCGGCTGGCGGCGATGGCTGGCGATCTGCTTCGGCTTCGTCGGCGTCCTCTTGATCCTGAAGCCGGAAAGCGGCGTCTTCGATGCGCGGTTCCTGGTGCCGCTTTTCGGTGCACTGCTGTTTTCTCTCTACGTCGTCCTCACCCGCTATGTCAGCCGCGAAGATGGCGCCATGACCAGCTTTTTCTATACGGGCGTCGTCGGTTCGGTCGCCATGAGCTGCATCGGCCCGTTCTTCTGGACGCCGCTTGCGCCACATGACTGGATCTTCATGGGCATCCTTTGCCTGACGGGCGTTTCGAGCCATTATTTCCTCATCCGCGCCTACGACATGCTCGACGCGGTGGTGATCCAGCCCCTGACCTATCTGCAGCTTGTCTTCTCCGCCATTATCGGCGTCACCATATTCGGAGAAAAATTGAGCGCCCCCATGATTTTGGGCGCGCTCATCGTCGTTGTGGCGGGCATATTCACGATCTGGCGCGAACATGCCTTGGCCAAGGGCCGGCCCAAGGCCGGAAAGGCATAGGTTATGCGTCCACCTGGGCGCGCGGCTGCGCCTCGGTGTAATAGCTCACATACTTCTGCCGGTAGCGCTCCGTTCCGCCGAAATCGCTATAGCGCGGCAGTTCCGACATATCGGTCTTGTTGAGGATGACGCCGAGAATGCGCGAGTTGATCTGCGGCTCCTGTTCCAGCACATCGCGCACCAGATTGGTCGGGGTCGCGCCCCATTCGGTCACCAGCAGGAAAGCATCGACCTGCGGCGCAAATGCCTTCGCATCGATGACGGGACCGAGCGGCGCAAGGTCGACGATGATGTAGTCGAACATCTTGCGCGCATTTTCCATGAGATGCTGCATGCCCTGCGAGGACAAAAGCTCGCTGGTGTGCAGCAGGTGATCGCGCACGGCAACCGGCAGGATGGCAAGCTTGGTGCGTGGATCGACCTTCACGGCATTGGTCCACGGAACCTCGCCGAGCACGGCCTCGATCAGGCCGGCGTGCGGCGGCGTCTTCAGCGTCCGGCTGAGACCCGGATTGCGCAAGTCGGCATCGATGAGCAGCGTGCGCTTGCCGCTGCTGGCAAGCAGCGCCGCGAAATTGGCCGCCGTCGTCGATTTGCCCTCGCCGGGTAATGCCGAGACGACGCCGATCACACGGTCGGCGCGGCCCTGCAGCATCACATCGCTGGCGAGTTTCGCATTTCTCAAGGTTTCCGCGAAGATCGAGCGCGGCGCTTCGACGGATATGCGCATCGTGCGCTCGAAAGCGACTCCGTTTTCTCCCTCTTCCGCCGTTAGCGGCTCCGCTCCGGCACCGACATTGCGCGGCTTCTTCTTGTTCCTGCCCTTGTTCGGCTGGCCGAGCAGCGGCAGATAGCCGAGGAACTTCAATCCGAGAGCAGCCCGCACATCCGCTTCCACACGGAAGTAGCGATCGCGGAACTCCTGGAATGCGGCGACACCGCAGCCGACCATCAGGCCGAGGATGACCGAAAGTGCCATGACGAGCGTCTTCTTCGGGCTGGAAGGTGCCGTCGGCACGCCGGCAACCGATATGACGCGAGCCTTGGCGATCGGGAAGGAGCGCTGCTGGGTCGCCTGCTCGAACCGGCCAAGATAGGATTCATAAAGCGTCTTCAGCGCGGATGCTTTCTGGTTCAGCTCATTCAGGTGAACCAGCGACTTGTTGGCTTCCGAATTCTTGCCGACGACCTTATCGATGCTTTCGCGCAGCGATTCCGCCCGCGACTGCGCGACATCATATTCGTTCTTGTAACTGGCGGTGAGTTGCTGAAGTACCTGGTAGATCTGCCGGGTAATGTCCTGCCGCTCGGCCTTAAGCGCCACGGCTTGCGGATGATTGGCACCGAAATTCTGCGTGACGTCCTGCTCGCGCTTTTCGACCGCGAGATAACGCGTCTTCAGATCCTGCAGCACGGAGTTGTCGGTCGAGCTCGACGAGATGGTCGCGTTCTTGACGGCATTGTCAGGACCTTGGTCGATGATCGACTTATATTGGTTATAGCGGGCGGCGGCGCTGGCCGTATCGGCCTGGGCGATAATCAGCTGCTTGTTCAAATCGGAAATCTGCTGTTCGGACATCAACTCGCCGCCGGTCGAGGTCAGGCCGTTGTCGGCCTTGTATTTCTCGACTTCGAGCGAAGCCTCCTGCGCGCGCTGGCGCAGATCATTCAGACGCTCCTGCAACCAGACCGAGGCGCGTTCGGTTGCGTCGAAATTGGCGTTCAGCTGATCGGTCAGATAGGCGTCGGCGTAAGCGCTCGTGACCTTGGCGGCAAGCCGTTTGTCGGTCGAGCTGTAGGAGACGGCGACGACCGAGCTTCGCGTGACGCGCTCGACCTTCAGATTATCCTGCAGAACGGCGGCAACTTTCTGGCGCTGGGCTTCGTGCTGTTCTTGGGGCGTCATCGGCGGGCGGGCCGGCGTGAAGACGCTTGCGATCAGGCCGGCGCCGGATTTGAGCAGGGCTGTCGGCGACATCGGCGGATTGAGCAGCGTGTTGTTGTCGGCAAGACCTGCCGCATCGACGACACGCAGCGCCATCTCGTTCGATTTGAGGATCTCGACCGCACTGGCGATCTCCATGTCCGCCTGCTGGCTGCTGGCGACGGGCGGCTGATCCTCCGCATATTTCGTCATGGTCTCGTCGAGCAATATCTGCGTCATCGAGGTGTAGCTCGACGTGGCCGTCAACAAATAGGCGACAGCCAGGATGACAAAGGCGGCCACGGCGAAAATGATGGTGCGGATGCGGCGGCTTACGACCGCCATCAGCCGATCGAGATCGATGAAGCCATCATGCGGCTCCGTTTGCGGAAGAGCGCTGTGGAAAGTGAAGTTCTTCTGATGCATGGCGACCACCTTGTCGGAGAAGCCTGAATGAAAATAGCCATGGCCCGCGGCCTTTCCGGCCGCAGGCCAAATGTGAACAGGCTTTAAGCGGCAGTCATCTGCGCTTCGTGCGAGACGACCAGATTGCGGATCGAGTCATAGACCAAACCGCCGATATCGGCGCGGGCGAGAGCAAAGGCGACATTCGCTTCGATGAAGCCATGCTTGGACCCGCAATCGAACGTGCGTCCATTATAGACCTGGGCATGGAAGGATTGCGTCTCGGAGAGGCGCAGCATGCCGTCGGTCAGCTGGATCTCGTTGCCGGCGCCGCGCTCCTGACGGGCCAGAATGTCGAAGATCTCGGGCTGAAGGATATAACGGCCATTGAGGTAAAAGTTTGAAGGCGCTTCGGAAGGATGCGGCTTCTCGACCATTTTGGTCACGGCAAAACCATGGCGCACGGTGTCGCCCTTGCCGATAATGCCGTATTTCGAGGTTTCCTCCGGAGCGCACTCCTCGACGGCGACGATATTGCCGCCGACTTCGCCGTAGAGTTCCATCAGCCCGGCCATGCAGCCGCGCAGGCCATAGCAGAGCATGTCGGGAAGCAGCAGTGCGAAGGGTTCGTTGCCGATCAGGTCGCGGGCGCACCAGACGGCGTGGCCGAGGCCGAGCGGAGCCTGCTGGCGGGTGAAGCTGACGGCGCCCGGCCGCGGCAGGAGCCGTTCCAGCTCGCTGACCTGATGGCTCTTGCCTGCCCTCTGCAGCGAGGAAATCAGTTCGGGCGTGTCATCGAAGTGATCTTCGATCGCCGACTTATTGCGGCTGGTGACGAAGACGATGTGCTCGATGCCGGCCTCGATGGCTTCATCGACGGCATATTGCACGACGGGACGATCGACAATCGTCAGCATCTCCTTTGGCATCGCCTTGGTTGCTGGCAGGAAGCGCGTTCCGTTGCCGGCAACCGGGATGACCGCTTTTCTCACACGACGTTTGGGGTCCATGGCTCTATCCTTTGTTAGAGTGAGGGCCTGCGCCCAGATTGGGCAGAGGGGAGGAAAGTTGAGAAGCAGGCACCGGTTGGCGGATGCTGCGCAGAGATGCGGCCAACCGGCGAAAACGGGCAAAGACGGGCATGCTGAGATGGCGCACCGCGCGCGGATTGAGGCACGCGATTTTCAGTGTGGCTTGCAGTTCGCGCCCCTTGATGCTGTCGACCAGCTTGAGGAATGCGATGACGTCCCTCAGATTGCGGGTGCGTCGCCGTTGCGCGGCAAGGGCGGCAGCACCGAAGGGATGTTCGGCGAAGAATCTCGCATCGGCGGCTAGCATGGCCTCGACGTGTTCTTTCTTTAGAACACGCGAGATCGATCCGTCGCGAATATAGTAAAGGTAGCCCACGCTCGGCTCGACGGCGCAGACGCCGCCCCGGGCAAGGGCGGAGGCGAGGAAAATATAATCCTCGCCGATCCGAAGGGTCTCATCGAAGCGGAGACGATGTTTCTCGACGAAGGCGCGCTCGAAGATCGGCTTCATATAACCGAAATTGTGCTCCGACTGGAAAATCATGTTCGAGGCGATGAATTTCGCCAGTGTCAGCACCGGCATGCGCGCCAGCATCGCCTCCGGAAACATGGGCAGGATCGTTCCGGCGTCCTCTCGGATGACATCGAGATTGTCGACCGCGATCTGCGCATCGGTCTTTTCCGCTCTGGCGATCAGGCGGGCCATGCGATCCGGACGCATGGCATCGTCGGAATCGAGCACGGCCACCCAGCGGCCGCGAGCCGCATCGAGCCCGGCATTGCGGGCAGCGCCCGGACCGCCGTTGCGGGCCATGGCGACGAGACGAACGCGCGGATCGGGATGATTGCCGACAATCTCACGGGTGCCGTCCGTCGAGCAGTCGTCGACGACGATGACTTCCATGCTGACGGCGCCTTGCGCCAGCGCGCTGTCGATGGCGCGCGCAAGCGTTTCCTCGGCATTATAGGCCGCAATGACGAAACTGACGTCGGGGATGAAATCCGTCATTGCGGCGCTTTCTCCAGATTTCCGTATTGCTCGATTTCGCGGACTCCGAAGAGACCGCTGACGACGCCGGCATGCATGATGCCGCGCAAACCATAACGGTGCCGCTTGATGAGGGATGCGAAGAGCAAGGCTGCTACGGCAAAGCAGTAGGCCGATTTCGTGCCCGCGAGCACGATCGCCCGCCAGCGCCCGAAACCACCGGCGGCCTCGAGCAGCATGCGACCGTGCGTCTGCCCCATGCGATAGCGGCGCTTCGACAGCCAGGAAAGTGTCGCGCGCCCGTTGGGAACAGGCTCATAGACCAGCGCGTCTGCGGCGTAGGCGATCCTGCCGCCCGCCTGGTGCATATGGGTGAAAAACTCGGTATCCTCGCCGCCGCTGCGTCCCAGCGCGATATTGAAGCGTCGGCCGGCAAGCGAAGGAGCGCCACGACGCAGCAATACATTGCAGGTATAGCCGGTCCGAATGTCTCCGGCGACCCAGACCGGCAAGGTCGAATGGAAATCGCCTCGCTGCATCCAGGCGGGAGCGACGCTGGCATAGACCGCCCGTACCGGACCGAGAACGGCGTCGGCGCCGGTCGTGTCGGCCATGACGAGCATTTCCGTCAGCCAGTCTTCGGAAGCCGTTTCGTCGTCATCGATGAAAGCGACGAAATCTCCGTTTGCATGATCCAGGCAGGCATTGCGGGCAATCGAGATGTTCGATGCCGGACAATGGACATAGACGATCTCGAAGGGCACGGCCGAACGCATGGCATCGACGCGATCGCGCGCGCTCGGCGTCACATCATTATCGGCAACGATGATCCGGATGATCGTGCCGGCCGGAATGTTCAGCACTGCAAGAGACAGCAGGGTCTGATCGAGTTCCGTCCGCCTGTACGTGCAGACCGCGATATCGATCCTTATCGGGCGCCGATGGACTTGTGTCATGACGCGACCCTGCGATTGCGGAAGCTGAAGACCTCCATCCAGAAACCCATGGACCAGGCGAAATGCATGACCATGGCGGAGATGGCGGCCAACGGCCCGTAGGGGTTCTTCTGCCCGAGCGCGATCCAGAAGCCATAGGCGATGCAGGCCGCGGCCCAGAGACCCACGGGGATGACCGCGATCCAGTTGAGGATGGCCAGGAAAGCGCCGATGAAGATCGGCACCACCGCAAGCGGCAGCATCTGGCGCAGGCTCGGCATGCTGCGATGCTTGAGAATGTTGCGCGCACGCCCGCGGCCGTATCCGAGATATTGCCTGAAGAGCGTCGGTATGCTCGCCCGCGGATAGTAGGTCATGGCCGTCTTGTCGGTCAGCCAGATCCGGTATCCTGCCTTGTGCAGCCGGTAGTCCAGCTCGGCATCCTCGTTATGGCTGAAGGTCTCGTCGTAGCCGTTGACGGCGCGGAAGGCTGCGATGCGCATCAGAGCGTGATGCCCGTGTTCGGCCCAATGACCCTTGGCGCCCTCGCGATGCTTCGAGCCGCCATTGCCGAGCTTGGAATTCTGCGCCACGGCCGTCGCCTTCTGGAACGCGCTGAAGCCCATAGTGCGCATGGCGACGACGACGGAGTCCGCTCCGGTCGCACCGGCCTCCTGAACCAGCGCCTGGCAATAGTCGGCGGGATAATCACCATGCGCATCGATGCGGATGAAATAGTCATAATCGTCGCCGAAGGTTTCGATCGCAAGGTTGATCGCAGCGCTCTGCAGCCGCTTCGGATTGTCGAGCAGCAGAATGCGCGGATCCCGCTCGGCAATGCCCTTGACGATTTCGCGCGTGCGATCAGTGCTGCCGCCATCAGCCACGACGATCCTGGCATCGAGATCATCGAGAGCCTGACGGAGCTTTTCGATCAGCGGCTCGATATGTCTTTCCTCGTTGAGGCAAGGAATAATAATGATGCAACGCATATCCCTTGAACTTCCAATCGTCATTGCAATCCACCTCTATTGCGATGCAGTTGTGGTATGGCCTGTCTTTCGGCAATCTGCTCGCTGGCGTGCGTGAGCGATGCCAGCCGCTGCACCAGCCCATGGCAATCGGCGCGATCGACCATCCATTGCTTGCGATCCTGCGACGCCATGGCCTCGAAAGCGGCGAGATATCGCTGCTCGTTCACCTCGCCCAGAAGCGCGGCCAGATGCGGGGCGTCGGCGGCATCCAGCGTGAACCCGATCTTTCGGCCCGCCAGGAATCTTGCCGTCTCGGTGCCGTCGACCGCGATCGGCACGGCACCGTAAAGGCCGCCTTCATAAAGCCGGTTCGGCAGGAGCCAGCTTGAATTCAGGCCCTCCTCGAAGAAGTCGATCGCCCAGGAAAACTGGACATCGCCATAGATCGCGGCGAGATCCTCCGGGTTCTTGTAGGCGCCGGCAAAATGCATGAAGGGAGCATCGCGGACGACGCGATCAAAATCGTCAAATTCGGAATAGGCGGGCCGGCCACGCAGGACAATCTCGAAACGGCCTTGCATCCGGCGAGAGAAATCATCGAGCAGAGCCAGGGATTTGCGGCAGCGAAGCGCGCCGAACCAGCCGATCTTCCATGGCTTGCCGGCAGCGGGCGGCCTTGCATGCGGCGCGGCGGCGCGCGCTGCGGGATCGAGAGCCAGCACCTTGTTTTCGAGCAGCATGATCGGCAGCAGCAGACCGGAGTGCCGCCGGAAATAGCGATCGACGAAGGCCGGGGAGCTGGTGAGGAGCAGCGCGGCCTGCGAGCCGAAGTGACGCTCCGTGGCACGAAGCGCACGACCCACCACGTCGTCGCGCAGCAGCAGCCGGTGGATGTCGAGGCATTCGTACACGATCGGCATGTCGCCGCCGAAGATGGATTTGGCGCGATTGGCCAGGGCCAGCATTTCGAGATTGCGGCCGATGATAACGTCGGGCCTTGCGACCGCGCGCAATGCCTCACGAAGCTTCGCAGCCGACCGCGCGACCGCGGTTACACGCTGGGCGAACTGGGCATCCCGTGTTCTGCCGAGCTCGATCGGCTCGACGCCATGGACAGCGGCCAGCGCGTTGTCATCGCGCCGGAAGCCCGCCAGCGTCACGAGCGCCCCGCCAGCCTGCAGCATCAGCACCCGCCGGCGCACGGCGGGATCGGCGAGATCGTGAACGAAATAAAGAATATGCAGCATCAAAATTTCCGCTTCTGCGCCAGGCCTAGGCCGAGCGCCTCGTGTGCTTGGTGTTGCATCATGAC
Organism: Hyphomicrobiales bacterium; assembly: GCA_900468625.1. Classification (GTDB taxonomy): domain Bacteria; phylum Pseudomonadota; class Alphaproteobacteria; order Rhizobiales; family Rhizobiaceae; genus Rhizobium. The sequence goes on from UBUL01000011.1 coordinate 44,335, forward strand.
ATTGCGACCCGTCGCGGGGGGCACCCGCGCGACGGGTCAGGTTCAGTTGATCTTGCAGGTGATCGACTCCGGAAATAGGCACTTGTCGCCCGGCGCGGTGAAGGCAACGCGCTTGACCTGCATGGTCGCAGGCTCGCCGCCATAGGCGAACTTGCCCATCCAGCCGCTCAGAGTGTCGCTGCCCCACAGGCTGAAGAAGATCTTCTGGGCGTTCGACGGTATCTTCGAAGGGTCCGTTACTTCCTGAACGAGCTTGCCGTTCACGTAGTAGCGCAGGCGATCCTTCTCCCATATGAAGGCATAGTCGTTGAAGCCCTGATCGGCGCCGCCGGTAACGGGCGTCAGTTTCTCATTGCCGCCCTTGGCAGAGATGTACTGATTGAGCTGAACTTGACCGGGATTCTTGCCGAGCACTTCGAAATCGATCTCGTCATGCGGCTTCTTGTCGGTCGGGCCGATATAGGTGAAGAAGGCGGAGTTCAGGCCGGACCCGGTGGCCGCGCGGTAGCGCGCTTCATAAGTGCCGTAGCCGTAACGCTTGATCGTCTGGATTTCGCCGCAGGCGTAGTCGCGTTCGCCAAGCTTGGACTGGACGAATTGCAGTTGCAGCATTCCATCCTTGACGCTCACCTGCTTTTTCGACCAGGTGCAATTCTGGTGCGGCCCGTTGTTCCAGCCGTCGGAAACATACCAGCGACCGGTATCGATACGCTCGAAATTGTCGACGAAGGATGTGCCCGACTGCTGGGCGTCCTCGGCAGATGCTGCCTGCGGCAGAAAACATGCGCTCATCAGAGCGATTGAGACAAGACCAAATCCTTGCACGCAACTTTTCTTCGAGATCGTCATGACGTCACCTTTGCTCGCAACGCAGGCGCCGGTCCTCGGCGATGCGGCTCTCGACAGCAGGGATTCCGGCCCGTGGGCGCGCCCGGCTGCCAGTCAGCAGATTGTGGAGGCTCGGCAGGGCGTTACGCGCCATGCCATTGGTAAAAGGCAGCATGAAAAGAGCGAGAGCGGCTGCCAGACGATAGAAAGCCGGACAGAGATCACTGCCGCTGCGGTTCCACAGAAGAGATGGTAGGATAACCGTCTTTGTCTTCCGGCGAATAATCTTTGCGTCGTCCGGGGAGGCCATTCCATGGGGAAATAAGAGATATCCGGAAATCGCGCTCAGGCATGGAACGCCGACGCGAAACAGGCTGTCGCGCAGAAACGCACGCAGCCAGTCAAAAAAGCCATAAGCGCCCTTGAACGGGCTCGTATACGTATCGAACGGCATATGGACAGAAACAATGCCCGAGATGAGCACGATACGCATGAGGTTAATCCGCGAAGACACGTTGGCAGTCACATTCACGATGTCTGTCACCCCTTCTTCGGGCTGCGCCCCCTCGCAGCCATTTCAAACAGAGCAGAGCTCGCATTGGTAACCTAGGGCGCTCTTCGGAAAGGGAATATGGCAGTGCAGCAAAAATGAACGAAAAGCGGCATTCCCAGATGGCGTGCAAATCTGGTTCGAGGCGGCTTAAAACGCGAACCAATCGATTTAGACCCGGAAAACACCCTGATCCGAAATGTATTTTAGAGAAACTTAATATAAAATGCCGGCTTTGTGCGAAGCACATTAATCATGCGGATTTTTTTGCTGGAGAGTGAAGATTTTTTGCACCGCGGCAGAATTTCAGAAGCGAAGCATGACCAAAATGCGACAGAACTTCAATCACTCTGAGAAAATTGACGGACATGCTCCCTCTATGGCTGCAGCCATAGCCAATTGCAGAAAACGATAGCCATGGTGAGCCTCAGCGATGTCTCCCGATCCGGCGCGTCGTCCCTCCTTATCGACAAACTTCGACAAATCGTGGCTTCCCGGCATTGCTCATTATCGAATGAACGCTACCTGTTGCGGTCGTGGTAAGGTCCATTGCCTGGCAAATTGCCGTTGAGAGGCAATCGAACGAGCCGAAAAGATGGCGGTGCCCCGCTAGGGACAACACCGCAAGCCCCTGAATCGAAACGGTAAAGGCCGGAAAATGGCGTCCATCACGATTGTTATTCCGTTCTATCAGAAGCAAACGGGAGTTCTGCAGCGCGCTTTGAAGTCGATCTCGCGGCAGACATTTCAGGATTTCGATATCCTCATCGTCGACGATCAATCGCCGCTACCGGCGGAAGGCGAGCTGCAATCGCTGAGCAGCGAGGAAAGACGGCGCATCCGGGTGATCCGTCAGGCCAATGCCGGACCGGGCGGGGCGCGCAACACCGGCCTTGATAATATACCCGCCGAAAGCAAGTTCGTGGCATTCCTGGATTCCGACGACGAATGGGCGCCGGAGCATCTCAGCAACGCCTATGGAACATTGACCCACTACGGCGCCGATTGCTACTGGGACTCCATCGACGGCGGCGAAGAGTTCTATTACCATTTCAGCATCGCGGAACTTGGGAAAACCGCCGAGACGATGAGATTGTCGGATAGGCCCGCGGTCGTCGAAATCCCCAATATGGCCAGCGTCATGCTGCAGGACTGGAGTTTCCTTCACATGTCCTGCATGGTGATCGGACGGCCGCTTTTCGAAAAGATCCGCTTCGAGCCGGCGCTGCGCCTGGCGGCGGAAGACGTCCTGTTCTTCTGCGATTGCATCCTTGCTGCCAAGCGCGTGCTTCTGTGCGAAAACGCCGGCGCATTGCGCGGTCAGGGCGTAAACATCTTTCACAGCATCGACAACGATTCCCCGCAATTCCTGCGCCAGCAATTCAACACATGGACGGCGCTCAATACGCTGGAGCAGAGATTTTCGCGCCGGCCGCAGGATGTCGAGTCCATTCGCCTCTATAAAAACCGTGCCCGCCAGCAGGCGCTCTGGAGCCAAGCGCGGCAAGTGCGGCGGCGGCGTATGCCGCAATTTGCCTTGCTGGCAAAATGGGCCTTGCGCGATCCTGCGATTTTACAAAGCGCCATGCAGCTTGCCGTGGGCAAACTCGCGCCCTAGTTTTTGCATCGCAGCATGGCTGCGCATGCCGCATCGAGGAGCCACGGCGTGCCCTGTTACTGTTTGGATCAGCAAGGAGTCCTGCATGAAGCCGTTCCACTGGGAATCCACCCATGGCAATTTCGGTGACGATCTCAATCTCTGGCTCTGGGATTTCCTACTTCCCGGCCTTCGCGATGTTCACAACGAGACATTGCTGGTCGGCGTCGGAACCGTCCTCAATACGGAGATCCTGCCGGCGGAGGGCCGCAAGCTCGTCATCGGCAGCGGCTTCGGCTACGGCTCTCTTCCCGATATGCGCGACGGGTCGCAATGGGACATCCGCAGCGTGCGCGGCCCGTTGACGGCGGAAAAGGCGGGACTGCCGCCGGAAATGGGCATCGTCGATCCCGCCGTCCTCGTCACCGAGATGCCGGAATTCCGAAACGTTTCAAAAAACGGCAAGCGCACTTTCATTCCGCATTGGGAGTCGGCTGCCGTCGGCCTCTGGCCTGAAATCTGCAAGACAGTCGGCCTTTCCTATCTCGATCCACGCGGCGAAGCAAAGGCCGTGATCCGCGAGATTGCGGCTTCGGAGCTGATTGTCGCGGAATCCATGCATGGCGCTATCCTTGCCGACGCTTTCCGCGTCCCGTGGATTGCGGTCAGCTCTTCGCGCTCCATCAACAGCTTCAAATGGAATGACTGGGCACGCTCGCTCGGCGTCACCTATGCACCGAAGCACATCCCGGTTTCTACCCGTGCCGAGGCGATTGCCAAGGGTGCCAAATTCTGGGGCGTCGGCTTCGAACGCGACAAGCAGGCGGCGGCAGGACCCGAACGGCACGGCGAAAATGTGATGGTCGCCGATCCCGAACAGACCGCGCTCCGTGTCATGGCGAAACAGGCTCTTGCCGTGCCTTCTGCCCTTGCCCTTTGGCAGGCAAGCAAGGCCAAGCCGCAGCTGAGCAAGGACGGCACGTTTGCGTCATGCAAGGAACGCCTCCTGAACGCGATCGAAGGCGTGCGGTGCGATTACCTGTAGCCGGCGACAGGACTGACTATTCCGGAGCGGCCTGCAAGAGATAGCGCAGGCCGTTCGCTCCGGAATGCGCGATAGGCGCACCACCGCGCTTGCGGAAACGTTCCGTCTTGTCTGCCAGGATGCCGCCGGCTATCGCCGGAACGGCGAAAGGATGGGAAAGCGCATATGTCGCGGCAGACAGCAGCCCGGCCTGCGACTTGATATCGAGAAAATGCCGCAGCTCGTAGCGATCGCGAATATGCTGCTCATGGCGGCGGATCACGGCAGCATCCGCAGGCGAAAGGCCGCCCTTTGCGAGGATCGTCCGATCGGCTTGGTAGAGCCGCTGCAAATCCTCGGTTCTGTGCCGGCCGCTCAGGGAATCGCTGCGCACGACCGCACCGTAACCGCAGCTATGGATGATCTTGTAGCGCGCGCCCTTGGCAAGCGCGCGGACATAAAGATCGTAGTCTTCCCCGAGGCGCAGCGTTTCATTATAGCGCAGACCGTGCGCATCCAGGAACGAACGGCGCATCAAAGGCTTCAGAAAGCCGATTTCGCCGCGGCGCACCCCCCGCTTGGAGATATTGCCCTCGACGAAAGCGACGAGATCGAGAAAGCGGGGCTTCGCGTCGAAATGATCGAGCCTCGTATGCGCATCCGTGACCGTATCGGCGCTGACGAAGGCGATGTTGTCGGCCGCGAAATCCCAATCGTCATCGGTAAGCAGCGAGCCAAAACGCCCGGGAAAGAAGAAATCGTCGGCGTCGAGAATGCCGATCAAAGGGGCTTTGGATATCTCGATGGCGTGATTGCGCGCGGCGGCAGGACCGCGATTCTTCTTGAATTCCTGGATCGTCAGCCTGCCGCTATCGTCATCGGCTTTGGCTGCGGCCAGCGCAGTCCCATCCGTGGAACCGTCGTCGATGACAACGACTTCCGCCACCTCGGGTTCCCGGAGGGCCGAGGATACCGCCAGTTCAATGGTGTCGCTTGCATTCTTCGCGGCAATGATTACGCAGACGGCTTTTTCTGCACTGTCGGTCACGTCAGCCTCCAATGGTTCTGCCGGAGACTTAGGACATGCCACCGATCCGGCAACCGCCGGAGCATCAAAAGATATTCAGGCGACAGGCGTCAGGGTTTGAACGGCTCTGAGCGCTTGAGATTGGGTGCGGACAACCCGCCAACCTTGGTATCCTCCTGGCTAGACACCGGCGCCTTGTCTTCGCCCGACAGGGCATCGCTCGCCTTTTGCTCTTTCCACACAAGATAGAGCACACCTAGAAAATACCCGACCTGCAGCAGGACGGCGCAAGCTGCTGTTTCGATCAAAGTGGTCCAGAGGGAGTTCGTCAGAAAATATGTCGCTATGGCAAATACGACCAGCGTGCCCAGCATGCTGATGAAAACGCGCGGCGCAAACATAATCTTACCTCGCCCGCTCAGGCGTCGAATAAAAAGCGATCAAGGTCTTTCCTCCCTTATCAGACCTGAAACCTAAATATATTTTATGATTCATTGAGATTCAACCAAGTTACGATGATCCGTTGTGAATTGAGACAATCCTAACGCCGCGCACGTTAAAACTACACCTCGATTATAATTACAATTGAATTTGTTCATCTTTCTCTTTGCAATCATGCGGGGATCGATCGGCAACATGCAATCAAGACGAAGTGCCAGGCCGACTGCGCCCGCCCGCCTTTCTCATCAATTCGATCAACTTTTATTACAAAGTCCTGGGAAAGCCCGCCTCAGTATGTGCGCCGCAATATGGTGCTGCGGTGCAATATAACCATCGAAGAAATCAAGACGGCATTAAGATGGCATATAGCTAATGGGCGGACAATCGGAGGCTATCGAAGCCAATGATAATGAACAACTTACGTTTCACCGCCTGTAATGTCCTTACAAATCGTCCGCCATGGCGCATCAGAGCTATCAACCCTGCCATTATACGAAGCCTGATACAGTACAACCTATCTTTAACTGATCACTGATTTAAACAAAGCCACCACAGATGTGGTAGAATTATACCGCCATGCCATATCGCTACAAAAGTTTGGCTTAAAAAGTCCAATTCCCAACCTACACTCCGATCATCGCGGCACTAGTTACGCGTCCGAGAATTTCCGACCAATCGTCAACATGAATGGAGTTTTCTCTATGAAGTCTGCGACGAGATCGGCCACATCGGCTTTTTTCAGCGCCGCGGAAAGCGACGTCTTTCCGCCCACTGGTGGAATATTGAAACGTGTGTTCGACGTTTCCACCGCAATGATCGCCCTGATGCTCATCAGCCCGCTCTTTCTGCTGCTGATGCTGCTGGTGAAGCTTTCGGACCACGGTCCCGCCTTCTACGGCCATCGGCGCATCGGCCATAACGGCAAGAGCTTCCGCTGCTTGAAGTTCCGCACCATGGTCGTCGACGGCGACAAGGTTCTGCATGCTTATCTGCAGGCCAATCCGAAGGCGATGGAAGAGTGGCGCGCGACCCGCAAGCTGCAGAACGATCCACGCGTCACCGCCGTTGGGGCCGTGCTGCGCAAGCTCAGCCTGGATGAGCTGCCGCAGTTGATCAACATCATCCGCGGCGAAATGAGCGTCGTCGGCCCCCGCCCAGTCGTCGAAGACGAGCTCGAGCGCTATGACACCGCAGCAATCTATTACCTGCAGTCCCGTCCCGGCCTGACCGGTCTCTGGCAGGTCAGCGGCCGCAACGACGTCTCCTATGAAAGCCGTGTCGCCTTCGACACGCATTATGTGAAGAACTGGTCGCTCAGCAGCGACATGGTGATCATCGCCAAAACCATTCCTGCAGTCTGCCTCTCACGCGGCAGCTATTGATGATGACCGACAGGTACCGCGGGATGTCTCCTGCGGTGTCCCGCGTCTCGCGGGCTGTCAACCAGTAACAGGGAAGATCCTGCATGATTGAATTTCGGCCTTCCAAGAGGCTTGCTCGCGTCAATACGTCTCTTCGACGCGCAACTTTCGTCGCCATTAGCCTTTGCGCAGCGTCCTTTTCGGCCCATGCCGACAATCTGCCCGGATATCATCTCGGAGTCATGGACAAGCTGCATGTGCGCGTCGCCGAATGGCAGACCGCCGAGGGCACTATCCGCGACTGGTCGGTGGTTTCGGGCGACTATACGGTCGGACCGTCCGGCTCGATTTCCGTTCCCTTCATCGGCGACATGCCTGCCATCGGCAAGACCACGGATCAGATCGCCGAGGCGATCGGCCTCGGACTGCAAAAGCAGTTCGGCCTGCGCGATCGGCCTTCGGCATCCGTCGAAATGTCGCAGTTTCGGCCGATCTACCTTTCCGGAGAAGTCCAGAACCCCGGTGAATATCCGTTCGTGCCAAACCTGACCGTGATCAAGGCCATAAGCCTCGGCGGCGGCATGCGGCGCGCCGACGCCGGACAACGCTTTGCACGCGACTTCATCAACGCCAAGGGCGATGCCGTCGTCTACATGGCGGAGCGCGGCCGCCTGTTGATGCGCAAGGCACGTCTGCTGGCCGAATTGGCCGGCAAGGACGAGATCGCGGTTCCGGCTGAGCTCAAGCAGCTGCCCCATACGGCGGATCTGCTGGCGAGCGAGAAGGCGCTGATGGATACGCGCAGCCAGCGCCTGAAGACGCAACTGCAATCCCTGGAAGATTTGAAGACGCTTCTGCAGAACGAAGTCGAGGCTCTTTCGAAGAAGAACGAAACGCAGAGCCGTCAGCTTGATTTGGCCAAGGCCGACCGTGACAAGGTCGAAAGCCTGGCAGAAAGAGGGCTGGAGCTTGCCTCTCGCCGGATCTCCGCCGAGCAGCGCGCTTCCGATCTGGAAGCGACCCTGCTGGATACGGAAACCGCGTCGCTGAAAGCCAAGCAGGACATCAACAAGGCCAATCAGGACGAGATTACCTTGCACAATGACTGGCAGAGTTCGTTGGCCCAGGACATGCAGGATACCGACACGCAGCTGGAAACGCTGCAGCTCAAACTGTCGACCAGCCAATCCCTCATGCAGGAAGCCGTAGCTCAATCGGCTGACGCCAGCCACCTCGATCCCAGCGGACAGGGTGTGAGCATCTCCTACACGATCATTCGTGACGACAACGGCCAATCGAAGGAAATCCAGGCTCAGGAGAATACGCAGGTATTGCCCGGTGACCTGATCAAGGTCAGCACCGGTCTTGCCATACGATAAGGAAAGTCGATGCGGATAGCCAAATCGATCTTTGTCCGTCCAGGCAGCAACGCCACCTACGGCATGGTGGCGATTGCGCTGTCCTTCTTCGTCTTTGCCTATTCCTCCCGCTTCGGTCAGCCTTCGATCCTACTCTATTATGCGCTGTGGTTTCCGCTGGTGCTGATCGACTATCGCAATGTGCTCGGCAGCTATCACCGGCAGCTCTGGCTCTTTGCCTTCGGCGTCTTCACCTGCCTGTCGATCTTCTGGTCGGTCGTTCCCGCCGTCTCGGCACGCGCCGCGATCCAATATATGACGCACATATTCTGCGCCCTCGTCGCCATGCGGACGCTAGACATCCGCACACTCACGCGCGGCGCGATCGCGGGCACCGGCATCGTCCTTATCTTTTCGATATTGTTCGGCTACTATGCCTACGACCCGATCGACGGAACCTACAGTTTCGTCGGCGCCTTCGATTCCAAGAACCAGCTCGGCTTCTATGCGTCGCTCGGCATCTATTTCGCCTTCGCCGCCGTGTTCGTCCTCGGCGAGCGGCGGATCTGGATGCTGGGTGCGGGTTTTGCCGGCCTCCTGTCGGCATATTGTCTGCTCGCATCTGCATCGGCGACATCGGTGCTGACGACGGGATTGGTCGTGCTCTTGTGCGTCGGTCTGCGCGTCATCCTGTTCCTGTCGCCCAAGCAGCGCAAGACGCTGTTTGCGACCGTCGCCATCTCAGGTGTCGTCCTTGCCGTCGCCGGCACCTATCTCGGTGCCGTCGATCTCGTTCTCGGCGCATTCGGCAAGGATTCCACACTCACCGGGCGCACCTATCTTTGGCAGCAAGGCATCGCGGTGGCGCAGCAAAACCCATTCTTCGGAATGGGCTACCAGGCATTTTGGGTCCAGGGCTTCTCCGAGCCGGAGCGTCTGTGGGAAGAGTTTTACATCACCTCGCGCGCAGGCTTCCATTTCCACAACACCTATATCGAAACGACGGTGGAAACCGGCCTCATCGGCGTTTTCCTGCTCGCGTCGATCCTGCTGACGGCCGTCATCGGCCATATCGGCCGCTTCCTCAGCGACATCAGGAACGATGAATCCTATGTGCTCCTGGGCGTCGCAACCCTGCTGCTGATCCGGTCTTTCGTGGAGATCGATATTCTCAATCCGTACCATGTCGGCTCCTTCCTGTTTTATTTCACGGCGGGCAAGCTTTCCATGCGAATGCGCGCGCCAATGAAAGCGCCACGTCTGCCCGACGACCGGATGGAGTTTACGTCACCTGTAAACTGGGAGCCGCGTGCCGGCCGATGAAAACACTTTACGGCATCCAATATCTTCGCGCCTTTGCCGCCCTTGCGGTCGTGCTTTTTCACGCAGCCGAGCGCAGCGGCGGCCATTTTCGCATCGGAGCGGCCGGCGTCGACGTCTTCTTCGTCATCAGCGGCTTCATCATGTGGACCATGAGCGAACGCCGCCCGGTAACGCCGCTGAGCTTCGTGCTGGACCGCCTGCAACGCATTGCCCCGTCCTATTGGATCGTCACCGCCATCATGATCGTCGGCGCAGTTGTCGGCCTGTTTCCGAACATGAAGCTGACAGCAACCCACGTCCTCGGTTCACTGCTGTTCATTCCGGTCCGCTCGCCAAGCGCGGACAATGGCGAGATATGGCCGGTGCTGGTGCAGGGATGGACGCTGAATTTCGAGATGTTTTTCTATGTCGTCTTCGCGGCCTGCCTGTTCCTGCCGCGACGCTTTCGGCTGGCCAGCCTGATCGGCGTCTTCGTCGCCTTCGTTATAGCCGGCGCCGTCATCCATTCGCAGTCGCCGCTCGCCGTCACCTATACCAGACCGATCATTCTCGAATTCACGGCAGGCGCCGTTCTCGGACAGCTCTGGCTGAAAGGACAAATTCCCGGATTTGGGCTTGGTCTTGCCCTGATGGCGGCAGCGATTGCCGGTTTCACCGCTATCGAGATTCTCAGTCTCGAATTCAACGAAACAACCTGCGGCCCGCTTGCGATAGCGCTCGTTCTGGGCATGGTTTCGGTCGAGCGCAGCGGCAGGCTTCCGCAGATCGTGCCGCTTACCTATCTCGGCAATGCCTCCTATTCCATCTACCTATGGCATACGCTGGCAATCTCGGTGATCGTGAAGCTCGCGGCATCGACGCCGATCCCTTCCGATGTGGTGACGTTTATCGGCGCAATAGCGGGAACCCTGCTCGGAATAGTCGCCTATGAGCTGGTCGAAAAACCGTTGCGCAATCTGTTGCGCAATTTCAGCTGGCGAAAGGCTCGCCCATCGCCAGCATAAAAATGGAACCCGGCTTCGGGATGGAGCAGTTCCAGGAAAAGTGCGCAAGCGGTTTTCCGTCCGGAATTGCGTAAAAAAAGAGATAGAGCGGTTCAGAGATTCCGTGAAAAACTGAACCGCTCTGGGGCTTCGATTTTACCCATGCCGCAGTCGCAAAACCGCGGCACATTTTTTGCGCGATATGCTTCAGGCTCGCCGCCGGCGCAGCTGATCGAAATAAACGATCACGATGATCAGGACGCCGGTGATGATGCGTTGCCAGAAGGAATTGAGGTTCAAGAGATTGGCGCCATTGTTGATGGTCGCAAGGATGAATGCGCCGATCAGCGGGCCATAGACGGTGCCGACCGCACCGAACAGGCTGGTTCCCCCGATGACCGACGAGGCGATTGCCTGCAGCTCCCAGCCATCGGCCTGCGTGGCATTGCCGATGGCGATGCGCGATGCAAGGAGAATGCCGACGAAGGCAGCACATGTTCCCGATAGAATATAGGCGAGATAGATCATCCAGTTGACGTTGACGCCGGACAGGCGTGCAGCCTCGCGGTTTGAGCCGACGGCGAAGAGATAGCGGCCCCAGCGGCTCAGATGCAGGAAGATGACGGCCGGGATCGCCACCAGGATCACCATCCAGAACAGGCTCGGAATTCCAAGAAAATCCGACACGGCGAAATTGGTGAAATCGTCATTGACGATATTGATCGTCGAACCGTTGGTGATCAGCAGACCGATGCCGCGAAGCGAGGTCAGCGTCGCCAGCGTGATGATGAAGGGCGGCAGGCCCATGCGCACGATGCCGAAGCCGTGGAACGCCCCGATCAGAACCCCGAATAAGAGAGTAATGAGGATGGCGGCCCAGACAGGAAAGCCGGCCTGGAGCAGCCATGCAATGATGACGGTGCAGAAGCCGACGATCGCGCCGACGGAAAGATCGATCCCCGCCGTAATGATGACGAAGGTCTGGCCAAGCGCGAGAATGGCCGTCATCGATCCCTGACGCATGAGGTTGGTTATATTGAGCGGCGTCCAGAACTTGTCGGTCCAGAAGCCGAGCAGGACCCACAGCACCAGCAACAGCAGGATCAGCGTCAAACTGAAAAGGATGTTCATCTTGCGCCGCGGCGCAACGGTGGGGCCTTCTGTCGTGTTCGCGGCCATTCTTGTTCTCCCTTTTTCGACTTTTTATTGTTCAGACACCAATCGCCTCGCTGAGGACTTCCTCATGCGTGGCGGCGTGAAAATCATGGCTGGCGACCAGTTGGCCGTGGCGGAAAACATGCAGGCGATCGGCAAGCTCGTAGACCTCGGGCAGATAGGAGGAAATGACGATGATGCCGGCGCCGGCGCGAAGCAGCTTGGCGAACAACCGATAGATCTCCGCCTTCGTCCCGACATCGACACCGACGGTCGGCTCATCGAAGATGAAGAGCTTGGCGCCGTGGCTCAGCCATTTGCCGATCACCACCTTCTGCTGGTTGCCGCCGGACATGGCGGAAACCAGAACCCGCCTGCTCGGCGTCTTGATGCTGAGATCGCGGATCTGCTTGTCGGCGTTCGCAGCCTCGCTCTTGTTGTTGATGATCGGACCCCGGCTCAACCGCTTGAACACGGGCAGATTGATATTGAGCCCGATCGGCAGGTTGAGGCAGAGCCCTTGGTCGCGGCGGCTTTCGGGCGCAAGCGCAATGCCGAGCTCCATCGCATCGCGTTCGTTGCGGATATCGACCTTGCGTCCCTGCCAATGGATTTCCCCCGCCGAGATCGGCTGACGACCATAAAGACCGAGCGCGAATTCGCTGCGCCCGGCCCCAATCAATCCATAGAGGCCGACGATTTCGCCGGCGCGGACGGTCAGCGAGACATTCTCGAAGCCCGGGCCGGAAAGACCCCGCGTTTCCAGAATGGTCGCGCCGATCGGGATCTCCTCCTTATGGTAGATCTGCTCGATGGAGCGATTGATCATCAGCTTGATCAGCTCGTCCTCATTGGTTTCCCCGATCGTGCGCGTGCCGACATGCGTGCCGTCGCGCAGCACGGAAACGCGATCCGCCAGCTCGAAGACCTCCTCCATGCGATGACTGATATAGACGATCGTCACCCCTTCGCTCTGCAGGCGGCGGATCAGCTTGAACAATTGTGCCGATTCCTTGCGCGTCAGATAGGCGGTCGGCTCATCGAAGATCAGGAATTGCGTGCCGCGCATTGCCGCTCTCGCGGTTGCGACGAGCTGCTGCTGGCCGATGGTGAGCGAGCTCAGGAGTTCTCCGGCCGGCAATCCGAAACCGAGATCGTCAAGCACGGTCTGCGCCATGGCGACCATCTGCTTCTTGCGCATAAGCCCGAAACGATTGACTTCATCACCGAGGAAAAGATTGGCCGCGACCGTCAGATGCGGACAAAGCACCACTTCCTGGTGCACGGCATTGATACCACGGGCAATCGCCTCATTGGGCGTTGCTAGCGCCACGGGATGACCGCACCATAAAATTTCGCCTGATGTCCTCGTGATGACACCGGTCAAAAGCTTGATAAGCGTCGATTTGCCGGCACCGTTTTCGCCCACGATCGCATGGATTTCACCCGCCAGAAACGTGATGGTCGCAGGTTTCAGCGCCTCGACAAAGCCATAGCGCTTCTGCAGTCCCTTAAGTTCAAGGATGGGCGAGCCGGCCGCGATACGGCTTGCTTCCGTCTTGACGGTGTCATCGTGCCGATGGCTGATTTCTTCAAGGCTCGTCATGAGGTCTCCTCGCTGTCGCATTGCCGCATGACCACTTCGGGCAGGCAGCCGGACGAAAGGCCGCGCCCGATCCCTCGGGCGCGGCCTCAAGCCTTACTTGACCTTCGGATTGATCAAGGCATCGATCTTTGGATCGCTCATATTCGCCTTGGTGACGAGGTTGGCGCCGGTATCGACATTCGCCGCGACCTTCTCTTTCTTGGAGGCGGCGAGCGCCGTCTTGATGCCGTCATAACCCATGCGATAAGGATCCTGAACGACGAGGCCGGCAAGAACACCCGACTTCAGGAAGCCGACTGTCTTGTCGTCATTGTCGAAGCCGATGACCTTGATCTTGTCGCCGAGCTTGTTTTCGGCAATCGCCTGGCCAACGCCCTGGGCCATGATCAGGTTGGAGGCGAAGACGCCGACGAGCTTCGGATTGGCCGTGATCAGGTCGGTCATGATGTTGAGGCCGGTGGTTGCCTGGCCGTCGGCATATTTGTCGGCGACGACCTTGAGGCCCGGATATTTGCTCTTGATCTCTTCCAGGAAGCCCTGACGGCGCTGGTCGAGAGAACCGACGCCCGGCAGGCTGGTGATGATGGCGACTTCACCTTCTTCCTTGCCGGTCATGCCCTTGATCGCCGCAGCAAGGCCATCAGCGGCGATACGGCCGCCCTGGACGTTGTCGGTGGTCAGGAACGAGACGAAGGCCTTGGAATCGGCGGCCGAGTCGATGCCGACCACGGGCACGGACTTGGCGGCTTCATCCACGGGCTTGCCGAGTGCTTTGCGTTCGGTCGGCGCGATCACGACCGCGGCCGGCTTGCCGGCAACGGCGTTTTCGAGAATGCTGATCTGGCCATTGATGTCGGATTCCGATTGTGCACCAAGCTCCGGCACCTTCACGCCGAGATCCTTGCCTGCCTGGCGTGCGCCGGCAAGAACGATCTGCCAGTAGAAAGATGTCGTATCCTTGACGATAATCGGGATGGTCACGTCGGCCGCGAAGGACTGCACCGGCATCGCCATTGCGATGACTGCAGCGCCGGCAAGGCCGGCAAAGGTGCGGCGGGACAGAAGTGACTTGGCAATTTTCATTTGCTTCTCCTCTCAACGCGCTCTGTTTTCCTGCACACCGGCCGCTGAACGCTTACGGCTCGGTATCGTGACGCCTTGAAGCGTCACGCATCGCGCGGCGGAAAGGCCACCGACGCCAAAACAGGCTTTCCTCCTCTTCGAATCCGCCTCTCCCGGCGGCTCGATAGCTCCGTATCTGCTAGACCCTGACCGCCTCGTCCCCCAAAGGAGGTGCAACCACAGTCAATTCCTCGAACTCCGCATAGAGGCTGTCGGGAAGCCTTGGCTCCACGAGCTGCATGTTGCGGTTAAGACTTTCCGGCTTCGCCGTGCCGATCAGCACCGAGGCCACGCAGGAACTGCGCAACGGGAACTGAAGGGCCGCCTGGGCGAGCGGTATGCCATGTTTGCGGGCGATTTCTTCCATTGCCCCCACCTTGGCGAGAATATCCGGCGTTGCCGGCAGATAGTCGAAATGCGCGCCGGGCACAGGCCCCGTTGCCAGGATGCCGGAATTGAAGACGCCGCCAACGACCAGCGACGTTCCCTTCTTTTCGCAAAGCGGCAGCAGCTCGGCAACGGCCGAACGGTCCAGTAGAGTATAGCGGCCCGCAAGCAGAATGCAGTCGATATCGGCCGCATGCATCACGTCCAGGCAGACAGGCACTTCGTTGACGCCGAGACCATAGGCCTTGATGACGCCTGATGATTTCAGCTGCTCCAGCGCCTTCAACCCCGAGCCCAGAAGCTGGCCGAGATAGCGCTCGTTCAGCGCTTTGCCGTGCGTATAGCCGCCAATATCGTGGACGTAGAGAATGTCGATGCGATTGAGCCCGAGACGGGCATAGCTGAACTCCACCGAGCGCATGATGCCGTCATAGGAATAATCATAATCGGCGTCGAAGGGCAGAGGATCGACATAGCCGTAATTCGGCACCTTGTCGGTCGGCACCGGACGCATGAGACGGCCAACCTTGGTCGAGAGCACATAGCTGTCATCGGGCTGATCGCGCAGGAAATCGCCGACGCGGCGCTCGCCGAGGCCCAAGCCATACCAGGGCGCGACATCGAAATAGCGGATACCGCCATCCCAGGCCGCCTGCAGGGTCGCCATCGCCTGGTCGCGCGAGCAGGTGCGGTAAAGACCGCCGAGCGCCGCAGCGCCGAAGCTGATCTCGGTGACCTCAAGCCCCGTCCTGCCGATTGTTCCTGTCTTCATCACCTCTCCCTTGTGATGACTGTCATTTCAAGTCCCGACGTATACGGCTCGACGGGGTCGCCATCGTCATGCTGCGCAGTGTCTACCGTTGGCGTGGGCAAAGGAACCGCGCCTTCGATCGGCAATTGCACTCCTCCCGCAGGTTTCAAGCGTTGTCATTTCCATCGCCTCCCTGCCATTGATGTTACATGATATTCCAACATCCGTCGCCGATTGATTTTGTTTTTTATCTACAATAAACATTTGGGTGTCAACGAGGAAATCATGCGGTCGTCCCGGAAGATGGCGGAAGCAGCGGTTTCGGCAGAACTCCTGCAATTGACCGCCATTGATACATGTTCAGACAGCGCCGCCGATAAAGAGCGGCGGCGATATGCGAGGGGGAAATGGCAAGGCAAAAAACGCTCTTCAAGGAGGCGTACAATCGCTACGCGGCGCGCCTGAAGCCCGATACCAAGCTGCCTAGCGAGCCTGAAATAGCAGCCGAACTCGGCGTGAGCCGCAGCACGGCGCGAGCAATCCTCATGCGACTAAGTGACGCCGGGATCATTCTCTGGAACAAGCGGCAGAAGACGGTGCTGCGCCTGCCGACGGAGGACGATCTATTTCCGAAGGAAGAAACCGATTCATTGCACGACATCGTCGAACGCAGCTTCATGATGCGCATCATGTCGGACGAGGCGCAGCCGGGCATGCAGATCAACGAGCTTGAGTTGGCGCGGGAAATCGGCACCGGCACGTCTGTCGTGCGTGAATTTCTCATTCGTTTCAGCCGTTTCGGCCTCATAGAAAAGCGGCCGAACAGCCATTGGATCCTCAAGGGCTTCACCAGCGAATTCGCATTGGAGCTCGCCGATGTGCGCGAAATGTTCGAGCTGCATTCCGCGGCCGAGTTCGGCCGCCTGCCCGCCAATCATCGTGCCTGGGAGGACTTGAAAACAATCGAACGGGAGCATCATGCGCTGCTCAGGGACTTCGACGCCCATTACCGCGATTTCTCGCGTCTCGACGAGAAGTTTCACCTGCTCATCCATCGCGCCTCGAACAATCGCTTCATCGCCGATTTCTACGACGTCATCGCCATCGTCTTTCACTATCACTATCAATGGAACAAGGCGCTCGCCCGTGAACGCAATGCACGCGCCGTAAACGAGCATCTCGACTATATAGAAGCGCTGCAATCCCGCGACCAGCGGAGGATCAACGCTGCCTGCCGCCAGCACCTCGCCTCGGCGCGGCAGACGCTACTGCAGTCGATCCCGCAAGGTGCGGGCGAAGTTGCCGGCTCCGCCGCCTGAGGGGAGAGCCGGCAGGCCGGTTATTTTGCCGTAAAGCTCACGTTTTGGCCGGCAAAGCGCGGGGACGAGACTTCGAGCTTGATGGCGCCCGCCTCTCCCGTTGCCTGCAGCCAGAACCCAGCCGTTCCGCCCTGGAATGGGACGGTTTGCGGCCCGATGATCTTGGCCGGACCATCGACCTTGATCGTGATGGCTTCATTGAGGAAAGAGAGACGCGAGCCTGCCTGGTCGAGCGCACGCACGATGACACGCACCGTGTCGCGCTCGTCTGCGCGCAAGGTGTCTGCATCGGCTTCGATCTGAAGCGAGGTCGGCAGCGGATTGGCGACCATATGCTGCTCGACCACCGGCTTGCCGCCGATATAGCCGGTGAAACGCACGTCCTCCCACTCCATGCCCCAGACGCCGAGCTCGTCCGGCGTGAAGGAACGATGATCGAAGACGACCGGCGGATGGGGCAGGTGCGGAAAGGTCTCCCGGTCAGGACCTAGGCGCTTGGTCAGCGAACCGTAACGCAGCTCGACCTCGTCGCAATTGGTGAGAACGATGAGCGGCAGGGCACCGCCGATATTGCGCTCGCCGCGCGCCCAGATCGTCACCGGTTTCATGACGACCTCTTCGGCGGGTTCGCACTGGCTGGCATAGACGTAGGCCGCGAATTTCGGTTCGCGGAACATGTCCATGACGCCGTGGTAGCAGATGCGGTCGCCCGAGCCGAAATCGCTGTGGGTGTTGTAGTCGAACATGCACCAGCCGATGGCGCCTGATATCGACGGATCGCCATAGGCGGCGTTCAGAACTTCCAGATGCCGGCGTACATGCTCGGCCTGGCGCTGCTCCTGATCATAGATTTTCGTCGGATACATATGACCGCCGAATTCGGTGATCAGATAGGGCACATTCTTGGAAAGGCCGGTATTTTCCTGCTGCGGTCTCAGCGGCGTGCGCGGCCGGTTGGCGCCGGGCAGCTCTTCGTTGCCGAGGATGAAATCATTCATCGTATAGACATCCTCGAGCATTTCGCTCTCGGTGATATAACGGACGCCGCCGGTCTGGCGCGTCGGATCGAGTTCGCGTGCAAGCCGGTTCGTCTCGACGTAGAAATCATGAGAATCCTGGGATTCGTTGATGCGCACGCCCCAGATGACGATCGAGGGATGGTTCCAGTCGCGCTCGATCATGCGGCGCACATTGCGGATCGATTCCTGCTGCCATTCCTTATCGCCGATATGCTGCCAGCCGGGAATTTCCTCGAAGACCAGCAGGCCGATACGGTCGCAATGGTCGAGGAACCATTTCGACTGCGGATAATGCGAGGTGCGCACGATGTTGCATTTCAGCGTCCGCTTCATGATTTCGGCATCGCGCTCCTGGGCCGAGCGCCCCATGGCGTAGCCGACATAGGGAAAGGCCTGATGGCGGTTGAGCCCGCGCAGCTTCAGCGCCTTGCCATTCAAAAGGAAGCCTTCGGCCGTGAAGCTTGCCGTACGGAAGCCGAAAGCCGCGGCAAGACGGTCCGTTCCGCGGTCGCTCGCAAGCTCCACCTCTGCCGAATAGAGGACGGGATTGTCGAGCTCCCAAAGCGAAATGCCTGAAAGGCCGGCGAAGTCGAGCTTCACGCTTTCACCGGAGGTCTCGGCCTCGCCCGATGCGATGGCCACGCCATCGGCGGACCGCAGGGTAATTTTCACGATGCCCTTGAAAGCAAGATTTTGCGGATTGGAGATGTCGCAGCGCACCGTCACGGATGTACGGTCGGAAAGGACATCCGCCGTCTCGACCTTGATGTTGGCGACCGAGACGGGTGCGGCAACCTTCAGCCGGACATCGCGATAGATCCCCGCATAGGTCAGATAGTCGATCCGGCCGCCGAAAGGCGGGATCTTGGGGTTCTCGCTACCGTCGATCTTGACTGTGATGAGGTTCTCGCCCTGACGCAAACGGCCGGTCAAGCGGGCCTCGAAGGGCGTATAGCCGTCCTTGTGGGCAACAATCTCCTCGCCGTTCAGATAGACGGCGGCATCGGCCATCGCCGCATCGAAGATCAGCGATACCTCGCGCCCGGCAAACATCTCCTCCCATTTGACTATCTTCTGATAGGTGAAGGCGCGCTGATAGGATTTCTCGTCGAAATAGTTGAAGGGCAGTTCGACGGCCGTATGCGGTAGCGTGACACTCTGCCCCTGCTGCAGGCGACCGGCATCCTCGGGCGAAAATCCTTCGCGAAACGTCCAGGATTCGTTGAAGGCGACAACAGAACGCATATTCAATCCTATCGATTAAGCCCGTCGCATCGGGTGACGAACAGATGTTGCTTGGAAAATCACGCGCGGCGAGGCGGGCATGGACGCCGCGGGGCGATATCTATACAGGCTCGCCGCCGTTGCGCAATGCGACCGGTTGACAGATTTCATTTTCCGGACGAGCGAACCGCAGCAATCAGAGCAGCCTTGTATGACCTAACGGCTACGTCCGTTCTTCGCCTCCTCGACCGGGCTGCGCACAGCGGCATACATGCCTGTCGTGCGGAATTCCGTCGGATTGATGCCGTAGATGCGGCGAAACACCTTAGAGAAATAGTTGGCATCGTCGAAGCCCGACATGATCGCCACTTCCTTGACCGGGATGAAGGCAGCCTTCGTCAACAGCTTCGCCGCGCGCTGCATGCGCTGCTGTAGCACGAATTCCGCCGGCGGCACGCCTTCGCTCTCGGCAAAGACGCGCGAGAAATGCGCGCGGCTGAGACCGCTCACCTTCGCAAGCTCTTCGACAGGCAGCGGCTTGTCGAGATTGGCGTTGATGTGGTCGATGACGACCTGCATGACCGAGCGGTCGGCGGCAAAGGCATGCGAGCCGAAAACATCGTCATAGAGCGCCATGGCCGCCTCATAGGCGATTGCCGACGCCGAAGCCGGCGTCGTGGCGCCCTTGACGAGCCGAAGGCTGCAATCGGCAAGATGATCGATCGTCGCCTGCTGCAGCTTCAACACCGGACCGGCCGCGGCCAGAATCAGGCGATGGATGCGCAGCGCTTCCTCGCCGTTCATGGAAATCCAGAAATATTCCCAGCGCTCCCCCTTCTCCAGCCAATAGCGGTGATTGTGCGGCACGAGAACGAGCAGCGTATCGCCGGTATTGACACGATAGCTGCGGCTTTCATAGCGCAGGCGACCGGTGCCGCTGATCGTGTGCTGCAGCACGGTGAACGGCGTCAAGCCGCGGCGCCGTCCATCCCAATCATAGGGTTCGTCCTGCCGGACTTCATATCCCGCACTGGTCGGCATGGCGTGCAATCGGTGGCGTCCACGCGGCAGAGAAACCGTCCGCATGACCTGTCCGTTATCGATCAATTCTCGCAGCACAAAATTCCCCTCAAAAGCATAATAGTTCTCTGTTCGCCTCGATGATTATAGGCATAATCCCGCCAGAAAACAGCGCATGCTCGCCGGCCAGGAACGGCGATCGGAGGAAAAATCGCAATTTCGGCCCCTTTCGCAATCGATGCGGCATGGGCCGAAAATCTTGCCATCTCCCCTGCCGCTGCCTGCTCGATCGACTTGAAGGTGAGGATCATGAGTTTCAAAATCGCTATCATCGGCGCTGGCAGCGTCGGCTTCACGAAAAAGCTGTTCACCGACATTCTGTGCGTTCCGGAATTCCGCGACGTCGAATTCGCGCTGACGGACGTGAGTGAGCACAATCTGACGATGATCAAGGCGATCCTCGACCGGATCGTCGAGGCAAACAAGCTGCCGACGCGCGTGACCGCCACCACGGACCGCCGCAAAGCGCTGGAAGGTGCGCGCTATATCATCAGCTGCGTCCGTGTCGGCGGGCTGGAGGCTTACGCCGAGGATATCCGCATTCCGCTGAAATACGGCATCGACCAGTGCGTGGGCGATACCATCTGCGCCGGCGGCATTCTCTACGGCCAGCGCAACATTCCGGTCATTCTCGATTTCTGCAAGGACATCCGTGAAGTCGCCGAGAGCGGCGCCAAGTTCCTGAACTATGCCAACCCGATGGCGATGAACACCTGGGCTGCGATCGAGTACGGCAAGGTCGACACGATCGGCCTTTGCCACGGCGTGCAGCACGGCGCCGAACAGATTGCCGAAGTGCTCGGTGCGAAAGACAAGCGCGAACTCGACTATATCTGCTCGGGCATCAACCACCAGACCTGGTTCGTCGATCTTCGCTTCAAAGGCCGCAAGATCGGCAAGGATGAGCTGATCGCCGCCTTCGAGGCGCATCCGGTCTATTCACAGCAGGAAAAGCTGCGTATCGACGTTCTCAAGCGTTTTGGCGTCTATTCGACCGAGAGCAACGGCCACCTGTCGGAATACCTGCCCTGGTATCGCAAGCGCCCGGATGAGATCAGCAAATGGATCGACATGTCGGATTGGATCCATGGCGAGACGGGCGGCTATCTGCGCCATTCGACCGAAACACGCAACTGGTTTGAGACGGAATTCCAGCAGATCCTCGACAGCGCGTCGCAGCCGATCGACCCGGCCCGCCGCTCCAACGAACATGCGAGCCATATTCTCGAAGCGCTGGAAACCAATCGCGTCTATCGCGGCCATTTCAACGTCAAGAACGATGGCGTCATCACCAATCTACCTGCCGATGCCATTATCGAATCGCCTGGTTTCGTCGATCGCTTCGGCATCAACATGGTGGCAGGCATCACGCTTCCCGAAGCATGTGCCGCCACCTGCATATCCTCGATCAACGTTCAGCGCATGTCGGTCCATGCCGCCATCAGCGGCGATATCGACCTCTTGAAACTTGCCGTCCTGCACGACCCGCTGGTCGGCGCCGTCGCCACGCCGGAGGAGGTCTGGCAGATGGTCGATGAAATGGTCGTCGCCGAGGCGCGTTGGCTGCCGCAATATGCCCACGCGGTCGATGGGGCGAAGGAGCGCCTGTCGCAGGGCAAGGTCAAGACGCGCGATTGGAAAGGTGCAGCAAGCCGCAACGTACGCTCGATCGAAGAATTGCGGGCAGAGAAGGCCGCACTGAAGCAGGCCGGCTGACGAACATCTTAGATCGGAAGACAAGGGCTGTGGCGGGATCAGAAGGGGATACCCCGCCGCAGCCGGCCGTCTTCCGTTTTACGGGAGGAACGCGACGCCTCGAACGGAAAGCTCGCGATATTGGGAGAGAGAAGAAGATGAGACATTTTCGACCGATCGGCCTTCTGGCCGCATTGACGATTGCCACATCCGCGATCGCCATCAGCGCTTATGCAGCCGAACCGACAGTGCCGCCTGTTCCGCCGGTTTTTCCGGCTGAAGGCAAGATCAAATATGTCGAGCGCAACTCCATCCTGGAGTTCAAGGCGCTGCCGGAATATCACGAGCCCGCCTGGGTCACGGACAAGTTTGTCAAGACCGGCAAGCTGCCGCCCGTCAAGGATCGCCTGCCGAAGGAGCCGCTGGTCTTCAAGACCGGCAACATGCCCGATGGTATCGGCGTCTACGGCGACACCATGCGCCATGTTATCGGCGGCCGGCCGGAAGGCTGGAACTACGGTGCCGGGCAGACCCAGGGCTGGGGCGGCATCGACATCGCCCTTTCGGAGTGCCTGACGCGCACGGCTCCCCTCTTCCAGGTGGAGGCGAAGGATACCGAACCGCTGCCGAACCTTGCCAAGGGCTGGGAATGGTCGCCAGACGGTCACAAGCTCACCATGCACCTGATCGAGGGTGCGAAATGGTCCGACGGCGTCCCATTCAACGCCGACGACATCATGTTCTACTGGGATGACGAGGTCATCGACCCGAACGTCTCGCCGCTCGGTGGCGGCGCTTCGCCGGAAGCCTTCGGCGAGGGAACGACCCTGAAGAAGATCGACGATTACACCGTCGAATGGACCTTCAAGGATGCCTTCCCGAAGCAATATCTCTACACGATGGCCTATCCGAATTTCTGCCCGGGACCATCGCATATCCTGAAGCCGCAGCACCCGAAATATTCCAAGAACACCTACGACCAGTTCAAGAACGCCTTCCCGCCGGAATATATGAACATTCCGGTCATGGGTGCCTGGGTACCGGTCGAATACAGGCCAGACGACATCATCGTCCTGCGCCGCAATCCGTATTATTGGAAGGTCGACGAAAAGGGCAATCAGCTGCCCTATCTCAATGAGCTGCATTACAAGCTCTCGACCTGGGCGGACCGTGACGTGCAAGCTGTTGCCGGCTCCGGCGACTTTTCGAACCTAGAGCAGCCGGAAAATTTCGTCGCGTCGCTGAAACGCGCCGCACAGCCCGATGCCCCTGCTCGTCTTGCCTTCGGCCCTCGCCTCATCGGCTATAACCTGCAGATGAATTTCTCCGCCAATGGCTGGGGCAATCCCGATCCGCGTGCGCAGGCCGTTCGCGATCTGAACCGCAACGAGGACTTCCGCAAGGCTGTCACGATGGCGCTGGACCGCAAGGCTCTCGGCGAATCTCTCGTCAAGGGTCCGTTCACGGCGATCTATCCGGGTGGCCTGTCTTCCGGCAGCAGTTTCTATGATCGCAATTCGACCGTCTATTATCCGTTCGATCTCGCCGCCGCCAAGGCCGAGCTTGCGAAGGCTGGTCTGAAAGATACCGACGGCGACGGCATCGTCAATTTCCCGGCAGGCGTCAACGGCGGCAAGGACGTCGAGATCACGCTTTTGGTCAGCAACGATTACACCACCGACAAGAGCCTGGCCGAAGGCGTCGTTGGCCAGATGGAGAAGCTCGGGCTGCGCGTCATCATCAACGCCCTCGACGGACCCAAGCGTGACGATGCCAACTATGGCGGCCGTTTCGATTGGATGGTTCGACGTAACAGTACCGAGCTCGCCTCGGTTGTCCAGAATACCGAGCAGCTTGCACCTGTCGGTCCTCGCACGAGCTGGAACCATCGTGCGGGTGCGGATGGCACGGTCGATCTCATGCCCTTCGAAAAGGACATGGTGACTGTCGTCAGCAAATTCACGACATCGAAGGATAACGACGAACGCGTGGCTTTGATGAAGCAGTTCCAGAAGATCTCGACGGGACACCTCTACAATATCGGCCTGACCGAATATCCGGGTGCACTGATCATCAACAAGCGCTTCTCCAACGTTCCTCCGGGCACGCCGATCTTCCTGTTCAATTGGGCAGAGGATTCGATCATCCGCGAGCGTCTTTGGGTCGCGGCTGACAAACAGGGCAAGTACGAACTCTTCCCCGAAGAGCTTCCGGGTGCTCCTGGCAGCGCCGGTCCGATCAAGTAAGATCGCATGAAACATCCCATGGCAGCCGGTATGATGCCGGTTGCCATGGGACTTGAAACATCCAGCGATCAGCTATCGCCGGGATAAAATTGAACCGCTGGCGTAATCATCCCGATGGGGCGAGACCGTCTACAGCATCAAGAGAAGCGAACCGTCCGATGTTGCGATTCCTGCTCGTGCGAATAGCCTCCGCCATACCGGTGCTCTTCATCCTGAGCGTGGTGACCTTTGCGATCATTCAGGCGCCACCCGGCGACTATGCTGATTACATACGCTCGCAATTGATGAACCAGGGTGGTGCATCCTTCGCACAAGCCGACGAACAAGCGCAAATTTACCGCCGCGAACATGGGCTCGACAAGCCGCTGGTCGTTCAATACGTCAACTGGATCAGCGGTATCGTCACCAGGGGCGATTTCGGCTACAGCATGTTCTACAACAAGCCTGTCGCCGATGTCGTCGGAGAGCGCCTGCCGCGCACCTTGGCTCTTGCGCTGGTCTGCCATATCTTCGCATCCGTTCTCGGCATCGGTTTCGGCATATGGGCGGCGACACGGCAATATAGCTGGATCGACAGCCTCCTCTCAGGTATCTCCTTTCTCGGCATGACGGTGCCGCGCTTCCTGATGGCGCTGGTCATCGTCTATATCCTCGTCTTCCAGCTAAACGTCTCCGAGATCGGCAGCTTCTTCTCGCCGCAATATGGCGGTGCGCCCTGGTCGTGGGCCAAGTTCGCCGATCTGGTCAAGCATGTCTGGCCGGTCGTCGCGATCGCCACGTTCGGCGGTCTCGCCTACAATATGCGCGTCATGCGCGGCAATCTTCTCGACACGCTGAACGCCCAATATGTGGAGACCGCGCGTGCGAAGGGTCTTTCCGGCGGTGCCGTGGTCATGCGCCATGCCGTGCCGAACGCGTTGCATCCGCTGATCATGTATCAGGGCGTAGTACTCCCCTATATGCTGACGGGTGAAATCGAGACCGCGATCATCTTCACACTGCCGACGGTCGGACCGGCCATCGTCGGCTCCATGGCAGTCGGCGACGTCTATGTCACGGCAACCTTCATGATGGTGCTTTCGGCAACCCTCATCATCGGTAATATCATTGCCGACATGTTGCTTGCGCTACTCGATCCGCGCGTGCGTCAACAGGGAGGGATCCACTAATGCTCGCCTTCAGCAACTCCCCGCCAGCGCCGGAAGAAAAGATCAAGCACAAGAGCGGCGGCGAAAGCTATATCGCACTGGTCTGGCGCCGCCTGAAGCGGTCCTGGACGGGCATGTGCGGCCTTGTTCTCGTCGTCCTGCTCCTGCTGATGGCGGTCTTTGCCGAATTCGTCGCGCCGCTCGATCCCAAGGCGACCGATACCGGCTTTGCGCCGCCGCAGGTCATCAGCTTTCATGACAAGGACGGCAATATCGTCCTGCAGCCCCGGGTTTACGCACTCGCCGAAACGACCGATCTCGATCCGGTCACGTTCCAGCCGATCGTCGGTCCGGACTACGATCATCCCCGCCTTCTCGGTTTCTTCGTCAAGGGCGATCCCTACCATATGTTCGGCCTGATCCCCGGCAATCGGCATCTCTTCGGCGCGACCGACGGCGGTCCGGTGCACTTTCTCGGCACCGACAAGTTCGGCCGGGATGTTCTGTCGCGTGCCATCTATGGTTCACGCATCTCGCTGATGATCGCCTTGACCGTGGTTGCCATCGTCACCATCGTCGGCACCACGATCGGCATGATCTCCGGTTATTTCGGTGGTGCGGTCGACGCCTGGATCCAGCGTTTTGTCGAGATCGTTCTCGCCTTCCCGCAAGTGCCGCTCTATCTGGCTTTGACCTCGCTGATCCCCGTGACGGCGCCGACCAATGTCTTTCTTTCCTTCGTCATCATCGTCATGTCCGCACTCGGCTGGGCGCAGATGTCACGCGAGGTACGCGGCAAGACGCTGGCATTGGCGAGGATCGATTATGTGCGCGCAGCAATGGCGATCGGAGCGACCGACCGGCGCATCATCCTCCAGCACATCTTCCCGAACGTCATGAGCCACGTCATCGTCGCCGTGACGCTTGCGATTCCGAGCGTGGTTCTGCTCGAATCCTTCCTGGGTTTCCTGGGCTTTGCCGTCAAGCCGCCGCTGATCTCATGGGGTCTGATGCTGCAGGATACGTCGACCTATTCGGTCATCGGTTCCTATCCCTGGATTCTCTCGCCCGTCGCCTTCGTTCTCGCCACCGTCTTCGCCTTCAATGCGCTTGGCGACGGACTGCGCGACGCGATCGATCCCTATTGAGAGGAGAACGGATATGGCTCTCGCACTCGTCAACCCCTTCGCTCCGGACACGCGCTTCGACGCCGGCGAAAGAGCCGTCGCACCCGTCATCGATGCCCGCAATATCGCCGTCAAGTTCAAAGTCGAGGACGGCGTGGTCGATGCCGTCAAGGATATTTCCTTCCAGCTCTATCGCGGCGAGACCATCGCCATCGTCGGCGAATCCGGCTCCGGAAAATCGGTCACGGCCCGCACGGTGATGGGGCTTTTGACCAAACGCGCCGTCGTTTCCGACAAATCCGCCATCCATTATGACGGCAAGAATGTCCTGAAATTCTCGGAGCGCGCCCGCCGGCAGCTGCGCGGCGACCGCATCTCGATGATTTTCCAGGAGCCGATGAGTTCGCTCAATCCGATCTACACCATCGGCAGTCAGATCGTCGAAGCGATCCGGGTTCATCGCAAGGTCAGCCGACGCGACGCCGAAAAAAGGGCACTCGATCTGCTGAAGCAGGTGCAGATCCCCGACCCGGAAGCACGTCTGAAGCAATATCCGCATCAGCTCTCGGGTGGTCAGCGCCAGCGCGTCATGATCGCCATGGCGCTTGCCAACGATCCGGACGTGCTGATCGCCGACGAGCCGACGACAGCGCTCGACGTGACCGTGCAGGCGCAGATCCTGAACCTCATCCGCGATCTGCAGAAACAGCTCGGCATGGCTGTCATCCTGATCACGCACGATCTGACGGTGGTGCGCCAGTTTTCCGACTACGTCTATGTGATGCAGCATGGCGAAATGCGGGAGCACAACACGACCGAGGCGCTCTTTGCGCAACCGCAGCATCCCTATACGCGGCATCTCCTGACGTCGGAACCGCGCGGGCGGGCAAAACCGCTGCCGCCGGATTGCGATACGATACTTGAGGGCAAGTCCGTCAAGGTTGCCTTCATGATGAAGCACGGGAGCTTCTTCAAGCCCGACATGCGCGAGCTCGTCGCCGTCAACGGCCTCGATCTGGAACTGCGCCGCCACGAAACACTCGGGCTGGTCGGCGAATCCGGCTCGGGCAAGACCACCTTCGGCCAGGCGCTTCTGCGCCTTATCGATGCCGATAGCGGCGAGATCTTCTTCGGCGGGCAGGCCATTCATGGCAGGTCCCGTGCCGAGATGCGGCCCTTGCGATCCCGTATGCAGATCGTTTTCCAGGATCCGTTCTCGTCGCTCAATCCGCGCATGACCATCGGCCAGATCATCTGCGAGGGACTGGTGGTCAACAATATCGGCGCCAACAAGGCCGAACGGTCGGAACGCGTCAAGGAAGCGCTCGTCAGCGCCGGCATGCCGGCCAACATTCTCTCGCGCTTCCCGCACGAGTTCTCCGGCGGCCAGCGCCAGCGCATCGCCATTGCCCGCGCCATCGCGCTCGAACCGGAATTCATCCTGCTCGACGAGCCGACCTCGGCTCTCGATCTCTCGGTCCAGGCCCAAATCATCGACCTCCTGCGCAAGCTGCAGGACGAGCGGGGTCTGAGCTACCTTTTCATCTCGCACGACCTCAAGGTCGTCCGCGCCCTTTGTCATCGCGTGATCGTCATGCAGCACGGCAAGATCATGGAAGAAGGGCCGGTCGACGAAGTTCTGTCCCATCCCAAGACCGCTTACACCGAACGCCTCGTCAGAGCGGCGTTCGAGGTGGCTTCATAGCATTCAGGAGATTTCGAAATGACAGGCACTCCCAAGATCACATTCATTGGAGCCGGCTCGACCGTCTTCATGAAGAATATCATCGGCGACGTCTTGCAGCGCCCGGCACTTGCCGGTGCCAGGATCGCGCTGATGGACATCAATCCGCAGCGGCTGGAGGAGAGCGCCATCGTCGCCCGCAAGCTCGCTTCGACGCTCGGCGCTCCGGCGACGGTCGAGACCTTTACGGACCAGCGCAAGGCATTGGATGGCGCCCACTTCGTCGTCGTTGCTTTTCAGATCGGCGGCTACGAGCCGTGCACCGTCACCGATTTCGAGGTGCCGAAGAAATACGGCCTGCGCCAGACGATTGCCGACACGCTCGGCGTCGGCGGCATCATGCGCGGCCTGCGCACGGTTCCGCATCTGTGGAAGATCTGCGAGGACATGCTCGCCGTCTGCCCGAATGCGATCATGCTGCAATATGTCAACCCGATGGCAATCAATACCTGGGCGATCGGCGAGAAGTACCCCACGATCAAGCAGGTGGGGCTCTGCCATTCCGTGCAGGGCACGGCCATGGAACTGGCGCATGATCTCGACATTCCCTACGACGAGATCCGCTATCGCTCCGCCGGCATCAACCACATGGCCTTCTACCTCGAATTCGAGCATCGCCAGGCTGACGGCTCCTACCGCAACCTCTATCCGGATCTCGTCCGCGCCTATCGTGAAGGGCGCGCACCGAAGCCCGGCTGGAACCCGCGCTGCCCGAACAAGGTGCGCTACGAGATGCTGACCCGGCTCGGCTATTTCGTCACCGAAAGCTCCGAGCATTTCGCCGAATATACGCCCTACTTCATCAAGGAAGGCCGCGAGGACCTGATCGAAAAGTTCGGCATTCCGCTCGACGAATATCCGAAGCGCTGCATCGAACAGGTGGCGCGCTGGAAGAGCCAGGCGGAGGAATATCGCACGGCGGAAAAGATCGAAGTCAAGCAATCGAAGGAATATGCCTCCTCGATCATCAATTCGGTCTGGACCGGCGAACCCTCGGTGATCTACGGCAACGTCCGCAACAATGGCTGCATCACCTCGCTTCCGTTCAATTGCGCAGCCGAAGTCGCCTGCCTCGTCGATGCCTCCGGCATCCAGCCGACCTATGTCGGCGATCTGCCGCCGCAGCTGACGGCCTTGATCCGCACCAACATCAACGTGCAGGAACTGACGGTGAAGGCTTTGATGACCGAGAACCGCGAGCACATCTATCACGCCGCGATGATGGATCCGCACACGGCAGCCGAACTCGATCTCGATCAGATCTGGTCGCTGGTCGATGAATTGCTGGCGGCCCACGGCGATTGGCTGCCGGAATGGGCGCGCGGCAATCGCAAGGTTCAGGCCGCCTGAAGCCAACTCTCTCCCGGCTTGCGGCCCAAAAGGCCTCGCGGCGCTGCCGCGGGGCCTTACGTCTTTGCCGCAGCGGAGAAAATGAAAATCCAAAACGCGGGCGAATATCGCCTCGATAACCCATGGCAAAGCACATTCGCCTGGGTTAGAAAACACACGCAGTTTGGAGGAGACGAACGATATGGCGAGCTCAGATACATTCACCACAGGAAACTTTGTCGGCCGCATCTGGCGCCCCGATGTGGAAGGCCCTGCTCTCGTCACCGTTCGCGATGGCACGCTATACGATATCACCTCGAAGGACGCGCCGACCATGCGCGACCTGCTGGAGAAGGACGATCCGGTCGGCTTCGTCCATGCGCAGAAAGGCGAAGCCATCGCCAAGCTTGACGATCTGCTCGCCACCAAGGCCGATCGCTCGGCCATCCACCTTCTTGCACCCATCGATCTGCAGGCGATCAAGGCCTGCGGCGTCACCTTTGCCCGTTCGATGCTGGAGCGCGTCATCGAAGAGCGCGCCGCCGGCAATCCGGATCTTGCCGAAGCGATCCGCGGCAAGGTAACAGCACTGATCGGCGACAGCCTGCGCAACTTGAAGGCCGGCTCGCCTGAGGCAGCCAAGGTCAAGGCAGCGCTGATCGAAGAAGGCGTCTGGTCGCAATATCTCGAAGTCGGTATCGGGCCGGATGCGGAAGTCTTTTCCAAATCGCAGGTCATGTCTTCGGTCGGACCGGGCGCGGATGTCGGCCTGCATCCGATCTCCAAGTGGAACAATCCCGAACCGGAAATCGTGCTTGCCGTCGATAGCCAGGGCCGTGTGAAGGGCGCCACCCTCGGCAACGACGTCAACCTGCGCGATGTCGAAGGGCGTTCCGCACTGCTGCTCGGCAAGGCCAAGGACAACAACGCCTCCTGCTCGATTGGCCCTTTCATTCGCCTGTTCGACGAAACCTACGATCTGGATGACGTGCGCAATGCCGATCTCGACCTCAAGGTCGAAGGCGAGGATGGCTATGTGCTGCACGGGCGCTCATCGATGAAGGAAATCAGCCGCGATCCGCTCGACCTCGTCTCGCAGACCGTCGGCCGCCATCATCAGTATCCCGACGGCCTCGTGCTGTTCATGGGAACGCTGTTTGCCCCCGTCGAAGATCGCGACACGCCCGGCCAGGGCTTTACCCACAAGGTCGGCGACATCGTCACCATCTCCAATGAAAAGCTGGGATCGCTGAAGAACCGCGTGCTGCTATCGACCGAGTGCCCACCCTGGACCTTCGGCGCCTCGCATCTGATGCGCAACCTCGCGCGACGCGGATTGTTGGTGCAATCGGAGGGGCCTTCTCCGCGGAACACGGCATTGGCGTAACGCGCGCAGCATCCTTGATTGAGACGGCAAGGCCCAAACCGGTTTCCTGGGTCAAGCGCCCGGTCGATTCCACGAAGCCTCGAACTCCACTGCGGGAACAGGTCGTCCGAAATAATATCCTTGGATGCTGTCGCAATTATTCTCGCGCAAGAACTCAAGCTGCTCGAGCGTTTCCACGCCCTCGGCCACAACATCCAGCTTCAGCTTTTGCCCTAGTGAAACAATGGCGGCCGTAACGGAACAGCCGCTCTCATTGTCCGACAGATCGGCGATAAAGGATTTATCGATTTTCAACCGGGAAACCGGAAAGTTTTTTAGGGCACTGAGGTTCGAGTATCCCGTGCCAAAATCATCAATCGCCAAGCTTACTCCCAGCGATCGCAAATGTTCCATCGTCCGGACTGCCCGTGGAACGTCACGCATGATCAGGCCTTCGGTCAGCTCTAGTTCCAGATATTCCGGCTCCAGTCCGCTTGCCTGCAAAGCACTGGCGACGCACGCAACGAGATCATTCTCATGAAACTGTCGGGCGGAGACGTTGACGCAAACGACGATCTTCGGATAGCCGGCATCCTGCCAGGCCTTGTTCTGCCGGCAGGCCTCTCGCAACACCCAATCACCGATCGGTCCGATGAGGCCGCTTTCTTCCGCTAAAGGGATGAAACGTGCCGCAGGTACGGATCCGAGTTGTGGATGACGCCAGCGGATCAGAGCTTCAGCGGCAAAAACCGTATTTGTCGACAGTTTCACCTGCGGTTGATAGACAAGCGAGAATTCAGATCGCTCAACCGCAATCTTCAAGGTTTCAAGCAATAAAAAGCGCTCTTGCACCTCTACGCTAAAATCCGGTTTATAGAGTTTGAAGCGGTCACGGCCGCTTTCCTTGGCTTGATACATCGCAGCATCTGCATTTGCTATCAAAGTATCGGCATTGGTTCCGTCATTCGGATAATTGGCAATCCCTATACTGCATGCAATCCTGTAGTCGTATCCATTTATTTCAATGGATTGAGCCAATGCGTTTTGAATGATACGCACTTTTTCCAGGATCGCAGCCGTATCTGCACACTGCTGAGTGAAGACGACGACAAATTCATCTCCGCCAAGGCGGACGACCATATCAGCGGGTCCAACAACTTTCTGCATCCTGGCGGCGGCAGCTTTGAGGAGTTCGTCACCGGCATTGTGACCGAGGCTGTCATTGACGACCTTGAAATTGTCAAGGTCGATAAATACCACCGACACGCGATGACCCAACCGCTCGGCTTCGAGGAGCGCGGCGGGCAAACGCTCCTGCAATAGGGTACGGTTGGGCAGTCCGGTTAAACTGTCATGATGCGCCATGAAGCTGATACGCTCTTCAGCCAGTTTGCGCTGCATGGCAATGTCGGCAAGCCGGCCGACTGTCCTAACGAGATCCAGCTCGCTCCTGGTGGGTTCGCGCGGAGCCTCCGAATAGAGCGCAAACGTCCCCAGTGCATTTTCTTGATGGGACAGGATCGGCATGGACCAGCATGAGCGAAGTCCGTACGCCAGAGGCAGATGGCGGCACTCGTCCCATAGCGGATCGTGCGCGATATCCGCAACGACCACCGCTTCGCGACGATAAACGGCAGTTCCACACGATCCCGCCTTCTCGCCGACGGGAACGCAGTCCAGGTGTTTCGCGAAAGCGGCGGGCAAGCTTGGTGCAGCGACGCATCTCAGGTGGCTGTTCGTGTCGTCAACCAGCATGACGGAACAGAATATCCCCTGTGATAGGCTTTCCACCAAACGGGCTATATCTTCAAGCACGCGTTCCAAGGGTGCGCCGGTCGCGATCATTTCCAGCACTTGTGCTTGTCCATCGCGCAGAAGGTCTGCGAACTTGCGGTCGGTGATATCCCTGGAGATTCCGACAAGCCCAAAGACTTCATTCCTATCATTGCGCAACGGGACCTTCGTCGTCAGCAGCCACTTCGGTGCGCCAGATTTACCGATGCGCAGCTCTTCAAGATCGAACAACGGCTTCCCGGAACGCATGATTTCGAGTTCCTGTGCTCGAAACGCGCTGGCCATTTCGGGTGGATGCAGATCGAAATCCGTCCGACCAAGAAGATCCGAGGTGCTTTGCACGCCGAAGCGCGCGGAAAATGCGCTGTTAACGACAACGAACCGGCTCTCGGTGTCTTTGGCCCAGAAATAATCCGGCACCCAATCGATCATCGTTTGGAGTGAAATTTCCTGGCTGCCGATTACCCGTGTGGCTTTTAGCTCGGTAATGTCTTCGTGAGTGGCAACCCAACCATCGTCGGCTAGGCGCTGATGACAGATTTGAATACTGCGGCCGTCATTAAGCTTGACTATTCGTACAGATGGCTTAGTGGCCGAATTAGCTGTTTCGTTGACGATCATGTAATGCTCGGCATCCACATGGGACGTCCCAGCGGCAACACGTCTGGTATTGATTTCGCTCAATGTTACCCCGGGGAGGATCTGCTCGGGATCGAGGCGATAGATTTCGGCATAACGCCTGTTGCAGAATGTGAGCCTTTTCTCCGCATTGAAAACACAAATTCCTTGCGGCATGTTACCGATTGCGATGTCTTGCGCAGCTATTGTCTTTAATTGATCGAAGGACGGTGCGAATTTTTCTGGATGCTGTCCGCCAGATAACGCGAACAGTCGATTGATAGCGTCGTGGTAAATATCCGCCCGCTCGTTGTCGTCTTTAAAGTGTGCTGCCGCAGCTATCCTTGTCATTCTTGACTTTTCACACCCCGCAGGGATCCCAGATATCATCGCTATTCAGTCAGGCGGAGGATGCATATTCCGTCTTAATTTGCCGTGAATCCTCCGCTGGCATAGCGTTGTTTAAAATAAACAATACTGATCTATGCCGTTTAAGTTCGCAGCAGCGATAATCCAGATATTCACTCCGGAGGGCAGCGCCTCCTATCGGGAGAGACGATCACAATGACTGCGGAAGCCCCCGTTTCGATTGTTCCTTGCGCCACTGCGACAATGGATCACCGTCACGTTTCGATCGAACCTGATCCATTTCCGGCACCTCCCGGCCGACATATCTGGCATAGACGGAAATCGGCTGCGGTCGCCCGACCAGATAGCCCTGCACCTGGTGACAACTTTCGCGGGTCAGGAACGCAAGCTGGTCTTCCGATTCGACGCCTTCGGCAATCACCGGCAAATCCAGGCCTCGCCCCAGGCC
The DNA here is from genome assembly GCA_900468625.1 of Hyphomicrobiales bacterium. Lineage (GTDB taxonomy): Bacteria > Pseudomonadota > Alphaproteobacteria > Rhizobiales > Rhizobiaceae > Rhizobium. The sequence continues at coordinate 78,374 of UBUL01000011.1, forward strand.
GATAACCGCACGAATGATCGCGGCGGATTGTGATTGCCCGGCCTGGCGTATGAAGGACTGATCGATCTTGATCTTATCGAAAGGGAAGGATTGCAGGTAGGACAGAGAGGAATAGCCGGTCCCGAAATCATCCATGGCAATTCGCACGCCAAGCCCCTTGAGACGCCCGAGTGTCGCGATTGCTCGCTCGAAATCGTCAATCAATACGCCTTCGGTGATTTCGAGCTCCAACCGATCAGGCGAGAGACCGGTATCGACAAGAACGGATCGCACGAGATTGGAAAGATCACCGTGCTTGAACTGCACGGGCGAGAGATTGACGGCGATCTGCAGCTCGTTCGGCCAGGAGGCCGCTTCCTTGCAGGCCGCACGAAGCACCCATTCCCCGAGTTCGATGATCAGGCTGCTCTCTTCGGCAATCGGAATGAAGATAGAAGGCGGAACATTGCCGCGGGTCGGATGGTGCCACCGCAGCAGGGCTTCAAAACCCATTATGTCTCCGCCGATGTCGGCTTGCGGCTGATAAACGACGGCAAGCTGTTGCAGCGAGAGAGCGGCGTGGAGGTCGCGCTGCAACGACCGCTTTTCGCGCAGCCATTGGTCCATCTGCGGCTCGAAAAACCGGATTGTCCCCCGACCTTCGGCTTTGGCACGATAAAGCGCAGCGTCGGCATTGCTCATCAGAACCCCCGCGCTGCCACCGTCTGCCGGGAATACCGCCACGCCGATGCTTACGCCGATCCGGACCCGGGTCCCATCGATATCGGCGTCCTCGCTTAGGGATGCAATAATGCGGTCCGCGAGGCTCGATGCGAATTTGACATCGAGTTCAGCCAGCACCATGAACTCGTCGCCGCCAAGCCGGGCAACGAATGCCTCGTCCGATATCGCGCGTAAACGGTCGGCTATAGTACACAAGAGAAGGTCGCCGGCATTATGGCCGAAGAGGTCATTGACCTCTTTGAAACGGTCCAGATCAAGGCACAACACCGCGAACGGAAAGTCCTGTTCCCTGTTTTTTTTAATCAGGACATCGAGTTCTTTCTTCAACGCCGCCCGGTTGGGCAGATCGGTCAACGGATCATGCAAGGCCAAATGGGTTATTTGCCTCTCGGCATCTCTGTGCTCAGTCACATCCTCGTGGGTGGATACCCATCCGCCATCGGCCGTACGCTCATGATGCACACGGATGACCTTTCCGGACATGAGTTCGGCCGACCAGTTTTGCGGAGAAGGGCTCGAATTGACCGCGTCACACCAATCCAAATATTCCTGATGGGAGATGGGTGGGCAGGCACCCGCCGCATACCGCAACTCGGCGATCTCTTCCAATCTCATGCCCGGTATTATTGCTTCCGGCTCAATGCCATAGACTTCAGCATAACGGCGGTTGGAAAGAACCAGGCGCCGATCCGCATCGAAGAAACAAACCCCCTGCCCCATTTTTTCCAGTGTGGTGGCGAACTGCATGTTGACGAGCTTGAACTGCCTTTGTGCCGTCTGCAGTTCGAGTTGCGTTCGCAGGCGCGCGAACAATTCCTCATTTATGACAGGTTTGACAATGCAATCCACAGCGCCGGCGGCTAATGCTTTGACACGGCTATCGATATCCGGCGACACGATTTCGATCACCGGCAGATCTTGAAAAACTTCGTTCTCGCTGCGGCAGCGGAAAAATTCATCGGCAACCGCCGCATCGACAAGGATGATGGCTGGTTCGAGATATCGCCAATGCTCCGCCATCGTATGGAAATTCGAAAAACAAACGCATGACAAGCCGGCTTTTCTTATGTTGGTCGCCATGGCCAAAGTCTCGGAATCGCCCTCACAGGCAACGAGTACCAGGATGTCTGGCGTAAACTTGACGTCAGAAGCGCTCATCGCAACTCTCCTCTTCGGTCGCCGCTCCTATCGACGAACCGACCTCCCAGTGCAAAACCCGCGGCAGTATTCAGCGGTAAAGCAATATCTCTCCATCGCCGAGGGACAGGATACAGTCTATAAATAAATATATCATTGAATACTTAATTCGATATATCTAAAGCATCATGGTGAATATTCCGCAACGATGGCTCGAACTCATCTGCATCCGGTAGCCGGCTCGACAAACCGTATTGTGATGCGCCTGAGGTCGGGATGGTATCTCGCAAGCAGCCACGTCTCCCAATGGCAGCGGCGTCCTTTGCCGGAAAGCCACCATGATGGCTTCCTCGTCCAGCGTCAGCACCCTGCTTTTGGGAGACTTGGGACCCATCGGCGCATGGGGGCTTCAGGCATAGCGGCGGCGGGGGAGCGGATACTTTCTTGCGACGCTTGGAGTTCGGCTCGAAGACGCCGCGTCGTGCGGGCGCTCCCGTGAAGAACACTCCCCATAACGCATCCTCTTTCTGACGACTGAGGATCAATCGTGCACCATCGCACTCGGGGGCTGCACCTGGCTAAAATGATCATTAAGGTAGAAGTTGATCTCGGTTTGCGATGAAACGGAGTGTCCTCTTTCACCGGCCTCGAATGGGCATGTCATCGAAGAGCCAGATGTTGGCGCTCAGTGCGGTAGCATTTCTCTGACAACGCTGGAAACAGACGGGATCGGCGTCGGTGATTGGCTCTTGTCGATGCTTTCAGTTGATCAGGGACGCTGGAAGAACCGCCAGGCGGGCGGTCTAACTGTCCGTCCGTGACCGCTCTATGCCGGGGATGCGCAACATCGCCCCGGCTAGAAACTCGACCAGCAGCCTGACACGCGTAATGTCGCTTCGTTCGGGCGCAATGAGCATGTTCAACGGCACGGCCGATGGCGCATAGTCAGGCAGGATCGCTTCGAGCCGGCCGTCCGCGAGAAGGTCGTCTACCAGCCAGATATGGGCGGGACCGACGCCGCGCCCCGCGGCAAAGGCTTCGCGCGCAGCGAGCCCATGATCGACGCGCAGACGGCCATCGAAAGGCACGACGTGCCGTGCACCTCCCGCCTGTTCGAGCGCGAGGAATTCGCTCCCGGCAACATTCGACATGCGGATGCCTTCATGGTCCTCGAGTTCCTCGGGCGTTTCCGGCCGGCCATGGCTTGCCAGATAGGCGGGAGAGGCGACGAGGACACGCCGGCTTTGGCCGATCGCCCGCAGCTTCATGGAGCTGTCGGTAAGCGGACCAAGGCGCAGCGCAATGTCCACGCCTTCGCGGATGAGATCAATGCGCTCATCCGTCAGGCTGAGATCGACCGCGATGTCAGAGTGGCGATCTTGAAAGTCGAAGATCAACCCGCTGATGTGCCGGACGCCGAGGGCGGCCGTACAGGAGATACGAACCGTGCCGCTGGAAGCGCTCCGCGCGCTTCGCGCTTCATCTGCCGCCTGTTCCAACAGGCGCAGGATTTGAAGGGCGCTGGCATAATAACGGCTGCCTTCCTCGGTAAGCGTGACGCGGCGGGTCGTGCGGCTCAGCAGCGCCACGCCCAGGGCGTCCTCAAGCTCGCGCAGATGCCGCGTGACACTGGACTGGCCGATGTTCAGCTCGCGCGCCACAGCCGACAGGTTCCCGCGTTCGGCGACACGGACGAAGGTGCGGATGCGTTCGAGCGTGATGTCCGATCTATCCATTATTCGGCATTATCATATTCATTTCACCACTGTACCGCATTGGTAAAACATGGCCTAGCTTCAGGTGAGGTTTTCTCCAACAAGCAGGCGCCATTATGAATGTGCTCATCGTCTTCGCTCACCCCGAACCGAAATCCCTTTCCGCATCGCTGCGCGATGTCGCGATCCAGGAGTTGGAAGCAGCCGGCCATACGGTTCGGGTTTCCAACCTCCATGCCATGCGGTGGAAATCCGCGGTCGACCGCACGGATTTCCCTTCCCTGGCTCCCGACGAGCGGCTCATACCGGTCGCCGCCTCCAAACAGGCTTTCAGCACCGATACGCTGACGGACGATGTCAAGGCGGAAATCGAAAAGCTTCTCTGGGCCGATACATTGATCCTGCAGTTTCCGCTCTGGTGGTTCTCCATGCCCGCCATCCTGAAAGGCTGGGTCGACCGTGTGTTTGCATATGGCTTCGCCTATGGCGTCGGCGAGCATAGCGACAAGCGCTGGGGCGATCGCTATGGCGAGGGAACCTTGGCCGGCAAACGAGCCATGTTGATCGTGACGGCAGGCGGTTGGGAGGAACACTACGCTCCCCGGGGAATCAATGGACCAATCGACGATCTTCTGTTTCCGATCAATCATGGGATTCTCTACTACCCGGGCTACAATGTGCTGCCGTCCTTCGTGACGTACAGCACCGATCGCTTCGACGACGTCCGCTTCGAAGCCGCTGCAGAAAGTCTGCGCGACCGGATGCGTACACTTGAAACGACACGTCCCATCCCTTACCGCCGTCAAAATGGCGGGGATTACCACATCCCGGCCATGCAACTCCGCGCGGAGCTGAGCGGTTCGAGTGCATCAGGCTTTGCACTACATCTAAAAGATGCTGCTGCATCTACCCAGAGCAGTTCCAGGAAAAGTGCGTAGCGGCTTTCCGCCGGGAATGTGCAAAGAAACAAGAATATAGAGCGTTTTCGCGATTCAAGAAAAAAGGGGGAAACGCTCTTAGGCAGCCCGGTTTGCAAATCTATCGCTTACCAACTGAAACGAGGACCAAACGAGCCGTAGGAACCGGGCACTGACCCGCTTGGAGCTAACTCATTGTCTCGTTGAACCCTCTCTTCCCATCGCCGGCGTTCGGCGGCCTTATCCTTGGCGGGATCTGACGATTTGCTCGCGGTTGCGGAACGAGAGTGACTGCCCGTTCCGCCGGCCGTCGAGCAGGAAACAAAGAAAACAGCAGGGAAAACAATCAGAGCGGCTAAGGCAGTTACCCTGGCGAGCCCGTAGTGGATCGGCTGCATACACATACCCTGCGCTCTCTCATGATCGTCCGTCATAAGAAGAGATGTTATTCGATTTCGCATCGAACGGAAACATGTTGGCCAAGTGCCGCAACAACGGGCAGGGGCATTTGGCCATGTCCGACATGTGGCTGATCGAATTTGATAATGGGATTGCTTGTTCTATTTTTCGCGCATTCTCCGATCAACCGGAATGTCATTCCGGAACGATCCGGAACATCGTTGACGAGAAATCTCCGCTCATATTCGAGCCGCGGATATTTCGGAATTGCGTTTGCCATATACCGCATGCCCCAAATGACGAGCCTGATTCATTGAAACGTTTGGTTGACAGGCAAGCCGCGGCCTGTTTTACAGGTTGCAGTACGTCCGATCCTCGGTTACCTGTCGTCGCACCTGCCTCGCATCAAATCTTCAATGGATTCTCAATGATCGATATCGTTCGCATCGCATGCCTCGTCCCGATCGTGATCGGCATCGGCGGCGGCTGGCGACGCATCATGGCGACCAATGTTCAGGCCGCAAACAATGCAGCCTTCAAGACCGATAAGGCAGCAAGAAAGGCCTTCTTTCGGGAGAGAAGAGGCACAACCTGGCGCCTCCTTCTGATCGGCTGGATCGGAATCGCGCTGCTGATTGCGACGTTCTTCATCGCTTCCTAAAGAATTAGCTTTTCTTCGATTCGCGGAGACGCTCTATCTTCTTGATTCTTTTCGTATTTTTCTGCGGAAAGCCGCTGCGCATCGTTCCTGGAAATGCTCCGGGAGGTCAGCAACGGGCCTATGTCCAAATCGCTAAGCCAAGTCGCCTGAAAACGCGGGGCCGGATATTGCGATCTCAATGCGTGGATATTGGCTGCGGCTGGTTGAGGCGACTGCGGACGGCGGTCAGTTCCGAGGTCGTGTGGTTGAGGCGGTCTGCAAGCACGCGCATGATCTCGACGGCCATTTCCGGAAAATCGCTGAGCAGCTTCAGGAAATGTTCCTTGCTGATCTTCAGCGCTTCCAGCCTCGAGGTCGCTTTCACCGTGGCCGTACGGGAGACATCGCAGAGAATGGCAATTTCGCCGACGATGGAATTGACGTCGACTTCCGCCACCTTGATCTCGCCGGCTGGGCTATCGACGAGAATATCAGCAGTTCCTGAAAGAACAACATATGCAGCATCACCTTGATCGCCCTGATGAAATAGGGTTTGGCCAGCATTGTAGCTGACCCGATCCGACGTAAACGCCAAGAGTTTCAATTTTGCGGGTGCGATGCGCGAAAAAATCGGCACCCGCTTCAGCATTTCAACTTCATCCTTCAGAAGCATGAGCTTCGATACCCCCAGTGTTCGGCCCCAGACGCCACTGTCGAGATAGGATATTACGATAACAGTTCTTTGAACATACCGTTTTTCTCCAAAAGATCGGTCGTGGAGCCGCTTTCGACGAGACTCCCATGGTCGAAGACCAGAACACGGTCGAACAATTCCGCAAAGCCGGGATTGGACAGCACCCAGATGATCGCCGGCGCATAGCCGGCGCTGTCGTGCCCGTGCAGAATGGCCCTCGCGATCTGATCCTGAACGCGATGATCGAGCGCAGGAAGCGGGCGATTACAGATGATATAGTCGGCCCGCTTCAAAAGCGCACGCCCCAGATTGAGCTTCTGGCGCTGCACATTCGTCAGACGCTTGCCGCCCGAGCCGACGTCGAAATCCAGACCGATCGACAGGACGCTGTCGTGCATTCCAAGACGCCCGAATACATCATACATGATCTGGTGGATCTGCTCCGGCGCATTGGCCTGCTGATGGGCGATACGGCCGAACAGCACATTATCCATCAAAGTCGCAGAAGCGGTGAAGCGCTCGGGATCGTAGCGCTCGATCACGCTTGCAAGATCGGCGGGAATATTCTCGTAGAACGTCGCGCGCGCCTGCACGATCTTTTCCATCAGCACCTGCGTCAGAAGACCGAAACGATGGCGCGGCTCGATGTAGGAGAAGCTCAGGCGGATGATGGCCGCGCGCTCGTCATCGGTCGCGGCCTCGTAACCCTTGCCGTTCAGCTTTTGCAGCAATGCCTCATAGGTCGGGATGTCTTCTGCCGTCATAAAGGTCAGCTGCTGGAAGAACGGATGGTCGGGCGGCAGATCGGTGAACAGCTCGACCGCGTTTTCGGCGATCTCCAGACCCATGTCATAGAGGTCGGACACCAGGCCCGTCTCGGTGAAAATCTGCCGGAAATAGGGATGCGCGGCAAGCTTGCGATTGGTCATCTGCGGCCGCTTCAGCGTGCCGAACAGCAGATTTTCGCCGACCGTCGCCTGCAGATTATAGGTATCGAACTGGAAGGGAACGACGAGATCCTCGAGCTTTTCCTCTTCCAGCCGCAACCGCAATGCCTGCCGCAGCTCGACGATGCGGGAGGTCAGATCCTGATGCGTCGCGGCATCGACATTCGAGCGCAATGCCATGTCGAAAATATCCTGCGACATCGCCACCGCATCGAGAACCGGGCGGATTACGGAATAGATGTCATCCGGCCCCGTTGCGCCGGCGGCGGCATAATCGACCCAATCGCTATTGAGATCGAATTCCGGATTGGCCGCACGCCGGGCCTCGGCCATGCTCCACTTGGTCTTCGTGGCCTCCTCCTCGTCGTAGACGGGGGCGATGAGCGGCGCATGCTTGAGGCCGTAGAGAAGATTGCTGCGCAAGGTGCCGTGGAAGAAGAACGTTTCGGAGGAGGCATAGGCGATGCGCCGGCCGGTTATCGATTCCGGCAGTTCCAGGATATCCCGCCCGTCGATGGAGATGCGGCCGCTGTCCGGCCAGATCAGGCGGCCGAACGCTTCGGCCAGATATTCGCCGCCGGCACCGCTGTCGCCGACGATCGCGACCTTTTCTCCAGGGTGAATTTCGACAGAAACATGATCCAGCACGCGAGCGCCGCTGTCGTCGACGACGGTCAGATTGGTCGCAACGAGAGAATGAGTGATGCGGCCGGCCGGCGCGTGCGAGACGAGTTGGATTTTCGGGTCGATCAGATTGTCGACGCTGAACTGCTCGACCACCTGATTGTATTTTACCTGAACGTCCTGGCGCGACTGATCCCAGTCGATCAGTTCCTTCAGCGGCCCGGGCAGGTCCTTATAGGCATTGATGACGGCAACGAGCTGACCGATGTCCAGGCGGCCCTGCAGAGCCAGGAAGCCGCCGATCAGGTAGAAGAGGAAAGGCGTGACCTGCGCAAGGAAGTTGTTGATGAATTTCACCAGGAACTTCCATTGATAGAGATCGTAACGGATCGAAAAGATCAATCCGAGCCGGTGGGCGATATCGGCGCGCTCCAGGTTCGTGGTGTCGTTGGCGTGGATGGTGCCGATACCGTCCACGATCTCGCCGACACGGCCGGAAAGTTCGCGTGCCGTCAGCTGCCGCTGGCGGCCGAGCTCCAGGAGGCGCTTGCGCATGCGGGGAATGACGATCGCCTGCACGGCGACGATGGCAGCGGCAATCATGCCGAGCCAGAAATTCTGCATGACGATGAAGACGAGCGCGGTCACAGCCTGGCCGCCGAGTAGCGCCGGCTGCACGAAGGCATCGCCCGTGAAGCCGCCCATAGGCTCCACCTCGTCCTTGATCATGGTGGCGATTTCCGCAGGCTTCACCCGCTTGAAATGGGCGGGAGGAAAGCGCAATACGCGATCGATCAGCTCGAAACGAATGCGGCGAAGCATGCGCTCGCCGAGCCGTCCCTTGTAGGTATTGATGTAAAGCTTGAAGAGGCCATTGAGCACGACAAGCGCCAGGAATACCAGGCTCAGCGCTATCAGCATCCACATGCGGGTGAGCTGCACGCCATGAAACACTTCGATGTGCCCCATCAGCGGCACATCGAAGGCGATGTGCAGGAAGGTCTGCGTGTCGCCGGGATGCTCGAACCCCTTGCCCTGGATCGGCCCGTTGACGATCTGCTTCGGCAGGTCGAAAGATAGGAAATACGGGATCATGGAGGCCGCAACGACAAGCAGTATCCAGATCTGCTCCAGCCGGGTATTCGACCAAATATAACGCGCTAGGCTTTTTTCCATTGCTTACTGCAAGCTTTCAAATTCAACGCCCAGCGCCGGCCGGACGCCGGCACCGATGTTGCAGGGATGCGGGAAGTTTTCGTTGCGGATACGTGGCCCCATGTGTGAAAAGAGACGCCGCCCGGTCTTTCGTCCACGCTCCTCCCGATTCATCGATTTCTTGATTTATATCACAAGATTGCAGGAATCCAGGAGGATAAAACGACAGGGTGCCCTCGATAGCCGATGTACCTGTTCCCTAAGGCATCCGGCGATCTCTCAGATTCGCCTCGCGCGCTTTAATCGTTGATTTTGCGTATGTCGTTGTCACAAGACCGGGGACACTTTGCGCAACCGGCTCTATGTCATCCGGCGTAGTATGGCCGATGTTCTGGCAGCGCCGCCGAGATCGATATCCGGATTGCCCGGCTTGGGTCGCGCCAGCGCGATCTCGACCGCCTCGGCCAACAAATCGGTCGTCAGCCCCGCCTCCGGCAGGGCCAGTGCCAGCCCCAATTTCTCCAGCCGTTCGGCTCGGACGGACTGCTCCGTCTCGCCGCCGGCCGTGAAAGGAACCAGAATGGCGCGGCAGCGCGCCACGAGAAGATCGCCGACCGTATTGTAGCCGGCCTGCGAAATCGACAGCGCCGCTCCGCGCAGGAGAGAGGGAAAATCCTTGCGGAAGCGGACAAGCTCGACATTGCCGGGCGCATCCTTGGCGAGACCGGCATAATCCTGTTCGGGCAGGTTCGGGCCAGCGATGAGCAGCCAGCGGCGATCGGCCGCCATGCGGCTTGCCGCCTCGAGCGATGCGCGGATAAGATCGCGTCCGACCGCGCCGCCGCCGGCCGAAACGACGATGTCGAAGGTTTCGGCAGGCTCCGGCGGCAAAGCGGGTGCCACAAGGCCCGTATAGACGACCTTGTCGGCGATCGCCTCGGTCAGCGGAAAAGTTTCTTCCAGCCGGACGAAATGCGGATCGCCATGGACGAGGACACCATCGAAATGATCGCGCAGGAGGCCGACCGTCTCCTCGTCGCGCCCCGGCTTCTTCTGCTGCTGCAGAATATCGCGCACCGAGGTGTAGAGCCTTGGCTTCGGGTCAGATTTGGCAATGGCGTCGAGCAGAGGCAGAAGCTCGAAACGCATCTGCCTGCGCCCGAAGGGAAATGCCTCGATGATGACGACATCGGGTGCCGCCTTCCGGAATGCCTCCAGCAGAAGATCGCGGCGGCGGGACAGAAACTCTTCGCCGACGGGGTTGCCGGACTGATCGGCGAGGCCGGAAAAACCGGCACTGCTGGCGACCACGGCCGGCAGTGTCACGGAGGTCACATCAGCACCGGGAAATCCGTTGACCGGTATGCCGCCGGTGACGACCGTGACTTCGCACCCATCCTTCGCCAGCGCACCGGCAATGCGGCTCGCCCGCGCCAGATGGCCGATGCCGAGCAGATGTTGAACATAGAAGAAAACGCGCAAGGGCGGGGAATACGAGGCCGTCATGCGGATTTCCGCCATTGCTCTTCCTTCTGCCACTGTTCCTCGAACAATCCGGTCAATTGCCGTATGCTGGCATGATAGTCGAAATGCTCGCGCACCCGCCTTTCGGCCGCTTCGCCAAGTCTGTGACGCAGCGCCGGATTGCGAATGGCAGATTCCAACACCGCAGCGAGCGCCTGCGGATCCTCCGAAGGAACGACAAGCCCATTCGTGCCATCCTCAAGCAGTTCGGGAACGCCGGAGACATTGGTGGACACGCAGACAAGCCGCTGGCTCGAAGCTTCCACGAGCACATTCGGCAGCCCGTCACGATCGCCATCGGCCGCCACCCGGCAGGCGAGCGCAAAAATATCGGCCTGGCGATAATGGGCAAGCACATCCTCCTGGGCAAGAGCACCCTTCCAGGCGATGCGATCGGCAATACCGAGCGTATCGGCCAAGGCCTTCAATTTTGGCAGGCCCTCACCGCCGCCGATATGGGTAAAACGCCAATGGAGATCGCGGGGCAACAGCGCCAGGGCGTTCAGCAGCACGTCGTAGCCCTTCTTCTCGACCGCGCGGCCGACGCTGAGAAGGAAGGCCGGATCGGAAAGATCCGTACCATTGCGATGAGAATGTTCACCGGCAAAGGATCCGAAGCGATCGAGGTCCAGGCCGTGATAGCTCAGATATACCTTGTCGTCCGCGCCGATCAAATCGCGCATGTGCTCGAAGCCGGTGCGCGTGCAGGTCACCGTCCAGCGGGCACGGTCGAGCTTTTCCGAGAGCTCCCAGTCCGGCGAGGTCCAGATATCCTTGGCATGGGCAGAACATGTCCACGGGATGCCGGTCATGATGCTGGCATAGGCCGTCACCGAGGCGGGTGTATGGATGAAATGCGCATGCAGCCATTCGCCGCCGTCCGGCCATTCATGCGCCAGCACCAATGCCTGGCCGAAGCGCCGCACGCGGTTCGGCGTGATATCCCGTTTGAGATCGGCCCAGAATTGCTTCAGGAGCGGCTTGAACCCGGGCTTGCGAATACCGGCAAAGAAGGCGCGAAGCACTCTCAACGGCTCGTCGTGCAGGTATTCCGGCAGATAAACGACGCGCGCCCTGATCTCGTCATGCACCGGATGTCGCTTCTTGTCCGTGGGCTTGCGCATCGAAATCAACGTCAGGTCGAAGCCGGCCTTTTCCAGACCGAGCAGCTCCTGCGCAATGAAGGTTTCCGACAGGCGGGGATAGCCTTTCAGGACGACCAGTATTTTCTTCCGCATCGACAGGTTCCGGTATTCTACTCGGCAACGATCGATAGCGGCGAATAGCGCTCGCGATCATCGAACCATTCGCCGATGGTGCGCGAAATGTGCACCAGTCCTTCCAGGCGCATATTGCTGTTGCTCGCCGACGGCGGCGCCCGGTTCGGCAGGCGCTTCAAGGCAGCCGCAAGCTGCTTCGGATCGGCAGATTCTTCCGGCAGCAGCATGTCGACGAGACCGAGCTCGCTCGCCCGCTGCGCGCGGATGAGCTGCTCCTCGCGTGGCCGGGTGCGCGGTATGATCAGCGCCGGCTTGTCGAAGGACAGGATCTCGCAATAGGTGTTGTAGCCGCCCATGGCGACGACGGCCTTGGCGCCGGCAATCAATTCTTCCATCTTGTTGTCGAATTCGATGACCTGCAGACAGTCGATCCTGCTTGCGCGCTCCAAAAGCTGGCTGCGCTCCTTGGCCGGCATATAGGGGCCAAGCACAATCAGCGTCTTCAGCGTCAAGGAACTGTCCTGCTCGAAGGCCGCGACGACATCGCTGACCAGATCGGCGCCGTCACCGCCGCCGCCGGTCGTCACCAAAATATAGTCCTCGTCAGGCACGTGTTCCGACTTCGTACCCAGGGTGGAAACGCTGCGCTGCAGGAAGCCGACGAACTCCATCTTCCGGCGCACGCCTGCCGGAACATCGAGACCGATGAGCGGATCATGGAAATCCGGCGGCCCATAGACCCAGACGCAATCGTAGAACTGATCGATCTTCTGCAGCACGTTGTTCTTCTTCCACTCGGCTTCCAGCAGATGCGGCGCGTCCATGACGTCGCGCATGCCCAGAACGAGTGTCGTGCCGCGTGCCTTGAGATAGGTCAGCGTCTCCTCGACCTCGCCTTTCAGCCCCATCGGCTCCTTGTCGACGATGAAAACATCCGGCTGGAAGGTCTCGGCCGTGTGGCGAATGATCGATTGCCGCATCTTCAGCGTTTCCTGAAGTGCGACGTGGCTTGCCATCGACGTATATTCGCCGTCGCGCAGCTTGATGACGCTCGGCACTTTGACGAAGTCCACGCGGGCACGATAGTCGAAAGCCCCGGCGATCGTTGCGCCGGAGATAATCAGCACGTTCAGGCCGCGATAGTCCTCGACAAGCGCATGGGCTATGGTTCGGCATCTCCTGAGATGACCGAGACCGAACGTGTCATGGCTATACATGAGGATTCGAGCATCTTCTAAGCGCCGCTTCATGGGCAAAACCTCTGGGGGTGAAAGTTATACGCGGTGCGTCGGCAAACGACATCCGCGGCCGCTTCTCGAATTGCAATGCCGTCTTCGCCATTCACCCAGCTATTTGTAGGGATCGGCGGCATCGCGCAAGCCATCTCCTAAAAAGTTGAACGCGAGAATGACCAAAATCACCGGGACCATGGGCAAAAGGAGCCATGGATAAAAGGCGATGACGCTGACGCTCCTCGCCTCGGTCAGCAAAATACCCCAGCTCGTGATCGGCGGGCGAAGGCCCAATCCGAGAAAGCTCAGCGCAGTCTCGCCGAGAATCATGCTCGGAACCGAAATCGTTGCCGAAGCGATGAGATGCGACATGAAGCCCGGAACAAGATGGCGGCCGATAATGCGCGGCGTGCTGGCGCCCATCAATTGCGCCGCAAGGACATAGTCTTCCTCGCGCAGGGACAGGAGCTTGGAGCGCACGGCGCGCGCGAGGCCGGTCCAGTCGAGAATACCGAGAATGATGGTGATGCCGAAATAGACGATGATCGGGCTCCAGCTCACCGGCATGATTGCCGCCAGCGCCATCCACAGGGGTAGGCTCGGCAGCGCCTGCAGCACCTCGATCACGCGCTGCACGAGAAGATCGAGGAGACCGCCATGATAGCCGGCAAGACCGCCTATGACGATGCCGAGGACGAAGCTGACCGTAATGCCGATAAGCCCGATCGTCAGAGATATCCGTGCGCCATAGATGATGCGCGACAGCACGTCCCGGCCCAGCCGGTCGGTTCCGAGCAGGTACATCTGGCCGCCGACGGCCGGGCAGACGAGATGAAGGTTCGAATCCACCAGTCCCCAGAAGCGATAGGCATCACCGCGACAGAAGAAACGAATGGGTTGCACGTCCGAGGGATTATTGGTGTAGACCCGGCGCAACGTATCGATATCCAGCGTCATCTTGCGCCCATATACGAACGGTCCGACGAACTCTCCATTGTTGAAGAAGTGCACGGCCTGCGGCGGCGAATGGATATAATCCACATTGCGGGTGTGCAGCCCATAGGGCGCCAGGAATTCCGCAATGATGATCGTGCCATAGGCCAGCAGCAGGAAAATGCCGGAGGCAAGCGCAAGCTTATGTTTCTTGAACTTCCACCACATCAGCTTCTTTTGCGAAGCCATATAGTAGCGTTGCTGGCCGGCGGACATTGCCTCGAACTGATCCGGGTCGAAAGCCGCGTTCGAGACATAATGCTCCAGGGGAGCACCAGGTTTTGGCAGGGATACGCTCACTTTGTGCTCCTGCCTTGCAAGCGGATGCGGGGATCGAGAAAGCCAAGCGCGATATCCGAGATCAGCACGCCGATGACATTGAGGAAGGCCAGAAACATCAGGAAAGAGCCGGCAAGATACATGTCCTGGCTCTGCAGCGCCCTGATCAGCATCGGACCGGTCGTCTCCAGCGACAGCACGATGGCGGTGATTTCGGCGCCGGAGATGATCGACGGCAGGATCGATCCGATGTCGGCCACGAAGAAGTTCAGCGCCATGCGCAGCGGATATTTCACCAGCGTCCTCAGGGGATGCAGCCCCTTGGCACGCGCGGTGACGACATATTGCTTCTGCATCTCGTCGAGCAGATTGGCGCGAAGGCGGCGGATCATGCCGGCGGTTCCGGCCGTGCCGACAATAATGACCGGGATCCATAGATGCGAGAGAATCGAGCGCGCCTTTTCCCAGCTCATCGGCTGCGAAAGGTATTTCTGGTCCATCAGATGGCCGATCGACACGCCGAACCAAACATTGGCGAAATACATTAGGATCAGCGCCAGCATGAAATTCGGGATGGCGATGCCGAGCAGGCCGAGGAAGGTAAGGCCGTAGTCGCTCCAGCTATATTGATGGGTTGCCGAATAGATGCCGATCGGGAAAGCGATCAACCAGGTCAGAAGGATCGTCGTCATCGATACGAGGATAGTCAGCCAAAGCCGGTCGCCGACTACATCCGACACCGGCAGCTGATATTCGAAAGAATAGCCGAAATCGCCGTGCAGCATACCTCCGGCCCAGTGAAGATATTGAAGCGGCAGCGGCTGATCGAGCCCGTATTCGTGGCGAAGATTCTCCATATCCTGAAGGTTCGCTGTATCGCCCTGAGCGCGCAGTTCGGCGATCTGGCTATCGAAGAAGTCCCCGGGCGGCAATTGGATGATGGTGAAGACCAGCATCGAGATGACGACCAGAGTGGGGATCATCACGGCGACACGCCAAAGGATATATCTAAGCATTCCGGCTGTCCTCCTTCATCCAGAAGGTGTCCGGCATATACACGCCGAGCAGGCAGGTCGGATCGAAGCCGTAAAGCGCCTTTTCCGGCACGTTCTGCATGCGGGCCGAGTGCACGATCGGCTGGAGAGTGCCGTTGATGAGGCCGATGGAGAACACCTGCTCCGTATAGATCTTCAGCATCTTATGCCAGATCTCGGCCCGCTCGAAGGAGGAGGCAGCCTCCTCCCATTCGCCCAGCAGCTTGACCAGCTCGACCGCTTCGGGCACGTCCGGAGCCACCCCTTGCGTCCGGCGCGACAGATAGTACATGCCCCAAAGAGGCCATTGCATCTGGTCATTGGTCGTCGGCGCCAATTCGCCGGGATTCATGTCGGCCGTGGCAACGCCATTGTCGAGGCCATACCACATCGACATCAGAATGCGCCCGCTCATGCCGCGGCTGCGGAAAATATCGCGCTGGGACACGCGAATAAAAAGTGCAATGCCGACCTTGCGCCAGTGATCGGTGACCAGTTCCAGCACGTCGGAATCGAGCGTGCTTTCGCCCGGTGTCTCAACGGTGATTTCCATTCGCCGGCCATCCGGCAGCAAGCGGATGCCGTCTTCGTCGCGCTTGGCAAGACCGGCAGCATCCAGAAGCGCATTGGCCTGATCCGGATCGTGCTCGATCCAGGCAGAGGCATATTCAGGCCTGAAAAGCGGGCTGTCGGGCAGCACCGTGTTGGCGCTTGCAGTCCCGAGACCGTAGAACACGGCCATATTGATCTCATGGCGATCGATCGCCAGCGACAGCGCCCTGCGCACCCGAACATCGCGCAAGAGGTCGCGCCAGACCGCGTCGGCACTGTTCAGATTGGGGTACAGGGCAACGCGCGACCCCCGCGCAGCCTTCCAAAGATCGACCTTGATCTTGCTTGGATCGCGCTTTTCCGCCTCCTTCAGGAAGGTGTAGTCGTTGAAGTCTATGCCGGTCGCCTGCAGATCGCTTTCTCCCGCACCGGTCTTGGCGGAGATGATCGCCGAAGAGCTGATGTTCAGGATCATGCGGTCGATATAGGGCAGCTGCCGCCCGTTCTCGTCAACACGGTGAAAATAAGGATTGCGTTCGAATACGAATTGCTCGGCCGGCGGCGCGGTCGTGTTCTTCCAGGGATCGAGTACCGGCAGGTTGGGATTTTCAGGCCGATAGGCCTTACCCATCTTGATGTGCAGATCCTGCCATTTCTTCACCCGGTTTTCCTTCATCAGCGAGGAAAGGCGAATGCTGTCCTGGTATTTCTTGTGGAACTGCTTGAGATAATGCGCAGGCCCGGCGATGACGAGCGGCTGCGGAGCGGCAAGCATCGGCAGGAAATCCGGGTTGGGATCATCCCAGGAGTAGCGCACCGTCAATTCGTCAAGCAGCTCGAAACGCGGCAGGCTGCCGTGCGGGCGCAGCTCCAGGGCGCCGCCGCCGGGCGTGAGCTCCTTGTTCAGGATGACGTCTTCCCACCAATAGCGGAAATCATAGGCCGTAAACGGATGTCCGTCAGACCATTTATGGCCCTCGCGCAGCTTGAAGGTGAAGACCATGTCGTTGACGGAGGAAAAGGATTCCAGAATGTCCGGCTGCAGGGTCAGCATGCTGTCATAACCGACGAGACGGGCATATCCGTAGATCGTCATGAAGCGGATGTCGTTCTGGCTGCCGATGAGCGTGCGCACGGAGCCGCCGTAGCGGCCGGGTGCGCGGCCCATGGCCGCGACGCTGACGATACGGGGGAATTTCGGCAGGCGCTTGGCAAGATGCGGCATCTGCCCGGCCCGCAGCCAGTCGGCGAGGTATTCCGGTTCATTGTCGACATCGGCAGCCAGAACAGGCTGCGGCATGACGGCAGAGGCCAGCAGGCCGAGGAACGTACGCCGATTGATCATTTGCGCAGCTCCTGGGCATCGACGCCCCGGCGCACGCGCACGAAATGTCCGCCGCCCAAATCCGCATAGGCTAGTTCCGCGTCGGCCCCATCCGAAAATTGCGGCCCCCACTTCTGCTTGGCCGCAGGCCCTTCGCTGTTCAGCGCCGAAAAATCCAGCGGCCGGTCGAGATCGGGGAACGGGACTGCAGCGAGCAGAGAACGCGTATAGGGATGGACGGGCGCGCGCAGGATGACCTCGCGCGGCGCGATTTCGACGATGCGCCCCCGCGCCATGACGGCGATCCGGTCGGCCATGTAATCGACCACTGCGAGATTGTGCGAAATGAACAGGTAGGTCAGGCCGAGTTCTTTCTGCAGATCCTTGAGAAGGTTCAGGATTTGCGCCTGTACGGACACATCGAGCGCGGAAACGGGCTCGTCGAGGATCAGAAGCTTCGGCCCGAGCGCCAGTGCGCGCGCAATTCCGATGCGCTGGCGCTGGCCGCCGGAAAAGCTGTGCGGGTAGCGGCTCAAATAGTGCTTGTCGAGGCCGATTGCCTGCATCAGCGCCGTGACCTTCTCCTTGCGCTCGGCGCTGTCGCCATGCCCATGGATTTCCAGGGGCTCGCTCAGGATGTTGCGGATCGTCATGCGCGGCGACAGCGACGAGACCGGATCCTGAAACACCATCTGGATCTTCGTGCGCAGATCCATCAATTCGTCGCCCCTGACGGCGAGTACATCGATCTTGCTGCTGCCGTCGTCGAAGCTGACGGTACCGCTGTCGGCGGTAACCCCTCGCATGAGGATCTTGCTCACGGTCGTCTTGCCACAACCGCTTTCCCCGACCAGGCCAAGACACTCGCCGCGACGAATATCGAAACTGACGTCATCGACGGCGCGGAACTTCGCGCCATCCCGCCGCCCGAACAGCCCGCCGGCCTTCGACGTGTAGGTCTTGGTCAGATTGCGCACGCTGAGCAGGACATCGGGTGCCGTGCCGGCAGCAGGTGCAGCATTGCCGATGAGTTTCTTCTTGCCGGAAAAGGTGCCGAGATTGACGGGTACATCCCGCAGGGACTTCAATCGCTGTCCCGGTTTCATATCGAAATGCGGCACCGCCGACATCAGCGCCTTCAGATAGCGATGCTGCGGCTGGCGGAAGATCGTTTCGACCGGGCCTGCCTCCATGATCTCGCCATGATAGATGACGACGACCTCGTCGGCCATGTTGGCGACGACTCCGAGATCATGGGTGATCAGCAGCATCGCCATGTTGAAGGTCTGCTGGAGGTTGCGCAGCAAGCCGAGAATTTGAGCCTGGATGGTAACGTCGAGCGCCGTCGTCGGCTCGTCGGCGATCAGGAGCGCCGGATTGCAGATCAGCGCCATGGCGATCATCGCGCGCTGGCGCATGCCTCCGGAAAGCTCGAAGGGATACATGTCGAAGGTGTGGTAGGGATCCTGAAAACCGACAAGGCTCAGCATCTCCTCGGTCTTCTCGCGCTGCTCCGACCTGCTGAAACCAGGGTTGTGGATACGCAGCGCTTCGCTGATCTGGTTGCCCACCGTATGCAGCGGCGACAGCGAAGTCATTGGCTCCTGGAAGATCTTGGCCATGCGCGCGCCGCGCAGCCTGCGCATGGCAATGCCATCGCGCGGCAACTGGAGAATATCGGTCGTCCGGCCGTCGAGCGGATCGGTGAACAGAATTCGCCCGGTCGCCTTCGCCGGCGTCGGCAGGATCCCCATGATCGACTGGCTGATGATCGACTTGCCGGAGCCGGATTCGCCGACCAGGGCCGTCACCTTGCCGGGAAGCACTCTCAAACCGGCATTCTTGACGACGCGCAGACTGTCTCCGTAGAGGGAGAACGAGACATCGAGGTTCTCGATACGCAGTAGATCAGTCCCTGACGCCATACATATTACTTCCCGCTTACATGACCTTTGTGGCCTTATACAGCACACTAACGTAGGCCATAACGGGTGTCTAGCTGGTCGCGGCAACGCGGAGACTATAAAAAAACTGTCGTCTTTCCAGTGATATATCGGCTTATGCTGAGACGGGAATTTGCTCCGGTCAGGGAGCCAGGTTTTCGACTTGAAGACGGCTCTCGAACTTCTTGGCATCCCTGTGCAAGAGAATGACCTGCTCTGCCTCGGAGAGGCTGTCTGACGCCGTTTCCTGAAAGATCTCCAGTGTGCCATTGGCTGCCGTCGCAGCTTTCGGGGAGACGACGGTAAAGCGCTGGCGCACGCCGCGCAGCTTCTCCTCGCCGAGCTTTCCCCACTCGCAGCCGGTGTAGCTGGAGAAAGCCTGGCTCGCGACGACCTCGGTCGAATATTTCTTGGTCAGGGATTGCAGCCGCTCGACCTCGTTGACCGCCGCGCCAAAAGCCGAAAACGTCAATCGATCCTTCAATCCGACATTGCCGAACATGACGTTGCCGACATGCAGGCCGATCCCGTAGCGCACTTCGCTCAAATTGCGCGACCGGCGATCGCCGTTGAGCGCGGCGACCCGGCGCTGCGCCTCGAAAACGGCCGATAGCGCGGCCTCGCAGGCCACCTTGGAGGGATCCTTGTGCCGCCCGCACGGATAGACGGCCAGAAATCCATCGCCCAGAAAACTCATGATCTCGCCGCCGTTGCGGTTGAACGGCGCGGCGATCGCATCGAAGAACTCGTTCAGCGTATCGATATAGGCCTGGCGTCCTTCCTTTTCGGCGTAAACGGTGGATTGCCGCATGTCGCCCATGACGAGCGCAGCGCGGATCGTTTCGCCGTCGCCACGGCGGATCTGACCGTTCAGCACACGTTTGCCGGCATCGCCGCCGAGATAGGTGGTCAGCATATTGTTGGTGAGCTTGCCCAAAACCGCCATCTTGGCGGCCATGGCCAGATGGTTCTGCATGCGCATCAACGCACCGATCATCTCTTCGCTGAAACCGCCGATGCTGTCCGTGGACCAGGAGCCCATCATGCCCTGGACCGAGCCGGCGCCGAAAGTCTGCACGAAGGCCATATAGTCGGTCACCTTCTCCTTGCGCAGATCCTCGAAGATCGGAAACTCGACCGCTCCCTCGACATCGATCCGGCGGCGCAGGTGCTGAAGATTGTTGGACAGCAGATAATAATAAGGGCTCTGCATGAAGCGTTCCGGCCTCTCGTTGACATGCCGATAGCCCTCGATCGTCAGACCGGCGGCGCGACGCCAGGTGAAGCCAAGCGCGTCATAGAGCGGATGAAGCATGGAGAAGGTCAGATGCACGCGGCTGAGCGGCATGCCGGTCGCCGCCATGCGCTCGCAGAAGCCGCGGACGATGGTCTCCAGGTTTTCGCCCGTCAGCGCCGCCTGTGTCAGCCATTCCGCCACTTTATCGAGAAGAAGATCAGAAACACTCGAATGAATAGTCATTATCCCCGCGGCCTATCCTGCAATAGCTGATGTCTCGTCCCGGACCTTGGGCACCGTCAAGTCCGGCGGCCATGATTTCGGGCTTTCCGGGCCTACTGGCCAGGCCGGATGAAAGCATCACGCAAAAGCGCCGACCTTCTCTTCCGTCAGATCGTGTCAGCATCAAAAAATTCCGCTGCATTTCGTTCCAGCCCCCGCCTATGAAATGCAGCAGGAAACGATCGCCGCAAGCAGCGACTCCCGTTTTGTTCTCCTTGAGATAAGGCGCATATTCCGCTGAAACAATGGGCAAAACAGCAACGGACAGAGAAAATCGCCACCGCAAGCCGCAGCGGACTGCCAGCATAGCCCGAACGTCAGGCGCCGACAGCCATTTCGGGCGGGTTCTTTTCCCTCATTGCCATGGCGGCCATCGCATAGCCGCCGCTCGCGCCATCGATGAAATGCATATGATCGCGCATCAGCGGAGTCGGCACGAAACAGGTCATCAATGCGCTGTCCTGCCGATGCAGCCCGTAGCGGCCGACGCCCTCGGTCTCGGCCTCATCCAGGCGTGCCTTGATGCGCGCGAGATGCGCGGCATCGACATCGATGGTCATTTTAAGACCGTCGTCGAATTTGCGGAAATCGGAATTCGCCGCCAGATCGCGCCGGTAGATCTTGGCGTCGAAGACTGCCGTCTTCACGCCGAACTTGTCGAGACCCCAGACAAGAGCGATCTGGGCATCGATCGCAAGCCTGCGCCACCAGCGATTGGCAGGCGCCGCCGAGGCTCGTGCCTCCATGTCGACGCCCTCGAAGACCAGGGCCGGCGTCGGGCCTTCGAGGGGCACAGGGTGGCCGTCGCGGCTCTGTTCCGCGGAAATGGCAATGATATCGGCAACCAGCTGCTGAAACTTCGGACCATTTCCATCGTCGCCGGGAATGGCGATGATGGAAACGATCTCGCCGTTCCGCGACTTGATCGGATTCCACCGGCAGGAAAGACCCGTCAGATCGGGTTCCACCCTTGCCGGCAGCGCCTCGACGATAAAGCGGCCCGCCTTCATCTGCCGTTCCGCCCAGCTCGTGCCGCCGCCGGAAAACATGGCGTAGGAGACGTGGTCGCTCGGACTGAAACGGGCGACCTGCACATCGAGGCCTTCGCCGCGGATCGCGCTCATCGGGACGAGTGCCGTGCGCAGATCGAGCTTCAGCTCCGCCGTCACCCAGCCGCGCACCGCCGCAAGCGCACGCCGCGCCCGCTCTTCGCCCGAGGGCGGAACTGCCACCAGCGCGCCGTCGCCGCCGAAGGCGAAGGGATAATCCCCTCTGTCGAGAGCGTTGAGGACGGCGGAAATCACGCCGGCGCCCGCCATATTGACGGATTTGTAGTGACCGGCGGCAATCGCCTTCGTCGAACTGACGATGTCGGCGATCGCAATCAGCCAGTCGCCGGGAAGAGGCTGGTAGTTGGCACTGTCGGTCACCCCTTCGAAACGGGTGAAGGCGGTGAGCTTATGGAAAAAATCATCTTTGGATGGTTCGGCCATGACATTTCCCCTTCGATAAGCGCCACGACAGTCTATCCCTACAACAAACGCATCGAAAGACCAGCGGACGGTCGACGCCACGATGCCCGCCGTGCTACGCCGACTGTGAAAGAGGCACAAGACGCCAAGGATACTTCAGATACGATGAGCCGCCTGGATAGTTTCATTCGCCGCCTGAGCGCACAGCGCGACATCCTCAATGCCGTCGCCGATGCGGTCAGACCCCTTGATGGCCCCGTGCTGGAGCTCGGGCTTGGCAATGGCCGTACCTTCGACCATTTGCGCGAGCTCTTTCCCGATCGCCGCATCGTCGCATTCGACCGGGCAGTCAATGCCTATGGCCCTTCCATGCCGTCGGCCGGCAATCTCGTTCTCGGCGAAATCAAGGATACGGCGAGAACATTCGTCGGTGCCAATGCCTCGCTCGCCCATGCCGATATCGGCACGGGCTATGAAGACAAGGATGCGATAACGCTCACTTGGCTGCCCGAGATCATGGCTGGCGTTCTTGCGTCCGGCGGGCTTGCAGTCAGCGGCTTGCCCCTCGACCATCCGGATTTGCAGCCATTGCCCCTGCCCGCAACCGTCAAGGAAGGGCGCTATTTCATCTATCGGCGCAAATAGCTTCAGCGCAGAAACAAGACGTCGAACTGTTCGCCTTTGGTGGGCAGTTCGATCACCTTCATCGTTTGCTCGCCGTCTTCGAAAAAGACAAGGCATTCGCTGTAGTACCTGGCGAGATCGACTATGAAATTCCTGGTCTGATCTTCACCATAGAACGCTGGCGTGAACTCCATATAGAGCGGCACCTTGCGGGACATCAGCACATTCATCGAACGGCAGGCAACCGGCTCGTAGCCTTCGATATCCATCCAGATCAGACCGATATCGGCCGGATCGATCCCGGCCCGCAAGAGAATATCGCTGACGGGCCGGACGGGAACGGAGATCTTCTCGTCGGTTGAACCTTGCCGCAATGCGCTGCTTTTGCCGTGGTTCTTGTGATTGAGATAAAAGTCGAGCTGTCCCTCGCGGTCGCCGGCAGCGCAATTGACCGCAGTCACCCTCCCCTGCAGGCCATTATCGGCGATGTTGATCGCCAGCAGCCGGAAATTGCGCGGGTCCGGCTCGACGCTGACGATACGGTCATAAGCGCCGCTTAGGGCAAAATAGCAGGTCTGCGTGCCGATATTGCCGCCGAGTTCCAGGAGGGCCGTACCTTTGCGCAGAAGGCCGCGCTCGCGCAGCACGCTCAGCAGCCGGTCGACATGGTCGCGCTCGAAATGCCCTTTGCGAAACACCTTGCGGCCGATGTAGTCGGCAGGCGAGAAGCTCAAGACGTGATCTCCGCAATCGACCGTCATGGTCTTCACACGAGGGCCGAGCGCATTGACCAGAATGTCCCGGCCGAGCCGTGTATCGAACAGCCGCGAGGCAATAGCGTCCCGCTTTCTGCGGAAAGCTCGTTTCCAGTATTTTTTCGTGAGGATCTTGCGCTCGAACATGAAGGCATCCCTACACCAGGGTTTCTCCATTGCAAACCGGAAGATCGTCGTTGCCCGGCTCGACAAATCAGGCAAAGTGGCCGCTCATCTCCTTCGAGACGATGTAGACGCGCAATGGTTCGCCGCGGCCTCGAACGGCAATCTCGCGGCTTTCGGTGCCGGCGATATCGACTTCCGAAAGCTGCGCCACCGGCTCCGAAAAGACGAGCGCACTGTTGAACTCCTTGGCGACACTTTCCAGGCGGCTGGCGACATTGACCGTGTCGCCAATCGCCGTCACGTTCTTGACGCTGCCATAGCCCATCGATCCCACCACGGCGAGGCCGGTGTGGATGCCGATGGCGATTTCGAGCGGGGCGGCCAGTTCATCGGCGAGTTCAGCACTGAGCTTGTCGATTTCCTTTATGATCGCGGCCGCCGCTTTCAAGGCCTGCCTGTTGGCTTCCTTCGGGGTCGTGCGAAGGCCGAAAAGGGCCATGGCGCCATCGCCGATGAACTTGTCGATCCGGCCGCCGTTCTCCTCGACGATACGTCCGACGATGGCGAAATAGCGATTGAGCAGGAAGACGATGTCGAAGGGCAGACGCGCTTCCGTCAGCGAGGTGAAGTGGCGCAGGTCGCAGAAGAAAACGACGATCTCGCGCTCGCGGCCGGGACTTGCGGCTTGCGTGTAGACCGGGATCGCCGCCTCGGCCATCGGCGTCAGCAGCGGAATGACGCTGACATTGCCCGTTGGGCGCAGCTGGCAGGCGAGCCTGACGTCCGGCGTGGCTCCGATGCGGTTCAATGTCTTCTGCTCGAGCAGCGCCGGCGCCGGCAGGTTTTCGGCGCCCTCGACGATCTGGACGCGGCAGGTGGAACATTGTCCCTTGCCGCCGCAGACCGAATAATGCGGGATGCCCCCGAGGCGGCTTGCCTCGAGCACGCTGAAGCCGCGCGGCGCGTGCACCACTTCGCCGCCGGCGTAGCGGATAGCGACCTGGTACTGGCGTTCCCGCAGTCTGCGATGCGCACGAAAGGCGAAAAGAGCGGCAAGCGACAGGCTGAAGGCGCCGTAGAACCCGGCCCGATATGGCCACAGGGCCTGCGCCATCTGGCTGCCCGGCGCGGAGCCGGTTTCGCCGTAGCTCCGCACGTCGCTGTAATAGCCGCCAGGATAGCCGCGCTCATCCTCCTGGGCGATCTCATGTGCCACGGTCTTGCCCATGGCGGCAAAACCGAGCAGGGCAAGAACCGGCAGAACGATGGCGAGCGACAGTATTACCGGAGCGATCGCCGTGTACCAGGGGCGGTAGCGCAGCCAGAAATGCACGCCGATACACCCGTGAAGCCAAACAATCAGCAGCACGAACGACTGGCGCAGGCCGTTGAGCGGAGTTGTCACCCACAGGCTGCGTACGATGGCCTTGTAGGTATCGTGATAGCCATAGACCTCATGGACGATGCGCGTTGCAATGATGTGATCGATCAGCAGGAGGGGCACCAGCAGACCGGTTACGATCTGAAAAGCTTCGCCGGGTGGCATGACGAGCGTTCTGCGCCGGTAAATCATTCGCAGCACGAGCAGGATGTGGAGAATAAGCGCTCCATAGAGAAGCACGGTTCCGGCCGGGCTGCGCCAGACGGCCGTGAACCAATGTTGCGCATGTTCGGCCGCACCCAGAGAGATCAGCCCGAGCGAGTGATTGCCCAGGTGCATAATCACGAAACCGAAAACGATCAGGCCCGAGCCAAGACGGAGCTTTCGCACGAGGCGATCGGTAATGATTGGCTTTCTTGCCTCGATGCTCATCGAACCCAATGTATATTGCCCGTTCACAACAGAGCGGAAAACGGTTATCGCCTTTCCATCTAGCCGCAACGCCGCAGACTGTCGAGGATGCGGCCTTTTGAAGCAGGGACCTTATTGTCAGGCAACCGGTCGGAATTCGGGCAATCTTCTCACAATTCGGGTTCATCCCATCACTTAATCGTCAACTGTACGATGACGCCATGAAGATCGCCTTCTATGCCCCTTTGAAGCCTCCTGGTCATCCGGTCCCGTCTGGCGACCGGCTCATGGCACGTCAGATCATCGCGGCGCTGGAAATGGCTGGACACCAGCTCGAGGTCGCTTCCGAACTGCGCAGTTTCACGCCCACACCCGAAGCGGGGCCGCGGACGGAAATTGTCCGGCAGGCTGAAAGCGAATTGGCCCGTCTGCGCGGACGCTGGCAAAGCGAGCCGCCCGACCTATGGTTCACCTATCACCCCTATTATAAGACGCCCGATCTCCTCGGCCCGCGGATCGCCCGCGAAATCGGCATTCCCTATGTCACAGCCGAAGCATCCTATTCGCGCCGCCATGATGCAAACGGTTGGGGCGAAAACCAGCGTCTCATCGCCGATGCGGTACGGCTCGCCGCCGTCAATCTGTGCTTTACGGAACGGGATCGGATCGGCCTTCTGGACGCCATCCCCGACGGCCGCTGCGAGCGCTTCCCGCCCTTCATCGACGCTGCACCGTTTACGCGCTCTTCCTCCGATCCGCAGCGGCTGATTGCCGTGGCGATGCTGCGGAAAGGGGATAAATTCGACAGCTACACCATGCTGGCAAGCGCGCTGGACCTGATCCGAGACCGGGATTGGACCCTCACCATCATCGGCGATGGACCGATGCGGACGGAGGTCAGGTCATTGTTTTCAGCATTCGGCGAAAACCGCATCATCTGGAGTGGGGAACGCTCCACCCCAGAGATCGCCGCTGAGCTTGCAACAGCCGGCCTTTATGTCTGGCCGGGCTGCAACGAAGCCTATGGCCTTGCCTATCTGGAGGCGCAGGCAGCCAGCCTGCCCGTGGTCGCGCAGGCTACGGCGGGCGTACCGGAAGTGGTGATGGCGGACAAGACGGGGCTCTTGACGCCGGAAGGCGACATCGAGGCCTATGCCGATGCCATCGCCCAACTCTTGCACGATCAGAACCGACGGCGAGCCATGGCGGATGCGGCCTACGGCTTCGTTCACCAAGAGCGTTCCCTGGCGGCGGCGTCGAGGCGCCTCGAAACCATTCTTCGACAATATCTGGGAGACACCTATTATGAGCGATAGAGCCGATTGGCGGCCCCTGCACAACGAGCTGCAGCGATGGAGCGAGGCCGGACGAAAGGTAACATTCTGGTTCCGCGACGACGATGCCATCGAGCCGACCCCTGCTCTCGACCAGCTGCTGTCGCTTTCAGAGCGTTTCGAGGTGCCGATGGCGCTTGCGATCATTCCCGGACCGACCGGCGAGGCACTCGCCGAGCGGCTAACGGGCGAAAGCCGCATCACCGCGACCGTGCATGGCTGGACCCACCGGAACTATGCGCCTGACGACACCAAGAAGCAGGAACTCGGCCTGCACCGGCCGCAGGCAATCGTACACGACGAGCTGCACCGCGGCTTCGATAAGCTCAAAGCTCTTTATGGCAAGCAGTTCGTGCCGCTGCTGGTGCCGCCGTGGAACAGGATCGACGACGCGCTGCTGCCGCATCTCGAACCACTCGGCTATCGCGCCGTCTCAGTCTTCGGTTTGGCAAAACAGGCTCCCATCAGCCTCGTCAACACGCATATCGACATCATGCGCTGGCATGGCGTGCGCGGAGGATTGCCGCATGCCGAGATCATCGGGCGTCTGGTGGAAGAGCTTCAGAACCGGTTCGACGGCAATGACGAGCCGATCGGCGTAATGACGCATCATCTTGCACACGACGATCTCGCCTGGAGTTTTATCGAGACGCTGTTTGAGGAAACCGTCGGTCATGCCGCCCTCGAATGGCGGCCGGTCGGCAATTTCGTGCACCACGGCGACGCGCGTCACATGTGACGCGCTGAAGGTCGTCATAGCACTTTAAGCTGCCGCATGGCGGGAGATGCTCGGCCATCTTCCATTGTCCCGATCGTCCGTGCCAGTTAGGTGAAGTGTCCGAATCTGACTTAGGTACGATTAATGCGCGCCGGACCGGCTGCAAGAAACGGCGCGAACGCTTTCCGGACCGTTTCGAGAAAAGCATCGCTGAAGCGACCGATTGGAGCTTGGCTGTGATCGAGGTAATAAGACCGTTCAAGAACATCGTAATTGCATTCGCTTACGGTAATCCAGCCGCGGTCATAGCCTGTCAGCTTGGCGCGGCGCAGTTCCAGCTTTGGAATCTCGATCGCCTGTTGCTCGCCGAATGGGGGCTTTGACGAAATCGGCAGCAAAAGCAAATGTGTCAGCCCTTGCTTGTCGATCATGGTCAGGAGCATGCAGACAGGGCGATCCTTCTCCCCATGCTCCCGAGCCGGGTTTTCCTCGACCTGCCAGCGCCAAAGATAGGGGTAGGAGACAATGTCACCTCGCCGGAAACCATCACTCATCGGCCGATGCCTGGTATTCAGCGGAATCGTTTTCCAACTGCTCCAGGAACATGGTTGCCAGATCGTCCGGCATTTCACCGGCTCCATAGACGCGGCGTGGGTCAGCATGGCCTTTCAGCTTCTCGTAAAGTTCGACCGGCATAACCACAACAGAGGGGCGCCCATGTTTGGTCAACGTGATCGGCCGTTTCTTGGCCTCATCATGATAACGACCAAAATGGCGCATGAATTCGACAGTGCTAACGGTGTCCAACGATGAGATCCTTTTCTGTGTTATCAGAATAATACAGAAAATACAGAAATTACGCAAGCCGCCGCTTCGGAAAGTGGCCGGAGCGGCTTTCCCTCGTGCCATGACCCTCCGCAATCCGTTGCGACCAGTCCTTACATATCCGAGCTAATCCCTTCGGGAACGTTCACGGCGGTTCAGGCGCCTTCCCGTCTCGATCACGATTCAAGAGAGTATGCCGTAGCGCCGATCAGCTGTTCGGTTCGCCGCTGATCCTCAAAGCTGCAGCGACTGTCCGTCAAAGGCGAAGAACGCTTCGGGGAAGCTCTTCTGCGCGTCACGCTGCATATCGTCCAGTTCGCGGTCCGTGCGGCCGGGCGCGTGATGGAACATGGCAAGCCGCTTGGCGCCGGCCTTCTTGGCGAGCTTGATGCCTTCCTGCCACGTAGAATGGCCAAAACCGAGATATTTCTGCATCTCCGTTTCCAGATAGGTCGCATCGTAGATGGCAAGATCTGCACCCGCCATCAATTCAAGCGCCGCCTCATCGAGTTTGCCTGCCACATGCTCGGTATCATAGACCATCGCGATCACGCGGCCCGCCCACTCGATGCGATAGCCGATGCAACCGCCGGGATGATTCAGCCTGGTCGTATGAATGACGATGCCCGGATGCGGCTTCAGCGTGTCGCCGGCGGCGAAATCGCGAAAATTCATCGTGGCACGACAGATATCGGGTTCGACGGGGAACCACGGCGGCCGCATGAATTGGCCGATCAATTGCCGGGTCGTCGTCTTGCCAGCCAGATGGCCCGACCAGAGATCGACGCTCACGCGCGGATCATAGATCGCGTTGAAAAAGGGCAGACCGATGATGTGATCGTAGTGCGAATGGGTGAAGAAGAGATCGATGTTACGAACCTCTTCCTTGGCAAGGGAGGCGGCTGCCTCACGCAAACCGGTCCCGGCGTCGAACAGAATATGCCTGCCACCATGCCGTAACTCAATGCACGACGTATTGCCGCCGTACCGCTCAAATTCCGGTCCCGATACAGGGATGCTTCCCCGCACGCCCCAAAATTTCAGCTCGAAACTATCGTTGTTCATGGAAGTTTTTACACCATTCCCCTTTTCGGTCAAAAAAAGCATACTTTTGCTATCGTGCGAAGCCAGCAATTTCCAAAAGTTGCGCGGTGGTAAAAACTGGATCTTATCGTTCCATCGACAAGGATTGTCCGGCGAGTACCGCCAACGGATCGCACAGACCTAATATAGGTATGCTATGGCAAAATAGATAAGGGGCCGGGATCGGCCATCCCGGCTCGGTCCTTCGACATGAAATTGCGCCCCGTCGAAGGGCAGGCCTTGAAGGGCCGAGATTTGCGCTGGGGCGTCCGATTTGCTGCTTTACAAAGTGGCCGCCGAGCGCGCCGCCTGTTCGTAATAGCCGGACAATGCCCTTAAATGCGAGGCGATATCGGAGAGACCATCCTGCGACAGACCGGATACCTTGGTCGCCTCCACCAGCAGCCGCTCGCGTATTTCGGCATAGCGCTTCAACGCGTCCTGGCCCCTGTCGGTAACCTGGATCGTCTTTTCCTTGCCTGCCTTGCCGCTTTTGACCAAGCCCGCCGCCTCGAGCTTCTTGACGGCATAATTGGCGACATGCGTATCCTCGATATCGAGAACGAGGCAGAGATCGGCGAGCGTTTTCGGCCTGTCGCGATGCCGCACCGAATGAATGACCAGGATTTCGACCGGCGAAAGGCCCGGCACACCAGCCGCCGCCATGCAGCGCACCAGCCATCGATTGAAGGCATGGGAAAAGAGGATCGACCCGTATTCCAGCTCCGACAGCGCCGGCGAACTGCCGCCCGCGAGATGGGCTGACGATACGATCAATTCACGCTGATTGCTCTTTTCCTCAGACGTCACCTGAAAACTCCTTCGATCCGGATCGAGAATGTGCAGATTGCTAAAGCCGAGCGGTCGATGCCGTCCGGCTTCGGCGTTGCGCTCCTATTCGTCGCGTTTTCCGTAACCGCCGCCCGTCGGGGTCACGACCGTAAAGGCTTCGCCCGCCTCAAGCACGGTATGGGCCGAGCCGATCAGCTCCTCGATCTCGCCGTCGTTGCGGCGGACGTAGTTGCGGCCGGTCTGCCCGACTTCGCCGCCCTTGATGCCGAAGGGCGCGACGCGCCGGTGGCCCGACAGAATGGCGAATTCCAGCTTTTCGCGCGTGCGGATAGTGCGCTGCGTGCCGTTGCCGGAGCTCCACTTGCCGCGCCCGCCGGAATTCGGACGAATGTGGAAATCCTCCAGAACGACCGGAAAGCGCGTCTCGAGGATTTCAGGATCGGTCAGGCGGGAATTGGTCATGTGCGTGTGGACGGCGTCGGCGCCGTTGAAACCCGGCCCTGCGGGCGCACCGGAGCAGATCGTCTCGTAATACTGATAGGTATCGTTGCCGAAGGTCAGGTTGTTCATCGTACCTTGGGCTGCGGCGAGCGCCTCGACCGCACCGAACAGGCAGTTGGTTACGGCCTGACTCACTTCAACATTGCCGGCGACGACGGCGGCCGGATATTGCGGCGTCAGCATCGTGCCTTCGGGGATGATGATGCGGATCGGCCGAAGGCAGCCGGCATTCATCGGAATGTCCGCTTCGACGAGGACGCGGAAGACATAGAGCACGGCAGCGCGAGTGACGGGCTGCGGCGCGTTGAAATTGTCCGGGCGCTGCGCGGACGTGCCGGTGAAATCGACCGTCGCCTCGCGCTTGTCCCTGTCGATCGAGATCTTGACGACGATCCTGCAGCCCTGGTCCATCTCATAGCTGAACTCGCCATCCGACAGACGATCGAGAACGCGGCGCACGCTTTCGGCCGCGTTGTCCTGTACATGCCCCATATAGGCGTCGACGACATCTTCACCGAAGTGAACGATCATCTTTTTCAGCTCGGCCACACCCTTTTCGTTGGCGGCGACCTGGGCTTTGAGATCGTTGATGTTCTGCGCCAGCGTGCGCACGGGATAGCGGGCGCCCGTCAGCAGCTTCGTAAGTTCTGCCTCACAGAAGCGGCCGCGATCGAGCAGCTTGAAATTGTCGATATAGACGCCTTCTTCCTCGATATGGGTGGCGAGTGGCGACATCGATCCCGGTGAAATGCCGCCGATATCGGCATGATGGCCGCGGCTCGCGACCCAGAAGCGGATCTTCTCGCCGGCATCGTCGAAGACCGGGGTGCAGACGGTGAGATCGGGCAGATGCGTGCCGCCATTGTAGGGCGCATTGATGAGGAAGACATCGCCCGGATGAATAATGGCATTCTCGCGGATCGCGGTTGCGACGGATGCATCCATGGAGCCCAGATGAACCGGCATATGCGGCGCGTTGGCAACCAGATTGCCTTCCGCATCGAAGACGGCGCAGGAGAAATCCAGCCGTTCCTTGATATTGACCGAGTAGGCGGTGTTCTGCAGCGTCATGCCCATCTGTTCGGCGATCGACATGAAGAGATTGTTGAAGATCTCCAGCATGACCGGATCGGCCTTGGTGCCGATGGCATTGCGCTCCGGCAGCGCCTTGATGCGCTTGAGGACGATGTGATCCTTGGTGGTCAGTTGCGCCTGCCAGCCGTCCTCGATGACGATCGTCTGGTTCGGCTCGATGATGATGGCGGGGCCAGTGACGGTCTGGCCGGGCTTGATCGCCTGGCGCAAGACGACAGCCGCTTCGTGACTTGCACCGTTCGAATAGAAGGCAGTGCGCCTTGCTGCCTCAGCCTCGCCTTCGGCAGCCGCTTCGAGTTCGACCGCGATGTCGGCAGCCGCGCCGCCGATCGTTTCGATCTCGACGGCCTCCACGACCAGAGGCTTGTCTTCGGCAACGAAGCCGAAGCGGCGCTTGTGCAGCGTCTCGAACTGGCTACGCAATCGCGGGGGATTGTCGATCTCGGGGAAAGTCGTCTCAACGGCCAGCAGAGTATCGGTGCCGGCGTAGCGGATGTGGGCGCGCTGGACCGTCTTGATCTCAGCCGTTGCGACGCCCTGTGCTTCCAACTCGGGCATGCATTCGCCGCGCAATTCGCTGCCGAGTGACGCAATCGATGCTGGTGCGACATCATCAAGGGAAACGCCGAGCGCCTTCTGGCGCGTTGCCCGGATATCGGCAAGCCCCATGCCATAGGCGGAGAGAAGGCCGGACATCGGATGTAGAAGGATGCTCTTCATGCCGAGCGCATCGGCAACCAGGCAGGCATGCTGGCCGCCTGCACCGCCGAAGCAATTCAGCGCATAGCGCGTCACGTCATAGCCGCGCTGCACCGAGATCTTCTTGATTGCCTCGACCATATTGGCAACCGCGATGCGGATGAAGCCGTCGGCGACATCTTCCGGGCTGCGGCCATCGCCGATATCGGCTGCGAGCGCCGCGAACATGGCCCGCACCGTCTCGACATCGAGCGGTTGATCCTGATTGGGGCCGAAAATGGACGGGAAGAATTCCGGCAGCAGCTTACCGGCCATGACATTGGCGTCGGTGACGGCCAGCGGCCCGCCGTTGCGGTAGCAGGCGGGACCCGGAAAGGCGCCGGCCGAATCCGGGCCGACACGGAAGCGATCGCCATCAAAATGCAAGATCGAGCCGCCGCCCGCGGCAACGGTATGGATCAGCATCATCGGCGCGCGGACACGAACACCGGCCACTTCCGTTTCAAAGGCGCGCTCATATTCGCCGTCGAAATGCGCCACGTCCGTCGAGGTGCCGCCCATGTCGAAGCCGATCACATGGGCAAAGCCCGCCTGTTCGCCGGTCTTGGCAAGCCCGACCACGCCACCGGCCGGGCCGGAAAGGATGGCGTCCTTGCCCTGGAACATATCGGCGGCCGTCAACCCGCCCGACGACATCATGAACATGACGCGCGCGCCGGTGCGCTCGACATCGAGCTCATCGCAGACCTGGCGGATATAGCGGCCGAGGACCGGCGAAAGATATGCATCGATGACGGCGGTATCGCCGCGGCCGACGAGCTTGATCAGCGGCGAAACTTCGTGACTGACGGAGACCTGCTCGAAGCCTAGGGATCTCGCGATGCTGGCAACGGCAGCCTCGTGCGCCGGGAATTTATATGCGTGCATGAAGACGATAGCGACTGAGCGATAGCCCTTGCCGAGCAGATCACGCAGCGCCGTTTCTGCGGCCTTTTCGTCCAGAGCGAGCTCGACGGTGCCGTCGGCAAGCACGCGTTCCTCGATCTCGACGACATCTTGGTAAAGCGCTTCCGGCTTGACGATCTCGGTCGCGAAGATCTTCTTGCGCTCCTGATAGCCGATGCGCAGCGCATCCTTGAAACCCTTCGTCGTCACCAGAGCGAGGCGTTCACCCTTACGCTCGAGCAGCGCATTGGTGGCGACCGTCGTGCCCATGCGCACCTCGCCGATCGCACCTTCTGGAACCGGCTCGCCCTTGCCGAGACCAAGATGGAGGCGGATGCCGTGGACGGCCGCATCACGATAGGCCTCGGGATTTTCGGAAAGAACCTTGCGGGCATGGAGGGCGCCGGACGGATCGCGTCCGACGACGTCAGTGAAGGTGCCGCCGCGATCGATCCAGAAATCCCAATGACCCGAAATATTCTCCGACAAACTCGCCTCCAGCAGAACGACGCCAACGATGATAATATATCGATAAATCGTCAACGTTTTATCGTCAACATGAATTAACGAGTTCACGCGTTCTCGAGAGGCTTTGTCATCGGCTCGAAGGGCTCGCTATTCCTCAAAGCGGCTCGTCGCCTCACGATCGCGCTCGTATCGCCGCGCGAGCGGAAACGGCGGCAGCCAGGATTCGCGGCGCACCGTCCAGAGTTCGTATGTCGGTGTCAGCTGATCCGGTGTATCGAGAGACCCGAGATTGACTTCGATTTCATCTACACTTTTCGAGAAGACGGGCGAGCCACAGTGCGGACAGAAGAAGCGGCCGGTATAGTCACGCGCTTCGCCTTCGATCGTCACGGCATCCTCGGGAAAGATCGCGGAGGCATGGAAAAGCGCGCCGTGATGCTTGCGGCAGTCGAGGCAATGGCAAATGCCGACCCGATAAGGGCGCCCGGAGGCCACAAATCGTACTTTCCCGCACAGGCAACCACCGGTGAAACGGTCCATGTCGCACCTCCTTCCGAGACAAGCAGACGAAATGTTACGACAAAACGGGCAATCACCGCAATTGCACGCCGTGGATCGAAGAGTGTCCTTCAATGGCAAGGCCGCGCTGCGGCCGGACACGGCCAAAGCGCGGACGTGCTAATGCAATCCGCCGACCCCGAGCAGACGCTCGACTGCGCCATGATCGGCAGCCAGAGCCTTCGGCGTACCCTTCCAGGCAAGCCGGCCGCGCTCCAGAATGATGACGTCGCTCGCAAAATCCAGCGCGCTCTGGATGCGCTGCTCCACCAGCAGGATCGTCATGTCGCCTGATTTGGCGAGCTTGGCGAAGGCCGCCATCAGCTCCTCGCAGATGACAGGGGCAAGCCCCTCCAGCGGCTCGTCGAGAAGCAGGACGGAGGGACGGCCGAGGATGGTGCGGGCAGTCGACAGCATCTGCTGCTCGCCGCCGGAAAGCTGGCCGCCGAGGTTTCTGCGACGCTCCTTCAGGCGCGGGAACATATCATAGGCTTCCTGCAGGGCGCTCTTCGGCCGCGCCTTGAGCCCGACGGAGAGATTTTCCTCCACCGTCAGCGTTGGAAAGACGTCGCGCGTCTGCGGCACATAGCCAAGGCCCTGATGGGCGCGTCTGGCACTCGGCAGGCCGGCAATATCGGCCGAGCCCAGCCGGATGCGGCCATCGTAACGCCGCGTCTGGCCGGCAAGGGTCGCAAGCAGCGTGCTCTTGCCCATGCCGTTGCGACCGAGCACGGCAAGCCGGCCGCCGGCCGGCACGGAAAAGGAAACCCCTTCCAGCACCCGCGTCGGACCATAGCCGGCTGACAGATTTTCGACTTCAAGCGGCGTGGCCGGCATTGGCGTAGCTCCCAAGATAGGCTTCGCGCACCCGCGCATCCTGCGTCACGTCTTTCGGCGACCCGTCGAAGACGATCGTGCCGGCGGCCAGCACAACCACCCGCTTGGCAAAGCGGAAGACGAGGTCCATATCATGCTCGATCATCAGCACGGCGAGATCGGCGGGCAGATCGGCCAGCGCCTGCTCGATGCGGTTGGTATCGCTCTGCGGCACGCCGGCGGCGGGTTCATCCAACAACAGCACTTTCGGCTTCAGCGCCATCGCGACGGCGATTTCCAGAAGCCGCTGCTGGCCATAGGCGATCTCGCTGACCTTGCGATGCGCAAGCGCCGCGAGGCCGAGCGTGCCGAGTAGTTCCTCGGTCTCGGCCATGACATCGCGCATCGCGAGGAAATTGCCGAACATGCGGCCGGATCGGCCTGTCCGCTGCAGGATCGCCAGGCCAAGATGTTCGGCCGGCGTCATATCCTGAAATAGCCTTGTTACCTGGAACGAGCGCACTAGGCCGCGCCTCACCCGGCCGATGGCATCGACCTTGTTGACGTTTTGCCCGCCGATGCGCACCTCACCGGAATCCGCCTGCAGATTACCCGTGACGAGATTGACGAAGCTGGTCTTGCCGGCACCGTTCGGGCCGATGAGAGCCACGCGATCCCCCGGCGCCATCGACAGGCTGACATTGTTCGTCACCGTCAGGCCGCCGAACGCCTTCTTCAGATTGATGACCTCGAAAATAGCACTCATGTCCGTGCCTCTCTGCGGCGGGCAACATAGGCGGCGGCCGTGCCGTAGATCCCCTTGGGCGCGAAGAGAACCACGAGAATCAAGAGCGCGCCGACGATCGTCAGCCAGTGGAAGGGATTGGCGGCGGAGACGTAATCCTCGAACAGCATGAAGATCAGCGTGCCGACAAGCGCACCGAACAGCGAACCGGTGCCGCCGAGCACGAGCATGACGAGCGCCTCGGCCGACTGTGTGAAGGAGAGGCTGTCGAGACCGACGACCTGCGTCGAGATCGCATTCAAGGCACCACCGATGCCGGCAACGGCGCCGGAAATCACGTACATCTTGATCAGCGCAATCTTTGGCGAGGCTCCCATGGCACGAATGCGCAGGGGATCCTGACGGATGCCGCGGCAGAGCATGCCGAAGGGCGAACGGACCAGAATGCGCAACAGCATCAGCGCAATCAGCAACAGCGCGACACCAAAAAAATATGCCGTATGTCCGTAGAGGTCGAATTCGAAAGTGCCGAACAGCGGATCGGCTGAAATGCCCGACAATCCGTCGCTACCACCTGTCCAGCTCGACGCCTTGTTGGCGAATTCATGGAACAGATAGATCAGCGCGATCGACAACACGAGCTGCGGCAATCCATGCGCTCGCAGGATGACGACGCCGCACACCAGGCCGGCAATGGCGCCGGCGACAATGCCGGCAAGCGTCATCAGCAGGGGATCGTTGATGCCATAGTGGGCGGATGCGATGCCGGCCGCGTAGGCGCCGGCGCCGAAGAGTGCCGCATGGCCGAGAGTTGCCACGCCGCAATAGCCCGTGACGAGATCGAGCGACAGCACGAGGAGCGCGATCGCAATCAAGCGCGTCAGGAGGGCGAGGTTATCCGGAAACAGCAGGTAGCCGGCGGCAGCCACGACGATGACGACCGCGACCGCGATCAGGTCCTGCCCGAATACACGATGTCTGTTCACGATCGGTGCGGCCTCTCTTTCCAGGGTCAAAGCCATGTTACTTCATTCTCCCGGCAAAGCCGCGCGGGAAGACGCAGACGATGGCAATGACGGCCAGATAGAAGAAGAATTCTCCATATTCCGGCATGAGGTAACGGCCCGTCGTATCGATGCAGCCGAGGATGAGACAGGCGAGCAGCGCGCCGGAAATCGAGCCTGCGCCACCGACGGAGACGACGACGAGGAACGTCACCATATAGCGCAGGGCATAATAGGGTTCGACCGGCAGCAGCTCCGCGCCTACGACGCCGCCGAAGGCGGCCAAGCCGACGGCAATCGCGAAGCTGACCGCATAGACCACTTCCGTCCTGACACCGAGCGCGGCTGCCATTGCGGCATTATCGACGGAAGCGCGCAGTTTTACCCCGAAGGAAGTCTTTTCGATCGTGTACCAGAGGGCCAGCGCGACGATGAGGCCGCAGACGATCGCGAAGATGCGATGGGTGCCGATGGTGCGGAAGCCGAGATCGACGGAGCCTTGCAGGCTGCCCGGCAGGGGAATGGTCTTCAGGGTCGGGCCGAAGACATAGTTGGCGATGCCGATGATGCAGAAGGTGATGCCGATCGTCATCAGCACCTGCGTCAGTTCAGGCGCACCATAGATGCGCCGATAAAGCAGCCGCTCGATGGGGATGGAGATGATGACGGTGCCGACCACGGCCAGGAGCACTGCCGCTCCATAACCCAGACCAAGATCATGGGCAGCATAAGAGGCGATATAGCCGCCGATCATGGCAAAGGCGCCATGGGCCAGATTGACCACGCGCATCAGGCCCATGGTGACGGAAAGCC
Organism: Hyphomicrobiales bacterium; assembly: GCA_900468625.1. Lineage (GTDB taxonomy): Bacteria > Pseudomonadota > Alphaproteobacteria > Rhizobiales > Rhizobiaceae > Rhizobium. The sequence goes on from UBUL01000011.1 coordinate 116,110, forward strand.
CGATGGAGATGACGAACAGCACCATGCCGTAAGCGAGGGCATCGACTGCTATGCTGAGCACGGTTTGCATTGATATCGCTGGTCCGGTTGTTGTTGCGCGGCCGCCATCGCCCCCCTGAACGAAGGCTTCCGCTCAGGGGGGCGAGGTTCTGGAGCGCTTACTTCGCGGCGGCAAGGCCGGGATCGCCCTGCTTCTCGAAGGTCTGGATTTCCTTGTTGTAGTACTTGCCGTCGCTGCCTTTGGCGACTTCGCGCAGATAGATGTTCTGCGTGATATGCCGGCTTTCCGGATCGATGGTCACCGGACCGCGCGGGCTGACCCAGGACAGGCCCTTCACCGCATCGACGGCTTTCTGCGCATCCTGCTTGCCGCCGGTCGCCTCGATCATCTTGTAGATGACATGCATGCCGTCGAAGGCGCCGACGGCCGGGAAAGTCAGTTCGGCGGGGTTACCGATCGCCTTGCCGGCGGCCGCGACAAAGGCCTTGTTTTCCGGAGAGTCATGCGAGACGGCGTAATGGAAGGTCGTCTGCATGCCGAGTGCCGCATCGCCCAACGCCGGCAGATCGGATTCCTGCGTGAGGTCGCCCGGCGCAAACAGCTTGATGCCGGCGGACTTCAAACCGTTTTCATTGTAGGCCTTGACGAAACCGAGCGTAGTCGGACCCGAAGGCAGGAAGGCGAAAACGCCCTGCGCGCCGGAATCCTTGATACGCTGCATGATCGGGCTGAAGTCGTTGGTCGAGAGCGGCATACGGATCGCCTGCACCACTTCGCCACCCTGCTTCTCGAAGCCCGCCTTGAAGGCATTTTCGGCATCGACGCCCGGACCGTAATCGCTGACGACGGAGATGACCTTCTTAACGCCGGCGTCATAGGCGACTTTGGCGATCGGCGTCGAGGTTTGCCAAGTGGTAAACGAGGTCCGCACGACAAGCGGGCTCTTGGTGACGATGGCCGAGGTCGCGGCATTGAAGATCACCATCGGCACATTCGCCTGCTTGAGGATCGGCGTCACCGCCATGGCGTCCGGCGTGAAGTAGAAGCCTGCGAGATACTGGACCTTCTCCTTGACGACAAGCTCCTGGGCGAGCGACTTTGATTGGGCCGGATCGGCCGCCGGCAAATCGCGGTAGATCACCTCCACCTCGTCATTGCCGACTTTCTTGCCATTGACAGTCATATAGGCGTCGATGCCGGCCTTGAAATTCTTGCCCTGCAGCGCGAACGGACCGGAAAACGGGCCAATGACACCGACCTTGATGGTGTCGGCATAAGCAGCGCCGCCAAGAGCAACAGCCGCAATGGCGGCCAAGACAAAGCGTTTCATTTTCTCTCCTCCCGGCAGCCGTCTTGAGCCGCCCTCGATCATTTAAATCCTGATCATCGCCAATTTCCCATAGGAAATGGTGATGTAAAATGAAATAAAGGCCGCCATCCATGTCCATATGATTATGAATGGTGATAAGATCCTAAGCAGGTATCGTTCCCAGACGCTCGATGGAACCGACCAGTTGCAGCGTATGGCGAAGAGAGGCCGCTGTCGCCACGACCATGGGCGGCAATAGCAGCCATTCCAATGTCCAGGCGGCGCCCGATCGTTCCTGTTCGTGTACAAGCGAGTGATGAACGCCGGACAGCTGCACAGCATTGAAACGCGCGAGCGTGACCAGCGTTTCGGCCGAAACGGGATTCTGCTTATGCGGCATGGCGGAGGAACCGCCGCCGCCGGCAAGCTCGATCTCGCCGCCCGCCTGCGCCAGAAGCGCAATATCCTGACCGATCTTGCCGAGACTGCCGGAGATCATCGAAAGCAGTCCGGCCAGTTCGGCAATGCCTGCCCTCTGGCTCTGCCATTGTGGCTCGTCCGTCAGGCCAAGTGCCTGCGCCAGCGAGCTCCTGATTTCGGCCGCTTGCCGCCCGAATTTTTCCAGCGTACCCGCCGCACCGCCGAATTGCAGCGGAAAACTCTCTTGCGTCAGCCGATCGCGATATTGATCGAGCGGATGGCGCCATGCCCGCAGCCGATCGGAGACGGCAATGGGGATCGCGGCCTGCATCCGGGTATGGCCCATGAGCCTGTTCGATCCAAAGCGCTCGTCCAGTTTGGTAAGTGCGGACGATACCGCAAAGAGACGGCCACTCAGGATAAAGGTCGCCGCCTTCAGCCTCAGCATCAGGCTGGTGTCGATAACATCCTGGCTGGTGGCGCCGAAATGGACGTAGCTGCCCGCCTCTTCATCGATCGCCTCGCGCAGCTGCCGGACGAGCCCCGGCACGACGACGCCATCTGCCGCCGTTGCCGTCTTCAGGCTTTGCAGATCGGGCTCGAAACTCGCGCAGACCTCCGCGATGCGCTCAGCGGCAGCCTGGGGGATTACCCCATGCTGCGCCTCGGCCTTGGCAAGTGCTGCTTCGAAGGCGAGCATGGAACGGACATCGACATTGGCCGAGAAATAGGCCGCGATCTCCTCGTCACCGAGAAGGCCGGACAGAAAGGGGTGGTCGAAGGGAGAAACGCTCATGGCCTATATATCGAGGAAAACCGTTTCTTTGTCGCCCTGCAAATGGATATCGAAGGTGTAGACGGAGCCCTCCTTCTCGCCAATCAGCGTTGCGACGCGATCCCTGTGCTCGATGCGGGCGAGCAAGGGGTCTTCGGCGTTTGCGGCAGTCTCCTCCGGGAAGTACATGCGCGTATGCAGGCCGATATTGATACCGCGCGCCACGATCCAGAAAGTGATGTGCGGCGCCATCTTGCGGCCGTCCTTGAAGGGGACGCGTCCGGGTTTGATGGTCTCGAAACGGAAAACGCCGTCGGTCGAACCGGTCGGACAACGCCCCCAGCCGGTAAAATTCGGATCGGCGGTGCCGCGCAGCTCCGAGGGGCTGTTGTACAATCCGGCGCTGTCGGCCTGCCAGATCTCGAGGACAGCATCCTTGACCGGCGCTCCCGCGCCATCGAGAACCCTGCCCGTCACCGTGATGCGCTCGCCAAGCGTCTTGTCGTTGACCATGGCGGAGCCGAGGTCGGTTTCGTAGACGCCACCGATCTCGCTGTAGTTCGGCGTCAGGCCGATATGGACGTAAGGCCCTGCCGTTTGCGACGGCGTTTCCTTGAGATAGCCGAGATCCTGTACCATCAATTGCCCTCCAGCCGGTTTTCGAACAGGGTCGACCGGCGACCGCGCAGCACGATATCGAATTTATAGGCGCGGGCATCCATCGGGATCGTGTTGCCCCAGTCGAGCGGTGCGATCAGCTGCTCGATCGCCCGTTTGTCGGGGATCGTGCCGACGATCGGACATTTCCAAATCATCGGATCGCCCTCAAAATACATTTGCGTGATCAACCGTTGCGCGAAGCCATGACCGAAGACGGAGAAGTGGATATGCGCCGGGCGCCAGTCGTTGACGCCGTTCGGCCAGGGATAGGCGCCGGGACGGATCGTGCGGAAGGCATAGCGGCCTTCCTCATCCGTGATGGCGCGGCCGCAGCCGCCGAAATTCGGGTCGATGGCGGCGAGATAGGTTTCCTTCTTGTGGCGATAGCGACCGCCGGCATTGGCCTGCCAGAATTCGAGCAAGACGCCCGGCACCGGCCGGCCGCGCTCGTCGAGCACGCGGCCATGGACGATAATCCGCTCGCCAATGGCGCTCTCCCCCGGCTTGGCGAAATTATGGATCAGGTCGTTGTCGCGTTCGTTCAGCATCGAATGGCCGAAGACCGGTCCAGTGATTTCGGAGATCGTGCCGTCGAGTGAGAGCAATGCGCGCTGCGGCGAGCGCAGGACCGAAGTCTTGTATCCCGGCGCAAAGGCTGGCGGATGCCAGGCGCGATCTCTCGCGAAAAAGGCGCCCGTCTCGGGCTTGCTGTTGCTTCTATCGGACATGTCTGCCTCGCTTCATGCCGCCTGTTCGGCGTCCATCTGTTCGAAAACCTGTTTTGCGATCTTGATCGCATGGTTTGCCGCCGGCACGCCGGCGTAGATCGCCACATGCAGAAGCGCCTCGCAAATATCGTCGCGCGTCGCGCCGGTATTGCGCGTGGCCCGCACATGCATGGCCACCTCATCATCCTGACCAAGTGCCGCAAGCAGTGCGATCGTCACGATCGAGCGCTCGCGCCGGCTGAGCGTCGGGCGCGACCAGACATGTCCCCAAGCCGCTTCTGTAATCAGCTCCTGGAAAGGCAGGTCGAACTCAGTCGATCCCTGCTGGACGCGATCGACATGGCTGTCACCGAGCACGGCGCGGCGCGTCGCCATGCCCTGCAAATAGCGCTTGGACGGCGCAGTAGGGTCATTCATCAGGCTTGTTCTCCACGCAGGACGACGTCGACGAAGGCACGGATGACTTCGGTCAACGTCTCGGGTTGTTCGACGCAGGGAATATGGCCGGCGTCCTTGATGACTTCATAGCGTGCATTCGGAATGAGCTTGGCCATCGCTAGCACCACATCGGGCGGCGTCGAACCGTCCTGATCGCCGACGATGCAGATGGTGGGCACGGCGATCTTGGTCGCGGCTTCGGTGAGATCGGCATCGCGAAGGGCCGCACAGGTGGCCGCGTAGCCCGCAACCGGTTGACGGATCAGCATGTTGCAATAGCCGGCGAAGGCGATGTTTTCCGGACGGCGAAAGGCGGGCGTGAACCAGCGCTCCATGATGGCATCGACGATGGATTCGATGCCATCAGCCTCGACCTGCGCGATGCGGGCATTCCAGCTTTCCGAGGAGCCGATCTTGGGAGCGGTGTCGCAAAGGATCAGCGCCCGCACCAGATCCGAGCGGCGCTGATAGAGCGACTGAGCGACCAGCCCACCGACCGAAAGGCCGCAGACGATGGCACTCTTCACCGAAAGGAAATCGAGCAGGCCGGCAAGGTCGGTCGCATGATCCTCGATGGAATAAGGCATCTGGCCGAGATCGGAGAGACCATGGCCACGCTTGTCGTAGAGCACGATGCCGAAATCGCCGGCAAGGCGCACGATCACGTCGCGCCAGATGCGGAAATCGGTGCCCAGCGAATTGGCAAAGACAAGCACCGGCTTGTCGGCGGGGCCACCGATGATCTGATAGTGGATCGTGACGTCGTTGATGCGGGCAAACTGCACTGAAAATCTCCTCGGCCATCAGATTGGATCTATAATCCGGTTAGGTAAAATGATATTTCTTTGCTATACGATAACTCCAGGGTTATGAATGAGCATGCTCGACGCGCGCATCAAGTTCCGCCATCTGCAAACTTTTGTCGAGGTTGCGCGCCAGAAAAGCGTGATCAAGGCGGCCGGGCTGCTGAATATCAGCCAGCCGGCGGTGACGAAGACGATCCGCGAACTGGAAGAAGCACTCGGCGTCGCCGTCTTCGAACGCGACGGGCGCGGCATCCGCATCACCCGCTACGGCGAGGTCTTTCTCCGACATGCCGGCGCGGCGCTGACGGCCCTGCGCCAGGGGCTCGATTCCGTCTCGCAGGAACGCTCCGGCGAAGCGCCGCCGATCCGAGTCGGCGCGCTGCCGACGGTTTCGACGCGGATCATGCCGCGAGCGATGGACCTGTTTCTCAAGGAGGAGACCTGGAGCCGCATCAAGATCGTGACCGGCGAGAACGCCGTCCTTCTCGAGCAATTGCGCATCGGCGATCTCGATCTTGTCGTCGGCCGATTGGCAAGCCCCGACAAGATGGCGGGCTTTTCCTTCGAGCATCTCTATTCCGAACAGGTGGTCTTCGCCGTCAGGGCCGGCCATCCGCTGCTGGCGGGCAAGCAATCGCTGTTTTCCGATCTCAGCCGCTACACGATCCTGATGCCGACGCGCGGCTCGATCATCCGCCCCTTCGTCGAGAGCTTCCTGATCGCCAACGGCGCCGGCGGACTGCCCAACCAGATCGAAACCGTGTCCGATTCCTTCGGCCGCGCCTTCGTGCGATCGAGCGATGCCATCTGGATCATCTCGGCCGGCGTCGTTGCCGGCGATGTCGATGACGGGCTGCTGGCGCTTCTGCCGATCGATACCAGCGAGACGAAGGGACCTGTGGGTTTGACCATGCGCACCGACGCCATCCCCACCCTACCCTTGTCGATCCTGATGCAGACGATCCGGGAGGCGGCAGGCGAGATCGCCAAGAAGCGCTAAAGTCGTTTAGAACGGCAGGCCGACATAGTTTTCGGCAAGTGCCGTCGATGCGGCGCGCGAATGGGTGAGATAATCGAGCTCGGCTTCCTGGATCTTCTGGTCGAAATCGCTGGTATCGGGGAAGCGATGCATCATCGTCGTCATCCACCAGGAGAAGCGTACCGCTTTCCAGACGCGGGCAAGCGCCCGATGGGAATAGGCATCCAGGCCGGCATTGGAGCAGTCCTGATAATGCTCGACAAGACCCGAATATAGGTAATGCACGTCGCTCGCCGCGAGATTGAGCCCCTTGGCGCCGGTCGGCGGCACGATATGAGCGGCATCGCCGACGAGGAAAAGGCGGCCGAATCGCATGGGCTCGGCTACGAAGGAGCGCAGCGGCGCGATCGATTTCTCGAAGGACGGCGCGGTGACCAGAGCCTCTGCATGGTGAACCGGCAGCCGGCGCCGCAGCTCGTCCCAGAAGCGGTCGTCGCTCCAGTCCTCGACCTTCTGTCCGAGCGGACATTGGATGTAATAGCGGCTGCGCGTCATCGACCGCATGGAGCATAGCGCAAATCCGCGCGGATGATTGGCGTAGATCAGTTCGTGATTGACGGGCGCCGCTTCGGCCAGCACACCGAGCCAGCCGAAGGGATAGACCTTCTCGAAGCTGCGAACCGCCTTTTCCGGAACCGATTTGCGGCTGGCACCGTGAAATCCGTCGCAGCCGGCGATGAAATCGCAATCGATGCGATGAGAAATGCCGTCCTTTTCATAGGTCACACGGGGCGTTTCGCCCCCAAAACCGTGCGGCTGGACGTTGGCCGCACCATAGATCGTCGGGGCACTGCTTTCCTCACGGCGGGTCATCAGGTCGCGGGTCATCTCCGTCTGGCCGTAGATCACAACGCGCTTGCCGCCAGTGAGACCATGAAGGTCGATGCGATGATCGCGGCCGTCGAAGGCAAGCGAGAAACCGTCATGCGGCAAACCCTCCGCATGAAGGCGTTCGCTCGCCTTCGCCTCGTCCAGCAACCGTACGGTGCCTTCCTCGAGAACGCCGGCGCGCACGCGACCGAGGATGTAATCCTTTCCGACCCGATCGAGAATGACGTTGTCGATACCGGCCTCCGTCAACAGCTGGCCGAGCAAAAGCCCGGACGGCCCCGAACCGATAATGGCGACTTGAGTGCGCATCGTCTCCTCCCATGCGTGATCTTGCTTCAACTCTCGTCGGCGCGTCGCATGTTCGCAATGGACATTTCGGTCATGAAATTGCACAAATCCAACATGGCGAAGGAGAAAGGCCATGACGAAGAATGTGCCGACCTATGAGCTATATGGCGAGAATACCGGCAGAAAGCCGGATTTCTGGCTACATTGCGAGACGATTCCCTCCCGCAGCAGCCTTCACCACTGGGAAATCCGTCCGCACCGGCATGACAGCTTCTTTCAGATCTTGTACATACATGCCGGATCGGGCGACGCCGTCTTTGACGGAACTCCCCATGCCATAACGCCGCCCGCCGTCATTACGGTGCCGCCACGGGTCAACCATGGCTTCCGGTTTTCCCGCGATATAGACGGTTTCGTCATCACGGTGCTGATCTCGCATCTGAAGGCCTCTCCCGGCGATCGCAGCCGGCTGGGTACATGGCTTGCCGAGCCGCATCTGACCTTGCTCGACACTCAAACCGAAGACGCGGCGCATGCCGCCAATACGCTGAAGCGCCTGGGCGAGGAATTTGCCAGTCATCGCAGCGGCCGCAACGATTTGCTCGATGCCTATTTGACTTCGGCCTTGCTGTTGACGGCGCGCGTTGCCCAGAAAGCCGACGGGGCCAATCCGGGCGATGAAAACGAGCGCCGGATGGAGATGCTGCAAGGCCTTATCCAGCGCCACTTCCGTTCGCACAAGCCGGCTGCCTACTATGCAGAAAGCCTCGGCATCTCATCGACGCATCTCAGCCGCATCGTTCGCAGCCGAACCGGATACGGCGCGCATGAGCTGATCACGCGCAAGCTGCTGGACGAAGCTAAACGCCAACTGGTCTTCACCTTTGCGACCGTCCAGGAAATCAGCTATCGCCTCGGCTTTGCCGATCCCGCCTACTTTTCCCGCTTCTTCGTCAAGCAGACAGGCCAAACGCCGCGCGCCTGGCGGATTAAGGAGCGGGAGAGGCTTGGGATGTGAATAGCAATCTGGATCGCGGGCGGCCACCCGCCCCCGTGCTTCGAGACGGCCCTGCGGACCTCCTCAGCATGAGGGCTGATCTTCTCGCTTCACCAAAAAAATGCTGCATCCCCATCCTGAGGTGCGTAGCCGAAGGCGGAGCCTCGAAGGACAAGGATGCTCCCAAGCACATTAAGTTACGGCAGGACCAACCGCAGCGCCTTTTGCGTCTCCTTTAGCAATGGCAGGAATCGCTCCGCCATGTCGGAAGCCGCGACATAGGCAGCCGGCGCGCCGATATTGATCGCCGCCACGGTCTGACCGCGATCGTTTTCGACAGGCACGGCAATGGAGCATAGGCCGATCTCCAGCTCCTGGTCAATGACGGCGTAGCCCTGCTCCCTCACCCGGCGGAACTCCGCCATCAACTCCTCGGGATCGGTTTTGGTATTCGGCGTGTTCGCCCTGAGGTCGGTCCGCCCAAGCACCGCACGCGCCTCACGTTCCGGCAGAGTGGCCAACAAAACGCGGCCCATCGAGGCGCAGAAGGCCGGAAGGCGGCTGCCCGGCGTCAGGTTGATCGACATTACCCGGCGCTGCGAGGCACGGGCGATATAGACGACTTCCGTGCCGTCGAGCACCGAAGCAGACGCATTCTGCCCGGCGCGCTCGGCAAGCTGGTCGAGATGCGGCTGGATGATGATGGGCAGCGGCGTCGCGGCCAGATAGGCATGGCCGAGCCTCAGGATCTTCGGCGTCAGCGTGAAGAACTTGCCGTCATAGACGGCATAGCCGAGTTCGGAGAGCGTCAGCAGCGAACGGCGCACGGTGGCACGATCAAGGCCGGTCAATTTCGATGCCTCGGCGATCGTCAGGCGCTGCCGCGTCTCACCGAAAGCCTCGATAACTTTCAACCCTTTGGCAAAGCCGCTGACGAAGTCCGTTTCCCGCATAACAGCCTCCAACTCCCGTATCGTTTGTGCGATATATGAACAAATATCAAATATCGCACAAATTGATTGCCGTCCAGCCCATGCTGATCTATTCGAAAGGAAGAGGATGGGGCGCCTTGGCCGTCCGCAATGGCAAGTGGGAGTTTCCGCATGGACAAGACAATTGCGAGCACGGCAGCCGCCGTCGCGGACATCGGCGACGGTGCGACCGTCATGATCGGCGGCTTTGGCGGCTCCGGCGCGCCGATCGAACTCATCCATGCGCTGATCGACAAAGGCCCCAAGGACCTGACCGTCATCAACAACAATGCCGGCAACGGGCGTATCGGCATCGCTGCGATGATCGACGCGGGCATGGTCAAAAAGATGATCTGCTCGTTTCCGCGCTCATCCGATCCGCGCGCCTTCACGGACCGTTATCTGGCGGGCGAAATCGAGCTGGAGCTGGTGCCTCAGGGCACTCTCGCCGAACGCATTCGCGCCGGCGGGGCCGGCATTCCGGCCTTTTACACCCCGACTGCCTATGGCACCGAGCTTGCCAACGGCAAGGTCATCGCAGAATTCGACGGTCGCCACTATGTTCAAGAGCGCTGGCTCAAGGCCGATTTCGCCATCGTCAAAGCTGCAGTCGGCGATGTGCAGGGCAACCTCATCTACAATAAAGCCGGCCGCAACTTTAATCCGCTGATGTGCATGGCAGCCGCTAGGACGATTGCACAGGTTTCGAAAATCGTTGCCGCGGGCGAGCTCGATCCCGAACACATCGTCACCCCCGGCATTTTCGTCAACGGCGTCGTTGAGGTCGCCGATCCGCAGCAGGAAGAAAATCTCATTCGGGCCGGAGTGGTATACGCATGACCATCGATACACGCGAAGACATCAAGCTCTCCAATGCCCAGATCGCCTGGCGCGCGGCACAGGATATCGAAGATGGTGCCTATGTTAATCTCGGCATCGGCTTTCCGGAAATGGTCGCCCGCTACCAGCCCCCAGGCCGTCAGGCGATCTTCCACACCGAAAACGGCATCCTGAACTTCGGCGAGCCGCCGGCGGAAGGCGAGGAAGATTGGGACCTGATCAACGCCGGCAAGAAAGCCGTGACGCTGAAGCCCGGCGCCTCCTTCTTCCATCACGCTGATAGTTTCGCCATGGTGCGCGGCGGCCATCTGGATGTCGCGATCCTCGGCGCCTATCAGGTGGCGCAGAATGGCGACCTCGCCAACTGGCGCGTCGGCTCAAAGGGCGTGCCTGCCGTCGGCGGCGCCATGGACCTGGTGCATGGCGCCAAGCAGGTTTTCGTCATTACCGAACATGTGACCAAGGACGGCAAGCCGAAACTGGTGGAAGCCTGCACTTTCCCGCTGACGGGTGTCGGCTGCATCACCCGCGTCTATACGAGCCACGCGGTCATCGACATCGCCAAGGAAGGTTTCGTCGTGCGCGAGAAACTCGCCGCCATGACGATGGACGAGCTGCAGGCGATGACCGGCGCTCCGCTGCATACCGACCGTGTCGTTGCCGACCTCATCGTGCCGACGCTTTAAAGCGTGCTGCGGTCTTTCGGATCCGACCAAGATGCTTTAAGCTTATAATATTTTGCAGATCGCCTTAGCAAAACCGCCGCACGTTTTCGAGCGACATGCAGTAGGGAGAAGACCATGACCGAAGCCTTCATCTGTGACTATATCCGCACGCCGATCGGCCGCTTTGGCGGATCGCTGTCCTCCGTCCGTGCCGACGATCTTGGCGCCGTCCCGCTGAAGGCGCTGATCGGGCGTAACAGTTCGGTCGACTGGGATGCCGTCGACGATGTCATCTACGGCTGCGCCAACCAGGCCGGTGAGGACAACCGCAACGTCGCGCGCATGGCAAGCCTGCTTGCCGGCCTGCCGATTTCAGTACCTGGCACGACGATCAACCGGCTTTGCGGTTCGGGCATGGATGCGATCATCGCTGCCGCCCGCGCCATCCGCGCCGGCGAAGCCGAGTTGATGATCGCCGGCGGGGTCGAGAGCATGTCGCGCGCACCCTTCGTAATCCCCAAGGCCGAAAGCGCCTTTTCGCGCAATGCCGAGATCTACGATACCACCATCGGCTGGCGCTTCATCAATCCTGTCATGAAGAAGCAGTACGGCGTCGATTCCATGCCGGAAACCGGCGAGAACGTCGCCGAAGACTACGAGGTCAGCCGTGAAGATCAGGACGCCTTCGCCGTTCGCTCGCAGGCAAAGGCCGCGGCAGCACAGGAAAACGGTCGGCTTGCCAGGGAAATCATCCCGGTCACGATCCCGCAGCGCAAGGGCGATCCGGTCGTTGTCGGCAAGGACGAACATCCGCGCGCAACGACGATGGAAGCGCTCGCCAAGCTCGGCACGCCCTTCAAGAAGGAAGGCGGCACGGTGACAGCAGGCAATGCATCCGGCGTCAATGACGGCGCCGCAGCGCTCATCATCGCCTCCGAAGCAGCAGCCCAAAAATACGGCCTAACGCCGATCGCCCGCATCCTCGGCGGCGCTGCTGCAGGCGTGCCCCCGCGCATCATGGGCATCGGCCCGGTTCCGGCGTCATGCAAGCTCATGGCTCGTCTCGGCATGCGCCAGGAACAGTTCGACGTCATTGAACTCAACGAAGCCTTCGCCTCGCAAGGGCTTGCCGTGCTGCGCGAACTCGGCATTGCCGATGACGATGCCCGCGTCAACCGCAACGGCGGCGCGATTGCACTTGGCCATCCCCTCGGCATGTCCGGCGCTCGCATCACCGGCACGGCTGCCTTGGAGCTGAAGGAAACCGGCGGGCGCTATTCGCTCTCGACCATGTGCATCGGCGTCGGCCAGGGAATAGCCATCGCACTCGAGCGAGTCTGATTTTCCGATCGGACAGGCCTGCAGCCACATGGACGGCAGGCCTATTTTTCGGCTAATCCTGGCGGATGTGCCGACTAAGTCAGCAATTACCGGTATGATCTGGAACGCCAGCGGCTCTGGCGCGTTTTCCTGCTGTCCAGTGGGATCGATCCATGCCGTCGCGACCGAATTTCCCGAAGTCATTTCCGTCAAGCGTCTTTATCATTCTCGTTGCTATCATCCTGTTGCTGTCGATTGTGCAAACCGCTTCCGCGGCAGAGGGGCAGAAAGCCAGCCATCCTTCGGAAGGATTGTTTCTGGTTCAGATCGTCCTGCTCGTCGTATCGGGCAGGTTGCTCGGCGAATTGATGGTGCGCATCGGACAGCCGTCGATCATGGGTCAGATCATCGCCGGCATCATTCTCGGCCCTTCCCTGTTCGGTCTGGTTTTCCCGCATGCGCAGGCAAGCCTTTTTCCATCCAATGAGGGGCAAAAGAGCATGGCCGATGCAATCGGTCAGCTCGGCATTCTCTTTCTGCTGCTGCTCGCCGGCATGGAAACCGATCTGGGACTGGCAAAGCGCCTGCGCAAATCGGCGGCCGGCGTCTCGCTGACAGGCATCGTCATTCCCTTTACCGCGGGGTTCATCCTGGGCGAATTCATACCGGATGCCTTTCTCCCATATCCCGAAAAACGGCTGGTCACCTCTCTCTTCCTGGGAACCGCGCTTTCCATCTCCTCGGTCAAGATTGTCGCCTCTGTCGTCCGCGAAATGGACTTCTTGCGCCGGAACATCGGCCAGCTGATCGTCGCTTCCGCCATCATCGACGATACCGTGGGGTGGGTGATCATCGCCATCACCTTCGGCCTTGCCGAAAAAGGAACCGTCGATCTTGCGACGCTGGCAACCAGCGTGATCGGCACGTTGGCCTTCATGGCCGTGAGCTTCACCGTCGGCCGGCAGGTCGTCTTCGAAATCATCCGATGGACCAACGACAATTTCCGCAGCGATCTGCCCGTGCTCAGCGCCATTATCGCGATCATGGGCGGAATGGCGATCATCACGAACCTCATCGGCGTCCACACCGTGCTCGGCGCCTTCGTCGCCGGCATTCTGGTCGGTCAGTCACCAATCCTCACACGCCAGATCGACGTGCAGCTTCGCGGATTGACGACTGCACTCTTCATGCCCGTCTTCTTCGGACTGACCGGCCTGCAGACAGACCTGACCGTGCTTGCCGATCCCTCGATCTTGTTGCTGACGGTCGCGGTGGTCGTGATCGCCAGCATCGGCAAGTTTGGAGGGGCGTTCGCCGCCGCCAGGTTTGGCGGCTATTCGGCGCCGGAGGCTCTCGCACTCGGTTGCGGCATGAACGCCCGGGGATCGACGGAGGTGATCGTCGCAACCATAGGCCTTAGCGTCGGCGTTCTGGATGAAAAACTCTTCTCGGTCATCGTCGCCATGGCCGTGATCACGACGATGGCGATGCCGCCCACGCTTCGCTGGGCGCTGGCCCGCTTGCCCTTGCGTGAAGAGGAGCGTGATCGGCTGGAGCGCGAAGAATTCGAAAGCGAAAGCTTCCTTGCGGCTTTCGAACGCATTCTGTTGACCGTCGACGGTTCGCAAAGCAGTCGCCTCGCAACCTGGATCGCCGCCTTCTTCGCTGTCGCGCGCAAGATGCCTGTCACCGTTCTCGACGTGCGCGAACCCGACGCCACCGGAGAAGCTTCGGAGACGGCCGCACCATCGTCCTCGAAAGCGCAAGCCTTCGCCGAGGAATTACGGCAATGTGCTGCCAACCTGCTCTCGTCCGCACCGGCCGGCAAGAACATGGCGACGGAAAGCGATATCCACGTTACCGTCCGCGAGAAGAACGACAAGCTGGAAACCATGCTTGGCGATATATCGGACGCAGGTCACGATCTTCTCTTCACGGGCATCGAACCCTCCATGGGAGAGGACGGCCGCTTCAGCGCGGCTTTGCAAGTCATGACCTCCGCCTTCCAGGGAACTTCCGCGATCGTCACGGCGCGCGGCGCGCTTCCCGATCGCCCACAAAGCTTGCGAATCCTGCTCCCGGTCAGTGGCACGGAGCGCTCCATCCGCGCGGCCGAATTCGGGCTTGCGGTTGCGAAGGCGGCACGCGCCCATTGCGCCCTGCTGCTGATCGTCGAGCCTCGGCAGGTCAGAGCCGTTCCGCGCATCAGCGACCACGGCAACGACCATTGGGACGTTCTGAACAGGGTCGGCGCAATCGCGGAATACTATGGCGTCGAGATCGAGAAAGTGGTTCAGCAGGGGCCATCGCCGGAACTGTCGATCCTGCGGCATGCCCGCAGCGGCAAATATAATCTGATCGTGCTTGGGGTCAGCAAGCGGGCGAGCGGCAGCCTCTCCTATGGCAGCGTGGCCGATACGTTGCTGCAAACGACAGACAGATCATGCATTTTCATCGAAACCGATCTGGCAAACGCTCCGCCGGTCGCGGGCTAGAGCGTTTCTGCTTTTCTTTGAATCGCGAAAACGCTCTACGTTCTTGTTTATTCGCGCATTCCGGACGGAAAACCGCTGCGCACTTTTCCTGGAAATGCTCTAGGAAATGTGGATTTCTGGCATTCCTGCACGGAGGCGTGCCTCGTGCCGGCGGAAGCTCTGACCGCCTTTTACGGAAGTTTGACGAAACCCATCGAACTCATGGACATCTCGAAAAGCAATGACGGGACGTTCATTGCGCACTATCGCTACACATCGGCAAAGCGCCTATGCGACGGCAAGGCGGCGATCACCACCGTTCAGCGTGGCGGCGACGATTTCATTCAGGCGATCAAAGCGCTGGATGGCTGCTGACCGAAGCGGCCGTTCCTGCGGCAAGTTCTGCATCACAGTTGGGCGGCAATGGCGGCCTTGTCGATGATCGACCAGACGTTCCGAATCCGCCCATTCAAAAATTCATAAAAGACATTCTCGGCAAACTGCACCCTTCTGCCGTTTACCGCCATACCGAACAACATCCCCTTTGGCGTGCAGTCAAATTGAAGGCGGCTTGCGACTTGCGGCGGGTCGCAGATCAGCAGGCGGATGTTGAAATGGAGATCGGGGATGGCGTGAAAGTCGGCTTCAAGCATAGCGCGATAGCCAGACAGCCCGAGGTAGGCGTCGTTGTAATGAACGTCTTCGTGGACAAATTTGCCCAGGTTCCGCCAGTCCTGCTTATTCAGGCAAGCAATGTAGTTCCGGTAGGTTTCGGACAGGTCGACGCTTGCCATTCCCATCGCCCTCGATCTGGTGACGCTCCGCCCTTCAGGCCGATGCCTGCAGACGGCGGCCCGCATGTCTAACCGCGATTGGATGCTTCAGCGGCGGCGCGGGCCGGCCGATATAGTATCCCTGAACGGCGTCGATACCAAAGGATTTGACCAGATCGAACTGCTCCTCGTTCTCGACGCCCTCGACCAGGATGCGATGGCCGCGATTGCGCACGAGGCCTATGATGTCCTCGAGAAGAATTTTGGCGCCGTCGCTGCCCGTGGCATCGTGGAGGAAGGACTTGTCGATCTTGACGGTTTCGAACTCCATCAGGCGAAGCCACGACAGGCCGGCAAAACCGGTGCCGAAATCGTCCAGCCAGAATTTGATTCCAAGCCGCTTCAGATCCTGAATGCTGCCGAGTACATCGGGGCGTATCTCCATATCGACGCCCTCTGTGATCTCGAACGCCACCCTATGGCCCGAAACGCCGGTTTCCGCCAGGATGGCGGCTACCTGTGCCGCAAAACCAGGAGCCCGCAGCTGGATCGGAGAGACGTTGATGCTGACCGTCTCGACGATATCGCGCGTGAGCAGGTCGCGGCAGGCCCTTCTGATCGCCCAGTAGCCGAGCTCTATGATGGCGCCGGTGCGCTCCGCTATCGGGATGAAGACCGCAGGAGATGAATTCGACCCATCGAGCAATTGCAGACGCATCAACGCCTCATAGGCGCCGATCTCTCCGGTCTCGAGATACTGGATCGGCTGATAGACCAGCGAGACGAGGTTCTGCTGAATGGCGATTTTCAGGATGGCAGCGATATTTTCGCTCGCATCGCCGCCGGGCAACTCGTTCGGGTCGAATATCCTCGCACAGTTGCGCCCACTGGCCTTTGCTGAATACAGAGCCCGGTCGGCTTCGTTGATGACGTTTTCCAGCTTTGTTCCGACGACGTCTCTGGTAATCGTCGCCCCGACGCTGACGGTGACATGCCCGAAGCCATCAAGCCGTTGCGCATGGACGATATCGAGCGCCTCGATCCCCTGGCAGATGGCGTCCGCCAAAGCCAGTGCGTCCTCACCACGGTCCAGATCGAGAATGACGATGAACTCCTCGCCGCCATATCGTCCGACGCTGGCGCCCAAGGGAGTGACGATATCCGACAGGGCATTGGCGACGGTGACAAGACAATAGTCGCCTTCCTGGTGCCCATAATAATCATTGTACTTCTTGAAGAAATCGACGTCGACCAGCAGGATGGCAAATGCCACTCCGTCCTGACGCCATCGCTCCCAGAACTGCTTCAGCCTGATGTCGGCAGCGCGCCGGTTTTCCATTCCGGTGAGCGAATCCGTAATGGAAAGGCGCAGCAATGCTTCCCCGCGTTCGGTGGCCTGACGCTGCTGCAGTTCGGCTTCCCGGGCATTGAGGAAGACGTTGAAACGCTCCGTGTTCAGTTTCCAGTTCACATAGGAGGTGAAGACGAAGCAGCAGAGATAGAAGGTCGCAAAGGCCAGGCAATAGGCGGAGCTATAGTGAAATTCGGTGAGCGACAGCAGGAACGTTGCGAAGATCAGCCCCGACGAAGCCAGCGCCAGGCCGAATTCGAGACTGAAGAACAGGTTGACGCCCATCATGAAGATGGCGCCGAAAGCCGCATAATAGGAGAAGGCTTCGGCATTGGCCGTCTGCAGCGCCGGCACGAGCCACACCACATATCCCAACACTACGGCAGCCGCACATGTCGCCTCGAGTTCGCCCGCACGGCGCTGACGCAAGAACTGGAATTCCAGAATGACGAGCGAGAAACCGCCGATCAGAAAGCGCGCCGGAATGGTCACATGCGACACGTCCGGTATGAAGATCAGATCCGTTATCAGAAAGAGAACATAGACGGGCACCGCAAGCCACAAACCACTGCGGGCCAGGACACGGCGTGCCTCGTTGCTGTAATCATTGTAGAGAGCGCGCAATTCGACGGGGCGACCAGCAAGGCGCACATTCCCCACGCCAGGATCGCTTTCCCCCCAAAATCGACGCATGCTCATCATCACCCGAGACTTCATGTCACCGCGTTACCTTTGCGCCGCTCGATTGACCAAATCGCTCGCCTCAACGCGACAAATCTGATCCGTTTGATAACAACAGCGTTGCCGCACTGACATTAACAAAACCATAGCGCTCAATTTTTAATTGAGTTATGGTTTTCGGAGTGTTCACGGAAACCTTTAAAATTGAAACAATTGCAAACTGCTCTCGACGGCTACAGCCTCGTTACCGCGCAATCCATTTCTGAACATGCGAGATCGGCGGGTAACAATTACACAATCGATCAGATTAAGGAGGGCGAAGCAGAACTCGCCCTCATTCTCTCTTTGACACAACAGGGCTTCGAAACGAACGCGCCCGTTCAAGGCATCATGAAGGTCTTGACGGAACGGCTGCAGGCATTGATGAACAAATCGGCACCTGCCGTTTGGGCCCATCTGGCCTCTGTCGCGCAGAGCCATCCTGTTTCATCCTTCCTGCTGCAGGATCCCTTGACGCGATGGTCGTTCGAAAAGCCCCGCGGCTACAGCGGTGACGCCTATCTTCTCGATTTCATCTACGAACATCCGACCGTTGCCGCACAGGTGGAGGCGGCCTCGCCGCTCGGCGCCGAAGTTTACGACTTCACCAGAAGATCACCGTCCGCCGTCGCCGTGCGCGAGAGACGCGATCTTCTCGCCGCGCATGTCGATGCCGTTGCCGATGCGAATGACAATGCGGAAATTTTGGCGATTGCCGCCGGACATCTTCGCGAAGCGGAGCTTTCCCACGCACTGCGAAGCGACAAACTCAAGCGCTGGGTCGCGCTCGACCAGGACCCCGTCAGCGTCGGGACCGTGAGTTCAAACTTCCACGGAAGCCGCGTCGAGGCGATCAATGGTTCCGTTCGCACCATCCTGGGGCGCGCGCAGAAGCTCGGCACCTTCGACTTCATCTACGCAGCCGGCCTTTACGACTATCTCGCTGAAAACGTAGCCGTCCGGCTGACGGAGCGTTGCCTGCAGATGCTGAAGCCGGGCGGCAAGTTCCTGCTTGCGAACTTCGCTCGGGGTATCGGTGTCGAAGGCTACATGGAAACCTTCATGAACTGGCCGCTGATCTGGCGCACGGACGAGGAGGTTGAGGCGATCATCAACAAGGTCAGACATCATCTTGCAGACATTTCCGTTACGCGCGGTGAAAACGGCGGCGTCATATATGCAGTCCTGACCGTATAGCTTGCCAGACGGCACGATCGGCTAAGCCGCGTTGCGGCTTGGCCGGCAAAGACAGAACAGGACAACGAGTAGAAGATTGATCGGAACGATCGCTGCCAAGGCAACGGACGTCGCCGCATCCTGCGTGAATATCTGCTCGCGCAGCAGATAACCCGATACCAGAAACGGTGTATTCCAGACAGCCGCACCGAAGAAGGTCGCCATGGCAAAGCCGGCGACCGGCGTACCCAGCATGCCGGCAGGAAACGCCATATAAGCTCTTATCACCGGAATGAGCTGACCGACAAACGTCAACCATATCCGGCGGCGGCGACAGCGGCTCTTCAGCCGCCAGTACCATTCATCTTCGACGGACAAACCCCTGCCTATCTTTATCACGAGGGCGTCGCCGCGCGCGGGACCCAGCCACCGGCCCATTCCATACCAGAACAACGAGCCCGCCGTCGAACCCGCAGCCGTAATCGCTATCGCCAAGGGCAGCTCGCCCGGACCGCTGATACTCAACATGCCAAGCATGATGAACATGCCGACGGAAGGTATGATAGGCAGAAGCTTCTCGACCGCCGAACACAGCGCCAGACCAAGCAACCCCCATGAAGCCAGGGCCGGCATGACATCCAACAGATAAGATGGATCGCTCATCTGCCGGTCGCCGCGTGACCGAACGGCCTGCGCCGAACGATCTTGTAGACCCGGGCAGGCGGAAAGTTGCGCAGCACCTGGCCATGCAGCGTTGCCTTGAAGCCGAACCGGTCGAGCAGCCGGTACGGCACGGGACAGCGAACACCATATGTGAACTGATAGAGCGCACCGCCTTGGCGCAATCTCGACAAGGTGCCGGTCAGAATGGCAACGACTGTCTTCGGCGACATGTTCAGCAACGGCAGCCCGCTGATCGCGCAGCCGAACAGCATGCCTTCCGGCAGGTCGCAAGCCTCGAGCCGCGCCGCATCGGCTGAGATGACGCGAGCAGCCGGAAACCGCTCTCGAAGCATGCTGGCAAAGTTGGCGGCATGCTCCACCAGCATCAGATCTTTCTCGCATACGCCGCGCGCAAGCAGGGCTTCCGTGAAGACCCCCGTTCCCGGACCGAGCTCCAGAACAGGCCCGGCGGAAGGATCGACTTCGCTCGTAATAAGATTGGCCAGCATCGCACCGGAGGGAGCTATCGCACCCACCATGCGTGGATTGGCCAGCAGAGTTCGGAAAAATAATGACGTGTTCGACATATGACCCCACCCGTAAGGCTTTCAGAGATTCGCCTGTGCGGCAGGCTTTTCCATAAAGGGAGCCGATTGCGAGAACATTGCACAGGGAAGCCCGCGCATAGCCTACGCGCCGGTCGGGAAGCTCAGTCTGAAGGCTGCACCGCCGGTCGGCCCTTCCAGGACGGTGATCTGTCCGCCGTGAAGCCTGACGATTTCCTGGACGAGGTTGAGCCCGAGACCGAACCCCTTGCCGTGTCCATGAACACGATGAAACGGTTCGAAGATGCGGGATCGCTCCTCGTGCGGAATGCCGCCGCCTTCGTCAGTTACGGTGATGCCGCTGGCACGGCCGACATGGACCGTTATCCTGCCGCGGCGGCCGCCATGCTGGATTGCGTTCTGCACGAGGTTGGTGACGGCTCGGCCGATGGCCACGCGATCGCCGAGAATTTCAACCACCTCCTCGTCCTTGACGAAACAGGGCTCATAGTTGGCGGCAATGGCGAGCGGCGCAAGCTCCGAAACGATATGCTG
Organism: Hyphomicrobiales bacterium; assembly: GCA_900468625.1. Taxonomy (GTDB): domain Bacteria; phylum Pseudomonadota; class Alphaproteobacteria; order Rhizobiales; family Rhizobiaceae; genus Rhizobium. The sequence continues at coordinate 136,455 of UBUL01000011.1, forward strand.
CGCGACATCGACGAGATCGATCGCAGCCGGCTCGAAACGGTGATTGAGGCGCTGAAGATCGAGGAATTGCTCGGCCAAGGTCGCAAGACGCACCGTATCCTCGAAGATCCGCTCTTTCAAAGGACCGGGCGGCAGCCCATCGAGGCGCGCCTGCAGGATCGCGACAGGGGTCCGCCATTCATGGGCAAGATGAGCAAAAAGGCGCTTCTGCCGCTCATAGCCTTCGTCCAGCCGGCCGAGTGCATCATTGACGGCTTCGACAAGCGGCAGGATCTCTTGCGGGACATCCTGGACCGGCAGCCGTGTACCCTGCCTGTTGATATCGATCTGCCCGGCGCGGGCAACAGCGGAATCGAGCGAGGAAAAAGCTCGGCGAACCACGAGCGGTGCGGCGACGATCGTTGCGATCGCCGTGACGACAAGAAGCGGCAGAAGGGCGCTGAAGAAGACCACGCCCGCTGCCTTGGCGACGCGAACGGTCGATACGCTGCCGTCTACGCCCGTGAGCACCTGCACTTCGCCGGCCGGAGAGGCTACCCATCGGAGCCGCGCGGCAGGCACGGCACTTCCGCCGAGGTTGCTGCCGAAACGGGCCTGCCCGATGTCATCAAGCGCCCCGCCGATAGTCGCATAGGCTTTCGGCACGCTTCCATCGGCTATCATGGCACCATCGCGATCCCGCACGACGAACCAGAGACCGGACCAATCATTGCGCCGCGCCGCAAGCGCCGGTGTTTCCTTCAGCACCAGTGCACCATTCCGATCGCGAGCCATCGACTGCGCAATTGCATCGATGGTTTCATCTTCCGGCTGGAGGGAGATGAAGCTTCCGGTCATCCACAGAGCGGCAACGATGAGGACCGCAAGGACGATCAGAAATGCCGCCTGCAGGAGCGACAAGCGCAAAACGAGACGCCATCGCAAAGAAGGTTGGCTTCCGCTCATGATGTCAGTCTCATAAGATAGCCTATGCCGCGAACCGGATGAATTTCCAGACCGGCTCCCACGGAAGCGAGTTTGCGGCGCAGCCGGGAGACATGTGCATCCAGCGTGTTGGACTGGATATCGTCCGCAAAGCCGTAGACGGCCTCTTCCAGCGCGTGGCGCGGCACGGTACGCCCGATACGGCGCGCGAGTGCCTCGAAGACGAGCAGTTCGCGACGCGGCAGCTCAAGCCGCTCTCCGCCGATCAGCACGTCATGACAGCCGAAATCATAGGACAATCTGCCGAAACTCACCATTTCGCTGCGCACATCACCCGGGCGGCGCAGGACGGCGCGCAATCGCGCCAGAAGCTCCTCCACGGCAAACGGCTTGACGAGATAGTCGTCGGCACCGGTATCAAGGCCGTCAATGCGGTCATCGAGGTCGCCGCGCGCCGTCAATACGATCACCGGCGTTGCGATCCCCGCCGCACGCAGCTTCGGAATGATCGCCAAGCCATCGCCGTCCGGAACCTGACGATCGAGAAGAATGACATCATAGGGGAGATTTCTTGCGGCTTCCTCCGCATCGGCCAGCATGGATACATGATCGACAACGGCATCGCGCGCCTGCAACGCGACGCTGAGCGCTGAAGCCATTTCCGGCTCGTCCTCAAGCAACAAAATCCGCAATGAACACCCCCGCCGGCAAAACGACTAGATTGCATAGGCGGATTGCGAGAACATTGCGACCCCTTGGGGACAAGGCCCAATTATTCATTGGAGAATTTCGCACCGCTACCGTGCTTAGGCAGAATACGTCCATATATTCCGGCTTCAGTGCCAGCAACATGGCAGGGAGAAGGCCTCGCCGCAGTGCGGTGTCTACCGCCGAACACTCAATAGGTAAGCCTTAACGCACGAAATCGGCAAACCGTCATGCGGACAGCTTGCCGTTCTCATGTGTTTGCGCAGCAACAAAATCATGCCCGAGCTAATCAGGATCGAGCGTGATAGGCTGTGAAGCATCTGCATGCATCAAGGCCACGTCATTTGAGGCGGGTCACATGCAGCGCCAGCAGATTGTGAAAGCTTTGAGTGTCCTCGCGCTCGGGGAGGCCGATATCGCGAAGCTGGTAGTTCGAAAGCTCGGATACCTGCTTGTAGGTCTGCCGCCGCCTCCAGGCGACAAGGAACAAGGCGCGCGCAGTCTTCCAGACGCCGAATTCCTGGTACAGTTCGTCGACCGTTGCCGTCAAGCTGACGGCAACCATAAATTGTGAATGAGTCATCGTCTTTTCCTGGCGCAACGACGCAGCCAGGTCCTCTTGAAGCTTGACCGGCTTCAGGAGCGGATACGTCGAAGACGCACCAAATCATTCCTTCGGCAAGTCATATGGGTTTATATGGAAAACGCCCAAATGGCGGCAGACAAAGCCTTTTAGAGCTTTAGATCGAAGAATCGTCGCGCGGTCGCCCAGGCACACACCAAGGCCGTCGAGATCATTCCGCCGAAGGCGTATGGAAACATCTGTGTATGATTCATGTCACGCCTCCCTATTCGATTTGCGGATGAGCGAATCTTACGCAAGATCCGAAAATCGGCAACCCCACAATTTCGAATTGCAGAAATCCAGCGCCCATCTGTTGCATCAGCGCAACAGATGGGCGCTGCTTGGTGGCGGCGCCTTGAAGTTCGGCTAGAACGAATTGACGATGCCGCCGCCGGTACGCATCTGCTGAACCATGATATGGGCATGATAGTGCATGGCACATTTGATCGCGTAGATTTGCAGGATGATCGGGGAGCGGCGGCGGAGCAGAAGCTTGATAAACCGCTGGCGATAGACGGCACGCAGTTCCGCTTCCTTTACCCGGCGCATCAGTCTGACAAAGATGCCGGCCGCCTCCAGCGCCCATGTTGCATTGAGCGCAAGCAAACGTAAGGGATGGCGACGAAGATGCCGTAAGCGAGTGCTTTCCGGCTCGATATGGGCATCGATATAAAGCGCATCCAACCGGTCGAAATAGGCGGCCGGTTCATGCAGATCGCTGAGGACCGACAGATATCCGTCCCGCAATGTTTCCCGCGAGAGATTGAGCGGAATGACATTGGTGCCGAAGGCAGGCGGATCGTCGTGATCGAGCCTGCCTTCCTTGGCGAGACGCGTATAAAGCGGTGTCTTCGGGATGGCGGCCAGCATGCCGATCATCGCGTTGACGATGCGCGCATCCTTGATGAAGACCCGCTGCGCGTCGAAGATGGTCGCATCGTCGCTGTCGAAGCCCAGGATCATGCCGCACCAGACCTCCATGCCGGTCTGCTGGATCGTGTGGATTTTCTCCAGCATCGTTCCGCCTTTGCGCAGGTTCTGCAGCTTCTTGGTCTCGCGCAGCGCCTCCTCGTTCGGCGTCTCGATACCGATGAAGACAACGCGGATATTGGCGTCGACCATCAGCTGCATCAGCTCCGCATCGTCGGCCAAATCGATCGACGCCTCGGTCAGAAACGTCATCGGATAGTGATGGCGCTCCTGCCAGGCGACGACGTCGCGCAAGACTTCCTTGATGGCCTTCTTGTTGCCGATCAGATTATCGTCGACGATGAAGGCCGTATCCATTCCGGCCGCCAGCAAGGCCTCCATCTCGGCGATGACTTGGGCGCTGGTCTTGATGCGCGGTTTGCGGCCGAAAACCACGATGATATCGCAGAAATCGCAGGTGAAGGGACAGCCGCGCGAGAACTGGACACTGCCGACGGCATATTCGTTCATCTTCAACAGATCGAAACGCGGCACCGGCACCTTGCTCATGTCCGTCTTGTCGGATTGTTCGTAGCGCCGGTCATGACGGCCCTGCTGCCACTCCTCCAGAAACTTCGGCCAGGTTTCTTCCGCCTCGCCGATAAAGGAGACATCGACGAGATTGCCGAAATAATCTTCCTTGACCGTGATCCAGGGACCGCCGACAACGGTGAAGCAATTGCGCCGCTTGAGCTCGGTCAGAATTTCCGTCATTCGGAAGCGCTGGACGATCATGCCCGTCAGCGCAACGATGTCGGCCCGCTCGCACAGACCATAGTCGATCGGTTCGATATTTTCATCCACCAGGGTAACGGTATGTTCCGCAGGCGTCAGCGCCGCCAGCAGCGGCAGGCAGGCCACCGGCAGGTTGGCCTTTGCGTCGAATAGCGGCAGAGCGTGTTCCATGCCCCAATAGGAGGTTTCGAAACGCGGATTGATGATGACGATATGAGCCATTGAATATGCCGCTCCACGACTTTGACGATCTGGTTCGGTATTGCTTTAAGCCTGCATGTCATTCCCGCCTGCCGGCACAGCCCGTCGGCCGCGAAGCAGGGTTCTTCAGCATCAAGGCGGCTGTCTTAGCAGCCCTATATGAGCCCAGAATTAAATTTGGAGAATCTGCAAGCGGCGAAGTGCGGCGGTGCTCTCAGTGCGCGATACCTGACTGAACTCCCAAGCTCTCGCCACGGCACGGATGTTTGACGACATCATTGCGCGCTGGCGCTTCCCCGGCGGCATCTTAAAGTTCCACCATAGTGCCCGTCGAATTTTTTTGAGCGGCAATGTCGAAATCGGCGAGAGGCGATCGTCTTTATTCCAGATACGCCGCGAAAGGCGACGATCCGGTCTTTCGGGGTTTGAGGTGAACCGGATAAAGGGAGTTGCGAAATGATATCGTCCTACCGTTGGGTCATCGTCGCCGTCGGCGCGCTGATGACCTGCGTTGCGCTCGGCGCAATGTTTTCCCTGGCGATCTTTCAGGTACCGATCGCGGCCGATACGGGCTGGTCGCATGCCGGCATCGCCACCGCCATGACGCTCAATTTCCTGACCATGGGCTTGGGTGCCTTTGCCTGGGGTGCGGCAAGCGATCGTTTCGGCATCCGCGTCGTGGTGGTGATCGGCGCTCTGCTGCTCGGGCTGGCGCTGGTCCTGGCGAGCCGAACCGGCTCGCTTCTTCAATTCCAGCTGACCTACGGCATTCTCGTCGGCCTTGCCGCCAGCGCCTTTTTCGCACCGATGATTGCCGCGACGACAGCCTGGTTCGATGAGGGCCGAAGCCTGGCCGTGTCGCTGGTATCGGCGGGCATGGGCGTCGCGCCGATGACGGTATCGCCTTTCGCCCGCTATCTGATCTCGGCCTATGACTGGCGCTTCGCCATGCTTGTCATCGGCATCATGGCTTGGGTTCTGCTGATACCCGCGGCACTGTTCGTACGGCGGGCGCCTGTCCTTGCCGAAAGCTCGGGAGTAAACGGGCAGCGGCAGGAGCAGGATCTGCCGCTTGGCCGGATCTTCCGCTCGCCGCAGTTCCTTGTTCTCGGCGCGACCTTCTTTGCCTGCTGCGCGGCCCATTCCGGACCGATCTTCCACATGGTCAGTTACGCCACCATCTGCGGCGTGGGGCCGATGGCTGCCGTCAGCATCTATAGTGTCGAAGGGCTTGCCGGGCTTGGCGGCCGTCTTCTTTACGGAACGCTGGCCGACAGGCTCGGCGTAAAGCCGGTACTGGTTGCAGGCCTGCTGGTGCAGGCGGCAGCACTTGCCACCTATCTGCTGGTGAGTCAACTCGGCGAGTTCTATGCGCTGGCGGTCATCTTCGGAAGCGCCTATGGCGGCGTCATGCCGCTTTATGCCGTACTTGCGCGCGAATATTTCGGGCCACGCGTCATCGGTACCGTCTTCGGCGCGGCATCGATGCTGTCGAGCATCGGCATGGCGGCGGGACCTTTGATCGGCGGCTGGATATTCGACACCTTCGCCAATTATTCCTGGCTCTTCATCGGCTCGTCCATGGTCGGATTGGGGGCTGCCGCCATTGCCCTTGCCTTTCCGCCGATACGGCGCCTGCGGCTTCAGCCGGCGTGAAGCATATCGAAACTGGTTCCTGATGGCCCGGCTCGCGTCCGAGGCGGGCCGGCGGTCATGCCCTGCGTGCGAGCCTGTTCCACAGGTTGCCCTTTAGAGCAATTCCAGGAAAAGTGCGCAGCGGTTTTCCGTCCGGAATCGTGTGAAAGCAAAGAGACAGAGCGGTTCAGAGATTCGGTGAAAAACTGCACCGCTCTAGAGCTTCGAACTCCACCGGTCGCGCCTGAACCATTTTATCCCTATCGACCAGCGTATCGTCGATCCAACCCGGATGGCACATCAAAACCGCATTCTGCGGCAGTCCGCTTTGGAGCTGGCCGATAACCGTCAAGAATGTGCCGGGCCGGTTCCAATTATAGAAACCGGCCAACGGGCCACGTACGGGGAAACCGGCTGCCGTCATGCGGCGATCGAAACCGGTCGCGACCGTTTCGACCAAAGCGATCTTCGCCCTTATCCCGACACTTGTGCCCAACAGTATCGAGGGCGCTCCGCGCAGCCACGGTAGATTGCCGTCACGTCGAAGCCTGTCGATGCGGGCTTCCAGCCAGCGGCGCACAACGGGCAGGAAATGCACATGCTGGTGCCCATCGATGAAGTCGGGAAGCCGCCCGATGCCATCAACGAAGCGCTCCAGCTGAGCATCGAGTTCCGCGTTGATCATCTCCTGATCGAGCTGGTGCAGGAGGCTTGCGGAGAGCAGCCGTGGCAGCGATGGCAATTTCTTATCCGCGCCCGGCCGGGAGAGCGGCGCAAAATCGGTCAGCGTCAGATGCAAGCCGATGTCGGCCCGGGACTCGGGGTTGAGCCGGCGAAGCAGCTGCGATTGCTGAGACCATTCCGGGAAAAGCGTCATGCATCCGGTACCCGTCAGCCTGCCGCAACCGATCAGCTCCCTGATAGCGCCGCTGACGCCGGGGGAAAGGCCGTAGTCGTCGGCAATGACATTGATTTGCGGGATTTGCGGGATTTGCGGCGTCATCAAGCTGCGTCGTCCGATCGATGGATCCGCCGCACGATATAGAGCGGCCGATCCTTCACCTCGCCGATCGTCACCCAGACATATTCGCCAAGCAGACCGAGAAGAGCGAGATTAAAGCCGCCGAGCACGGAAATCGACGCCATCAGGCTCGGATAACCGGGCACATTGGTACCGAACAGCAAAGCCTCAACGATGATTTCGGCCCCGTAAAGCATGCCAAGAATGCCGATAATGACGCCAACGACCGACATGGAACGCAGTGGCAGCGACGAGAAGGAGGTGATGCCTTCAAGTGAGAGGGCTGCCAAAGCTCGCTTTGACCATTTGGTATTGCCTGCCGCGCGCGGGGCGGGAACATAGGGTATGCCCTTCTGCCGGAACCCCATCCAGGCATAAAGCCCCTTGTTGAAGCGCCTCTTGTCGCGAATGCTCAAAAGAGCCGTCGCTGCCTGGCGGCGCATTATGCGAAAATCACCGGCATTCTCCGGCATGTCGAAGCGCTGGCCCGCATTGATCACCTTGTAGAAAAGCTTGCTCGCAAACGCCTTGGCCCAAGATTCGTCCCTTCGGTCGCTTCGCACGGAATAGACGACGTCGAGATCATCGTCTGCCATCAGGGTTGAGATCATCTCGATGCAGACCTCATAGGGATGCTGCAGATCGGCATCGACCATCAGAACAAAATCGCCCTTGCTTTCTTCAATGCCGGAGAAAAGCGCTATTTCCTTGCCAAAGTTCCGGCTGAGTTCGACAATCCGCCAATTGCCATCCAGGACCTCGCGATAGCGGCCGATGCTGTTATCCGTGCTGCCGTCGTCGACCAGCACAACCTCCAGATCGAGGCCAAAGCGGTTTTTGACATCGGTTGCTATTGCTTTCGTAAATTGCGCGAAAGCTTCAGCCGAGGCTTGCTCGTTCAGAAACGGTGCGACTAGGGATAAGACTGGCATTTGATACTCATATCGACAGAATAGATTCGTCCAATTTTGGATTGAACCCTTGCACATTTTGGTGAATTAAAACTGAGTTTTGCGGTAAATGCTTCCCGCATGCAGCCGCAAATCTTACAAAAGATATCGATGATGACGGATGCTTGAATAAACAATGGATTAAGGTAATCCGTTGCCGCATTTCGCCGCGGAGCATCGCTGCGGCGCCGAACTTGAGGGAATAGTCTTTGCCAACGGCTTTCAGCAGCATCTTCCAACGTCCCACGAATATTCTGTGGCTTCTCATTGCGTTGCAAATTTTCCTTCTAACGATCGTCCCGACCATATTCAGTTCTGCGCCCCCGCTCGACGTTGTCGAAGGCTGGACCTGGGCACCCCACTGGCTGATCGGCACGTACAAGCACCCGCCCGGGCCGGCCTGGTCGATCGAAATCATGCACTCCCTGATACCTGGCTATTTGCTGGGTCCCTATCTGCTGTCACAGATTGCCGTAGCCCTGACCTATCTCTTCGTCTATCTTACGGGTTGCGTCTTCATGAGCAGATGGCGTGCATTGGCCGGCACCCTGCTGCTGACCGGATCGCTATATTTCAACTACTTCTCCACGCAGTTTAATCATAATGTTCTGCAGCTGCCATTTTGGTCAGCGATCATTTTAGTTTTTGCACACATAACGAAAAGACCGGGAAAAACATCGCTCTGGATCATGCTGGGAGTGCTCGTCGGCGCGGGCATGTACGCCAAATATTCCGTCGGCGTCATCGCAACCACGGCAGCGATTGCCGGCGTCGTCTTTTCGGACGTCAGGGCACAGCTGAAGACACCGAGACCCTATATCGCGGTCGCGATCGCCGGGCTGATCTTCCTGCCGCATGTTCTATGGTTGTTTCAGACCGATTTCCTGACCTTCAAATATGTCTCAGATCGCACCTCAGGCCGCAGATTTGCCGAAGAGCCGCTCATATTCCTGCTCACCCAAATCCTAAACCAGATGCCGATGCTTCTCCTTTTGAGTTGCGTCGGTTCTTCGGCCTTCCGTAAGCCGCGCGACGGCAACACCCCGTCTGCGGCAAAACTGTTTCTCCGACTATTCACGTTTACCCCACTGGCCATGCTGGTCATTGGCGCACTCGCAACCGGAAAAGGCCTCGTCACCATGTGGGGATTGCCGATGTTCACCACCGTCGGACTCTGGCTGGTTGCCGAAATCGGCGGCGATTGGAGCGAGACCATGATCAAGCGCCTGACGGCCGGCGCTGTGGTGTGTGTTTCCCTCACCGCAGCCGTGTTTATCGGCGAAGCCGTCTGGTCGAAATCGCATAAACCGCAGAGAACATCCTGGCCGATGCAAGAACTTGCCGACAAGGCAAACGCGGTGTGGAAGACCGAAGTCGCCACGCCCTTGCAAATCACGGGAGGAACGATTTGGCTTGCCGGCCTGGTTTCACTCGGATTGCCGCAAAGGCCCGACGTTGCCGTCGATCGTGATCTCAGGCTTTCGCCGTGGGTTACGGCAAGCGACGTGGCGACCAAGGGCATGCTCTATATGTCTGATATCAAGGACGACCAGTTGCCGCCCTATTGCATCGCTCACGGGGCCAGCCACGAGATCCAGCTTTCGAACCGGCATATTCCGCCCCTATATGCCACGGCCTGCTATCCGGCTGATGCGTCTGCCCGGCAATAAGGCCTGCCGCTCAGAAGCGCTCGGCCCCGCACGGCGCATTGAGAAAAGCCCGACATATCCGTATTTCTTGATGCCTACACACAGTTTTTCATAAGCGGCGGCAGTTGCAGCCATTGCAATTTTCAATTTTTGGCCAACACTCGCAAATGCATCAGGTGCGTGATCTCCTGGGGGAGGAAATCAGGAGAGCACCCACTGGCGCGACTTTCCGCGTACATCGGCGGGAAAGTCCTGCGTAATGTCATCATGGGGGACATGACACGGGTCTTTTGACCATGTCCCTGGTGCAATTGGGAGGATTGATTCATGGCAACTACGTCCGTAGCCGAGACGACGAGTCGAGGCATGACCAGGGAAGAGAAGAAGGTCATCTTCGCCTCTTCCCTGGGAACCGTGTTCGAATGGTACGATTTCTATCTTTATGGGTCTCTGGCCGCCTTCATCGGCGCGACCTTTTTCAGCGATTATCCGGAAGCAACCCGTAACATCTTCGCCTTGCTGGCCTTTGCCGCGGGTTTCCTTGTCCGGCCGTTCGGCGCACTGGTTTTCGGACGGATCGGCGACCTCGTCGGCCGCAAATATACCTTCCTCGTCACGATCCTGATCATGGGCCTGTCGACGTTCCTGGTCGGTGTCCTCCCAGGTTCGGCGAGCTGGGGTCTGGCCGCTCCGGTCATCCTGATTGCCCTGCGCATGCTGCAAGGCCTGGCGCTAGGTGGCGAATATGGTGGTGCCGCCACCTATGTCGCCGAACATGCACCCGACAACAAGCGCGGCTACTACACGTCCTGGATCCAGACGACTGCGACGCTCGGGCTCTTCCTGTCGCTGATCATCATCCTCATCGTGCAGAATGCCGTCGGCAAGGATGCCTTTGCCACCTGGGGATGGCGCATTCCCTTCCTTCTCTCCTGCATTCTGCTCGCCATCTCCGTCTGGATCCGGCTGTCACTCAGTGAATCGCCGGCGTTCAAGAGGATGAAGGAAGAGGGCAAGGGCTCCAAAGCACCCCTTTCCGAAGCCTTCGGCCAGTGGAAGAATGCGAAGATCGCCCTAATCGCGCTGCTCGGCCTCACCGCCGGTCAGGCAGTCGTCTGGTATGCCGGTCAGTTCTATTCGCTGTTCTTCCTGCAGAACGTCCTGAAGGTCGATGGCCAATCGGTCAACATCATGATCGCGATCGCGCTTGTGATCGGCAGTGTGTTCTTCGTGGTTTTCGGCTGGCTGTCCGACAAGATCGGCCGCAAGCCGATCATCATGGCGGGCCTTGCGCTGGCGATCCTGACCTATTTCCCGCTGTTCAAAGCGCTGACCCATGCCGCAAACCCTGCGCTCGCCCAAGCGGAGCAGACCGTCCGGGCCACGGTGACGGCTGCTCCTGGCGACTGCACGTTCCAGTTCAATCCGGTCGGCACCGCCAAGTTCAACAATTCATGCGACATCGCCACATCCTTCCTGTCGAAGTCGTCCGTGCCCTATACGATCGTCGTAGGCCCAGCCGGGCAGCCGGCAACCGTCAAGCTCGGCGACGCGACCGTGACCTCCTACGACGCAACGGCGGCCGGAGCCGGTGCTGCGGCCAAGAGCGGCGCATTCACGCATGACATGAACCTCGCCTTGCAAAAGGCAGGTTTCCCGCTGGCGCGCGATCCTGCCAAGGTGCCGGACGCCAAGCTGGATGCCTTCATCGCCGCCAACCCCGAACTGGGGCTCAACGCGGCGACTGTTCGGGCGGGCGAAAAGACAGTGACACCCGTCGCCGATCTGGTGAAGGCGAAGCTTCTGACGGCGGATCAGGCTGGCGGCGCCACGGACATGCCGGTCTATACCATCGCCAACGGCGGCGCCTTCAAGATGGTTGCCGACCCCGCGGCCATCAATTGGCCGCTCACCATCCTGATCCTGACGATCCTCGTCATCTATGTGACCATGGTCTACGGCCCGATTGCCGCAATCCTGGTGGAGATGTTCCCGACCCGCATCCGCTATACCGGCATGTCACTGCCCTATCATATCGGCAACGGCTGGTTCGGCGGCCTGCTTCCGGCAACGGTTTTCGCCATGAGCGCCGCCAAGGGCGATATCTACTATGGCCTCTGGTATCCGATCGCGATCGCTGCGATGACGCTCGTCATCGGCCTTATCTTCGTTCGCGAAACCAAGGGCGTCGATCTTCACACTATCAAATAGCCACATGAAGGCCCGGCGTTCAGATGCGGCACGCCGGGCCTTTCTTTGGTTTATCCTTAGCCCTTTCTGTCGAAACGCGGATCTCAGGTCCCGCAAAGGGCGTGCAGCAACAATAGTAGGGAAAAGAAAACCATGAGGCCGGCCAGGAGGTGCTGCAGGATCGACCAGATGCGCCCGGCTGCGGCGCGGCTTGGCCGAGTTGCAAGAGAAGCAAGATAGAGAACCGTGTCCATGAAGACTCCTGACGCAAACATCCGCATAAGCTGGACGAACGCCGTCGCAAATGCGGAAATCCGTAATGTTGGAGCCTCCTTGTTGTCTATAAATTTAGTAGACAAAAGGAAAGCTTTTCTGACTTCCCTGGCATTTCGGACAAATAAAACCCATCCGTTGCGGGTAGGATATCGTCTGATCGATCTCGTGGTCTGCTCATTAAAACTGTCAATAAGCGCAAGCCGAAATCAAATGAAAATTTATTCTATAGAATAAATGAACAAAGCAAGGCCGATCCTTGTGATTGCGTGGCTGTGGCTTACGAGTGTCACGAACGATCACCGAACCCGCACCCATGACCTTGCTTGATGTTCGAAATCTCTCGCTTGCCTTCGGCTCGACGCAGGCCCTGGCGGATGCGTCCCTGACCATCGATCGCGGCGAGATCGTCGCACTGATGGGAGCCAATGGCGCCGGCAAGTCGACGCTGGTGAAGATTCTTTCCGGTATTCATCATCCCGACGCGGGCCGTATCCTCTGGAATGGTGGTGACTATCGGGCCGACAGTCCGGCAGCGGCAAGCGCCCAGGGCATCGTGACCATGCACCAGTCGACCGATGTCGTCGGTGTGCCCGGTCTTTCGGTGGCGGATGCCCTTTTGCTCAATCAATTCGTCGACGGGCGCCAACCCTTCTTTCTGTCGAAGCGTTCGCTACGGCGGAAAGCGGAAGCCATTCTGTCGGAAGCCGGCTTCGATCTGCCGCTTGACCGGGATTTTGCCGAACTCGGCACGGCGGACAGGCAGATGGTCGCCATTGCCCGCGCCCTCTCCAACAAGGCGCAGCTGCTGATCCTGGACGAACCGACGGCAAGCCTCTCCGCGCGCGAAACGGCCCGGCTCTATGATATCGTCCGCAAGCTGAAAACCCGTGGCCTGGGTATTCTCTATATCTCGCATCGAACAGGCGATCTCGATGCGCTTGCCGATCGCGCGGTCGTCCTGCGGGGCGGCTGCAGTGTCGGTGCCTTTACCCGTCCCATCGATTTTGACGCCGCCATCGAAACCATGATCGGGCGATCGATGGCGGCAGCCCGTCCGCATCGCCGCGAGCAGTTCGACCGGACCATACTGGAACTTCGGGATGTCCGGCTGTTTGCCGACAGCCCGCCGATCGATCTCAAGCTCCATGCCGGCGAAGTCGTGGCGATTACCGGCGTTCTTGGAGCCGGCAAGAGCCGGCTTCTCTCGATCCTCTTCGGCCTCGAACGCTCCGCCGCGGGCACCGCACTTCTCGATGGCCTCCCCTTTCAGCCCGGCTCGCCTGCGGATGCGATCGCGCGCGGCGTCGTCATGGCTGCCGCCGATCGGCATCGCTCTTCGCTCATGCCTCCGGACTGGCCGGGAGAAAGCATTGCGGCGACGATCAGCCTGCCGCATCTGAAGCGATGGTATCCCTCCGGCTTCCTGTTTTCGCGACGAGAGGCTCGCGAGGGCGCAAAGGCCATCCGGCGCCTCGGCATAAAGGCGCCTGGCCCGGATGCATCCGTCTGGTCGCTTTCCGGCGGCAATCAGCAAAAGGTCGTGCTCGCACGCTGGGAGGCCGAGCCGAGCCGCCTGCTGCTGCTCGACGAACCCTTTCAGGGCGTCGACGTCGGCGCGCGCCAGGACATCATTGCCGCCATACGCGCCCATGGCGATCGCGCCACGCTGATCGCGACATCCGACCCCGAAGAGGCATTCGAAGTCGCCGACCGGGTTCTGGTGATGGAGGATCATGGCCTGAAGGATGGTGCCGATGCGAAGGCCATTGACCGGCAAAACGAGGAATATGCCGGATGAGCGAAGGAACCGCTGACATCCCCGAAGAGCGAAGGACGGCAGACGGCACGGTATCGCCGCAGGAACTCGTGCGGCGGGGAGCCGTATTTCTTCTTCTGTTTGCCCTCGTGATCATCTTCGGCTTCGCTCAGCCGGCCTTTATCAACATCAACAATTTGATGAGCATCCTGCAGGCCGTCTCTGTGGTCGCCATCATCGGCGCGGGCGTCACCGTGACGCTTGCCATCGGCGGCTTCGATCTGTCCGTCGGCGCTGTGGCTGCCTCCAGCGTCATGGCCGCAAGCTATGCCATGATCGTGCTCAATCTCGACGCCTATCAGACAGTGCCCCTGGTTCTTGCGTTCGGCGCAATCGTCGGGCTCGTCAATGCCTTGCTGATCGTCCGGTTGAAAGTGCCGGATCTGCTGGCAACCCTCGCCACCATGTTCCTCCTGACCGGCCTCCAGCTCATCCCGACGGCCGGTCGCTCGATCTCGGTGGGCCTCATCCTTCCAGATGGCACGACGGCGACGGGCAAGGTCGATACCGCCTTCCTGACGATTGGCCGCTCGAGCCTCTTCGGCACCATCCCCCTCCCCGTCATTCTCATGCTGATCGTCGCCTTCGTGCTTTACATCCTCACCGAGCGCACACGCCTTGGCCGCCTGCTTTATGCGACCGGCGGCAATGAAGCGGCAACACGGCTGGCCGGAGCCAACATCGCCCGCCTGAAGACCTTCGCCTATGTGCTGTCAGGCGTTCTCGCATCGCTTGGCGGCATCATCGTTGCCGCCCGCGTCGGCCGCGGCGATGTCTCCTCCGGCGCCTCGCTGCTGATGGACTCCGTCGCAGCCTCGCTCATCGGCTTTGCCGTGCTCGGACTGCGGCGGCCCAATGTTCTCGGGACGACGATCGGCGCGGTTTTCGTCGGCGTTCTTCTGAACGGGCTGACGATGCTGAACGCGCCTTATTATACGCAGGACTTCATCAAGGGTGCCGTTCTCGTCGGTGCGCTTGCACTGACCTATGGGATCGGCCGGAGCAGAGATTGATCTGCAAGAATTGAGAATAAACCACCCCCGAGATAGACATTCGAGCCGCTTGCCGATTGCAATGCGGCTCGAACCTCGCTGCCCTTACAGCAGTTTTTCCAGCGTAATCGGCAGATCGCGTACGCGCCGGCCGGTTGCGTGAAACACCGCATTGGCGATGGCGGGCGCCACGCCGACGATGCCGACTTCGCCGACGCCCTTACCGCCGAGCGCCGAGGCATTGTGATCGGGCACGCCGACGGAGATCACCTGGATATCCGGGATGTCGGAGTTCGTCGGCACGAGATAGTCGCCCACATTGTTGTTGACGGTTCGTCCGTTGCGCGGATCGACCAATCCTTCCTCCAGAAGAGCCTGGCCGATGCCCATGATGATGCCGCCACGCCACTGGCTCTCGACCAGTCTGGGATTGTAAAGGCGGCCGCAATCGAAGGCGGAGACCATACGGGAGACACGCACCGTGCCGAAATCCTCGTCGATCCGCACTTCGGCAAAATGGGCGCACCAGCTATGCATGGAATAATCGCCCATGGTCGGCCCCTGAACTCTAGCCATGGTGGTCCAGGCCTGAAGCTGCTCCTGTGCATTCGTGCCGTCAGGCAAGGTGTTGCGCCGGACTTCGATCTCCTCGCGCTTTAGCGCTGACATCAGTTCGGCCAGCGTCAGCGACGGTGCCTCGCCGCGGGGGGCCGCGATGCGCCCCTCGGCGAAATTCAGCGTATTCGCCCCCGTCTCGCGGAATGGTGAATTGCCGTCGCTGAGAGCAAGGCCGATGAGTTCGTCGCGCGCCGCGACCGCAGCCTTGTGCACGGCTCCCATGATCGAGCCGGCGAGCATCGAGCCGCCGGCGATCGCCGAGCCCGGCAGGCGTGAATCGCCGAGATGGACGTCCACCTGATCGACCGGAATGCCGAAGACTTCCGCGGCGCTTTGCGCGAGGATCGTATAGGTCCCTTGCCCCATGTCGATGGCGCCGCTGACGACCTCCACCCGACCATTGGCAAGGATGCGTATCATGGCCTCACTCGGTGCCCGGATGACGGGGAACGTGCCGCAGCCGATGCCCCAACCGATCAGCGTCTTGCCATCGCGCATCGAGCGTGGCGCGTGGCTGCGCTTCGACCAGCCGAAGGCTTCGGCCCCTTCCGTCAGCGCCTCGCGCAGCCGGCGCGTCGACCATGGCTTGCCGGACTGGTAGTCGTGATCGGCGTAGTTCTTCAGTCTGAGCTCGAGCGGGTCCATGCCGAGCTTGTAGGCCAGTTCCTCGATCGCACATTCGATGCCGTAGGCGCTCGGGTTCTTGCCCGGACCGCGCAGGGCGCCTGGTGTCACGCTGTTGACTGGCACGACGCGATGCTGCGAGGAGAAATTCTCGACCTTGTAGAGGATCGACGTTGCCGCCCCCGTCTGTTCCGGCCAGTCGGCATCGAGCGAGGTTTCGCTGGCGCCGCGATGGACGATCGCCTGCAGAATACCGTCCTCGGTAGCGCCGAGCGCGATCTTCTGTCTGGTCGCGGCGCGCCCGCCATAGCTCGTGAAATTCTGCGGGCGGGTGACCGCGAGTTTCACCGGTCGGCCGAGCTTTCTGGCGGCCGCGATTGCGACAGCTCCATAGGCGAGCGGCACCGCCTTCGATCCAAAACCGCCGCCGATGAAGGGCGAAATGATCCGGACATTGTCATAGGGCATGTCGAACCATTCGGAATACATGCGCGCCATGCCATGCGACCATTGGCTGGGTTCCCAGATGGTCAGCTGGTCGCCATCCCATTTCGCCGTCAACCCGTGCGGCTCCATCGCCACATGATATTCGCGCGGCGTCGAATATTCCGCTTCGATCCTGACCGCGGATGCGGCAAGAACTGCCTCGGCATCACCCCAGGCGATCGACAGCGGCTCCATGAGCTTGCCCTCGCCGGCATTCGGGTCGTTGAGGTCGGCGACATGCCTGCTCTCTTCATAGGTGATGCGCACCAGCCTGGCAGCCTCCGTCGCCAGTTCGCGGCTTTCGGCGACAACGGCTGCGATCGATTGCCCGTTGAAACGCACTTCGCGCGGCAGCGGATAATAAGGGCCGTCGGCGGGCTTGTTGCCGCCCCAGTCAGCCGAAAGCTTGAGACCGAGATCGTCCTCCGGCGTCAGCACCAGCAGTACGCCGGGCATCGCAAGCGCTGCCGAAGCATCGACCTTGACGACACGGCCAGCCGGAATCGTGCTCTGGATGAGGACGGCGTAGGCGAGATTTTCGACCGGATATTCCAGCGCGTAGGTCGCAGCCCCCGTCACCTTCATATTGCCTTCGAAGCGCGACTGACGACCGCCAACGGTACCGTCGGACGCGTCACCATGTTTGCGGGGTTCCATCATGGTCATGCAAGACCTCCCATCTTCAGAATGGCGCGGGCGATGACACGCGGCGCAAGTTCGATCTTGTAGCGGTTGCCGCCATGCGCGACGGCACCCTCCATGGCGAGACGGCTAGCCTTTTCGACCTCCTTCGGCACGAGCGCCTTGCCGATCAATGCCTGCTCGACGACACGCGCTCGCCAGGGCTTGGTCGCGACGCCGCCGATGGCCACGCGAATATCGCGCACTGTCCTGCCGTCGGCTTCCAGCTCTAGGCCAACAGCGGCACTCGCGGCAGCAAATTCGTAGGATTGTCGGTCGCGGACCTTGATGTAGGTGGAGTTCCGAGCAGCGGCGGAGCCAGGAATGGTAATGGCGGTAATGATTTCGCCGCTCTGCAGGGCGGTCTCCCTATCCGGTGTGTCACCGGGAAGGAGGAAGAAATCGTCGATGGCAACCTTGCGGCCATCCGTCTCGACTACGGCGTCAAACGCGACCAGGGCAACCGCCAGATCGCCGGGATAGGAGGCGATGCAGGCTTCGCTCGTTCCAAGCACGGCGTGATTGCGCGTCATACCGCCGATCGCCGAACAGCCCGAGCCGGGGGCACGCTTGTTGCAGGCTGCAAAGGCGCCGGGGTCGCGGAAATAGGAACAACGCGTCCGCTGCAGGAGGTTGCCGCCGATGGTCGCCATGTTGCGAAGCTGTGCGGAGGCGGCCAGGGACAGGGATTCGGAAACCGCCGGGAAAGCCGCGCGAATATCCTTGTGGTCGGCAACCTCGCTCATCCTGGCGAGCGCGCCGATCCGGGCGCCGACTGCGTCGACCGTGATGCCGCTCATGCCGGAGAGATGAGTGATATCGATAACCGTATCGGGCTCACCCACGCCGCATTTGGCGAGATCGAGCAGTGTCGTGCCGCCGGCAAGCAGCATGGCGCCGGCCTGTTGCGCCGCCTGAGCGGCTTCGGCTGTCGATGTGGCGCGCAGATAGGAGAAGTTTCGCATCATGCGACCTCCGCGGCCTGGCGCACCGCCGCAACGATGCTGTTATAGGCCCCGCACCGACAGAGATTGCCGGACATATATTCGCGGATCTCCGCATCGGAACCTGCATGCCCTTCGCGGATGCAGGCGACGGCCGACATGATCTGGCCGGGCGTGCAATAGCCGCACTGGAAGGCGTCCTGCTCGATGAAGGCAGCCTGTACCGGATGCAGATCGCCGGCCTCGCTCGCCAGCCCCTCGATCGTCGTGATCTCGCGACCTTCGGCCTGCGCGGCGAGCGTCAGACAGGATAGTACGCGCTTACCGTCGACATGGCAGGTGCAGGCGCCGCACTGGCCCTGGTCGCAGCCCTTCTTGGTGCCGGTGAGTGAGAGATGCTCGCGCAACGCATCGAGAAGCGTCACACGCGGCTCGATATCGAGTTCGTGGCGCTGCCTGTTAATGTCGAGCGCGATATGGATGGTTCGTGTCATGATAAGCTCCTGCCATCGTCACGAAGATGAGACCTACGGAATCGAATAGAATCTGTCCGTCGGCCTACCGTTGCTATAGTTTCTTTCAGGAAGACGGAGCCGATGGAATTCTGGCGTCATGGTCGGCTCTCGTCTGAATTAGGAAGCAAGGGCGCCACGAATAAACGGAGGCGCCTCCGTTTAAATTAATGCCTGGCTTGTTTTCGTCAAGTCCTGGCAAACGGGCAAATCTAGCTTTGAACCGACCGAGATGGAGGATGGGAGAAGAGGTGGAAGCCGAAAGAGCCTCTGCTATTTGTCCTCAATCGCCGCCGCTGCGTGCCGATGGGATCGAAAAGACCGATCAACATCCATCTACGGTGCGTGAAATCACTTGAAAAATGAATCGCATCCCTATTATGCTCAAACTGAGCAATAGTGGCGCAAGCCCCGGATCTTCTTTTGATTCACCAACCTGCTGTTATCGCTTAGCTGCTTTTGAATCGGGCTTTCAGCAGTAGACTCCGCTTATCCTGAATTCGCTCAAGGAGGATTTTCTATGATCCATGAAATGCGCATCTATACTTGCTTGCCGGGCAAGCTGCCAGCGCTCAAGGAGCGTTTCGAAACGGCGACGCTGGCGATCTGGGACCGGCTCGGCATCCGCCCCCTCGGTTTCTGGACGACGATGATCGGGCCTTCCAGCAACGACCTCATCTATTTCCTCGAATGGCAATCGCTGGAGGAGCGCGAGCGCAAATGGGCGGAGTTCGTGGCTGATCCGGCCTGGAAGGAGGCTAGCGCAAAGAGCGAGGCGGCAGGCCCGATCATTGCCAATATCGCCAGTTCGATCCTGCAGCCGACTGGATTCTTTCGCCCTCTTATCTCCGTCGAGGCCGATGGCTGAAGACGGATGGAAGAGCGGCTTCGAATTGAACCACAGCACGATCAGCCGCTAGGTCCTCGCCGATGCGCCGATGATCGAGAAGCGGTTGCGCCAGTTTCGCCGATCCCATTGCAGTTCGGTCCGGATCGATGAGATCTGTGTCGAGATACGCGGCAAGTGGCGCTATCGCTCGCTATTGAGGGATGGGGAGCCATGGCCGGAGAACCAGAAAGCCGGGACAGGCCTGGCTTCCAGCTTCGAAAGCTATCTTTTCGGCAGGCGTGGCTGCCGCTTTTCAGTCGGCCGTTCTGGTCGCCGCCATTGTCGGCGGCCGGCTCCCGTTCTTTGTCCAAGTCGTCACAAGAGCCTAATAGACCTGTGATAAGTCCACCGGAATTCCAGACAATGCCAAACCTTTTGAACCAGAGAAGTTTCCTGTCATGACATACTCGCGCCGCGTCACAGCTCTTGCCGTATCCTTCCTTCCCCTCCTCTTTGCGCCGGCCTTTGCCGACTCCGACGTGCTGTGGAAGATCGTTCACGACAAATGTGTAGTGCAGACCGCGCCCTGCCTCTCGGTAAATACGACCGAGCACTACGCGATGCTGAAGGATCTGCGGGGCGTTGCGCAAGTTCTGCTCATTCCGACCGACAAGATCACGGGCATGGAGAGCGCGGCACTCCTCGATCCTGCAACGCATAATTTCTTTGCCGACGCTTGGGCCGAGCGGGGCGATGTCGATGCTCGGCTGCCGCACGCGCTCCCGCGTGACGGCCTCAGCCTGGCCGTCAACGCGCAGCAGGCGCGCTCGCAGAACCAATTGCATATCCACGTCGATTGCCTGGGCGCCGATGCGCGGGCCGCGCTCAAGGCCGATGCCGACACGATCGGTGTCGATTGGGCACCTCTTCCTGATACCATCGCCGGCCATAAATTCACGGCGGTCCGGGTCAAGGGCGAGACATTGGGCGACTTCAATCCGTTCCTGGCGCTTGCCAAGACGTTGAAGGACCCGGCGAAGGAAATGGGCGATCACAATCTCGTGGTTGTCGGCGCCGATTTCGCCGACGGTCCCGGCTTCATCGTCCTCACCGATGTCGCAGCGCCCGGCATGGGCGGCGAGGACGTGCAGGACCATAGCTGCGCGATTACACATTAGAAACAATAAGTTACGGCGCGGCCCGAAGACCGCATCGCCGCCCCGTCGGCCGGCGCGGACCTTGCTTCAGCGATCGAAATGAGCCTGAAAGCCGATTTATGAATCTGGCTTCTAACGTCTATCGCGATTCACCTACTAATCTTTTTGATGCGGTCGGTTCAGTGTTATGGTCCGGGTTGTGAGCCTGAGCTATGCGTCGTCCGATTGTCCAGCATTCAGATCATCGCGTAGCGCCTGGCATCGAAGGCTCGCCATCGAAAGCCTCAGGAGGCGCCGCGTGAATCTTCAGATCAATAATCAATCCTACCAAGTCAATTCGGACGGAGACACGCCGCTCCTTTGGATCATCCGTGACGAGCTGGCCATGACCGGTACGAAATATGGGTGCGGGCTGGCACAATGCGGTGCCTGCTCGGTCCTCGTCGATGGAGAAGTCGTGCGCTCATGCGTAACGCCGCTCGACAGCGTCGCCGGCCGCCAGATCACGACGATCGAAGCGATCGAAGCCGACCCTATCGGCAAGCGCGTGGTCGCCGCCTGGATCAAGCATCAGGTTCCGCAATGCGGCTACTGCCAATCGGGGCAGATCGTTGCCGCGACCGCGCTCCTCAAGCAAACGCCCAATCCCTCCGATGACGAAATCGCCGCGGCGATGATCAATCTCTGTCGATGCGGAACCTACAACGCGATCAAGGCGGCGGTCAAAGATCTCTCCTCGAAAGAAGGACAAACGCTGTGACCGAAGCCAGCCGCAACCTTGTCCGCGAAAATGAATTCCCCATCGGATCTCCGGTCAATATCTCGCGCCGGCACTTTCTCCTGACCTCGGCCGGTGCCGCAGCCGGCGCATTCGTCCTCGGTTTCGGCGTGCCAGTCGGCTCCGCACGAGCCCAGCAGGCGGCAAACCCAATGCCTCCAGGCACCCGCGTTCCGGCATTCCTCGAAATCCGCCCGGACGGCACCATCCGTTTCACGAGCCCCTTCGTCGAAGGCGGTCAGGGCGTCTTCACGGCGATGGCCCAGATCGTCGGCGAGGAGCTTGATGCCGATCCTAAAACCTTCGTCGTCGAAAATGCACCGACGGGCAGCGACTATCTCGTCGTGCACGGCAAGATGCGCATTACCGGCGGCAGCATGTCGGTACGCACAAGCTACGAGACCATGCGCAGGCTGGGCGCGCTGGCGCGCAACATGATCCTGCAGGCGGCTGCAAAGCGCCTCAACGCACCCATCGCCGAGCTGACCACCGAGCCCGGCCGCGTGATCCATGCCGCATCGGGGCGGAGCCTCGCCTATGGCGATGTTGCTGCGGAGGCACTGGATCTGCCGGTTCCCGCCTCCGAAAGCGTGACACTTCGCGACCCGAGCAAATTCCGCTGGATCGGCAAACCGGTCGAACGGCTCGATATCCATGACAAATCGACGGGCAAGGCGGTCTACGCAATCGATTGCAAGGTCGAAGGCATGCTGCATGCCGCCGTCCAGCATGCGCCGCGCCTCGGTCTCACGATCGGCAGAATCCGTAACGAGGACCAGCTCAAGGCAATGCCGGGCGTCCATTCCGTCCATAGCCTGCCCGGCGCCGTTGCCGTCGTTGCCGAACGCTGGTGGAATGCCAAGCGCGCAGCCGAGGCGGCTCAAGTCGATTGGCGCGAACCGGGTCTCGATGCCAATGCCGCCCTCCGCTATATGCCCGCGGATTTCTCGACCTCGGCCTTCAACGACAAGCTCGCCAACGAGCCGGGAAACGGCAAGGAAGCGGAGAATGTCGGTGACATTGTCAAAGCGTTCGAAGGTGCGAAGACCGTCATTTCGGCAACCTATAAGAGCCAATATCTGCGTCACGCGCAGCTGGAGCCGCCATCCACCCTGGCCCGGTTCAATCCGGACGGCAGTCTCGATGTCTGGCTGCCCAATCAGGCACCCGAGCAATTCCAGGCCGACATTGCCAAGCTGACGGGGCTCGATCCATCGAAGGTGAAGCTCCACAGCCCCATCCTGGGCGGCTTCTTCGGGCGGCACTTCCTCTATCCGTCCGCCAATCCCTATCCGCAAGCTATCCAGCTTGCAAAGGAGGTCGGGCGGCCGATCAAGCTCATCTGGAGCCGCGAGGAGGAGTTTCTGCGCGACCCCATGCGCCCGATGGCGGCCGTGCGCTTTCGTGGCGCCCTCGATGCCAGCGGCATGCCCGTCGCGCTCGAGGCAATCAGTGCGTGCGAAGGACCGACTGAAAGCGTTTTCGGTCACAAGGAGGATTCGCTCGATCCAACCGCTCTTGAGGGTCTGACCGGCAAATCCTACGCCATCCCGAACTACCGCATCGCCCAGATCTATGTGAAAAACCCGGCGACGCTCGCCTATTGGCGCTCGGTGGGCAACTCCATGAACGACTTTTTCTATGAGACGTTCCTGGACGAGCTGGCCGACAAGGGCGGGCAAGACCCTTATGAGCTGCGGCTCAAGCTGCTGCAGAAGAACGAGCGGCTGAGCAACCTGTTGAAGGCCGCTGGCGATCTCTCCGGCGGCTGGAAGCGCGGTCCCTTCACAGCGGACGACGGTTCGCGTCGGGCACGCGGCGTGGCCATGGCCTCTCCGTTCGGCAGCCATACGGCGGCGATTGCCGAAGTCTCCATCCGCAACGGTCGGGTCGTCGTGCACGATGTCTGGGAAGCGATTGATCCCGGCAGCATCGTCAATCCGGCGATCATCGAAGCACAGGTCAATTCGGCGACAGCACTCGGAATGTCGCAGGTGCTGATGGAGGAAGCCGTCTACAAGAACGGCGAGCCGGTCGCCCGCAATTACGACCTTTATCCGATCCTGCCGCCGGACCGCATGGCCCGCGTCCACGTCCGCATCGTCGAAAGCGGCGCCGAGATGGGCGGTATCGGCGAGCCGGGGCTCCCGGCAATCCCGCCGGCGGTCGCCAATGCGGTGTCCACGCTGACGGGCAAGCGAATACGCAGCATGCCTCTCTCCAATTACACCTTTGAAAGCTAAGGCGCAGCTTACCCTGCGCCAAGTACAGCTCCGGCTCTCGACCCATTTCTGGTTCGAGAGCCGGTTTTGTCGACTCCCCCATTAGCCGCCTACGAAATCCCGAAGCAAAGATGTGAGGGCACACCCTTGAAGAAATTTCTTCTGGTTCTTCTTTTGATTGTCGTGCTTGTGGCCGGCGGTATCGCGTGGTTCGTCACGCGTACGCCGGCATCTCCCTTCGACAATGTCGCCGCGGCGCAGGCTCCCTCGGAGGACATGCTGCAGCACGGTGAGTATGTCGCACGGCTCGGCGACTGCGTCGCCTGCCACAGCACGCCGACGAGCGCCCCCTTCGCCGGCGGCCTCGTAATGGGGACGCCGCTCGGCTCGATCTTCACGACCAACATCACTCCAGACAAGGAAACGGGTATCGGCAACTATACGCTGGCCGATTTCGACCGCGCCGTCCGCCAGGGCGTTGCGCGAGACGGACACCGCCTCTATCCGGCAATGCCCTATCCCTCCTATGCAAAGATGAGCGACGACGACATCCGCGCGCTCTATGCCTATTTCACCAGCAAGGTCGAGCCTGTGAAACAGGCGGACAGACCCTCGGATATCAAATGGCCGATGAACATGCGCTGGCCGCTCGCGCTCTGGAACGCGATCTTCACCGAAAGCGGAGCCTATGAAGCGAAAGCCGCCGGCGACGATCGCTGGAACCGGGGTGCCTATCTCGTGCAGGGACCTGGCCATTGCGGCAGCTGCCATACGCCGCGCGCGATCACCATGGCGGAAAAGGCGCTTGACGAAAGCAGTCCGCTCTATCTCTCCGGCGCCCTTCTCGACGGCTGGTATGCGCCGAGCCTGCGTGGCGACCCGAATACCGGCCTTGGCCGCTGGAGCGAGGACGATATCTACACTTTCCTCAAGACCGGCAGGAACGGTCATGCCGTCGTCTTCGGCTCCATGGCGGATGCGTTCAACAATTCGACGCAGTTCATGACCGATGACGACCTTAAAGCCATAAGCCACTATCTGAAATCGTTGCCCGGCGACCCCAGCCGCGACCGCACGCCCTGGCAATATGATGAAGGTACCGCCCAGAACGTCTCGCTCACCACGCGCGAACACATCCCGGGCGCGCAGACATTCGCGGCCAAATGCAGCTTCTGTCACGGGATCGATGGCCGCGGAAAGCAGCAATGGATTCCGCCGCTCGCGGGCTCCGCCGCTTCGCTTGCCAAAGAAAACGCGTCGCAGATCAACGCGACGCTGAATGGCTCCAGCCGCATCGTGGCAAACGGCATTCCGGATGCGTATCGCATGCCGCCGTTCCGCCAGCAGCTTTCGGACCAGCAGATTGCCGATGTACTGACATTCGTGCGCTCGTCCTGGGGAAATCGTGGCGGAGCGGTTGCCGCAAACGATGTAAAGACCTTGCGCGAGCATACGGACCCGGCAAGCAGCAGCCCGATCATATTGCAGATGCGGTAGCCTGATCCTCATTTGACGATGCCCCGCGCAGGATGATCCCGCCGCGCGCGCTGCTCCGGCCCGGCTGCCGGCGGCGATTTCCTGCCGGTATCGCATGATGTCGGGACAGTGCTTTTTTATTCGCCGCAGGCAATATTCTGATGCCGCGACATGATGATATCCTGTGCTTCCTGAAGCCAGCTAGCTGCGGAGGTCCGCAATGGCAGAAGCATTTCCTGCGACCTCGATGCCGGACCGCGACTGGTGGGCGGCCCTTTGGCCCGACCCGCGGGCCGTCCTCGAGGCGCTTGGCATCCTGCCGGGCATGACGGTTCTCGATCTTTGCTGCGGCGACGGATATTTTACGGCGCCGCTGGCCGAGCTCGTTGCCGGAAAGGTCTATGCGCTCGATCTCGATGAAGCCATGATCGAAATGGCCAAAGCGGAAGTCGCACGGCAAGGCGCGTCGGTGCGAAAATGGATCCGAGCCGATGCACGTGACATAGCCGCACACCTTACGGAAAAGGTCGATTATGTCCTCATGGCGAACACGTTCCATGGCGTTCCCGATCAGCCCGGCCTCGCTGGCGCCGTTCATTCGGTGCTCGTTCCAGGAGGATTATTCGCCATCATCAATTGGGAAGCTCGGCCGCGCGAGGAGACCACGGTGCTCGGACGGCCGCGCGGTCCCAAGACCGAGATGCGCATGGCGCCGGCAGAGGTCACGGCAATTGTCGAGACCCGTGGCTTCAAGTCCCAGGCCGTGATCGAACTGCCGCCCTATCACTACGGCATCGTTTTCCAAACCTTGTAGGTGGCCCCGTGCCACAGCGGCCCCATAGCGATGTGCCGGGAAGCAAAGACTAAAGCTGAAAGGTGGCAACGCAGTTCAGGCAGCCCCTACCGACGGAGAGGGGCTGCCATGTCGTTCAATTGAATGCGACCGCACGCATCCGGCGGAGCGACAATGCAATCAGCAAACCTGCAATCGCGGCCGCTGTACCTGCCATGAAGACACTGCCATAGCCGGCGCGGTCGGCCAGAAGGCCGGCAAAAGGTCCGGTCAATCCGTAGCCGAGATCCTGAAAGGCCGAGAAGCCGCCAAGCGTCGTTCCGCGCAGGTGCGGCTCCACCCGCCGAACAACCTCCCGACCCATGGCCGGAAAAATCATCGAGCATCCGAGCCCGGTCAAAAACGAGCCCGTCAGGGCAAGCATCGGATCGGTGGCTCTCCAGATCAGCAATTGACCAACCGCTTCGATGGCGAGCGATCCGATGGCGACCGGCAGGCCGCCGATAAGATCCGGCAAATGGCCGACGAGCACGCGCACCAACACAAAACCGACGCCGAACGCCGTCAGTCCGAGCCCGGCATGGCTCCAACCTTGATCGAGGAAATAGAGGGTGAAGAAAGCACCGATCGCGGCAAAGCCTATGCCCTGAAGGCACACGATCGAACCATCCAGCCAGATCCTGCCGACGACGTTCCAGAAAGGCGGGCGCTCGGCGACGGGATGAGGCGCAACACCGGGAACCCGCCAGGCTGCCAGCAAGCCAACGAACGGCAAAACCGCGCTGATCGCCATCGTACCGGCGAACCCGACCCGGCCGAGCAGTACTAGACCGATCGGGCCGCCCACGGCAAGCGCTCCATAGATGGCCGCACCCACCAGAGCCAGAACCTTGCCCGAACGCGCCGGACCGGCAAAAGCAATGCCCCAGGCGATAGTGCCGACCGCAACCAGGCTTTCGCCCAGCCCCAGAAGCAGGCGGCCGACGAGAAGGAGCAGGAAGGACGGCAGCGGCATTTGCACCAGCAGGCCGGCGACCATTGCCGTCAGAGCTCCTGCGACATAGAAAGCCAAGCCCCGCACCACAGCCACCTTGGCGCCTCGATGATCCGAGAGCCCGCCGGCGTAGCCGCGTGTGAGAATGGTTGCGAGAAAGGCGATGCCGACACCGAGCCCGGCCCAGACATTGCCGAACTGCAATTGGCCGCTCACATAAAGCGGCACGATCGGAAACGACATGCCGACGCAGAGATAAGAAATGAAGAGAATGGTGCTCAGAAGCAGGCCACGCGACGGATCGGATAGCGATTGAAAAGCCATGTTGATCTCCAGGCTTTTCCTCGATCGACGAAGGCATAAAAAAACGCACTCCGACCGACGAGGATCGTTGAGTGCGTTGCTTGACGTCAAACGCTTACGGCCAGCGAAGCTGACCCGCTTCCTTTAGGAGCTTGCCCAATATCTGTCAACATGTCGGCCGAAAGGGCGCCACCTTCGTAAAGACGGCTTCCAGGTCGACCGGGCATGGCAGACAATCGGATGTCTGCTTATCGCTCGGCCAATGGACTCATTCGGCGACCGGACCGCACCAACCGGGCAGGTAGTCGGCCTCCTTGCCTTTGGCAAGTTCGAGCGCCCTTTCCAGCGCGGCACTGAAATCCTTTTCGAGGTCCTTGCGTTTCACGCGACGGCGCAGAAAATCCGCCCATAGAAATTCGCTGAACGGCGTCGTATCTTTAGCGTAGCCACCGACGCGGCGCAGCTCGCCGGCCAGGGAACGATAGGGATCGTCGATCAGATCCTTGATGCTTTTCGGAATATCTTCATAGCCGCGCCGCTTCCCCTCGTCGTCGAAGGGATGCATCCAGTCGTGGCAATCCATGACGAACCAGAAGGAATCCCGCTCAAGCCGCGAAAGGTCGGCAACCGTCGTCACGAGAACATCCTTCACCCCCTCCTCATAAAGCGCGAGGGAGAGATGATGGTGATCGATGACGTAATATTTCCCTCGCGGGCCGCGAATAGCCGGCACCATATGTTGCCCCAGGAACTCGCCGGCTTGGTCGCCTTCGGCTTCCGCTTTGCGGCGCCAAGCCTTACGCTTGGCCTTGACCTCGCGCATGCCAACGGTGATCTGGGTCGGTCTCAATTCTTCGATCGGAACGGGATGCAGGATCGGTTCGCGCACTGTAACCATTTGAAAGCCCTCCACAAAGGCAGCAGCGCAGCACCCTAGCACAACCGGGCTATCCGGCAAGACAAGCGTGAGGACGACCATTTCCCTGCACCAGCGGAACGGCGCGTGGTAAGCCGCGCATAACGGTTCGTTTGTCCGGTTTGCCGATCATGCGGCCGTTTGAATAACCTTGAATTGGGAACGCCTGTAGAAAGCCAGCATTTCCCGCTCGAAGCTTTCCACCGCAAGCAAGACCCACGGCTCGAAATGATTGCTCAGGGAGCCCATCCCGCGCCGGCTCCTCACGTCGAGCATTTCACGCAACGTCCAATCTACCAACCCCATCCCATCACTCTCACCCTACCCAGGTCCTTGCGCCAACGTCCCACCAGCCCCAATCGTCTCCAGCGGCGTAGCCAATGGAACATAAGTAACCTCTGATCCAAGGAAAGGTGAACAAACGTTGTATTAAGGTTTGTAACATGCATTTCGTCTGCATTGTCGCATTCTGGCGACACATGGACTTTGAGAATGCCGATCCACACGTAAGATCGAAGACGTCACCGGAACATCATGCGGGTAACGAAACGGTCGACCGCCCTCGCATTCGTCTCCATCCAGCGCCAAATCATGGCCATGATAAACATGGTCAGGAGCCATCCGAGCATCACATCCGACAGGAAGTGGGCACCGAACATGACGCGGTTGAACGCCACGAACATCAGGCATGGCGTCAGAACCAAGGCGGCAATCCATCTGTATGCTGCAGGTATGAACACCAGTAGCGAAAGCGCTGCAGCGGCCCCGGCAGCTTCACCCGAGGGAAAGGAACAATTGTGGCTGCAAGCGGCGGAGAACTGCCATACCGGCGTGAAATCCGCAGTGCCGCCGAATTCGATGAGTTCGCGAGGGCGCACGCGCCCGATCGCAACTTTCAGGATCTGCACGACAAGGAGCGGCCCGGCGGCAAAGCTCAAGAGAACGAATAGAGGCTTGTGGGGAGGGCAGAATCTGTACCGCCTCGGCAGAAAAGCATGCACGACGATGATCATCGCCATGATGCCGAGAAGATAGGGCTGACTCCTGCGGCTTATGTCCCTCACCGCCTTCAGGAAGGGATTGTCGACCAGCCAGAAGACGGACCCGTGGGCAAACGAACGCGCGACCGCCAGATCGAGTTTGGGAAAAACCACGAAGACAAAGCTGGTCCAGATGATCAGCATGCCGATGACCACCAGTTCTCCGTCCGTCGCAGCACCCGTTTCAGGCCGGCGCAAGGGCGCTTGATCGGAGGCTGAACTCCGGAAATGCGATGCAAATTTCCACATGCCATATCTCCCGCGGCAGAATGACAGCAACCTCGATCCCGATTGTCAAGAAATGGCGAAGATCCCATCAAGGTCGCGTTCAGATTCGGCCGGAGAACGGTTGGAGGAGTGTTTGGAAATTGCGAAAGCAGGCTTTGTCCGCAATAGTGCGGCCCAAGGCGGCAAAGCCGAAGGGAAAACGGAAGAAACGCAGGATATCAGATTGGACAACAGTCTCGTTCTCATCGTGGAGGATGAACCGGCGATTGCGCAGATATTGGAGGGCTATCTGACGCGAGACGGCTTTCGCACCGTCCGCGCCGGCGACGGCGAAACAGCGCTCCAGCACCACGCGCTTCTAAAGCCCGATATCGTGCTCCTCGACGTGCGCCTGCCGAAGCTGGACGGTTTCGGGGTACTTGGTCGGCTCCGCCAGGCCGGCTCGACGCCGATCATCATGGTTACGGCGGTCGCCGACGACATAGACCGTCTGAGCGGCCTGCGGCTCGGCGCCGACGATTACGTCGTCAAGCCGTTCAACCCGCAGGAAGTCGTCGCGCGTGTGAGGGCGGTCCTGCGCCGGACGCAGGGCGATCGCGCCGAAACGATCCGGCGCTTCGGCACGCTTGAGGTCGATTTCAATAGCTACACCGTCTTCGTCAGCAGCGACGAGCGCCGGATCGCATTACCGCTGACGCTCAGCGAATTCCGGATTCTAGCCTACATGATCCGCCATCCCACCCAGGCCTTTTCACGGGCTGACATTCTCGATGCGTGCCTGCCGGAAAGCGACGCTCTGGTACGCACCGTCGATACGCACATTTCCAATCTGCGGCGCAAGCTGGAGGAGATTGGACAGGCCGGCTTTTTCCCGGCGGTGCGCGGCATCGGCTATCGCTTTTCGGACCCAAGATGAAGATACCAAGAGCCCCTTGCCTGCCGCTGGCCACACTCACGGCCATCGCGACCGCCATTATGCTGCTTCTCAGCGTCGGCCTGACATATATGGGGGTCACGTGGTACGCCTCCTATCTGGAAGAGGGCATCACCCATACCCTGCCGCCCAGGGCGGCGGCCGCCTACAAGATGCTGAGCGAGAACAAGGTTCCGGACGGCGATTCCCTTAGACTCCTGTTCGAGCACCTCAACCTGCTGACCGAGCCGACCGATTTCAAGATACAGCTTTCCGTTCTGATATGCGGCCTGCTTTCAGCCGGCCTCTGCGCCTTGATCGGGGTCTATCTGGCGCGCCGGCTCGCGCGCCCTCTCGAGGAGCTCACCGCCGCAGCCGATGGATTGAAGTCGGGGGATTTTTCCGTTCGTGTTGGCGCGTCCCACCGCAGCACCCGCGAAGTCGCGAGCCTGATGGAAACCTTCAATGCCCTTGCGACCAGCCTTGAGACCATGGAAGCGAGGCTGCACTTCAACAACATGGCGGTCGCGCACGAGCTGCGTACGCCGCTGACCATCCTGCAGGGATCGTTGCAGAGCATGCTCGACGGCGTTTTTCCGATGGACCGGAAAATTATCTCCGATCTTCTCCTGCAAGTCGAAGGCCTGGGACGGGTCGTCGAAGACCTGCGCACTCTATCTCTGGCCATCGGCCAGAAACTCGTCATGGAGCGACAGCGCATAGACGCATCGCTATTGGTCGGGACCGTCATCGCTTCGGCAAAACCCATGCTGGATGCAAGCAGCCTGCAGGTTGAAACGAACCTGCGGCCCGCCTGGATCTCGGCCGATTCTCCTCGCGTAAGACAGGCCGTGCTGGCGCTGCTTGAAAATGCCTGCCGCTATGCTGCGGGTGGCGGCTGGCTGCGATGCGAGACGGAGCAGTCGGCGGATGAAAGCGTCGTCATCCGCATCCTCGACCGCGGTCCAGGCTTTCCGCAGGACATGGACGCGGTTGCCGTCAACCCCTTCTGGCGCGGCGACCCGTCGCGCTCGCGCGCGACGGGCGGCACGGGGCTGGGATTGGCCGTGGTGCAGGCGATAGCGGCTGCCCATGGCGGACGCCTGGAATTTGCAAACCGGCCGGAAGGCGGCGCTGTCGTCGCCATCCATTTGACGGGCAATGGCAGCCAGACGAGAGCGCAGAGCGTTTCATAGCGATGCGCGTCTTCTCGACAATGCCGCAACGGAGGCGGCGGGACCTGCCGGCTTCAGCCGATCGGACCATCGCATGCGCTGTCATCGATGGGAAACCCCGCTTGAGCGCCGCTTCCGGTTGGCGGAGTCGAAGTGGCTGCCAGTGGCGAGGGCATCTTGGGGCAGAACCTAGCAAGTTTTATCGTCCTTGAAAGACTTAACGGCGGGCTATTACGCAAGCTCCATGCCTTGACATAGCCCGCATAGCCGCAAACATGGCGCGCATTTGCCGATCGACTCAAACAGGTAGTCCTGAAAGATGCGTTTCCCTCTTCTACTCCCGCTATTCATCTCTCTTGCTCCTCTTTCCGCCGCCGCCGGGACACCCTGTACCGACCTTATCGAGGGCAGTGCCGTCATCCAGCATGCGGACGGCTTCGCTATCTCCGACCTGCATGACGGCTGTGGCGTTGCGAACGGAATTTTCAAATCCGGCAGCAGAATGGGATGGACCTTCGAGCATGCGGAATTCAAGGGAGATGGGCTAACCGATTTCCTCAAGGCCATCGCCAGCAAGCCGGAACACTTGCCGACCTGGGGACGGTTCTCGGTCGAGGGCGTGCGTTTCACGCCGATGCTAGACAATGCCATGGCGAATTACATCACGACGGTCCAGCAGTGGCCGATGGACATGTCGGGCTCCTTCCGTTTCGATCCCAAGGACGGCTATCTGGACATTCAGGAGCTGGAGCTTACCAATCTGCGCCTCGGCAAGGCCTCGCTTTCGGCCGAGTTGAGCCTGCCGAAAGATGCCGGTATGCCGGCTTTAATGCAGGATGGATCGGTTGGCCTTACCCATTTGCGCTTCCGGCTCGACAATCAGGGACTGTTCGAGGGCATGGCCGTACCGTCGCTCGCGGCATTCCTCCAGCAGATGGCTGGCTCCGACGATCCCGCCCAGGGAATCAACCAATTGCGCGATTCGACTGTCGCAGCGCTGCAGGCGCTGCCCGACGGCCGGATTGATGCTGAATCGAAGGAAGCCCTGCTTCGCTTCGTGAAGGATCTGCCGCATCCGACCGGTTTCTTCACGCTCGATCTTGCCCTCGATCAGCCGCTGAAGATCAGCGCACCCGACTTCGATAGCGCGCAATTGGCACAATCCGCGCTGGCAAACGCCAGGATCTCGGTCAGCTACAAGGCCCGCTGATATGGTCTAAAGATGCCTTCAGGGATCAGTCCGAGACTGCCGACAGACCGCGCCGGCGATCGCAGGCGCGGTTCGGCTCGATATCAACCGAGGAAAGTGCGGATTTCAGCTGCGATCTCGGCCGCATGGGTCTCCAGAGCGAAATGACCGGTGTCGAGCATTTTGACGATCGCCTCGGGAATGTCACGGCGATAGGCCTCAGCGCCCGGCGGCAGGAAAAAGGGATCGTGCTTGCCCCAAATCGCCAGCAACCGCGGCTTGTGGGTTCTGAAATAGGCCTGGAATGTGGGATAAAGCGCCACATTGCTCTTATAGTCACCGAAGAGATCGAGCTGCACCTTCTCCGCACCAAGGCGCGCCAGATAAAAACTGTCGAGCGAATAGCCGTCCGGAGAGACCTTCGAGGCGTCTGGGACACCATGCGTGTACTGCCACGCCGTCGCATCCGGCTGCAGGAATGCCTTCAGAGCATTGCGGTTTTCCTCGGAGGCGTCACGCCAATAGGCTTGGATCGGATTCCAGCCTTCGCTCAAACCCTCCTCATAGGCATTGCCATTCTGGGAGATGATCGCCGCGATCCGCTCCGGGTGCTTCACAGCCAGCCGGAAACCGGTCGGCGCACCATAGTCGAAGACATATATGGCATAGCGATCGAAACCGACGACTTCCGTGAAGCGGTCGATCGTCTCGGCGATGCTATCGAACGTGTTGCGGCCCTTCGGCGCATCGGATTGCCCGAAGCCCGGAAGATCCGGCGCGATGATGTGGTAGCGATCGGCGAGCGGCGGGATGAGATCGCGGAACATGTGGCTGGAAGTTGGGAAGCCGTGCAGCAGCAGCAGTTTGGCCGCGCCCGGAGAGCCCGCCTCGCGATAGAAGACTTTGACGCCGTCGACATTGACGGTGCGATAGCTGATATGAGTCATGATAAGTCCTTTCATAATCTTCATAATCGATCTTATTAGGTTACTTATCTGGAATACTGACGGCAGAGGCGGCATCCCGGATGATGGCGATGATGGCGGCCGGCGCCGTAACCATCGGCATATGATCGGCCAGGACCGAGCGCTGCTGCGCCCTCATGCGTGCCGCCATGAACCGCTGGTTTTCGACCCCGATCATCCGGTCTTCCTCGGCGATCAGGAACCAGGTGGGACGATCCTTCCAAAGCGGGCGGCCGACGGCGACGGTGATGCATGCTGGCGAGATCGGCCGCTGCGCGGCCACCAAGACTGCCAGTTCATCGGCCTTCGCGTTCTGGGCAAAGGCCGTGGCAAACGCATCCTGCGGGAGGTAGATCAACCCGTGGCTGTCGGGCGCCAGCTTCGGCGCCTGCGGATGCGGCGCGCCCCGATAGAAGACATCGGCAACCGTCTCGCCTTCACCCGGCGCAAGCGCTGCGACATAGACAACGGCCTTAACCTTTTCGCCGGAGACAGCGGCAATCACCGCGCCGGCATAGGCGTGGCCAACCAGGATCACCGGTCCCATCGTCCGTTCCAGGGCTCGCTCGAGCGCGGCGACATCATCGGCAAATGACGTCAACGGCAGTGGTGCGGCCGTCACTGAAAAGCCATCAGCCGCAAGCGGCGCAATTACTTTTGCCCAGCCCGAGCCATCCGCCCAGGCGCCATGGACAAGAACAATATCTGCATTTTGCGACGACATCGGCTTTCTCCCTGCGGCTCGAAGCTAGTAACCTTTTAAATTGCTTCAATAGGGTTACGCTCGATATACATAACTTGTCAAGAGCCTTTTGGCAGGTTACATAGACGCTATGTTTTCGAGCGGCCTTTCGGTAACCCTGACGGCCGGAACAGGAGTAGTCGATGGACAATCATTCGCCCGCTATCTTTGTCGGCGACACGCTGGGCCTGGATTTCCTTAATTCGGTTGCAACGCCTGCGGATGTGCCGATCGACTGGGTCGACGATGGAGAGGGTCTGCTTGCCTGGCTGGAACAGGCGCGCCTGGTACCGCCGGAGACGCTCGCAGCCATTCGCGAGCAGGCCCTGCCTGGCGAGCTCGACAAGGTCGCCGATCAGGCACGAAGCCTGCGCGAATGGTTCAGAACCTTCGTATTTGCCCACAAGGGACAGCCGCTGACGGCAGAGGCCTTGAGCGATCTGGAACCGCTGAACCGCCTGCTGGAACGCGATGAAGGTTTTAGCCGGATCGTCGTAGATAAGCCGGGCGAAAGCGGCAAATTCAGCTTTCAGCCCATGCGGAAATGGCGCTCGCCGGAAGCACTGCTATTGCCCATCGGCGAAGCGCTGGGGCGCTTTGTCTGCACGGAGGACTTCTCCGATGTGAAGGCCTGCGAAGGCCACGGATGTACCTTGCTTTTCGTTGACCACACGCGCGGCCACCGCAGACGTTGGTGCAGCATGGCGATGTGCGGCAATCGCGCCAAGCAGGCAGCTCATCGGCACCGACTCAAACAGAGCTGATGCGTTCCGGGGCTTAGACCGGATCTTCTCGGTGGAGATCGTGGATGGCCACTGCTTCATCGCTGAAGGGCGGCAGCAGCCATTCGGAGTGGCGCAGCGTTCGCTTGGTATCCTCCAACCCCATGTCCCAATGCTCGCGCATCGAGGTGCCGGAAAACTCGTAGTCTTTGGCGTGGCCTTCGTAGTTCTTGTGCTGATAGATCAGATGGACGATGTTGACGACGCCGGCATCGGAATAGTCGGCGATCAGCTCTTCCTCTTCCGGCGTCAGCTGATCCTTCGGAACACGCTTCAGCGCGCTCAGAAGCTTCATCTTCAGCCCGTGGATACGCTTGAAATTGTCGGTGTTCTGCCGCGTGCGGCTCGAATACATGATGTCCTTGTGGCGCGACAGCACATCCGGCATGCTGCGCGGCAGGACGCCGCGCGCGCTGAAGAGATCCACTTGAAACACCAGCGAGCTGCGGTCCTCTTCCTGATCGAGCAGATATTGCAGCGGCGTGTTGGAGACGATGCCGCCGTCCCAATAATATTCGCCTTCGATACGGATGGACGGCAAGGCAGGCGGCAACGCACCGCTTGCCATGATATGCTCGGGGCCGATGCGGATATTGTCGGTGTCGAAATAGACGAAGTTGCCGGTACGGACGTTGACGGCGCCGACGCTAAAACGCTTTTTGCCGTCATTCAGCACGTCGAAATCGATCAGCATCTCCAGCGTCTTCTTCAGCTCCGAGGAATCGTAGAAGCTGGTAGCCCCGTCAGCCCCCGGCAGCTCGAACCAGGGATTGGGAAAGCGCGGCTTGAAAAAGCCGGGCTGGCCCATCGTCATGGTCATCCAGGAGCTGGTACGGTTGCGGATATCGCGGAAGACATCGCCTTCCGGTGTAAAGGCCCAGATCTTGCGGCCGGAAATGATCTGCCAGAATTGCTCGAGGCGCTGCAGCCGCCGTCCGGGCTCGTTGCCGGCGATGATTGCGGCATTGACCGCGCCGATCGAGACGCCGGAAAGCCAGGTCGGCTCACATCCCGCTTCGGCAAGCGCCTCGTAGACACCGGCTTGATAGGCGCCGAGCGCACCGCCGCCCTGGAATACCAGGGCGACACGATCATATTGAGCGGCAATTTCAGGGATAGTCGGGGCCGCGGCCTTGGTGTTTCGTTCGAGCACGATCCGTCTCCAGCATGAAATGAAATAAGGTTTCGGTTATCTGCGCTCGGCAAGATAATCGTGAACGACTTCGCCGAGGCCGAGCGTCAGATCGGCAGTGAAATGAACGGCGGAAACCACTTCGAGAACGGGCAGCCGCGCGACATCGGCCATGACATGCGGACGAAGATCAAGGGCCGCAGGCGAGGTCCAGGCTTCCTTGATGGTGATATCGGTCAGGTAATAGCGCACCAGCTCGCAAATACGCGGGGTGGCATCGACATGCGGTATGATCTTGATCAGGAAATTGGGCTCCGAAAGAGCGGCCAGAAGAGGTCCCTGGTCGACCGGCCTGTGCTTGTATCCCATAGTGCCCGTGGCGCAGAGGACGCTGCCGTAATGCAGCGTGCCGACGATGACCTCGCCCTCGTTGACGATCTTCGGATTGGCAAGTTTCTTCGGAAAGCCCCAAATCTCGCGGCCGCCGGTGATCGGCGCATCGTCGTCGAGATACATGGAGTGGACATAGCCGCCCTTTTGTCCGCGATAGGTAACCGGGATGACCTGTCCGGTCTCGGTATAATCGCCGAAGCCGGTGGAATCGGGCATGCGGATGAATTCGTATTTCACCAGCGGCTCGTCGATTTCGAGCGGGGCCGGCACGACCGCCTCAAGGGCTTCGCGCGTCGTGCGGTAGGTAATGATGATATATTCGCGATCGAAGAACCGATAGGGTCCCGGAGGATAGGAAGGACTGGTCAGCGGCATCGCATATGCATGCTTGAGAATGTCTTCGACCTTCATCGTATATTCCGTCGTTGGAGGAAATCGCCGGGCATCGGAGCGAAAACTTGCACGGTTGCATGACAGTGAAGTGTCAGGTGCAGAAGGGTTGCGGCGAAAGGCGACACCGCACTGTTATCAAAGCGACATACGAGGCTGGCAGTGTGCGCCCATCTTGGGCATTTTCCATTTGCTCAACCACGTCACAGAGATTGCGGGAGTTGCATCATGGGTTCGTTGACTTCGAAGAATGCGCTGGTCACCGGTTCGACGAGCGGTATCGGGCTTGCGATTGCTCGCGCCTTTGCCGCCGAAGGCGCGAACGTCACGATCAACGGCCTCGGCGATGCAGATGCGATCGAAAAGGAGCGTGCCGCCATCGAGGCCGATTTCGGCGTGAAGTGCCGCTATTCCGGCGCCAACATGATGAATGGCGAGGAAGTTACGGCCATGGTGCGTGAAGCCGAGGAAGCCTTCGGCAGCCTCGATATTCTCGTCAACAATGCCGGCATCCAGTTCGTGGCGCCGATCGAGGAATTCCCCGATGACAAATGGGAGGCGATCATCCGCATCAACCTGCTTGCTGCCTTCTACGCCATCAAAGCCGCGATCCCCGGCATGAAGGCACGCAAATGGGGCCGGATCATCAACACGTCCTCGGCGCACGCACTGGTCGCTTCGCCGTTCAAGTCGGCCTATGTCTCGGCCAAGCACGGCATTACCGGTCTTACCAAGACCATCGCTCTCGAAGCTGCCCGCGATGGCGTGACCGTCAATTCCATCGCGCCCGGCTACGTCTGGACGCCGCTTGTCGAAAAGCAGATCCCCGAGACCATGAAGGCCCGCAATATGACGGAAGAGCAAGTCAAGCACGATGTGCTGCTGGCCGCCCAGCCGACGAAGGAATTCGTGACCGTCGATGAAGTCGCAGCCATCGCCGTCTTCCTGTGCGGCGACGCCGCCAAGCAGATTACCGGCACGACGCTTTCCGTCGATGGCGGCTGGACCGCCGAATAATACCAAAGCCATAGCCGGCACATGCTTGAGCGGCGCGCCGGCTTTCTGCGGCCACACCGCGGCAGCATCAACATGAGAACAGAGCAGGAGGCGCATAATGACCGAAGAAAACCAGGACCCGCTCAGCCGCATCAAGGATGAGATCGTCGACAGCTTCGACGAAGAGCTGGAGATGCAGCTTGAAGAGGATCGTCTAGACGAGCTGGTTGCCGAAGGTCTGATCAGCGAAGGCGAAGCGACGCTCGACCGCAGGGTCTATTTCCGCGAACTCTTCCGTCTTCAGCATGAACTCGTACGCCTGCAGGACTGGGTGCAGTACAAGAAGCTCAAGGTCGTCGTGCTGTTCGAAGGCCGCGATTCCGCCGGCAAGGGCGGCGCCATCAAGCGCGTGACCCAGCGCCTCAATCCGCGCGTCTGCCGCGTCGTCGCGCTGCCGGCACCGACCGAACGGGAACGGCACCAGTGGTATTTCCAGCGCTATGCCGCCCATCTGCCGACGGCAGGCGAAATGGTGCTGTTCGACCGCAGCTGGTATAACCGCGCCGGCGTCGAGCGCGTCATGGGCTTCTGCTCGCCGGAGGAGCTGGAAGAATTCTTCCGTTCGGTGCCGGATTTCGAGCGCATGCTGGTTCGCTCCGGCATCATTCTCCTCAAATACTGGTTCTCGATCACCGATGAGGAACAGGAATTCCGTTTCAACATGCGCATTCAGGACCCGCTGAAGCAGTGGAAGCTTTCACCGATGGACCTGCAGAGCCGCGTGCACTGGGAGGAATATACCAAGGCCAAGGAGGAGATGCTCGAGCGCACCCATATTCCGGAAGCGCCGTGGTGGGTCGTCCATGCCGTCGACAAGAAGAGGGCACGCCTCAACTGCATCGCGCATCTGCTGACGCAGATCCCTTACGAGGCAGTTCCGAAGCCGGAAATCATCCTGCCGGAGCGCATGCGCAACGCCGACTATCATCGCACACCGGTGCCGCCGGAAATGTACGTGCCGGAAATCTACTGACGATATCGACTAGAGGGGCTCGCCTCAGCGAGCCCGTCATCCGCCAAAGACTATAGCGAGCGGCACCGCAACTGATGATATGATGCGAATCTAAAATTCGTGTCATCGGCTGAGGAGATCGTCATGACTGCGCCGCATCCGTCGAAAACGCATATCGGCAACCACCCCCTTCATCCCGAAACCCAGATGCTGAATTACGGCTATGACCCGGAACTTTCCGAGGGCGCGGTCAAGCCGCCTGTTTTCCTGACCTCCACCTTCGTCTTCAAATCGGCCGAAGACGGGCGCGATTTCTTCAATTACATATCCGGCCGCACCGAGCCGCCTACAGGCACGGGCGTCGGCCTCGTCTATTCGCGCTTCAACCATCCCAATAGCGAAATCGTCGAGGATCGCCTGGCCGTCTATGAGCGAACCGAAAGTGGTGCACTTTTTTCCTCCGGCATGTCGGCGATCGCGACCACCCTTCTCACTTTCGTCCGCCCGGGCGATGCGATCCTGCATTCCCAGCCGCTTTATGGCGGCACGGAAACGCTCGTCGCCAAGACATTCCTCAATCTCGGCGTCTCGGCCGTGGGCTTCGCCGACGGGGTCAATGAAGGCTCGGTGGCGGCAGCCGCCGACGAGGCCATGGCCAAAGGCCGAGTCTCCATCATTCTCGTGGAAACGCCGGCCAACCCGACGAACAGCCTGGTCGACATCGCCATGATCCGCCGCGTTGCCGATGAAATCGGCAAGAAGCAGGGACACACTCCGATCGTCGCCTGCGACAACACGCTGCTCGGTCCGGTCTTTCAGCGGCCGATCGAGCATGGGGCCGATATCTCACTCTATTCGCTGACAAAATATGTCGGCGGCCATTCCGATCTGATCGCGGGTGCGGCTCTCGGCTCCAAGACCGTCATCAAGCAGGTGAAGGCGCTGCGCGGAGCGATCGGCACCCAGCTCGATCCGCATTCCTGCTGGATGCTCGGCCGTTCGCTGGAAACGCTGCAGATTCGCATGGAGCGGGCAAACAGCAACGCCCGGGCCGTGGCCGATTTCCTGCGGCATCACCCGAAGGTCGAGCAGATCCATTACCTGTCCTATGCGGACCCTTCTTTGGCGACCGGCCGCACCTTCGCCGCCCAGTGCAGCGGCGCGGGCTCCACCTTCTCCTTCGATATCAAGGGCGGCCAGCCGGCATCATTCAAGTTCCTGAATGCGCTGCAGATCTTCAAGCTCGCCGTCAGCCTCGGCGGTACGGAATCGCTGGCCTCTCATCCGGCAACAACCACACATTCCGGCGTTCCCTTGGATGTGCGCCACCGTATCGGCGTGCTGGAATCGACAATCCGCCTGTCGATCGGGATCGAGCACCCCGATGATCTGATCGCCGATCTCGCCGCCGCCCTTGAAGCCGCATCCTGAAGCCTATGCGACCCAGCAGGTCGAGAGCGGGATGAATCAGCTGCGACCGTCAGAAGATTCGCATCCCGTGCAAGACGCGAAGCAGCGCCGCGAATATGAGGTGCGTCAACGCGACTTGAGCTGGGCAATCGACAGCATGAGATCGGCGCTCATGCCGATGCCGGTGCCGCGGGTCAGAATAGCCGATGCCGGCGAGCTCGTGCCCGCGCCGTTTGCCGCATCATAAACGGCGGAAAAGCGCTTCAGCAGGTGGTTCACCTTGCTGGCGTCATGCAGATCCTTGATGGGAAAGAGTTTTTCCAGCATCTTCGCCTGGCGGGTCACGTCCATGTTGGACATGGATGCGGGCAGCGAATAGGTCGTCTTGATGACGTTATAGAGTGCCGGATCCGACATGATGTCATAGACGGAATTGACCTGCGGCGCCTTCCGCTGAAAATAGAGCGCAAGGCGAACACCGTCATTGGAAGCGCCCTGCTGCGTTTCCAAGGTCTGATGAAGATAGAGGTCATTGGTGGCAAGACGCGCACCCTTGTTCTGACCCGCTTCGATCTTGGCTGTGGTCAGATTTCCCTTGGTATCGAAGTTGAAGACGTTCACCATCGCCTTGAACTTCTCGCCTGCCGTCGTGTTCAAAAAACCCTTGGCATCCTCTGGATCGGCCGTGAAGGCTTTTTTCAAGGTGTTCTTGTCGATCGTCTTCGGGTCGATATTGTTTGCAACGAGAATGAAATCCGTCAGCTTCTTGTCTGCCAGGAGCTCGTCGACCGTTTTGACTTTGGCGATCGACTTGCTGAATTCGGTAGCCGCATCTTTCGCATCCTTGACCGCCTTATTGCGCATGTCACCCGTCAAGCCGAAGGTCTTCGACTTCGAGTAGCCGGAGATGAAGCTGTTGATCGAGGTCTGCGACAGCGCCGTAACGGGTTCGTGCAGATGGCCCTTGCTGTCGAAATTGAATGCTTTGGCAAGCTCGATGAAGCGCTCGTCCTTTAAGGATCCGACATAGCTCTTGCTGTCATAGGGATCGCTTTCGAGAATCTTGCGTAGTTGATCCCTGGAAACCTCGTTCTTCTCGATCCCGAAGGCACGAAGCGCCATCTCCTCCACGGTCGGAAGGTTCTTGCTCTTTGTGTCGTTGCCGGCAAAGAAATCCTCGATCGTCTTTATCTTGCCGACCGCGGTCTTGTAATGCTTCTCGGCATCGCCGAACAGAGCCTGTTTGGCGTCCTTGGCCCGGGTCAGATACTTCGTGGAAATATCATCGATGGCCTGAGCCGGCTGCGCGGGTTGGCCGGCCGGCAATGTTCCGTCGGATGCGAAATTGAAATGGGAGAC
The DNA here is from genome assembly GCA_900468625.1 of Hyphomicrobiales bacterium. GTDB lineage: Bacteria > Pseudomonadota > Alphaproteobacteria > Rhizobiales > Rhizobiaceae > Rhizobium. The sequence goes on from UBUL01000011.1 coordinate 178,205, forward strand.
CATATCCGCCATCCCTGTCAAGGCAGCATAGCCGGGATTGGTGAAGGCGAGATTGAACTGGACCGGGGTGAGCTTTGTTTCAAGCCCGAATGCCACTTTTACATAGGAGAACAGCCTGTTGTCTCCGGTGATATCGTTGAGCGACGTCACCTTCGTGATTGCCTGGCGATAATAATCGTCGTTGCTGGTGGCCGCCTCCGGTGTCAGCAGATTTGGAACCATGCTGTCATATCGCGAAATCATGGCCTCCTTCTGCCCGGCCGCTTGCGCCGTTGCCGCGGAAAGCGTCCCGTCGGCATTGAAATTGAACTGGGATGCGATCAGCCTATAGGTCGTCTGCGTCACGGCCGAAGGGAAATTGCTCGCCGTATTGACGAAGCTGTTCGGATCGTTGACATCGCTGGTCAGAACCGACTTCAGGAACGTCTTCGATATATTGTCCGGATTGAGCCCGTGAGCCCGGAGGATATAATCGCTCAACCTGCTGCTGTTGACGATATCGTCGGCATTCGAGACCTTGTCAATCGCGGCATCATAGAACTTGCTCTCCTTCTTCGCCAATGCCGTTTCATTGGCGAAAGATTGTTCGTAAAGCCCGATCGTATCGCTTTTCTGAGTATCGCTCTGAGCGGATTGATTTTTGGACTTGGCACCGAAATTGAAGGCTGCAGCAAACTGCCGGTAGCGGTTGTCGGTCAGCTTGTTGGCGAAGCTGTGAGTGTCGCTGAGGTCGCTCGTCAGAACCTTTTTCATGAAGGCTTTGGCATAGGTCATATCTTCCAGACCATAGGCCTTCATCGCGTAGCTGAAGAGCTTGTAGTCGCTCAGGAACTCATCGATATTCTTAACTTTGCCGATATGCGTATCGTAATAATGCTGGTCGCTCTTGACGGTCGCCTGCTTGGCGACACGCGCAAGTGTAGATGCCATGTCCTTTGTTGCGGTCACATAGCCGAGATACGTCGAAATCATAGATCGCCCCCACAGCGCATTTCACCGGTATTCGCCCCGCACGCTTTATCGCAACCAGACCTTGCGTGAAACTAAACCACCGATACATGGGTCATTCCCGCACAACTTCACGTAGATCGGCCGGACGGAAGAGAGATCGTCGGGCTGATGCTGACATTTACGGCCAGAGCGATGCCCTGGCGAGCTGGATATCGGCATGCTTCGCCACGGCACGAATTGACGCATTGCGCATGCAAAGGGCCTGGCCTAAGACTGCAAACCTTATCCGCGGGATGCGGATGGCGGGGAGAAAGATGCGGAAGACGATTTCGCGGACATGGCAGTGGGGCGCGCGCATCCTTTGCGCCGTGGCGCTGCTGCTTGTCGGCTTCGCCCATCAGCCGATCATGGCCACCCCGGACGAGATATCTCCGATCGAGCTTGCCCAATACCGGCTGCCCGATGGATCGCTGCCCATCCTCTGTATCACTTACAAGGATGCCGACGGCAAGGTGCATGGAAAAGCCTATGCGCCTGCATGCCAGGCATGCCGGATCGCTTCGGCTGCGCTCCTGCCCACGCCTCCGACCGAGATTTGCGAACGCCTCGCCTCCCCGCGCGGAGAGACCATTGGCGCGAGACCGGAAGCCTTCCACCGGCAGCTTTATCCACCGAACACCGGCCCAAGAGCGCCACCCGTCCTCGACATCGTTGGCTGAACCGGTGTTGCGGCTTTGCGGCAGCACCTGCAATCAACGGCCGCCGTCAAGCGCGACCTATAGGTCGCAACATCTGAGGATTGGTGCTTTCCGCCGCCGAACTTCACCGGGGCAAGGCAGGCCGATTGGCCTAGCTGGCCATGTGAAGCAGGTGCATTCCCGGCGACAAGCAATCGCCGCCCCCTCCTCGGATCGACCGCTTACGGCAGCCTGCCGATCTTCGGAGGATTTCATGTCTACCTTTACCGCTGCAGAGCCTGCGGGCGCAGCAACCCATAATATCTCGCTCTACCGCGCGATCTGGCGCTGGCATTTTTTTGCCGGCCTTCTCGTCGCTCCCTTCATGCTCAACCTGGCGATCACCGGATCGCTGTATCTGTTCAAAGATCAGATTGCCGACACTTTCTATTCGCATCGCTACCTCGTGGCCGCGACGGGGACGATGCAGCCGCCGCAGCGGATCGTCGATGCCGCACTCGCAGCCTTTCCCGGCGCCCGCGCGACCTCCTATCACGAGCCGTCGGCGCCCAACCGCTCAGCCTGGGTAACCGTATCCAAGGACGGCAAATCGACCATCGTCTACGTCAATCCTTACGATCGCAGTATCATGGGATCTGTCGACTCGAAGCAGGAATTCGGCTGGGTGGTCAAGCGCATCCACAGCCTCGAATATTTTGGGACATGGAGCAACCGCGCCGTCGAGATTGTCGCTGGCTTTGCTCTCGTCCTCGTGGTGACCGGCATCTATCTGTGGTGGCCGCGTCAGCAGAACGGCGGTGTGCTCACCGTTCGCGGCACCCCATCGCGGCGCGTTTTCTGGCGCGATCTGCATGCGGTGACGGGAGCGCTTGCCGGCCTTCTCATCTTCTTTCTGGCCTTCAGCGGCATGCCGTGGTCCGGCTACTGGGGTGCCAACGTCAATGCCTGGCTGACCGCACATAATCTTGGAACGCCGGCAGCCGTCTGGGATGATGTCCCGAAATCGACCAAGGTCACACAGGATGTCGTCAGCCGCGCCGGCTGGGTGGTTGAGAATGCACCGGTTCCGCTATCCGATATTGCCGCGGCGCAATCGGCAAAGCCGATCGGTGTCGATAAGGCCGTCGACATCATGCATAGCTTGGGCATGGTCGCGGGCTCCGATCTTGCGATCCCGCCCGATGACACCGGCGTCTACACGGCAAGCCACTATTTCGGCGATCTCGGCAAGGAGAGGACCGTCCATATCGACCAATATTCAGGAAAGCCGCTGGTCGACGTTTCCTACGATCAGTATCCGGCGCTCGGCAAGGCGATCGAATGGGGAATCAATGTCCACCAGGGGCAGGAGTGGGGCCTCTTCAACCAGCTTCTGATGCTGGCCGCGTGCCTTGCCATCGTCCTTTGCTGCGCAACGGCCGCGATCATGTGGTGGAAGCGCCGGCCATCGGGCCGTCTCGGCGTGCCGCCGATGCCGCCGCAAAGATCCCTCTATGTCGGCCTATGGCTCATCGCCGTCATTTTCGGCGCAGCCTTTCCGCTGACGGGAGCCGCCATCGCCGTGATGCTGCTCCTCGATCAGCTCGTGGTTCGCTTCGTGCCACCACTCCGGCGCTTCTTCTCCTAACGAGGCGAGACCCTTTCCCTGGATGGCGGAAGACCATCGGAACCTGTAGTTTCACCGTAGCGCCGCGAACGTTTCGGAGGCCGCCCGCGATCGCGCCGGCGGCCTTGGCTTTCCAAAACTCTTTCTGGTGTTGGCGAAGCAGCAAGCAGCGAAAAACGGTTGCAGCGCCGAGACGTGAGGTGCCGAAGCCGGCTACCTATTCATATCCTCGATCACCCAGCGGAAAAATAGTATTACAAGCGCAGCAAATAGTAATAACTGTACAAACTTGGGTAGATCAAGCATATCATAGCTCTCTAAATTATCGCTGCCTCATGCAGACAGGTTATGATATCTCAAATATATTAATTATCTTCTATTTTGACGCGGTGACAATTATACTTAATGCATCGTTAATTTAATTAATACATACAATATTCATGCAGTCGAATTGACGCTACATACAGTATTCGCCACATCAAGATGACCGTGTTGCCATACTCGGAGCGAGCACGCCGGGCAATCTTATTGCACAACTCCATTGTGCGCATAGCGGCGCTTCAGTGCACCGGCGTGTGGCTTTTCTTGCGTCCATTGAACAGATGAATGAACGTGATGCCTTGCTCCAGCAGGAGTTCGGCCGCTTTCAGATCATGCGGGCCGAGATCGGACGAACAGCCGCGCAGATTGCCTGCCAGGAACAGCGAGTTGGTGGCGGCAAGCACGTCGCCGTCCTCTTCGGCCTCCTCGGCGGTGGCTTGCAGTACATCCGCGACAGCCGCCATAAGGTCGGCACGCTCCTGCAAATTCATTTCATCAAGACTCTTCGTGATGCCATTCATGATGCCTCCTTGGCGCGCACGGCTGTTCACGACGTCGGTCGAGATCGGCGCTGCTCGCAACTTGGAAATGATTTGAAATGCGGTTGGTAAGTAAAATATGGCAATGAAAACCGAAACCGACAAGACATGTCTTCCATGCTGGAAACGCATGGCATCGCAGTTGGTTCACCATACGCGATATGGCAACCTCGGTACGCGCGGGATCCGACCCGAAGTCCCGCCTATTCTCACGGAGCTACAGAGCCACGCTATCCTTTCGTGATCCGGATGGAGTCTTCCCTGCCGGAGACGTAAGCCGGCCCTTCCAGAATCGAAAGTCCGAGGGCGAGCGATCGCCCCCGGACGCAAGACATTCCATTGCAAATGCTCAGCGCGGACGGCGTATCGCCCGCAATTTGCCACTTCCGCCGCCGCCGGCGTAAAAGCGATCCTTGCCATCGGATTCAAGGCCGGAGACGCCGGTGCCCTCGGGCATTTCCAGCCGCACAAGCACCTCTCCCGTCACCGGATCGACGCGGCGTACATCACTTTCGTCGCCCTCCCAGGTGCCGTGCCACAACTCGCCATCGACCCATGTGACCCCGGTGACGATACGGTTGGATTCGATGGTCCGCCTGACGGCACCGGTCTCGGGGTCAATCTCATAGATCTTGCGGCCGCGATGCTGCCCGACCCACAGGCTGCCGTCGCTCCAGGCAAGACCTGAATCGCCGCCGTTGCCCGGTGCAGGAATGGTGGAAAGTATCTTGCCGGTTCCCGGATCGACTTTATGGATCTGATCCTCGGCGATCTGATAGAGGTAACGGCCGTCAAAAGCGGTGCCGGCATGTGAAGCGACGTCGATCGTGCGCACCTGCGCGCCGCTCTCCGGTTCGAGAGCGTGCAGCTTTTCGCCGGAAGCGAACCAGACGTGCTGCCCGTCGAAGGTGACGCCGTTCACGCGCGGTGCATTCTCGAAGGGACCGTATTCGCGAATGATTTCCGCTTGCGACTTTTTCATATTTCCATTCTCCGGTCGGGATCGGTTGAGTGTCGATGATACGAAAGCTTAGTCGCTCGGCAGCGGTCCGGGGAGTAACAATGCTGTCGGGAAGCCGACGACGGGCGGCATCATCCAGCGGCGTGCCCGGCCGTTGCCGACGCTTTGCACCATGCCTTCCGCTGCAAGTGCGTCGAGCGCGCGCTGCACCGTGCGCGCACTCGTTGCGAGCGCAATCGACAAAGCCGAGCTCGACCACGATTCGCCATCCGCGAGCAGGGCAAGTACAGAGGCATTTTCGACCTCGACGGGCGGTGCCAGCACCACGATATCGCGCTTTGCACGCGGCGTCAGCGCAAAGCCGCGTGTCGTCGCGCCGATCTCGGCGAGCGGCTCCAACGCTGCGCGAAGCCTCCCGATCTCGACCCTGAGCCTTGCTCTATGAGAGTCGTCGGCGTGACGGGCGCGGAACGCTCGGGAGAGCAGCTGCGCGCGCGACGCGTCGCCGGGAGACGCCTCGGCGAGCACACGCACCAAGGCGAAGAGCACCGGCCGGCTCGCAAGCGATATGATGTCTCCGCCACTGCGCACGACGTTGCGGAAGGCATCTACGACCAGTGTCCCGGACGCCAGCAGGGCCTCGACCTCATCAAGCGACAGCAAACTTTCGCCTCCCCGCGCGATCAGAAGCGCGGCCGGTACATCGAGAATGTGTGCCGCATCGCGCACCTCGATTGCAAGCGCCGGAATACCGGCCTTGCCGGCCGCCTCCGCCGCGCGTGTCAGGGCGGCGCGTGCCGGCTTGATGCGCAGGCGGCGAATGGCGATGCCGGCAACCGCCAGCTCATGGCTTGCCCTTGCAGCGGGCGGCAAGGCCGATGGGTCAAGTTTGGCCAACAGCCTTTCAGCTTCGTCCAGGCGGCCGACGAGCAGCAGGCGGCGTATCTGCAGATTGCGGGCGTGAGCAGCATTGATGCGGTCGCCATGTTTTTCGAGAACGGCCCGCGCCGTCTCGAGCGCCTTTTCCGGCCAGCCGAGGTCCCGCGAGACAAGCGCGATCTCCGCCTCGGCGACCGTACAGCGAGCACGGGCGACAGCCTCTCGCGAGCTAAAAGCGCGCGCGGCATTTCTCAACAGCATCTTGGCGCGGACAAGGTCCCCGAGCTGGGCCATGGCAATACCGCGAAGCGCCAGCGCCGGTCCATCGTCTCGGAGCGCCACGCGCTTCAGTGCCCCCAGGGCGTCGCCAGCGGCTAGTGCCTGGGCGGCTGCGACAATCAGCGAGTCCATCGAAATCCCGTCACACTTGTAACTCCCACCCCGGGGAGCTTCAGCCGTAAGTTATTGCACATCGGCAGGCAAGACGCAGCGCCGACAGGAACAGAGTCGCTGACAAGAGGAGATCAATCATGACGATGCATGCGACTGGAACACGCAAAGAATGGCTTTCGGCACGACTTTCCCTGCTGGAACAGGAAAAAGAGCTGACGCGGCGCAGCGACGAGATTGCCGCCCGCCGTCAGGAACTGCCCTGGGTGAAAGTAGAAAAGGATTATCGCCTCGAGACCGATCAGGGTGTCGTTCCACTCGCGGGGCTCTTCAAGGAGCGCTCGCAGCTTCTCGTCTATCATTTCATGTTCGGGCCGGATTACACCGCCGGCTGCCCATCCTGCTCGTCGATCGCAGACGGCTTCAACGGCATCGCGGTGCATCTGGAAAATCACGATGTCGCCTTCTCGGCCATTTCCCGCGCACCGCTCGAAAAGCTGCAGGAATTCAAGCGGCGAATGGGCTGGACCTTCGACTGGGCCTCTTCGGAAAGCAGCGATTTCAACCATGATTTCAATGTCTGGTTCACGCCGGAGGAACAGCGCGGCGGCGGCATCGAATATAATTACCGTCGCGAGCCGCCAATGCTCGATGCTCAGGCGGGCAAGACGATACAGCAATGGGAGCTGCGCGGCAGCGAAGGCCCGGTCGAACTGATGGCGTCAATGACGGGGACGGATGTGGCGACCTATACGCGCGACCGGCCTGGCGTCAGCGCCTTCGCCATGCAGGATGGTGACATCTATCACACCTACTCGTCCTATGCCCGCGGGCTCGACGGTCTTTGGAGCATGTATCAATGGCTCGACCGCGCCCCGTTCGGCCGCAACGAGACCGGCGTTTGGTGGAAGCACCACGATCGGTACGGGGCAAACTGATGTCCGCCTCGTCCGAAATCAATAAAGGGGCCGGCGGGCATGCCGCCGCTCCTGCCCTGCCCGCCATCGCCAGCCGGTGGCTGGCATTGGCGGCAGCGCCGAGCTTTGCCTTCATGGCAATGCTGTCAGCCTATGGTGCGGGCGGGGATATGATCTGCTCGGCGCAAGACAGTTCGATGATCAGCGGGATGGTCCCGATGTATCTGCTCATGAGTCTTTTCCACTGCGGCCCTTGGCTGAGGATGCTTGCAAAGGAAGGACATGGCGCTCGTGTGCCGAGCTAAGGTTCGGCCACGCTAAGCGAGGTTCTTGAGATAGAGCGAAAGCAGCTGGGTCTGGGAGGAAATGCCGAGCTTGCGGTAGACATTACGGCGATGGACCTTCACCGTACCCGTCGAAATATTGAGCTTCAGGCCGATCGATTCCGATGAGTGCCCCTGCAAGACGAGTTCGACGATAGCAGTCTCACGGCTTGTCAGATTAAGGTCACGCCAGACGGTTTCGCCTGGCGGGACAGTCTCGGCCTCACCCTTCCTGCGCCGGCTCCTGCCGCCGGCGGCTAATTGCGCATCGAAGCGCGAGGCGAGGCCGGACCAGTAATGTCGCACCATGCTTGCGACGAGCGGCTCGACCTTCTTCAGCATCATGAACTCCGCGGGAGGAAAAGCGCCGGTCTTCTCGCGCCGCATCAATGAGAGGACGATGGTGACGTCCTCGTCGGCATTGACGAAGAAGCCGATTTCCTCCGCAAGCCCGGTCTGCACATAATAGGTCCGGTAATACTCGCTGGAAAAGAAGCGGTCGGGCGCCAGCTCCCGCATCCTGAGCACACCTTCGCGGCGTTCGCGCGCCGTGTGGTAGAATGGATCGAGCAGATAAGGGCCGGCCTGGTAGAGCGTGACGAAGACGATATGCTCCTCTCGATCGAAGGTACTGTAGAGATCGATCGGCCGTTCCTTGCCGCGATAGGCGAAAACGACGACGTAATCGAACCGCACCAGCGCCGCCATCATCTGACGGAACGTCTCTCCGAATTCGGAATCCGTCATCGCCGATCGGCCGATCGTGGCGTCGAAGGCAGCAAAAAGCCCTTCAAGGTCGGTGCTCATATGACGGGTTCCCTCTGCCGCCTCACGTAATCGAGCGCAACCCCTATATACACCTTCCACGAAGCTATTAGCACGGAAATACCTCTTTCGGGGTATATACCTTCCAAGAAGCTCGGGCTTACTCTTTCCTTAACGACGGTGGCAATAAGGCAGATCAAAGACTGCCGACCAACCGCAGGGAACAGACGTGGCATCCGCTTCAACGAACGACATCGAATTCCGTTCGGTCACAAAGAGCTATGGCGCAGTGACCGCCGTAACGGACATCAATCTCAATGTGCCCAAGGGCGCATTTTTGGCGCTTCTCGGACCTTCCGGCTGCGGCAAGACGACGTGCCTGCGCATGATCGGCGGCTTCGAACAGCCGAGCGAAGGTACCGTGCTGATCGACGGGCGTGAGATGAACGGCGTTCCGGCCTACCGGCGCCCGGTCAATATGGTGTTCCAGCACTATGCGCTGTTTCCGCATTTCAACGTCGCGCAGAATGTCGCCTATGGGTTGAAGCAGATGCGGCCCAGGATCGCTGCCGCCGAGATCGACCGCCGCGTTGCTGAAGCGCTCGAGATGGTCCGCCTCGGCGGCTTCGCCAAACGGCGCATCCATGAAATGTCGGGCGGGCAACAACAGCGCGTGGCACTTGCGCGCGCCATCGTCAACCGTCCCTCCGTGCTCCTGCTCGACGAGCCGCTTGCTGCCCTCGACAAGAAGCTGCGCTCGGCCATGCAAATCGAGCTTCAGACGCTGCAGCGCGAACTCGGCATCACCTTCGTTCTCGTCACCCACGACCAGGAGGAGGCGCTGTCGATGGCCGACATCGTCTGCGTCATGAGCGCCGGCCGCATCCGCCAGCTCGGCACGCCTCAGGAGGTTTATGACCGCCCGGCCGATCTCTTCGTCGCCGATTTCGTCGGCAAGACGAACCGCATAGAGGCGACGATGGAAGCCGACGGCGAAACGCTTCGCCTTGCGGACGGCTCGGCACTTTCGGCCGGTAAGCGGCTGACACCGGGAGCGGCGATCGCGGCCCTGCGTCCGGAGGCGATCCGTCTCAGCCGCGACATGGCGGCATCAGGCATGTCCTTCAAGGGTACGGTGACCCATCGCATCTTCCTGGGTTCGTCGGCTGAATACGCGGTCACCGTTCCAGGACTGGGCGATTTCCTGATCACCTCGGATCGCCGCAGCCTGAACGAAAGCGATCTCGTGGGTCCGGGCGAACAGGTCTTCCTCGGCTTCGACCCCAAGGCCTTACATATCTTTCCAGCATCGAATGCATAAACCAAAACAAGGGAACAGCATCATGAGCAAGGATCACAAGGACAATCTTCCGATTTCAGCCGGAGGCTTCATGGACGAGTTCATGCGCCTGAAGCGCGGTTCCGTCAGCCGCCGTCACTTCCTCGGCATCACCGGCCTCGGCCTTGCGACGGCGGTGCTGTCGCGCGTCCCGGGCGCGCTTTCGACGCCGGCCTACGCCGCCGGCGAACTCGGCACGCAGATGTCGATCGCCACCTGGCCAAACTATCACGATCCGCAGACCTTCGAGAACTTCAAGGCGGCAACCGGCGTCGCCGTGGAGGTCAATGTCTTCGGCTCGAACGAGGAAATGCTCGCAAAGCTCCAGGCCGGCGCCTCCGGCTGGTCGCTCTTCGTGCCGACTAACTACACGATCTCGACCCATCACAAGCTCGGCCTCATCCAGGAACTCGACCTTTCCAAGATCCCGAACTTCAGCCAGGCGACCGAGAGCCCGCGCTTCACCAAGGAGGGGCAGATCGACGGCAAGACCTATGCCGTGCCGAAGAACTGGGGCACGACCGGCTTCTCGGTCAACACCAAGAAGATCAAGACGAAGCTTTCGAGCTGGAAGGATTTCTTCGAGATCGCGCAGACCGAGGCCGACGGCCGCGCCATGGTGCACGACTACCAGCTGACGACCATCGGCAGCGCACTGGTTTCCCTCGGCTATGATTTCAACTCGATCAAGCCCGAAGAACTCGCCAAGGCCGAGGAACTGCTGATCAAGGTCAAGCCGCATCTCTTCGCCATCAACTCCGACTATCAGCCGTCCATGCGTTCGACCGACGCCTGGCTGACGATGTGCTGGACGAATGACGGCGCGCAGCTCAACCGCGACATGCCGGAGCTTGCCTATGTGCTCGGCAAGGACGGCGGCGAGATCTGGACCGACTATTATGCGATCCCCAAGGACGCCCCAAACAAGGCGGCCGGCTACGCGCTCCTCAACTATCTCATGGATCCGAAGAATGCGGTGAAGGAGCATATCGCCAACGGCGCGCCGACGACCGACAGCCGCGTCATCGCGCTGCTGCCGAAGGAGATCACGTCGAACAAGATCGTCTATCCGGACGAGGCAGCGCTGACACCCCTGGAATTCGGTGCCGCCGTCACGCTCACCGATCCGAGCCGTGCCGAACTGATGGCTCGCTTCAAGTCGGCCTGATTGCCTCGCTCAGCTCCGGTCCCTCCGTCGTGGCGGCAAGGGACCGGCCCCCATTCCGAATGACGGATAAAGAACCTTTCGATGCCCCTTAATCCCGCCACCAAACGGCGCCTCGTCACCGCTGCCCTTGTCGGCCCGGCAAGCATCTGGCTGTTCGTCTTCCTGGTGCTGCCCTTCATTGCCATCATCGTCTTTGCCTTCGGCGAGCGTGCTCCGGAGGGCGGCTATCAGGCAGCCTTCACCTTCGCGCAATTCGCCAATCTCGGCTCACGCTCGGCTGCCTTCATCAATACGCTGATCCTTGCGCCGATCGGCGCGGCTGCCTGCCTGCTCGTTGCCTATCCGGTCGCCTATTATCTCGCCGTCAAGGCCAGCCCGCAGCACCGCCTGCTGCTCGTCTCGCTTGTCGTCGTACCCTTTTGGACCAGCCTGCTCGTGCGCACATACGCCTGGATGTATCTGCTCGGTGCACGCGGCATTCCGCATCTGCTGGAATTCTTCGGCATCGAGAACGTCAGGCTCATCAACACGCCAGGCGCCGTGCTGCTCGGCATCGTCTATGGCTACCTGCCACTGATGATCATGCCGATCTATGTCAGCTTGGAAAAGCTCGACCGCCGCCTCCTTGAGGCTTCTGCCGATCTCGGCGCCAGGCCCTTCTCGACCTTCTTTTCCATTACGCTGCCGCTGTCCCTGCCCGGCGTCATGACCGGCGTCGCTCTGGTGACGATCCTGCTGCTTGGGGAATATCTGATCCCGCAGCTGCTCGGCGGCGGCAAGGTCTTCTTCATCGGCAATGCGCTCGTCGATCTCTTCCTGCAGTCGCGCAACTGGCCGTTCGGATCGGCGATCGCGGTGACGCTCGTTGCCGTCGTCGTAATCGTGCTTCTGGTTGCCATGCGGATTGCATGGCGCGTTGCAGGCACCCGCCAGGTGGATCTCGTCTGATGCGCGCGCTCGTTACTTTCGTCTATCTGTTCCTTTATACGCCGATCGCGCTCGTCGTGCTGTTCTCCTTCAATGCCGGCCGCAATGCGAGCGAGTTCACCGGCTTTTCGACGCAATGGTACGGACGGGCGCTGTCCAACACCTTCCTCATGGAAGCGCTGCAGAACAGCCTCATCATCGCCTTTACCAGCGCGGCACTTGCCGCGATCTTCGGCACGATGGCAGCAATTGGCCTCGAACGGCTCGGTCCTCGCACCCGCGCCATCTTTGACGGGCTGTTTGCAGCTGCGATCGTCGTGCCGGGGGTCGTCATTGGAATTGCGACGCTGGTGGCACTGGTCGAGGTCTTCGGCATCGTCAATCCGCTGATCGCAGCCGTCTGGCCCGGCGACCAGCCGCCGAAATTCGCACTCGGCTATGGCTCGATCATTGCGGCACACGGCCTCTTTACCATGGCTCTGGTGACGATGATCGTGAAGGCGCGCATTGCGAGCCTCGGCCGCGATATCGTCGAAGCGTCAAGCGATCTCTACGCCACGCCATGGACGACGTTCCGCCAGATCGTCCTGCCACAGATCATGCCGTCGATCCTCGCCGGCTTTCTGCTCGCCTTCACCTTCTCCTTCGACGATTTCATCATCGCCTTCTTCGTCGCGGGATCGAATACGACGCTGCCTATCTATGTCTTCGCCTCCATCCGCCGCGGCGTCACGCCGGAGATCAATGCGATCGCGACCATGGTGCTGATTGCATCGCTCGTCCTCATTCTCATCGCGCGCTTCCTGATGCGCGAAAAGACAACGACAAACTGACCAGGGAAAAATCATGATACTCAAGGATCGGGTCGCAATCGTCACCGGAGCCGGCTCCGGCATCGGCCGCGCCGGCGCGCTCATCATGGCGCGCGAAGGCGCACATGTGATCGTCGCCGATATCGATTGGGAAAATGCGCGGGAAACCGTGCGTCAGATCGGCGAGGCTGGCGGCAGCGCCGAAAGCCTCGTTGTCGACGTGCTGGACGACCAGGCGATCAAGGCCGGCATCGCAGAAATCGCAGCGCAGCATGGCCGCATCGACATTCTGCACAATCATGCGGGCGCACAGGTCGCAGGCAATCTGGAAGAGGTCGCTGTCTCCGGTTTCGATGCGTCCTGGAACTTGAACGTCCGCGCGCATTTCATGGCCTCGCGCCTCGTCATGCCGATCATGAAGAAGGCCGGCAAAGGCGTCATTCTCAACACCTCTTCATCGTCGGGCGTGCTCTACGACCGCGAGATGATCGCATACACCACCTCCAAGCATGCCGTCATCGCCATGACCCGGCAGATGGCCGGCGACTACGCCCGCTTCGGCATCCGCGTCAACGCGCTCTGCCCCGGCTGGGTCGATACCCCATTCAACGCACCTTTCATTGCACAGATGGGCGGACGCAGCGCCATCGAAGCCTATATTGGCGAAAAGGTGCCACTCGGACGGTGGGCCGACGTCTCGGAAATCGCCGAGCCGATCCTCTTTCTCGTTTCCGACCGCTCTTCCTACATGACAGGACAGATCCTCGTCGTCGATGGCGGCGAGACGGTCGTCTAATTGCGAGATCGAGTTATCCGCGCGATCACAGTCGATATTCTTACGGCAGCGAGAGCTATTTCCGCTAAAAACGTTGCGGCGAGAAGGGCGCCAGATCGATCGTCGGCCTTTGTCCCGTCAGCAGGTCGGCAACCAGGCGCGCCGTGCCCGCCGACTGGGTCAGGCCGAGGTGACCGTGGCCGAAGGCATAGATCACATCCGGCGTGCCTCTGGCCCGGCCGATAGCGGGCAGGCTGTCCGGCAGCGATGGCCGGAAGCCCATCCACTGCACCCCGCCCTCCGGTTTGAGACCGGTCAAGAAAGTGCGGGCCTTCTGCAGCATGGCCTGGGAGCGGCGAAAATTCGCAGGCAACTCCAGTCCGCCCAGCTCCACCGCACCGCCGACGCGGATGCCGGTGGAAAGTTTGCTGACGACGAAGCCATGACCACCGAAGGTTATCTGCGTGCGCAGATCGAAGGCGTCAGCCGGAAGCGTCGTATTATAACCGCGTTCCGTTTCAAGCGGGATGCGCTCGCCGAGCGTCTTCGCGATCCGATGCGAGAAGGCGCCGGCTGCCAGAACGACCTTGCCGGCCTGACGCAGCTTTCCATCGGCCGCCGCCACCTCGACACCCGCCGGGATCGCGCGGAGTGCGGAGATATCAGCCGTCTCGATGACGCCGCCGCGACCACGAAAATGCTCGGCCAGCGCCAGCGTATAAAGTTTGGGATCGGCGATGGAATACCAGCCGGGCGTGAAGGTGCCGCGTATGAAGCGCGACGCCAGTCCCGGCTGGATCGCTGCCATCTCCTCGGCTTTCAGGTGCTGAAATTCGATGCCGTGATCGCGGCGCGCGTCCCAGCCGGGCAGCGAAGCGCTGAATTCCGCCTCGCTTTCATAGACCTGGAGATTGCCCTCCTTACGCAGCATCGAGATCGTATCGGTGGCAGCAAGGAAAGGCTCCAGTTCCGCCTTGGACAGATCCATGAGGCTTGTCTGGGTCGCGACGGCATGGGCGACGCGCGACGGCTGGCAGGCGCGCCAGAACCGGAACATCCAGGGCGCGATCTGCAGCGCATAGGCGGGCGGCACCGAGAGCGGCCCAAGCGGATCAAGGAGCCATTTCGGCGCCTTCTTCAGAATGCCGGGAGAGGCAAGCGGCAGGATATCCGTGAAAGCGAAAGCGCCGGCATTGCCGGCGGACGCACCCGCTGCCGGTCCCTCGCGATCGAGGACCACGACATGCAAGCCGCGCGATTGAGTTGCAATCGCAGCGGAAAGGCCGATTACTCCGGCCCCGATGACGATAACGTCCGGTCTTGCCATCAACGCACACTCACAAGAAATTTCTGGGTTTCGGAACGCACCGGCTTGCGGCTCTCGACCATCATGTCCTGGTGGGAATAGACGGCTGGACCCAAAACATTCGGAGCGAATGACATTCCGTCAGTCACGCAAATCATGGTCATCTTCTCCCCGCCAGCGTCCTCATCCTGTCAAGGACCCTGCAGCCCGAGGACGATGCTTATCTACATGTCGATCCTTTGTATACGTTTTGTATTTATAATTTTCACCTTTATGATGCAAGCAGGCGAAACATAGGAGATGGCATGAATGGTC
>UBUL01000004.1 GCA_900468625.1 Hyphomicrobiales bacterium
TATGTGTCCGGGTCGGACAAAGACAGAAATGGTGGGCCCGGAGGGACGAAAGTCCGTGTACGCCCGGAAGCACTGGTTTTCAACGGCACCCGGAGCTTCAATGCTTAGCGAGCACATTCTCGAGTTCAGCGATGTGTACGGTCGTGTCTTCGGGGTGTCAACAATTGCAAATTGGAATGCCTTGCCTGAGACAGTCGATCCCGCGTCCCGCTGTTGGCGGCGCTATGCTGACGCTCCTGCGGCTGCCTTCTTCCCGGTCTCGGCATGCGCGAATTCCCGCCATGACCCGTACCGGGTCGCTATGCTCACGGCTCCGATATGCTCATCGTCCCTGATCCTCGCGGGGGCTTCAGCCCCCTGCCGCGCCTCCGGCTTGGCCGCCCTTACGCTCATTGGCGCGGGCCTAGTCCGGTGATGGGCTTTTCAAGTCCATCACCGGGGGCGGTAGGATGGGTCGCTGCGGTCCGTCAAGGGTTCGCTTCGCGCCGTCCTCGCCATGCTCGCCCTGCGGCCTGCGCGTGGCTCTGGGCGGCCCCTTGACCGCCCTCCCGCTCCGACGGAGCCGTCTCCCCGCCTCGCTTCGTTAGATCCTCATTAGATCTATCTGCACACGCTTCCGGAAAGCCGGTTTCGTCCTGGGCTCCACCTCGCAAATGTGCTATAAAATCATTACAAAACAATGGTTTATGGAGGTTTTCATGGAGACGGCAGTCACGACGATCAAGGGCCTGGCGGTAGATGTCATCATCACCGAGACGACGCACCGTGACACGCGCGGCATTCTCTTCTACCTTGCAACTATCGTCATCCGGTCGCAAAGGACAGGCGTCGAGAAGATCGCGCGCCGGTCCCGCATCCCCGGAGCCGGGAAGAGCCTCGCCCGAGAGGTCCAACGGATGGGGATCCGCGCCCTCGACAGGCTGAGCGACTGATTTTCTACCAAGGCGTGAAATATTTTTCCAAAAGGATTCGGGAGACGTCGGTAAGGATTCGAGAATCGGCGGCAAGGATTCGCGTCTCTTCGAATCCTTTCGAGAACTCCTGCGGCAGGGATTCGAGGCCTTAGCCGAACGCACGCGAGGACGTCGTTTGCGACGCTAGTGAAATGAAATTCCACGACATTTCACTTATCATCTGGTTTCCTTCGCCCGTCATCAACGGAAGGAGCCACACGGCCATGACAACAAAATCGAGCGCCATCAAGAAGGTCATCGAGGCCTTCGACAACTTCAGAGAAGCATACGACCAGTACGTGCAGACGGTGGATACCGCCTTGCCGAGCGAGATCGAGGACGATGGGTTGCGCGAGCGGATTGGTTCCCTCGTCATCGGATCTGGTGACGTCGCCACCTACCTGCGCGACTACGGCTACACGGTCGATAGCCTCCGGTCGCTGGCGCGTCGTTGATACTGAGGTAGCTCCCGGCGGCATGTGCCGCCCGGAGCCATTCCAGATCCAGAGACCAACAGGAGAACGATATGCAGACACCCTTTTGGCGGGCGACGACGAAGACATGTGCGAACACGTGGCCGGGTGCGGATGGAGTGTGGACGTCGTGCGAAGGGCAGCTTGTCGAATGGCGACAACTGCACCCGCACACCGGCGTCCTCATGATGACCTGCTGGCACTGTCGAGAGTGCGGCAACGATACATTCAGGGCAGAGCCCGCGCCCGGCAGCCCCCTTGCGGTGACCCGCGCAGCGGCCCTTCACACCTCAGCCTCAGCAACCAACGGAGCCTGACATGAACCTGCAATACATCTACGAGATCAGATTCCCATGGGAGCCGGACGCGGGCGTCTTTCCGGGCAGCGAGACGTCGGCGCTCGGAATGACGACGGAGCTTGTCCCCGTCCGGGACAGCCAGATCGCCGACGAGGACGAGGCGGAGGCCCGGTTCGAATTGCTCATCGTGCGGCGCGGCGACGGGTTCGCCCATTCATGGGAAGTCATGGATGGCGATACCAGCGAGACGCTGGCTCAAGGGGAGGCGTCGACGCTCGCGGACGCGAAGCGCGCAGCAGAGGCGTCGGCATGGCACGCTGCCGAGCGCGCCGCTGGACGTCGAATCCAGCGCGCCGAGGACTGGGTGAGCACCGTCGCCTCGGAAGTGCTGACCGCGATCAACGAAGCGGCCAGCCGGGGACAGCGATAGCGTCCCAGATTCCGGTGGGGTAAGGATACCACCCGGCTCGCCGGACGCGCTGTACGGGCGGTTTAAGCGCCTTCAAATTTGGAGAACGGGGCCGTCAGGCCCTGTTTTCGTATCCGACGTCCGATTTCGCGATTTCGTCGTGGAAGGTGACGATGGCCTCGGCCAAGGCCTCGACGCCGGCCCTATCTGGGATGCCGCTCGACATCAGGTCGATGTACGCAGCGTCGAGCGCGTCGAGACGCCGCCGCTGGTCTTCTGTCAGATGACCGAGCAGCGCCCCGGCGTTGCCATGCAGTGCCATTTCCATGTCGTTCTCCTGTCACTTCCTGCCGAGGACCGGCGCGGACCCGATCTCGTCGACGGGCATCGACTCGTCTTCGAACGTCGGCGCGACCCGAGCGGCCAGGAGAGCCCGGTCGCGCAGCGTCGTCCCATCCGCGCCGACGCCCAGTATTCGCAACGCCGTCCGATCCTCAGATGCGATCAATCCCCGGAGCCACGGTCGAGCCTCAACCGGGACGCGCTGCAGCATCTGTTCCCGCGCTTCCTCGCGGCGTCGCATCGAGCGGCTGTCGAGATCGCGCACGAGGCGCTTCCACGGACGAGGCGCAGGCGTCGGCCGCAGTCGCGGCGTCGAGATCGGAAGCGGCGTTCGTGCGGGTTCAGGTTCGAGGCCACGCTCCCTAGCCCACGCTTCACGTCCGTTAGGATAGCCGGCCGGCGGGTCCCACGGCGACCGACGAGGCCGAAGCCGAGGCTGCGGCAAATCAAAGATGAGAGCCGGGACCGGCGGCGCAAGGGCAAGCATGGCGGAGAGCAGCGCGAGGATCTGAAGCATCATCTTGCCCGCCGGGTCAGCTCGGCGTTCGCGGCGTCGCGCGAGATCACGCCGCAGTTCATCGACGCATGTCCGACGTCGCTTGTCTTTCGAATCCTTGCTCATGCCGACGCCTCCAATCTCTCCATGAAGGATGCGTGCCGGCTGGAATCGACGCAAACCAGAATAGGCGGCGCGGCATCCGCACGAAGGATTCGACGCCGATTCCGGGTAGGTTGGGATACGTCGGCGGCGTCCGGACGAGCTTAGAAGGCCACTTCCGGCGTCCTCATTTTTTGAAATCGGTGTTTTCCAGCGGGTTTCGGCCTCTGGGTCTCCTGGAGCCGAAAAGCAGAAAGGGAGGCCGGAGCCTCCCTTTCAATCCGCCTCACGGCGGGGAACAGTTGTGAACCTTGGAAATCATCCGTCGATCCAAACCATATACTTCAGAGCCGCCATACGGCGGTGGACTGAAATCTCTGCGTGAGCAGAGGCGTCGCTATTCTCTATGTAGAACGGTACATCCTGCGTTTGCAGGGAAACGTGCCACGAGAGCAACGAACGTTCAGTCCCCCAGAACATCTCTGCGATTGCAGAGGTCTTCCGTCGTGCTGACCAGCCGAAGATGAGCTCTTCCAACGATTTCCGCAAGCGTAGAACTACCGTGTTTTACAAGAAAGTTGACGCTGGTTAACGGACTGTAATTGTTGACAATACAGCCAGTCACCGCCGTCCCGGCATCGGCTTCATGCTGAACCCCGCACCAAGGGATCGTTCCGGCTCCGGGGGACGAAGGCGTTGCAGCTCGCGCCGCGCGGCGTCGCGCTGCACCGCTGTCTCCGTCAGAGCGGCGTCGAGAGTCCCGGCGCGATCCTCGGCCTTCCGACGTGCCATCTCGGCAGCTCTGGCTTGCCTGTCGGCGGCGTCCGCGCGGCGCTCGGCAGACGACGCCTGGTCGCGAAGCCGATCCATCTCCCCGGCGACCGTTGCGCGGATGCGCTCCGCGACACGGCTCTGGCGAAGACCGTCGAGAGCCGTCCGCAGCATCGACGGCAATCTTTGAAGTCTGGCCGACGCCGCGCGGACCCTCGCGGCTTCCTGTCGAACACGATCCATCATGGAGCGCGCCTTCTGTTGCTCGGCCATGGCGGCGTCGTGTGCGGCCTTTGCGGCCTCGGTGGTGGCCTTGGCTTCCGCCAGGCGTCGGGCCGCATCGGCCTTGGCGGCATCGGCCTCGGCGCGCAGCGCGGCAGCCTCCGTCCCCGCCGTCGAGACCAAGGATTCCATTTCGGTCCTCTTCGCCGCGACGAAGGATTGGACCTTGCCCTTGACGACGTTCGCCCGATCGAGGGCGGCTTGCAGCGCCTTCGCCTGGTTCGTCTCCTGGTGCCACTCGGCGCGTGTCAGGTTCCTCCGGCGCGGCCCGAGACGAGCCAGACCGCAAGGAACGCCAACGGTCTCGTGATACGAGTCCTGCCATCCTCGCATCGCCGCCTTGTACTCCCGGTCGGCCCGCTTCGACAACGCTTTCGTATCCTCTCCGGCATCGGGACCGGCTGCCATCACCGCGCGCTTCGCGACGACGCCCGGATGGTGCCGGAGGGCACGCATCTCGGGATCGTCGGTCGGCATGACGTAGCCGTGGATATGATAGTGCGACTCGTCCTCGTGTCGGACGACGCTCTTGAGATCGTCGCCGTATTGCGCCCGCAGCCAGGCAACCGTCCGCCGCTCCCACACCTCCACCTCGGCCCGCTTCGCCGGATCGGCGCGCACCTCGTCCATGGTGTAGGGGTGGCTCGCGATGACCGTGTGCAGGGTTTTGTGGTCCTGCCGGAGCTTGCGGGGCTTGCCCGCCTTTGGCACCGTCCGCGCGGCGTCGGCAGCAGCATCGTGCAGCGCCTCGACGTTCGCGACGTCGACGCCGAAGACGACGACCGGCGGCGCAGGATGCGCGACGTGGACGGAGGCCGCAGGATCGCGACGGGCCTCGGCGAAGATGAAGGACGTCGAGCGCCCCTTGTCGTCCCCCTTCCTGGAGAAGCTTTCAAGATGGACGAATTGATAGCCCATGCGTCCCTCACTTCACCACGACGATCCGGGCAACGGCCGTGGTCATGGCCCCCGTCGCGCTGTCCCGGACGAGGATCGAGAACTGGAAATCACCGGCGACTTGGACGTTGCCGGAGAGGACGCCCGTCGCGCTGTCGAAGGACAGGTCAGCCGGGAGCGGCGTCGCCGTCGCGAGTGCATATACGTACCGCCCGGAGCCACCGGCGACGTCCGGCATGACCAGCACGGATTCCCTCGTGCTCCAGGCGAACCGGTTGCCGCCGTATGTGACGGCGAACAGTGTCACGGGGGGTGTCGCAGGTGTCTCGCTGGCCGGAGCCGGGGCAGACAGCACGCCCGACGCCGACGACCGCCACACGACGGACGGCTCGGAAGCCGACCCCGCACTCGACAGGAGCAGCGCTGCGAGGACGAGAGAATCCGCACGCATCACTGCTGCCCCCACTCGAAATCGATGCCGAACGAGAAGGATGCTACAAGCCGAACACGTGCAAGGAAGGCCTCGTTGCTCATATGCTCATGACCGCCGTTCTTCTCGGTCCTGTCCTGGGAGAACGTCGCATACCGTTCCGGCCGCTCCCATATGACGGCGTACCACGAGGCCGGCAGCCGGATGACCTTGAGCCTCGCAGGAAACTCCGGGCCTTCGCTGGTTACGAGTATCTGACGTTCGTATTCCTGCATGACGATGTGATCCTCCGATGGGGAAAACCCCGGTCCAAGAATCGTGTGCGCCGGCGCAGAGAGGGACAAGTCCAACGGTAGTGACCGGCTACTGCTAACTGCGTTAGCACCGGCCCTTCCGGGGGACACTGCCGTGGGCCTCTCCCAAGGGGCGCTCGCGCGGCGCCTGGCGGGGCCTTGTCGCCGTCCGGGAGGACGACGAGACGTAACGTGATTTCACGTTACGTCCTGGTGACGACGGTTGCCCGACGTCACGCTGCGATGCGCCGGTCGAGTTCCGAGGACCGGCCCGGAACATAAGCGGCGGAAGCCCGCCATTCGGCCCAGCGGGCTTCGCTCGCAGCGAGGTCCGCCCGCATCTTCGTCCACCGCGCCACGACGTCGGCCGCTTCGAACGGGATTTCGTCGTCTTCGTCGGTCGATCGAGGGGCCAGACGGACGACCGTGCCCCCTTCGAAGAGCGCAGCAAGGTCCGCCGCGTCCTCGTTAAGCTCTTCCGGCGGCACTTCCTCGTCGCCGTCTTCGTGCGCCGCGACAGTTGGCCTACATGTGTGGACAATATACGGGGCTGCTTCCGCAGCCTCACGTATATCATCTGCCGACATGATGGCCTCGCGAGCCATCCGGGCCACGCGCAACGCTTCCTGCGGCTCTGGGCCCCAGTTGTCGTCCCAGTCCCGACGGGCGCGTGCCTTCCACACCTCGATATCGGCAGCACCCTCTCCGAACGGCTTCGACGGGTCGTAGCGCTGCACCATGATCAAGGGTTCGGACCAGGGCGTATGCCGCCACTGCGGCAGCGTTAGGCCGAGGACAACGTTCGACTGCGGCGTCTCGCGCTTCTCTTTCTTCTTCCCTGTCGCGACGCCGGTTTTACCATCGTTTTCGGTGACTCCGGAAGTCGCGGTCTCGTCGGCCGCTTGCTCGGCCTTCTTTTTCTCCAGCCATTCATCCTTCGGCTCCGGAGCCCTCCGACCGCGCTTCAGGACGCGACGGAGACGCCCGTCGCCGCGCCCAACGTGAACGCGGACTACTTTCTCCCCGGCAGCCTCAAGCTCATGCAGCCAGGCCTTGAAGTCACCGAGCGGCTGGCAGATTTTCAGCCGGCGCGTACTCTCGTAGAGCCACACGAGTTCGTCGTCCGACGCCGCAAGCGTGTCCGCAGGCTTCGAGCAGTACTTCACGATCTCTTCGATCTTCTCGACCTTGCCGTTGTCCTTCCACTCCGCGCCGATGAAGGAATGCGTATACCGCAGGAACTCCGGCCACCGCTCGGCAATGTTCCGCGTGGGCCAGTAGAGGACGTTAGCGTGAACGTGGTACAAGATGGCATCCTGCGCGTACCGATCCGTCATGCCGCGTTCTTTGGCCGTCTTCCTGGTGAACTCAATCCCCCTGAAGAGGACCTTGATGCCGTACTTCCTCTGGACCTCGTGCGACCACTTCGAGATGCGGCGGGAAAGGGTTTGGATGGCGTCTCGCAGATCACCGCCGACCGGGACCGGCTCGGCGCATGTCATGACCGAGTACCGGAAATATTTATTGCTCCCGTGCCCCGCCATCCACAGCTTCAGCCCGTTCACGATCGGACGTCGATCGCGCCCGGCGACAGTCGGAAGGAAGCGGACAGCGCGGTACACGCGCTGGTGTTCTACGACGCCCGTTACCGCGCCGATCATTGTGACGTCGCCATCGAGAGTGACGTTAACACCCGCTCTCAAGAGCGCGTCGGCGATGCGTGCCGTCTGCTGTTCGAGAACCTTCGTGGCGGCCTGGCGCTTCGCCCAAGCGAGCGGGTCGAGTGGCCACGCCGCATTCGAACGCATGACGTCAGCGTGCGTCGTATGGGAAGGCGCTGCAACAGACGTCTCAAGTGCGGCAGCCGCTGCAGCAGCAAGTTTGCCTAGGCTGCGCGGGGCTTCGTCAACATTTTTGGCCCGGTGGGTAAAGTTTGGCTCGGTGTCGCAGGGGTCGTATACGACCCCGCGGCTCAATTTGCCGTCAACGGCGGCTTTACATTTTCAACGGCATCGTTCAGCATTATTGAACATCCTGTGAAAACCGCCTGAGGGTTGCGAGCCCGTTGACGGCGGTTTTTCCATGCTCGGCTACTAGCATGCCCAGGTCAACTCGCCGGTCGACGTCCGCCCCTAGGCCTGAAAGATGTTTTCGAAGATTTCAACCAGCTCGCATGGGCGCCCTTCCGACAGACTTGTCGATAAGGCAGTTGCCGAAGCTTCATTCAGCACCAGTCGGCACGCTGCCAGTGCTCGCTCCGGCTTTGGTCCGGAGGTAGGGGCATCATCCGGGTAGTAGTCTTCGATTGCGCCCTTCGAGAGAACGTGTATGCCGTTCGCCCGCAGGCAGTCGAGCAATGGCAGGAGCGCCGCCTTCGCGAATTGATCCTCACGGCAGACACGTATCCTTGCGATATCGTGTTCCCATACGAAGAGGTCGTCTATTTGCTTGAGAGCCTGATGGTCAACCACTCCGCTCTGCTGCATGGCTCGGAGCGCCGCCTTCGCGCCATCATACCGCGTCCGCCAGCTCTGTTGTTGAACTCGATCCTTGATCTGTCTCGTCGCAGGCTCTGCGGGAGTTCCGAGCTCTGCGATGCGAGCATCGATCGCCTGAAATGCTGTGGCGCGATGTCCCGTGGCTTCCTCCGGTGCGCCGAGGTGCTGGAAGCCATCGAACACGGCGTCGAGATCGGCAACGATCTTGACATCGATCCCGAACGCTTCAAAGAAACGGCGGAAGCGAAGAAAATTGCCCTTTCCGGAGACTCTGACCATAGCGATATTCCTACTGTCGAAGTCCCATTCTTGTCGGAGGGACTTCGCGACATGTCGGCAGAACGCATCGTCCGACTCGCCCTCGAACAACACTACACGTCGGCTGAAGAAAGCCGCGTCGGCATTCTCAAATCGCGCCATCTTGAAGACGTCCGACTTGTCTGCGTCCAGTGCAAACTCCACAGGATATAGCTTGCCGACTGGTTTTGGGTCTGCCGGCTCTTTTGCAACACGGACGAAGGATGCTGTTACTCCCGGTTCGAAGAACAGAGGGGAATGCGTGGTCACGATCACCTGGTAAGTGGATGAGATTCGCGCGAGGGTTCGGAACAGCACCCGCTGAGATTTCGGATGAAGATAGAGTTCCGGCTCTTCGAAGAGGAAGATGAGCGGGCGGGGTGAAGGCGTGTTCTCGTCGCCGACGTCGACGCCGATGTGCGACACATAGGCCTGCAAAAGCGCGAATGTCAGCGACCTTTTGATCCCGTCCCCCTTGTTATCGACCAGATCCTTGGAACCGTCGTCAACGAAGATCTGGGCCGAGTTGAGGATCGCCTTGAGTTCTGGAGGAGGGATATTCAGCTCGACCTTGACTGACGGGAAGTTCTCACCGAGAAAGCCTTCGACGGCGCTCTCCAGGGCTCGAACCTTTTGGTGCCTGTCATCAGTAGTCGTCGCCCCCGAAGTCACTCGGTTCAACATCGCATCCAGAGCCTTAAGCGATTCATTTATAGCCGCAAGATCCGGAGTCAGGTCTTCCAGTAGAAGTCCGAGTAGGCGTCCAAAGGAAGTCGATTGGCTGGTCTTCAGTTCGTCCGCCAGGTTCTTGACTGCCGGGATATATATGGGCTCTGGGAGGAGCTTAGAAATCGAACTGCTAATGCCGGACGGAAGAGGACCCCATTTCATTTCGAACTCGTCGGCACCGAGCTGGAGGATTTTCTGCTGAAGATGAGCCTTAGCCTGTGTGATGTTCACCGCTTCCGGGAGACCTTCTTCGAACTCGGGGAAAGCTTCGACGACGGCATGACGGACGGCGCCGCCCGATTTACCTTTGAGCAGCTCGCTTATGTTCTCGGACGAGTACCGCTCATCCTTTGGGACAAGTTTAGCCACTGCAACTTCGCACTTGTCTCCAGGTGGGTACGTGATCCGAACGGATAGCGCACCATCATCGATCAAGGGTTCGATCCGGTTGCGATGCTCATCGGTAAGTCGCAAAAGGTCTCGCGGTCCCACGTCGGCGAACACCAGCGTAATTTCGATCGGTTCTGCGGGCTGGTAGTGTAACGTCGGAGATAAGGAAGCTGGGCGGTTGAGCCCATAAACGATGGCCTGCAGCGTTGTCGATTTGCCTGCGTTGTTCTCCCCAACTAGGCAAGAAAAGGAGCGCGGAGACAGCTCCGCCTCCTTTAGCCCTTTGAGGTTTTTAACCGAAACCTTTTCAAGTCGCATCGACTCCCCCCGTCGTTAGACCGACCTCAGCCCATTTATACCCGTTTCGAAATCCAATCTTTGAACGCGGCAAGGTCGTGCGACCAGAACACGTGCACGTTTGCGTCGGTGAGCCGGTCGACGTCCTTGGCGGCTATCACTCCCTGAAGGATTGCTACCGTTTCGACGAAGCTTCCCCAATGGTCATGCCACGCACTCGCCTTCTTCAGAACGTCGTTGACCCGCTTGATCGAGTTCGTTTGATCGTTCGTCACTTTGCACTCGATCGCGGCAACGACCGTACCCTGCAGACCGCAGGCGATGTCTACTTCCTGGGGCGCCGTTGTCCTCGTGGCGAACCGGGTCTTGTGCATGAAGGTCTTAGGATCAACGGCTGCTCTAGTATCGATCAATCTCGAAGGGCGTCGCACCCAGCCCAGCTCTTCCAGGAGCGCGACGACCGCTCCTTCTTGTCCTCCAGAGAGGCTGCCTCGCTGCGCCGTTTGGATACGCTGTGCAGCCATGAAGAAGGATGCGCGATTCAGCACCCCCCGAACCTCTGCTCGCGTTGGAGCCCGGCCGTATTGAAGCCATGGCGCTGCCGTTGTGTGCAACCACTGGAGAACGACCGACGCGGCATCAGCGGCTGCGGCCGGGGTCATTCTCCTATCCGGATGTTCTGTCCGCTTCGACCAACTCGGGCAGAGCAAGTCGAACTGATCCTGGCTTACCGGAGGCGCAAGCAGTTGCCGGAAAGTCATCATGTGAATTCCAGACTGGACGAGCGCCTGCTCCGGAGAACGAAGGTAGTTCGAAGCTCGGAGCGCGGAAGCGACCACTTTCCGAGCCTCGCGCAAGGCGTGATTCCAAGCGTCGGCACCTGCCTGTGGACTTCTGCTGGCGAGGTAGATATCCCTGGCAATGGCCGCATTGCGAGCATTCAGCTCTCTTATCTCCGGGCTTGGCATCTTCAGCCGACCGCCATGCGCATCTTGCGTCTGGAGGGCGCGGCGCGCCGGGAAGCTCCGTTTCTCATCTCCTCCCGCTTAGTGTATGCGATCGCCGCCTGTAGACGCACGTCCAGCGGGGACAACACTCTGCTGATCTTGTTAGGCGCCGATGTCGCCTTACCCGCATGGGAAAGAAGACTCTCACCCACGACGGCAGCGAGTGCGGGAGGAACAGAGTTGCCTATAACTCGATACTGATCGGCAAGCTTATCCGGCCAGATGTAGTCGTTCGGGAAAGTTTGAAGTGCTGCGCATTCTCGCGGAGCAAGACGCCGTACTCCATGCTGCGGGTCCCTAACCCAATCCTGCTGGGCGCCCGCTGTAACTGTGCGGCCGGGGAGCGAGAGGTCTGCCATGAATGCCCCCTGCTTGTATCCCCAATGTCCGCCGGGACGTGTCGCTTCCGGCTTGCCCATACTCTTGACACCGGAGCCAGGTTCTAGCTGTTCGAGCTCACCTCGGAGCTTTCCGCTGGGGCGGATGATCTCGCCATCGCTTACCGGAGCGATCTCGCCCAAGGCCTCGCGCATCGACACCCACGGCCGCCGGTCGACGTCCTCGTTGCCTGGCATCTTCGCGTGTGTCGGAAGAGGGAACACGGGCTCGTCGCCACTGCGATAACCGATAATAAAAAGTCGGACACGACGCTGCGGCACGCCGAAGTCTGCGGCATTCAGAAGGGAAACAGAGGTGTGAAATCCGACTTCAAGAAGTTTCGACCTGATAGTGTCAAGAGCTGAACCCGGTACGCCGTCCTCACCGCGAGCCGTCAGTAGGCCTCGCACGTTTTCGAAGAGCATGAAGCGCACGTCGAGCTCATCTGCGATCCTCACGAAGTCCGACCACAGCCGCCCACGAGGATCCTGAAATCCGAGTTGGTGGCCAGCGCTGCTCCAGGATTGGCATGGCGGACCTCCTGCTAGTAGGGGAATATCTCCCCGTCGAGCCCCGATTGAACTCAGGATGTCCTTGCCCGTCAGGCCCCGAACATCAGCCTTTTCGATGAAGGTGCCGTCGAATACCGGGCGCCCTTTGATCAGGGTTCGAGCCGACTGGTTTGCCTTCATCGTCGCGACGGCGGCATCGTCGATATCTGACGCATATCGGCAGTTCCATCCGGCGGCTTCAAGACCGATGTCCAGTCCTCCGGCTCCGGCGAAGAGTGAGATGAAATCACGCATGGCACACCTGAAAGTAAACTGGTTGAATCTGTACGGCTGCAGACGCGATTCTACAAACGTCGAATTCGACTATCCAAAGTCGAGACGGTCCGGTCTCGAGTCGCGCGGCCTTAGAAGGATACGAATGTTCCCTTAATGTTCCGTTTCTCGCGAGAAGTCAACACGACGAACCTGATGGCTAACTTGTGTCCGGTCCTAGTTACGCGCGGCGTCGACGTCGCGAAGCTGCAGCGCCGGACGGCTCTCGCTCCTCCTGCTTTGCGTCGAAACTGAACAGCACCTCAACCGTCGCCCAAGCATAATCTATCGCCTGGTGAAGGGAGAGAAATCCACGTCTTTCGGTGCAGGCATTTCCATGATCTGGCGAACTTCATCGGCCTTGAGCAGCTTTGCGCCGTAGCGTGCGCTTACACCCGAGAATGCGTGCCCGCACTGCTTGTCAGCGAGACGGTCGCCGACATGATCCCGGAACCAATCCTTCGCGCTGTGCCGGAGACTATGGAACACTTGGCGCTGGGGCTCGTGGATACCGAGTGAATCCATCCAGTTGAACATCTGTTTCTGTGCGGCGTCCGGCGGATCGTTCGTTCGATGGAAATGGCTGAAGACGAAACCGTCAGGAGACGTCACGTTCTTGGCGTATTCGATGAAGCCGCAGTCATGTAGCAAGGGATGAATCGCGACGTAGCGCTTTGAAGTCTTCGTCTTCACGGGCCGGTCGACGTCCTGTCCGCTCATCCGAAGCGGGCGAGTCAAGTCGATGACCTCGTTGCCCTCGATGTCTACGATGTCGGTCCGCTGGAGGTAGATCAGCTCCGCGAGCCGCATGCCCGTAAGGAGGCCAGCCACGGGCAGCCACGCCTTATGCGGCTTTTTCATCAACTTGGAAGTCGCCGCATCACGGAACCAGACGTTCAGCGACGGAACCGCCATCGGCTCCCGGTCTATGGATTCGACAGTTCCCTTTGGCATGGAGACTTTGTAGGCGCCCATGTCGCGGAGCCCAGGCACGCCGGCTGCAATGCGAGACCAGATGTTCTTCACTTCCGAGAGATAGCTCGCGACCGTCGTCTCCGACAGGCAGGGCTTGCGCTGATCGAGCGGAAGCTTCGCATTTTTCTCGACTGCCTGCTTCAAGGTGAGTCCGTTGAAGAGCTGGCCCTTCGAGCGGTTCTTCGGGACGCGAGCCATGAAGGTGGCGAAGTCCTGCATATGGATCGGCAAGTAATAGCTCAGAGGCCTGTCGCCGATCACTTCTAGGAACGCGGCGAAGGCCGTCTCAAGCCGCTCTTCGTACCGAGACGCGTCCGTGTCGTCAGGGTTCAGAGCCCCCTTGCGGGCGTCCAGGATCGAACGTCCTGCCACGCTGAGCAAAGTCGTAGGTTTGAACGCCCTTTCATCGGTCTGCGGCTCTTGGAGGGGGTCTGGCACAGTCACAGCAGGGGAGACTACTATCTGACGCTCAATGCGTCCGAGAAGACCGACGACGGATTCGTATGTCGCTCGTTCGGCCTCCCAGGCGGTCTTGTCGCTGGCCAGCGCGGCGCCGATTCTCCCAAGCCGTTCCTGAAGTGCCGCGAGCTGTCTTTTACGTTCGTTCAGCGGTCCTACGTGCTTCGTAAGGCTTGCGAGACGGCCCGCGCTCTCGGCGTCGCCCTCTGCGTCGTAGTACGCTTGACGCCTACTAGCCTTCAACTTGGCCATGCGAATGTTCAACAGACTCGCTTCGCTTTTCGCGGACGCAAGTTCCGCCGACAGCGCGGACAAGGTCGATGTAAGAACTTCCCGTGTCATGTCCGGCTCTCCGATCAACTCTGTGGCTGCGCCGGCCAAAATCCGCGCTCGACGCCTAGCTTCATCAATTGGGAGAGGGCCGAGTCGAATTCGGATTGGCGAGGCTCCGACATTTTTCTGAAACCTAGCCGGGATTCGTTGCTGGAAAGTGAATCCGCACGGACGTCGCCACAGGTACATGTTAACCCTCGTTCTAGTGGGCCCGGATGTGTACGGCGGCGTGTACACGGAAGTGTACGTTAAAAGCTGGGTGCCTAAAATTTGATGGAAACCAAATGCTTAGTATGCTGGTGGGCCCGGAGGGACTCGAACCCCCAACCAAGCGGTTATGAGCCGCCGGCTCTAACCATTGAGCTACAGGCCCGGCGCGAGAAAAGGCTTCGCGATCGCAACCCCGGAGCAATGGTTCCCCGGAGCCGTCTTGGCTCTAACCCAATTTATCTTTTCCGACAAGGGACTGCCGTAATACCTTCACAATCAATCCGCAAAAGCGAATCCCGAGGGATCATCAACCAAGGAACGAACCATGCTTCTGACGAAAACCAGAGATTTTGCTCTTGCCGCTCTTGTCAGCGCCACTTTCTTCGCCCCCGCGGCTGCGGCTTTTGCCGAAGACGTCAAGCCGCGCGAAGCGGTCATCACGGTTACCGGCGAGGGACATGCATCTGTTGCGCCCGACATGGCGGTGGTGACGCTGTCGGTCGTCCAGCAGGCGAAGGCTGCCCAGGACGCGCTCAGCCAGAACAACAAGGCCATGGGCGCCGTGCTGGCAACGCTGAAGGAAAGCGGCATTGCCGAGCGTGACCTGCAGACCTCCGGTTTTTCCATCCAGCCGCAATATAGCTATCCGAACGACAAGGACGGTCATAATCAGCCCCCGGTTCTAACCGGCTATCAGGTAACGAACGGACTGACCGTTCGCGTGCGCGATCTCTCCAAGCTCGGCGGACTGCTCGACCAGGCGGTCAAGCTGGGCATCAACCAGGGCGGCGATATCCGGTTTACCAACGACAAGCCGGATACGGTGCTCGAAGAAGCACGCAAGAACGCGGTCGCCGATGCCGCCGCCAAGGCGAAGACCCTGACGGATGCCGCTGGCGTGAAGCTCGGCCGCATCGTCGCCATACACGAGGGCGGCGTTGCAGCACCGCCGCAGCCCTACATGCGCGCCATGGCCGCGTCCGCCCCAATGGATAAGGCCGTTCCCGTTGCAACCGGCGAGAACGAATACAACGCGTCGGTCAGCATCACCTACGCGATCCAGCAGTAACCAAAACAAAACCGCCCTTCGCTCAAATCCAGCCGGATCGAGCAAAGGACGGTTCCGCGGCCCCCGCCAAAAAGGCGAAAAGGTCAGAACATGAAGAACGGGCGCCTCGTGCGCCCGCATTGCTTGTCAGCGCCGCAGGAGCGGGCAACCGCGAACATTGGCGAACATCATCGTATCCGGACCGCGGCGACCGAAGCCATCGACGATGACGCGACGCGGCGTAACATCCACAACGCGTGCACGGCGCAGACCGTAGCTGCGGGCAACGTCCACAGCCTGGCGCGGATCGCAGCCGCGGCGATCGAAGCGCGGCGGCATTGGGCGATCATAATCCGGCGGTGGCGGACGATGCCTGCCCGGACCGACATAGATATCCATACCCTGCGCAGAGGCAAAATCTGCCGCACCCGACAGCGCAGTCACTGCGACGGCAACGGCAACCCCTAATTTGGCCAGCATTTGTCTCATTATATTCTCCATACAACAAAAAAGGCTTCTCTCTCATATCAGCAGGATTTGCCGACCGATCGCCCAAGAGGTAGCGGCGCGATACTGAACGAGTTCAGAATCAGCCATTCACTCATTATTCAGGTACAATGTACGCTAAAATGAAACCAGACGACCGAGAATAGCACGGCGCGAAAAATAAAGCCGCCTCCCTTTCGGAGACGGCTTCGAATCCATCGAGTAGATGTGGAAAACCTGAAGAACGCGCGATCAGCGGCGGATCAGCGGGCAACCCGGCACGTTGGCGAAGACAATGCGATCGGGACCGCGGCGGCCGAAGCCCTCGACGATGACGCGGCGCGGCGTGACATTGTCGATGCGAGCGCGGCGCAGGCCCATGTCACGAGCCTTCTGAACAGCGAGGCCCGGCGAGCAGGCGTGGCCGCGCCGGTGATCATAACGAGCCTGGTGGATGCCCGGATGGAAATCGTTGGCCGACGCAGTGACGGCAGTCGCAGAAATGGCGCCGAGCGCGATGAGAGCTGCAATACCTGTCTTGGCGAAAAGGTTGGTCACGGGTTTCTCCTTCAAATCCTTGCTGCGGATCGTTGCAATCCATTGTTGGCCCATTGTCGGTCGACGCCTTTGGGATTGGGCCACGTTAGGTCAGCCAAGCTGAACCGAACACGAATTGGCCGTTCAGATTGCATTCATGACGGTTAACAACTACTCGACGTGGAAGGATCAATAGAGGTCAGGCCGATAAATGGAGCACGATGTCCCGTCTGTGCGGCCGGTCGCGATGTTCGAAGAGATAGATGCCCTGCCAGGTGCCGAGCGCCAGCCGCCCATGCATCACCGGGATGCCGATCGAGACTTGCATCAGTGCGGCCTTGATGTGCGCCGGCATATCGTCCGGACCTTCCATCGTATGGACGATCCAGCGCATCGAGGGATCGGATGACGGCGGCACGAGCCGGCTGAAGAAGGCCTTGAGATCGGTCCTTACATCGGGATCGGCATTTTCCTGAATGAGCAGGGAACAGGAGGTATGGCGCACGAAGACGGTTAGAAGCCCGTCGCCGCCGGCCGCCGCCGCGCGGACGAATTCCGCCACCTTATCTGTGAATTCGTAGAGCCCCTGACCGTGGGTGGAGAGCGTGACAACGGTTTGCGGCATGACTTTCCCCGATGTGATGATCGATCCGCATCAGGTTGGCCCGGCGGCCGGAATGTCAAGTCCGGCCACCGGTTTGAAGCCTATAGCAAAATGGCGATATTGAAACCGCCATAGATCATGCGCTTGCCGTCGAAGGGCATGTTTTCCATATCATCCTTCAAGCGCGGATCGGCCATGACCTTCGCCAGTATCGCGTCGCGGCTCTCGCGCGACTCATAAGTGATCCACGAGAACACCACGACCTCGTCTTCCTTCGCCTGCACGGCGCGCGGGAAGGAAGTGAGCTCACCATAGGGCACATCGTCGCCTATGGCCTCGACATAGCTGAGCGCTCCATATTCCCGCCAGACCTCCCCGGCTCTGCGCGCCATTGCCTTGTAAGGCTCGATTTTGTCTTTCGGCACGGCAACGATGAAACCATCGACATAGGACATTTCTGCCTCCTTGTTCTATGTTCACCTATAAAGGACGATTGACTGCAACCAGATCCGACATCGGCTGCTGATATTTCACGCATATGTTCCGGCTGGTCGGAAACGGAAACGAATTCGCCGAAGGATCACGCTAGGGAATGCCGACGACTATAGAATATCAGAATGACCCGAAGCTCGGAAATGAGGCGCTCAACACCCTATGGACGGCTGCGTGGGACAGCCACTTCCCGCGGGACTTCCAGCCCATCCTTTCCCGGAATCTCGCGCATGTCGACGCACGACTAGTCGGCTTCGTCAATGTCGCCTGGGACGGCGGCATTCATGCCTTCATTCTCGATACCTGCGTCGATCCGGAATTTCGGCGAAAAGGCATTGCAAGCGCTCTTGTCGAACGGGCAAAAACCCTGGCTCGCGAGCGCGGAGCCGAATGGCTCCATGTCGATTTCGAACCGCATCTCACCGGATTCTATCGGGGGCTTGGTTTCGCTTCGACGGAGGCTGGCCTGATCCGCCTGCGGGATTGACGGAATGCCTGCCTTAGACGGATGAGCGGCTTTGCCCGAGCAGCCAGTTGCGGAACAGGGCTGCGGCCGGATTGAGCAAGGCGGCCGGCGGATAGACCAGATTATAGCTGACAGCAGCCGGCAGTATCTCCACAAAGCACCTGACCAGCTTTTTCTCGGAGAGATCTCGCGCCACCAATGAGCTTCGCACGAGAGCGAAGCCACGGCCCTGCCGGCAAGCCTCCAGCATCTCGGCGAAGGAATCGAAGAGAGGTGCCTCCTCCACAGCCCGCGCGATATCGAAACGCGACTCGTTCTCGCCGCCGCCCCCGCCAACCACCTGCTCGTGCCAGCGCTGCCAATCCAAAATCGTATGCCGCATGCCGGAGTAACGCAGAAGCGGAGCGGCTCTTATGGCCCAGCGCGGCGGCAGTCGTTTGGACAGTTCCGGCGAACTGACGACGAACTCTTCGTCCGTCAGCAGTTCTTCATGCGCGAAAGCGGTATCGGCGCGGCCGAGCCAGATAGCAAGATCGGTGCCACCAAGCTGAAAATCCGGGCGCTGATAGCCCACAGCCAGCTTCACCTCCACGTCCGGATAGCGCTGGCAGAAATCCGGCAGCCGCGCCGCCAGCCACTGGCTGGAAAACTCCGGCGAGACGGATACCGCGACGCTGCGGACCGAGATACTTGCGCGCACCTGGAACAGGGCCGTTTCCAATTCGGAGATCGTGCCCGAGATTGCGGGATGCAGTCGGGCGCCCAACGGTGTCAGCCGCGCACCATTTCTGCCCCGGTCGAACAAACGCCCGCCGATCCATCCTTCCAATTGAGCAAGCTGATGGCTGACCGCCGTCTGCGTTTGCCCGATTCGCTCCGCCGCACGGCCGAAGCCGCCGGTCTCCGCAATGACGCAAAATGTCTGGAGCACCGAAAGCTGCGGCAGCGGTCTCTTTGCCATGAAAATCTCTCATGCTTCGTATCGCGAAGATTCATTATACATCGCCGTATTCTTTGCGCATCTACTTATTGGCGAAGCATTTCGAGAGTGAAGATAGATGAGCATTCTTCATAATATCGGCTGGAAAGGCTGGGTCGTGGGGCTCTTGATCCGGCAAGGCGGAAGGGAGCCGCGATCGCATATAGAAAGTACCCGGAAGCGCGACGTGCTGCCCCAGGCAAATCAACACCTGCTGCGGGATCTCGGGCTAAGTGAGCTGGAAGAGCCATCTGAAGATAGCCGTCGCTAGCCCTTGAGCGTCTTCACCTTGGTCAGATCCGGAAAGAGGCGCATCCAGAGCAGCACCACCGCGATGGTGCCGACTCCGCCGACAAGACCGGTCAGAACAGGCCCGAGAGCGCTGGCAAGCATGCCGGACTCGAATTCGCCGAGCTGGTTGGACGTGCCGATGAACAGCGAATTCACGGCATTGACCCGGCCGCGCATGGCATCCGGCGTCAGCAGCTGCACGAGCGAGCTGCGAACGACGACGCTGACGGTATCCGAGGCACCGACGACGAAGAGCGCAGCGACCGAAAGGATGATGTTGCTCGACAGCGAGAAGACGATGGTGGCGATCCCGAAAATAAGCACCGCAAGCAGCATCTTCTTGCCGACATCGCTCTGCAGCGGCCGGCGTGCCAGCCAGATCGACATGGCAAGCGCGCCGATCGCCGGCGCGGCGCGCAGCAGGCCGAGCCCCCAGGGTCCGGCATGCAGGATATCGCGCGCAAACATCGGCAGCAGCGCCGTCGCACCGCCGAGTAGCACGGCAAAGAGATCGAGCGAGATCGTGCCCAGCATGATCGGCCGGCTTTTGATGAAGGAAACGCCGGCAAAGACGGAACTCAGCGTCACCGGCTCACGCGACGAAGGCTGTTCCCGTTCGACCCTGATCGAAATGACGTTGATGCTCGCAATGACGTAAAGCACGGCCGAAACGGCAAACGGCGCAACCGGGCTGATGCCGTAGAGCAGGCCGCCAAGCGATGGCCCGATGATGAAGGCAGTCTGCATCATCGAGGTGGAGGTGGCGATGGCAACCTGCAGCAGCGAAGACGGCACGATGTTAGGCAGCAGCGCCGCCATCGTCGGACGCTCGAAGGCCGTCGCCGCGCCCATGACGGCAACGGCGGCCAGAATGCCGGCGGGACCTATCCAATGCAGCCAGACGGCCACGGCGAGAACCAGCGCGGTCAGTGCCTCGATCAGCTGGCAGGCAAGGCCGATGCGGCGCCGATCGAACCGATCGGCGACATGTCCGACGACAAAGGTCAGGATGACCATCGGCAGAAATTGGCAGAAGCCGACGAGGCCAAGGAAAAAGGCGCTATGGGTCTGGTCATAGATCATCCAGCCCATGGCAACCGTGACAGACTGAAAGCCTATCGAGGAAAAGACGCGCGATGCAGCGAATGAACGATAGCCGGGGTGACCGAGCACGCTTGGCCGGTCAAGATTCTGCAGGGTATCCATGAGCCTTCTTCGCCTGCCGGCATGGACGCACGCAGACACGCTTCTCGACAGTCGGAAATTCTAAGATCCCCTGCTCTGCCTGAACGCCTCGCCTGTCAATCCTGTTTTTGCCGCAGTTGCAAATTCATCGCGGACGACAGATCAAATCGCGGTGAAGACGGGCTGAGCAGATCCCGCTTGGCCTCGATCGACCAGATGGCCGTCAATTCCGACGCAATTGCATCGATCAGCTTCGCAACATCATTGCCCGCCGATTCGTGCAGCGCCTCCGCGACGATCAGCACCGAGCGCGTATCGTCGCGCACGGCCGACAGGCCGCTTTGCCGATTGGTCCACCGGCGGGCATGGGCGTGCCCGGCCGCATCGGCAAAGATCACCTCCCCTGCATCCGGATGCTCAATCTCGCCGGAAAAGGTCTGATAGGATTCGTTGCCACGAGCATACCGCACTTCGAGATCGCCGGATATTTTCGAAAGATCGAAAACCGCTACCGGAATAGCAAACGCAATGGAGATCGCATTGCAGAGATCGACAAGCGGATGCAGCCGCGGCAGCGCCCCGTCCTGGCGAAACCGGCGCAGCAGCGCTTCGGATGCACAGCGATATTGCGTCGGCTTCAATCCCATTTTGGAAAAACCACGCCGCCATGCCTGGATTTCGGCCATCTCGCTTTCCGGACCTCTCGCCAACCGCTCCGTAGCGATCGCATGATATCCGGCGACCCGATCCTCGACATCGACAGTCGAGGCGACCCCCTGGACGGATAATACGCCGGCAACCAGCTCGGGAAACCCGCTCCACATTTCGTTCGAATGTCGGAAAAACATGGCACCTCCTTATAGGCATCTGCTTGGTGCGGCAGAAAACCCCGTCACCATCTTCCGGTCTTGAATAAAATTGCAGAAGCTTCAGCCGACAGCCACAGCATAGGCGCCGGGAGAAACGCCGAAATTACGGACGAAGAGGCGCGTCATGTGGCTCTGATCGGAAAACCCGCTGGCAAAGGCCGCTTCGGCCAGGGATGTGCCGGCCGCAATCAACCGGCGCGCTTCATGAATGCGGCGCTGCACGAGATAGGCATGGGGTGTCAGGCCGGTCGCTTTGGTGAAGGCACGCAGGAAGCGGAAGTGGCTCAAACCGCATAATTCCGCGAGTTCGGCAAGGGTCAGCGGCGCGGCGGGATCATCATCGATCCGATCCCGCGCCCGACTGATAACCGCGGGAACGGCATCCTCACGCAAGGTGCGCGATCCCTCGCGCATCACGGCTGCAAGGAGCGACAGCAGCAGCCCATCCCTCAGGAAGGCATTCTCGGCCCTGTCCTCGATCAGAAGCGAAAACAGCGTTTTGAAATGCACGGCCATCTCGCCGTCGCGGATGACAGGCGACGGGAACTCGACGGCACCGAACCTGCCTTCCCCCACATCGCGCAACAGATCGCGGATCAGCCGAGGATCGAAATAGAGCATAGACCATGCGCGGCTCTCGCCGACGGGCAAGCCGTCGTGAACCTCGTTCGGATTGACGCTGATAACATCGCCGGCCTCCGCCTGCACCGTCCCTCGCCCGCTAAGCGATGTCTGCGCGCCGGCTTCGATGATGCCGATGCCGAACTGGTCGTGCGTGTGCTTGGGAAAGCTATGGCCGGTTTCGGCCCGCACCGCCTCGACGCCGGCAAGGCGGGAGCGATATATTCTGAATTGGCCGAATTTCATCCGCGTCGCTTTCCCATGCCGCCAATATCGCCGCGCCAGCAATGGCATTACATTCGGGCGGCAATGTTGCGTACCCGCAAACAAGAAGCAAGGCTAAGCGCCTTCCATTTTATTGTCATTCCCCGCCGTCGCCAACGCCGCCTCTGCGTTGCCGGCGACGGCAGCTGGCAGCGGCGTGCCGCGCTTGCGCTCCCGCGCCAATGTCAGCAGGCCGGAAAAGATGATGAGGATGATGCCGAAAGCCATCGGCATGTCGATGCTGTCGTTGAACAGCAGATAGCCGAAAGCGATCGCCCAGAGCATCTGGCTATATTGCGGCGGCGCAACCAGGTTGGCGGGCGCCATCTGGGCGGCGGTCAGCAGCAGAACGCTGCCGAATGCGCCAAGCAGACCATAGCTTGCAAGGAATATCCACTGCGCGGGCGTCGGCATTGTGATTTCGGAGAGCATGAGGAAGCCGCTGACGACGAGCGTTCCGAAAAGACCTGCCCCATAAAGAGAGATGCGCTTCTCCTTCGAGCCGAGCGCGCGATTGATGACGATGGAGATTGCCGCTGCAAGGCCGCCGATCGCCGCGCAGAGGTGGCCGATAGAAAGCTCGCGGAAGCCGGGCCGCAGGACGATCAGCACGCCGATGAACCCGAGAATGACCGCCGTCCAGCGCTGCCAGCGCACGTCCTCCTTGAGAAAGATCACCGAGAGAATGGTCACGAAGGACGGCAGCAGGAAGAGCAGCGCAAAGGCTTCCGCCATCGGCAGCTTAGTGAAGGCGACAACGGAGCAGATCGAGCCGGTCGCGCCGCAGACGAAGCGCAGCAGCCACAAGGGACGGTTCGACGTCCTCGCCATATCGAGCCAGCCATCCTCCCGCTTCTTCAGAAACGGCACGGCGGCAAAGCCGAACAGGGCGCCGATGAAGGCGACTTGATAGGACGGAATCACCCCGTGCAGGATCTTGATCGAGGCATCACTGAAGGCGAAGACCGCATAGGACGCGAATGCCACAAGGACACCACGCAGGGCAGAACGGCCCGCGGCCGCAGAGCTGGAATCGGCTGTAATCGAAGACATCGGAAACTTGAGAAAACTGCGACGGGAGGACACTGAATCAGTGAGATGCGGACAATTGTATGATGAAATGGCCCGAATTTCGATTGGGTTGGGAATAAACTATTGTTTCAACCCGAAGGCATCACTGTGCATATCATCAAAATGCAGGCAAACCGAGCCTCTCAAGCTGATTTTTAGGAACACGTCCATCGTTCGTGTATGAGAAGCCCGTGACCTTCAAAGCTGCATCGTCAACTTGGCACCTGAAGGCAACTCGATACCAACCTTTTGAGGTCGGAACCGCCACCCCATCGGCGGAAACACCAGTATCACTCAGCATAGTAGGTGAGAATGCCGAATTGACGTAATTTGGCGCACTAAATTCATGCCCAAATTGAGCTAGTGCTTCACTGCGGCAAAGATACGAAACACGTTCTCTACGTGGCATCTTCTTCCAGGCATCATAATTGCTCTTGGAGAGACGAGCCATCTCGACATCTGAATAAAGTTTTTTCGCGCGGACAGCCATCTTCGTCGCGTCTGATTTAGGCTGCGCTTCAGTGACTAATGCAGTGCCGCCAGTCGGATTACCTTGACTGCTCGAAGCGGAGTTGTCTTGAGAATTTTGCTGAGAGGGAGAGGGCTTTACCGCCGGAACGACAATTTGCGGCAGATCTTTTGCTTCATTCTTGGCCTGCTCTGCAGGAGCCTGCTGTTTCAGGTCGGATGACGCTGCCCGCGGCGGTTGTACCTGAAAATCCGAAAGTTCCTTGGTCGCAAGAACGTCAGGCGCCGATGATGGGGCCTTGGTGGTCGAGTCGCTTGCCAGTGGCTCAGCCGCATTTGCCGTCTGGTCCTTGGAATCAGCCTGCTGTTGGGCATCATGCGCCTGTTGCGTTGCCGCTTGTGCGACAGCCTCCGTGGCTGCCTGTGCCTCTGCCTGTTGCTCGGCCGCAGCATTGTTTGCCTGCATCGGAGGTTTATCGTTCCGCTGCTCCGAGGTGTCCGCCTGCTGTGTGGTGGTCGGATTCTTCTGATCGCCGTTCATGTCTGGAACAGGTACATCTGCGACAGAAGGCTGCTGCTCCACCTTACCGGAGGGCCTGTCAGCGCCGGGATCGTCAGACTTCGGCCCAGACTTCGCCTGCTCCACAGGCTTGTCGGCCGTGGCCTCATCCGGTTTGGCCAGAGGTTTCTCCGCTGCCTCCTTGCCCCGAGGGTCGGATTGCTTTGGCGGCTGTTCGTCCGACTTCTTTCCTTGAGGCTGTTCCGGCGTGTCCTGGGCTTGAGCCATGTCCTGCGCAGGCTTCTCATCCGGTCTTGGCGTCGGCTTTGGAGGCTTGTCGTTCGCCTTCGTCGCCAGTTCCTGCTTTTCCTCCTGCTGCGGCACCAGCTCGACATTGACGCTCTGCTCGGGCTTCGCCTCGGGCGGCGCGGGAAATAGCGGCAGCAGAAAGATCGCGACGAACAGGACGTGCAGAAGGATCGACAGGACAAAGCCCGGCCTTATCTCCTTATCCCGTTTTTCCGCAACCTTTTCCATCGTTCAGCGGAAGGCGCGCGAAGAAAAAGCAATCAAGAGGGCATAGCGCATCGATTCATTCGATCCTTACCGGCAAACAGATCAGAAGACGTTCAAGCCGCCGACATATGGTGTGTGGCAAGACGCCCCCAAAGAGGCTGTCGTCAAAATCGAACTTGTCAGGCCTCCGTGCGATCTGCAATGCCGCAAAAACAAACCTGCGTGATTACGCGGCGCAAAGACGGCCGCGTCCGCCGCTAAAAGAACTCGTCCAGCAGCTGATAGTAAGCCATTTTTTCTGCCTGCGGTTCGAAATCGCCATAAGCCTTCAAAAACTCGGCAACCAATTCCTTCCCGAAATTGTATTCGATGCTGCCGCAGGCAAGCGCGATATCCTGATGACGATCGGCAACGCCGAGACGGCCGCAATCGATATAGCCGCTGAATCTATCACCGTCGGCCATGAAATTCGGAAGACAGGCATCGCCATGGGTGACGACGAAATCCTCCGTTGATGGTCTCTTGGCCTGAAGCTCACGGAAAAGATCCTCCGCCGGCCTTCCCAGCCGGGCCTCGTCGAAATCGTCCTCATCGACGCGGCCGGCGAGCAAGCGTACCCTTGCCGTGCCAATTCTGCTCTCCAGTCGATGATCGAAGGGACAGGCGGCAATGTCGACAGCGTGCAATCGCCGCAAAGAGTCGGCCAAAAGCCGCACCCGCTCGAGCGGCTGCAACCGCTCCGCGCTGACGAGATCTCTGCCTGAAAGAGCGCTCATCAAAAGCCATTCACGTTCGCCGTCCTTCTCGTGGGCAATGACATTCGGGCAGGCAAGGCCCTGCGAGGCAAGCCATCGCAGTCTGGCAACCTCGCCGGTCAGCTCACCCAAAGGATCGGTGGGCTCGGTCTTGAGATAGACCGGCGCGCGCCCGTCGGCCTCAAGCCTAAAGACATGCGCCGAGGAACGGCCGAGCGCATCTTGCCGCCATTCATATCCGGCCAGCAGATCGCGCAGCCGGACAGGAAGGGACGTCTCCATGAATTGCGGCTTGCCGGCCATAATCGGCTCCTCGAATTTGATATTGCCAATGAAAAGCCCGGCTCGCTTTCGCGAACCGGGCCTTGTTTCGTAAACTGTCGATGCCGGCTTGCGCCAGACCTCAGCTGTCGAGGAAGCTTCTGAGCTTGCGCGAACGGCTCGGATGCTTGAGCTTGCGCAGCGCCTTTGCCTCGATCTGACGGATACGCTCGCGTGTAACCGAGAACTGCTGGCCCACTTCTTCGAGCGTGTGGTCGGTGTTCATGCCGATGCCGAAACGCATGCGCAGAACGCGCTCTTCGCGCGGCGTCAGCGATGCCAGAACGCGGGTCGTGGTTTCGCGCAGGTTCGCCTGAATGGCGGCGTCGATCGGCAAAAG
Source organism: Hyphomicrobiales bacterium (assembly GCA_900468625.1). Taxonomy (GTDB): domain Bacteria; phylum Pseudomonadota; class Alphaproteobacteria; order Rhizobiales; family Rhizobiaceae; genus Rhizobium. The sequence goes on from UBUL01000004.1 coordinate 25,957, forward strand.
CGCATTCTTGTCCTCGATGAAATCGCCGAGATGCGAATCTTCTTCGTCACCGACAGGGGTTTCGAGCGAGATCGGCTCCTTGGCGATCTTCAGAACCTTGCGCACCTTTTCGAGCGGCATGGCGAGCTTTTCGGCCAGTTCTTCCGGCGTCGGCTCGCGGCCGATTTCGTGCAGCATCTGGCGCGAGGTCCGAACGATCTTGTTGATCGTTTCGATCATGTGCACCGGAATACGGATGGTGCGTGCCTGATCGGCGATCGAACGGGTGATCGCCTGACGGATCCACCATGTCGCGTAGGTCGAGAACTTGTAGCCGCGGCGATATTCGAACTTATCGACCGCCTTCATCAGGCCGATATTGCCTTCCTGGATGAGGTCGAGGAACTGCAGACCGCGGTTGGTGTACTTCTTGGCGATGGAGATGACGAGGCGCAGGTTGGCTTCGACCATTTCCTTCTTGGCGATACGGGCTTCGCGTTCGCCCTTCTGAACCATGTGAACGATGCGGCGGAATTCCGAGATAGAAATGCCGGTTTCGGTCGCAAGGTTCTGGATTTCCTGGCGGATATCCCGAATGGTGGTGTTTTCGGCCCTGGCGAATTCCTTCCAGCCGCGAGCGGCCAGATTGCCGATCGACTTCATCCAGTTCGGATCGAGTTCGGCACCCTGATACTGTTCCAGGAAGCTGTCGCGCTTGACGCCGTAGGATTCGGCAAGGCGCAGCAGGCGGCCCTCGTTTTGCACGAGACGCTTGTTGATGTCGTAGAGCTGCTCGACGAGAGCGTCGATGCGGTTCTGGTTCAGCGACAGAGACTTGACCGACTTGACCAGCTCATCCTTGAGTTCCTTGTAACGGCGCTCCTGTGCGGAAGACAGCGTACCGGAAGCCGACAGGCGCTGTTCGACCTGCTGGTCCTGCAGCTTGCGCAGCTTCTTGTAGGTTTCGGCAATGGTGTCGAGCGTCGTCATGACCTGCGGACGAAGCTCGGCTTCCATGGCTGCCAGGGAGAGGCTGGATTCGTCTTCGTCCTCTTCCTCTTCCTCGATCGGCAGGCCCTCGCCGCCGACATTGGTGATGTCGTCGTCGGAGGAACCGCGGCCGCGGCGTGCCTTTTCCTTTTCCTCGGCAGCCTTACGGTCAGCCTCGATCTTCTCGGGGCTCTGGAACTGCGGGGCAGCCTTGGCTTCGGGGCCGGAATAAGTGGTTTCGAGGTCGATGATCTCGCGCAGCAGCGTGGTGCCTTCGTTGAGTTCGTCGCGCCAGATAATCAGCGCCTGGAACGTCAACGGGCTCTCACAGAGGCCGCCGATCATGGTTTCGCGGCCAGCCTCGATGCGCTTGGCGATCGCGATTTCACCTTCACGCGACAGAAGCTCCACGGAACCCATTTCGCGCAGATACATGCGCACCGGGTCGTCCGTTCGGTCGGTCGGCTCTTTCTTCTTGGCGGTCGCAAGCGCGGAACCCGTCGAAGGGGCAAGCTCGCCGCCTTCGCTATCGTCGTCGCCGCCGGCATCGTCGTCGTCGCCCGCTGCGGCGCCGGCCTCTTCGACGTCCTCATCTTCGATGACGTTGATGCCCATGTCCGAAAGCATGGCCATCGTGTCTTCGATCTGTTCGGACGTCACTTCTTCGGACGGCAGAACGGCGTTGAGCTCGTCCATCGTCACGTAGCCGCGCTTCTTCGCGGCCTTAATCATCTTCTTGACCGCGTCGTCGGAAAGATCGAGAAGCGGGCCGTCGGAGGTGCCGTCGCGTTCGACTTCAGCTTCTTCGTTCTCTTTGACCTTTGTTGCCATCTCTATATCGTCGCTTTCCCTGACGCTGCAAACTTACACGCGGTGAAACAATCACTCTGGCTGGCGCGCCCCGCACCAGCCGCGACTCACCGACGAACACCTAACGGAATGACCTTTAATGCCCGATTAACCACGATCACCGCTACCGGAGTGCAAAGCTGGATTGCGTTTGGATTTCCGGCCATGGTATTAGGTGATCCGCTTGATCCAGTTTACCGTTCTTTCCGAATTCAAACGGTGATTCCCAGAATTTTAGTTCCCGTCAAGCTTTTCCAGCAAAAAAGCCCGTTAAATATGCGAAAAAGCCTTATCCACAGGCTTCGCACGCCGCAATTAATTGTTTCCCGTATTTAGGAAGTCCCCGCGCGATGACAAGAGCGTCCTGAACAAAGCCTCACTTTTCCAGCATCGGCAGGTATTGCCGACGCCGCAAGTGTGTCCAAACCGCATCAATTCCAGTCCATCACGACCTTGCCGGAATTGCCAGAACGCATTGCTTCGAAGCCATCGCGGAAATCATCGATGGCGATACGGTGGGTAATGAGTGGCGATACATCGAGTCCGCCCTGAACGAAGGCGATCATCTTGTACCAGGTCTCGAACATCTCGCGGCCGTAGATGCCCTTCAGGTTCAGCATCTTGAAGATGACCTTGTTCCAGTCGATCTCGAAACCGGCCGGCGCGATGCCGAGAATGGCAATTTTGCCACCATTGTTCATCTTGTCGATCATATCGCGGAAAGCGGGAGCCGCGCCCGACATTTCCAGCCCGACGTCGAAACCCTCGGTCATTCCGATGGATTTCATGACATCGGCGAGGTTTTCCTTAGAGGCGTCGACGACGTAATCGATGCCGACCTTGCGGGCAAGCGCCAGCCGGGTCGGATTGATGTCGGTGATGACGACCTTGCGCGCGCCACAGCGCTTGGCGACCATGGCTCCCATGATGCCGATCGGCCCTGCGCCGGTGACGAGCACGTCTTCGGCGACCAAATCGAAGGACAGAGCGGTATGGACCGCATTGCCGAAGGGATCGAAGATCGCGGCAATCTCATCCGGGATGTCGTCGGGGATCGGCACGACGTTGGATTCGGGAATGCAGACGAATTCGCCGAAGGAGCCGGGGCGGTTGACCCCGACTCCGAGCGTGTTACGGCAGAGATGGCCCCTGCCCGCCCGGCAGTTTCGGCATTTGCCGCAAACGATATGGCCTTCGCCCGAGACGCGCTCGCCGACGTGATATTTCGTAACGGCAGAACCAATCTCGGCAATCTCGCCGCAGAATTCATGGCCGACGACCATCGGTACGGGAATGGTCTTCTGCGCCCATTGATCCCAGTTCCAAATGTGGACGTCCGTGCCGCAGATCGCCGACTTCTTGACCCGGATCAGGACATCGTGCGGCCCGACTTCGGGAACCGGGACATGTTCCATCCACAGTCCGACTTCCGGCCTGGCTTTGACCAAAGCTTTCATCATGTTCGACATTCGCATTTTCCTTTTGGCGCTCTCCGAGGCCCAATTTCCCCTTCTCCCCAGCGGGGAGAAGGGGGCTGCGCTAAATAATCCCAAGCTCTCTGCCCGCTTCCGCAAAGGCTGCAATCGCCCTTTCGACATCCGCCTTCGAATGGGCAGCCGACATCTGCGTTCGGATGCGCGCCTGCCCCTTGGGCACCACGGGAAACGAAAAGCCGATGACGTAGACACCCTTCTGCAGCATGAGCGCTGCCATGTCCTGCGCGAGTTTCGCGTCGCCGAGCATGACGGGGATGATCGGGTGATCGGCGCCGGCGAGCGTGAAGCCGAGTTTGGTCATCTCTCGGCGGAAGAGTTCGGCATTGCCCTGAAGCCGCGTCCGCAGCTCACCGCCGTTCTCGATCAGATCGAAGACCTTCAGCGAGGCCGCGGCGATGACCGGTGCCAGGGTGTTGGAGAAGAGATAGGGCCGTGAACGCTGCCGCAACCACTCGACGATCTCGCCTTTGGCCGAGGTATAGCCGCCCGAAGCCCCGCCCAGCGCCTTGCCGAGCGTACCGGTGATGATGTCGATGCGGCCTTCGACACCGCAATATTCAGGCGATCCTCTGCCGTGTTCGCCGACGAAGCCGACGGCATGGCTATCATCGACCATGACCATTGCGCCGTATTTTTCAGCCAGATCGCAGACGCCGCCGAGATTGGCGATGATGCCGTCCATGGAGAAGACACCGTCGGTGGCGATCAGCTTGAAGCGGCTGCCTTCAGCCTTCTTCAGCTCTTCTTCAAGCGCCGCCATGTCGTTATTGGCATAGCGGAAGCGCTTGGCCTTGGAAAGCCGCACGCCGTCGATGATTGAGGCATGATTGAGGGCATCCGAGATGATGGCATCCTCTTCCGACAGCAGCGTCTCGAACAGGCCGCCATTGGCATCGAAGCAGGAAGAATAGAGGATCGTCGCCTCCATGCCGAGGAAGGCCGAAATCCGCGCCTCGAGCTGCTTGTGCTCTTCCTGCGTGCCGCAGATGAAGCGAACCGAGGCCATACCATAGCCATAGCGGTCGAGCGCCTTCTTCGCGGCTTCGGCAAGCTCTTCGTTGTCGGCGAGGCCAAGATAATTGTTGGCGCAGAAATTGAGAACGCGCGCACCGCCGAGCACGGCGATCTCGCCGGACTGCTTGGAGGTGATGACGCGCTCGGCCTTGTAAAGACCGGCTTCCTTGAGGCCAAGAAGTTCGTTGCGCAAATGGGATATGAACGCAGAGGTCATGGTCGCATTCCGATGCTGGTCACGGTGCCTAATCAATCAAGAAATAACATAGGATTTGGGCTCTTGCTGCATCCGGCAGCGGCAAAAATGCGCAACACCGTGACGCCGGCGCGATAGGGCGCGGTTTCGATATTATCTGCCAAGCCGAACTCGGAGGCGGACGCCGGCTCCTTCGTCAACAGCCATGCCTGCCCGTTAGTGGCGGCATGACCGTGCGGATGTAACGTGCCGAGAGCCCAGTCCGGCATATTACCGGCTGGTGAATTCTGAAATCACAGCGAGGAACGCGTCGCCATAGCGCTCAAGCTTTGACTGCCCGACACCGGAAATCTCAAGCAGGGCCTTGCGGCTGCCCGGGCGCTCTGTCGCAAAGGCGATCAACGTCGTGTCCGGGAAGACGACATAGGGCGGCACGCCCAATTCCTTGGCAATCCGGGTGCGTTCGGCGCGCAGCGCATCGAAGAGAAGCTGGTCCTCGCCGGCAAGACCGTGGGCCTGTTTCTCCGGCCGTCCCGCCTTCCTGCTGCGACGGCCGGGCTCGGGCCTGTCCTTGCGGAAGAAGACCTGCCGCTCGCGCTTGAAAACGGCCCTCGCCTGCTCTTCGAGCTTCATGGCGCCGAAGGCGGTGTGATCGATGCTGATGAAGCCGTTTGCCAACAATTGCCGGAAGATCGACTGCCAGGTGCGGGAGGGAATATCCTTGCCCGCGCCGAAAACAGGCATGTCGACGTGGCCGAAGCGTTCAGTCTTCTCGTTGACCGTTCCCATCAGCACGTCGATGACGTGACCGGTGCCGAAACGCTCGCCGGTGCGGTAGACGGCGGCAAGCGCCTTGATGGCCGCTTCCGTGCCGTCCCAGGTCTCGACCGGCTTGAGACATGTATCGCAATTGCCGCAGCCGCCGCCATGCACTTCACCGAAATGCGCAAGGATCGACTGCCGCCGGCATCCCGCCGTTTCGCAAATGGCGAGCAGTGCATTGAGCTTTGCACGCTCGACGCGTTTGATCTCCTCGGATGCGCCACCTTCATCGATCATGCGCCGCCGCTGGATGACATCGGCCATACCATATGCCATCCAGACATTCGAGGAGAGGCCATCGCGCCCCGCTCGTCCCGTCTCCTGATAATAGGCCTCCACCGATCCCGGCAGATCAAGATGCGCGACATAGCGCACATTCGGCTTGTCGATGCCCATGCCGAAGGCGACCGTCGCTACCAGACAAAGATCTTCCTCTTTCAGGAACGCATCCTGATTGGCGTCGCGAAGCGCCCGGTCCATGCCGGCATGGTAGGGAAGCGCGCGAATGCCCTGCTCGTTCAGCCATTCCGCCGTGTCCTCGACCTTGGCGCGCGAAAGGCAGTAGACGATGCCGCTATCGCCACGATGGCCGTCGAGAAACCGCAGCAATTGCTGGCGCGGCTGGTCGCGCTCGACGATTTCATAGGTGATGTTCGGACGATCGAAGCTGGTGGTGAAGACCTTGGCATCGTCAAGGGCCAGCCGCTCGATAATGTCGTCGCGGGTATGGGGATCGGCCGTTGCCGTCAGCGCGATGCGCGGCACGCCGGGGAAGAGCTCGGCAAGCCGGCCGAGATCGCGATATTCCGGTCGGAAGTCATGGCCCCATTGCGAGACGCAATGCGCCTCGTCGATCGCAAAAAGCGCGATCTTGACCCGCCCGAGCATTTGGCAAAAGCCCTCCGTCGCAACGCGTTCCGGCGTCACGTAAAGCAGATCGAGTTTGCCCGAGGAAATGGCGCGATAGACATCGCTCGCCTCTTCGCGCGACAGCGACGAATTCAAGACGGCAGCCCGGATGCCGAGCTGCTTCATCGCCTCCACCTGATCCCGCATCAGGGCGATCAGCGGAGAGACGACGATGCCGATGCCGTCGCGGCAAAGCGCCGGGATCTGGAAGCACAGCGACTTGCCGGCACCCGTCGGAAACAGCACAACGGCATCGCCGCCGGAAACGACATGCTCCACAACCTGCTGCTGCTTGCCGCGAAAGGCGGAATAGCCATAGACGCGCTTCAGGATGTCGAGCGGCGCCGGCGCACCCTTGCGCTCGCCGAACAATGCGTCGTCTGCGGAAAATCGCGGCTCTTGTCTCTCAGGCTGAAGCATCTATTTCCTATTTTCCAGCGGCACCTTTGACACGGCCGGAAAGCACGCCGAAGCCATCGATGATCGCTTCCTGATTTTCCAGCCGAAGCGCCTCGAGCTGCACTTCCTGCAAGGCGCGAATCAACGGCTCTATCGCGTCACCGTCGCCTTCTTCGGTGGCCTCGGCAATAGCGCCCTCCAGCTCGATCTTGTGCCACCGCAACGCCTTCGAACGCTTATGGAGCGCAAGCGCCTGGCGATAGCCCTCGCGCGCGTCCTCCATCGCGGCCGCCTCCGTAGCCGTCCACAGGCGTGCATTGCGGACCTGCTGTTCAAGGCTTTTCAGCAATGCGCCGAAATCCTGTTCTTCCAGCTGCTCCACCAAACGCTCACGCACCAGCTGAGGTCCGACGAGCGTAGCCGCCGCTCCGAGAACCGCCGACCAGAGGCGCTGCAATTCACGGCTGTCGTAATCGATGGCGGCGATCTCGTCATATTCGTCCTGCAGCAGCGCCGGATGGTTGACGATGGTCAAAGCGAGCACGCTTTCGCGAAGGCTCGGAATATCCTGATGCCCCTTGATCATGCTCGAGCGCGTCAAACGATCGGTCGCCGTCGTTGCCACCGGGACACCGGCGCGTGCCTGTCCGCCTCGGCCCGCGAAGGCGCGGCCATTGCCGTCACGGGAAAAACCACGCCTCTGCTGGCCGCCGCCCCGCTGGAACTGCGGCTGGAAAAGCCCGTTCAGCCGCTCGCGCATATTCTGCTGATAATGGCGACGCACATCTTCGTCGACGATAACGGACACGATGCGCCGAAGCCGCGCCTCCAGCTCCGCCCGCGCTTCAGGCGTCTCGAACGTGCCGCTGCCGGCCTCCCTCGTCCAGATCAGATCGGCCAGCGGCTTTGCCTGCGCCAGCACCTTGTCGAACGGCGCGCGCCCATCCTGCCGCACGAGATCGTCTGGATCCTTGCCGTCGGGCAGCAAGGCAAAGCGCACGGTGCGGTTCGGTTTGATATGCGGCAGGGCGAGATCGGCAGCCCGGTTGGCGGCGCGAATGCCGGCACCATCGCCATCGAAGCAGAGCACCGGCTCCGGCGTCATCTTCCAGAGAAGATCGAGCTGGCTCTCCGTTAGAGCCGTGCCGAGCGGCGCAACCGCATTCTCGATGCCGGCCTGATGCAGCGCGATGACATCCATATAGCCTTCGACAGCGATGATGGTGCCGGCACCGTCGGCCCCTTGGGCGGCACGGCGGGCGCGGGTAAAATTATAGAGTACATTGCCCTTGTGAAAGAGCTCGGTCTCGTTGGAATTCAGATATTTCGCCGGCGCATCCGGCGACATGGCGCGCCCGCCGAAGGCGATCACCTTTTCTCGTGACGACAGGATCGGAAACATGATGCGATCACGGAAGCGATCGTAGGAGACCGGCACGTTCTCATGAACGACGAGGCCACAGGCCTCCATCTGCTCCTTCAGCACGCCCTTGCCCGCAAGATGCTCCTTCAACGCGTTGCGGCTGTCGGGCGAATAGCCCAAGCGGAAGGTCTCGATGGTACGGCCGCTGAGGCCACGGTCGCGCAGATAGGCTCGTGCCCGTGCGCCGTTGGCGGTCTGCAGCTGGTCCTGAAAGAACTGGGTCGCCATCTCCATGACATCGAGCAGCGACGTCCGTTCCTTCTCCCTCTTGGCCTCCACCGGATCGGCAACGGGCATCGGAACGCCGGCCATATCGGCAATCTGCTGCACCGCTTCCGGAAAGCTCAAGCCCTCCAGCTCGGTCAGAAAGCGGAAGTGATCGCCGGTCACGCCGCAGCCGAAACAATGATAGCGCCCCTTGCGATCCTCGCAGTGGAAACTCGGCGATTTCTCGCCATGAAAGGGGCAGCAGGCCCAATAATCGCCGCGTGGCACATTGGTCTTGCGCCTGTCCCAAGTCACACGACGGCCGATCACGTCCGAAATCAAAACGCGGTCGCGAATCTCGTCGAGAAACGTATTGGAAAATCGCATGGCTACCTCTGGCTCACCCCATATAAACAGGAATGTCGGGCATTGCCACGACGACAGGACCTCCTCCCACTGTATTCACAGCTCCCTGTGCATGATCGCGATTTCACTTATCCGATCACAACTCCGTGAACACTGCCGCGAACCGATCCGTACCCGCGTCGTAATTCGGCGCTTCATTCGGCCCATCGGCTGCGTCGAAACACCCCCTCGATCGGGATCGGGCAGGCTCCTCCGGGATAATTGGAGTAACTGTTTCGTGCGCAAAAATCCGCGAGAAAGCAAAGACTTGCACAGCCTTTGGTGGATAGGAGCAAGAGAAATCAGCCATCATGACAATCAATGGATGCAGAATGGTCACCCTCGGGCAACACGATGAGACGGCACATTTGCGGCATGGTTCGTAAGCCAAACATTATTTTTTTGTAATTTGATTGTTGATGTGCACCGCAATAGCGTCCTCCTTGCGGGACGAGACAAGCCGGCGAAGAACTTCTTCGTGACGCGACATGCCGAGACGCCCCGACGAACGGGAAGCCGCCAGGTACATGGCTTTCAGTTTAGGAGAGGAAATGCGCATTCTTATCGTACCATTGGCTGCCGCAGCCATGTTTGCCACAGCTACCTACAGCTCGGCGACGATGAATGACGGCGCCGGCGAAAAGAATGTGCTCTATGCCGGTGCGGGATATCAGCTGCCGGCGGATATGAAGGTCCCTGCTCTTACGGCAGGCGTAAAAGTTCAAATGTCCGAATTCCCGGCGCAACCGCTGGCTCTGCCTCAGGAAATCAGGATCATCAGATAAGTTCACCAGATACTCAGGTGGGGCACCATCCCTACCCCCGGCGCCGCCCCACCTGAGTGCCTTTGCAATAGACGTTTGATTTTTTGGGCCCCACCCTGCGTCATCAAACGCCTGCAAAGCGCAAGAAGGCAGGAGCTCCCCCAGCTCCTGCCTTCTCTAATTTTACGGCCGCCGCAGATTTCGTGACTGCGGGATTGATGAACACCGCTGCGCAGCACGCTGTTCCGCCGGCGCAAGTATCTTGACGCAACGGCCTCGATGGATATTTTTTATTATCCAAGCATATGCGATCTTATTAATTATCTCTTCAGAAATTTGAATTTTTGCTCAGTTCACCGGAGACGGCACATGTCTTTATCCGCAAAGGAACTTGCTCAAGACCCTGATTTTTTTACAGAGATCCTCAACTATACACGCGAGATCATATCGACATATGGTGAAAATCAGGACGCGTGCTCTGCTTTTGCTTCCCAACAGCGCTGGTTGATGGCGCTTGCCGGTTTTGCCCTATATTGCGGCGGCATCGACGGAGAACCGCCTGGCGTCCACGCCAATCGCTTTGTCACCTATGTCGTCGAACACGAAATCGCCAGCCACAATACCGCGCTCGGCTTCATTCAGGAAATGCTGGCGCTCGGCTTCCTGCGCTACCTGCCGATTGCAGGAGATCGACGGGCGCGTCCTATGGAACCGACCGAAGAAGCCGCAAAACAGCTGGCAAAGTGGATCAGCCTTCATCTCTGCGTGCTGGATCGCCGGGACGGCGGCAAACGCAACGCGCTGTTTGCCAAGCGACCGGAGCTCATCGGCGTGCTGCAGCCAGCCATTTCCGTCGGCATCATAGAAAGTGACGGTCTCCGCCATCCAGGAAAAACATTCGATCTCTTCACCTTGGCAAACTCAGGCGGCATCATCATGGACTACCTGATCTCCCGTGTCGGGATGATCAGTCCGGCAACGCAGAAAGCGATCGTCGGGCGCGTCGCATTCACCGATATCTGCCACCGCTTCCATATTTCGAGAACGCACGCAAAGCGACTCATGAACAGGGCCGTCGCAATGCAAAGCGTGGGATGGACGGGATCGCCCGGGCGAAGCCAGCTCTGGCTCTCCGGCGGCTTCATCCAGGAATATCGCAATTTTCAGGCGGAGAAGTTCACTATCATCGAGGCTGCCTGGGAAAGCACTCTCGGCCCGCGGCGGCGCACGCCGCGGGCAAGGCAAGCCTTTACTTCAGCAGTTCCTTCAAGATAGCCGAAGCCTTGGCGAAATCCATCTGTCCGGCATAGCGCTCGCGCAGAGCGGCAACGCACTTGCCCATATCCTTCAGGCCCTGCGCGCCTAGCTCCGCGACGATCGCGACGCAGATCTCGCGCACCTTTTCTTCGGAAAGCTGCTCAGGCATGAAGCCTTGTATGACGGCAATCTCCTCGCGCTCCTTGTCGGCCAGCTCGGGACGGCCGCCATCGATATAGATCTTCACCGATTCCTCGCGCTGCTTGATCATCTTGGCGAGCAGCTGCAGGATTTCGTCCTCGCTCGCCTGCTCCTTGCCGAGACCGCGATTGGCGATGTCCTTGTCCTTGATGGCTGCAAGGATGAGGCGCACGGTCGAGAGCTTCGCCGTATCCCTTGCTTTCATGGCGTCCTTCTGGGCGTTGGAAAGGGTCTCGCGGATCATATCTGTACTCCTTGAAGCAGGCCGGCGACGATCGATCGGCCTCTTATTCCATGTTGTCTGTCTCTTAGACCATCAGCGTCGATCAATGCAATTGCGTCAAACCGGCAGAAACGGCGCGAATTCCCCCGCCGGAAAGCAAAAGCGTGCATTGACCGGCCCGCCTTGTTTAGCTATGTCCATCACCTGCACATAAGATCGATAGGAAGATCTCAAGCCGCGACCTCAGTCGCCGGCTGTATCTTGCTACAACATGGCGGAGCCGACGGTCTCTTCAAGGACGTGCTCGACGCCGGAAACGGGATGATTATGACCGCTACAGCCCCATGGACCACTGAAAAGCCGACTGCTCTTCTCGCTCTTGCCGATGGCACCGTGATCGAAGGCAGGGGTATCGGCGCAACGGGCAAGGTCCAGGCCGAAGTCTGCTTCAACACGGCGCTGACGGGTTACGAAGAGATCCTGACCGATCCCTCCTATCTCGGCCAGATCGTTACCTTCACCTTCCCCCATATCGGAAATGTCGGCACGAACGACGAAGATATCGAAGACCTGACGCCCGCCGCCCGCCACGGCGCCGTCGGCGTCATCTTCAAGGCCGATATCACCGATCCCTCGAACTACCGCGCCGCCAAGCACCTCGACCAGTGGCTGAAAGCGCGCGGCATCATCGGCCTTTGTGGTATCGACACGCGGGCGCTGACCGCCTGGATCCGGGAAAACGGCATGCCGAACGGCGTGATCGCCCATGATCCGAACGGCGTCTTCGATATCGAACAGCTGAAGGCGGATGCCAAGGCCTGGAGCGGCCTCGAAGGTCTCGACCTAGCCAAGGTCGCCTCCTCCGGCCAGTCCTCGCAATGGTCGCAGACACCATGGGTCTGGAATGAAGGCTATGGCGAACTCGGCGCCGCCGACGCCAAGTACCATGTCGTCTGCCTCGACTACGGCGTCAAGCGCAACATCCTGCGCCTGTTCGCAGGCCTCGATTGCAAGGTAACCGTCCTGCCCGCGACCGCTTCGACCGACGAAGTGCTGGGCCTCAAGCCGGATGGCATCTTCCTCTCCAACGGGCCTGGCGATCCGGCTGCGACCGGCGAGTATGCCGTGCCTGTCATCAAGGACCTGCTGAAGACCGAAATCCCGCTGTTCGGTATCTGCCTCGGCCACCAGATGCTCGGCCTCGCACTCGGCGCCAGGACGACGAAAATGCATCAGGGCCATCACGGCGCCAACCACCCGGTCAAGGACCACACAACGGGCAAGGTCGAGATCGTCTCGATGAATCACGGCTTCGCTGTCGACTCGAACTCGCTGCCGGAAGGCATTGAGGAAACTCACGTTTCGCTCTTCGACGGCAGCAATTGCGGCCTGCGCGTCGCCGGCAAGCCGGTCTTCTCTGTTCAGCATCATCCGGAAGCATCTCCCGGCCCGCAGGACAGCCACTATCTCTTCCGTCGCTTCATCAATCTGGTACGCGAGAAGAAGGGGGAAGCGGCTCTGGCGGAACGCGCCTGATAAAGCCCATCACCTGATCATATGAAGAAGGCCCCGGATTGACGATCAATCCGGGGCTTTTCCTTGTGCATCAAGTTGGGAGGTCTTTTCGTCACATTGGGTTCAGGCGCTCCTGAAACTCACGCCTGAAGACGGCGCTGCTTGACCACGTCGAGCTCGCTCATCAGTATTTCCTCGAGGAACTCGAAATCGGATTGCCCGAACTCGACCAGGCCGAACCTCAACTTGTAGCCCCAATTCTTGTCCTGGGTGAAATCGAGCCAGCCTAGGAGAGGACGAAGCGGCTGTTCGGGCGCGTCCAGCCAGTCCACATCCTTGCGATAGGCCTTTCCGCAGCCCATTTCGGCAAGATAAGGCTCGCCCTCACGGACAAAGCCGATGGCAGTAAAGCTCTGAAAACCGTCCCTCTCGCCCATTTTGACAGATGGCGAGTAGTAAACGATGCCGTCTCCCGATTTGATACGCTTCAACGGAGCTCGCTTGCCGTGGTTTACCTGCATGAAACCTTGCTGGCGCCCAATGCGCACATGCTCCGCACTGGCCACTGCCAGCCAGTAGGATTTCTGCGCCGGCTCCGGCCGCCGGGACGATGTGTTGGCGTGCGGCAGGAGGCGTACGGCCGCTCCGCGATTGATCTGATCTTCCCGGGGGAAAAGCGCGGCATCATTACGATTGCTTGCGTTGAATGTCATGGTCGTCTCCCGTCTCTGGTATGAGACTGTTATAGACGACCATGCTGTCAATTTTTGTCAGCAGTCTCGCGAACCGACAATGAACTTTTTTACGTCAGGCAGCCGCCTTTTCCGAACGCACCAGAATGTAAAAACGCGCGCACAGCATCGCCGCGGCAGAGGCAAGACCCAGCAGAAAGCCGAACCAGATTCCGATGCCGCCGAAGCCGAGCGGGAATGCCAGCAGCCAAGCCAGAAAGAAGCCGATCGGCCAATAGGCGATCAGCGCCATGATCATCGGCACACGCGCATCTTTCAGACCCCGCAGCAGACCGCTGGCGATCGACTGCAATCCATCGACGAGCTGGAAGAGACCAGCCACCACGATCAGCGGTGCCGCATAGGCAAGAACCTTCGGCGCATCGGCCGAATGAATGTCGAGAAACCAGCTTCCGAGCCAGGATGGCGCTGTCGCAAAAAGGATGCTGCCGCACACCGCAATGCAGCACGAAACGATCACGACCACGATCGCCGCACGCTTCAGGCCAAGATGATCGCCCTGCCCGTGCGCGACACCCACCCGCACCGTCGCCGCCTGACTGAGGCCAAGCGGGATCATGAAGGCGATCGACGCCCATTGCAGAGCGATGCCATGAGCGGCAAGCTCGATCGTACCGATCTGTCCCATCAGCAGCGATGCCGCGGTGAACAGGCTGACTTCGGCCAGAACCGTGACGCTAATCGGAAAGCCGAGGCGGACGACATCCCATAGTGCGTGCCAGTCCGGCCGCCAGCACCGAACGAAAATCTCGTAGCGCCGCATGTCCTGATGGGCCTGCACGTAACCGACAATGAAGAGGAAGCCGGCTGTCTGCACCGCAACGGAAACGATTGCCGCACCATGCAGCCCCATGGCCGGCATGCCGAAATGGCCGAGCACGAGACTATAGGCGAGCACGGCATTCATGACCAGCATGGCTACGGTCACCTTCAGGATGACGCCGGCACGACCGATGGCGCTCACCAGCGCGCGGATAACATTGTAGAGCAGCCCCGGCAGCAAGGCGAAGTGACCGATATCGATATAACCGCTTGCAAGCTTTGCGACGTCCGGCTTCTGCCCCGCCGCAAGAAGGATTTCCTCGGAATAGAAGAAGGCAGGCTGCGCCACCAGCCAATAGGCCGTGACGACCCAAAGCCCCATGCGCAAGGCCCGCCGCACCGAGGCGGCGTCGCCCTTGCCGTAGGCCTGCGCCACCAGCGGCACGACCGCGATAGAGAAGCCCGAACCGAAAATCAGGATTGTGAACAGAAACTGCGCGGAAAGCACCATGGCAGCCAGCTGCTCGGCACCGAGCTGACCGACGATCATGACATCCGTGGTATTGATACCCAGCTGCGCCAGTTGCGCGCCGATCAGCGGTATGCCCAGCGCAAGCGTTGCGCGGACATGTGCAGACCACGAATTATCATTGTCATGCGCGAACGAGCGCGCAGGTACCGGGATATCCATAACGAAGACTCGATCTTTACAATCGCGCCAACCATCCTACCCAAGGGTGCGCGAGCATGCCGCATTAACGCAACTTAGCTCAAAAAGCCAGCGGACAAGCCCACGATGCTAAAGAATTCATCAGAGTATCAAAATATCTGATGATTTTTTAGGCCGCCTCGCCGGCTTGCGACCGGGCCACCGCTTTCGGCTCCGTCTTGCGAACCTTTGTCACAAGCACGACAAGCCCGGCGAAGACCAGAATTGCGCTCATGATGAAAGGCGCGCCGGCGAAGACGACCGGTGCGGCCGGTGCGGTATAATACTGGAACAGATAAGGAAACAGCACCGGCCCGACGATGGCGGTAATGCTCGTCAAGCTGCCGAGCGCTCCCTGCAATTCGCCTTGCGCGGAGGGCGGAACCTTGCTGGCCGCAATGGAACGAAGCGGCGCATCCGCGACGTTTTCGATAACCGTCAGGACCACCACCACGTAGACCATCCATCCTTGCCATGCGAACGCGTAGCCCATCAGGCCGAGGCAGGAAAATAACAGCCCGAGTAGTGCGGTCTTCCATTCGCCAAGCAGGGGCACGAGCCGCGGCAGAACAAGACCCATGACAATGGCAGCACCGATGCCGTAGACGCCGAGAGAAAAGCCGATCTGCCCCTCGCTCCAGTCATAGCGATAGGAGGTGACGAAGGCCCAGACCGCCGGATAGACGCCGTGCGCCAGCCAATTGAGGAACATCACGACGCAGACCCAGCCGGTGCCCTGGTAACGCCGCATCTGCCTCAAAGCACCGAAAGGATTGGCCCGCGCGATCTCGAACGGCCGGCGATGCTTAGCGTCCAGCGTTTCGGGCAGCAGGAAATAGGCGCCCGCGAAATTCAGGAACGCCAGAGCTGCCGCACCGTAGAAAGGCACGCGCGGGCCGAATTCGCCGAGAAAACCGCCAATGACCGGGCCAAGCACAAAGCCGACGCCGAAAGCCATGCCGATCAGACCGAAATTCTTCGCACGGTTCTCCTCGTTGCTGATATCGGCAATGTAGGCCGAACAGGTCGAAAAGCTTGCACCGCTGATGCCGGCAAGAATGCGGCCGACAAACAGCATCCAGTAGGAGCCGGCAATCGCGCAGATGAAATTGTCGATCGCGAAGGTCAGCACCGATGCAAGCAGTAGCGGCCGGCGGCCGAAACGATCACTCAGATTGCCGATCAACGGCGAAAACAGAAATTGCATGGCGGCATAGGCAAGCAGCAGCCACCCGCCCTCGGTTGCCGCCGTACTGACCGACGCGCCCGTCAGCTCTTCCAGGTATTTCGGCATGACCGGCATGATGATGGCAATGCCGATGACGTCGAGGAAGAGAATAAGGAAAACGAGCAAAAGGCCTCGACGGGCGAATTTCTGATCGATCATGGAGATGCCTTCTGGCGGCTCCGCCTCGATGAAAGAGACAGAACGTGAACGAAAAACCGAAGCGTTCCCCATACATAAAGATTTTGGCGGAAACAATCAGTGAACGCTTCAATCTTATTGATTTATTGACCGGTTTTTTGATCTCCCGCATAAAAGCGACTATCTGCCGCGCCCGCGCCGCTGCTCACGATTGAGGAAATCGACGAAGGCTCGAAGCGGGGCCGGCATGTGGCGCCTGCTCGCATAATAGAGAAACGGGCCGGAGAAAGCCGTATCCCATTCCTCAAGGATCGGCACCAAATCCCCGCTGTCAATCTGCGGCGCGAGGAACTCCTTGAATGTTCTGATGATGCCAAGCCCAGCCACTGCCGCGCTGCGCTCGATATCGATCGAATTCGTTGCAACGACCATCGGCGGGGCGATGAAGATCGTCTCGCCGTCCTTTTCAAATTCCCACGGCATGGCTGAACCGCTCAGGAACCGATGGCGGATGCAGCGATGCTCGAGTATGTCGCGCGGATGCTGTGGCGTGCCGTTTGCAGCCAGATAGGCAGGTGCCGCGGCCGTGACATAATGCTGTTGCCGCGGTCCGATCGGCACGGCGATCATATCCTTTTCCAGCCTCTCATCGTAACGGATACCGGCATCGTAGCCGGCCGCCACCACATCGATGAAACTGTCTTCAGCGACGATCTCGACGGATATTGCGGGATATTCCCTGAGGAAGCGGCTGATGATGTCAGGCATGACGACCATGGCGGCGACGATGGGCACGTTCAGCCGCAAAGTGCCGCCGACGCTGTCACGAAAGCTGTTGATATCGTCGAGCGCCACGGAGATCTCGCTCATGGCGGGCGTCAAGCGCTCCATCAGCCGCTCGCCTGCCTCCGTCGGCGTCACGCTTCGGGTCGTACGATTGAGCAGCCGAACCGCCAGCCGCTCCTCCAGCCGTCGGACCGCCTCGCTCAGAGACGAGGCGGAAACACCGCGCTTGCGCGCCGCCTCGCGAAAGCTGCGCTCACGGGCAACGGCAGTGAAGGCAACCAGATCGGCCAGCGGCAAGTCATCCATTGTGCGAAATTCCAAACAACCTGTTTCGATTTACCTAGATTATCGCACAAAGGTCGATGGAGTAAAACAGCATGGTGGAACCTCTTGAGACGAGAGCGCCGCAGGCCAAGGAGAGTAACGATGGAAAAGCACCAATTGGGAAAGACCGGGCTGCAGGTATCGGCTCTCGGTCTTGGCTGCATGGGAATGTCCGGCATGTACGGTCCCTCCGACAGAGCCGAGAGCATTGCGACGATTCACGCCGCGCTCGACACTGGAATCAACCTACTTGATACCGGCGATTTCTACGGCATGGGCCACAATGAAATGCTGATCGGCGAAGCCATCAAGGGACTGAAGCGCGACGATTTCCTGCTCAGCGTCAAGTTCGGCGCGCTGCGTGATCCCGCCGGTGCATGGCTCGGCTACGATGCCCGCCCCGCGGCGATCAGAAATTTCGTCGCCTATTCGCTCCAACGCCTCGGTGTCGATCACATCGATATATACCGCCCAGCCCGGCTTGACCCGAACGTGCCGATCGAAGACCAGATCGGCGCGATATCCGATCTGATCAAGGCAGGTTACATCAGGCACATCGGCCTGTCGGAAGTCGGCCCCGACACTATCCTCCGCGCAGCCGCTATCCATCCGATCGTCGACCTGCAGATCGAATATTCGC
Source organism: Hyphomicrobiales bacterium (assembly GCA_900468625.1). Lineage (GTDB taxonomy): Bacteria > Pseudomonadota > Alphaproteobacteria > Rhizobiales > Rhizobiaceae > Rhizobium. Next base: position 43,945 of record UBUL01000004.1, read on the forward strand.
TGATCTCGCGCGGTATCGAAGACAAGATCCTGCCGACCTGCCGCGAACTCGGCATCGGCATAACCGCCTATGGCGTTCTTTCACGCGGCCTCATCAGCGGCCACTGGCAGAAAGACAGCGTCCAAAAAGGCGATTTCCGCGCGATGAGCCCGCGCTTCCAGGCCGGAAACGTCGAGAAGAACCTGGAACTCGTGGAAGCGCTGCGAGGGATCGCCGAGGCGAAGGGTGCCAGCGTCGCCCAGATCGCGATTGCCTGGGTCGCAGCCCAGGGCAAGGACATCGTCCCCGTTATCGGCGCCCGCCGCCGCGATCGCCTCACGGAGGCCTTGGGAGCACTCTCGGTCAAATTGTCGCAAGCCGATATGGCCTCGATCGAACGTGCGATCCCGAGAGATGCCGCAGCCGGCGGCCGATATCCAGAAGCTCAGCTTACGCATCTCGACAGCGAGAAGTGATGAGGGAATGGCTTGCCCGCCTCCGCATCCGGAAGCGGGCAAGTGAAATCAGACCGGATTGTTCAGCGTGTCGCAATCCGTCAGCTTGCCGGAATCGAAGCCCTGCTTGAACCACTTCATGCGTTGCGCCGACGTGCCGTGGTTGAAGCTGTCGGGCACGACGTAGCCTTGCGTGCGCTTCTGCAGCGTGTCGTCACCGATCTGCTGTGCCGCATTCAGCGCCTCTTCCAGATCGCCGGTCTGCAGGATTCCTTTCTGCTGGGTAAACTTGCCCCAGATACCCGCAAAGCAATCGGCCTGCAGCTCGATGCGCACCGACATCTTGTTGGCATCCACCTCGCTCATGTTGCGGCGGGCCTGATTGAACTTCGGCAGAATGCCGAGCTGGTCCTGAACATGGTGGCCGACTTCGTGCGCTACGACGTAAGCCTGCGCAAAATCGCCGGCCGCACCGAACTGATCCTTCATCTGCTTGAAAAAGGCCATGTCGAGGTAGATCTTCTGGTCGCTCGGACAATAGAAAGGACCGGTGGCGGCCGAAGCCTGGCCGCAAGCTGAAGGGAAGCTGCCGGAGAACAGCACGAGCTTCGGATCGGTATAGGTCTTGCCCATCGATTTGAAGATGCCGGTCCAGGTATCTTCCGTATCGGCAAGAACGGTCGCGACGAACTGCTTCATCTCGTCATTGGCCGGCTGGCCGCCGCTGCCGGCGGAGGTGCTCTGCTGATATCCGGGGCCGCCGCCCTGCAGTATCCCGGTTTGCTGCAGCAGACCCATGACATCGACGCCCATGGCTCTCAGGATCAGGAAAATTACAATCAGCACGATAATGGTGCGGAAGCTCAAGCCGCCGCCGCCAATCCCTCCGCCAGGGAAACGGAAGCCGCCGCCTCCCATGCCGCCGTCCATGGGCGATGAGCCGCGTTCGTCCTCGATATTGTCGGATTGCCGACGCCCCTTCCAATCCATAGCGCACCTCCTGGCGATGCCCAAAACCAAAGTCCCTTGAGGCATTTATATATCCAGGAAGAGCAACAACGCCAGTTGGGTATCGACAGAACATCAGCTTAAACTGCGACGCCGCCGCAATTCATTAGACATCAGCCATAAAAGCGCGCTGGCTATGCCCGCCACGACCAGAAACGGAGCCGTTTCGTCACCCTTGAACACTACTTCGTTCATGATACGGCCGGGAAGGAAGGTAAAAGCGCCTGCACCGACGATCCCGCCCAGGTAGAGGCCTCTGACGATGCGCTTATGCGCCTCGATATTGCGCTTGCGGGCATTGGCGATCGCTCGCCAGCAACCGAAGAGAACGAATATGGAGAGTACGTGGATCGGGCTGAAACCGTAGAAGACGTTGACTTGATGGATGAAGAAGCTCGACAGCGCCGTGACGGCCATCAGGGTCAGCCAGATCTTGCCGAGCAGGCGATGCTGCGGCGTCCCCTTCGGCCTGACAAGGAGATAGGCCCCCAGCAAGGCGGCCGGAACGACCGCTGCGACATGAATCTGGATCGCGGTTGGGGCATCAAGAAGCGGCTCGAAAGTCATGATCTGTATCCGATTGAGTTTACCGAGCCTTTTCGTGATACTGCTGTTCTCTCAATCGAAATTGCTTGGAAAAACGGGAAAATTCGTGGATCACACCTTTCTGCAATCCACGCTTCGCGAATTGCAGGTCGCCTGGCGCTCGCCGAGGCTTTGGGCAACCTTCGTGACGGTCGTCCTGATCTTCGCCATAACCGGCCCCTACGGCACGCTTGCCCGGCTGATGTTAGGCCCGCGCTTCGGCTATTGGCTTGTCCTCCAGGCCATGGCCTGGTCCACAGCGATCGTCTTTTCCATCGCCGCCGAAATCCTCCTGCGCGGGCATATGGCGGGCATGTTCGCCCGTATGATGATTGGTTCGATCGTTGCCGCATTGCCGATCGGCTTCGGCATCTCGGTCGTCAACTTCGCATTTTTCGGAACAATGCCTTCGGTGGCCGACAGCCTGCATCAATCGCTTGGCGCCATTCCGCTTTGCGCTCTCTTTTGTATTCTGTCTTATCTGACCATGCACCGGCAGGTAGCAGTCGCGGGACCGGACCTCACGGAGACGAAAACAACGCCTATCGCAGCAAGCGAGATTCGCCTGCAGACACCGCAGCCGCCGATTCTCTCACGCTTGAAACCGGAAAACCGGGGCGCGCTGGTAAGGCTCACGGTGCGCGATCACTATACCGAGGTCGTAACGACGCGCGGTCGCGAACTCGTCCTGCTGCGCTTTGGCGATGCTCTGACGGAAATCGGTGATATCGACGGCATACGCGTGCATCGATCCCATTGGGTTGCGGCCGATCATGTCGCCCGCCTGAAACGCGACAACGGCAAGCTTTTCGTCATTGCCCGCGATGGAGCGGCGGTGCCCGTCAGCCGCTCCTACGTCGAGGCCGTCCGGCATCGTTTCGGCTAATGTGACCAAAGCCTGCAGAATTCATGTCGATTCCGCCATTTATGGGGTTCCGTTTACAAACACATTTGCCTATAAGCCGCTTCTAGCCTGAAAATATTTGCCCATGCGCCCCCGGCCGGTGATCTCCCACCCTGGCCGGTTTTTCGCGCAACGAAAAAACGGATGAGAACCCATGCCGAAGCGCCAAGATATCAAATCGATCCTCATTATCGGTGCAGGACCGATTGTTATCGGGCAGGCTTGCGAATTCGACTATTCCGGCACGCAAGCCTGCAAGGCTCTTCGAGAGGAAGGCTACCGCGTCATCCTCGTCAACTCCAACCCCGCAACGATCATGACCGATCCGGGTCTCGCGGACGCGACCTATGTCGAACCGATCACGCCTGAGGTCGTTGCCAAGATCATCGCCAAGGAGCGTCCGGATGCGCTGCTGCCGACGATGGGCGGCCAGACTGCGCTCAACACTGCGCTTTCGCTGAAGCGCATGGGCGTGCTGGATCGCTACAATGTCGAGATGATCGGCGCGAAACCCGCCGCGATCGACATGGCCGAGGACCGGGCGCTCTTCCGCGAAGCCATGGCCCGCATCGGCCTTGAAACGCCGCGCTCCATGCTGGCAAACGCCACCGACATCAAGGATGCCGACCGCAAGACGCACGAAGCCGAACGCAGCAAGCTCAAGGCATCGCTCACCGGCGCAGAACTCGACAAGGCGCTCGACGAGCTTGAAAATCAATGGAACCTCGGCGAAAGCGACCGCAAGCAGCGCTATATGAGCCATGCCATGGCGGTCGCCGCTCAGGCGCTCGACCATGTCGGCCTGCCCGCCATCATCCGCCCGTCCTTCACGCTCGGCGGCACGGGCGGCGGCATCGCCTATAATCGCTCGGAATTCTTCGAGATCGTCGGCGGCGGGCTCGACGCCTCGCCGACCACGGAAGTCCTGATCGAAGAATCGGTTCTCGGCTGGAAGGAGTATGAGATGGAAGTCGTCCGCGACAAGGCGGACAACTGCATCATCATCTGCTCCATCGAAAACATCGATCCGATGGGCGTTCACACCGGCGACTCGATCACCGTCGCTCCGGCGCTGACGCTGACGGACAAAGAATACCAGATCATGCGCAACGCCTCGATCGCGGTTTTGCGGGAGATCGGCGTCGAAACCGGCGGCTCGAACGTGCAGTTCGCCGTCAATCCGCAGGATGGCCGCCTCGTGGTCATCGAAATGAACCCGCGCGTGTCGCGCTCTTCCGCCCTCGCGTCGAAGGCCACCGGCTTCCCGATCGCCAAGGTCGCGGCCAAGCTCGCCGTCGGCTACACGCTGGACGAACTGGAAAACGACATCACCGGCGGCGCGACCCCCGCCTCCTTCGAGCCGTCGATCGATTATGTCGTCACCAAGATCCCTCGTTTCGCCTTCGAGAAGTTCCCCGGCGCCTCCCCGGTCCTGACCACGGCGATGAAGTCGGTCGGTGAAGTCATGGCGATCGGCCGTACTTTCGCGGAATCGCTGCAGAAGGCACTGCGCGGCCTGGAAACCGGCCTCACGGGTCTGGACGAGATCGAAATTCCCGGCACGGAAGAAGGCGAAGGCAGCCGCAACGCCATTCGCGCCGCAATCGGAACGCCGACGCCCGACCGCCTGCGCATGGTCGCCCAGGCGCTGCGCCTGGGGCTCAGCATCGAAGAAGTGCATGAAGGCTGCAAGATCGACCCCTGGTTCCTCGAGCAGCTGAAGAACATCATCGACATGGAAGGCCGCATCCGCGAGCATGGTCTCCCGCAGGATGCCGCCAATCTGCGCATGCTGAAGGCCATGGGCTTCTCCGACGCGCGCCTTGCGACGCTGACCGGCAAGCGCCCGAAGGAAGTGGCCGAACTGCGCAATTCGCTGAACGTCCGTCCGGTCTTCAAGCGCATCGACACCTGCGCCGCCGAATTCGCTTCGCCGACCGCCTATATGTATTCGACCTATGAGACGCCATTCGTCGGCGCCGCTCGCTCCGAAGCGCAGGTTTCCGACCGCAAGAAGGTCGTCATCCTCGGCGGCGGTCCGAACCGCATCGGCCAGGGCATCGAATTCGACTATTGCTGCTGCCATGCCGCCTTCGCGCTGAAGGATGCCGGTTATGAAGCGATCATGATCAACTGCAATCCAGAAACGGTTTCGACAGACTACGACACGTCGGACCGTCTCTATTTCGAACCGCTGACGGCGGAAGACGTGATCGAAATCCTGCGCGCAGAGCAAGAAAAGGGTGAAGTGGTCGGCGTCATTGTCCAGTTCGGCGGCCAGACGCCGCTGAAACTCGCCGAAGCGCTGGAAAAGAACGGCATCCCGATCCTCGGCACCGCTCCGGACGCGATCGATCTTGCCGAGGACCGCGACCGCTTCCAGAAGCTCCTGATGAAGCTCGATCTCAATCAGCCGAACAACGGCATTGCCTACTCCGTCGAGCAGGCGCGCCTCGTCGCCTCCGAAATCGGCTTCCCGCTGGTCGTGCGCCCGTCCTACGTTCTCGGCGGGCGCGCCATGCAGATCATCCACTCGGAAGGCCAGCTGCAGGGCTATCTGCTCGACACCGTTCCGGAACTGGTGCCGGAAGACATCAAGCAGCGCTATCCGAACGACAAGACGGGTCAGATCAACACGCTGCTCGGCAAGAACCCGCTGCTCTTCGACAGCTATCTCACCAACGCCATCGAAGTCGATGTCGACTGCCTCTCCGACGGCACGGATGTGTATGTTGCTGGTATCATGGAGCATATCGAGGAAGCCGGCATCCATTCGGGCGACTCCGCCTGCTCGCTGCCCCCTCGCACGCTCTCTCCGGCCATGATCGACGAGCTGGAGCGCCAGGCGAAAGCCATGGCCAAGGCTCTGAATGTCGGCGGCCTGATGAACGTGCAGTTCGCCATCAAGGACGACACAGTCTATGTGCTCGAAGTCAACCCGCGCGCCTCGCGTACGGTGCCCTTCGTCGCCAAGACCATCGGCGCGCCGATCGCCAAGATCGCCGCTCGCGTCATGGCCGGCGAGAAGCTGGATGCGGCCTTCGCCGCCTATGGCGAAAAGCCCGATCCACGCAAGCTGAAGCACATCGCCGTCAAGGAAGCCGTCTTCCCCTTCGCCCGTTTCCCCGGCGTCGATACTCTGCTTGGACCGGAAATGCGCTCGACCGGCGAAGTCATCGGCCTCGACACCGATTTCGCGCTGGCCTTCGCCAAGTCGCAGCTCGGCGCCGGCGTGGAACTGCCGCGTGATGGAACGGTCTTCGTCTCGGTTCGCGACGAAGACAAGCCGCGCGTGCTGCCGGCCATCCGCATGCTGGTCGAACAGGGCTTCAAGGTGCTCGCAACCGGCGGAACCCAGCGCTTCCTCGCTGAAAACGGTATCGAGGCGACCAAGATCAACAAGGTTCTTGAGGGACGTCCGCATATCGAGGATGCCATCCGCAACCGCCAGGTCCAGCTCGTCATCAACACTACCGACAGCAACAAGGCGATCTCGGATTCGAAGTCGCTGCGCCGTGCAACGCTGATGCAGAAGGTGCCCTACTACACCACCATGGCCGGTGCCGAAGCAGCCGCCATGGCGATCAAGGCGCTGAAGGCCGGAAACCTCGAAGTCCAGCCGCTGCAGAGCTATTTCTGACGACCACGATCTGGGTCACGGTGAATGCGGCAACGATAGCCAGCTCACATTCACCGTGATGCCCTGTCATACGGCACGGCAAGCGTCGAAACGATACGCCGCCGATCGCCGGCAGTAGTGTTCGCGCTTCCGCGACCGGGCAGCGGCACTCCTTAAAGCATCGAATTTTCTGGAAATCGGCTGTCGCAATCTGCTATAGATGACAAAATAATGGCTCTACTGGTTCCGAAGTACCGCTTCGGAACCTGTTTTCTTTTGTGTGTGCGGAAGAGCAGCGCAGGGAGTGAAGGACAAGGCAAATGGTTGAAAAGGTACCGATGACACAGAACGGGTTCGTCAAGCTGCAGGAAGAGCTGCGCTGGCGTCAGCAGGAAGAGCGCCCGCGAATCATCGAGGCAATCGCGGAAGCACGCGCCCATGGCGACCTCTCCGAAAATGCCGAGTACCATGCAGCCAAGGAAGCCCAGAGCCACAACGAAGGCCGCATCACCGAGCTCGAAGACCTGACGGCGCGCGCCGAAGTCATCGACCTCACCAAGATGTCCGGCTCGAAGATCAAGTTCGGCGCCAAGGTCAAGCTTGTCGACGAGGACACCGACGAAGAGAAGATCTACCAGATCGTCGGCGACCAGGAAGCCGACGTGAAGGCAGGCCGCATCTCCATCTCCTCACCGATCGCTCGCGCCCTGATCGGCAAGGAAGTCGGCGATTCCATCGAGGTCAATGCACCCGGCGGCGCCAAGGCCTACGAAATCCTCTCCGTCTCCTGGGGCTGATCGCCCGTGCGCGATCGCGAGTCAGCGCATGCGAGCGATCTCAGCGAGATCGAAATCATAGCGACGAATTTCAAACGCCGGCTATCCGGCGTTACGTCGACGATCGTGCAGCTAATCCCCAAGCAGGTCGAGTTCGGCTATCACATAGCAACGCTCGGCCCTGGCTTGCCGGAAGACCTGCCGAAACTCGGCTGGCTCCGGCTGCCCGGCCTCTGGATCAGGCCGCGCCGCTATCGCATGCGCATCTGGCACGCCCGTCGCAACAACGAAATGCTGGTTGGCTTGCTGCTGCGCTCCGTTCTGCGCATGCCTTTAAAGCTGGTCTTCACCTCTGCGGCCCAGCGCCGCCATACCGGCTATACCCGTTGGCTCATCCGCCGGATGGACGCCGTCATCGCCACCAGCACCCGCTCCGGCAGCTTTCTCGAAGTGCCGCATACCGTCATCCAGCACGGCGTCGATCTCAACCGCTTCCATCCGCCCGAAAAGCCCGATGACCGCATGGCCGCAACCGGTCTGCCCGGCTCCTATCTGATCGGCTGCTTCGGGCGCATCCGCCATCAAAAAGGTACCGATCTTTTCGTCAAGGCGATGATAGAGCTCCTGCCGCGCTATCCCGACTGGACGGCCGTGATCTGCGGTCGCGTCACTGCCGAGCATCGCGGTTTTGGCGATGAGCTGGAGAAAATGGTGGCTGCCGCCGGCCTATCGGACCGTATCCGCTTTCTCGGCGAAGTCGACGACATCAGGCCCTGGTACCGCCGCGCCACTCTTTATGTCGCCCCTTCCCGCAATGAAGGCTTCGGCCTGACGCCATTGGAAGCCATGGCCTCCCGAACGGCCGTCGTCGCATCGGATGCAGGCGCCTATGCCGAGATGATCGTTCCGGGCGAAACCGGCACCGTCGTCCCCGCCGGTGACGGCGAAGCCCTCACCAAGGCGATCGCCTTCTATCTGGCCAATCCGGAGGAGGCACTTCGCCAGGGCGAGAATGGCGTGCTCCATGTACGCAGCGAATTCGCGCTGGAAAAGGAAGCGACCGCCATCGGCGAGATTTACAAGCAGCTGCTTGTCGCCGATAGGTGAGCCTGCCCTCGAAGTGGCAAGCCTCGTTCTTCACGCAAGCTTGCCATATCCGGCTGAGTTTCATCCCGTCCCGGCACGTCCAAAACGATGCATCGATGCAAAGCTCCGGCAGGCGTCACGCCTGTTAGAGCATGACGCCGAAAAGTGTGCTCGGTTTTCGGACGAAATCATGCTCTGCTTCCTTGATTCTGGAGCGGATTCAGATTTTAGGTCGATTCGACCTAAAATCATCCGGCTCTGGTCGCGCTGCGAACCTATCATCGTAACCGAAATCATATTTCCGCAGCGCAGAAACGCGGGAATAGTTGACGAAGGAAACGCCGCGCTCCACCGCGATCTGCCGGGCGAGCACAAGATGCTGGATGATGCGCTGCTCGGCCCGCGCTATGCCGGAAAAAGCCATGTTGCTCGCGTCTTCGTAAAAGCGCGGCTCTCCGGCGTTGGAAATATCAATACCTAGAAAGCCGATCATTTGCTTTGCACAATAGAGGGCAAATTGCAGCGCAGATACGGCAACCGATCCCCCAAGAAAGACGCCGCGATCCGGCGAGAGCGAGAAGCCGGCCGATCCCGTTGCGTCTACGCGCACATATTGGAGCTTCTTGAGATCGTCGAGCGACCGGCGGTGAGCGCCATAGGGCTTGCGGATGTCATCGATCAGAATGATGCTTTTGTCCACCACCCATCCCTTGTCGATTTCGCAAAGCGCACGCAGCACGGCAACGGAAAACAGGCAGAGCGAGCCCGGCGCGATCTTCCTGCGCATCATGTCGCCGTGACGCCAGACGAAACGCTCGTCCTCGATGGCGATGGCCAGCGGCTCGGCGATCCGTTCGCCCGTCAGTTCAATGGCGCCGTTCAGAAGAATGGCGCTATTGGTTTCCAGGCTGCGCAGGTCGCAATCTCCGATCGATGGGCCTGAACCGACAATATAGATTGTTTCGTCGCAGCGCTCGCGCAACTGATCCATGCCGGCAAGGCTTGCGACTTTCGCCCCGCGATAATGCACTTCGCTGAGAGCCTGGCTGCGGATGATGCTAAGCCCGGGAAACCAGTCCTGCACATGTGCCAGCGAACTGCCCAGGAATACGCGCACACCAGACTTGATCACCGATCGATGCCAGGGGCGATGCCTCATCTATCTATAGCTCTACCAGTCCAAGCTTCTTGACCTGCCTGATGGTCAACATCGTGCGTACCGTATCGACATGTTCGTTCGCGGTCAAAACCTCGATCACGAAATCCTGGAATCGGGTGAGATTTTCGGCAACGCAATGCAGCAGGAAGTCGCTGTCGCCGGAAACCATCCACGCCTGCCGGACCAGCGGCCACGCCGCGGTCGCGCTGGCAAAAGCCTTGAGATTGGCTTCCGATTGATGCTTGAGACCGACCATGCAGAATGCCACCAGATCGAAGCCCAGCTTTGGGCTGTTCAGCATGGCGTGATAGCCTTCGATGACGCCCGCTTCCTCCAGCTTGCGCACCCGGCGCAGGCATGGCGGCGCGGAAATGCCGACCCGATCTGCGAGTTCGACGTTGGTCATCCGTCCGTCCCGCTGGAGTTCCCGCAGAATCTTGATATCGATGGCATCGAGTTCAGCGCGAAGCACTTTGATTGCCTTTCTTTAATTCCCCCTCGCCAGCTTCTATATAAGGCACGGAAATACGCAAGAAAGTTTCTCTTGTGTAATTGATTCTTACACAAAGCCGATTTGCTCTGTGTGTAATGCAAGGCTGCCCTTGAATAAATGCATAAGGCAATCATAAATGAAGCGGCGGATCGTGAAATCGCCTGCTTTGCGCGTTTGAAGCCGCGGTTTCCCAATCGCTGAAATTTGAAAGGACTGACAATGCCTGCCCGCCACACGAAGGTGCTCATCATCGGTTCCGGCCCAGCCGGCTACACCGCTGCGGTTTACGCCGCGCGCGCGATGCTGCAGCCTGTCTTGATCTCTGGTCTGGAGCAGGGCGGCCAGCTGATGATCACGACGGATGTCGAGAACTATCCGGGTTTTGCCGATCCGATCCAAGGCCCGTGGCTGATGGAGCAGATGCTGCAGCAGGCTCAGCATGTCGGCGCCGAGATCGTCAACGACCTTGTGACCGAAGTCGACACAAGCAAGCGCCCCTTCGTTGCCCATACCGATAGCGGCCAGATCTGGACCGCCGACACCCTCATCATTGCTACCGGCGCCAAGGCAAAGTGGCTCGGCATCGAGAGCGAGCAGCATTTCCAGGGCTTCGGTGTTTCCGCCTGCGCCACCTGCGACGGTTTCTTCTATCGCAACAAGGACGTTATCGTCGTCGGCGGCGGCAACAGCGCTGTCGAGGAAGCACTCTATCTCTCCAACATTGCCAAATCGGTGACCGTGGTGCATCGCCGCGATACGTTCCGTTCGGAAAAGATCCTGCAGGAACGCCTGTTCGCCAAAGCGAACGTCAATATCCTCTGGAACACCGAAGTTGCCGAGATTACCGGCACTCCGGCCAAGCCGCCGATGCCGCCGTCGGTCACGGGTGCCCGCCTGCGCGATGCGCGCACCGGTGCCATCACCGAAATGCCGATAGACGGCGTTTTCGTCGCCATCGGCCATGCGCCGGCGACCGAACTGTTCAAGGGCAAGCTGAAACTCAAGGACAATGGCTATCTCTGGACCGCTGCCGATTCGACCGCGACCAGCGTCGAAGGCATATATGCCGCCGGCGACGTGACCGACGACACGTTCCGACAGGCGATCACGGCAGCGGGGATGGGCTGCATGGCCGCGCTTGAGGCGGAACGCTATTTGACAGGGCACATGCCCGTCGCCGTGGCTGCGGAGTAATGCAGCCGATGAGGGGAAACGGCATGCCATTGGATTGGGACAAGCTGCGTATCTTTCACGCAGCTGCCGAAGCGGGTTCGTTCACGCATGCGGCCGACAAATTGCATTTATCCCAATCCGCCATCAGCCGGCAGGTCAGCGCTCTCGAGCAGGATGTCGGCATAAAGCTCTTCCATCGCCATGCGCGCGGCCTCATCCTGACCGAACAGGGTGAGCTGCTGTACCGCACGGCACACGACGTTCTGCTGAAGCTCGAAACGGTCAAGATGCAACTGACCGAGACGACCGACAAGCCGAGCGGCAAGCTGCGCGTGACGACGACGGTCGGCCTCGGCCAGGGCTGGCTCACCGACAAGATCCAGGAGTTCCTGCAGCTCTATCCCGACATGCAGATCCAGCTCATCCTGGACAACGAGGAGCTGGACGTGAACATGCGCCATGCGGACTGCGCTATCCGTCTGCGCCAGCCACAGCAGTCGGATCTGATCCAGCGCAAGCTCTTCACCGTACATATGCACGTCTATGCAGCCCCCTCCTACATCAACCGCTACGGCGAGCCGCAGTCGGTGGAGGATCTGGACGAGCATCGCATCATCAGCTTCGGCGAGCCGGCCCCGAACTATCTGCTCGACGTCAACTGGCTTGAGATCGCCGGCCGCTCGTCCGACAACAAGCGCGTGCCGCATCTCCAGATCAACAGCCAGACGTCGATCAAGCGCGCCTGCCTGCTCGGCATCGGCATCGCTGTTCTGCCTGACTATATCGTCGGCCGCGACCCGGGTCTCATTCAGCTCGCAATCAATGCCGACGTGCCATCCTTCGACACTTATTTCTGCTATCCTGACGAGATGAAAAACGCGGCTAAGCTCAAGGTTTTCCGTGATTTTATCGTGTCAAAGGCCCGTAACTGGAATTTCTGACGAAGGTAAGTCACTGATAACGAACTCTTTTTAGGGCATATATATCAGCCACGCATATGATGCATAGCTGATATGCACAAAATAGAGTTGAAGCCTGCACACTAAACCACCATATCGGTTGCAGCTGATGCACATGGTGGCTTTTCCTCCCAGTTCCACCGCATTGGCTGTTCCCCTCTGGAGGTTTTTGACCTTCATACCTATAGGGCCACGGTTCACTCCGTAGGCCCTTTTTTTTGCTCTTTTTCCGCCAACCCGCCAAATGCATAACTGCCATGCACAAAAAAGCATTGCGCACTGCACAAATTAGCATCATAACGCACACAGCTGATGCACATGGTGGCTTTTCCTCCCAGTTCCACCGCATTGGCTGTTCCCCTCTGGAGGTTTTGACCTTCACACCTATAAGGGCCCTGGTTTACTCCGGCGGCCCTCTTTTTTTGCCCAATTTCTAGGCATACGCACCAGCTGCCCTTGCAGAAAATAATGTTCCGCATCGGCCTTGATATATCGAAAATCGTCGATACATAAATCGAAGTTATTCGATATTCATGCGGTGAACGTCATGGACAAGAACGAGATACTGAAGGCTCTGGCGCATCCGGCGCGGCTCGAAATCCTCAATCACCTCAAAGATCCGCACGCCCATTTTCCGACCCAGGAACACCCGCTGGAGCTTGGCGTCTGCGCCAGCCAATTCGAGCGCTGCGGCCTGTCGCAATCGACGGTTTCCGCTCATCTCGGCACGCTGCATCGCGCCGGTCTGGTAACGACGCGGCGCCTGGGCCAGTGGATTTTCTACAAGCGCAACGAGGAAATCATCGCCGAATTCCTTGAAGCGATGCAGAAGGAACTCTGAAATGGCTGCTACGCTCACCGTTCTCGCACCCAGCATCTCCACCATCGACGCGAGCTTTTCTCCAGCGCAGACGGCGCTTACCGGTTCGGCAATGGCGACCGTCTGCTTTCTGACCGCCCTGCCGATTTTCATTCCCACACGTTTCGAGGACAAGACGCTCGCCTCATCCTGATCCCTCTCCTCCCCCACTGCCAATAGAAAGGACGATCCATGACCAAACTGTTCGAACCGACGAAGCTGGGTGATATTTCCATCGCCAACCGCATCGTCATGGCGCCTCTGACGCGCAATCGCTCACCGAATGCCGTGCCGAATGAGCTGAACGTCAAATATTATGCCCAGCGCGCCACTGCGGGCCTGATCATCACCGAAGCGACGGCGATCACCCATCAGGGTCAGGGTTATGCCAACGTTCCCGGCCTTTACAGCAAGGAAGCGCTCGATGGCTGGAAGAAGGTGACGGACGCGGTACACGCCAATGGCGGCAAGATCGTCGTACAGATGTGGCATGTCGGCCGCATCTCCCACACGACCCTGCAGCCGAACGGCGGCAAACCGGTTTCCTCCACCTCCAGGCGCGCCGAAAACTCGAAGACCTATCTGGTCAACAATGACGGCGCCGGCGGCTTTGCCGACGTTTCCGAGCCGCGTGCGCTCGAAACCGCCGAAATTCCAGGCATTGTCGAAGATTATCGCAAAGCTGCCCGCGCCGCGATCGATGCCGGTTTCGACGGTGTCGAGATCCATGGCGCCAACGGTTATCTGATCGATCAGTTCCTGCGCGGCGATATCAACGACCGCACGGACCAGTATGGCGGCTCGATCGAAAATCGCGCCCGCTTCCTTTTCGAAGTGGTCGATGCCGTCACCAGGGAAGTCGGCGCCGGCCGCACTGCGATCCGCATTTCGCCGGTCACGCCATCCGGCGACGCCAGCGACGCGGCCCCGCAGCAGCTCTTCACCCATGTTATCGAAGGTCTGGCGAAATACGGCCTCGCCTACATCCACGTCATCGAAGGCCAGACCGGCGGCAAGCGTGATTTCCTGCCCTTCGACTACGACGCCCTGCACGCAGCCTACAATGCCGCCGGCGGCAAGGCCGGCTGGATGCTTAACAACGCCTATACCCGAGAGATGGCGATCGAAGCTGTCGAAAGCGGCAAGGCCGATGTCGTTGCCTTCGGCAAGCCATTCATTTCCAATCCGGATCTTGTCCGTCGGCTGAAGGAAAACGCCCCATTGGCCCAATGGAACCAGGCGACACTCTATGGCGGCGGGGCCGAAGGCTACGCCGATTATCCGACGCTGGACGAGGCAGCCTGAATTCGGCTTGCTGACATGTTCTGATATCGGTAAGGAGCCCTCGCAACCCACGTTGCGGGGGCTTTCTTCCGTAAGAGCGTTTGAATTGAGCGGATAGACCAAGCTCAGGACGCATTTCTACACCTTGGCCGGTCTCATGCCGCCTGCAGGCAGCCGATCGACGTCAGGCTGCTCCGAATGGCCTCATCGATCGGCGTATGGGGCTCTTCACCGAGCACAGTCAGCAGCTTGTCGTTCCGCATCTCCAGCGGCACATCCCAGAGATAGCTCATTTCACGCAATTCCCGCATGAACGGAACAAAGGGAGCGGCGAGCGGCACGAACCACCAGGGGAATGCCTTCACTTTCACTTTGTGCCCAAGCACACGCTGAACGGCATCGACCATTTGCCGACCATCGCCATCCCAATGACCGCGCATGTGATAGACGGCGAAAGCGGGCAGCTCGTCGCCCTTCTCGATCAGCCGGATCATTGTTTCGGCAACGTCGGGGAGATAGGCCCATTGGTGGCCGATGCCGCGCTTGCCCGGATGGGTCATCGAACTGATCGGCTTGCCCGGTGTCACCATCGCCTGCGAAAACCAGCTGTTGGCGCGGGAGCCGCCGAAGAAATCGCCGGCGCGAACGATGACAACAGGCGCATCGCCCTGCTCTGCGGCCGCCCGCAGACGCCGCTCCATCTGTACACGGATCGCCCCCTTGCGGGTCTTCGGCTGTTGAGCGCTGTCTTCCGTCACATTCGGGAAAACATCGGGACCGAAATTATAGACCGTACCGGGCAGCACGATCCGCGCGCCGACTGCCTTTGCTGCTGCGATGGTGTTGTCGAGCATCGGCAGGACGAGCTTGCCCCAATTGCGGTAGCCGGGCGGGTTGACCGCATGGACGATGACATCGGCACCTTGCGCGGCCCTCAGAACATCCTCCGCCTGCATGGCATCGCCCTGGAGCCAGTCGAATTCCGGCCGGCGGCTGGCCGCCTCGGCCGCATTGCGGTTCAGCGCCCGGATGCACCAGCCGCGAAGGGCGAGTCCTTCCGCGACAGCACCGCCGATCCCGCCGGTAGCGCCGAGTATCAAGGCTGTCTTCGTGTTTTCCATCTTGCTGTTCATCGTCATCTCCATCGGTTTTTCGATGAGGTGACTATGCTTTGGACTCGTGATAAACGAAATTGCCGAAAAGTCTGGAGATGCTATACATAAATGTATGATATCGCTATCTGAGCCAAGCTGGGATTTCTATCGTACCTTTCTCGCCGTGCTGGAGCATGGCTCACTGTCGGCCGCCGCCCGCGAACTCGGCCTGACGCAGCCGACGGTCGGCCGCCATATCCTTGCATTGGAGCAATCGGTCGGTGCAGAGCTGTTCACGCGTTCGCAGCAGGGCCTGCTGCCGACTGATGCCGCCGTGGTTCTGAAACCCTATGCCGAGACTTTGGCGAGCACGGCCGCCGCTTTGTTGCGGGCAGCCTCCGCTTCGAAGGACAAAGTCAGCGGCACGGTGCGCATCAGCGCGAGCGAGGTCATCGGCACCGAAGTTCTGCCGCCGATCCTTGCCGGATTGCAGGCAAGATATCCCGATCTGATCGTGGAGCTTTCGGCCTCCGATACGGTGGAAGACCTGCTGCAGCGCGAGGCCGATATCGCCGTGCGTATGGTCGCGCCAGCGCAAGAAGCACTGCTCGCCCGACATATCGGCATCATCTCTCTCGGCCTCTTCGCCCACCGCACCTATATCGAACGGCACGGCAAGCCCGAAACTCTCGAGGAATTGCGCGGGCACAAGCTCATCGGCTTCGATCGCCAGACCGCCTATATCCGCATGATGCTGAAGCGTTATCCGATGCTCGAAGGCATCTCCTTCAACTTTCGTTCCGATCACAGCATCGCTCTGCATAACGCCCTGCGCGCCGGCATCGGCATCAGCTTTTATCAAATCCCCTTGGCGAGCCGAGATCCGAACCTCGCGCAACTGTTGCCCGAGATAGAGGTAGAGATCGACACCTGGATCGTCATGCATGAAAACCTGAAGACTTCACCACGCTGTCGTGTGACATTCGATGCCCTCGTCACGGGTCTGCTTGATTACATCAAAGGAAACAACGCGGAGAGTGGATCTTGACCATGGGAACAGTGGTGGAACAGGTGCCGGCTCCGCAGATCTCTCCGCAGCGACGCAAGGGCAAGTCACCGGAGCGAGCCTATCTCTGCCGCCCGACGACCAGACGCACGAACGCCGAGGATCTTTCGCGATTATCTTCGGAAGCACCGGCAGAGGCGGCAGCCTATGCCGCGCTGAAACCGGGGCTGGCTGAGCCTCATCGGCATGATGCGATCGCTACACCGCCGAAAAGCGACTTCGTTGATGCGATCACAGAAAAGGCGTCAGACAAGCAGAAAGGCTAAGCGCCAGGGGCAGTATCGACCGGCGGGAAATGCACCTGGCCATCGATGACCTCCGTTTCCGGTCGGTCGCCGCCATCGGCGTATTCCTCATGCCACTTGCCGCTCTCGTCCTGCCAGCTGATTTCGGCAGAGTCGCCCCCGACCTGCTGCTCGGCCGCCACGATTCTGGCTGCTTCCACCGCCTCGGAATGTGTCGGAAACGCTTCCGAATAAACGTCACGGAAACGATAAGCCCATCCACCATCATGCGGTACGATTTCGTAAACGACCTTGACCATTCAAACCTCCTTCTCATCTGCCAAGACCTTCGGATCCGGACGCTACCGGCAGGATCGCGTGCATATGAGACGGGTTTCGAGTATGCCGCGACGTTGTGGGTTGGGCAGACACCTATTTGCGCAGTATTTCATTAAACGCCGCGGACTGCAAATCGCCCTCTTACACGGCGAGCTTGATGTGCCAAATCGTTGATTTAGAGTGCAACCGTGAATCGGCGCAAAGGTAGGACAGTGAGTACAGCAAATTGGTTCAGGCAGGAGAAGGCCCTGTTCGCGGCGTTGGCGATTGCCGTCGTTGCCTATCTTGGCGAGCATTCCGTGCTCGAAATGGGACAAAAGGCGTCATTGGTCGCCGCAGCGGCATTGATCGCCACGATCGTGCTCACATCCATGCGTGTTGCGCATCACGCCGAAACCCTCGCCGTCAAGGTCGGAGATCCCTATGGCACGATGATCCTGACCTTGTCGGCCGTCGCCGTAGAAGTCATCATTCTCGCCATGATGATGAGCGGGGAAACTTCGCCGACGCTGGTGCGCGATACCATCTACGCTGCCGTCATGCTCGATATTAACGGCATCCTCGGCCTTGCCGCCCTTCTCGGCGGGCTGAAGCATGGCGAGCAGCCCTACAATGACGATTCCAGCCGAACCTACGGCGTGATGATCCTGACGGCCATGGGCATTTCGATGATCGTGCCGGAATTCATTCCCGGTGCGAAATGGCATTATTATTCCGCCTTCACCATCGTCGCCATGATCGCGCTCTACGCGCTGTTCCTGCGCATGCAGGTGGGCAGACACAGCTATTTCTTCAGCTACAGCTATCCGCGCACCGAAAAGAAGCCTGCGGCGAAAGAAGAACATCACGAGAAAGAGGCCACGACAGCCTCCATCGGCACCATTCTGATCGGCGTCGTGCTGATCGGCGCGCTCGCCGAGTTCATGTCGACCTTCATGGATACGGGCCTCAGGGACACAGGAGCGCCGCCCGCCATTGCCGCAGTCGTCGTTGCCGCCATCTCGGCCGCACCGGAAATTCTGACCGCTCTGCGCGCGGCACTCAGAAACCGCATGCAGGCGACGGTCAACATCGCCTTGGGCGCGTCTCTTTCGACCGTCATCCTGACGGTGCCTGTCATGGAGGCGATCGCGCTCTACACAGGGCAGCCCTTCATCATGGCGATGTCGCCGGCACAGACGGTCATGGTGATGATCACGCTGATCGTCGCCGCCATCAACCTCAACGACGGTGAAACCAACGCCATCGAGGGCATGACCCACTTCATCCTTTTCGCCGCCTTCATCATGCTGACCACGCTCGGTCTTTGAGTCTGATACCAAAGACTTGCGCCGGCCGGCGGATTCAAATTGCGAAGCGCTTAAATCGGTTGATGAAGCAGACTCGGCCGCGCGAATATGAAAAGCCCGCCATCTCTGGCAGGCTCTTCATTTAAGTTGTCGTCGGCAGCTTACTTGCAGGCAGCGCAGAAGCGCTGGATACGGCGGCAAGCTTCTTCGAGCAGCTCTTCCGAGGTCGCATAGGAGATGCGGAAGTTGGGGCCGAGGCCGAAAGCCGATCCGTGCACGACGGCAACGCCTTCCGATTCCAGCAGCTCGGAGACGAAATCCTCGTCCGTCTCGATGACCTTGCCGTTCGGAGCCGTCTTGCCGATCAGGCCGGCGCAGGACGGATAGACGTAGAAGGCGCCTTCCGGAACCGGGCAGGAAATGCCCTTTGCCTGGTTCAGCATCGAGACAACGAGATCGCGGCGGCCTTCGAAGATCTTCTTGTTGCGCGGAATGAAGTCCTGCGGACCGTTCAGCGCCTCGACGGCAGCCCACTGGGCGATCGAGGTCGCACCCGAGGTCTGCTGGCCCTGGATCATGTCCATGGCCTTGATCAGCTGCAGCGGACCGGCGGCATAGCCGATACGCCAGCCGGTCATCGCATAGGCCTTCGACACGCCGTTCATCGTCAGCGTGCGGTCATAGAGGCTCGGCTCGACCTCGACCGGGGTGGCGAATTTGAACTCGCCGTAGGTCAGGTGCTCGTACATGTCGTCCGTCAGGATCCAGACATGCGGATGCCTGACCAGCACGTCCGTCAGCGTCTTCAGCTCGGCATGCGAATAGGCGGCGCCCGACGGGTTGGACGGTGAGTTGAACATGAACCACTTGGTCTTCGGCGTGATCGCCTTTTCGAGATCGGCAGGCTGAAGCTTGAAGTTGTTGGCCTGCGTCGTCGCGACGAAAACCGGCGTGCCGCCGCACAGCGACACCATTTCCGGATAGGAAACCCAGTAAGGCGTGGGGATTATGACTTCGTCGCCGGGATTCAGCGTCGCCATGAAGGCATTGAACAGGATCTGCTTGCCGCCGGTGCCGACGATCGTCTGCTCCCAGCTATAGTCGAGATTGTTCTCGCGCTTGAACTTGGCGGCGATCGCCTTGCGCAGTTCCGGAATGCCGGAAACCGGCGTGTACTTCGTCTCGCCGCGATTGATCGCGTCGATGGCGGCCGTCTTGATATTATCGGGCGTATCGAAATCCGGCTCACCGGCGCCGAGGCCGATCACGTCGCGTCCTTTTGCTTTCAGCTCGCGCGCTTTCTGGGAAACGGCGATGGTGGCAGAAGGCTTTACACGGGAAAGAGCGTCGGCAAGAAAGGCCATGGTGATCGGTCCTATTCGGTTGAAAATGGCAGAAAGCCTGTGGACCAGATTTCTGCGCTAAGCTCTATGTCGAATATGGACCGACGTTTCAAGCACAAAGGCGTCACAGTGGCTTTATTTCATGCCTTTCCGCGTGGCGCGCGCATGCTTTTCTTACCCGGCTAGAAGCCTGTCCGAAAGATCCGGCACGCTATTTTTGCCTGGGCCGGATCGATCGCAGCCAGGCACCCATAAGGCGTTCAAACCTGAATCATTACGCGAAGTGCCTGAATCAGATTATGAAGATGGCGGAATTTTTCATTATGGATCGGCCACTTACTCGATATTCGTTTTCTGTAGGGCTGGTCGGATACACCTTCCGCGGCAAAGTCTCCGCCTGCCGACACGATTGGGAGATCCGGCAAGCTGCCGCCCGTCGGAAGCGGGAACACAAAGACGTTATCGGCTCCGCGGTCAGCCTTGAATGGCGACCGAACGGTCCCACCTTGCAAAAAGCGAGCCCATTGGGAGGTCAAACAGATGCGCCCTGGCAGAGCGGGATTTTCGATAGCCTTGACGGCCTGCGCCTTTCTGTCGGCAACGTCGGTGCGGGCAGAACCCGCCGAGACCATCAAGACGCAAAAGGTCGACGTCAAGGTCGAGACCATCGCGGCCGGATTGGAACATCCCTGGGCGGTCGCCGTGCTGCCCGATGGCGCCTATCTCGTGACCGAACGGCCCGGCAGCATGCGGCTCATCCGTGACGGCAAGATTTCCGCTCCGATCTCAGGCGTCCCCAAGGTTTATGCGCATGGTCAAGGTGGCCTGCTGGACGTGGAGCTCGATCCGAATTTCTCCGGCAATCGCACCCTCTATTTCACCGCCTCGGTGGCCGGCGCCGGCGGAAGCGGCACGGCGGTATTCCGCGCCAGACTGTCACCCGACGAAAAGCAGCTGACCGACGTGAAGCGCATTTTCGTGATGAACAAGCTGTCGCGCGGAAATCTCCAATACGGCTCGCGCATCGCGATCGCCCGCGACGGCAGCCTTTTTGTCAGCCTTGGCGATCGCTTCCAGCAGGATCGCGCGCAGGATTTTCACGACGATGCCGGCTCCATCATCCATATCGGAGCAGATGGCAGCATCCCTGCCGATAATCCGTTCAGGGACGGAAAGCGTGCCCTTCCCGAAATCTGGACGAAGGGCCATCGCAATCCTCAGGGCATCACCTTCGACAGCCAGACGAACAAACTCTATACGGCCGAGCACGGCGCCAAGGGGGGTGACGAAATCAACACGCCCGAACCCGGCAAGAACTACGGCTGGCCGGTCATTTCCTACGGCGTCAATTATGACGGCACGAAAATCGGGATAGGCACCGCAAAGGCTGGCATGGAACAGCCGCGCTTCTATTGGGACCCATCGATTGCGCCCGGCGCCATCGCCGTTTATCGCGGGAAGATGTTTCCGGAATGGAACGGCGAATTCCTGGTCACCGCACTGAAGTTCGAACTGCTGTCACGACTGAGCCGGGACGAAAAGGGCAGGATTTCGGAACAGGAACGCATGTTCAAGGGCAAGTTCGGCCGCCTGCGCGATATCACCGTTGCGCCCGACGGCGCCCTGCTGATCACGACCGACGAGAGCCATGGCGCCCTCCTCCGTATATCGAGGGCCGAGAGCTGAGTTGACCGGAAGGGTTCCGTTTGGATGCCTTTCACCCTTGCCGCAAGCAAAAGCAGCTGCTAACGGTCGCCTGCTCTTTCCTCCCCTCCCGCAGGATGCATATGTCTCGCATACAGGCGAATTTGTTGTTGTTGCTTGCCGCCGCGATCTGGGGCGGCGGTTTTGTGGCGCAATCGACGGCGATGAAGGCGATCGGCCCCTTCTGGTTCATCGGCCTCAGATTCGCCGTGGCCACCGTGGTCGTCCTGCCCTTCGTATGGATGGAGAATAGAAAGGCTGCGAAGCCGCTGACGCCTCGCAACTGGCTCTCCTTTCTGCTGATCGGCATCGCTCTCTTCGGCGGAGCGGCAACCCAGCAGCTCGGCCTTCTGACGACGACCGTCACGAATTCCAGCTTCATAACCGGCCTTTACGTGGTCTTCGTGCCGCTGATCGCCGTTATCTTCCTGCGCCGGGCACCGCATTGGATCATCTGGCCTGCGGCATTGATGGCGCTCTGCGGCATCTATCTGCTTTCCGGCGGCTCCTTCTCGCGTCTGAGCATCGGCGATTTCCTGACCGTCATCTGCGCACTCTTCTGGGCGGCTCAAATCACGCTTACAGGCTCCGCAGTCAACGAAACCGGTCGGCCGCTCGGCATCTCCGCCATGCAATTTGCCGTCACCGCAGCCCTCGCTCTCGGCGTCGCAATAGTAATTGAACCGATCAGCGTGACCGATATCCGCGCGGCCCTCGGCGAAATCCTCTATGTCGGCGTTTTTTCCTCCGGCCTCGCTTTCGCGCTGCAGATCATCGGCCAGCGTTACACCACCGCATCCCAGGCAGCGATCTTCCTATCGTCGGAAGCATTGTTCGGCGCCTCGCTCGGCGCTTTGCTGCTGGGCGAAACCATCGGCCCGCTCGGCTATGCCGGCTGCGCCTTGATGTTTGCAGCCATGCTGTCGGTGGAACTGGTACCGGAATTGGCTCGCCGGCGCGGCGTCACAGCATAAAAAACGCCGGAAATGCACGCTTTCAGCCGCTCGATCATACGGTTCGGCGAAATTTTTTGAACAACCGAAAACGGCCGTTCACAGCTGCCGATTTGGGAAAATTTCGCCAAAACTATATCGCGAGCGATGCAAAAACCTTAGAAACTTGTTCCTAAGTGGGAAAATTTGCGAATCGCGCTAGCACAGTCGCGTTACGGTATTGTGCCTGTTCGGACACGTTAAAAAACTTTTGCTTGCCAATTTCCCATAAAAACAGCACTCTCGGCAGTGTTCGGGCATTTTTAGAGCATGGGAAGTCCTAATAGAATTGCGCTCCGGAAACGCTAATATTCCGGTCAGCTTGGTCGAGAAGCGGGGTGGCAAGCATCGCATCGAGATCATGCCGAGTTACGGGGACCTTTTCCTTCAAATTTCGAGAACTGCCTGCAAGCGCCCGCAAGGGCAACTGAAGTAATGCTGCCCGTGTGGATGGTGGGCAGAGAGAAAAGGACCTGAGGCATGGCCGAGACTGGCACTGTAAAGTTTTTCAATACCGATAAGGGCTTCGGTTTCATCAAACCGGACAAGGGTGGCGCGGACATCTTTGTACACATTTCTGCTGTTCAGGCTTCTGGTCTGGCAGGATTGTCGGAAAACCAGAAGGTAAGCTTCGACACGGAACCGGATCGCCGCGGCAAGGGGCCGAAGGCCGTCAACCTGCAGATTGCTGGCTGAGACACCTTACGGCTATCAAATTCGAGTTGAAGCCCGGCAGCGATGCCGGGTTTTGTCATTCAGTCTGCCTTCAGTTTGCCCGGTATAATTTGCTTCTGATGAAAGGGCGGGAATGACTTTTGCCCCGCTTCCGTTAGAGGATAGGCCAATGACCATACTCGGCAAAACGCTCGTCATGTCCGCCGTCGCCGCTGCACTGACGGTCACGTCCATGAGTGCCGCTTCCGCCGATGAATATTGGCATCATCACAACCGGGATGGCTGGGCGCTCGGCGCCGCCGGCCTCGCAACCGGCCTGATCGTCGGCTCCGCCATTGCTAGCCAGCCGCGCTATGTCGAGCCGGGGCCGGTCTATGCCGATCCGGACTACGATGCGCCTCCCCCGCCCTACTACTACCGCCCGCCGCCGCGCCGCATCGATGTCGAACGTGACGTCAGCTACTATGCGCCGGCGCCGGCCTACGGCCTGCGCCCCTGGTCGCCCGCATGGATGCGCTATTGCTACGACCGCTACAGAAGCTTCGACAGCCGTTCCGGCACCTATGTCGGCTATGACGGCATGCGTCATTTCTGCGCCGCCAACTGATTTCCGGCCGCGGTTTATTCGAGAAATGGGAACGGAATCGCCACCTTCGAGCCCGGCCTCTGACTGAAATTCGAAATACCTTGCGCTGCAAAACCGGCTCTTTTCACCACCGCTGCCGCCGCTTCCGGCTGCGCGGGCAGGCTTTCCGGATTAGGTTGCAATGGGCGTCAGAAACTATTTGATCGAAGGCGTTTCAGGGACTGGCAAGACCGCAGTCGCCGCCGAACTGCAGCGGCGCGGTTACCACGTTATCCATGGCGACCGGGAGTTGGCTTATCGAGGCGATCCGGAAACGGGCGAACCGCTGGATGGCTCTGCCGATGATAAGCCCATTCCGGATATGGCCTTTGCGCACAAGCATCATCTCTGGGATGTGGGCAAAGTCAAATCGCTCGTCGCCGATCGAAGCCATCCAATCTCCTTCTTTTGCGGCGGCTCCAGGAATTTCCATCGCTTTATTGATCTGTTCGATGAAGTCTTCGTCCTCAGCGTCGATCTGGAAACGCTGAACAGCCGGCTCGCCAGCAGACCGGAAGACGAGTTTGGCGGAAAGCCTGCCGAACGAGACGTGATCATGCGACTGCACGCAGCGCAGGAAGATATTCCGAGGAATGCGGTGACCATCGACGCGACGGCACCACTCGTCCGCGTCGTGGACGATATCCTCTCGAAATGCCAAAAGAGCGGCTAATAGCGCGCGAGCAAGCTTCCCGCGCTTTCTTTACAACCCGCGCAGGAAAGGATTGGTGCGACGCTCGTCGCCGATCCGGCTGCCAGGCCCATGCCCGCAAATGAAGCCGACTTCGTCACCGAGCGGAAAGACCTTGTCGCGGATCGATTCCAGAAGCTGCTGATGATTGCCGCCAGGCAGATCCGTTCTCCCGATCGAACCATTGAACAATACGTCGCCCAGATGGGCAAAGCCCTGCTTCCGGTTGAAATAGATGACATGGCCGGGCGCATGGCCCGGGCAATGGAAAACCTCGAATTCGTGCTCGCCGAAGGAAACCTTGTCCCTCTCCTTCAAAAAGCGATCCGGCGTGACGTTGCGCACACCGCTGATGTTGAACATCTTGCCCTTGCTTTCGATATCCTCCAGCAGGAAGCGATCGTCCTCATGCGGGCCGATCACCTCGATGCCGAGCGCCTCGCGCACCTCATCGGCACCGCCGGCATGATCGATATGGCCGTGCGTCAGCCAGATGGCTTTCAGGGTGATGCCGTTCCCGCGTACCGTCTGCAGGATGATATCGACATCGCCGCCCGGATCGACGACGACGCCTTCTTTCGTCTCCGGATCGAACAGGATGGTGCAGTTTTGTTCGAAAGGGGTTACCGGGATGATGCCGGCTTGGAGCATGGCCATGGAGCGCCTCGTCTGTTTGATCGTCTTGCTGCCGATATAGCCGCAAACGCCAGGCAAAACAGCCCCTGCCACGTTAAAGCGGCACGAACACCGGAGACCCGGCCGCATTGATACGCGAAAATAGCCGGTTATCTCATGTGGTTATTTATCTGCCGGTCGAACGATAGTCCGACGCATCCGGCAAACCGGAACACTCAGGCACTCGAAGCGTTGAGGATAAGTCTTTCAAGACAGAAGGAGAAAACCAATGTCCTTGAAAAGAAATCTCCTGCTGGCCGGCTTCGTTCTTCTCGGCAGCGCAGGCTTGACCCAGGCCGAGATGTCCGCCACCACCGCCACCGATATCGAAGTTCGCTCAGGTCCCGGCTCGGAATTTCCAACGGTCGGCGTCGCAACGCGCGGGTCCGAGGCAACGTTGGATGGCTGCGTCGAAGGCAGTCGCTGGTGCCGGGTCGATGTCAATGGCATGCGCGGCTGGGTCTATGCGCAATATCTGAGCGTCGAGCAGAACGGCACATCCGTCGTCGTCCAGGACCACCGGGACGATCTCGGCATCCCCACGATCACCTACGAGCAGACCGACCCGATTACGACGGGCAGCGTTCAGCCCGCGCAGCCAGGTCCGAACGACCAATTGCTCGGCCCTGCTGATCGCAGCGGCGGCAATGTCGTTGCAATCACCCCGCCTGAGAACGTTCGAACGTATATCGATGACAATCCGGTCGATACCGTCCAGCTGAACGGCGATGTGGTCGTCGGCGCCACGGTCCCGCAGAGTGTCGAGATACACCGCATTCCGGACTACCAGTACAGCTACGTCGAAATGAACAACCAACCGGTGCTGGTCGATCCCGGTTCGCGGCGCGTCGTCTACGTATACCGCTGATTCGCTCGCAAGAGCGATAAAGACGGCAAATTTTGCGTGCGGCCGAGCGGCCGCATGTTCGCGGAACGGATTTCCCCCGGAATCATCGAGGAATTCTCCCGCTTGAGTTGCTCTTCTATTTCCACCTGTCGATGCATGATGTAATCCTAATATCAATGAGGATTATTGCCGTTCCCTGGCATCGATCCGGGGGGCCGCGAGCGGGCATCCGGAAGCGTCTCCGGAATTTTGGGAGAAGGGCAGTCATGGAAAGTCTCGGGCCTATCATCACACAACTGATAGCCGGTGCCATCGGCGGCAACGCCGCAAGCGCCGTTTTGAAGCAGGACGGGATCAATCTCGTTGCGAGAACGATCGCCGGCGCCATTGGCGGCCTCGGCGGCGGTGTCCTCCTCAATCTGATCGGCAGTGAAGCCCTTACGGGTCTCATTGCGCAAGGCATATCCTCGCTGATCGCCGGCGGCGTGCTCTCCGCGATCGTCGGCGCGGTTCTCGGCCGCAAGTCATAAGCATTAAGCCGCGCAAGCCGGAGAACGCAGCCTGCCCGGCTTGCGTGGGTTCACGTCAAATCCCTTGGGAACTGCGGTCCCAATTGCGTGAAAATAAAAAGATGGAGCAATTTCGTGGCTCCGCTCAAAGCGGAAACACCTCAGATTTGCGTCATGCCGCTCGGCAACCTCTGAACTTGGAAGGATGACGGCGAACTCTGGCTGAACGAAGCTTTCGCAGGCTCGGCCGCCTTCAAGCCAACACGCCGAAACAAGCCTCTCTTCCCGATCTGCCGGGATTATCCGTCGCCGCTCCACGAATGGCTACTGCTCTCATTGTGTCGCATTCGCGAGGCGCGGCGGGAAAAATACGGGATTTGTTGAAGTTTTCACCGACGCGCGCTTAATTTCCCAATAAGATCACCTCTTTTGAGCCATATGCCATTGTACAAAAGCAGCGGGTGACGTTAAAATATGTCAACAAAGCTGACGTATTTTTGCGTAAATTTCGCGGACGCACCATAATTGGAAAGGAAATGCCACAGTGTCACGACAGATGAGCCAAAACGCGGCAAAGGCGGAGCTGCTGGCAGCGCCGATGCAGAATGCGGGGGGCATCGATTTCGAGATCATTGAGCTGCTTTTCTTCGCCTACCGCGATTTCGTGTCGGATCCGGATCAGATCCTCATCAAGAGCGGCTTCGGCCGGGCTCACCACCGCGTCGTCCATTTCGTTAACCGCGAACCCGGCATGACGGTTGCGGACCTTCTGGAAACATTGCAGATCACCAAACAGAGTTTGGCGCGGGTTCTCAAACAATTGATCGATTCAGGTTATATTCGCCAGGTCGCCGGCCCAGAGGACCGCCGGCAGCGCAAACTGTATCCGACCCAATCGGGCCGCGACCTGGCTCTGGCACTGGCCGAGCCGCAATCGCGCCGCATTGAGCGGGCATTCGAGGGCGCATCGGAGGCAACGCGCGAAAGCGTGAAGCGTTTCCTGAGGGGAATGCAGACCGAGAAATGACGACAATTGAGGCCACGCGGCGGCTGGTACGGAATACGTCGACAATATTCAAGGGCAGGACAGGATCGAGACGGATCGAATGACGACAAAAGCAGCAATCTCGGACGATGCAGCACATCTTTTGGTCGTGGACGACGATACGCGTATCCGCGCCCTCCTCAACCGTTACCTCATGGAGAAGGGCTTCCGGGTAACGGCCGCCGCCGACGGCGCCGAGGCCCGCCGCAAGCTGGAAGGGCTGGACTTCGACCTCATCATCATGGATGTGATGATGCCCGGCGAATCCGGCATCTCGCTCACATCCAGCCTGCGGGCGATCAAGAACATCCCAGTCATAATGCTGACAGCGCTTGCCGAAGCCGATTCCCGTATCGCAGGCCTTGAAGCCGGTGCCGACGACTATCTTCCGAAGCCTTTCGACCCGCGCGAGCTGGTTTTGCGCATCAACAATATCCTGCGGCGCAACGCTCCCGCCGATTCCCCGAAAATCGAGCTCGTGATGTTCGGGCCTTACACGTTTTCCTTGACGCGCAAAGAACTCAAGAAGGCCGCGGAGCTCATCCGCCTTACCGATCGCGAACAGGAGATCATGCTGCTCTTCGCCAAGCGCGCCGGCGAGACGATCCCGCGCCATGAACTCATCGGCAACGATGCCGAGGTGGGCGAGCGCACCATCGATGTGCAGATCAACCGGCTGCGCCGCAAGATTGAAGACGACCCGGCCAACCCTATCTGGCTGCAGACGGTGCGTGGCATCGGCTACCGCCTGAGCATAGACTGAGACCGGCTCCGCGAGACCAAGTGATGGTGACCTTCGATTCGATCAGACGCGACCAAGATCATACGCCGTCCAATGGATTGCGGTGGCTTTCGCGCTGGATGCGTCGCTATATCCTGCCGACCGGTCTCTATGCGCGTTCGCTGCTGATCTTCATTCTGCCGATGATCATCCTGCAGGCGGTCGTCACCATCGTCTTCATGGAGCGCCACTGGCAGATGGTGACGCAGCGGCTGTCGATGGCGACCACGCGCGACATCGCCGCCATCATCACCATCATCCAGACGTATCCGCAGGATGCCGACTATTCCGCCATCACCCAGATGGCACGCCAGAAGCTGGATCTCGCCATTTCGATCGAACCGGGTGGCGAACTGCCGCCGCCCGGCGAGAAGCCTTTCTTTTCGATCCTCGACGGCATCCTGAGCGATGAAATCCGCGACCAGATCAACCTGCCCTTCTGGATCGATACCGTCGGCAACTCCAGCCTGGTCGAGATCCGCATCAAACTGCCCGACAAGGTGCTGCGCGTCTTCGCCAAACGCAGCCAGACATACGCGTCGAATACGCATATCTTCATCCTCTGGATGGTCGGCACCTCGCTGGTGCTGATCGGCATTGCCGTCCTGTTCCTGCGCGGCCAGATCCGCCCGATCCTGGCGCTGGCTCAGGCCGCCGAAAGCTTCGGCAAGGGACAGCGGCTGGAAAACTATTCCCCCCGCGGCGCCGACGAAATACGCCGCGCGGGCCTTGCCTTCATCCTGATGCGCGAGCGCATCGAGCGGCAGATCGAACAGCGCACCGCGATGCTCTCCGGCGTCAGCCACGACCTGCGCACTGTTCTCACCCGCTTCAAGCTGCAGCTCGCCCTTGTCGGCGACAATCCGGATCTCGTCGGCCTCAGCGAAGACGTCGAGGATATGCAAAGCATGCTCGAGGGCTACATGGCCTTCGCACGCGGCGAGGCGGAAGAAGATGTCGGGCAGTTCAAGCTCAGCGACATCCTCGAGAAGATCCGGCAGGACTTCACGCTGCATGACAAGTCCATGAGCTTCTCCATTGAAGGAGATGATGAAATCTCCGTTCGGCCAAACGCCTTTACCCGTCTGGTGACTAACCTGGCCACCAATGCCCGCCGCTATGCCAACAGCCTGCGCGTCGAGGCCAAGCATAGCGCCAAATGGCTGACGATCGTCTTCGATGACGACGGACCGGGCATCCCCGTCCAGGCGCGCGAGGACGTCTTCAAGCCGTTCTTCCGGCTGGATTCGGCGCGCAACCTCGACAAGTCCGGCACCGGCCTCGGCCTTGCCATCGCCCGCGACATTGCCCGCAGCCACGGCGGCAACGTCACGCTCGGCGACAGCCCGCTCGGGGGCCTGCGCGCCACCATCCGCATTCCTGCCTGAAGGAGACACCATATGCCGATCGATATTGACGGCATGCATTGGCTCAATGCGCCGCCGGTATGGGAAATGAACCAGGGGCGATTGTTCGTCCGATCCGGCAACAAGACCGATTTCTGGCAGGAAACCTATTACGGCTTCCACCATGACGACGGTCATTTTCTTGGAAAGGCGCGCCGCGGCGATTTCACGGCGGAGGTGACCTTCATCGGCCGCTATGACGCGCTTTATGATCAGGCCGGCCTTATGATCCGCCATGACGCCAGGCACTGGGTGAAATGCGGGATCGAATATACCGACGGCGCCAGGCATTTCAGCGTCGTCGTCACCAATGGCAACTCCGATTGGTCGGCCTTCCGGCTGGATCACGAGTTTGACGCCATGTCGGCACGGGTGACGCGCAACGGCGACGCCCTCTTCATCCAATACCGCACCGACCGGATGGACGAGTGGCGCATGGCAAGGCTCGCTTGGTTCGATCCGACGCTGGAGGAAGTCTTGGTCGGCCCGGCCTTCTGCTCGCCACAGCGCGAAGGCTTCGAAGCGGAATTCCTCGATTTCAGCCTGACAGACCCGGTATCACGAGATATTCACTGACCCCTTCATTTCGACGGCGGAAGGAAAGCCGCTCACATCATCCGTCTGCCGTTCGGCACCGGCTGGGTCACCGCAGCTAGAACGATCGCACCTGACTCGTCTTCGAAACCAAGGGTCAGTACCTCGGAACGCACCGGCCCGATCTGGCGCGGCGGAAAATTGACCACGGCCAGCACCTGCCGGCCGACAAGGGTTTCGGGCGTATAATGTACGGTGATCTGCGCGGAGGAGCGCTTGACACCGATCTCCGGTCCGAAATCGATCCTGAGCTTGTAAGCGTGCTTGCGCGCTTCCGGAAAGGTCTCGGCTTCGATGATCGTTCCCACGCGGATATCCACCCTCTCGAAATCGTCGTAGGTGATCTCTTCCGCCATGTCCTGCCCTTTATCGAAAACTCAGCCGGCCAGTTCCTGCGCCCGTTTACGAGCCGCTTCGAGAGCCGCGTCGAACAAGGGTTGCATGCCATCCTCCGCCATCAGCACGCTCAACGCTGCAGCGGTCGTGCCGCCGGGAGACGTCACATTCTGGCGCAGACGCGAAGCGTCGTCGGGAGACTGGTGCAGCAATTCACCAGCCCCCGCGACGGTTTCCCGTGCGAGCCGCATGGCGAGGTCCGCCTGCAGGCCGAGCTTCCGGCCCGCCTCCGCCATGCATTCCACGAGATAGAAAACATAGGCAGGCCCACTGCCCGAGACTGCGGTCACGGCATCGATATCGGCTTCGTCAGACACCCATTCGACGGGACCGGATACCTTCAAAAGGCTTTGAACCAGCTGCCGCTGGCGTTCGCTTACACGCACATTTGCAAAAGCACCGGTGACGCCGCGCCCGACCATGGCGGCCGTGTTCGGCATGGCGCGCACCATGGCCGCTTCCCCCAGACTAGCTTCAAGCGAGGAGAGCGTCTTGCCGGCTGCGATGGAAACGACGACGGTCCCCTCGCCCATGGCAGACTTGAACGGCGGCAGAACCGCATCCATGACCTGCGGCTTAACGGCGATGAAAAGAACACCCGCCGTCAGGCCTTTCGGAACCTCAGTGACATGGCTTGCGCCGGCATCCGCAATCGTCTTCCGCATTGCATCGGCCGGGTCGGGATCGACGACGATGACCGATGATCCAGGCACGCCGTTCTTCAGCCACCCCGTCAGCAACGCGCCACCCATATTGCCCGCACCGATCAGGACGATCGGCCCGGAGGACGCAAATGCGTTGGCGGATTGTTCACCTGTCATGTCACGCTTCGCCCACCGTTTCGAAAAGTACCGCTTCCATGGCGCGGTTGGCATCAAGGCCGGACCATACCACGAATTGGAAAGCCTGATAGTAGGCCTCACAGGTGTCAAGCGCGTTGGAAAGCAGCACCTCCACCTGCCGGTTGGTGGGCTCGGCGCCGCCGGACAAGAGCAGCGATTGGCGGAAGATGACGATGTCTTCCTGACGCCACAGATCGAAATGACCCATCAGCACCTGCCCGTTGATGCAGGACAGCAGCTTGATCACTTCGTTGACGCGCGGATCCGGAACCTTGACATCGAACGCGCAGGCTATGTGCAGCGCCTCGAACTCCTCCATCCAGGAGAACGAGACGTGATAGTCGGTCCATCGTCCCTCGACGGTCATGGCGAGTTCGTCCTCGCCGGACCGTTCGAACGACCAGTCATTATTGGCAGCGACGAACTCGATCATGTCGACCGGATTCGATTGTCGTTCGGCTTCCATTTCCATAAGGCTCATGCAGCACCTTCTTGACCGGATCGGTTGCAGTTTTCCCGTGGCTCGACACTGAAAGAACGCAAACAATTTTACTCCGGAAACATCCTCGGGATGATGTTCAACGGCTGCCAGACTAACGCTTCCACCATGCCCGGGGCTTACCAAGTCCGTTTCGAATCATCATTTAAAATCAGTGTATAGCGGCATGCCCGGCATGCCAGCCCCCGAACGGTGATTTTGGAAACGCCACTGTGGAAAGCTCTTCCGACGCCTATTCAGAAGGGAGTCATAAGCGACTCTGGTGATTGGCTTTTTTGCCTATGTCCACAGGTGGAAAAACAGACGGAAATTTTCAGAGGAAAAAGGCACGGCAAACGGGTGTCGCGCCGATCTGCAAACAGAAGCCCGGGCTTATTCGCCCTTGGAAGCAAGCTTGGCTTCGAGCGCTTCGATTCTCGCCAGCAGCGCCTCGTTCTCGTCGCGTGCCTTGATCGCCATTTCGCGGACGGCTTCGAACTCCTCACGCTTGACGATATCCATGCTGTTCAGCCAGCGCTCGGCATGAGCATTGAAGGCGGTCTCGATTTCGCGGCGCACGCCCTGGGCAGCACCGGCGGCATCGGTCATCAGCTTGGCGAATTCATCCAAGATTCGGTTCGGTCCAGTGCTCATGGCAATCTCCTTGCAGCCGTCGGCCCTCAACGGTCAGGCATCGATATGGGCCAGATAGTGCTGAGGTAGGATTTCCAAGGGGCCGATGCAAGCGAATTGAGATAGGACGGGACAACCTGCCCCATGATCTCGGGCGGATCAACAATCGACTTGACCGTTTCGACAGCGAACGCCATGTTCCGCGCACATTTAGCTATATAGCATGATCCTGTTCCGGAATGGCACGGTGCTTTCGGGAATCATGCTGCAACGGGCCTGACGATCTTGCTGACATCCGCCAACCTCGCCGCCATCCTGCCGTTTCCGGATATCGACCCGGTCGCCGTCTCTCTCGGGCCGGTTTCTGTTCATTGGTACGGGCTTGCCTATGTCGCGGGTATTCTGCTCGGCTGGTTCTATGCGAGGCGGCTGGTCGACAACGGCAGGCTCTGGCTGAACGATACCGCACCGATGACGCGCCAGCATCTGGATGACTTTATCCTCTGGGTCGCCTTTGGCATCGTTCTCGGCGGCCGCATCGGTTATATCCTCTTCTACGACCTCGATCCCGTGCTGGCTAACCCGATCCGCGCCATCGAGGTTTGGAATGGTGGCATGTCCTTCCACGGTGGATTAATAGGCACGACTATCGCCATGATCTTGTTTGCGAGGCGCAACCAGATCCCAGCCTGGAGTCTGTTCGATATCGTTGCTGCCGTCGCGCCGATCGGCCTATTTTTCGGCCGCATCGCCAATTTCATCAATGGCGAGCTTTGGGGCCGGGTCAGCGACGTTCCGTGGGCGATGGTCTTCTGCAGCCCGCATGTGATCGCCGCCCATAACGGCGTCTGCCCCGCCGGTCCCGATCCGCGCCACCCCAGTCAGCTCTACGAGGCCGGCATCGAAGGCATTGTTCTCTTCCTCCTGCTCTTCATTCTGACCCGCTGGGCGCTGGCGCTGAAAAAGCCGGGCACGGTCAGCGGTATTTTTGTGATCGGCTACGCGTTCTCGCGTATTTTTGTCGAATTCTTCCGTCAGCCTGACGAGCAGCTCGGTTATCTGCTCGGTACGAACTGGCTGACGATGGGCATGGTGCTGTCGCTTCCGATGGTCGCCATCGGCCTTTGGGCTGTTATCCGCGCCCGTCAGGCGGCGGCAAGGCAGATGGCTTGAGGTGGGGTTAATATCGCGTGATCCTTGCGGGAATGGCTCGCAGTCTTTCACGGTCACGCAATAGCGAAAGCAAAGAATGACGACGGCGCTCGGGGAAAAAATCAAAGCCATCATCCGCACGAACGGGCCGTTGAGCATCACGGATTATTTTTCGCTGTGTCTCGCCGATCCGGTGCATGGCTATTACAAGACGCGTGAACCTTTCGGCCAATCCGGTGACTTCGTCACCGCGCCCGAAATCAGCCAGCTGTTCGGCGAAATGATCGGTGTCTTCATGGTGCATGCCTGGCAGCGGCATGGAACGCCGGCCGTGGTACGTCTCGTCGAAATCGGGCCGGGACGCGGCACGATGATGTCGGACATGCTGCGCGTCATCGGCAAGCTGGCGCCGCCGCTCTACGATGTGATGACGGTGCATCTCGTCGAAACCAGCGAGCGTCTGCAGGGCTTCCAGCGCCAGACGCTCGAAACCTACGGCGCAAAAATCTCCTGGCACACGGATTTCGGCGAAGTGCCGGCGGGTTTTACCCTGCTCGCCGCCAATGAGCTCTTCGACGCCATTCCCATCCGCCAGTTCGTCCGCACCGCCAACGGTTTCCGCGAACGCACGGTCGGCCTCGACGTGAGCGACGAACTGGCCTTTACGGCAGGCATCGCCACGCTCGATCCGGCGCTTCTTCCCGAGGGCGCGCTTCCTCCGATCGGCACGATTTTCGAAATCGCGCCGGCCCGCCAGGCCGTTATGACGACGATCTGCCACAGGCTGGCAGCCCATGGCGGCACGGCACTCGCCATCGACTATGGTCACATGGCCACAAGCTTCGGCGACACGCTGCAGGCCGTGCGCATGCATGAATACGATCCGCCGCTGGAGCATCCCGGTGAGGCAGACCTCACCAGCCACGTCGATTTCCAGCATCTGGCGCAAACCGCCCTCGCCTCCGGCATGCACATCAACGGCTGCTGCCATCAGGGCGATTTCCTGATTGGACTCGGCCTGCTGGAGCGGGCTGCGGCGCTCGGCCGTGATCAGGATGCGGCGACCCAGGAGAATATCCGCATTGCCGTGGAACGGCTCGCAGGTGCCGGCGAAGGCAAGATGGGAGAACTCTTCAAAGCGCTGGCAATATCGAGCCCGGCGATCGATCTCCTGCCCTTTCGTCCCATTAGCTGAAGCTTGATCACCAATCCTGCGGATTGACAGCGCGCGCCGGGCTGGGCCAACATCCCGGTCAAATCGAACTGCTTCGCCGCGGCTGCGTTATGTCAAGCACGACACGCCATACCGGATATCAAGGGACACTCTCGTTGCCGACACCACTTGCAAGCACGCTTTTGAGCGCCGCCGAGGCTGCCAATATTCGCCACGGCTATTTCACCCGTGCCGGCGGCATCTCCGAAGGCCTGTATCGCGGGCTGAACGTCGGCCTTGGTTCGCATGACGATCGTGAACATGTGCAGGAAAACCGCCGCCGGGTTGCCGGCTGGTTCGGCCTGCCTGTCGAACAGCTCGCCACCGTGCATCAGATCCATTCGCCCGATGTCGTGACCATCAAGGCGAATTACGATGGCAGCCGGCCGCAGGCCGATGCAATGGTGACGGCCACGCCGGGCATCGTGCTCGGCGTGCTCGCCGCCGACTGCGGCCCCGTCCTCTTCGCCGATCCGGAAAACCGTGTCGTCGGCGCTGCCCATGCCGGCTGGAAGGGCGCGCTGACCGGCGTGCTTGAAAACACGATCGATGCAATGGTGGCGCTCGGCGCAAAGCGCGAGGCAATCATTGCCTGTCTCGGTCCCTCGATCAGCCAGGCGAGCTATGAAGTCGGCCCCGAATTCGTCGAGCGCTTTCTCGCTTGCGATCCCGACTATGCCAAATATTTCGCGTCATCCGCGCGGGCCGGCCATGCCATGTTCGATCTGCCGTCCCTGACGGTCGATCGCCTGCGCAAGGCTGGCGTTACGGCGGAAAGCCTGAACCTCTGCACCTATCCGGACAAGGAGCGATTCTTCTCCTATCGGCGTACGACGCATGCGAAGGAGCCGGATTACGGACGGCAGATTTCCGCCATCGCTATCGGGGAGGCAACCTAATATGGCCCTGCATTTCGAACGCAGCGAATTCGATGCTCGCCTGGCACGATTGTTGGCGAGAATGCAGGAGGAAAAGCTCGATGCCATGCTGCTCTTCGCACAGGAGAGCATGTATTGGCTGACGGGCTACGATACGTTCGGCTATTGCTTCTTCCAGACGCTGGTCGTCAAGGCGGATGGATCTCTGACGCTGATGACGCGCTCGGCCGATCTGCGCCAGGCGCAGCTGACCTCGGTCATCACCGACATCCGCATCTGGGTCGATCGCGTCAACGCCGATCCGACGCTCGATCTCAAGGAGCTCTTGTCCGATCTCGATCTGCTCGGTGCCCGTATCGGCGTCGAATACGACACTCACGGCATGACGGGCCGCATCGCCCGGCTGCTCGACCAGCAATTGGCGAGTTTCGGCCAGATCGTCGACGCCTCCTATCTCATCAGCCGCCTGCGTCTGACCAAGAGCCCCGCAGAAATCGCCCACATCGAACGCGCCGCGGCACTGGCCGACGGTGCCCTGGACGCGGCGCTCTCCCTGGTCAAGACCGGCGTGGATGAGTCAGATATTCTCGAAGCCATGCAGGGCGCCGTCTTTGCCGGCGGCGGCGATTACTCGGCCAACGAATTCATCATCGGCTCGGGGACGGAAGCCCTGCTCTGCCGCTACAGGTCCGGCCGACGCAAGCTCGATGCCGATGACCAGCTGACGCTGGAATGGGCCGGCGTCGACGCTCACTATCACGCGGCCATGATGCGCACGATCGTCATCGGCACTCCCAGCCATCGCCACCGCGAGCTCTACAGCGCCTGCCTGGAAACGCTGCAGGCGATCGAAACGATCCTGATGCCCGGGCACACCTTCGGCGACGTTTTCGATATGCACGCCAGGATCATGGACGAGCGCGGCCTTGCCCGCCATCGGCTGAATGCCTGCGGCTACTCTCTTGGCGCCCGGTTCTCGCCTTCGTGGATGGAGCAAGAGATGTTCCATATGGGCAATCCGCTGGAGATTCAGGAGAACATGTCGCTCTTCGTGCACATGATCATCATGGATTCCGACAGCGGCACCGCCATGACCCTCGGACAGACCTATCTGACGACCTCGCAGGCTCCGAAAGCCCTTTCCCGCCACCCTCTCGAATTTCTTAACCGTTAGGGGCGTAAGATAGCGATCCTGGACGGTAAGCCCGTCGGGAGAAAGGATCGCGTCTATGGGACTGGTCAGGATAACGTTGACTGTCGCCGGCTTTTGCCTCGCGCTCTCCGCCTGCAACACCACGGACGCCCT
The DNA here is from genome assembly GCA_900468625.1 of Hyphomicrobiales bacterium. GTDB lineage: Bacteria > Pseudomonadota > Alphaproteobacteria > Rhizobiales > Rhizobiaceae > Rhizobium. The sequence goes on from UBUL01000004.1 coordinate 81,081, forward strand.
GACGCCGCCCGAGGCCATCGGCGATGCCGGCTCGAGCCCTGTTACGCAGCGCGATGTCGAGCGCATGGCCTCCGCGCCGCAACGCCGTCAGGTCCCTCAGGACACGCAGGACAGCTACGGCTATCAGCAGCAGACCTCGCAGCAGGCATACCAGCCGCAAAGCTACGGCGCGAGCGGCACGCTCGACGAGCAAGCGTCCGCACTGAGGTCGAACGGCACCAATCCTTACGCCTCCCGCCCTCTCGACGGCTCTCGGACCGCTTCAATCGCTCCGGTCGGCAATCAGCCTTCGGAGACCGATGAGCAGCGCGAGGCCGACCGGCGCCTGTCGGACGATCCGCAACCTCGACAGCAACAGCAGGCTGCCGAAGACCCTCAGCCAGACCAACAGCAGCCAGATCAACGGCAGGCATCGCTGCCGCCTTCCAATCCGGCCGGCGGCAACAGCATCCGTTTCCTGCCTATCATCGGCGCTCCCGTCGAAGCCGTCACGCCGCTTTCGCGCCAGCTCGGCGCCGACGCCCGCTCGCTCGGCCTTACCATCAAGAGCTCAAGCGATTCCAGCGCCGCGTATATCCTGAAAGGCTATCTCTCCGCCTTCCAAGATGGCCCGCAGATCTCCGTGACCTACGTCTGGGACGTATTGGATGGCAACGGCAACCGCGTCCACAGAATACAGGGCTCGGAAAGCGCGCCGCTCAAGCGCGGCGATCCATGGTCGGCGGTTCCTCCGACGGTCATGCAGAAAATTGCCACCAAGACCATGTCGGAATTCAATTCCTGGCGCGATTCCAGCGGTGGATAGCCACAAGCTTTTCAGAAATATGAAAGCTAACGCACCTCACCCCCTTGCATTCGAGAGCAAGGCGGTTAAAAGCGCGGCTATCAGGTTGGTAACAGGCGGGCCACAATGAAGGTTTTCGCAGGCAATTCGAACCGGCATCTTGCCGAAGCGATCTGCAATTATCTTAACGTTCCCTTGGGCAAGGCCAGCGTCAGGCGCTTCGCAGACCAAGAAATCTTCGTCGAAATCCAGGAGAACGTGCGCGGCGAGGATGTGTTCGTCGTTCAGCCAACATCGTTTCCGGCCAACGACCATCTCATGGAACTGTTGATCATGATCGATGCCATGCGGCGCTCTTCGGCGCGGCGCATCACAGCGGTTCTTCCCTATTTCGGCTATGCTCGCCAGGATCGCCGCGCCTCCGGGCGCACGCCGATCTCCGCCAAGCTGGTGGCCAACCTCATCACTGAGGCCGGCGCTGATCGCGTGCTGACGCTCGATCTCCATGCCGGCCAGATCCAGGGCTTCTTCGATATCCCCACAGACAATCTCTACGCATTGCCGATCCTGACGCGCGACATCAAGGCGAACTACGATATCGGCAACGTCATGGTCGTCTCTCCGGATGTCGGCGGCGTCGTGCGCGCCCGTGCGCTCGCCAAACGCCTGGACTGTCTGCTGGCGATCGTGGACAAGCGGCGTGATCGCCCCGGCGAATCCGAAGTGATGAACATCATCGGCGAGGTCACCGGCAAGGATTGCTTGCTGATCGACGATATCGTCGATTCGGGCGGCACGCTCTGCAACGCCGCCGATGCCCTGCTTGCACGAGGTGCGGCAAGCGTCACCGCCTATATCACCCACGGCGTTCTCTCCGGCGGCGCCGTAACCCGCGTTGCGAACTCGCAGCTGAAGGAACTGGTGATTACCGATTCCATCCAGCCGACGACGGCTGTGCTATCGGCGCCGAACATCCGCGTCATCACGACGGCGGGCCTTATCGGCGAAGCGATCAACCGCACCAGCCAGGAAGAATCGGTTTCCAGCCTCTTCGACTGAGGTCCGCAGCCGCCTCAACTCGTCTTTGCCCGCGCGGGATGCGCCTGCTTCCATGCGAGCAGGCCAACACCCAGCACCCCTGAGAGGAAGACGGCCGCCCCCGATCCCATGATCGAAGGGCCGATGCCGAACCACGCAAACAGGGTCGGCGACATCAGGTAGGCCAGCAGCAGGCCGGTGAAGATCGCGCACATCAATAGGCGATAGACCTGCGCCAGACGATGCGGTTCGCTGCGCGTCTGCATCAGATGCAGCATGGCAAGGTTCTCGAACGGGCCGTTGATTGCCGCGAAGCAGGCAACGATCATCAGCCATATCCGATCATGCATCAGCGGCAACAGGAAAACTCCCGACCCGAAGATAAGCTTCGCCGCGATGATCCAGACCACGGGCCTGCGCGGCTTGACGCTGCCGAGGATCAGATTGGTCGTCAGGTTGCCGACCCCGTAAGCGGTCATCATCAGGCTGTAGTCGGTCAGCGGGTCGGCGCTGGTTTCACGCAAGTGCAGGATCATGCCGAGCAGGATGCCCATTGCCCAGGCGACGTTTCCCATCAAGTTGGTGAAAAGGCCATAGAGGATTGCGACATGTCCCCGCGCCGCGCGCCATCCGCCAAGAACACCGTCCACGACAGCCGCCATCCCGGAGAAATCGCGACGTCGCGACGCCGCCGGGAGTTTCGCTACCGCCAGCCATACGGCAAGCGCCGAGAATATGAAGGTGGCTGCAGTGACGGTGAAAAACTGAGTTTTCGGCAGGAACCCATTCACGAGCGCGATGAGGCTCGGGCCGAGAATGCGCGCCATGCGGCGGGTGGCATCGAACAAGCCGTTGGTCGCATGCCGGATTTCGGCATCGACGGCAATCGTCGGCAACGTCGCCTGCAGCGACGGGTCGAACGTCGATGTCAGCAATGCGATGCTTCCGGCAAGCACGACCAGCAGCGGCAGGCTCATCAGATGCAGCATTCCCGCCAGCGATAGTATCAGCAACAGAGCCGCACGCAGCAGATCGGCAGTGATCATTGTCGTGCTGTGCCGCCAGCGATCCGTAACGATACCGCCGAAAAGGCTGCCGAACAGCAGCGTGCCGGACTGCAATGCGGAAACATATCCCGCATCGCGGCCGATGAAATCGGCAGCAATCCAGACGACTGCAACCATGTAGAATTCGGAGCCTGTAGCCGCCAGCACCTGGCCGGTCCATAGAAGAGAGATCGAGCGCTGGCTCAGCGGCTTCAAAACGAACATGATCGCATTCTGATTTCAGAGTGGCTTACTTCATCACCTGGCCGTTGACCGACATGTGACCGTCGTCTGAAAGATCGATATCCCAGCGCGAGCGCCCATCTGCGTCCGTCTTGGCAAAGCCCTTGGCCATCATCAGGCCGAAGGAGAGCTGAGACAGATCCTCCTTGGTCTTCGCGGCCTCCTGGATGGCGGCGATCGTCTTGTCGAGGTCGCGGGCAAGAACCGTCATCTTCATGGAGACGCGGTCCTTCTCGTTCAGCCAGCCGCGCAGGCTGCCGGAGGCCTCGACATCGTAGAGACCCGATACGGCACTGATCCTCGGGAAGTTGACGGTCATCGTCCCGTCGGGGAACATGGCCTTCTGCAGCTTCTCGTCCATGGCCGTGTCGCTATCCGGCTTCTTCAAGTCGGCCTGCTGGAAAACATCCACCAGCGCGGAGAAATTCAGGTTTGGCACCTGAACCTGGATATCGGCCGTATCGGGAATGAAGGCGACATAGTCTTGGGGAATCAGGCCCGTTTCCAGTGCAAGCTTTTCGGCACTTAACCCAAAATCCGCATTCATGGCCTTGGCTGGTCCGGCTATCTTGAAGAAATAGCCCATCTTCTGCAGGCCGCCATTGCCGAATGGGGTCGTAACCGCGATATTCTTGATGGCCACGGACTCCTCGAAGGAGCCGACGATCGGCATGGCATCCATCAGCAACGCCTTGACCGCCTTGCTATCGGCATCGGAAAGCGTCTTCTCGTCCTTGTGCTCGGAAACGAACTGCAGCAGGGAATTCAGGGCCTTCAAGGGCAGCTTCGTCGCTCCCATGTTGAAATCGATCGCTGCGATCTTGACTTCCCCGAGCGTCGCATCGTCGGCCGAGATCTTGTCGTAGAGCGATTGCAGGCTGCCGTTCATCTTGAGATCGAGCCTGCCCGGCTCGCCGCTGTCTGCGGACGACGCAGTGTAGGTGATACTGTCGGCTGTGGCGTCATTCTTCTGGACGCTCTTATCTTCGGCGGTGGTCTTTGTTGCAACGGTGATGCCGTTGCCCTTCATGTCCATGGAACGCAGATAATGAAGCGCCGGATCGAACACGCCCTGGACGGTCGATGACGCCAGGGCATAGCGAAATTCGGTGTCGGGGCCGCTGCCAGGTTTCGAACGGGCCGTCACATCGAAAGCATTGTTGCCTTCGATATTCCAAAGGCCGCCGTCAAGCGGTGTCGCCAGCATCATCAGCGGCTTTAGGCCACTGATGTCGAAACCGCTGACATTCAGCTTGTCGAGCAGCTTCTGCAAATCATAGGTGACTTCGTAGTGCCCGCTGACCGGCTTGACGGCGATCGCGCCGCTCTTTGCGATATCATCAGGCAGGAAATAGGTCAGGTTGCCGTAGAGATCCTTCGCACCCTGCTCGCTGACGTCGGCCGCCTGGACGCTGCCGACAACGCCGGCAGCGACGACAGCCGCTGCAGCAACCGCTTTTAAACGCATAACTCACCCCCAAATATGATGAAAAAGAAACGTGCAAATCAGCCGTGGCCCGATCGGACCCTTATATGGAACTTTGTCGATGCCCTGATACATGGGCTTGCCCTCAAACCTCAAGGCTTTTTCATCACCTGCCCGTTGACCGTCACAGTCCGGTCTTCATCCATGGTGACGTCCCAGCGCAGACGGCCGTCCGGATCGCTCTTGGCAAAGCCCTTGGCCGCCAGCAAGCTGAACGAGACGTTGTTCAGACGAGGCTGAGCCTTGGCTGCTTCCTGAATGGCGGCGACCGTCTTGTCGAAATCGCGCGCCAGGATGGTTGCCTGAAGAGAAAAGCCCGAATGAGGCTTGGTCGAGGCCTTTAGCTCGCCGGACATCTCGACATCATAAGCACCCGAAGTCGCACTGATTTTCGGGAACTCCAGCGTTCCATATCCGCTCGGAAACATGGTCCGCTTCAGCGCTTCACCGGAAACCGGGGCCGCTCGCGGGGCAACCGCATCGAGCGCCGTGTCGATGAGACCGGCGAAATCGATGTTGGGCACGCCAAGCTGCACATCCAGCGCCGCCGGCAGGAAGGCCGTATAAGCTGCCGGAACAAGACCCGCATCGGGCGTGAATTGCTCCGCCCGTACCTCCAGATTGACATTGGATGCCTTGGTCAGGCCATCCATACTGAACCTATAGTCGATACGTTTGACGCCGATCTTGCCCTTCTCCGTCGCCACCAGGGCATTGTTCAAGGTCACGGTCTTGCTGAGCGATCCGAAAACCGGCAGGGCGCGGTGCACGAGCTGCTCGAACTTTTCGCTGCCGCTTTCCGAAAGCTGCTTGGTCTTTACATGTTGAACGAAGAAACGAATGAGCGCCCGCAGATCCTGGGCCGGCAGGCTTGTGGCGGTGACATTCGTATCGACGCTGTCGGCACTGAATGTTATGGGCGGACCATCCGGTCGCACGGTCAATTGCTCGCTCAGACGCTGCAGCGTGCCCTGCATTTGCAGATCGACCTTGCCCGCTTCGCTGCTGTCCGTGACCGTATGCGCGAAGGAGGCGCTGTCGACGGTGGCTTCGACCTTGCGCCCGCCTCTCGGACCGCTGCCGACGCTGGAGAATTTCACGCCGCTGCTCTTGATGCCCATCGACCGCATCATTTCGATCGTGGGATCGAAAATGCCGTCGAAGGAGCTGGAAGCGATGGAGTAGGCGATATCGGAGGTCGGCGAATGCAGGGCGACATCGAGGCTGTTGTCGCCCGTCAGATGCCACTTCCCTTGTTCGATCGGCTGGGCGAAGAGCGAGAATGGCTTGAAGCCCATAACCGAAAACGCGCTGGAATTGACCTTGTCGAAGAACTTTCCGAGGTCGTAGGTGATCTCATACTGATCGCCTGCCGGCTTGACGATCACGAAATCGCTGCGGGCAAGATCCTGCGAAAGCGAATGCGTCAGGATACCGCGAAGTTCCTTGGCACCCTGCTCGTTGACATCGGCCGCCTGTGAGGCACCGGCAAGACCCATGGAAAAAACCGCGGCGGCGATGACCCTGGAACGCATGCCCGATCTCTCCTTCTGATCCTGAACGATTGCATTCGACTGTTGATGGGGCCGAGGGTATATGTCAAGTCGTTGATACAGGCAGCGTCGCAGGCTTGTTCGGGCAGTTGCAATGTCATCACAAAGCCTCGCATTCCGGGGTGCTTGCACCTTTCGCCGCTTTGTATTATACGCCACGCGTCCGCGTAGACACCCTTGGAGGCAACGCGGATGAGGCAGGGCTCGTCCCTCCTCCAGTTCAGCCGACGCGGCCATGGCCGGCCGGATGAACTCTCCAAATAACCTCGAAAGGAATAGCCATGAGCCACGAAAGCTACGAGCTCAAGGCCGAGGCGCGCGAACGGGTTGGTAAGGGGTCCGCCCGTGAACTTCGCCGCAACGGTTTGATTCCCGCTGTCATCTATGGTGACAAGCAGGCCCCCATTTCCATCGCTCTCAACACCAATGAGGTGACGAAGCGCATCCACGCCGGCGGCTTCCTCACGACGGTCGCAACGATCGACGTCGGCGGCAAGAAGATCAAGGTTCTGCCGAAGGACTACCAGCTCGATCCGGTCCGTGATTTCACGGTTCACGTCGACTTCCTGCGCGTCTCCGGCAACACCGAAGTCACCGTCGAAATCCCGGTTCACTTCGAAAACCACGAGAAGTCCCCGGGCCTCAAGGCTGGCGGCGTGCTGAACATCGTTCGTCACGAAGTCGAAGTTCACTGCCCGGCCGATGCCATCCCGGAATTCTTTACCGTTGACCTCAGCGGCCTGAAGAGCGGCGACAGCATCCATATCTCGGCCGTGAAGCTGCCGAAGAACGTGACCCCGGTCATCGCTGACCGCGACTTCACGATCGCAACGATCGTTGCTCCGGCTGCCGGCCTTGCGGAAGACGAAGCCGAAGGCGGCGAAGAAGCCAGCGCCTGATTGGCATCTTCAACGTAAGACGATCGAACCCGCCTCCCTTTGGGACGGCGGGTTTTTTCGTGCCGCAGAACAAATATTAGAGACAGTAAAAATACAAACTTCTTGGAATCTATACTGTCATTGATTTCCATTAACCCCAGAATTTCAGCAACATTTAACAGATTCATGAAAATCTACCCGAAAGAGTTGTAGAAAGCGGCGCCCAAGATCCGCTGGTCTATGGCTGGGGAGCTTATGGAATTATGAGCCATTCGGTCGAAAACAGGTTTTTCGCGATCGTTTGCGGTGCGCTGCTGGTTTTCGTGGCGCCGCTCTTTATCCTGTTCCTTTTTCTGTCGTCCGAACGCGCCGAAAAGGAAATCAAGGATCATATAACCGTTCTTCTCGTCGCCAATGCCCAGGCGCTGGCAAAGCCGCTATGGGATCTGGACGAGGACAGCGTAACCCAGATCAGCGCGACGACGGTTGCCGAAGGCGCGATCGTCCGTGTCAACGTCCGCGATCTTTCCGGTCAGCTCGACGTCACGCAATCGACCATTCCGAAATCCTACAAGGGCAATCTCGAGTCGGTCGATCGGCCGATCATCTATAACGGCGTGGATGGCGCGAAGCGGCTCGGCACCATAACGGTCTATTACCCTCAGCTCGGCCTCTTTGACGGACTGAAGAACGAAGAGATCGTCTTCATTTCCATCTTCATCTTCGCCGTACTGACGGTCTTCGGTGCTGCGCTGATCGGCAACCGCATCTTCGTCATCCAGCCGCTGATGCGGCTGACGCATGCCATCGAGGCCACGCGGCGGCTTGGCTCGCGCCATCATGTCGATTGGCAATCAAACGATGAAATGGGTCGGCTCGCCAGCAGTTTCAACGATATGCAAAGCAAGCTCCAGCGCGAGGAAAACGAGCTGAAGCTTGCCCATCGCCGGGCCACCGATACTTATAATCTGACGCCCGCTATGCTCTTTTCGCTCGACAAGGACGATTGCATCGCGGCCGTCAGCGACTATTGGCTTGCCGCCACGGGCTATGATCGCGCCGAGGTGATCGGCCGCGAGTTTGCAAGCCTTGTCCTGCCAGACTCGCGCGCTCAGTATATCGAGCGTAAACGTGGCAACCCCGACAGCGCCGCCCGCCTCGCCGTGACGGTAAAATTCCTGTGCCGGGACAGACGTGTCATGGATGTCCTGATCCTCGAGACCACAGCGATCCAGGACGGTCTGTCGCTCTCCGTCATGACCGACGTCACCGAACTCAAGCAATCCGAAGACCGCAATCTGCGGCAGGCGATCACCGACCATTTGACCGGTCTTCTCAATCGCCAGGGCTTCGAGAGTGCGCTGGATGCCAAGATCAACGAAGCCGATCTGCGCAGGCGCGAGCTTGCCTGCCTCTTCGTCGATCTCGACCGCTTCAAATGGATCAACGACAATATGGGCCATGCCGCCGGAGATGCGGCACTGCGCGAACTGGTATCGCGCCTGCAGAAATGCCTGAAACCGGGCGATATTGCCGCGCGCCTCGGCGGCGACGAATTTGCCATGCTGCTGCTGGCTGAGAATGCGGAAGCAAGGGCCATCGAAATGGCCGCCCGCATTGCCGAAATCTTTGAAACGCCCTTCGACGGCGATGCGCGCCTGAGCGCCAGTATCGGCATCGCGATCTATCCGCGTCATGCAGCCAATGCGGCCGAGTTGCTGTTGAAGTCCGACATCGCCATGTATGCCAAGAAGCGCGACGGCAAGAATGGCGCGCAGATCTTCGACAATGGCATGCTGGATGACTCGCGTCGCCGCGCCGAGCTGGAAAACCATATCGAAGCCGGCCTCAACGAGGACTGGTTCGAAGCCTATCTGCAGCCGGTCGTGAACATGGACGACCGCTCGATCGCCGGTTTCGAGGCGCTGATGCGGCTGCATCATCCACAAAAAGGCATCCTGCCCCCCGCCCGCATCATCGACGTCGCCGAAGAGACGGGCTCGATCATTCGCATCGGCAACCGCATCATGGAGAAGGCGATCGCCAACTTTGCCCGCCTCTCGCGTCTCGAAGGCATGCAGGACACCTATCTCGCCATCAACTTCTCGCCCTTGCAGTTCGAGCCGGAACTGCCGCTGCGGATCGCATCCCTGCTTTCGCGCCATGAAATCTCCCCCCGGCGCATCGTCGTCGAAATTACCGAAGCCGTGTTGATGGATGACAATCCGGAAACGCGCATGGTCATCAACGAAATCTGCCACTATGGCTGCCGCATTGCGCTCGACGATTTCGGCACGGGCTATTCGTCGCTGAGCTATATCAACCGCTTTCCGGTCGATATCATAAAGATCGATCAATCCTTCATCCGCGCCATCAACGACACCGCCTCCGATGTCAGTGCGAAAAGCCGCATGCTGGTCGAGAGCATCACCACGCTGTCGCACAAAATGAACTGCACGGTGATCGCGGAAGGTGTGGAAACCGAAGAGGAATGCGCGACCCTGCGCGCCATGGGCATCGATTATGGTCAGGGCTATCTATTCTATCGGCCGCTGCATCCAGACAATCTGGTAAGAACACTGGTCAGCCTTCGGCAAGATCACCCTTCCCTCGTAGCACAAGCGTCATAGCGATGAGGAGCCGCATGCGAAGACTGCTGTTCATGATTGCAACCAGCCTGTTTTCGCTGCTTCTTCTCACTTCGGCCCGCGCCGAAACCGTTCATTTCACCACCGAAGAATATCCGCCGTTCAATTATCGTGAAGGCAAGACACCGGTCGGCGCAACCACCGAACAGGTGGAGAAGATGATGGCCGATATCGGGGTCGACTATACGATCGACATCATGCCCTGGGCGAGAGCCTACAGCCAGGCTCTTATTGAGCCGATGACCTGCGTATTCGTCGCTGCGCACAACGAAGAACGCGACAAGCTCTTCAAATGGATACAGCCGCTGCTGATCGACCGTAGCATCCTGATCAAGCACAGCGGCTCGAAGGTTGCCGCAACGACCGTCGAAGAAGCAAAGGAATATCTCGTCGGCACCTGGCGCGAGGACTATACGGAAACGATCCTGCGCCGGAATAATTTCCCGCGCATCGACGTCGGCGGCGATTTCAAGGCTGCGTTCAAGAAGCTCATGAGCGATCGCATCGACCTGATGCCGATCTCGGAATTCTATTTTGACAAGCTGAAGAGCGAGGGTAACGCCGTCGAGAAAGTCACGATCCTTTCCCAGCAGCCCATGGGCATTGCCTGCCAGAAGGATTTCCCCGCCGATCTGCAGCGCAGAATGCAGGCCGAACTCGACGCGCTGATCGCAAACGGCACGCAGCGGCAGATTTTCCTGAAGTATGGGCTGCACCTCGGCGACTGACTGCATCCCGCCTTGACTTTGCCGTCAAATCGCTGTGGTGAAGGGCATCGGTGTTTTCCAAGGGGTGAAGCGCATGCTTCTCATCGCGGGCCTCGGCAATCCGGGCGCCAAATATCAGGGCAACCGCCACAATATCGGTTTCATGGCCGTGGATGCGATCCACCGGCGCCACAGCTTTTCGCCCTGGTCGAAGAAATTCAAGGCGGAGATTGCCGAAGGCGAACTCGGCGGACAAAAGGTGCTGCTGATCAAGCCACAGACCTTCATGAACCTCTCCGGCGAAGCCGTCGGCGAGGCCATGCGCTTCTATAAGCTCCAGCCATCGGATCTCCTGGTGATCTATGACGAACTCGACCTGGCAGCCGGCAAGGCGCGGCTGAAGACCGGCGGCGGCCATGGCGGTCACAACGGTATCAAGTCGATCGATGCGCATTGCGGCAAGGAATATCGCCGCCTGCGGCTCGGCATCGGTCATCCCGGCGCCAAGGAACTCGTGCACAACCACGTTCTCGGCGATTTCGCCAAGGTCGATCAAAGCTGGCTCGAGCCGCTGTTCGACGCACTTGCCGACAATGCCGACATGCTGGTGCGCGGCGAGGATTCGCAGCTGATGAACAAGATCGCCCTCGCTTTGGGCGGAAAAGCAGAAGACGACGCACCGAAGCCGGAGAAGAAGGCGCCGGCCAAATCGCATATCCATCAGGCGCGCAACCACGGCCAGCCAAAGATGCCGGAAACCGGCCCGATGGCGGAAATGCTGAAGAGGATGTTCGGCAAGAAGGATAATTGAGATGCAGGAGCCAGCAGCCGAAAATACCGCGGATATTGTCATCCGGCCGATTGCGATGGCGGACCTGCCGACGCTGCTTGCACTTTACCGGCATTTGAATGCAGAGGACCCGGTATTGGACCTGCAGCTAGCGCAGAGCCGCCTTGGTGAAATCCTCGCCCATCCCGGCATGACGATCCTCGCCGCTTTTGACAGCGACAAGGCCGTCTCTTCCGTGACGCTGATCGTTACCCCAAATCTCACGCGCGGCGGCGCGCCCTACGCGTTGATCGAGAATGTGGTGACCCACGCCGACTACCGTCGGCGCGGCCTTGCCGGCACGGTCCTCCGCAAAGCGTTTGCACAGGCCTGGGACAAGAACTGCTACAAAGTCATGCTGCTGACGGGATCGAAGAACCCGGCGACGCTGCGTTTCTACGCCAATTGCGGTTTTACCCAGGACAAGACCGGCTTCCAGATCCGCCGGCCGGCCTGACAGGCGCCCAGCGCTCCTATTCTTCCGGTTCGGTCGTGAACATCAGCGGGAAGCCCGCGCTCTTTGCGAGATCGATTGCCTCCTGCGCCTTCGTCTCGGCGATATCTCGCGCACAGACCATGACAACGCAGGTTCCGAGCTTATGCGCCGTCATCATGACGCGATAGCCGGTCTCCTCACTCATGCGGAAGACGGCCTTTAGCACCGTGATGACGAATTCCCGCGGCGTATAATCGTCGTTCACGAGAATGATCTTGTAGAGCTTCGGCCTCTCGACCTTCGGCTTCGTTTTGGGCTTTGGTTTCAGGACAACGTCATTGTCACTCATCGGCATCACCGTTGACGACAGGGAAAGGAACTTTGGGCTAATGGCCGGATTATAGTGCAGCGCACCACATCCTTCAAGAACGGTCGTGTGAGGGAGACAATGAAGCCGATATCCGCACCAAGCCTCCTCTGTCGGCAGAAAAGTGGCTCTTTGCTTGCCCAAGGCTTGACCCGCAACGGCCCTTCCCCCATAGGCACTGCAAAGATTTTCAAGATATGGACCAGGTGCCATGGGTTTCAAATGCGGTATCGTCGGGCTGCCGAATGTCGGCAAGTCCACTTTGTTCAACGCGCTGACCAAGACGGCGGCGGCGCAGGCGGCGAACTATCCGTTCTGCACGATCGAGCCGAATACGGGTGAAGTCGCGGTTCCCGATCCGCGCATGCGCAAGCTTGCCGACGTCGCCAAGTCGAAGGAGCTGATTCCGACGCGCATCTCCTTCGTCGATATTGCCGGCCTCGTGCGCGGCGCGTCGAAGGGCGAAGGCCTCGGCAATCAGTTCCTGGCCAATATCCGCGAAGTCGATGCCATCGTGCATGTGCTGCGCTGCTTCGAAGATAGCGACATCACCCATGTCGAGGGCCGCATCAATCCGGTCGCCGATGCCGAGACCATCGAGACCGAGCTGATGCTCGCCGATCTCGAAAGCCTCGAGCGCCGCACGGAGCAGACGCGCAAGCGCGCCACCGGCAAGGACAAGGAATCCATGGCGATGCTGCCGATCATGGACGCATCCTTGGCACTGCTGCAGGAAGGCAAGCCTGTCCGCACGCTGCTGTCCAAGCTGGATGCCGAGGAGACCCGTATCCTCAAGAGCCTGAATCTGCTGACTTCGCACCCCGTGCTTTATGTCTGCAACGTCGCCGAAGGCGATGCTGCGACCGGCAACGAGCACACGGTCGCCGTCGCTGCCATGGCCAAGGAGCAGAATTCCGAAGTCGTCGTCATCTCCGCCGCCATCGAAGCGGAAGTGGCGCAGCTGCCCGATGAAGAAGCGAAGGAATTCCTTTCGGCGCTCGGCCTCGATGAAGCCGGCCTCGACCGCCTGATCCGCGCCGGCTACAAGCTGCTGCATCTCATCACCTACTTTACCGTAGGACCGAAGGAGACGCGCGCCTGGACGATCGAACAGGGTACCAAGGCATCGCAGGCAGCCGGCGTCATCCATTCGGATTTCGAGCGCGGCTTCATTCGCGCCAATACAATCGCCTATGACGATTACATCGCCTACAACGGCGAAACCGGGGCCAAGGAAGCCGGCAAGGCGCGCGACGAAGGCAAGGAATATGTCGTCCAGGACGGCGACGTCATCCACTTCCGCTTCAACACCTGATCGCCTCCAGATTGTCGGCGCCTATCTGAGCGCCGGCAATCTCGCCTGCATACCGGAAGGCAAATGCCGCACGATGAGGCGGCGCAGATCGGCCCAGCCGATACCGATCACAAGCACGACCAGCCCGACAATTATCAGCACCAGGAAACCGATTTTGTCGAAGCCGGCATTGCTGTGCGTGAGGAGAGCCGCGGTCGCGAGGCCTAGCGAGACGAGTCCGGCGGTCACGAAAGCGCGGCGATCGATGACAAGCCCGATCAGCATCATTGCCAGAACCACCACCAGCACCGTTACGGCCTGCAGATAGCTGCCGAATGGCACATCGGTAAGATTGTTAAAGACGGTGCCGCCGCTGGCAAGCTCCAGGCGCAAAGCCAGAAGGACGGTCGAATAAAGCAATGCCGGCGCAGTCGCGAGATGCAGCCAGAACGCGACGTCGGAACGACGCGTAACCCTCTGCGGATCGCTGAGATCGAAACGCATCGCCAAGGCGAAGCTGGCGAGCGCGGTTACCAGCAGGATCATGAGCGTCTGGATCGGATAGTCTGCCGGCACATTCGTGGATCCCGTCACCGTGCCGGCGACATAGAAGACCGCTGCGAGAAACAGCCCGAACAATGAGAATAAAAATAGCGCCAGCGACAGCGGCACGCGATAGCGCCAGTAAAACAATGCCAGCGACAGCGGAAATGGCGCCGCTATGACGATTGCACCGATGGTGAAATTGTTGCCCAGTGCCGGCGTGGAGCCGACGTAGGTGACCACGGTATGGAAAACCCAGGCGACGAGCGCGACAGTCAAATCCACGGCCGGAAGCGCCAGTCGTTGACGTCGCACTAATATCTCCGCCAGGATGACGATTGCCAGCAAGGACAGGTAGCGGTTTGCCACTCCCCAGAGCCCGACCAGCAGCACGATGACCCCGATAGTGATGAGCACGTCGTGAAAACCGCGCACGAAACGCGGCGCTTCCGTATCTTCCACCGGATTGGACTCATCAAGGGAGCGCGGCGCCGAGAGCCCCCGATCTACCGACAGAGCACCGATGTCCTTCCCCGTGAGATAGGGCAGCAATCTCTCGGCCTGGCTCGATGAAATAATCCCCTCGCCGGCAGCTTCGTCCAATGCGATCTTGAGTTCGCTCATTCCTGCTTCCGTCCCGTTTTGCAACGAACAAGCCTCAACACATCGCCGCCGCACAATCAAGGGCTGCCGGACGCCGGTAGGCAATCACCCTGTGATCGCCCGTCATGGTCATGGAAAATGCTTGCACCGCCACAGCTGGCCATGCGATTGCCGATGGACGAGACGTGGAGGACGACAGAAGACATGACGAAACTCGTCTACGAAGACTTCCGGCCGGGACGGGAATTTCCGCTCGGCCCTAAACATATGACAGCGGCGGAAATCATCGAATTCGCCAGGGAATTCGACCCGCAGCCGATGCATCTGGACGAGGAAGCCGGCCGGGCCAGTATTCTCGGCGGCCTTGCCGCTTCCGGCTGGCATACCTCGGCGGTGTTCATGCGCATGATGTGCGACTCCTACCTCCTTGAGGCCGATGCACAGGGTGCACCGGGCATCGATTTCATGGAGTGGAAAAAGCCCGTTCTGGCCGGAGACACGCTGTCGGGCCGATCCATCGTGGTGGAGGTACGCCCCATGCGCTCTCGTCCGGGCATCGGCATCGTTAAATTCCGTCATGAAGTCGAGAACCAGCGCGGCGAGCTCGTCTGCCTCGGAGAGAACGCGACCATGATCCGCATGCGCGCCAGCACGGAGGTCTCGGCATGAAGATGAGCGACCTCTATCCCTTGGGCGAACGCGTCGAGATCGGCAGCCATACCTTCACACCCGAGAGCATCGTCCGCTTCGCCTCGCGCTTCGATCCGCAGATTTTCCATATGGATGCGGAAGCGGCGAGGCACTCACTGTTCGGCGGTCTGTGCGCCTCCGGCTGGCATAGCTGCTCCATGTGGATGCGCAGCTTCGTCGATTTTTGGAAGTCCGAAACGTCCCGGCTCATCGCCGAAGGCAAGACGCCACCCAATCTCGGCCCATCGCCGGGTTTCAAGAATCTGCAGTGGCTGCGCCCTGTCTTTGCCGGCGATACGATCACCTATGGCGTGACCATCCTTGGCAGCCGTCCGCTGGCCTCGCGCCCCGGCTGGACGCTCTACACGCTCGCCTGTGATGGGGTGAACCAGCATAACGCACCGGCATTGCGCTTCGAAAGCACCGTGCTGGCCTTTGAATAGCAACCTGCCGAGGCCGCTCATGACGGCCCCGCCAATCTGCCAGGCGGCTTAATGCCCGGCGAATTCCACCAGCGTATGCACCGGCACATCGAGCTCTTCGAGCTTCCTGCGGCCGCCAAGGTCAGGCAGATCGATCACGAAGCAGGCTGCAACGACTTCGGCGCCGATCTGACGCAAGAGCTTCGTCGCACCGACGGCGGTGCCGCCGGTAGCGATCAGATCGTCCACCAGAATGACCTTCTCGCCAGGATTGATCGCATCGCGATGCATCTCCATTTCGTCGACGCCATATTCCAGGCTGTAGGCAATGCGGACGATATCGTGCGGCAACTTGCCCTTCTTGCGGATCGGCACGAAGCCGGACGACAGCTGATGCGCCACTGCACCCCCGAGAATGAAGCCCCGCGCTTCCATCCCGGCGACCTTGTCGATCTTGGAACCGGCATAGGGATGCACCAGCGCATCCACGGCCCGACGAAACGCCCTGGCATCGCCAAGCATCGTCGTGATGTCGCGGAAGATGATACCTGGCTTGGGATAGTCCGGAATGGAACGGATGCTGGCAGCGAGCTCCGAAGTGATAGTGTTCATGAAATATGTACTCTCAGGCTATGATAGGGCCGGCCGTACCCTATCAAGACCCGGGCGTCAGACCAACAAAAAAGGCGGCCTCGACCGGCCGCCTTTTCGTTGAAACATCGCAATACTCAGTGAGTGCCCGCTTTGGCATAGACGGAGCGCTTGGTGAGATAGATCAATGCCGAGAAGATCAACAGAAACACCATGACCATGAAGCCGAGGTGCTTGCGATCTTCCAGATGCGGCTCGGAGGTCCACATCAGGAATGCAGCCACGTCGCGTGCATACTGGTCTACCGTCTGCGGCGAGCCGTCGTCGTAGGTTACCTGGCCGTCGGACAGCGGCTTCGGCATCGCAAAGGTCGCAGCCGCACTGAAATACGGGTTGTAGTGCGAGTTCTGCGGCACCTTGAAACCGGCCGGCGGCTCTTCGTAGCCGGTCAGCAGCGAGTAGATATAGTCCGGCCCGCCTTCTTGATACTGTGTGAAGATATCGAAGATGAACTGCGGGAAGCCGCGCTCGATTTCGCGTGCCTTGGCAAGCAGCGACATGTCGGGCGGCACCGCCCCGTTGTTGGAGGCGGCAGCCGCCTCGTCGTTCGGGAACGGCGAATTGAAATGGTCGGACGGAAGCGCCTTACGGCTGAACATTTCACCCTGAGGGTTCGGCCCGTCCTGCACCTCGTAATTGGCGGCAAAGGCCTTTACCTGGGCTTCCGAATAGCCGAGATCTTCCAGCGTGCGGTAAGCCACCAGCTTCATCGAGTGGCAGGCCGAACAGACTTCCGTATAGACCTTGAGGCCGCGTTGGAGCTGCGCCTTGTCGTAATAGCCGAACGGACCGGAGAAGGTCCAATGCTGTTCGCGCGGTTCCTTCAGCGGATAATGCGGCGTCTCGGCTTCTGCGGCAGGCTTCGTTTCCGCAGCGATCGCGGAAACAGTGGCCGAACCGCCGATCAGGGCGAGCGAGAGAAGGCCGGCAACAATCTTTTTCATCGTTTTCTTCCTTCCAACCGCTCAGGCGCTCATCGCGACGGCGTCTTTTTTATTGCCGCCCTGCTTCTCAAGAACCGCCTCCGTAATCGAATTCGGAATGCGTTTCGGTGTCTCGACTATGCCAAGGATTGGCATGATGACCAGGAAGAACAGGAAGTAGAACAGCGTCGCGAACTGCGCTGCCGTGGTGTAGATGCCTTCCGCCGGCTGGGAGCCGAGCCAGCCGAGCAGGACGGCATCGGCGATGAACAGCCAGAAGAACAGCTTGTACCAGGGACGATAGACGGCCGAGCGAACCTTCGACGTATCGAGCCAGGGCAGGAAGAACAGCACGATGATCGCGCCGAACATGGTCAGAACGCCGCCGAGCTTGGAGTCGATCGGGCCGATGTTGAAGGTGATCGAGCGCAGCATCGCGTAGAACGGCAGGAAGTACCATTCCGGAACGATATGGGCCGGCGTCTTCAGCGGATTGGCCGGGATATAGTTGTCGGCATGGCCGAGGAAGTTCGGCAGGTAGAAGACGAAATAGGCGAAGACCAGCAGGAAGATGGAAACGCCCAGCGCATCCTTCAGCGTCGCATAGGGCGTGAAGGCGACCGTGTCGGTCTTCAGCTTGACTTCGACGCCGGTCGGGTTCGTCTGGCCGGTCACATGCAGCGCCCAGATGTGCAGGATGACGACACCCGCAATCATGAACGGCAGCAGGTAGTGCAGCGAGAAGAACCGGTTGAGCGTCGGATCATCGACGGCGAAGCCGCCGAGCAGGAAGGTCTGGATCCAATCGCCGACCCATGGGAAGGCAGAGAAGAAACCGGTGATGACGGTTGCGCCCCAGAAGGACATCTGACCCCAGGGCAGAACGTAGCCCATGAAGGCCGTCGCCATCATCAGGAGATAGATGATCACGCCGAGAATCCAGAGGATTTCGCGCGGCGCCTTGTAGGAGCCGTAGTACAGGCCGCGGGCGATGTGCAGATAGACCGCCACGAAGAAGAAGGACGCGCCGTTGGCATGCATGTAGCGCAGCAGCCATCCGTGATTGACGTCGCGGACGATCTTTTCGACCGAATTGAAGGCGATCGCCGTATTGGCGGCATAGTGCATGGCGAGCACGACACCGGTCAGGATCTGCAGGACCAGCATGACGGCCAGCATGGCGCCGAACGTATAGGCATAGTTCAGATTGCGCGGGACCGGGTAGGCGACAAAACTGTCATAGACCATACGCGGCAGCGGCAGCCGCGCATCGACCCATTTTTCGAGCCCTGTCGATGGCTCGTAAGACGAATGACCACTCATGATTCAGTTCCCCCTCAACCGACCTTGATCTTCTTTTCCGACGTGAACGCATATTGCGGAATCGCAAGATTCATCGGCGCAGGCCCGTGGCGAATGCGGCCGGCGGTATCGTAGACCGAGCCGTGGCAGGGACAGAACCACCCGCCGTATTCTCCCGCCTGACCAAGCGGAATGCAGCCGAGATGGGTGCAGACGCCGATCATGACGAGCCAGTTTTCCTTGCCCTCGCCGGCCGAACGGGCGACATCGGTTGCCTGTGCGTCCGACGGCAGATTGGCGTTGCGGGCGATCGGATCCTTCAGGTCCGAAAGCTGCGTGCCCTTGGCATCGTCGATTTCCTTCTGCGTGCGGTTACGGATGAAGACGGGTTTGCCGCGCCACTTCACCGTCAAGGACATGCCAGGCTCGAGACTCGACACATCGACTTCGATGGATGCAAGAGCGAGCGTCGATGCATCCGGCCGCATCTGGTCGATGAACGGCCAAGCCACGGCAACGGCACCCACTGCACCGGCCATACCTGTCGTCAAATAAAGGAAATCGCGACGAGTCGGCTCGCCGGTGGACTCAACTGTCGTACTATGCTCGCTCAAGGCTGCACATCCTCTTCCCGCAGACCACGGCAAAACCGTGATACCCCTCTCACTAACGGCGAATCAAAGCGACCATAATTTAGCCATAGATTCCTCCGTAACCCGCTGCGTTCTAAGCTTGATCGCAAATTATGTCCAGTCTTGGCAAGGGGAGAGGGCACAATGTCGCGGCAAAACTGCGCTGTTTCGCGGCAAGCCCGGAGCTTAAATCTTCCCCTCACCGAGACGAGAAGTTAAGCACCTGAAAAACCAGAGAATTCATATGGAATTTTTCTTCGGTGCGGAGCAAAATAGACGCTGAATCGATTGCCGCACGCGATGAAAATAGCCGCGGCATCCGGGAAACTCGGTGCGAACCTCCCTTTTGCCGGCGACGGCGAACACATCTGATGCACGATTTATCGACCTACGCCATAGTCGCACGGTATCGCCAATGCGCTGCGAGTGGAGACCCTATTCCGCATCCGCCGCGATGAAGCCGCCGGATTGGCGAGCCCAAAGCTCCGAATAGAGGCCGCCGCGGGCGATCAGCTCGTCATGGGTCCCCTCCTCGATGATCTTACCCTCGTCGATGACGATCAGACGGTCGAGCTTAGCGATGGTCGACAGCCGGTGTGCTATCGCGAGAACGGTCTTATCCCTCATCAGCCCTTCCAGATTGGACTGAAGCGCTGCCTCTGCCTCCGAATCCAGCGCAGACGTCGCCTCGTCGAGTACCAGAATCGGCGCATTCTTCAGCATGACGCGCGCAATCGCGATGCGCTGGCGCTGGCCGCCTGAAAGCTTGACGCCGCGCTCGCCGACATGGGCCGCATAAGCGATGCGTCCCTTCTGATCCTCCAGAGCGGTAATAAATCCGTCCGCCTCCGCCTGTCGCGCCGCCGCCACCATCTGCTCGTCGCCGGCATCGGGGCGGCCAAAAAGGATGTTGTCGCGAATGGAACGATTGAGGAGTGCCGTATCCTGCGTCACCGTGCCGATGGCGCTACGCAGCGATTCCTGTCTAACCGTGGCGATGTCCTGGCCGTCGATCAGAATACGGCCCCCCTCGAGATCGTAGAAGCGCAGCAATAGGTTGACGAGTGTCGTCTTGCCCGCCCCCGAGCGGCCGACGATGCCGACTTTCTCTCCCGCACGCACATGGAAAGAGAAATTGTCGATGATGCCGCCGCCGCGTCCGTAGTGGAAGCTTACATCGTCAAAGCGGATCTCTGGGCCTTTGACCGTCAGGTCCCTCGCGTCAGGCCGATCGACAAGCCCTATCGCCTCGGAGATCATCTCGGCCGAATTCTGGATGGTGCCGAGATTGCGCATGATGGCATTGAATTGCGACATCATGCGGCCGAACAGCATGTTCAGACGCAGCACCATGCTGAGCGTGAAGGCGACGCCGCCCGTCGAAATCTCTCCCGCCAGCCAGAGATGCACGGCCAATGCGCCGATGGTGGTGATCATGACGCCGGAGAGCAGCGCCAGCGAGGAGCGCACGCCGGTCAGCAGCCGCGTGAACGGCATGACGGCTGCCTGGAAGCGGTCGAAGCCGTTTCGGATGTAATGGTCGTTCTGCTCTTCGCGGCCGAAGAGCTTCAACGTCTGGATATTGGCATAGGCATCGACCATGCGGCCATTCAGCATCGAGGACGCCTCGGCCGCATTACGCGCATGCTGCCGGATGCGCGGCACGAAATAGCGGGCGAGCAGCGAAAAGATGCCGATCCACACTGCGATCACCAGCGCCAGCCGCCAGTCGAGCCCACCGACCAGCGCAATGGTCGATGCGGCATAGATGATGATGAACCAGACCACCTGCAGCAGCGAGACGACGAGATCGCCAAGCGCCTGCCCGGCCGACCAGACCTTGGTGACGACGCGGCCGGAAAAATCGTTCTGGAAAAACTCGACCGATTGTCGCGCCACATGCCGATAGGCCTGCCAGCGCACGAGGTTGAGAAAGCCCGGGACGACCACCTGCTCCTCGACCAGCGCGCCGAGGCTGACGATGACGAAGCGCACGACGAGCACGACGAAGACCATGCCGAGCAGCGTTCCGCCGTGGCCGGCAAGCAGCCCCGACCACCCCTCGCCCGGCTTCACCTTGTCGAGAATATCGACCAGATGGCCGACGAACCAGAACAGCGCTGCTTCGAGCATGGCGACTGCTCCGCCGAGCGCCGCCATAGCCAGGAAGGGCCCCTTGGCCTGGCCGACATAGTACCAGATGAACGCACCGAGCGACCGCGGCGGTCGAAGATCGCCACGACGATAATAAGGATCAATCCACGTCTCGAACAGACGGAATACCGAACGAATGAACATGTCCAGCGATATAGGGAATTTCCGAAGGTCCGGAAAGTAAAGGCTGGCCACGGCAAAGGTTACATTTTCGTTAGAATAGCTGTCTGTGCGCTATGATCGAGCGCCAAGCGCCAAATGACGACCGAGCTGCAATTTCGTTCAAGACCGGAAAACGCGATGCCTCGATATTGCCGGAAGCCATTATCGAGTGAGATTCATGCCCGCCATCTCCCCGCAAGCCGAAGCGATGTATCCGCGGCATCCGTTATCAATCCGCACCTTGCCCACGGTGAACCTGCCAGCCGGATATCCCGCCGCGAAAAACAGCGCGATTGCAGATTTCGTCGCCCGGAAAGCTTCACCTGCAGTCAGACCGGACCTTTCGGGCGGATCGACAGCCGAAATAGGCACATCGGCCCAGGCCTTGCCGCCGATATTCCGCTCTTCCATGGGGGCGGTCGCATGAGCATCGACTTTCTGATAACGACCCTCATCGTCGTGGCGTCTCCCGGCACCGGCGCAATCTACACGCTTGCCGCCGGATTATCGGGCGGTGCGAGGGCGAGTATAGTCGCCGCGTTCGGCTGCACGCTCGGTATCATCCCGCATTTGCTTGCCGCAATAAGCGGCCTTGCCGCACTCCTGCACACCAGTGCCGTGGCATTTCAAGCGCTCAAATGGCTCGGAGTGGCCTATCTGCTCTACATGGCCTGGTCGATGTTTTTGGAACGGGGCATTATGCGCGTTGACGGTGCACCGACCGACAAGAGCACGCGGCAAGTGATCGCCTCGGCAATCCTGATCAATCTGCTCAATCCCAAATTATCGATCTTTTTCTTCGCCTTCCTGCCTCAATTCGTGATGCCGGATCAGCCGAATCCGATTGCGCTGATGCTGAAGCTGAGCCTGGTATTTATGGCGCTCACCTTCGTCATTTTCGCAGGCTATGGCGTGTTCGCGGCCTATCTGCGCCGCCGTATCGTTGCAAATCCGGCCGTTCAGTCTTGGATGCGGCGAAGCTTTGCGGCCGCCTTCGGATTGCTCGCGGTACAACTTGCTCTTGCGAGCCGTTAGAGCCTCGGCCTTTTAGCGGCCGGCCTGAAGCCTTTGTTCCGCCAAAACGGCATCGTCCAAAGGCGCATGGAAGCAACAACCGGGGCGCCTCGGCGCCCCGGTTGTCCAGCTCGCTATTGTGCTGCCGCCTCGACCTCTTCGTGGTCGGCGAGGAAACCGCCGGACTGGCGGCTCCAGAGTTCGGCATAAATGCCGCCATTCTTGACCAGTTCCTGATGCGTGCCCATTTCGATGATCCGGCCTTTGTCGAGAACGACGAGGCGGTCCATCTCGGTCAAGGTCGACAGGCGGTGGGCGATCGCAATCACCGTCTTGCCGTGCATCAGCGCGAAGAGGTTTTCCTGGATCGCCGCCTCCACTTCGGAATCGAGCGCCGAGGTTGCCTCGTCGAGCACCAGGATCGGTGCATCCTTCAGGAAGACGCGGGCGATCGCGATACGCTGCCGCTGGCCGCCTGACAGTTTGACGCCCCGCTCGCCGACCTGCGCATCGAGCCCCGTGCGGCCATGCATGTCGACCAGTCCCTCGATGAACTCCCAGGCATTGGCGCGCTTGGCCGCCTGGATGATGTCCTCGTCGGTCGCGTCCGGGCGGCCGTAGGCGATGTTGTCGCGGATCGAGCGGTGCAGCAGGGACGTATCCTGTGTCACCACGCCGACCATCGAGCGAAGGCTGTCCTGCGTCACCCCGGCAATGTCATGGCCATCGATGGTGATGCGGCCGCTTTCCAGATCGTAGAAGCGCAGCAGCAGGTTCATCAGCGTCGTCTTGCCGGCGCCCGAGCGGCCGACGAGACCGACCTTTTCGCCCGCGCGGATGTCGAGGCTCAGATCCTCCATGACGCCCTTCGCCTTGCCATAGTGGAAGCGAATGTGCTCGAACCGGATCGCACCCTGCTTGGCAACGATCGCCGAAGCTGCCGGCTTGTCGACGATGTCGTGCGGCTTCGTCATCATCTCCATGCCGTCATAAACGGTGCCGATGTTCTCGAAGAGCGCCGAGACTTCCCACATCACCCACTGCGACATGCCGTTGACGCGCATGGCAAGGCCGATGGCAATGGCGATGGAGCCGACCGAGATCGAGCCGCTGAGCCAGAACCAGATCGACAGAGCCGAGACGATGAACAGCGCCGCGCAGTTGTTGAAATAGACCGAGGCGTGGAACAGCGTCACCTTGCGCATCTGCTTGTGCACGGTATCGAGGAATTCCTCCATGCCGGCCTTGGCATATTTCTCCTCGCGGCCCGCATGGGAGAACAGCTTCACCGTGGCGATGTTGGTGTAGCTGTCGACCACACGACCCGTCATCGACGAGCGCGCATCGGCCTGCTGCGCGGCGATCTTGCGCAGTACCGGCACGAAATAGCCGACGATGGCGACATAGACGCCAAGCCAGACCAGGATCGGGATCATCAGCCGCCAGTCCGCCGCCCCGATGACGAGGATCATCGATAGGAAATAGGTGAACACGTAGACGAAGACGTCCAGGATCTTCATGACCGTTTCGCGCACGGCAAGCGAGGTCTGCATCACCTTGGTGGCGACGCGGCCCGCGAACTCGTTGGCGAAAAAGGTCATGCTGTGGCGCAGCAGGAAGCGGTGCATCTGCCAGCGCGCAATCATCGGATAGTTGCCGAGCAGCACCTGATGCATGATGAAGCTGTCGAGGATCGCCGCTGCCGGCAAGCCGACAAGCACCATCGCGCCCATCCAGAAGAGCTTGTGCCATTCCGTCTGCAGGAATGTCGTCTTATCCGCCTTCGTCAGCCAGTCGACGATGTTTCCGAGAAACTGGAATAGCGCCACCTCACCGATCGCAATCGACATGGTGAGAATGCTCATGGCGATCAGCCACGGCAGGGCCGGCCTGGAATAATGCCAGCAGAAGGCGAAGAGGCCGCGCGGCGGCGTATCCGGCACCTCGCTCGGGAATGGATTTAGTCGGCGTTCGAACCAGCCAAACATTGAAATGCTCCAAAGACTCGACCCTTCGACCACCCGCTGCGCGCAAAGGTCGCAGACTCATATGGTGGCCGGGCGGTAAAACGACGAGGCCATGCAGGCCGCGCAGTGATTTAAAGAAGGGGGGTACTTGCAAATACGCGCCTTGCAGCGCTCTTCAAATCCGTGGATTCACGGTTCGGAGGCGCATAATCACAAACAAGATATCCATCTGAGCCTCCTTCTTTCGCAAGTTGTAGAGCGCCCGTCTTTTAGCGCGACTTTTCTTGTTTGAAAAGCGAAATATGCCTGAAAAATGGGCTAAATCCTTCAATTCTGTTTATGGCAGGCATCATGGAAACTAAGGGCTCGCCAAAAATCGAAGACAAATCCAGGCGATTTCGCTAGTTGCAGCACATGACAAAACTTCGCATCGCTCTCTACCAGCCCGATATTCCCGGCAATACCGGTACGATCCTGCGGCTCGCCGCCTGCCTCGGCCTCGGCGTCGACATCATCGAGCCGGCGGGTTTCGACATCTCCGACCGCAATCTGAAGCGCGCCGGCATGGACTATCTTGCCTCCGTCGCCCTCACGCGGCATGTGAACTGGGAGCGCTTCGAGGCATGGCGGCAGGAAAGCGGCCGCCGGCTGGTGCTGGCCTCGACGAAGGCAGCTCAGCCTTACACCGGCTTCGCCTACCGCGATGGCGATGTGCTTCTCTTCGGCCGCGAGAGCGCCGGCGTCCCGGACCACGTACACGAAAGAGCCGGCGGTCGCGTTCTCATCCCCATGGTCGAAGGCCAACGCTCCATCAATGTCGCCATGTCCGCGGCGATGATAGCGGGTGAAGCGCTGCGGCAAACGCAATGGTCGCCGCCTGCACCCCGAGCCTGAATGTCGCACCCGAATAGGCGTTGGCACACCGAATAAAGTGTGAGAAGCTTCATTATGGAATGCTCTAACTCAGGCGACCTTGGCGAGGTGACCCATGTTCCAGACGGCATTCACGCTTTCCCTCACGCAGTTTGCGCGCGCATTGAGCCTCCCCGAACGGCTCCAGCATTCGCCTGCTCGCAATCTGGCCCTCGAAGGCTTTCGCCAACGGAATTTCGCCCTTGATGCCCTGTTCTACGATGTCAAGGTGATCACGCCGGAAGAGGCCTTCTACATCAGCGATTCCCTGGCCGCCGAAGGCGCGATCATGATCGTCCCGCCGAGCGGCCTTGGGGCGCTCACCCTCTGCGAAACCATCGATGAGTTCGTCCTGCGCGGAGGCGGCAATGCCCGGGCGCTTGCCGTCGCCGGCATCGGCGGTTCGGCGCTCGGCGCCGCCGCTTTCGCCCGCAACGTGGCCGATGCGCTCGACGCGCCCGTCGCAGTCGTCGTCTCGGGCTATGGCATCGCCGATGTCATCACTGAAGCCTTCGGCGGACTGTTTTTCTTCGGCCACCTGCGAGGCCTGCGGCCATTTCTCGAAAGCCTGGACGACCTTGCCGGCCGCCCCAGGGTCGGCGCGGATCGCGACGAAACGACCGCCCGAGCGAGCCTCGATACCAGAACCGTGCAGGCGCTTCTTGCCGACCGCCGCCTTTCCTTCCGCCTGCTCGCTGGCCACTCCAAGGGCAATCTCGTGCTGTCGGCCGCACTGCATAACCTTTGGAAACAGGACGAAGGGCGGGTCGCCGAACTGGCGCGGCATACGAAGATCGTGACGATCGGCACGCGCATCGCCATGCCGCCGGTTTTCACCGACGTCGTCGACGTCATGGGCGAATGGGACTGGTTCGGCGAGATCAACTCCCGGCCGTTCATTCATGCCGATCGGCGCGTTCCGCAGGCGTGGCATCACACGAACACCGACTTGGGCGGGCATCTGCCTGTGACAACCACGCTTCGGGAAATCCTTGCGGCATCGCCAATCGTCGAGAGCCCCCAAGCAGCGGACCATCAGACCGAAACGCCCGGTGCGATATCCGAACCGGCAATGCCGCACACGGAGGCTCTCTTGCCTCCCGTTCCGGGCGGAAGACAACGAGCAACGATAGAAATGGTCAAGAAAGCCTTCTCTGCAGGCATCGCGGTCCAGCCGGCCGGATCCGGCGCATCGGATGATCCGCAATCAGCCAACCCGCATTGATTGCGTCATAAAGGGTGTGTTTGCCGCAAGCATGCTGAGATATGCTTCGGCCTCATTGCCCGTCGCTGCGAGCCGGTTTTTCGTTCGGCTCAATCCGCCGACGGCAGGCGCCGCATGGTAAATTCGATGCGATCGCCGTCCACCTGACGCCAGCTTTCCACTTCGGTCCAATAGGCAGCTTTCGGAAATTCATCGAACCACTCGCGCGCCTTTTCACGCGCTTCGGGGCGACTGAGACAAAAGGTTTCGCGAACAAATTCGCTTTTCCCGCCTGCAGGGTGATCCTGCCGGTAACGGAATATTCTGTTTCTCAACCCATCCAAGGGCGGCGGTCCAGGTATCCTCATGACAAAACCTCGCCTTCGAGAGGGGGAACATAATACCGCATGGTGAAATTTGCGAGTCGATTCTCCTGCGGCTCCGCCGCACTGGCAGCGCCGCAATCTTGCTGATATTCCAAATCACGATACATACGGTGCGAATCGCGGGCCGCCGGCTGCTCGCACCGTCGGAGAGCGTGAATGGAACGACCCAATCTTCCCAAGGGATTACCCGAGGATATTGAAGAAAAGAAAGAGGCCGCACGGCACTGGTTCGAAGGCCTGCGCGACACGATCTGCGCGGAATTCGAGCAGCTGGAAAACGAGCTGACCGGCCCCCTTTCCGACCAGGAGCCCGGCCGTTTCGTGGCCAAGGACTGGCAGCGGGAGAAGGGTCAGGGCGGCGGCGGCCGCATGTCCATGATGGAAGGCCGCGTCTTCGAAAAGGTCGGGGTCCACACTTCGACGGTCTACGGCGAATTCTCTCCCGACTTCCGCAGCCATATCCCAGGCGCCGAGGAAGATCCCCGCTTCTGGGCCTCGGGGCTCTCGGTGATCGCCCACCCCGTCAATCCGAACGTGCCGACCGTGCACATGAATACGCGCATGGTGGTGACGACGAGCCAATGGTTCGGCGGCGGCGCCGATCTGACGCCGATGCTCGACCGCCGGCGCACCCAGGAAGATCCCGACACTGTCCTCTTCCATCGCGCCATGCAGATCGTCTGCGACCGCCATTCCGTCGCCGACTATCAGCGCTACAAGAACTGGTGCGACGAATATTTCTTCCTGAAGCACCGCAACGAGCCTCGAGGAATCGGCGGCATCTTCTTCGACTGGCTGCATTCGACGGAAGAAGCCGGCGGCTGGAGCGCGGATTTCGCCTTCACCCGCGATGTCGGCCGCGCTTTCGCGATGGTCTATCCGCGGATCGTTCGCTCCAATTTCAACGAAACATGGGCGGAGGAGGATCGCGACGAGCAATTAATTCGCCGCGGACGTTATGTGGAGTTCAATTTGCTCTACGATAGAGGTACAATATTCGGGCTGAAGACAGGCGGCAACGTCGAGTCGATCCTATCGTCTCTGCCGCCGGTGGTGCGTTGGCCCTGAACATGCCGCACAAAATCGCATGGCGGTTTGCGATAGCGGCGTGGAAAACAAAGGATCGAAGCACAGTCAGCGATCTGAAAGACCGCGACGTGCTTCGGGCGTTCAGAAAAAAATTTAATCGGACAATGCCCTAAAATCGGCGGGAGGGATGCCTAAGTGACCTAATGCTCGTTCCAATCGGAGGAGGTTGTAATGGCAGCAGAGAAACAAGTCACGGAAGCTTCGAAAGAACAGAAACTTTCGCGCGCAGTCGACAGTCCGGAATTCATCGTCCGGCTGGCCGAGGATATGCGGATCCGCAGTGGATCCGATCTGCCCCTTTCCTGTTTCATCGAGCAGGTAAGAATGCAATTGGCAGGCAAGTCGCCGAAGGATATCGTCCGCTTCGCGGCCGATCGTTCGGCAAGACAGGCGCCGATTACCAAGTATCAATCATCGGACTGCTTCAAATCCTGGGCAATGCCGGATTGAATTCGAAAGACCGACGCCGGCGAGCGATAGACTTGCCGGATGGCGGAAACCTTTTCCCGCCCATCGCGTTTAGGCCTTCATGCCTTTCGCAGGGCGAAAAGGATTGAAAGATAGAGGAGGAAGATATGCGGCTATTCGAATGTGGTACGCTCGTGCCCGGTTGCGCCTGGCATACCCGCGCCAAGGATGACGCCGAGGTGGTCCGCCGCGCCGTCGAACATATGCGGGAGGCGCATGGCGAAACCATCATCCGCGAAAACATGGTCGACAATATCAAAGCAAGGATTCGCGACGAGGCCAATGCGGCCTGATCGGCGGTTCGCCAGTCAACCCCGCGGATCAGATTTCATTATCAGGCATTGGCCAAATCCTTGAGTCGGGCGAGAAGGCTCGCCCGGTTCATCGCGAAATTCCCCTCGAGCCACTCATGCTCGAGTTTGGTCAGGAGCTCGCCCACGCGCGGCCCGGCGCTGACGCCCGCGGCAAGCGCATCTGCGCCGTTGAGCGGAA
Organism: Hyphomicrobiales bacterium; assembly: GCA_900468625.1. Classification (GTDB taxonomy): domain Bacteria; phylum Pseudomonadota; class Alphaproteobacteria; order Rhizobiales; family Rhizobiaceae; genus Rhizobium. The sequence goes on from UBUL01000004.1 coordinate 110,004, forward strand.
AAGCCGGCTTCTTCCATTTTGCGATATGCTCCAGCAATTTTCCGAGCCGGGCAACACGGGCCATCTCCTCGAAATCGCCCTCCGCCTTGTTCCGGGCGACCGCAAGCGCCAGCTTTAGGCGAACTGCGATGCCGGTCGGATCGTGGCGATAAAGCAGACGGTCGAAGACCGCTTCCGAAATATCATCCTTGACGACGGGCGCGGTCGCCCATGTCTGAAGATAAGTGCCTTCGGCTTTGGAGAGGCGCAGCCGCTCGGCCAGCTTGGCAAGCCTTGCCGCATCGGGCGGCACGATGGCGGCAAGTCGCAGCAAAGGCTCCGGCGGCCAGCCGAGAGCCTGTTCGGCGGCCACCAACCCCGGAATGGCGTCGATGCCCCATTTCTCCGTCTCCGGCAGCACCTCGGTCAATATGCCGATCTGGCGCATCCAGAGCAGCGCCCTGCCTGGGTCCTTGGCCGCCAGCAGCTTCTTCATTTCAGACCAGACGCGCTCGGCCGAGAGCGTTGCTATCTTCGACCGTGCAGCAGCACAGGCGCGCAGCCCATCGGCATCGGGTCGCCCGCTGCCGTAATAGGCGAAAAAGCGGAAGAAACGTAGGATGCGCAAGTAATCCTCGGCGATACGTGTCGCCGCATCGCCGATGAAGCGAATGTTGCGTCGCTCCAGATCCGCAAGCCCGCCGACGAGATCCACGACCTCGCCATCGGCGGACGCATAAAGCGCATTGATCGTCAGGTCGCGCCGTTCGGCATCCGCCTGCCAATCCTGGCTGAAGGCAACACGGGCACGCCTGCCGTCCGTTTCAACGTCGTGCCGCAACGTGGTGATTTCGAACGGTTTTCCATCGATGACCAGAGTGACGGTGCCATGGGCAATGCCCGTCGGCACCGCCTTGATCCTCGCTGTACCTGCCCTTTCGACGACCGCTTCCGGCAAAAGAGTTGTGGCTATGTCGATATCGGCGACGGGCAGCCCCAGCAGGCTGTTGCGGACGGCACCACCGACCACGCGCCCCTCGCCGCCATCGGCATCGAGCAGCGCCAGCACGCGCTGCAGTGCCTCATCGCGAAACCAGGCCTCACCGGCAACGGACGTCATGTATAAAGCCTTTCGTAAAGCGTGCGGACGATACCCGCGGTAATGCCCCAGATCATGCGCTGTCCATAGGGCATGCGGTAGAAATGGCGCTCGGTCCCCTGCCATAGCATCGTGTCGGTCACATGGTGGCTGGGATTCATCAGGAACGAGAGCGGCACCTCGAAGGCATCCTCGACCTCGGTCGGATTGAGTGCGAGATGGAAGCCCGGCTTCACCACGGCGAGAATGGGCGTGATGCGAAAACCGGTCGCCGCCAGATAGTGCGGCAGCCGTGCCACGGGCTCGATGAAGATATCGGCCAGCCCGATTTCCTCGCCCGCTTCGCGCATTGCCGCCATCTCCGGCGATGCATCCTCCGGATCGATGGCACCGCCGGGGAATGCGATCTGGCCGGAGTGCTTCCGCAGGGTCGATGTCCTGAGCGTGAAGATCACCTTCGCATCCTCGCCGTTGTCGACGACGGGCACGAGTACGGCGGCATCCTTCAGCTTCAGGTCCGCCACCTGCGATATCGTCTCCGGATTGAGGAGGTGATCGCCATGATCGCGCCAGGCAAGCTCCACCGGCCCGCCGCTCTGATGGAGGGCGCGGCGACGGAACTCATCCGCAGAATAAAGGGGGAATTCGCTCATCGAGTCAGTGCATCCAGTTCGGCCACCGGCATGATCGGAAAGATCGAGCCGCCGGAGCGCACGCAGAAGATCTGGCGTCCGGCAATTTCGATGGGTTCGCCAAGCTCGACAAGATCATACATGACAGCGCGCGTCACCAAGGCCTCCAGGCGCCCGCGAACATGCAGGTAGGGCTTCAGCTCGTCGTTTTCGCCGCGGATGACGAAACGGATCGGATGGTCCCTGCCAGCCTCGACGACATCGCCGACATTCGTGCGGAACGTCAGCACGCGTTTGCCGTCGCGCTCCGTGACGCTCATTTCGACAGCGACGAACGGCGCGTCGGCGACGCGAATGCCGACCTTTTCCACAGGCGTGACAAGATAGGTCTTTTCGTCGGCATCCTTGCGCAGAACTGTGGAAAACAGTCGCACGAGAGGGGCGCGGCCGATCGGCGTGCCGAGATAGAACCAGGTACCGTCGGCGCGGATCTCCATGTCGATATCGCCGCAAAACGGTGGATTCCAGAGATCTACGGGCGGCAATCCCTTCTTGCGGCCGCCGCTATCGCCGGCCGCACGCGATATCAGCGCCGCCAGGCTCGCTGCATCGCCAGTCGCCTTGATTTCCTCGGTTGCCATTCTTCTGTCCCGGTTGGCCGTTAGTGACAAATACGACAGTTTCTCACGAGATAGTCATTTGAAACGTGCTTGTCAGCCGTCTTGGTGGCGATAAGTTGTATTGATTATGAGGCAAATGTGTAACGTCTGCGAATCGCGCGCACCGTTTTTCTGCCATTGGAGACGCAAATGGGCATGATCAAATCGACCGAAACGACCCTCGACGAGCAGGCCATCATCGCATCCGCCGAAAAGGCGCTGGGCGATATTGCCGCCGTTCGCCAGGAGGTGTCGAAGGTCATTTTCGGCCAGGAAAGCGTCGTGGAGAACACGCTGCTTGCCGTACTTGCCGGCGGCCATGCTCTGCTGGTCGGCGTACCGGGCCTTGCGAAGACGAAGCTCGTGACGACGCTCGGCACAGTTCTCGGCCTTGCCTCCAACCGCGTGCAGTTCACGCCGGACCTGATGCCCTCGGATATTCTCGGCTCCGAAGTCATGGACCAGGATGAGACCGGCCGCCGATCCTTCCGCTTCGTCAAGGGACCGGTTTTTACGCAATTGCTGATGGCCGACGAGATCAACCGAGCCTCGCCGCGCACGCAGTCGGCCCTGCTGCAGTCGATGCAGGAATATCATGTCACCATCGCCGGCCAGCGTTATGACCTGCCCGCGCCCTTCCACGTTCTCGCAACGCAGAACCCGCTTGAGCAGGAAGGCACCTATCCGCTGCCGGAAGCCCAGCTCGATCGCTTCCTGCTGCAGGTCGACGTCGGTTATCCCGAACTCGCCGACGAGCGTCGCATCCTGCTCGAAACCACGGGCCTGAGCGAAGCGACGCCGCAGGCCGTCATCGACGCCGAGCGCCTTCTCGAGATCCAGCAGCTCATCCGCCAGATGCCCGTCGGCGATGGCGTGGTCGATGCGATCCTGTCTCTGGTGCGTTCGGCCCGCCCCGGCCAGGGCGATGCCTCGACCGATAAGAACGTCGCCTGGGGTCCTGGCCCGCGCGCCGGTCAGGCTATGATGCTTTGCGCCCGCGCCCGCGCCCTTTACGAGGGCCGGCTTGCGCCGTCGATCGATGACGTGCGCGCGCTTGCCGAACCCGTTCTTGAGCATCGTATGGCGCTGACCTTTGCGGCCCGCGCAGAAGGCATGTCCGTTCGTGATGTCATTGCAGGGCTTGTCAAGCAGTCGAGATCATGATGCGGATGTCGAGGAGAGTATAGCGCGTGGCATCCATCGGACAGACCGTCAGACCGACCTCAGGCAATGATGCCCTCTCCCGAGCCCGCAGCCGCGCCGCCCTCGTGCCCGATTGCCTCGTCGAGGCCAAGCGGATCGCCAATACCGTCATTGCTGGATGGCATGGCCGGCGCAAACGCGGCATCGGCGAAAACTTCTGGCAGTTCCGCCCCTATACCGAAGGCGAAAGCCTGTCGCGCATCGACTGGCGGCGTTCGGCCCGCGACGATCACACCTATATCCGCGATCATGAATGGGAAGCCGCTCATACGATCTGGCTCTGGGCCGATCTGTCGCCATCCATGATGTACAAGTCGACCTATGGCCATGCCTCCAAGGAAGGCCGTGCCCTCGTCATCATGCTGGCGCTTGCCGAGATTCTGTCCCGCTCCGGCGAGCGCATCGGCTGCCCCGGCATCATGGAGCCGGTGGCGACCCGCAACGCCGCCGAGCGTTTGGCTGCTGCGCTGATGCACACCCCGCTCGAAGGCGGCCTGCCGCAGACGGCGATGATCCGCGGCTGGAGCGATATCGTGCTGATCGGCGATTTTCTCGATGATGCCGACAGCGTCATGGGCAGGATCGGGCCGCTCGCCCGCCGGGGCTTGCGCGGTCATGTGATCGAGATTGCCGACCCCGCCGAAGAACTCTTTCCCTATAGCGGACGCACCGAATTCAGCGATCCCGAAACGGGTTCGAAGCTCATTGCCGGCCGCGCGGAAAACCTGCGCGAGGACTATCAGCGCGCCTACCTCGCCCGCCGCGAAAATCTCGGCCAGTCGCTGCGCCATCTCGGCTGGACCTTCGTCAGCCACCGCACCGATCGGCTGGCTTCCGAAGCGCTGGTTGCCGTGCACATGTATCTTTCCGGCATGCCGGCCAGGGCAGCCTCCGGAGGGCAGCCATGAGCGGTCTCTCCTTCGCATTCGCCTCGCCGGCCATCCTCGCAGCGCTCGTTCTGCTTCCTGCGATCTGGTGGCTGCTGCGCCTGACGCCACCGCAGCCGCGCGCCGAAGTCTTCCCGCCGTTGCGTATTCTGGCGAGCATTCTCAAGCGCGAGGAAACGCCGGCGCGCAGCCCATGGTGGCTGACGCTGCTGCGCATGCTGCTTGCAGCTCTCGTCGTTCTTGCCATTGCCAATCCCATGTTCAATCCGCGCACCAATACGCTCTCCAGCGGCGGTCCGCTGGTGCTGATGATCGACAATAGCTGGGCGAGCGTTTCGGATTGGGAACGGCGTGTGCGCACCGCCGACGCGCTGATCGACGATGCCGATGCCAAGGGCATTCCCGTCTCGATCGCCTTCACCGCCGAACAGACCAATGATGCAACACCAGGCGCGGCGGCAGCAGCCCGCGACAAGCTGCATGCGATGAACCCCAGGCCGCTGGTTCCGGATAGGCAGCGCGCGGCCGACGCAGTGAAAGCGGCACTCAACCGCAGCAAGCCCGGCACCATCGCCTTCATCTCCGATGGCGTCGAGAGCAGGGAAAAGGACGATATCGTCAGCCGCCTCGCCGCGCTGCAACCGGGCGAACTGCGTCTGATCGAAGGCAACGGCCAGAACATCGTCGCAATCACCGGTGCGGCCAATACCGCCAATAACATGACCGTCACCGCGGCTCGGCTGAACGGCAGCGGCCCGATGCGCTTCGGACTGACCGCGCAGGACAATCAGGGGCGGCCGATCGCGGCCGGATCGCTTGATTTCGCGGGCGGACAGACGGTTGCGACCGGCTCCATTACCGCCCCCTTCGAAATGCGCAATGATTTCGCCCGCATCAGCATCGACCGTCAGGCAAGCGCCGGCAGCGTCTATCTGCTCGATGACGGTTTTCGCCGCCGCCGCGTGGCGCTTCTCTCCGGGCAGGCGGCCGACGAATTCCAGCCGATCCTGTCTCCGCTCTATTATATCCAGCGCGCCCTTCAGCCCTATGCCGATCTGACGCAGCCCAATAGCGCCGATCTGGCAAAAGCGATCCCTCAACTGCTTGCGGGCAATCCCTCGGTCATCATCATGGCCGATGTCGGCCGCCTGCCGCAGGAAACCTATGCGCCACTGCAGAAGTGGATCCAGAATGGCGGCACGCTCGTCCGCTTCGCCGGCCCCCGCCTTGCCGCAGCCCCTGCCGACGACCCACTCGTTCCCGTCACATTGCGGCAGGGCGAGCGGACATTCGGCGGTGCCCTCTCCTGGGCCGAGCCGCAGCCCCTTGCCGATTTCCCGTCATTCGGCCCCTTCGCCGGCATGCCGAAGCCGAACAATGTCCTGATCAAGCGGCAGGTGCTGGCCGAGCCGACGCCGGATCTCGCCGAACGCACCTGGGCAAGCCTTGCCGACGGCACGCCGCTGGTGACCGAAAAGCAGATGCAGGCCGGCCGCATCGTCCTCTTCCACGTCAGCGCCGAGCCGCAATGGTCCGATCTCCCGATATCGGGCGATTTCGTCGAGATGCTGCGCCGCATCGTGCAGCTGTCGCGTGCCGGCGGCGTCACCTCGGCGGACGGCGCGGCATCCAAGGCGAGCGAAGCAATGCCGCCCTACCGGCTCCTGACCGCCAGGGGCATACTAACCAGCGAGATCGGCAGTGCCCGCCCGCTGGAACCGAACAACAAGGGAACCGCAGTCGCAAGCTTCGACAACCCGCCCGGCCTCTACGGTTCCGAAGAGGGCTTTAGCGCACTCAATGCCCTTCCGCACGGAACGGAACTGAAGCCGCTGGATGCCTCGGCAGCCGGTGCCGTCGCACGCGAAGGCCTAATCGGTGGGGAAGCCTGGTCGGCAAAGCCGATCCTTTTCACACTTGCCTTCCTTCTCCTGCTCGCGGACAGCGTGATCGTCTTGCTCATGAACGATGCCTTCCCCCGCCTGGGCAGATCCGCCAAAACGATCGCGGGCGGTGCGGCGATGCTGCTGCTGGCCGCTTCGCTTGCCATCTTCCTGCATCCCGCAAGCGCGTTTGCCGACGATTCAAAACCGGGCGACGACGCCATCTTTTCACGTCTGGACAAGACGCATCTTGCCTATGTCGTGACCGGCGAGCCGGAAGTCGACCGCATTTCCGAGCGCGGCCTTGCCGGTCTCTCCGAATACCTCACCTATCGCACGACGCTGGAGCCCGGCCCGCCGGCGGGTGTGGATCTATCCAAGGATGAGCTGTCCTTCTACCCCCTTATCTACTGGCCGGTTTCTGCAACGGCACCGATGCCGTCCAACGACGCCATCAATCGCATCGACGCCTATATGCGCAATGGCGGCACGGTGCTCTTCGACACGCGCGATGCTATCGACACCATGGGCGATACCTCGACGCCGAGCCCGAACGGCCAACGTCTGCAGCAGATTCTGGCCAATCTGGACATTCCTCCTCTAGAGCCCGTGCCTGCCGGACACGTGCTGACCAAATCCTTCTACCTGCTGTCGAGCTTCCCCGGCCGTTATGCCGACAGTCCGCTCTGGGTAGAGGCCCGTCAGGATATGCGGCGCGATGCGAATGCCGTTGCCACCTCCGACGGGGTGACGCCGATCATGATCACAGGCAATGATTTTGCCGGTGCCTGGGCCGTGGGTGACAATGGTTCGCCGCTGCTGCCGACCGTGCCCCCGGACGAGACCCAGCGCGAATATGCCTACCGCACGGGCGTCAACATCATGATGTACATGCTGACCGGAAACTATAAGTCCGATCAGGTTCACGTTCCGGATATCCTGCAGCGCTTGGGGCAATAATATGAATATCGGTTTTGCCCCATTCCTCCCCTGGCCCGTGCTTGCAGCTCTTGCGGTGCTGACGCTCGCCATCGCGGCGCTCGCGATCTACAGACGCCTGCGCGGCGGCTGGATCCGTGCGCTGGCGAGTATCGCCCTGCTGACGGCACTCACCAATCCGGTGCTGGTGCAGGAGGATCGCGATCAGCTGACGACGATCGTTCCCGTCGTCGTCGATCGCAGCCTCAGCCAGCAGACGCCGGAACGCACGAAGATGACGGACGAGGCCCTGGTGATGCTCAAGGATCGGCTGGCGCAATTCCCGCGCATAGAACCCCGCATCGTCGAATTCCGTGATCCCGCGGAATCGGATTCACCATCGACACGGCTCTTTTCCGCCCTGTCTTCGTCCATCGCCGACGTGCCGCCAGCCCGCATCGGCGGCGCAATCTTCCTGACAGATGGCCAGATCCACGATATTCCCGGCGTCAACCAGCAACTCGGCTTCGACGCGCCCATTCATGGGCTGATCACTGGCAGGCCGGACGAATTCGACCGCCGCATCGAAATCGTCCGGGCGCCTCGCTTCGGTATCGTCAACGACGAACAGCAGCTCGTCTTTCGTGTCGTTGACGACGGCAAGAGTCCAGGCGGCACCGCAGCCGTGACGGTCAAGATGAACGGCGACGAAATCGCCACGCTTCAGGCCACGCCCGGCCAGGATACGCCCTTCAGCTTCAAGGTGCCGCGCGCCGGCAACAACGTCCTCGAATTCGCCGTGGCCGAGGTTCCCGGCGAAGTTACCGGTACCAACAATCAAACGGTCCAGCTGATCGAAGGCATCCGCCAGAACATGCGCGTCCTGCTCGTTTCGGGCGAGCCGCATGCCGGCGAGCGCGCCTGGCGCAACCTGCTGAAATCGGACGCCTCCGTCGATCTCGTGCATTTCACTATTCTGCGCCCGCCGGATAAGCAGGATGGCACGCCGATCAACGAGCTGTCGCTGATCGCCTTCCCGACGCGCGAACTTTTCGTCGACAAGATCAGTTCTTTCGACCTGATCATTTTCGACCGCTATCAGGATCGCCAGAACGTCCTGCCGACGATCTATTATGATTACATGGCGCAATATGTCGAAAACGGCGGCGCCTTGCTGGTCGCGGCCGGCCCCGAGCACGCCGGCGGCAGTTCGATCGCGCTGACCCCGCTCGCCTCGGTGCTTCCCGCCGAGCCGACGGGCCAGATGATCGAGAAGGCGTTCTATCCGCGCTTGTCGGATCAGGGCCGCAAGCATCCCGTGACACGCGGCCTGGACGGCTCCGACACGGAGCCGCCGCATTGGGGCCGCTGGTTCCGCAGCGTCGATGTCGAGAAGCCGCAGGGCCAGACCGTGATGGTCGGCGCCAACAACAGTCCGTTGCTGGTGCTCAACCGCGTCGGCCAGGGCCGCGTCGCCATGCTCCTTTCCGACGAAGGTTGGCTGTGGGCGCGCGGTTTCGAAGGCGGCGGCCCGCATGTGTCGCTCTATCGCCGCATCGCCCATTGGCTGTTGAAGGAGCCCGCGCTGGAGGAAGAAGCACTGACGGCAAACGCTGCTGGGCGCACGCTACAGGTGACGCGCCAGACGATCGGCGACGATCCAGGCCCAGCCACGATCAAAACGCCATCGGGCAAGAGTGAGACCTTGACGCTGAAGCAGGCGCAGCCGGGTCTCTACCAAGCCGGAAAGCATATGGATGAGATCGGGCTCTATCAGATCGCCAACGGCAACCTCTCGACGCTGGTCCATATCGGCGCCATCGATGCTCCGGAATTCAAGGCGATGATCTCGACCACGGAGACACTGAAGCCGCTGGCACAGAAGACCAAAGGCCTCGTCGCCCGCCTTGCCGGCGCAAACGGCAATGTTACGGTGCCGCAGGTCCTGCCGGTGCGCGGCGCAGTGCGTGTCGCCGACGGCCAGCGCCTGACAATCCGCATGACCGACGAAACTGTCTTGAAGGGAATCAATACGCTGCCGCTCTTTGCGGGCTTTGCCGGTCTCGCCGCCCTCCTCTTTGCCTTCTCCGCCACGTGGTGGCGCGAAGGACGGTGAATATGATGAAGATCGAAGTGACCGATAAACCATCGGAAAGCGAACTCGCGGCCATCAGCGAGGGATTGACGGCCTTCAACACCGCAGATGTCGGCCCGTCCGGTCGGCAATCCCTGGCGGTTCTGATCCGCGACGATGCTGGCAAGACCATTGGCGGCATCTCCGGCTACACGGCCTGGGGATGGCTGTTCACGCAATGGCTCTTCGTGCCGGAAAGCCTGCGCGGCCAGGGCATGGCCGGAAAGCTCCTGGAGGCGGCAGAAGCCGAAGCAGGCGCGCGCGGCTGCTTCGGCGCATGGATCGATACTTTCAATCCGCAGGCGCTGAAAGCCTATCAGCGGCAGGGCTATGCCATCTTCGGCGAGCTGCCGGATTTTCCAGCCGGCCGCAGCCGTTTCTTTCTGCAGAAGAAATTGTCGCCTCGCTGATATTCAAGCGGGGCAGTCTTTCGTCGATAGCGTCTTAGAGCATTTCCGCTTTTCTTCGAATCGCGAAAACGCTCTATCCGCTTGTTTTTTTCGCACTCCGGACGGAAAACCGCTACGCACTTTTCCTGGAAATGCTCTAGACAGCGATCGCCGTGAGCTGCACGACATCGTCCAGATTGCCGTCTTCGACTTCGCTCGCCGAAGCGGAATCATCACGCCAGATGATCGAACCCTGCAGCCGCGCATGCGTATCTCCGGCGATCGGCACGACCAGCACCCGGTTGGGATCGACTGGCCCCGGGAAGGTCAATGCATTATAGGCAACCTTCTCGAAACCGAGCGGACAATAATAGGGCGGGTCGCCGATGAGGATGACGGCTTCCGATCCCTTGCGCTTGGCCGCTTCGACGGCAATCCGCACGAGTTCGCGGCCGATCCCCTTGTTCTTGTGCGACGGACGCACGGCAAGCGGGCCGAGCAGATGTCCCTTGACCGATCCAGCCAATACCGGCGTCATCCGCACGGAGGCGATCGTCTCGCCATCATCGGCGCAGATGAAGGATAGCGACCGGTCGTGCGGTCCCTGCTCGCGGATGCGAGCTGCGGCGCGCGTAAACCGGCCGGGGCCGAATGCTTCTTCGTTGATGAGTTCGATGACAGCGTCGTGTGACGCATCCTCAGTGAGGTAGACCAGATCGTGCTTGTACATTAGACCAAGGAAACCAGATAGACGGACGATGTTGTTCCCGAAAGCGCTCGTCGAGCGTTCAAGGTCATCGGCGTCGTCGCAGGCTTCTGGTTACTTTCATGAACAAGGATCCTTAAAGCGTGACAAGCCGCATAGCAGGAAATATTCGGCGCGTCCAATGCAAAATGCGCACTGCCGTTTATCGATGCAGGATCGTGTCGGCATCATTGTCTTTTCTCGAGCCCGACGCCGCCACATGAGCCCGCCGGCAGCACCTATGACGCAGTGTTCATCATTTGCCGTCTCGAAATCCGGCGTGCATGCCGTATCTCTAGATAAATAGTTCGGCAGTTTCCCGAAAGGATCAAGCAATGGGCATGTTGGTGGATGGTGTCTGGCATGACGTCTGGTATGATACCAAAGAGACGAAGGGCCATTTCAAGCGCGCCGCGTCGCAGTTCCGGAACTGGGTGACCGCGGATGGCGGGCCTGGCCCTACCGGCACCGGCGGTTTCAAGGCGGAGGCCGGGCGCTATCATCTCTACGTGTCGCTCGCCTGCCCCTGGGCGCATCGAACCCTGATCTTCCGCAAGCTGAAGAAGCTTGAAGAGTTGATCACGGTTTCGATCGTCGATCCGCTGATGCTGGAAAACGGCTGGGAATTCAAAGGGACCGACGGAGGAACGGCCGATCACCTCTTCGGCGCAAGCAAGCTCTGGGAAGTCTATCTGAAGGCCGATCCGCATTATTCCGGCCGGGTCACCGTCCCCGTTTTGTGGGACAAGCAGACCGGCACGATCGTCAACAACGAATCGGCCGAAATCATCCGCATGTTCAACACGGCCTTCGACGGCCTGACCGTTTCCAAGGCGGACTTCTATCCCGCCGATCTCCGTGCCGATATCGATGCCCTGAATGAGCGCGTCTACGACACGGTCAACAATGGCGTCTACAAGGCCGGCTTCGCGACGACCCAGGAAGCCTACGAGGAAAATGCCCGGCGCCTCTTCGAGACCCTCGATATGCTGGACCAGCGGCTGGCGACGAAGCGCTACCTGTTCGGAGACCGGCTGACCGAAGCCGACTGGCGGCTGTTCACGACGCTTATCCGCTTCGACGCCGTCTACGTCGGCCATTTCAAATGCAACATCCGCCGCATCGCCGATTACGCCAATCTCTCGGCCTATCTGCGCGATCTCTATCAGATTGCCGGCGTTGCCGAGACGGTGAACCTCGCGCACATCAAGAACCACTACTATCGCAGCCACAAGACGATCAATCCGACGGGTATCGTGCCGATCGGCCCCGAGCTGGATTTCGATCGCCCGCATGGCCGGGAGCAATTGGCAAAAGCGGCCTGATTTGAATGCCCCGTAGCTACCAGTGATTGGAAGGAGCCTCCTCTCCCTCCAATTCCTTCAGCCTGCGATAGGTCGCCTTCGTCGTTCCGGGCGGCAGCGCATCAAGCGCAAAGAAGCCGCTTTCGACGATCTCGCGATCCGGCCTGCGCGGCGCGGTCTGGGTAACCTCGACGCGATAGAAGACGACGTGGTCTCGTTTGCTGGTATGGTTGTTGAAATAGACGTGGAAGAGCTGCGGCCGACCCGAGATCACTAGGTTGCCCTCCTCCCGCAGCTCCTTCTTAAGCGCCTCCTCCACCGTCTCATGGCGTTCGACGCCACCGCCGGGCATGTGCCAGCCGGCGATATAGGAATGCCGCACCAGGAAAACTCGCCCCTCCCGATCGAAGCAGGCGGCGCGCACACCAAGCGTCATGCTGCGGGTCAGGCCGAAATAGACATGCAGCGCCCGGCCGAACAACCGCATCGCCAAACTCTGCTTTTCGTCCCTCGAAATCTCGTCGCTCATGCGTGAACCTCGATGCCCCGATCCGCAATGAGGTTGGGGATGTATTTGTTTTGACAATAGAGTGGGCTATGTCTCATCCCATGTTCAAGCTCGCGCATATTTCCGATGTTCACCTTGGTCCGTTGCCACGCCTTTCGATCAGAGAACTCGCCTCCAAACGTATTACCGGATTTGTGAACTGGCACCGGAACCGGCGCAAGCATCTTTTTGGCGGCACGCTCGACCTGCTTCTTGACGACATCAAGGCGAGGCAGGCCGATCATCTGGCCGTAACCGGCGATCTCGTCAATCTCGCGAGCGGCATGGAGATCCAGACCGCGGCCGAATGGCTGAAGACGGTCGGCGATCCGCTTCACACGTCAGTCGTTCCCGGCAATCACGATGCCTATGTGCCCGGCGCCTACGAAAAGGCCATGCGTGCCTGGTACCCCTATGTCCAGGGCGATAGCGCTCCCTCCGAATGGCAGGAAGACCGGCGCATTTTCCCCTATCTGCGCATTCGCGGACAGGTCGCGCTTGTGGGATGCTCCACGGCCGTCGCTACTCCGCCCTTTACGGCAAGCGGCTTTTATTCCGCCCGTCAGGCGCGCGAGACGGTGAACATTCTGCGCGCGGCCGGGGATGCCGGACTTTTTCGCGTCGTCATGATCCATCACCCGCCGATTCGGGGCGCAACCAGCTTCTACAAGCGCATGATCGGCATTCGCCGCTTCGCAGCCGTCATCTCGACCGGCGGCGCCGAACTTGTCCTGCACGGGCATACACACCTCAACACTCTGCATTGGCTGCGCGGTCAAATGGGTTTGGTGCCCGTCGTCGGCATCGCCTCCGCATCGCAGGGGGTCGGCGGATTGAAACCGCGCGCCGCCTATAATCTCTTCACGATCGCCGGGCGCCCCGGTGCCTGGGAGTTGAAGGCGGAGCGCTACAGTCTCAACGACGCAGGCAGCGGTATAGCTCCTGAAAGCATCGATATTCTAGCAAGGTGATGAACGTTTTAGCCTATCCGCCCACATCGTTTCGGTAGCGTTTTCTAAGATACGGAGCTACAATCGGACTACAGGAATCCCTATAGGATGGGATGGGTTTCGAGGTTGCGGCAGGAGCACCGCAATGCCGGTTTTCCAGAGCGGTTTCCCGCTCGTCCCTGCGATCGCCGAAGGCCGGGAGTACCTGTTGAAATAATGCGGGTCGGCACATTGACGGATGGCCGCCCGAAGAAAGACACTTCAGTGAACGAGTGTTTTGGAAGACTTGCGAAACGGCACGGAAATGGTTCATACCAACACAGGACGATTATTCCGCTTACATCACCTTTCTCAGGGGAAAGGCCATCCGTTGCGGAAGCACATTGCCCATGCGACAACCTCCAACGCCCTCCTGGAACGATCATGCCAACGCCGGTAGCAGCCATTGACATCAGACGCGATCTGGTCGGCCTTCTTCCGAAACTGCGCCGCTTCACGGTGACGCTGACCGGCGATCTGACCGAGGCGGACGAGCTTGTTCAGAGCGTCTGTCAGCGCGGTATCGCCAAATTCCACCTTTGGAACAGCGGCGGCAAGCTGGAGAGCTGGCTCTACACCATGGCCCGTCATCAATGGGTCGATGAGGCCAGACGCCACAAGCTGCGTCCCGCCGCCAAGGGCAACGCCGTCGAACAGGGCGAACTGGCAGCCGGAGTGCATTTAAATCCGGTGGAGGACAGTGAAGCGCATCGCCTTGTCACATCTTTGCCCGAAGGACTTGCAAGTGTCTTCCTGCTGGTCGATGTCGAAGGGCATAGCTACAAGCAGGCAGCCGATATCCTCGGAGTTCCGCTGCCGGCAGTCATGTCGCGGCTCTCCAGCGCACGCCTCTACCTTGCCTCCCAGGGTCACAGTCGCTCGCCTCGAAGGTTTTAAGCATTGCAAGACATGAAGAAAATGCCGCTCGAAGTCCGTTTGTCCGCCTTCATGGATGGTGAAACGAACCGTGAAGAAAAGGAAGAGCTTGAAAGGCTCATTGCGTCCGATCCGGATGCGCGGCGAATTTTCGATGAGCTCAAACATGGCTCGGATGTCGGCCGCAAGGCTTTCGACGAGGTTCTCAAGGAGCCGGTGCCGCTGGCGCTTGTTCGTTCCATCAAAAGCGCTCAGCCTCCGAAGACCCGCGAACCCTCGCCGCGCATCACACGACCGTCCTTGAAGCTGGCGCCGACCGGCAGACAGTCGCTGGCCGCAGCGCTCATCCTATTTGTCGTCGGCGGTGCCATAGGCTATCTCTTCGGCATACAGCCGGCTGACGTCCCGGCAGGCACGCCCCCTGTGGCGATGCAGGTTGCGACACGCAGTTGGCTGGATGACATCGCCGCCTATCACCGCATCTATTCGCGTCAGCCGCAGCATATGGTCGAGCTGCAGGCAAGCCAGCTGGACGAGATTGCCAAGTGGCTGGCAAGCACGGTCGGCGTCAAGTTCAACTTTCCCGATCTTGCTGCCGATGGCCTCGTCTTTCAGGGCGCGCGGATGTTCATCGCCGGCGGCAAGCCCTTCGGCCAACTGATCTACAAGAACCTCGACGGCGATGTCGTCGCCATCTGCTTTACCAAGACCGACGGCGTTGCCGACAACGATTTCAGCGAAACCATCAAGGACGATATCAGCATCGTATCCTGGCATCGCAACGGCGCGACCTATGCCGTGGTAGGCCCATCTTCGAATGCGATGCTCGATCAGATCGCCAACAGGGTCTCCTCGGAAATCTGACGGATGTTCCCCTCTCTTTGCAGCTTGCGACTGCGAGCCTGCCGATGGATAATGGAACGCTGCAATCGCACGAGTCCGAGTTCTTTGCTGGAGTTTCGACATGTCCGACGTTCTGCTGACCATTCCGGAAATTGACAGGCGTATCGCGGTGATAAGGGAAAATCTTCGCGAACTGATCGAGCAGGCGGCCGCCTTTTCCGGCGCAGCCGACGAGGAGCGGACGTCAGAACGGATAGCCGAACAGGAAGAAGAGCTCGAACGCCTGACGAAGCAACGCGACGCATTGACCCAGCAGAAGTCATGAATGCAGGAGGACGGCCGTCTCTGACGGCTACCTCGATTGCCAATCGATTTCGTCCTTCGAATGGGTCACAGGGATGGCCGACGATATTCATATTCGATTTGCGACCCGGCAAGACCACGGGCAATGGCTGATCCTGTGGGAAAGTTACAATAGGTTCTACGGACGATCCGGCGCAACCGCCCTTCCCGCCGACATCACGCAAATGACATGGCAGCGCTTTTTCGATGCCTACGAACCCGTGCACGCGCTCGTTGCCGAGAAGGACGGCCGGCTCCTCGGCTTGGCACATTATCTCTTTCACCGCAGCACGACAGCCGTCGAGCCGAACTGCTATCTGCAGGATCTGTTTACCGACGAGGCGGCGCGTGGAAGGGGCGTGGCATCCGCATTGATCGAAGGCGTCTATGCCCGGGCCAGGGAAGCAGGCTCCCATCGCGTCTATTGGCAGACGCATGAGACGAACGCCACCGCAATGCGCGTTTATGACAAGATGGCCGAGCGCTCCGGTTTTGTCGTCTACCGCAAATCGCTGTGAAGCGACGGCCTCGCTGCAATATTGCGAGCCCGCAAAGCAAAATCCCCTCGGAAGTAACCGAGGGGATTTCGATGGAAGCTGCGGAAAGCCTGAGTCTTATGCCGCCTTGATGGAGAGCACGCGGTTCGCCGCCGACACGATCGCCTCGAGAGACGCGGCGACGATGTTGGTGTTGATGCCGGCGCCGAAGAGCTTGCCGCCCGGATAGGAGATCTCGACATAGGAGATCGCCGCGGCATTGGAGCCGTGCTGGAGCGAATGCTCGGAATAGTCCTCGACCGTCATCGGAACGCCGAGATAGATCGAAAGCGCATTGATGAAGCCGTCGATCGGGCCGTTACCCCTGCCCTCGATGCGCTTTACCGTGCCCTTGTCGGTAATCTCGGCCGCGACGATGCGTTGCCCCTTGTGCTCGGGGTCGGCGAAGGTGTGATGGTCGACGAAGCGCAGCCGCGCGTCGGGCTGCGTCACGTAGCGTTCGATGAAATGCTCATAGATGCGCCTGGATGGCAACTCCTTGCCTTCCTCGTCCGTGATGCGCTGGATCTCCTCGCGATATTCCACCTGGAGATTGCGCGGCAGGTTCAGACCGTAATCCTGCTGCATGATATAGGCGATGCCGCCCTTGCCCGACTGCGAGTTGATGCGGATGATCGCCTCGTAGGTGCGGCCGACGTCCTGCGGGTCGATCGGCAGATAAGGCACTTCCCAAACCGGATCGTTGGCGACCTTCGCGGCCTTCATGCCCTTGTTGATCGCATCCTGATGCGAGCCGGAGAAAGCCGTGTACACCAGCTCGCCGACATAAGGGTGACGCTCGCCGATCGCCATCTGATTGGAATATTCGAAGACTTCCTTCATGCGCTCGATGTTGGAGCAATCGAGTTCCGGATCGACGCCTTGCGTGAACATGTTCAGCGCCATGGTGACGACATCGACGTTGCCGGTGCGCTCGCCATTGCCGAACAAGGTACCCTCGACGCGGTCGGCGCCGGCCATCAGAGCCAGCTCGGCAGCGGCAATGCCGGTGCCGCGGTCATTGTGCGGATGCAGAGAGATGATCAGGTTTTCGCGATTGTCGAGATTACGGCACATCCATTCGATCTGGTCGGCATAGATATTCGGCGTTGCCATTTCGACGGTCGATGGCAGGTTGATGATCAGCTTGTTGTCCGGCGTCGGCTTTACGATGTCAATGACGGCGTTGCAGATCTCCAGCGCCACATCCAGCTCGGTGCCGGTGAAGCTCTCAGGCGAATATTCGAAACGGTAGCCGCCGCCGACCTTGGCCGCCATGTCGGTGATCATCTTGGCCGCATCGACGGCAATCTGCTTGATGCCCCGCACATCCTTGGCAAACACCACGCGGCGCTGCAATTCGCTGGTGGAATTGTAGAAGTGAACGATTGGCTTGTTAGCACCTTCGAGAGCCTCGAAGGTGCGGGTGATCAGTTCCGGGCGGCACTGGACGAGAACCTGCAGCGATACATCGTCAGGCACATTGCCCTGCTCGATGCACCAGCGCGCAAAGTCGAAGTCGGTCTGCGAAGCCGAGGGGAAGCCGATCTCGATTTCCTTGAAGCCCATATCCAGCAGCAGCTGGAACATGCGCGCCTTGCGGTCGTGACCCATCGGATCGACGAGCGCCTGATTGCCGTCGCGCAGGTCGACCGAGCACCAGATCGGCGCCTTGGTGATGGTCTTGGACGGCCAAGTCCGGTCTGGAATATTGATCTGCGGGTAGGCGCGGTACTTCACTGCGGCTTCCGGCATGCCTCTGGGGGAATGGTTGTTCGCGTCCATGATCTCGTCTCTTCCTTTCCCGTCATTTTATCCTGCGTCTTAGCCGATAGGATGCGGCTTGGCGATGATAAATGCGGACCCATTGCGGGTATGCTGTCGATTTTAGGGTAAGTCGCGAGGAGCGATGGCCAGCGGGCTTTTCGGCCGCCGGGCGCTCCTCAAAGGACCCGGCAACCGCGTGTAAGGCCGAGGAGAAGGAGCGAGGTAAGGGCGCGCGTATTGTCACGCAAGGCAACACGCCCACGTGCAATCTGTTCGGAAATCTTTGCGCCTGTCATCTTCATCGCCGCGCTTATAACCGCCGGACGGAAAAGAAGCAACCCTTTGTCATTTCTTCAGCATCTGCACGCCGCGCGACAGCGCCAGCATCAGCCCGCCGGCGATCAGCCCCCAGAAGGCGCCGGAGATGCCGCCGAAGGAAACGCCCGATGCCGTCACGAGAAACGTGATGGCGGCCGCCTCGCGCGATTCAGGTTGCTGGAAGGCATTCAAGGCAGAATTGGAGAGCGCGCCGACCAGCGCCAGACCCGCCACCGCCTCGATGAGGATCGGCGGCGCCAAGGCCACGAAAGCTGTGACGGCACTCGCCAGCAGGCCGAAGACAATATAGCCGACGCCAGCGACGATCGCCGCCCAGTAGCGCCGCTTGGGATCGGCATGTGCATCCTGCCCGGCACACATCGCCGCAGTGATCGCCGCAAGATTGACGGCATGGCCGCCGAAGGGAGCGGCAAGCAGCGAGAACACGCCGGTTACGGCAAACAGGGGACCCGGCTTCGGGTCGTAATCATGCACCTTCAACACGGCGATGCCGGGGATGTTCTGCGACGCCATCGTTACGATGAACAGCGGCAGCGCGATGGAAACGATGCCGGCAAGCGTGAAGACCGGCTTCACGAATTCAACCGTCGGAAGCAGCGAATGTTCGAGCGAGGCAGACGCTCCGTCCGGTATCTTCACGCCGAAGGCCAGCACCAGGGCAAAAGCCGCAAGGGCCGCCGGCACCGCCCAAAGCCGCTTGAACGCGCCGACGACGATCCAGGCAAGGATGATCGGCAGGCCGAAGGCGGGGTTGAAGGCGATCGCTTTCACCGGCGCAAAGCAAAGGCCGAGCAGGACACCGGCGAGCATGGCATTGGCGAGCGGCGCCGGGATCGAGGCCACCGCACGGCCGAAAGGCCGGAAGAGCCCGGCAATGACGATCAATATGCCACAGACGAAGAAAGCTCCGACGGCCGCAGGAAAGCCACCCTCGATCGCCCCGGCGCTCGCAAGCAATGCCGCCCCAGGGGTCGACCAAGCAATGCTGATCGGAAGCCTCGTCGCCATGCTGAGGACGATGGCGCAGAGGCCCATCGCCACCGAAAGCGCCGTCAGACCGGAGGCAGCCTGCGCATCGGTGGCGCCGACAACCTGCAGACCGTGGAAGACGACGGCAAAGGAGCTGGCGAAGCCGACAAAGGCGGTCAGGCATCCCATGAAAAGGCTTTGGATCGAGAAATCTTTGAACATGGCGGGAAGGACTCATACGAAGAGCGATTGAACCGGCATGGAGCATTACAAGCGTCGGACGTGCAAGGGCGGTTTCGAACCTAAATGGCGCTGTGATCGTCAAATCGATCGCGGCATGCATCGTTGACGATTCAAATCGTGCATAAATGTGCACATTGACTCTCCTGTTTATACACGATAATGCATATTTATGAGCAATTCACTCCCATTGTCCCGCCGGGATATCATCGAAGCGCGGCTTGCCGAGGGGCGGCAGATTGTTGCCGCATCGCTCGCAGCCGAGTTCAACGTGTCCGAAGATGCCGTGCGCCGAGATCTGCGCGCGCTTGCCGCCGAGGGCAAATGCCGCCGCGTCTATGGCGGCGCTCTCCCTCTCCTGACGCCGTCGCAGCCGATGGCCGTACGCGTCGGACAGGAATCCGGCCGCAAGAGAGCCTTGGCCGCAGCCGCCGTCGCGATGGTCGAGCCCGGCGAGTTCCTGTTTTTCGACAGCGGCAGCACCAATCTCGCAATGGTCGATCTTCTGCCGAAGAACCTGAAAGCGACCATCGCGACGAATTCCATCGACATAGCGAGCGCAATCATGAAGCGGGGCGACATTCCGCTCGTCCTGATCGGCGGCGCGGTCGATCCCGTTGTCGGCGGCAGCGTCGATGCTTCTGCGGTCGCCGCCATCGAGGCGATGAATATCGACCGCTGCTTCCTGGGTGTCTGCGCCATTTCGGCAAGAAGCGGCATCAGCGTGTACGAACATGCAGACGCCATCTTCAAACGGACGCTTCTCAAGAGAAGCGCAGCACGCATCGCCTTGATTACCTCGGAGAAGTTTCACGAACGCGCACCGCACCGCATCGGCGGCGCTGGCGATGTCGATTGGCTTGTCGTCGAGGATGATCTGCCTGCCGATGACGAGAAGACGGCCGTCGAAGCCGGCTTGCCGCTCGTGAAGGCGAGCGATGTCATCCTCCCGATCTCGAAAGACAAGGAATGACCATGCAATCCACGGATCGGCCGGAAACCCGGCTGGCGACACGACTTGCCTTTCTGGTCGGCGGTTTTGCGCTGGCCTGCTGGGCTCCCCTTGTCCCCTTCGCCAAGGCTCGCCTCGGGGTCGATGATAGCGTGCTGGGCATGCTGCTGCTTTGTCTCGGCCTGGGCTCGGTGGCCGCGATGCTTGCGACCGGCATGTTGAGCGCGCGCTATGGCAGCAAGCCGATCATCATCGCGGGCGGTTTCGGCCTCGCGCTTATTTTGCCGATGCTGGCAGTGGCCGGCACGCCATTCACCCTTGGCGTGGCGCTGGCGGCCTTCGGCGCCTGCCTCGGATCGCTCGACGTTGCCATGAATATTCACGCAGTCGAAGTCGAAAAAGGCGCGGGGCGGCCGTTGATGTCCGGCTTCCATGCGCTGTTCAGCGTCGGCGGCTTCATCGGCTCTCTGCTGGTCACCGTGCTTCTGTCCCTCAAGGCCGGCCCCCTTGCTGCGACGCTTCTAAGCTCGGCGGTAATGGTGATCGCCATGATCGTTGCCTGGCCGCGGTTGCTGCGCACCGTTCAAGCGGAAGACGCGCCACTCTTCGTCCTGCCTCGCGGCTTCGTACTGCTGCTTGCGGCCCTTGCCGCGATCACCTTCCT
Source organism: Hyphomicrobiales bacterium (assembly GCA_900468625.1). Lineage (GTDB taxonomy): Bacteria > Pseudomonadota > Alphaproteobacteria > Rhizobiales > Rhizobiaceae > Rhizobium. The sequence continues at coordinate 130,900 of UBUL01000004.1, forward strand.
GGTCGAAGGCGCAATCCTCGACTGGAGCGCACTGCTTCTCACTACCGAAGGCCGGGCCGATGCCAGCCATGGCGGCCTCGGCTACATGCTGTTTGCCATTGCGATGACGGCCGGACGATTTGCCGGCGATGCAGTTACCGCAAGAATTGGAGACCGGGCGATCATGTTGTGGGGCGGGCTCGTCGCGGTCGCAGGATTTGCCGTCCTGCTGATCAGCCCGATTTCGATCCTTGCCATGGGAGGTTTCCTGCTCATCGGCCTCGGCGCCTCCAACATCGTCCCGGTGCTGTTCCGCAAGGGAGGCACACAGAAGATCATGCCGCCCGGACTGGCCGTCGCGGCGATCACCATGACGGGCTATGCAGGCGTGCTCGTCGGTCCCGCCGGCGTCGGTTTCGCCGCGGATCACATAGGCCTGCCCGGCGCCTTCTGGATGCTCGCCCTGTTGCTCTGCGTCGCGCCTCTCTGCGCCGGCATCGTTACCCGCAATCAGGAACAGGGAGAGGCCGATGCGCATCGCTCATACCGCTCTATGGACGCCTGATCTCGATGCCGCCGCCGATTTCTGGAAAACCTATTTCGGCGCCACCGTGGGCGAAGCATATCGAAGCAGCCGCCGCCCGGGCTTCATCTCCCGCTTCGTTTCCTTGCCGGAAAGCGGCGGTGAGATCGAACTGATGACCGGCCCGTGGCTTCCTCTCGATCCACACGACGAACGCATCGGCTGGGACCACATTGCCATATCGCTCGGCAGCAAAGCAGCCGTCGATGCTTTGGCCGAACGATGCAAGGCGGATGGCTTGCTGAAATCTGCGCCCCGCATGACAGGCGACGGCTTCTATGAGGCCATTATCGTCATGCCCGAGGGAACGCCGATCGAAATTACCATATAGGGCCAGCCCAAACTGCGCTGCCTTTCGTTTGCCCTTCAGAGTTCGCCGCGCTCGGAAACGTTGCAACCTCCCGAGTGGCGAAAGCTGGCGGCGGATATCTCCGCCGCCAGCATGCTTCCTCCGATCGAAGCCGACAGGCTCCATCGCCCAATACAAAACGCCCTCGCCGGCCTTCCGGCAAGCAAGGGCGCTCAATTCAATTAGGAAACCTGCTAGATCAGATATCCGCCTGCGAGGTCACGATGCGCGAAACGAGGCCATAGGCCTTGGCTTCCTCGGCTGAGAGCCAGTAGTCGCGGTCGGTGTCCTTGGCGATGCGTTCGACCGGCTGGCCGGTGGCTTCCGAGAAGATCTTGTTCAAGCGCTCGTTCATCTTGATGATCTCGCGCGCCTGGATCTCGATGTCCGAGGCCATGCCGCGCGTGCCGCCGGACGGTTGGTGCAGCAGGAAGCGCGTGTTCGGCAGGCAGATGCGGCGCTCCTTCGGAGCGGACACATAGATCAGCGCGCCGGCGGAGGCGACCCAACCCGTGCCGATCATCCAGACCTTCGGCTTGATGAACTTGATCATGTCGTGGATGGAATCGCCTGACTCGACGTGACCGCCGGGCGAATTCACGTAAATGCGAATATCATCGTCGCTGGCAGCGGCAAGCGCCACGAGCTGCGAGCAGACTTTCTGCGCCAGTTCCTGTGTGATGCCGCCATAGATGAAGATCGAACGCGACTTGAAAAGATTCGCCTCCGCGTCCTTGCCCAAAGGCAGCTCGGTCTTCTTGTCTTCCTGTTCGTCTTCGTCGTTCATTCAACTCTCCAGCATGATGCGTCGTTCACCGCACATAGTGCGACTCAATGCGTAAAACAATGCCGGAAAAAGACAAGGCGGCAATAGCGACTGACAACATGGTGTTATGATTGGGGATTACCGAAATGTAACTTGAATGGCTTTGAAAAGCCGAGATTTGATCCTACGTCAGGTCAGCGCGGTTAGAGATCGCGCCCCGAATTTGCAGCACGGATAGCCAAGGAGGCCATCATGTCGCCAGAAGAACGTCAATTGCTTGCTTCTCTCTTCGATCGCGTGCGCGGTGCTGCCAGCACGCAGCGCGACGCCGAGGCGGAGGCCTTCATCAATCAGTCGGTCCGCGACCAGCCCTATGCGCCTTATTTCCTGGCGCAGGCCGTCATCATGCAGGAACAGGGCATGAAGGCTGCGGCAGATCGCATCCAACAGCTGGAAGCGCGCGTGCACGAACTCGAGCAGCAAAGCGCCCAAACCGGTCAACCGCAGGGCCAGAGCGGCGGCTTCCTCGGCGGAATAGGCTCGCTCTTCGGCGGCGGCCAGCAGCAGCGCGCCGCGGCACCGCAAGGCGGCAATCCGCAGCAGGGCCGTCTTTATGATGACTATGCCCGCAATGCGCCGCAGCCGCAGCCTGGCCCTTGGGGCGGCCAGCCACAGCCGTCAGGCCCGTGGAGCCAGCAGGCATCAGCTCCTTCGGCCGGCGGCAGCTTCCTGCGCGGTGCGCTTGGCACGGCAGCCGGCGTGGCTGGCGGCGTGATGCTGGCGGAATCGCTTTCCAGCCTCTTCAGCCCCCACCTCGGCGGCACCGGTAGCGGCCTCTTTGGCGGTGCCGGCGGCGGGCTCTTCGGCGGAGCTGCGGCCAATGCAGCCGAACAACCCGTTCAGGAAACGATCATCAACAACAACTATTTCGGCAATGACGACAGCAGCGGCCAGGATGATCAGAGCGCGGCCGATTACGCCCAGGACGCCGCCCAAGACGCCCAGGACGATGATTATGACGACTCGTCCTATGACAATGGCGACGACAACTCGTTCGCCTGAGCCACCGTCTCATCGAATCTGTCGGAAAAGCCGCCATCCCTGGATGGCGGCTTTTTCATTCAGCCTCGGCCGCGATAGGGCTGAACGCCCTGATCGGGCAGCCAGACGCCCTCGGGAGGCTTGCCGGTCTGCCAGAAAACGTCGATCGGGATGCCGCCACGCGGATACCAGTAGGCGCCGATGCGCAGCCACTTCGGCTGCAGGAGATCGACGAGGCGCTTGGCGATGTAGATCGAGCAATCCTCGTGGAATGCGCCGTGATTGCGGAAGGAGTGCAGGAAGAGCTTCAGCGACTTCGATTCCACCAGCCATTCGTTCGGTATGTAGTCGATGACGATATGGGCAAAATCCGGCTGCCCCGTCATCGGGCAGAGCGAGGTGAATTCAGGCGCTGTGAAGCGCACGACATAGTCGGTGCCGGCAGGGCCGGATGGTACCTTTTCCAGAACGGCCTCTTCGGGATTGCCGGCGGTTTCCGTCTGGCTGCCGAGCATGGACAGGCCGGACACATCGGTCTTTGGCATCTCAGGTCTCCTTGATCATCTTGACGCGGATGCCATGGGCCTTCTCGCCCTCCGGCTCCACATGAATGGTTATTTCCGAACCCGCATGAATTGCCCTTATGGCGTCTTCAAGGCGGTCGCAGATGCGATGCGCTTCGCGCACCGGCATGGCGGCAGGCACGACCATATGGAAATCGACGAAGGTCACTGCCCCTGCCCTGCGCGTCTTCAGGTCATGCACGCCGAGCGACCCCACCGCATTCCTGGCGATCGCATCCTTGATGACGGTCTCCTCATCCGGCGGCACGGCCTTGTCCATCAGCCCGTCGATGGAATGGGAGATGACCCTCCAGCCTTGATAGAGAATGTTGATGGCAACGAGGATGGCGAGCACGGGGTCGAAGATCGGATAACCGCTGCCAAGCGCAAGAAGCAGGCCGATGAGCACCCCGACCGAGGTATAGACGTCGGACATGATGTGCTGGCCGTCTGCCGTCAATGCCGGCGAGCGATGCGCCCGGCCAACACGGATCAGAGTGACTGCCCAAATCGCGTTGATGACGCCCGCGGCAAAATTGATTGCCAGGCCGAGCACCGGCGCCTGTATCGGCTGCGGATTGCCGAGATGCCCGACCGCTTCCTGCACGATCATCAGCGCGGCAACGACGATCATGACGCCTTCGGTGACGGCGGAAAGATATTCCGCCTTGTGATGGCCGAACGGATGATCGTAATCGGCCGGCTTCTGCGCATAACGGATGACGAAGAAGGCTATGAAAGCCGCAACGACATTGGTCAGCGATTCCAGACCGTCGGACAGAAGTGCGACGGAGCCCGTCAGCCACCAGGCCAGCACCTTCAGCCCCATGACGCCGAGCGAAAGCGGAATGCCCCAAAGGGCGAGCCGCCTGATCGTATCGTTTCCCTGGCTGTTCATGTCTTCTCCAGTATCCCGCGCCTGCTCATGCGAATGAATTGCAAAAAAGGCGCCGTTGAAATGCAAAACCGCCCGCGCGAATTTCGCGCAGGCGGCTCATTGGCGGTCCATATGGCGCACGACGCGGTGTTTGTCAAAGGAAGCGCCCCTTTTCGCGCAACAATTCGCGCATATTGTGCGCATTGAACGAGATGCCGCTTGAGCATTCAGGTTGCAGAACATGGGAAGACCTTGCTCAAGCCGGCGTTCCGCGACAATTGGAAGCCGATTATACGCTCGCCCGCAAAAATTCGTGCTGGTAGTTTGACTTGCGATCCAGCACTAAGCTGTGCTTCAGCCTCGTGTGCAAGGGTCGGCGGAACCGGCCGACGAACCGCCATCCTTTATGAAACCATGGTTGAACATGCCCACTCTTGAAAATACCGCTGATGCCGCACCCTCCATCGCTGACGCTCCGACCGGCACATCGGAACATCTGGTCGCAGCCGGCGCATTTTCGGAGACAGAGCGCAACGCAGTCTATCGCGCCATCGAGACCCGGCGCGACGTGCGCGACCAATTCCGCCCCGATCCGCTGCCCGATGCTCTCATCAGGCGTCTGCTCGAGGCTGCCCATTCGGCACCCTCGGTCGGTTTCATGCAGCCATGGAACTTCGTCCTGATCCGTGAGGCGAAGACGCGCGAGCGAGTGTGGCAGGCTTTTCATCAGGCCAACGAGGAAGCCTGTGCGATGTTCGAAGGCGACCGCCGCGCACAGTACCAGAGGCTGAAGCTGGAAGGCATCCGCAAGGCGCCGCTCAGCATCTGTATCACCTGCGATACCAAACGCGGCGGCCCGGTCGTTCTCGGCCGCACGCATAATCCGGACACCGATGTCTACTCGACCGTCTGTGCCGTGCAAAATCTCTGGCTCGCGGCCCGCGCAGAGGGTGTGGGCGTCGGCTGGGTCAGCATCTTCCACGAGGACGCCATCAAGGCGATCCTCGGCATTCCGGAGCATGTGAAGATCGTCGCCTGGCTCTGCGTCGGCTATATCGACGAGCTTTATGACATGCCGGAACTCGCCGTGAAGGGATGGCGCAATCGCCTGCCGCTCGACAAGCTTGTCTTCGAAGAAGGCTGGCAGGACTGCGAGGACATGTGAGGCCACCCTAGCAACATGAGACGCTTCAGCGATTTACTGGCGCTTTCAACGCATGAAAACACCCCATGCGCTTTTCCAAACGCACGAGGTGCACAAATCTACGGCTGGCAGCTATCGCTTCAGGCGGCCTTCGTCTTCACCCGCCGCGCCAGATGCGCCACCACATTTTCGATCATCCGCATCCCGGCATCGCCGCCGAGCGTCATGATCGATTCCGGATGAAACTGCACGGCCGCGATCGGCTCCTTCACATGCTCGATGCCCATGATGGTACCGTCTTCGCTCTCGGCCGTGATCATGAAATCACGCGGCAGGCTCGAAGGATCGGCAAAGATCGAGTGATAGCGGCCGACGGTGACCTCGCGGCCGAGACCGGAGAAGACCAGGCCGGGCTCCAGCACGCGGATACGCGAAGGCTTGCCGTGCATCGGGATCGCCAGATGGCGCAGCTCGCCGCCATAGGCTTCGGCAATCGCCTGCAGGCCCAGGCAGACGCCGAAGATCGGCAGGTTGCGCGCCCTCGCCTTCTTGATGGTCGCCTTGCAATCGAAATCCTTCGGATTGCCGGGACCTGGCGACAGCACGACGAGATCCGGATCGAGGCGGTCGAAGACCTCTTCCGGCACCGGCGTACGCACGGTCGAAACCGTCGCGCCCGTCTGACGGAAGTAGTTGGCAAGCGTATGGACGAAACTGTCCTCGTGGTCGACGAGCAGGATCTTCACGCCCTTGCCGACGGATGCGACGTCTCGTTGCTGTTTGCCGGAATTGCCGGTCTTGGCATCGCGGATAGCGGAAAGCATGGCGGAGGCCTTCAGTTCGGTTTCGGCTTCTTCTTCCTCGGGGATCGAGTCGTTGAGCAGCGTCGCGCCGGCCCGCACTTCGGCAATGCCGTCCTTGATGCGGACGGTGCGCAGCGTCAGGCCGGTGTTCATGTCACCGTTGAAGCCGACCATGCCGATCGCGCCGCCATACCAGGCACGCGGGCTCTTCTCATGGCTCTCGATGAAGCGCATGGCCCAGAGCTTAGGCGCGCCGGTGACGGTGACGGCCCAGGCGTGGCTCAAGAAGCCGTCGAAAGCGTCCATGTCGTCGCGCAGGCGGCCTTCGATATGGTCGACCGTGTGGATCAGGCGCGAATACATCTCGATCTGACGGCGGCCGATGACCTTGACCGAACCAGGCTCGCAGACACGGCTTTTGTCGTTGCGGTCGACGTCGGAGCACATGGTCAGCTCGGATTCGTCCTTCTTGGAGTTCAGCAGCTTCAGGATCTGCTCGCTGTCGGCGATCGGGTCGTCGCCGCGCTTGATCGTGCCCGAGATCGGGCAAGTCTCGATACGGCGGCCAGACACGCGTACGAACATTTCAGGTGAAGCGCCGACGAGATATTCCTGATTGCCGAGATTGATGAAGAAGGAATAGGGCGAAGGGTTGATTGCCTTCAGCCGCTTGGAAATGTCTGACGGCTTGCTCTCGCAGCGCTCCATGAACTTCTGGCCCGGCACGACTTCGAAAAGATCGCCCTTGCGGAAGCTCTCCTTCGCCTTGACCACCAGTTCGGCATATTCGCCCGGGCGATGGTCGCTCTTCGGCGGAATGGCATCGGTGCGGCGGAACGGCTCGGGCGCGATCTCGCCGGACTTGCCTTCCGTCGATGCTTCGCCCTTGGCGAAATCGTAGCGGTCGATCCACGCCTTAGCGGAATAATTGTCGACCACCAGGATTTCGTCCGGCAGGTAGAGCACCATGTCGCGCTGGTCGTCCGGGCGCTTGAGCTTCAGGTCGATGGCGTCGAACTGGAAGGCGAGATCATAACCGAAGGCGCCGTAAAAGCCGATGCTGGCGTCAGCCTGCGAATAGAAGAGGTCGGTTACCGCACGCAGCACGGTGAAGACGGTCGGCATCTTCGAGCGCTCTTCCTCGGTGAAGACGCGATCCGGCGTCTTTACGGTGAGATCGAGCCGGCGGGCCGTAAAAGCACCCAGCACCAACTCGGAAACGGTCTTCAGCTTTTCAGCAATGAAGCCGAGAATGACTTCGCCGCGCTCGTTATAGGCCTCGATCCAGACATTGCGCCCATTGCAGGAAAGACCGAGCGGCGGATCGACGATGGCGGTATCCCAACGCGTATAGCGGCCGGGATATTCGTAGTTGGAGGAAAAGACGGCGCCGCGGCGCTCGTCGAGCTTGTCAATATAGGACGAAACGGCATCCGCGTAAGGCGTCGGCCGGCGCTGCCGGGTGACGGTGATCCCACCCTTCGTCTCGTAGATTTCCGCACCATCATCCCGAAGGATCGTTACCATTGTTCCTACTCCGTTGTCAGGCCCGGATGACAGGCGGCCAATATAACAAAAAAGCCGCCTCGAAATCTCGGGCGGCTCACTCGTCGTCTTTGAACACGATTGGTCGAGGCCGCCTCAGCGTGCCCACCACCAAACTGCAATGTTGTTCAAGGACATGTTCATGACGGGAATTGTTAGCCTGAGATGAGAGGATGCGCAAGCGGAAGATGGGAGGAAAGTTCCTAGCAGGCCGCAGATGTTGCAAGTCGCGGAGCCGATCTCGCCCCCGGCGGGCGAGAAAGCAATTTCACTGGTTTAGGAATTGCGACATCGAAGGTTCAGCATGTCTAAGGCTTAGCGCAATTTCTAAACCATTGAAATTGCAAGAGCGGGGGCCTGTTTCTTGCGCGAACAGATCGCAACATATGGTCCTTCTGACCTACCCTCTCTCTTGCAAAGAACTAAGACTTAGACGAGGGACAAGCCCTCATCTAAGCCTAAGTTTTTGCTTTCTCGCCCGCCAGGGGCGAGATGACCCTTCGCGCTCGCCGCGGCCCTCGCCTACTCCTGTCCCCTGGCAGCTTCGAAGAACTCTTCCGGCCCATCCACTTCGACCAATCGCTTCCGGTCGATCAGCCAGAAGCGATTGCCGACCGATCGCACGAAGCTGCGGTCGTGCGAAACGAGAAGGCAGCTTGCCTCGTTTGCCGTCAGCTCGCCCTCCAATGCCTCCTGCCCATCGATATCCAGATGGTTGGTCGGCTCGTCGAGCAGGTAGAAGTTGGGGTTGGTCAGCCGCAGCACCAGCATGGCAAGCCGCGCCATCTGCCCACCGGACAGACGGCCGATTTCTTTCTCCTGCATGTCGATGTTGATGCCAGCGCCGACGAGTAACGTGCGGGCGCGCTGTTCGCCGAGTTCGAACAGACGCGTGACCATGCCGAGCGGCGTGTCCTTCTGACCGAGATTGGAGAGTGCCTGATCGCTATAGCCGAGCACGAGCGACGGCGTCGGCTTGATTGTACCGCCGGCAGACGGATCGGCGATGGCCTTGCGGATCATCTCGACGAACCGCGTCTTGCCCGCACCATTCTGCCCGAGCAGCACGATGCGATCGCCCTGGCAAATCCACTGCTGCCCCGTCTTGAACAGCAGCGTGCCGTCGGGCGTCGTCACCGAGGCATCCTCCAGCGTCAGCAGCACCTTGGCGTGGATACCGCGATTGGCAAGCTTGATCGATCCGGAAGAGCGCTCGCGATAGCCCGGCCTCACACTGTCCTCCAGCCTCTCCGCCCGCGCCTTCAGCTGCTTCGTCTTCACGGTCAAAAGATCGCTGCCGGAATTGACGCCGAGATTGTAGAGCTTGGCCGCCTGCTTGCGAAGCTGCTGCGCCGTCTTCATCTCCTTCTGGTAACGGCGCTCGTCGGAAGCATCGACCTCGTCCAGCGCCGCCCGCGCGCGGCTGTAAGGCAGAACGTAAGTCTGCGACTGGTCCTGTCGCAGGAACAGCGTCCGGATGCAGACCGCATCGAGGAAAGCCCGGTCGTGACTGGCGATAATGACGGACACGTCCCGCGGCAAGGCATTCAGCCAATCTTCCAACAGCGCGATCTTGGCGAGATCGAGATGATTGGTCGGCTCATCGAGCAGCAATATGTCGGGCTCCGTCACCCAGACCCGGGCAAGCATGGCAAGCCGCTGCCAGCCGCCGCTGAGCTGGGCAAGCGTCCTCTCCCGCATCGCCGCAGGCACATCAAGCGAGTCGAGAGTGACATCGACACGCCAACTTTCGCTCGCGACCTGCTCCTTCGGCAAGGCCTGAAGGACGGCATCATGGAAGGAAATATCGAGCAGCTTCGCCGGTACGCTCTGCTCGACATAACCGACGCGCAAGCCCCGGGCGCGCGTAATATCGCCTGTGGTCGGCTCCTGCCTGCCTGCTATACAGTTGAGCAGTGTGGTCTTGCCACGCCCGTTCGCGGCAACGATACCGATGCGGTCACCGGCATCCACGGCAATGCTGAGGTTGGAAAACAGAGGCGCACTCATGGTGACGCCCAGATTGCGGAGATTGATCAGAACCATGGTCTTTTCCGATCTCGATCGAGCATCTCAAAGCATCGCCGGCGGCTCCTTTTGCCGCGTTACGCCGATGTCGATGGCCACAAGCAGGCCAATGCTCGAAAACATGTCATGACGCGGCCGCGCAGATGCGCAGGCTCACGTCGCCCAAGGGGCAGACCAGAAGGAATGAGTGAGTAACAGCCTCTGATCAGCCCTGCAAACGCATCTGCAGGGCACGAGTCGGACCGAACTGGCGAATATGCCAGACTATCTTGGTCATACGGTCCTCCTCTCTTTTCTCTCGACGGGTTAAAGACTGCACAGTTCGAATAGCATTGAACGCTGCGATTTACAATTGCGGAAGGCTCGGCGGATGCCACGCAGGAGGGCAAGAAGGGGCGACACCGAAGCATCGCCCAAGTTTGCTGCATCGATGAGCCTGATTAGAACCTCTGAGTCAGTGTCAGCTTGAAGGTTCGGCCGGGCTCGGAATAATAGGCCGCAGGCTGTGTCTGCGAACCGCTGTAGGACGGCGCGTTGAGCGCATCGTAATAGGTCTTGTTGAAGACGTTGTAGACGCCGCCGCGGATACTGAGGCCCTTCACCTGTTCCGGTTCCCACCAGCCTGTGAGGTCGAAGATGCCGTAGCCTGGCGTGCGCAGCGTGTCGCCCGTCTTCTTCGGTTCGCTAGTCGCGGTGATGAAGGTCAGGTCCGTCCCCCAGACCTCGGCCGCATATCCGACGGTGAAGGCCGCCTTGGCGGGAGCCACGGAATTGATCCATTGACCGGTATCGGAATCCTTGCCGTTCACATAGGCGAGCGCGCCCTTGATGTGGATACCGTTGTCGAACGCCTTGTGCGCGTTGACCTCGACGCCGAACATGCGGACGTTGGCCCGGTTGAAGTATTCGGTAATCCCGAGCGGATAGGTGCCGGTCGGATCGGCCCGCGACGAAGAGTCGATGAAGTTCTTGTATTTGTTATAGAAGGCGCCGAGATGGCCGCCGAAATCGTCATCGCCGAGGTTGGTGCCGATTTCGACGCCGTTGCTGGTCTCCGGCTTCAGGTCGGGATTGCCGTAGCTGACATAGCCGCCGGGAACGCCATAGTTGACGTAAAGTTCGCTGACATTGGGTCCGCGGAAAGCCATCGCCCACTGCGCGTAGAACTCGACATTATCCTGCGGCTCATAGGATGCACGCAGCTTCGGCGAGAACCGGCTGTCGGATTGGCCCGACGGCAGGCCTTGATAGTTGGCGCTGTCGCGATAGGCGGCCGTGTTCTTCGGCGCGTAATCATACCAGTCGAAGCGCAGGCCCGGCGTCAGATAGAAATTGCTGGAGCCCAGTTCGATCTTGTCATCGATAAAGGCGCCGACGCGCTCGCCGTCGACATCGGGCATATCGGACTGGTTGGTATGAAGGAATGCGCAAGTGGCACGCCAGCGAGGAAGTGCGCAGCTATCGCCGCCCGCCGAGTACTGGTGGACCTTGCTGAATGCGACATCGAGGCCAAACGTGACCTCATGGTGCAGGCTGCCGGTATCGAAGGACTTGGACGCATTGCCGTTGAAGCCGATGCTGCGATCCTCCATATCATTGCGGCGCCAATAGTCGCCGATGACGGAGGTGTAGCGATAGCCGTCGACGCCCTCTTCGCGCAGCAGGTTCTGCCAGTAGAAGACGGCATTGGCGGTGTCGAAGAGCGAGCCGGCACTTTCAGCGTCGTATTTGTAGTCGAGCGAAGCCCGATTGCGTTGGATATTGTCGGTCGTATCGTAGTTGCCCGGACGGAAGTTGCCCGTCAGGCTCTGCGAATGCATCGCATCGATGTCTTTGTCCTTGTTATAATGCTCCGCCGTGACGCCGAAGGTGCCGATATCGGTATACTGGCGGATCTTGAAGAGGCCGCTTCTCTGATTGTAGTCGGCCGGATCGGCCTTGGTGCGCTTGGTCGAATAGCCACCGACATCGCCATTGTTCTCAAGCTCGTGACCATGCGCATAGCCACCTTCGAACAACACGGCCGTATTGTCGATGCGTTTGGCAACCGCCGCTGAGCCGCCGAGGCTGCGGTCGTCGCCATTATAGCCGAACTTGAAGATGCCGCCCCAGGTAGCGCCGGGCGCAATCAGATCTTCCGGCTCCAGCGTACGCAGCACGAAGGCGCCGCCGAGGGCGCCGGAACCGGCTCGGCTGGAATCGGCGCCGCGCACGACATCGACACTCGAAAGCGCGTTGAAATCGAAGCTGCTGGCGCCGCCATCCGCCCCGCGGGCGACATCGAGCATGAAAGGAATTCCGATGCCGTCGATCGTCGTCAGCACGCGATCGTCGCCTAGGCCACGAATGTTGACGCCGCCGGTGGTGCGGTTGAAGCCGACGCCGACCTCGGTGCTGCGGCCGAGATCCTCGATACGCGTGATCTGCTTCTCATCGATTTCCTTGGCCGTCGTTTCGCTGGCGGTCGGAGAGTCGGCAAGCACATCCTTGTTTGCCTTGCCTTGGCCCTTCACCACGATCGGTTTCAGATTGGTGATGCGATCGCTCTTGGGCGCCTCGCCTGCCGCCTCATCATTCTGAGTGGTTTGCGCAAAAGATGCCGTCGCCAGCCCAAGGACCAGAAACGCGGTGAATGCCAACAGGACCAAGCGCGAGCGTCGGACAACCATAACCATTCCTTTCGAATTGCTTCACCGGGCTGGCTGGTTGCTGCGTCAAAAACAGGCAAGGGGCTGGCTAGGTTATCTTGTTAATGGGCGGGAAATATTTCGCCTTCTTTCTGCCGCATAAAAAACATGAGTATTATTGTCAATATATTCACCATCCGTAATCATGAATAAAATTATCACGTTTAAAGGCAGGGAGCGAACGTTGCTGAATTGCAACGAAATGGCGGCCTCGCGCGTTCTATCGGCATCATCATTAGAATTGGCTGAATTACTTGATGCTGTTTAGAATTGTTTCATTTGTTTCTGCCGCCATTCTCCTCGCGGCCGCCTCCCTCCCCCAGACCGGCCCGATACCAGAACAAAAACCGGATCAGGAACAAGTTCAGCCGGATGGCAAAACACCGATCCCGGCAGAAAAACCCACTGCATCACCGGACAAACCTGTTGTTCCAGCAGAAATGCCGACGGCTCAGCCAGAAGACAAGCCGGCGTCACAGCCAGACGAGCAGACGACGGGCCAGATGCAAGGCCCTCCCCGCCCGCCTTTGACCGTCGCGTCCGAACCGGACGAGGAACACCAGGCCTGCCTGAAGGAACTGACCGCTCTCGGAGCAACCTTCAAGGAGATCACCCGCATCGACGACGGCAATGGCTGCGGCATCGACAAGCCGATCGTGCTAAGCTCCCCACTGCCGGGAATAGCGTTCAAGCCTGAAGGGAAAATGCGCTGCGAAGCCGCTCTCGCTTTGGCCCAATGGGTGAAGGAAAGCGTCATCCCGTCCGCCGCTGCATTGGACAATGGGAAGATCGTCACGATCAATCAGGCCTCGACCTATGTCTGCCGGCTCCGCAACAATGCCTCCACCGGCAGGATTTCCGAGCATGCCCGCGGTAACGCCATCGACATCGCGAGCTTCACCTTCGAAAACGGCAGGACCGTCGCAATCGAGCCGCGCCGTGAAGACCCGACGCTGACCGGCGCGTTCCAGCGTGCGGCCAGCGCCTCTGCTTGCCTCTATTTCACGACCGTTCTGGATCCGGAGAGCGACGCCGCGCATGAAACACATTTCCATCTCGACGTGATCGAAAGGAATGGCGGCTTCCGCTATTGCCATTGAAATGCGCGCGGGACTGGTCGCGACGATCTTTGAGCCTCGTCAAACCCCGAGGCCTGCTTTCGAGAACCATAGGTCTCTATAGATCGCAACTGCCGTTTCATCCGGCGCTCGCTCCTGAGTGAGCCAAACCGACTGGATGGAACGAGCCTCGCCGCCATCGGGCATTTTTGTGGATTGAGCTGGATCGGAGGCCCCGATGCAGGGAATGAAGTAGGCCTGCATCAAGGCGCGGGCGCTGAACCCCTGCTCCCGGCGTGTGATCATCACGGCAAGCCCGACCTTTTCGTTCGCCTGCCAAGGTATGATGATCCGGCCGCCAAGGCGCAGCGCCTGCAACCACGATATCGGCGGCGCCACGACACCGGCATTCACATAGATGAGATCGGCCTCCGGCAGCTCCCGAGTCGTCGCATCGGCGCAGATGAACGGAGATGTTCTCGAATGAGGCAAGATTGTCGCGGGTTCGGCTGGCCAACTCCTCATCGATCTCGACAGCATGAATATGACCACCCGGCGTCACCAGCGTCGACAGAATGGCCGTGTAATATCCAGTCCCCGTACCGATGTGAATGACCGTCTCGCCGGGCTGCGGCGCTACGGCACCCAGGAAGGCGGCATGGAGAAACGGCTCGCCATTGTTGATGCCCTTGGACTTGTCCAGGGCGACCAGAACGTTCTGGTAGAGGAACGTAGGATCGGCGTTTGGGGTTTCCAGGTAGTGGCGACCGGCCCTGATCTGCCACGGCCCCGGCCCCATGAATGCCTCCCGCCTGACGAGACGAAAGGCCTGCTCCAGCCTTTCCTCGGAAGAATTACTGGCGGCTGCCATCATCTTCGCATGGAAATCCCGCATCTCATCCAGACTTGCGCGGCCGTCAGCAGTCACGATCCGTCTCCGTCTTAACGATGCTTGGATCGTGCCGATTTGTTTCGGATTTCGCCAAGGTCAATACGTTAGATATCCTACCAAAATTGGATGACAATAGATGCGGGCGAAGCTGCCAAGCCGGCACTTCCAGACCGACAAGTGGAATCAGATTCTAAACTTAAAACAGTCCTTCGATGTAGCCCCGATCATTGAGGAAAATCCTCTCCGCCGCCGGCGCCTTCGGCAGGCCGGGCATGGTCATGATCTCGCCGGTGATGACGACGACGAAGCCTGCGCCCGCCGACAGCCGCACCTCGCGAACCGGCACGATATGCCCTTCCGGCGCACCGCGAGTGTTCGGGTCGGTCGAGAAGGAATATTGCGTCTTCGCCATGCAAACAGGCAGATGGCCATAGCCCTGATCTTCCCAGGACCGCAGCTGATCGCGCACTGCCTTATCCGCCGTGACCTCGCCGGCATGGTAGATCTTCGAAGCGACGATCTCGATCTTCTCCAGCAGCGGGAGATTGTCGGGATAGAGCGGCTGGAATTTCGCCTGGCCGGACTCGGCAAGCTCCACGACCTTCAGCGCGAGATCGACGATGCCGGCCGACCCCTCGGCCCAGTGCCGGCAGAGGATCGCCTCCGCCCCGAGCCGCGCGACATAATTCTTCAGCGCCTCGATTTCGGCTTCCGTGTCCAAGACGAAATGATTGATGGCCACGACCACGGGCACGCCGAACTTGCGGACATTGGCGACATGCCGGCCGAGATTGGCGCAGCCCTTGACCACAGCCCCGACATCCTCCTTGCCGAGATCGTCCTTCTTGACGCCGCCGTTCATCTTCAGCGCCCGCACGGTCGCGACGATAACGGCGGCATCCGGTGAAAGCCCGGCTTTGCGGCATTTGATATCGAAGAACTTCTCCGCTCCGAGGTCGGCACCGAAGCCGGCTTCCGTCACTACGTAGTCGGCAAGCTTCAAAGCGGTGCGCGTCGCGATCACCGAATTGCAGCCATGGGCGATATTGGCGAAGGGGCCGCCATGCACCAGCGCCGGATTGTTTTCCAGCGTCTGCACGAGATTCGGCTGCATGGCGTCCTTCAGGAGCACGGCCATGGCGCCGTCGGCCTTCAGGTCGCGGGCGTAGACCGGCGTTCGGTCACGGCGATAGCCGATGATGATGTTACCGAGCCGCTTTTCCAGATCCTTGAGGTCGGATGCCAGGCATAGGATCGCCATGACTTCGGAAGCAACGGTGATGTCGAAGCCGCCTTCGCGCGGAAAGCCGTTCGAAACACCACCGAGCGACGATACGATATCGCGCAATGCGCGATCGTTCATGTCCATGGCGCGGCGCCAGGTAACGCGGCGAATATCGATATTCTGCTCGTTGCCCCAGTAAATGTGATTATCGATCAGCGCCGCGAGCAGATTGTGCGCGGAGGTGACGGCGTGGAAATCGCCGGTGAAATGCAGATTGATATCTTCCATGGGGACGACCTGCGCATAGCCGCCGCCCGCCGCCCCGCCCTTCACGCCGAAGCATGGACCAAGCGACGCCTCGCGCACGCAGACCACCGCCTTCTTACCGATGCGATTCAGGCCGTCGCCGAGGCCGACCGTGGTGGTGGTCTTGCCTTCGCCCGCAGGCGTCGGATTGATCGCCGTGACGAGGATCAGCTTTCCGTCCTTCTTTCCGGCCTGGGCCGCTATGAAGCCGGCCCCGATCTTTGCCTTGTCATAGCCGTAAGGTGCCAGATCTTCCGCCGGGATGCCGAGCTTGGCTCCTACCTCGATGATCGGCAGCTTCTTTGCCGCGCGGGCGATTTCAATATCGGATGCCACCGTCACCATAAGACACGCCCCCAACATACGGTCATTTGCCTGTCGGGATAAACCAATATCCATCCGGTGTGAATAGCGGCGGCATAGCCTCTCGCGCGAAACGCTCCGCGTCTTGCTGCGGGATGGAAGCGTGCCTATTTACGGGGTCCAAATCTAATCCGAGACAGAAGGAAGAAATATGAAATCCCTGGAATTGCTGGTCGAGCGCATCATCCTCTCCAGTCGTTGGCTTCTGGTGATCTTCTATCTCGGTCTTGCAGCCTCGCTCGCCGTTTATGCCGTCTCTTTCATCTTCAAATTCTATAAGGTGACGATCAACGTCTTCCAGTATGACGAAGCGGATATGATCCTGGCTATCCTCGGCCTCATCGACGCCGCCCTGGTTGCAAGCCTGATCGTCATGGTAATGATTTCGGGCTACGAGAATTTCGTCAGCCGCTTCGACGAAGCCGAAAATGGAGGCGAGGTTTCCTTCATCGGCAAGCTCGATTCAGGCAGCCTCAAGATCAAGGTCGCTTCATCGATCGTCGCCATTTCCTCGATCCATCTGCTGCAGATTTTCCTGAATGCCACTCAGTACGACAACGCCAAGCTGATGTGGTTCACCATCATCCATCTTGCCTTCGTCGTCTCGGCACTGCTACTGGGATTCCTCGAAAAGATCATGGCAAAAGCCAAAGCCAAGGTCGGCTGACGCCGAAACGAGGTCTACTTGCCGGCCATCGCCGCCGTTGCATTTGTCACCGGCGGCGGTGTTGCGCAATCTGGGATCGATTGCCCGTCCTTGCAGTTGCGTGCGGAAACGAGCGCATCGGCATCGGCAAGCTCCGTCGTCAGTTTCAGGTTCAGCGCTTCCATCTGCGAAATGAGATGAATTCCGCTCGGCTCCGTTCCGAGCATGACATCGACAAGCCCTCTGTCGATTCCCATCTTGTCGAGGAACCCGACCAATCGCGCCCGCTGCGCTCTATCCAGCTTCGTCGTATCGTATTTGCCGACGAACTTGCGTCCGATCTCCTTCCTTGAGAGAACCTTGCGCTTGCCATTCACCATCTCGTATTCGGTGCGGTAGCGGACGCGGACCTCGCTGTAGGTCGTGGTAATCTGATGAACGCCAAGAAGCGCGAACGGGCTGGAAACGCGCTGGACCCCGCCTGCAAAAAACAGCGGACACGCCGAGAAGCAGATCGCACCGGAAGAAAATGCCTGCCCCTTGATAGAACCGTCCGTCGCAATCGCAGAAGAGCAGATCGGCTCGGCATAGGAACATGCCCGAGAGCGGGTGCGGCCAACCGCGATGGAGAGCTTCTGTTTGCGGATGGTGCGGGCCATTTCCATCGCCGCCTTCACATCGCCGCCGGGCGAACTGACGACAACAGGCAATTTCTGGTCACCGAGCCGTTTCAGGAACCGCTGCAGCTTCTTCGGCGTATCGGCCATGATCTGCCCCTCGGCAGATATCCAATCCGGACATGTGTTGTCGGCCCGGCATTGCCCCATATCGCCGTGAACGAGCAGGAACTGCATCGGCTTGCCCCCGGTGACGCCGGCAGGCTCGGCGGACACAGGTGAAGCCAGCAACAGCGAAACGGCCGTCACCTGCCACAGCACCGATTGACTGCACCGCGCCGCAAGCAGCGGAAAGAAGCGAAGATTCATGAGGTATACGCCTGGAAGCGATTGCTTTGGCAAGACCGATAGCAACCGCTTTGGGCCTTCGCAAGGCACGCTCACGCTGCGGCGCATCATTTGGCGAAACTCTTGGCGATCTGTGTGGCAAGTCCTGCAAAGAAGAGTTCCAAAAGGCAAGATCGACCGCCGCGGAATCTCTGAAGACGAGCGTCCGATCAACGCTGCCGCTGACAACATCAACGAAACAGAAAAGCCGATGAAACTAAGCGCGAGCCCGTCTTGGATCAAGTCCCCGCCTCCCGTCGGTCGGCATGATGATGTGCTGAACGTCGCTTCAAGCACCTTCTGATATCGCAAATATGCCTCGTACTGCTGCGCCCTCAAAGCGGCAAGCGACGCCAAATGTATGGTCCTGGCGCCATATATGCAGCGGAAGAGCAATTTCCGCACATATTGCCCATTTTGGGCGAAAAGTTGAGAAAACCATTGTATTCCAATATTAAAATATATGAAAATAAAATTATTTCTGGCCCTGTGGTATTTTTGCGTCTAGCATTCACTCATAAATCCGGTATTTCATAACGCTAACACGCTGTGGGCGCCGCTACTCCATGTCCTATATCATCACTGCCGAGAGACAATTGTTGCTGTCTGCCGAGTTGGCGGCGGCTCGGACGCAAGCGGCCTTCGCGCTGGCGCTGGAACGGACGGGATCGGCCTTTGGCTTTGGCCCCATGGCTTTCATGAATGCCCCGGTTCCCGATGATACGATGATGATGCCGCTGCTCATCGAAGGGACAATGCCCGCCCAGTTCGTGCGTGAATTCGATCGCCACCAGCTCGTCCGGCGCTGTCCGATGCTGCAGTGCACGCGCGACTCGGTGATGCCGCGCTTCTGGCATCTGCTGGAGAAAGGCTCCGAGCCGCACGCTGATCTGCCGCATGAGCTTCATACGCTGCTGATCAATTATAATTGTCCGATGAGCGTCATCATCCCAATCAACTCCCCGGATGGCCAACGGCTGCTCTTCTGGTTCATGGGCAATCGCAACAATCTCAGCCAGAGCGAAATCAACGAGCTCACGCTGATCATGCTGCAGGCGCTCGATTCCTATAATTGTCTGAAGCGAAACGATAGCGCTGCACCGCACTCGCTTTCGGCCCGCGAGCTCGAAGTGGTTCGCTGGACAGCCCAGGGCAAGACCTCGGTCGAGATCGGCCAGATCCTTTCGCTTTCCGATCATACGGTCAACGCCTATATGATGAATGCGATCAAGAAGCTCGATTGCGTCAACCGCACGCAGCTCGTCGCCAAAGCCATTCGGCTGAAATTCATCAGCTGATTCTTCCAAGCCTCAATTCGAAATCGGGTTCGGTCGACTAGGGCCACATATCCGTTAAAGCTATTTCAGGAAATGGTCGCAGCGGCTTTCCATCCGGAATCGCGTACAAACAATAAGATAGAACAGTTCAGGGTTTCCGTGAGGAGCCAAGCCAAGGGCCAAAACGCGCTTAACGGCCACCCAAAACCGTGCGGATTTCGACGAGGCTCGATCGCACCCGCAGGATATGGAATCCCATGGTTGCGAGATGGCTCGGCATGAAGGAGCTGTCCTCGGGTCCGTTCGAAATGATGAAGGGCTGAATGCGCAAGGCTGCCTGCAATTGCGTTGTGACGTCAGCCCAGAGCGCGCCGACGTTGCGCTCGGCGATCACCTGCTGGAAATCGGCGCGCGCCGCGGTCAGAATACCATAACTGGCGTAGAGCTGGCCGTAGGCAAACCAGAAGCGGTCGTCGGCTCGCATGTCCAGCCAGCCATAGCTATGATCTGCAGCCCGTCTCGCCAATATGTCGGCCGTGCTGCCAAGGTCGTTGGCAATATGGTCGACGAACTGCAGGAGATTGTCGGCGCGTCCATCGAAGATCGCCTTGCAGTTGCCGAGGTCGGTGTTGAAGCTGCGCAGATTGGCCATTGCGGTACGATAGTAGCTTGGGCTCGGCGTCTTCGGCCCGAAAGGATGCAGACCGAAATACCAGCTCGATTCGTCGAATTGCAGATTGCCGCGCGCCTTCTGCAGATCGCTGTTGATGCCCGACGTTCCGCGCACGCGGCCCAGCGTATCGACCAGCTCCGCCGAAGTGCGCCGAACCACCGAGTTTATGCCTCGCTGAAAGGAAGCCTTGTTGTCGAGGAAGGGCGTATCGTCCCACGATATGCCGAACAGCCCGAGCTTATAGAGCAGCATGGAAGAGATCCAGGCATTCTGGTTGACGTTGAAGTCGATCAGATCGGTGGCAACATCGACGACAGCCGAGGTCTGGCAGGTTTTGGATGCGGTTGCGGCAGCCTGCTGGCCTTCCGTTGCCGGCAATTCCTGCCCGGCGGAGTATTTGCGCTCGGAGAATTTGTAGACGTCGGGATAGGCCGTATTGAACCCGGTCCAAACCTGCGTCTGCCAGATGAAATAGATGTAAAGCAGAGCCAACAGCGCCACGGCGGCGGCGAGCGGCAGCTTGATCATCCAGTTGCGTTGCCGATACCAGCCATGTGCCGCAAGAAATGGCCAGGCGATTCCGACGAAGACCAATCCGATCCATCGCGCAATGGCGGTCCGGATGCGCTTGAAAAACGCCGCGATCGAGTCGAGCATGGACACGTCTCCTAAACCACACCGCGCATCCTGCCACACGCGAAGGACGCACCATACTGAGCCTGCGGCAACGGTCTTTCCGAAAACCTTCTCCGGCTTCCGCACCATAAGGCCTTATTGCCACTCGCGTTCCAGCAAATATGTGTTCTCGGGAAAAACAACAACCGTCTGCACAGAATTTTCGACGCCGGCCAGCAATCAACCCTCCGGTTGCGCTTCGTCCGCCGCCCTATCCATCTCCCTGGACGCGGGCAGCAGGTGCGGCTCCAGCCGCCTCGTGAACACGGCATCGACATGTGCCTTGCGTGCCGCCAGGCCCTGCCCGGCCAGCACGTTCGCCTCGAAGAAACGGATCAGGCTCTCGACCGCGGCCGTTCGCGCGACCGTGGCTGATGAGGGGCTCGCTTCCGCTGCCAATGCCTTGAGCAAGGCAATGCGCTGCTCGATATCGACAGTCAGCTTGCTTGCCATCGCACTGATGGCGGCCACTTGGCCGTTCAAGGCAGCCGCCAGCCTTTCGTAGATGTCGATGAGGCGCTGCCGTACCGTCCGGCCCGACTGAAGCCGCTGCTCCTGCCGGCGGATATCGTCCTGCTCGGCAAGCAGCGCGCGATAATCCGCCTCCTGCTCGGATTGCAGATCGGCATGGCGCGAGGACGGGCGGTTGCGTCGCTGGTACATGAGCTTCTCGGTCAAAGCATCGGCCCGCCGCTGCATCTCCTCAATCTCGAAGTCAACTTTTCGCCGGCGCTCTATGACGCCTTCGAGATGGAGTTCGCAATCATGGAAGCAGCGTGAGAACGCGGGCCGAGCCTCCTTGAAGAGAAGATCGAGTTCCGCCGAAATATCCAGGATTGCATCGAGATCGGCCGCGATTGCCTCCGGCTTCATGGGGGCTCGCGCCACCGTCCTTCCAAGCAAACTCGCATTTTCAAGGCCGACCTTTTCATCGAACCGCCGCCGATGCTGCATATCCGCCTGTTCGGTTGCGCGATCCAGTTCCTTGACCAGCGACAGGGCCAGCGATTTCCAGCGGTCCAGCAGCTCGGTGGCCTCGCGCACCAGAGCTTCCTCGACAGGGAAATTGATGGTTTCGACGCGCTCATCGCCCCTGGCATGGCCAGCCAGCACCGCTACAGCCGAGTTCGCGGCGTTTATGGCGTCTTCAAGCGTCGCACGCGCCTTGTCGAGCATGTCATCGAAGGAATGAGACTTGACCATGGAAGCATTCTCTCCCCTGCCTCTGGGGCGAGACTAGCTGCTTCCGCCGGCGAAGAAAATGCTCGAAACAATTATTGCGCAGCGGCTGGATTTTTCAGATAGGCGATCAGATTGTCGAGGTCTCTGTCGCTCTTCAGGCCGGGGAACGTCATCCTGGTGCCCTTGACCAGGGACTGCGGCGCCGGCAAATACGTCCGCAACAGCGTTTCATCCCAGACTTTGCCATCCGCCCCGAATGCCTTCATAGCCGGCGAATAGATATAATTCGGTGCGCTTGCGACAGGCCGCCCGACGATATCAATCAAGGAGGGACCGACGCGATTGTCGGGCGCAGTGGCCGTATGACAGGCGCCGCATTTCTTGAAAACGACGGCGCCTGCGACCGCATCTCCATCCGCAAGCGCGGAAGACGCCGGGGCAAGCACAATGGCCGCCGATACCAGACAAGGCAGTCTCATCGTCCCTCCCGATCAGGCCCGGCTTCAATCTGCGGCCAAATGCCGGCTGATGTCATGGCCGGATGATGGCGTTCATTCGCATGTAATCGCCTCTTCCCAATGATGGCGGCACAGCGAGACATATTTGTCGCTGCCGCCGATCTCGATCTGTGCTCCCTCGCGCACGACCTTGCCGTCGGCACCCAGCCGCACGACCATTGTCGCCTTGCGTCCGCAATGACAAATCGTCCGCACCTCGCGCAATTCGTCCGCGATGGTCAGCAGCTCCTGCGACCCGGGAAACAATCGCCCATGAAAGTCCGTCCGCAACCCGTAGGTCATGACCGGCAGTCCGAGACGGTCGACGACATGGGCAAGCTGCCAGACCTGCTCCCGCGACAGAAACTGGGCTTCATCGACGAAGACACAGGCCAGCGGCTCGCCGGCTTGCATCTCCTCGACCATTGCGTAAAGATCGTCGCTGATATCGAACGGTATGGCATCCATCGTTAGGCCGATACGGGAGGCGATCATGCCCCGGCCGGCGCGATCGTCGAGCGCCGCGATAAAGGCCGCCGTGCGCATGCCGCGTTCCTGGTAATTGTAGGCGGCCTGCAGCAGCATGGTCGATTTGCCGGCATTCATCGTCGAATAATGGAAATAAAGCTTGGCCATGACATTCTCCTTGAATGCTTCATGGGTGCTGCGGGACGATAAGAAAAGAGATACTCCACGAAAATCACAGGATTCAGGCGTGCTCCGGGTAAACGGCAAAGCGCCAGCCGCCGGCGGACGGAAAAAGACCGGCGTCGCATTCAGCCCCCTCAAACCGCCGCAAATACACTGTGGTCGCTTGAAAATGTCAGTTATTGATGCTTGCTTGGGAACGTTACACTGGGAGTCACGCAATGATAAAAAAGTCCCTTATCGCAGTCGCCTTCGCTTCAGCTCTTTCGACCCTGACACTGGGTTCCTCCACGGCTTCCGCAGCCGAGGCAGCCAGCTGTAGCACCGTGCATTTTGCCGATGTCGGCTGGACCGATATCACCTCCACTACGGCAACCGCCTCCATTCTCCTGAAGGCGCTCGGCTATGACACCGACGTCAAGGTACTCGCCGTGCCGGTGACATACCAGTCGCTGAAGAACAAGGACATCGACGTCTTCCTCGGCAACTGGATGCCGTCCATGGCCGAGAACATCAAGCCGTTCGCCGCGGACAAGTCGGTCGAAACCGTGCGCGCCAACCTGGAAGGCGCGAAATACACGCTGGCGACCAACGAAAAGGGTGCCGCGCTCGGCATCAAGGACTTCAAGGATATCGCCGCCCATAAGGCCGATCTCGACGGCAAGATCTACGGCATCGAGCCGGGCAACGACGGCAACCGTTTGGTTATCGACATGGTCGACAAGAACACTTTCGGCCTCAAGGGCTTCGAAGTGGTCGAATCCTCCGAGCAAGGCATGCTCGCGCAGGTCTCCCGCGCCGACAAGGAAGGCAAGCCGATCGTCTTCCTCGGCTGGGCTCCGCATCCGATGAACACCACCTACAAGATGACCTATCTCACCGGCGGCGACGACGTGTTCGGGCCGAACTTCGGTGGTGCGACGGTCTACACCAACGTCCGGGCCGGCTATCTGCAGCAGTGCCCGAACGTCGGCGCCTTCGTCAAGAATCTCGTCTTCTCGCTGCCGATGGAAAACGAAATCATGGGCAAGATCCTGAACGACGGCAAGGAACCGGAAGTCGCGGCGACGGAATGGCTGAAGGCCAACCCGGCAGCCGTTACTCCCTGGCTCGCCGGTGTCACCACCAAGGACGGCGGTGACGGCCTGGCCGCGGTGAAGGCCAAGCTTGGCCTATAACATGAGTGGAGAAAGGGGCGGCTAAACCGCCCCTTTCTCTTCCTTGGATGACTGCTTCCTTCGCGTCCCGCCACCGCCCGGACAACGGCTTGAGTGGCGTGACAGACCGTTATTCTTCGGCGGCACCTCCGGAACCGTAAGAGACCATCGGAACAGCCGCCCCCAATCATGGGCAAAGATGTGAACTGGTTAACCGACTACCGCCTCCCTATCGGGCCATGGGCCAAAGCCGTCGTCGACTGGCTGACGACCAATGTTACATGGTTCTTCGACGGCCTCTCCTTCATCGTCGCGCATGTGATCAATGCATTGCTGTTCGTCCTGCAGGCGCCGCATCCTTTGATCGTCGTCGTCGTGTTTACCGCCGCCGCCTTTTGGATGCGCAGGAGCATCGGCGTCGCAGCCCTTACCTTCATCGGTCTGCTCATCACCATCAACCAGGGCTACTGGAAAGAGACGACGGAGACGTTGGCTCTGGTGCTGGCTTCCACCTTCGTCAGCATGCTCGTCGGTGTACCGCTTGGCATCGCCGCCGCACGCCGGCCCTGGCTCTTCGCCTTCATGCGGCCGATCCTCGACCTGATGCAGACCATCCCGACTTTCGTTTATCTGGTGCCGGCAATGATCCTGCTGGGTCTCGGCATGGTCCCCGGCCTCGTTGCGACCGTTGTCTTCGCCATCCCTGCGCCGATCCGGATGACTCGCCTGGGCATCATCTCGACACCGCCGTCCCTCGTCGAAGCCGCCGAATCCTTCGGTGCGACGCCGCAGCAGGTTCTTCGCAAGGTCGAGCTGCCCTTTGCCACGCCACAGATCATGGCCGGCCTCACGCAGACCATCATGCTGTCGCTTTCCATGGTGTCTATCGCCGCCCTCGTTGGCGCTCCCGGCCTCGGCGTGCCGGTCCTGCGAGCCCTGAACAGCGTCAACGTTGCCAAGAGCTTCGATTCCGGCGCCTGCATCGTCATCCTGGCGATCATTCTCGACCGCATGTTCCGTGCCCCCGGCGAAGGAGATCGCTCATGACCGTCGCTGTCGGCTTCAATAATGTCAGCATCATCTTCGGCGATCGTCCCGATGCCGCACTGAAACTCGTCGATGCGGGAAAATCGCGCGATGAAATCGGCAAGGCGACAGGCATGGTGCTGGGCGTTGCCAATGCCTCCCTTGAGATCGAGGAAGGCGAAATCCTCGTGCTCATGGGTCTCTCCGGCTCGGGAAAATCGACGCTGCTTCGCGCTGTCAATGGTTTGGCACCCGTCGTTCGCGGCAATGTCGTCGTCAACACCAAGGACGGTCCCGTCAGTCCCTATTCCTGTAGCCCCAGGTCGCTGCGCGATCTGCGCATGCACACCGTCTCCATGGTCTTCCAGCAATTCGCGCTGCTGCCCTGGCGCACGGTCGCCGACAATGTCGGCTTCGGGCTCGAGCTTGCAGGCGTGCCGGAAGCCGAGCGCAAGAAGCGTGTCGGCGAACAGCTTGAACTCGTCAATCTCACCCAATGGGCCAATCGCAAGGTCAACGAACTGTCGGGCGGCATGCAGCAGCGCGTCGGCCTGGCGCGCGCCTTTGCGACCGGCGCGCCGATCCTGCTCATGGACGAGCCGTTCTCCGCTCTCGATCCGCTGATCCGCACGCGCCTTCAGGACGAGCTTCTGGAATTCCAGCGCCGCCTGAAGCGCACGATCCTGTTCGTCAGTCACGATCTGGACGAGGCATTCCGCATCGGCAACCGCATCGCCATCATGGAAAGCGGGCACATCATCCAGTGCGGAACGCCGCAGGAGATCGTCAAGAACCCGGCCGATCAATATGTGGCCGATTTCGTGCAGCACATGAACCCGATCAGCATGCTGACGGCACAGGATGTCATGCAGCAGGGCATCGGACATTCGGGCAACGCCGGTTCCGTCACCGCCACGGCAACCGCGACAACGCCGCTTGTCGACATCCTCGACGCCCTGACACGCCAGCCGGGGAATATCGGCGTTGTTGACAACGGCACGATTATCGGAACGATTTCGGCACAAGACGTGGTGGCGGGCCTGACCAGCCACCGGCGGCGGGAGTAGTCGTTCGCGCCTGCTCCTCAATTCATGGAGCAGTGAATGAATGACAAATCATCGGTGATCCGGGAAACGGACGAGGACGCGCGCAAACAAGCGCGCGACCTCATGCACAAAGCCGCCCATGCAGCCTTGGGCGTCATCGATCCTGAAACCGGGTTTCCCGCCGTCAGCCGCGTCCTGATCGCCGTGGATACTGACGGCAGTCCCATAATTCTTGTCTCGGGCCTTGCGTCGCACACAAGGGCCTTGCTGCAGGATCCGCGGGCCTCGATCTTGTTCGGCGATCCCGCCAAGGGCGATCCCCTCGCCCACCCTCGCCTGACCGTGCGATGCAAAGCAGAGCGCATCGATCGGCAAAGCGAAGTCCATGACCGCATTCGTGGGCTGTTTCTTGATCGGCATCCCAAGTCCAGCCTTTACATCGACTTTCCCGATTTCTTCTTCCTTCGCCTCGTCCCGCTTGATGCCAGTCTGAACGGCGGCTTCGGAAAAGCTTACATCTTGTCCTCGGACGACCTGACGATACTTCAAATCAAAAACAAAACTCGGCGGCAATAAATCATACAATAGTGCGAGAATTAGTAGGTGGACAGCCTCAGATAGAGGCGGCAACCGTTGGTAGGTTGCACATCAGCAGCGACCAAAATTGGGTATTTGTGGTCCAGAAACGATAAGAATCGACCTATTTTGGTCTAATTGAGCCCCTGGATGGAACATTAGGGCCTGCATTGCCCTCAACGGACCCTCGCACATACATACCTAAAACAGCATACTCGATACCTTAAATTTAGGTATATACAATCTTCGACCCCTCTTGGTATTGTTAGATATCGGTTTAGCGATCGGTTGGAAATAGCACAGTTTCTGATGTACGCTCCGCATTGGGAAGATTAACAGATGAAGACAAGAGATTTGGCCGAACACTCTAACGTTGCGGCAGCATTACTATCAGCAATGGCGAACCCGAAGCGTCTTTTGATTCTTTGCAGTCTCGTTAAGGGCGAAGTTCCCGTCGGCGTTCTGGCCAATCAGGTCGGGCTGAGCCAGTCGGCATTGTCCCAGCATCTTTCGAAACTGCGCGCTCAGAAGCTCGTAAAGACGCGTCGTGACGCCCAGACAATTTACTACTCCAGCACATCGGAATCCGTGATCCGTGTTCTTGAAACGCTGGAAGACATTTATTGTGAGCCGGAAAAAAGTAGATCGGCTGCTTAAAAGCTGGAAACAGCCTCTAGACAGTCGACGAACGATCCGTGGGGGGACACTTTAGACCCTGAAAGATCGACTTGCTTTCATCACCAGGTGTTTTACCATTTTAACCAGCAAGCCTTTGGACTTGCTGGTTTTTTCATATCTGCACGACCCGCGGCCCGTCCCCCGCAGGCGCCCATTTTGGCATGCCTGCGGCGATCCGGACGCTCCCTATCAGGCGGCACCGCATCCCTCCTTCGCCGCCATCTCTGCCTTGACGTCCCCAAGCCCGCTGATAATTTGACCAGGCAGTAAATATAAATCGCGCGGCGCAGCGCCGCGGTCGGGAAATGGCCCCCGAATGGCCATTGGAGAACAGCATGTCGGACCGTTTGAATGCCACCCCCAACGATTTGCGCGCCTTCTGGATGCCGTTTACGGCCAACCGCCAGTTCAAGAAGGAGCCGCGCCTCTTCGTCAGCGCCAAGGATATGTACTACACCACCCATGATGGTCGGCAGGTACTAGACGGAACTGCGGGCCTATGGTGCGTAAACGCCGGACACTGCCGCCCGAAGATTACGGAAGCCATCCGCCAGCAGGCCGGCGAACTCGACTATGCTCCGGCCTTCCAGCTTGGCCACCCCAAAGCTTTCGAGCTGGCGAACCGTCTGGTGGACATCGCTCCCGAGGGCATGGATCACGTTCTCTACACGAATTCCGGTTCGGAATCGGTCGAAACCGCGCTCAAGGTTGCGCTTGCCTACCACCGGGTGAAGGGCAACGGTTCGCGCTTCCGTCTCATCGGCCGTGAGCGCGGCTATCACGGCGTCAATTTCGGTGGCATCTCCGTTGGCGGCATCGTCACCAACCGCAAGATGTTCGGTACGCTGCTGACCGGCGTCGATCACATGCCGCACACGCATGTTCCCGGCAAGAACGCCTTCACGCGCGGCGAGCCCCAGCATGGAGGCGATATCGCGAGCGAGTTGGAGCGCATCGTCACGCTGCACGACGCCTCTACGATCGCCGCCGTCATCGTCGAGCCGATCGCCGGTTCCACTGGTGTTCTCATCCCGCCCAAGGGTTATCTGCAGAAGCTGCGCGAAATCTGCACCAAGCACGGCATCCTCTTGATCTTCGACGAAGTCATCACCGGATTCGGCCGCCTCGGCACCCCCTTTGCCGCCCAATATTATGATGTGAAGCCGGATATCATCACCACGGCCAAGGGCCTGACCAATGGCGTCATCCCGATGGGTGCGGTCTTCGTCACCTCCGAGATCCATGACGCCTTCATGCAGGGACCCGAGCACATGATCGAGTTCTTCCACGGCTACACCTATTCCGGCAACCCGATTGCCTCAGCCGCCGCGCTCGCAACGCTCGACACCTACAAGGAAGAAGGCCTGCTGACCCGTGCAGCCGAGCTTTCCGACTACTGGGCCGATGCTCTGCACTCCCTCAAGGACTGCCCGAACGTCATCGACATCAGAAACACCGGCCTGATCGGCGCCATCGAGCTTGACCCCATCGCCGGCGAGCCCACCAAGCGCGCCTTCACCGCCTTCCTGAAGGCCTATGAAAAAGGCCTGTTGATCCGCACCACCGGCGACATCATCGCGCTTTCGCCACCGCTGATCATCGAGAAGCATCACATCGACGAGCTGTTCGGCAAGCTTCGCGAGATCTTGCAGAATAATATCTAAGGCATAAGCTCAAAAATTCTCCGCCCCTCACGCCTCCTCTTGTATGAGCAAGAGAGCAGGCATGAGGGGCGATCCATATGCGAGGGACGAAATGACCACCAAACTCGAACGCTATATCGACCAGGGCGTTGGCCGGGAGCCTGCGGACATTGTTCTGAAAAACGGCCGCTTCTTCGATCTGGTGACGGGGGAGCTGGTCGCTTCGGATATCGCCATCTGCGGCGATCGCATCGTTGGCACCTGCGGCAACTATCAGGGTGGCGAAGAAATCGATATCGCCGGCCGGATCGCCGTGCCGGGTTTCATCGATACCCACCTCCATGTCGAATCCTCGCTGGTAACGCCGCATGAGTTCGACCGCTGCGTTCTGCCCTATGGTGTCACGACAGCAATCTGCGATCCGCACGAGATCGCCAATGTGCTCGGCACCGAAGGCATTCAGTATTTTCTGGATTCGTCGCTCGAAACCATCATGGATATCCGTGTCCAGCTTTCCTCGTGCGTGCCGGCAACGCATCTGGAAACGTCCGGTGCCGATCTGCCGATCGAGAAGCTTCTGCCCTTCCGCAATCACCCAAAGGTGATCGGCCTTGCCGAATTCATGAACTTCCCCGGGGTGATCCATAAGGATCCTGTCTGCATGGCGAAGCTCGAAGCCTTCCAGGGTGGTCATATCGACGGCCATGCGCCGCTTTTGCGCGGCAACAACCTCAACGGCTATCTCGCCGCCGGTATTCGCACGGAGCATGAATCGACAACCGCCGAAGAGGCACTGGAGAAGATCCGCAAAGGCATGCATGTGCTGGTGCGCGAAGGCTCGGTCTCCAAGGACCTGCATGCGCTGATGCCCATCATCACCGAGCGCCTCTCGCCGTACCTAGCGCTCTGCACCGACGATCGCAACCCGCTCGACATCGCCGAACAGGGCCATCTCGACTACATGATCCGCACGGCGATCGCGCATGGAGTCGAACCATTGGCGATCTATCGCGCCGCCTCCATATCGGCGGCCCGCGCCTTCGGCCTGCGGGATCGCGGTCTCGTAGCGCCGGGCTGGCGCGCCGACCTCGTCGTCGTCGACAGCCTGGAAAACTGCAAGGCCGAGATCGTCTTCTCCGCTGGCAGAAAGGTAACGGCCGAACTTTTCGCGACGCGCAATTCGGTCGCCCCGGTCGGCCTCGACAGCGTCAAGGCCCGCGCGATCAATGCCGCCGACTTCGGGGTGCCGGTGACGGAAGGCGAAAGCTCTGTCATTGGCGTCACGCCCGGCAAGATCATTACCGAACATCGCCGCCACCGCCTGCCGACCAAGGGCAATCAGACCGATATCGACCTCCGCAACGACGTCATCAAGGTCGCCGTCATCGAGCGGCACGGCAAGAACGGCAATCACGCCAACGGCTTCGTCCAGGGTTTCGGGCTGAAGAAGGGCGCAATCGCCTCGACGGTCGGCCATGACAGCCACAATATCTGCGTCGTCGGTGTCAGCGAGGATGACATGGCGCTTGCTGCCAATCGTCTGAGCGAGATCAATGGCGGCTTCGTCGTCGTCGAGAATGGCGTCGTCACCGGCGAGATCGCCCTTCCCATCGCCGGCCTGATGAGCCTCGAGCCCTACGAAAGCGTGCGCGATACGCTGCATCATCTGCGCCAGGCAGCCTATGCCCTCGGCGCTACGCTGGAAGAGCCGTTCCTGCAGCTCGCGTTCCTGCCCCTGCCCGTCATCCCGCATCTAAAGATATCGGACAGAGGCCTTGTCGACGTCGACAAGTTCATGCTGATCGGCTGATCAGGCGCATACCCTCGTAAGGAACATAGCTTGCGTTGCGAAAGTGTCAGCAGGCAAACAATTCCTGCTTGGGACTTCAATTGACGAAAGTGTGTTGTTATCTTTATTCCCGACACCGAACCGTTTGGTCGTGGAAAGAACAATCGTGACGAAACTTGAACAGATCGAGAAAAATGTCAGCGAGCTGGAGCCGGAAGACTTCAAGGCATTCGCCAAATGGTTCGAGGCTCTGCAGGCAAGCCGGTGGAACAGGCAGATCGAAACTGATATTGGGGCCGGCAAACTGGATGGAATAGCGGACAAAGCGCTCGCCGATTTTCGTGTAGGAAAGACGCGGCCACTTTGAAGCGTCACGCCATTCTGGCAGGCTTATGAAAAGCTGCCAAAGCATGTGCAGAACTTGTCGACCGAAACTTCGAGCTTCTGAAATCGAACCCGAAGCATCCTTCACTTCATTTTAAACGAGTAGGCCGGCTCTGGTCCGCGCGAGTCGGGATTTCCTGGCGCGCATTTGCTGTGGCTGACGGCGACGACCTCGTGTGGTTCCGGATCGGTCCCCACACCGAATATGACGAGCTCTTACGCTAAAGCACGTCGCGATCTTTCGGATTCGCTTCCAGTGCTTTAGCTCTTTGATTTCGTGCATGTCGTTGTCGCAAAACCGCTGCACACTTTTGCGCGACATGCTTTAAATCACCCCACATACCCGCAGAACACATCCAGCGCGGCAAGCGCCACCGTCGCCCCAGCATCCGCCGTGCTGAAACCTGGCATGGCGATCGTCTTGCCGAGCTTGATATCCTTTGGCAACGCAACCTTCACCGGCTCGCGGGAGAGATTGAAGACGAACAGCAGCGTCTCGTCATCCTTCGAGCGCGTGAAGGCAAGAACGTCTTCAGTGGCGTCGAGGAAGGTCATGTCGCCATCGCGTAGGGCCGCATGCTCCGCACGGAAGGCCAGCGTCCGCCGGTAGTGATGCAGCACGGAATCTTCGTCCGCCTCCTGCTTGTCGACCGCAAGCGCCGCATGCTGGTAGGGAACCGGCAGCCATGACTTGTCGGCGGTCGTAAAGCCGGCATGGGCGCGGCTCGCCTCCCAGGGCATCGGCGTGCGGCATCCGTCACGCCCCTTGAAAGCCGGCCAGAAGCGAATGCCATAGGGATCGCGCAGATCCTCGAAGGCAAGCTCGGCCTCCGGCAGGCCAAGCTCTTCGCCCTGATAGAGGCAGATCGAACCGCGCAGGGTGGAAAGCAGCGAAATAGCGAGCCTTGCAACCCGCGGCTGCTCTTCTTCAGTCTCGGCAAAGCGGCTGACATGGCGCCGGACGTCGTGGTTCGAAAAGGCCCAGCAGACCCAGCCGTCGATCACGCTGTCCTGAAAATCGCTGACGCAACGGCGGAAATGCGCCGGCGTGAAATCAGGCCCCAAAAGATCGAAGGTATAACACATATTCAGCTTGTCGCCGCCGCTGGTATAGGCCGCCACCGTCTCCAGCGAGCGCGCACCGTCGCCTACCTCGCCGACGGTCGTGCGGTTTTCATACTGGTCGAGCAACGCCCGGAACCGCTTGAGGAAAGCGATATTCTCCGGCTGCGTCTTGTCGTAGAGATGGTTCTGCATCCCGTAAGGGTTGCTTTCGGGGGCATCGAGCCCAGCCGTTGCGACAAGCGTTGCCGGATTGTCACGCAGCTTCTTGTCGCAGAAATAGTAATTCACCGTATCCAGACGGAAACCGTCCACACCCCGGTCGAGCCAGAACTTGACGGCTGAAAGTACCGCATCCTGAACCTCAGGATGATGGAAATTCAGGTCCGGCTGCGAGATCAGGAAGTTGTGCTGATAATATTGGCGGCGCACGCCGTCCCATTCCCAGCCAGGTCCGCCGAAGATCGACAGCCAGTTGTTGGGCGCCGTGCCGTCCGGCTTCGGATCGGCCCAGACATACCAGTCCGCT
Source organism: Hyphomicrobiales bacterium (assembly GCA_900468625.1). GTDB lineage: Bacteria > Pseudomonadota > Alphaproteobacteria > Rhizobiales > Rhizobiaceae > Rhizobium. Next base: position 163,601 of record UBUL01000004.1, read on the forward strand.
TTCGGATTGTCGCGGCTTGCCCGGCTCTCCACGAACCAGGGATGCCGATCCGAGGTATGTGAGATCACCTGATCGATGATGACCTTCAGCCCCAGTTCGTGCGCCGCCGCCATCATCTCGTCGAAATCGGCAAGCGTGCCGAAAATCGGATCGACATCGCAATAATCGGCAACGTCATAACCCATATCGGCCATCGGGGAGGTGAAGAAAGGTGCCAGCCAGATCGCATCGACCCCGAGTGCGGCGATATGAGGCAGGCGCCGTGTAACACCCTTGATGTCGCCGAGACCGTTGGCATCCGTATCCTGAAACGACCGCGGATAGACTTGATAGATCACCGCTCCGCGCCACCAGTCGGCTCCTGCCGCTTTGTTCGTCGATTTCATCAAACAGCCTCGATATCGCACAAGGTTTTCCAGTTTGCACACTCGGGCGCAGGCGGCAAGCCGCAATCGGCGACGGCGCGACCGCTACTGGGAGGACGTGTAAATTCGCGCTATCAATTTTAGAGAATTATCAACATGGAAGTTCGCACACACATCGTCTCCGTCTCTTTTGGGCTTGAAAGCGACGTGGCTTCGGATAACTTCCGCACTGACCTGCACGTACAGGTCACCTGCGGGATCAAAAATACCCCTGTAAAATCAGGGACAATAACTCCAGAAAGGTGGGAAAACGTATGACTCATTTCGCCAGGAAATTTCTAGCGGCGGCATTCGTCAGCACAATGATGAGCTTCTCCGCACATGCCGCGACCCTCAATATCCACAATGGCGGCGACCCGACTTCGCTCGATCCGCAGAAGATCTCCGGCGACTGGGAAAACCGCATCGACGGCGATATTTTCGAAGGCCTGGTGACTGAGGATCCTAAGGACAACCCCATTCCGGGCCAAGCTGCGAGCTGGACCATTTCCCCCGATCAGAAGGTCTATACATTCAAGCTGCGCGACGGCATCAAGTGGTCCGACGGCCATCCCGTCACCGCTCAGGATTTCGTCTTTGCGTTTCAGCGCCTGATGGATCCGAAGACTGCCGCCCAGTACGCCTACCTGCAGTACACGATCAAGAACGCGGAAAAGATCAACAAGGGCGAGATCAAGGATCTGACCCAGCTCGGCGTCAAGGCGATCGACGACAAGACGCTGGAAATCACCCTCGAAAACCCGACGCCTTACTTCCTCAACGCCCTGATGCACTACACGGCCTATCCGCTGCCGAAGCATGTCGTCGAAGCCAAGGGCGACCAGTGGGTCAAAATCGAGAACATCGTCACCAACGGCCCCTACAAGCCGGTTGAGTGGGTGCCGGGTTCGCATGTCAGCAACGTCAAGAACGATCAGTATTATGACGCCAAGGACGTAAAGATCGACAAGGTGAATTTCTACACGCTGGAAGATCAGGCAGCAGCGCTGAAGCGCTTTCGCGCCGGCGAATTCGATATCGTCACATCGTTCCCAGCGGATCAGTATGAATGGCTTCAGAAGAACCTCCCCGGCCAGGCGCATGTGGTGCCGTTCCTTGGCACCTACTACTATGTCCTGAACGCCACCAAGCCGCCCTTCAATGACAAGCGCGTCCGCCAGGCTCTCTCCATGGCTGTCAACCGCGAGGTCATCGGCCCGAAGATCCTCGGCACCGGCGAATTGCCGATGTATTCCTGGGTGCCGCCGGGCACGGCCAATTACGGTGAACCGGCCTACGTCAGCTGGAAGGACGAGCCCTACAAGCAGAAGGTCGAAGAGGCCAAGAAGCTTTTGAAGGAAGCAGGTTTCGGCCCCGATCACCCGCTGAAGGCGCAGCTTCGCTACAACACCAACGACAACCATAAGCGCATCGCCGTTGCGATCGCCGCCATGTGGAAGCCGCTCGGCGTCGATGTCGAGCTCTACAACACCGAAACCAAGGTGCATTACGACGGAATGAAGCGCGGGGAAGTAGAGATCGGCCGTGCCGGCTGGCTCGCCGACTATAACGACCCGATCAACTTCCTCAGCCTGCTCTCGACCGGCGTCGACATGAATTACGGTCGCTGGAGCAATCCGAAATATGATGCACTGATAACCCAGGGCAATGAACAGACCGACCTGAAGAAGCGCGCCGAGATCTACAAGCAGGCCGAGCAGGTCGCCCTCGACGATAGCGCCGCTATCCCGATCTACTACTATGTTTCCCAGAACATCGTCGCCCCGAAGGTCCAGGGCTTCGTCGACAATATTCAGGACATCCACCGCACGCGCTGGCTGTCGATCAAAGAATAATTGGGAACAGCCTCCCTCCCGGGCAAAACCGGGAGGGAGGCGTTTAAGACCATGTTTGGCTATGCTCTCCGTCGTTTGCTGTCGACAATCCCGGTCATCTGGATTGCCGTGACAGTATGCTTTTTCATTCTGCGCCTCGCTCCCGGCGGCCCCTTCGATGGCGAAAGGCCATTGCCGCCGGAAGTCAAAGCCAACCTCGCGGCTCACTACAACCTCGACAAGCCTCTGGTTGAGCAATACCTGATCTATATCGGCGACGTCATGAAGGGCGATCTTGGCCCCTCCTTCGCCAATCAGGACTTCACCGTCACCCAGCAGATCATGTCCGGCTTTCCCTATACGCTGACCATCGGCGGCGCCGCATTCGTGCTCGCAACCGTTATCGGCGTGTTCATAGGCTGCCTTGGGGCACTCTATCAGAACCGGGCGGCCGATTATTGGCTGGGCGGCGGACTCTTGATCGGCCTGGTCATGCCAAGCTTCCTCATCGCCCCCATCCTTCAGCTCGTCTTCGGCAATACGCTTGGCTGGCTGCCGGTCGGCGGCTGGGGCGACGGCTCGATCAAGTTCCTGATCCTGCCGATCGTCGTTCTGACGCTGCCGCATGCTGCACGCATATCGCGCCTGATGCGCGGCTCTATGATCGAGGTGATGGGCCAGAACTTCATCCGCACCGCCAAGGCCAAAGGCATCGGCCCGAGGCTGACGATCATGCGCCATGCGCTGAAGCCGGCCATGATGCCTGTCGTCTCCTATCTCGGACCCGCGGCAAGCTACCTGCTCACCGGCTCGCTGGTGGTCGAAAGCATCTTCGGCCTCCCCGGAGTCGGCCGCTACTTCGTCGGTGCGGCGTTGAACCGCGACTACGGCATGGTTCTCGGCACGGTCATCTTCTACATGGTCCTGATCGTGGTCCTCAACCTGCTGGTCGACATCGCCTATGCCTGGCTCGACCCGAAAGTGAGAATGCGATGATCCTCAATTCCGCCAAGAGAGAATTGCTGGAAGCTGAATTGCTTTCGGCAGAAGGGCTCGCACCCAAAGGGCGGTCCCTCACCGGCGACGCGATGCGCCGTCTCCTGCGCAACAAGGCCGCAGCCCTGTCGCTGATCGTGCTGGCAGTACTGGTTCTGGTTGCGATATTCGGCCCGTATTTCCTGCCCTTCAACTACGAAGACCCGGACTGGAACTCGTTCCGCGGCGCTCCCGACTTCGCAGCCGGCCATTATTTCGGCACGGACGGCAACGGCCGCGACCTGCTGGCGCGCACGCTCTACGGCACGCGCGTTTCGCTGACGGTCGCGCTCGTGGCAACCCTCGTTTCCGTTGTCATCGGCGTGCTCTACGGCGCTGTCGCCGGCTACTTCGGCGGCCGCGTCGATGCGATCATGATGCGCTTCGTCGATATCATGTACGCCCTGCCCTACGTGCTCTTCGTCATCCTGCTGATGGTGATCTTCGGCCGCAACGTCTATCTGCTGTTTGCGGCGATCGGTGCGCTCGAATGGCTCACCATGGCCCGCATCGTGCGCGGCCAGACCTTGTCCATCAAGCAGCGCGAATTCATCGAAGCTGCAAAAGCTTCGGGACAGCGTTCGTTCAAGATCATCCTCAAACACATCGTGCCGAACCTCGTCGGTCCGGTCGTCATCTATGCGACGCTCACCATCCCGGAAATCATCGCAACCGAAAGCTTCCTTTCCTATCTCGGCTTCGGCGTTCAGGAACCGCTGACATCGCTCGGCACGCTGATTGCAGAAGGCTCGGCCGGCATGGAGACGACGCCTTGGCTGCTGCTCTTTCCCGCCGGATTCCTGGTTGCGCTGCTGATGAGCCTGCTCTTCATCGGCGACGGACTGCGCGACGCTTTCGATCCGAAGGATCGCTGACATGACAGGCACACTTCTCGAACTCAAAGACTACTCCATCACCTTCCGCACACCCGAAGGCGAAGTGGCGGCGGTCTCGAAGATGAATCTCAAGATCGGCCGCGGCGAACGGATCGCCATCGTCGGCGAATCCGGTTCCGGCAAGAGCCAGACCTTCCTCGGCCTGATGGGTCTGCTCGCCAAGAACGGCCGCACCAGCGGCCAGGCGCTGCTCGACGGCAAGGATTTGCTAACGCTCAAGCCGCGCGAACTCGACCATGTCCGCGGCAAGGACATGGCCATGGTCTTCCAGGACCCGATGACGGCGCTCAACCCGTCGCTGCGCATCTCGCGCCAGCTGACGGAACAGCTCGAGGTTCACGGCGGCCTGACGGCGCGCGCAGCTTCGGCAGCGGCACTCGATATGCTGAAGCGCGTCGGCATCCCTGACCCGACACGGCGCTTCAATCTCTATCCGCATGAGCTTTCGGGCGGCATGCGCCAGCGCATCGTCATCGCCATGGCGCTGCTCACCAAGCCGAAGCTCCTCATTGCCGACGAGCCGACGACGGCACTCGACGTGACGATCCAGGCGCAGATCCTCGATCTTTTCAACGAGTTGACGGCGGAAATGCACACGGCGCTCGTCATGATCACCCATGATCTCGGCGTCGTTGCCGGACTCGCCGACCGCGTCGCCGTCATGTATGCCGGCCGTATCGTCGAGGAAGCTCCGGTCGAAGAGCTGTTCGAAAGTCCGGCCCATCCCTATACGGCGGCGCTCCACGCCGCGATCCCGCGGCCCGATCAGGATGTCGACGACCTCACCGTCATCCCCGGACGGCCGCCGAACCTGATGCACCTGCCGCGCGGCTGCTCTTTCTCGCCGCGCTGCGCTCATGTGCAGGACGATTGCCTCGACGCCGCACCTCCGCTCGATCGGTTGGCATCGCGACGCTGCGCAGCCTGCTTCCATCCCCTTTCGGCTGATCAGGAACGGAGCCTCGTCCATGGCTGAACAAACGCTTCTGAAGGTCGAGCATCTGACGACCGAATTCGAACTGCCGTCGAAATCCTTCTTCAAACCGCCGCTGATCCTGACGGCGGTCAACGATGTCAGCTTCGAGCTGAAGACCGGCCGCACGCTCGGCATCGTCGGCGAGTCCGGCTGCGGCAAGTCCACGCTCGGCCGCTCCATCCTGCGGTTGATCAAAGCACAGAAGGGCCGCATCATGTGGCAAGGCGGCAACCTTCTCGATCTCAGCGAGGAGGACATGCGTGCCGCACGTCGCGACATGCAAATCATCTTCCAGGATCCGATCGCCTCCCTCGATCCGCGCATGACCGTCGGCGACATCATTGCGGAGCCGCTCACCGTCTTCGAACCGAAGCTGACCCGTGCGCAGCGGCAGGATCGGGTTCGCGAGATCATGGCGGCAGTCGGCCTCGTACCCGAGATGATCAACCGCTACCCGCACGAGTTCTCGGGCGGACAGGCGCAGCGCATCGGCATTGCCCGCGCCGTTATCACCCGGCCGAAGCTCATCATCTGCGATGAGCCGGTGTCGGCCCTCGATGTCTCGATCCAGGGCCAGGTCATCACGCTTCTGCGCCGCCTGCGCAAGGAATTCGGCCTGACCCTGATCTTCATCAGCCACGATCTTTCCGTGGTACGCCTGATCTCGGACGACGTACTGGTGCTCTATCTCGGCAAGGTGGTGGAAGCGGGCGAAGCCGCAACCGTCTTCGACCATCCGGCGCATCCCTACACGCAGGCGCTGTTCTCCGCCGCGCCCATTCCCGATCCGAAGCTGGCACGCGGCCGCGAGCGCATCCGCCTGCAGGGCGATCCGCCCTCGCCGCTCAATCCGCCGCCGGGCTGCGTCTTCTCGCCCCGCTGCTGGAAGGCGACGGATGTCTGCCGCACGAAAATGCCGCCGACCGAGCATGTGCGCCCCGGCCAGACGGCTGCCTGCTATCATATGGACAGGCCATAGGGCAATTCCAGGAAAAGTGTGGAGCGGTTCAGCGATCCCACGAAAAGTGAGCCGCTAAGATCGCAAAAGTGGACGGTGGCTGCCGCCGTCTGCCTTGCTCTGGCCACCGCTTCCGCGTATGCAGCAGCCAGGCAAATGCAGGAGGAAGTCTTGGGCGGACGTTTTCTATCGATCGGCGAATGCATGGTGGAACTGTCGCAGGCCGATGACGGGCATTTGCGCAAGGGCTTTGCCGGCGATACCTTCAACACCGCCTGGTATGCCCGCGCCTGCCTGCCCGCAGACTGGTCGATCGACTATTTCACCGCCCTTGGCGACGATGCCATGTCCGACGAAATGATCGCCTTCATGGGCAGCGCGGGCATCGGGACGCAACGCATTCTCCGCCTTCGCGGCAAGACTCCGGGCCTCTACATGATCAATCTGAAGGATGGAGAGCGCTCCTTCAGCTATTGGCGCGACAGCTCCGCCGCCAGACAGCTCGCGGCCGATGGCGATGCCCTGCGCACGGCAATCGAAGCCTCCGACGTCCTCTATTTCTCGGGCATCACGCTGGCGATCCTGCCGCGCGAGGATGCCTTCACCCTGCTTGCGGAGCTGCGCCGGGCGAAGGCCGCCGGCAAGCTCGTCGCCTTCGATCCGAACCTGCGCCCTCGCCTCTGGTCCAGCCTCGACGCGATGCACACCATGATTTCAGAAGGTGCGCGCGCCGCAACGCTCGTTATGCCAAGCTTCGACGACGAGGCGGTCCATTTCGGGGACGACTCGATTGCCGCCACCATCCATCGCTACCGGCAGTGCGGAGCACAAATGGTCGTCGTCAAGAACGGCGCCGACGGCGCGACCATCGGCGACGACGCCGATGAGACGCCCGTTCCAGCAGTCAAGGTCGCCAAGCTCGTCGACACCACGAGCGCCGGCGACAGCTTCAATGGCGCATTTCTGGCTCACTACCTGCAGCATAAGGATGCGGTTGCCGCGGCCAGCTTTGGGGCCGGGATCGCGGCAAAGGTCATCCAGGAATACGGCGCGCTCATCGCTCCCGAGAAGCTGAAGATCGCCAAATAGGTGCTGTAATATTTCCATCATGGACACCCCCCACAATAGAGTGGGCGCGGGAATCATGTTTGAAGCACCGCAATCGCTGGCACCGTCATCATGAGGATGCGGTGCGGATGGACTGTTTTGGGCATGTTGCAACGCTTGTCGGACACCGATCAAACCACCTGGACGCAAGTGGCGACGCCTGTCGCAGTACCCGAGCGGCTGCTCATCGTCAGCGATGCCTGGCATCCGCAGGTCAACGGCGTCGTGCGCTCGATCGAGAATACCAATCGCGAGCTGACGCGCATGGGCGTCGAAGTCTCGATGATTACGCCGGACGGCTTTCGCAACATTCCCTGCCCGACCTATCCTGAGATTCGCCTTTCGATCGCCGGCTATCGCAAGGTTGCAGCCAGGATCGAAGCGATCAGGCCGACTTACGTCCACATCGCCACGGAAGGTCCTCTCGGACTTACGGCGCGGCGCTGGTGCCTGAGAAACGGTATGCCTTTTTCGACCAGCTATCACACCCGCTTTCCCGAATACGTCGCGGCGCGCCTCCCGATACCGGAAAGCTGGCTCTATGCCTTCGTCAAATGGTTTCACAACGCCGGCTACGGCTGCATGGTGGCGACGCCTAGCCTTGCCGACGAACTCAGGCAGCGCGGCATCGGCAATCTGCTGGCCTGGAGCCGCGGCATCGATTCCTCCCTGTTTCGGCCGCAGCCGCAGGAAGATACCCCTTTCGGCCTGCCGCGCCCGATTTTCATGACCGTCGGCCGCGTAGCGCTTGAAAAAAACCTGCCCGCCTTCCTCGATCTCGACCTGCCAGGATCGAAAGTGGTCATCGGCGACGGACCGGCGCGGGCAGACCTGCAGAAACTCTATCCAGATGTGCATTTTCTGGGCGCGAAGTTCAGCGAGGATTTGGCGCACGCCTATTCACAGGCCGACGTCTTCGTCTTCCCATCGAAGACCGATACCTTCGGCAATGCCATCCTGGAAGCGCTCGCCAGCGGCGTACCGGTGGCTGCCTATCCCGTCACCGGCCCTGCGGATATTCTTGGCGGCGACAGGACGGCCGGCGTCGTCAATGCGGATTTGGCAACGGCCTGCCTTGCCGCTCTCTCCTGCTCGCGTGAAGCAGCTCGCGCTCTGGCGCTCAACTATTCCTGGGAAGCCGCGACGATGCAATTCATCGGCAATGTCCGAACGGCCAATCGCCGTGGCCGATTGCAGGCTCACGAACGTTAAACTTCCAGCGGATCGGTTTCGCTGTCGGATCCAGCGGCGGCACACGGCCACTGCGTCCGCCTCACCAGAGAAATTGGCAGCGGCTTGCGCGCACGTTGCGAGCGCTCATCGCGCCGCCCTGGCGGCGTGGCACAACCCCGCATTTGGGTTGGACAGCTGGGTCCCCTCTTTGGACCACATTTAAGTCTTTCGATCACAATGACGCCGAAAACCTATTCTCCTTAGGGCAGCTTCTCAAAAAGCAGAAGAAACCCGTAGCCCAGCCATAGGATTGGGTGTACAATTATTTATCGCACGATTTACACCAAACGTTCTCGGGGAGTATTTGAGATGACGGACGACCTGTTAAAGCTGGACACCTTCATCTGCTTCGCCCTCTATTCGGCAAACCACGCGATGAACCGGCTCTACAAACCCATGCTGGACGCGCTCAATCTCACCTATCCGCAATATCTCGTCATGGTGACGCTATGGGAGGAAGATGGTCAGACCGTCGGCGGCATCGGTGAAAAGCTGTTCCTGGAATCGAGCACGCTGACACCGCTTTTGAAGCGCCTGGAAGCCGCCGGCTTCATTCACCGTATCCGCAGCAAGGAAGACGAGCGCCAAGTGCTGATTCAGCTGACCGGCGAAGGCAAGGCATTGAAGAAGAAGGCGGCTGCCGTTCCCCCGTGCGTTCTCGATGCTACCGAGCAAACGGCCGAGGAGCTTACGAGACTGAAGGCGGAAATCATTACGCTGCGCGAGGCGCTCAGCAGGAACGCGGCCTGAGTAGAATCGCCCCTGTCTCGCGACAGGGACGCTTGAGCGAACTACCGCTTCTTCTTGTTTTCGTAAGGATTTTCCGACGAGCGGAAATGGATGCGGATCGGCACGCCCGGCATGGCGAAATCCTCGCGCAGACCATTGATCAGATAGCGCACATAGGATTCCGGCAGCGCATCCGAGCGCGTGCAGGAGATCATGAAGGCCGGAGGCCGCGCCTTCACCTGCGTCATGTACTTCAGTTTGATGCGGCGGCCAGAAACGGCCGGTGGCGGATGCTGAACCTGCTGCGTCTCCAGCCAGCGGTTGAGACGAGCGGTTGAGACGCGCTTATTCCAGACCTTGTCGGTATCGACGATCGCCTGCATGAGGCGGTCCAGCCCCTCGCCCGTCTGACCGGCAATCGGTATGGCCCGAATGCCGCGCGCCTGCGGCAATAGCCGGTCGGTCTTTTCGCGCAGATCGGCAAGCACGGCCTGACGATCCTCGATCATGTCCCACTTGTTGAAGGCGAGCACGGCGGCGCGGCCTTCGCGGACCACGAGATCCACGATCTGCAGATCCTGCTTTTCAAAGGGAATGGTCGCGTCGAAGACGATCACGACAGTTTCGGCAAAGCGGATGGCCCGCAGCGTGTCGGCAACGGAGAGCTTTTCCAGCTTCTCGGTCACCTTCGCCTTGCGGCGCATGCCTGCGGTGTCGAACATCTTGACGGTGCGACCGCGCCAGCTCCAGTCGACGGAGATGGAATCGCGGGTGATGCCGGCTTCCGGTCCGGTCAGCAGCCGGTCCTCGCCGAGAAAACGGTTGATGAGCGTCGACTTGCCTGCATTCGGACGGCCGACGATCGCAACGCGCAGCGGGCGCGTCTCGTCATAAGCAGGCTCTTCGTCGATTTCCTCGCCATCCTCGCCGATAGCCGGGCGGGGAATGCTGACATTCGTCTCCGCTTCATCGTCTTCCTCGGGGAAGGCGCGTTCGGGACCGATCGCCTCGACGATCGCATCGCGCAGGTCCATCATGCCCTGGCCATGTTCGGCCGAGATCGGGCACGGTTCGCCGAGTCCGAGCGTATAGGCATCGTAAAAGCCGCTATCGGAGCCGCGCGCCTCGGATTTGTTGGCAACGAGCACGACCGGCCGGCCGCGCTTGCGGAGCATTTCGGCCAATGCTTTATCGATATGCGTCAAGCCCATCTTGGCGTCGACGACAAAGAGCGTCAGATCGGCCTCGTCGATCGCAGCTTCGGTCTGCGCGCGCATGCGGCCTTGAAGGGATTCATCCTGAGCCTCTTCAAGACCGGCGGTATCGACAATGCGGAAGCGCAGGTCGATCAGCTTGGCGTCACCTGGGCGGCGGTCACGCGTTACACCCGGCGTATCGTCGACAAGCGCGAGCTTCTTGCCGACCAGACGGTTGAAAAGCGTGGATTTGCCGACATTCGGGCGACCGACGATCGCAACCGTAAAGCTCATTTAGCGATCCTTCAGCCTTTTGCGACCGGAGCCTTGCCGGATGCAGTGATGAGATCGAGCAGCATCTGAGCACGGTTGGCAACGTTGCGCGGGCTCTGCGGATCGTCGACGATCGCCTGGAACCACTGCCGGGCCTTGGCGAAATCGCCGGCCTTGTAGGCGGCAAGACCGAGAACGTCACGCGCCGAATGACGGAAGGCGTTGGCCGGGACGGCCAGCTCCTGCGCTTCGGCGGCGACCTGATCGTAGGTGCCGGTGTCGACGAGCAGATAGGCAGCGCGCAGGCGAGCCGCATCGCGAACGACGACAGGAATATCCGCCTGCTTGCCGATCGCGGAGAACGTGGCGATGGCGCCGGCCTTGTCACCCTTCTGCGCCTGCAGCGTTGCCGCGCGCAGACGCGCGAGCAATGGATAGGAACCCGGACCGGTCTTCTCGATGTTGGTCAGTGCCGCAAGCGCGTCGTCGGTCTTGCCCTGATCGGCCAGCGTCAGAGCGGCAATGAACTGATCGCCGCCGCTGCCGGCCTGATTGCCCGCCCAGTAGCGGTAGCCGCTATAGGCCGCGGTGGCGAGAACGATGAGTACGGCTCCCCCGATGATGAGCCTGCCAAAACGGCGCCATACGAACCGCAACTGGTCCGAACGCAGTTCCTCGTTCACCTCTCGGATAAAGCTGTCGTCGTTGAATGCCATTCTCGTCTCCGGCCCAGGCCAAATTATACCAGAAGCTTAGAGCATGATGCCGAAAAGTGTCAGCGTTTTTCGCGCGACATTATGCTCTATCTCTCAAATTCCAGAGCGGCCTCGGATTTCGGGCCGATGCGACCTGAAACCATCCGGCTCTAGCGTTAGTGGGGCCTTCTACTCCATTTTGCGGCTGATGTAAGGGGGAATGGCAGAAATCGTCACATAACGAGCGGCGAAACCCCGATAATCCACGCATGAAGCTTCCAGATGATCAAGGCCCAGACCACGGCGCCGATGACAATCGCATAAAGATCGTATTTCGCCGAAACGAAGGGACGCAGGGTAATTTCGCCGGCGCGTTCGCGCCGCTTGAGCGAAATGCGCAGAATTACGCCCCAGGCGAGGAAGGCGGCGAACAGCAGGATCGCGGCTCCATCGCCATTCGACAGAAGGTGCGCCAGCGCCCAGATCTTCACCGACAGCACCATCGGATGCTTCGTTTTGACCGCGATATATCCCGCCGGCAGCAGAGAGGCGGTGAGACAGATCATCGCGAAAAGCATCAAAAGGATGGTGATGTGGCTCATCCAGAACGGCGGCGACCAGATCGGCGTCATGTCTCGCGCTTGCCCGAATCCGTAAATCAGGACGATCAGCGCGACGATGCTTGCGATCGAATAGGTGATCTTCCAGCCGCCCTCCCCGAGGCTTGCGATCAAAGACGTTCGCAGGCCAGGCGCCACGACGCGGATCAGATGAAGGCCGAGAAACAGAACGATGCCGAGAATAAGCAATGCCATGGATGAAATCCTCTATGGTCTTGTAGTCACATCCTTATCGGCTGCCGCAAAAAAATGCCAGCATCACCGCAGCTTCGCCGCATTTACGCGAAAGGAAGAAAGCGATCCGCGGCACGCCATACGATATCGCCAGATGATTCCTGGCAAGCCGTGCTCGACCCAATCGATATTCGGTGCCCATGTTTCGCTTAGCTACCTGTTTCTCCCTTGTCGTTTCCCTCGCCTTGCCCGCTACGGCCAATGCGGATGACAAGCCCAAGCAATTGGTCATGATTTCCTTCGACGGCGCTCATGACAATGCGCTCTGGACGAAGAGCCGCGAGATCGCGTCGCGCAACGGCGCGCATTTTACCTACTTTCTGTCCTGCACCTTCCTGATGAACAGGGTACAGGCCAAGGCCTATCAGGGGCCGAAGCAGCGGCCGGGCAAATCGAATGTCGGTTTTGCCAAGAGCGAGGATGATGTCCGCACCCGTATCGCCAACATCTGGAGCGCCCATCAGGAAGGCCACGATATATCGAGCCACGCCTGCGGCCATTTCGACGGCAAGGGCTGGAGCGCGGCCGACTGGAGCCAAGAATTCATGAATGCCCGCCTTGCGCTTCGCGACGCCTGGAAGAATGTCGGCCTCGCAGACAAGGAGCCTCAAGGCTGGGAAGACTTCGCGACGAATGACGTCAAGGGATTCCGCGCGCCCTATCTCTCCACCAGCGACGGCCTCGTGCCGGCTGAGAAGGAAATGGGCTTCCAATATGATGCAAGCCTCGTCACCAAGGGACCCGTCCTGCCGCAGGTGGTCGACGGCATCTACCGCTTCGGCCTACCCTTGATCCCAGAAGGCCCCGAGCATCGCCCGGTCATCGGCATGGACTACAATCTCTATGTCCGCCATTCCAAGGGCACAGAAGACAAGGCCAACGCCAAGACCTACGAGGACCGCACCTTCGAGGCCTTCGAGGCGGCCTTCGGCAAGCAATATGACGGCGAGCGCATCCCGCTGCAGCTTGGTTTTCACTTCGTCGAAATGAACGACGGCGCCTATTGGCGCGCGCTCGATCGCTTCGTCAGCGACGTCTGCCACAGACAGGACGTCGCCTGCGTCAGCTATTCCGAGGCGATCCCGCTGATCGCAACCAGAGGCAAACCGCAGCAGGGGTAAGGAGTGGCCCTTCCATTGCCTCGCAAGCGCAAAGCCGCACCAATTGCGCCGCCATTGAAAAAGGCCCCGTTTCCGGGGCCTTGCTGCATCAGCCGTCGGCGTGGATGACGCCCGCCTGGCGCTCGAGATAGGTCTGGTCGATCTTTGGTAGCGGCGTATCGTCAATCGCGGCTTCGAATGCCTTCAGGCGCTTGTGGATCGACAGAAGTTCGATGATCGTCGTCCAGGAATTGACGAGATACTGGAACGAATTGCTGACCTGTCCGAACGCGGTGGCGATCTGCTGGTAGATACCGTAGGTGATCGCGCCAGCAACGAAAGTCGGCACCAGCATGAACAACACGAACATCGTATCAGCCTGCAGATAGAAGTAACGGGCGACGTTGAAATAAACGTAGTGGAAATAAATCCGGAAATAGTTCCGCCGCACGTTAGCGAAAAGCTCCTCCACCGTCGCCGGCTGCGCACGCTCCTCATGGTCTTCTCCATAGACGAGTTCCTTGCGGTATGCCGCTTCCACGCGCTGATTCTTGAAATTCAGGCCTGGAAGCTTGATGCCGGCTACGGCAAGCAGGACGGTCCCGAAAATCGACCAGAAGAGCGCAAGCCAAAAGAGCGAGTGGGGAATCTTGCCGATGATAGGGAGTTCCGTGACATAGGTCGAAAGCGCCAGCAGGATCGGAAGGAACACGATCAGCGTCATGACGGAATTGATGAGACTGATGCCAAGGCCTTCCAACACGCTGGAAAAGCGCATCGTATCCTCTTGAACGCGCTGAGAGGCGCCTTCGATATGGCGCAGCTTTTCCCATTTCGACATATAGAAATTGTTCATCGCCGTGCGCCAACGGAAGATGTAGTGGCTCGTGAAGAAATCCGTCAGGATCGAGACGAACATGCTGAGGAATGCAATCTGCGCGAAGATGATCATCAGCGAGTAAAAACTATCAGTCGTCACGCCAGGCTGCTTTGTCAGCGCCGCCTGCAATAGATCACCAAACGGACGGCGAAAGTTATTGATGACCACACTTACCTGAACGCCGAAATAGGTGACCAGGATGATAAGCGCAGAGCCCCATAACGACCAGACTTTCCAGGGATGATTCCAGGCCCGTATGTGCCACGCGCCGCAGAAGATAATGATACAGACAAGAAAGAATCCGTAAAACCACACGTTTCCCCAAAGCAGGAAATAGCTGAGATCGTAAGGCTCCTTTCCCTCTCCTGGCATGACGAAGCCTAACTGCGTCCCCAAGCCGGAAAAAAACGAATACCAGGCTGCGATGCAGGCAAGCGTCCAGATCGCCATGGAGATGAAGAACAATCTGGGCTGCGGGAAGAAGGAGTGGAACACGGTGGATAAGCTTCCTTGATCGGGTTCTGAATGGAACCGCAATGGCGTCAATTTGCGGCGAGCCTAGGGCAGTTCGCCGAAAGCGGCAACCGTCAGGGACCTATTCTTACGTAGATGTAATCGCTTATCCCATGATCGTGATGCAGTTGTTCAGCAGCGGATTTTCACTCCATGGCTGAACTTCTCCCCACCGGAATGCCCCTTCCTCCGCGGGCTATCCCATGCACGGATCGCCCCTCTTGAACAAAGCTATCTTACGATATATATCTTACGACATGACTAACGACATAAACCTCACACCTCAAGGAGTAACGACATGAGAGGTTTCAGAGATCGCCATATGTTCGGAGATGGCTTTGACATCGTCGAGGCGTATATCCTACGACATGGCCGAGGCCGTGAATCGCGCGACGAGCATAGGAGAGACTTCATGAGAGGCTTCAAGGGAGGCATGTTCGGCGGCGGGTTTCGCACCGGCCGCAAGTTCGATGCGGCCGATCTTCAGCTCATCATACTCGCCCTGCTCTCCGAGCAGCCACGCCACGGCTATGAACTGATCAAGACCTTCGAGGAGCGCTCCGGCGGCTTTTACGTACCAAGCCCGGGCGTCATCTATCCCGCGCTGACCTATCTCGAAGAGACCGGCCAGGCCGAAGTCGAGGTGAGCGGCACGAAGAAGCTTTACCGCATCACCGAAAGCGGCCAGAAGCGCGTCGACGACAACCGTGATCTGGTCGAGGTCACGTTCGCCAAGCTCGCCTCTATCGGCGAGAAAATGGCCCGCGTCCGCGAGGTTTTCGACGGCGGAGACGAGGACGGCCGCGATAGCCCGTTCGATCGCCATGGCGCCGGCGACGTCCATCGCGCCCGCCATCTGCTGCGCTCGGCCCTTCGTTCGAAGTTCCCATGGAACAAGGCCGAAGGCGCACGTATCGCCGCAATCCTCGAGCGCGCCGCCGCCGACATCATCCGCGGCGAAACGAAAGCTGAGGACAGACCGAAGTCCGACGATTGAGCTACGGCATGCCGCGTAAAAGTGCGCGGTTTTGCGACAACGGCGCAAAATCAAAGACCTGAAGCGCAGGACACGAAGCTGAAAGATTCGCGATGCGCTTCAGGACTTCAGGCGTCCGGCAATGTCAGAATGACAGGCCCGCCGCGGGTAGCGACGATCGTGTGTTCGTACTGGACCGTAGGCGCCTGCGGATCGGCATAGAGCGTCCACGCATCGTCGCCGCCTTCCGCCCAGATTGCGCCGAGCGAGAGAAACGGCTCGACGGTGAAGACCAGGCCATCCTCCATGATCCGGGTCTCGGAAGGGTCCGCCCAGGTAGAAACCTCGGCGGGCTCTTCATGCAGGGAACGGCCGATGCCGTGGCTGGCGAGATTGGCGATCAAAGTATAGCGGTTCTTCTGCGCGAAAGCGCCAACGGCCTGCCCGATCTTTGCAAGTGGCGCGCCGCTTTTCACCTGATTGAGGCCGACCCATAGCGCCCGCTTGCCATCCCGGCAGAGACGCTCGATCTTCGGCTTGACCGGAGGCACGGTAAAAGAGGCTCCGGTATCGGAAAAGAAGCCATCCTTTTCGGCCGATACATCGAGATTGACCAGATCTCCCGCCCGGATGATACGCGGGCCGGGAATGCCGTGCGCCACTTCCTCGTTGACGCTGATGCAGGTCGCGCCGGGAAACTTGTAGACCAGCTCCGGCGCCGATTGCGCGCCGGCATCTTCCAGTACCTTGCGGCCGATCGCATCCAGCTCCAGCGTGGTGATGCCCGGCTCCAGAGCCGCAGCCATGGCCTGCAGCGCATTGGCGCAGATGCGGCCGATATCTTTGAGCTTGGTCAGTTCTTCTTCGGTCGAAACGATCATTTACGGCTTCCGGCGCGCTCGCACTCTCAGCAACGTTCGGCGAGAGGCACAAGGTCGCTTTCGCCCCTTCCCTCTGCACAGTCAACGTTTTTCTGGGGTATTCTGCCAGATAGCGCGGCTTTCGAATTCCGAAAGGGGTCAGGAACGTGGATCGTCCGCCAGCAATGCCCAGCGCTCATGATCGCACCAGACGCCGCCGATCTTCAGATATTTGGGCGAAAACCCTTCCTTGCGGAAGCCGAGCCGCTTGACCAGCGCGATCGAAGAGTGATTGCCCGGCTGGATATTGGCCTCCACCCGATGCAAGCCGACTGCGTCGAAGGCATGGACAACAGCCGAACGAACCGCCTCCGTCATGAAGCCCTGACCGGCAAAATCCGCCATGCCGTGATAGCCGAGAAAGGCGCTGCGAAAGCCGCCCCAGACCATCTGGCTGATATTGACGACGCCGACGATACCGCCGGAGCTTGGATCGCGCGCCACCAGACCAATATTCGGTCCCGTCACCGTCTGGCCGAACCAAGCGTCGAAACCGTCGCGATCGAGAAAGGGATAGGCCCAGGGCACATGGTGGGCACGGCTGGCTATATTGGCGGCAATCAGCTCGTCCGCATCCGATTGCCTGACAGGCGCGACGATCACTTGCGGCATGGCCCGCTCCCTCTTCT
The DNA here is from genome assembly GCA_900468625.1 of Hyphomicrobiales bacterium. Lineage (GTDB taxonomy): Bacteria > Pseudomonadota > Alphaproteobacteria > Rhizobiales > Rhizobiaceae > Rhizobium. Next base: position 180,810 of record UBUL01000004.1, read on the forward strand.
CTCAAGGAAGCGAGCCTTAGCAAATCGAATCCGAAATCAAAAGCTTCGGTAAAAAAGCGGGATCATTTTGCGAACTTCTTCATAGCGAAGATAAAGTCCGCCCCAGGCGATCACGCCGACATAAACGCCGAACAGCAGATGCGAGAAGATCGGGCTGCCGGCTCTGAGATGCGTCGCGATCGCCCCGCCGAGAAGGCCTGTAAGAAGGATCGCGCCGAGAACCGACGTTTTCGGAATCGCATAGAGAATGGCGCAGCCGAGCGTGATGACGCCGAGAAGCCGCGCAAGCGCCGGATCGGCGGAATAGCCAAGCCCCGCCATCGTCTCCGTGACGACCGGAAGCGGCACAAGCTTGATCACACCGTCAAAGACAAGAAAGGCAATGATCAGCCCGCTGAGGATCACGCCGGCGACGCGCTCGGCTCGTGTGACTGACGAGGTAGATGAATCGACTGCATAAGACATGCTCGTATCCCCCGGAATCGAATCGGAAATTCAGATCTTCGCCGCTAGAGCAAATCATGTTTT
>UBUL01000008.1 GCA_900468625.1 Hyphomicrobiales bacterium
AGCTGCCGTTCTCAAAGCTGTTCAGAAACCCGGCGATTTCGGTCGCCGGGTTTCGTGCCTAGCAGATGATCACGCAATCTGCTTCCGGAAATGGAAATCGCGGCCAATTGGCTACCAACATCAGCGTGATGGTGAGGAAAGAAAAGTGGCTCTAACGGCTTCATACATTCTAACCCGAACCGACTATGTCCTCATGTGCGTCGCGTTGACCCGCCGCCCACTGCTCCAAAGAATTATCCGTGCCTTTCTGTTTGTGCTCGGGGCGCTTTTCATAGGTATTTCGCTTGGAACCGATTCCGACGCAGGCAATTTTGAGACCTTGCTTGACATGATGAAAGCGATTGCATCCGGTGAGATGCCGATCTGGTTCTATGCCATCTATATCGTCGTCGCTGCTGTCGCGCTGTTCTCGCATTGGATAACAGGCCTTGTCGCCTGTCTGCTCTTTAGCCGTGTACCGACGAAAGGATTGCTGCATGACGTCGAACTTGGTGAAAAGGAGGTGGCGATCAGAGCTCCAAATATGGCTTCAACCATCAGCTGGTCAGCGATTAAGCGTGTCGTTGAAGAGCGGACTTTCTTCCTGGTGACCCTCTCGAACCGACAGTCCGTTCTTTTGCCCAGACGCGCATTCGCCGATGGTACCTCATATGCCAATGCGCTTGCCTTCGCCCGCGCTCATGCCGGGTTGGCCCCTCAATGAAAGGAAGGCAGCGGGTTTGCGGAGGATATGTCCTATTCCCACGAAAGCTGCTACTGCGAAGACATAACCTCAGGCGATAATATTGACGACCGGTCCGGTTTCCGGACCGGCAGAGTCCGATCCCGCGCTGATGTGACGCCATCCGATTGTGCAGCGCGATCACAGGCGTCACCGCGGCTGTTCACATCGGGGAACAGAGATTCGTCGCCCGCTAACGTGTAATCCTCTGCAATACCTCAGGCGCCGACCCAGTGGCCTTGGTGGCCACGATGACTGAATTCCGAAGTGACTAGGCGCGTTTTCGCAACGGCGGCTTGGTCGCAATCTTTACATCGTGTCGATCTTTCCCTACGGCGATGATCTTAAGGAACCGTCGCTCGCAAACGCGCAAGACGGTCGTGAGCGTATCGATTGTCAGACCGGTACCAGCTCGGTGATTTTCGAGGAGTGGATTTTGTTTAGAGTCTTTCGATTACTGGTGATCATCATAGTCGCCATGGGCGCGGCGATCGGCTACCGCTGGCATCGCTATGTTAGCAACACCGAAAGCCCGTATGACGAAGTGGGCATTGAGCTCAATAGCCGCATGCCAGGGCCGATTAACAAATGGGGATGCGATATGCTGCATGCGACGTTCGGCAGCAGCTTGCCGCCCTACGGCTGCCAAGACGGGTCAGATCCTCGCAAATGGCGATAGACAGGTATTAGCACCCACGAGGGTATTGCACCCTCATCCAGTCCGCTAGCGACCTGGCCGCCGCGTCAATTAACGGGATTTCCAAGTGACACAGTTTTGGGCCGATTGAGCAGAACGAGTACAAAGCTTGGCACCGGCTTTACGGTAGCGTCGCTCTTTGCACCGGCCGCCGGCATTGGTGTGGGCTTCATTATCGCGATGAACGCAGGTCCGTACGGATGGCTGGGAGCTATCGCGATGGCATTGTTTGGGTCGGCCATAGCCGGGTCTTTGCTCGCGATCGTTGCCTTGGTGCGCAATGAGCGTTGGAGGTGGCTTGGTGTCGCTGGCTTGCTGCTGAATACGCTGCCCTCAGCCGGCCTTTTGATTGCCATCGTGGTCCATTGGCAGTCTTCTTGAACCATTGCCCGTTAGGAGCTGAAGATCCCAAAATTCAGCTTGTCGGCAACCGAAGGTGTGCCTGTGCACCTGCAACAGTCCCAACACGTCTTGCAAAGAAATGAACCTGCTCACTGCAATCGGTAAAAGATCGCGTCTTTTGGAGAGGTGTAGCTCGGCTTGGTGATCGCCGTGCTTTCCGGGAGAGCCGGACCATGGTCAGCGGGCCGCAGCGGGCAAGCTGACGATAGGATGATCGCTCATTTGTGCGATGGTCTCAAGGGTCATGTAGCGGGATCGCTGAACGGCCCATTCGTCGTTCTGTTCGAGCAGGAGCGCGCCGACGAGCCTGACGATGGCATCGTCGTTGGGGAAGATGCCGACGACGTCTGTACGCCGCTTGATCTCACCGTTGAGACGCTCGATGGGGTTCGTCGAATGTAGCTTGGTCCAATGCTGCTTCGGGAAAGTCATGTAGGCGAGCACATCTTCCTCGGCATTGTCCATGAGGTTTGCGAGCTTTGGCACTTTCGGCCGGATCTGGTCTGCAACACTGCGCCATTGGGTGCTTGCCGCCTTCGGCGTATCCTGCGCGAAGGCCGTGGCGATGAAGGCGGAAACCACCCGTCGGCCGCTCTTTCCGGCATGCGCGAGAGCATTCCTCATGAAGTGGACCCGGCAGCGCTGCCAAGTGGCCGAGAGGACCCTGGAGACAGCAGCCTTGATGCCTTCATGCGCATCGGAAACGACGAGTTTGACGCCGCTCAGGCCTCGTCTGGTCAGCTTGCGCAGAAACTCGGTCCAGATCGGTTCGGCCTCGGATGTGCCGACCTCCATGCCCAGCACCTCGCGTCGGCCGTCGGTGTTGGCGCCCACCGCAATGATCACGGCGACGGAGACGATTCGTCCGCCGCGGCGGACCTTCAGATAGGTACCATCGACCCAAACGTATGGCCAATCGCCCTCGATCGGCCGGGCCAGGAAAGCTTTGACCTTGTCGTCGATCTCCCCTTGCCCGGCAGGCAATGCCTGCATTGCCGAAAGGGGCACACAGGCGACTGACCTGGCTCTTGGAAATGCCACTCATCCCCATCGCCTTGACCAGGTCGTCGACCGAGCGGGTCGAAACACCCTGGATGTAAGCTTCCACGCGACAAACGCTGCGCGTTTGCGCTGGGATCACTGCGGTCAAAGCCTTCTCGGCCATGCGGCGAGGCTCAAGGAAACTCGGGAAGTAGCTGCCCGTCCTGAGCTTGGGGATACGCAGCTCGACGGTTCCGGCCCGCGTCTCCCAATCGCGCTCACGATAACCATTACGTTGCGCAAGCCGCAACGCGTTCTTCTCACCATAGCCAGCACCCGTCTTGGCGCCGACCTCAAGCTCCATCAGCTTCTCGGCCGCAAAGCCGATCATCTCACGCAACAAATCAGCATCAGCGCTCTTCTCAACGAGCGAGCGCACGTTCATCATGTCGTCGGTCATCAGTGGTCTTTCCATCAGGTTGGTCTTGAACAACCCGACCCTACCGGAAAAACATTGATGACCGCCCGCTACGCCGCTCACTCGCTACAGCGCGATTGAGGGCGCGCTCGCGAGCGGCTTCGCTACCCCCGAGCTACACCTCTCCCAGGGACACCACCGATCGAGCCGGCGCTAGCGCTTCTGACGTCCAACGTCCCCAAAGGGTCGCAGTGGCTCTATGAGATAAAGTGGGACGGCTACCGGCTTGCTATCCACGTTGAACCCGGACGCGTTCGGATCCTCACGAGGGGAGGGCACGATTGGACAGATCGCTTTCCGACAATCGCCAACGAGGCTGCGGAGTTCGGCACGACGATGATCCTCGACGGAGAGGCGGTCGTCCTGGATGAGAAGGGAAAGTCGAGCTTTGGCGCCCTTCAGCGTGCTCTTGGGGGAAGGGGCGGGCACCGCCGGGCGGACGAGGCGATCTTCTACGCCTTTGATCTCCTTTATTTCGATGGACACGACCTGACAAGGCTGGATCTCGCGGAGCGTCGGCAGATCCTGGATGGCCTTTTGGCCGACCACGCAGGCGTCATAAAGCTATCCGAGGCGGTCGAAGCCGATGGCGACGACTTGCTGGCCGCCGCATGCGCGCACGGACTTGAGGGTATCATCGCCAAGAACCGTGTCCGGCCTTATCGCTCCGGCCGTACGGGCGATTGGGTCAAGGTGAAATGCGTCCAGAGCGAAAGTTTTTTCATCGTCGGTTATGAACCATCCGCTGTTGCACACGGTGGTATCCGCAATTTGTTTCTCGCTGCCTATAGAGGTGACGATCTCGTTTACGTCGGTAATGTGGGGACTGGCTTCAATGAACGCGATGCGACCAGGCTTCGCAAGGATTTAGACAAGCTCAAGACTTCGCGGGCGCCGATCGCGCTGAAACAGCGTGGCGTCGTCTGGGTCCAGCCGACACTGATAGCCGAGATCGAATATCGTGCCTGGACCGATGACGGCAAACTCCGGCATGCTTCGTATAAAGGCCTCCGGGAGCGGCAGGACAATGCCGAGGTCTATCGTCTGCCGCAATGAGGTATCGTTATGATTGGTACAGCCCTAGCCGCGTGACAAATGGTCAAGGAAGATAGGAAATGGCTCCGTTCCAAGCGCCGCCAAAAATAAACTCTCCCGGCTACGCGATATTGGTTGGTCTCTGTGGGATCTAATAGGTTTGTTGAAATCGGGACAACGTTGGGAAGATGACGAGTGTAGGCCGTTCGCCAATGAATACGATGCCTATCTGCTGAACGCGGCGGGCCGAGGCGGCACTCAATGCCAGCATTTCCACAAAGTTCAACAGCCGGATAATCCACTTTGGGGGTGGTAAGTTGAGATGACAAACAAATTTGGTTATTTGCACGGTCCGTGCAATTCGCAAACAGTAAGGTCCCGGCCGTATTATGGCTCCAAGTTTCCTCGTCACCCATTCCGGCGGCTTTCATGCCGACGAAGTGTTGTCCAGCGTTGTTCTCATACGGCTTTTCCCTGACGCGCGGTTGGTTCGTAGCAGGGCGCCGGAATGGATTACGCCTGGCGCCGATCGCATCGTCTACGATGTCGGCGGCGCCTATGATGCAACTACCGGGATCTTCGATCATCACCAGCGCGCCGCACCACGGCGCGTCGATGGTCAGCCCTTCAGTTCATTCGGGTTGATTTGGCAACATTTCGGTCGCGACTACCTGACAGCCCTCTCTGTTCCGCGCGCCGTTGTCGATACCGTGCATGCTGCTTTCGATGCCAGCTTCGTCTTACCGATTGATCTTGTCGACAACGGCGCGCTCAGCCCGGATAGTGTCGGCCTGCTGGGCGGATTGACCTTGCCGTCGTTGCTCGAAACATTGAAGCCGGTCTTCGATGATGGCGATCCGGAGGCGACCGATCGGGCATTCCATGCCGCGATTGCAATCGCCCGCAGTTTCGTCGAAGCGAAAATTACAGCAATCCATGCGAAATTGCGCGCTGAAGCGTTAGTCCTGCAGGCGATCGCGCTTGCAGGCGAGAGCCGTGTTCTCGAATTGCCGAAGGGTATGCCATTTCGGACGGCAATTGTGAAAGCAGGCGCTGATCATCTCTTGTTCGTGGTCCATCCGCGTGAGACCGACTGGTGCTTGGGCGGAATTCGCCGCGCGGAGCAGGGGTTCGAATTGCGCGCCGACCTTCCGGCTGCTTGGGCCGGGTTGAGCGGTCTCGACCTCGAAGTGGCCACCGGCGTCGACGGCGCCAGCTTCTGCCACAACGGCCGTTTTATCGCGGCCGCCAAGACGCGAGATGCCGCGCTGGCTCTCGCCAGGTTGGCAGTGGAAGACGCGGAAAAAGGAGCCGGTTGAGTATTGGATCGAGGCCGAGCTTGCCCGCGAGTTTAAGAGCGGGCTCACACCGCCCGCAACATCGTCACCTGCGACGAGGTGATGTCCGCCCCGGACGGTCGCTGGCTGATGACGCAGGCCTCGTGCTCGTGGGCCAGAAGCTGGGCTCGGCCAAGGGTGCCATGTTCCTGACCGTCGAGGATGAAACCGGGCTGGCCAACGTGGTCGTCTTGGCCAACCTTATTCGAACGCCGCCGGCGTATCGTACTCGGATCCAGCATGATGGTGATCAATAGCCGCATCCAGCGGGAAGGCGACGTCTTCCATCTCGTTGCTCAGCAGCTCTTCGATCTGACGTCCGATCTGTCCGGTCTTGCCGACCGCGATGAGATGTTCAGGCTACCGACCGGTCGCGGTGAGGGGTTTGCCCATGAAACCCCGGCAGTCCGGATTCGCGCGACAAGGCGAATCCGGTTGTCCCCCGAGACATGTTCGTGCCCTTATGGGGCAGAACAAGATCAGTGCGAAATCGTACGCCGAATTCGTGCATGTTTTCCGTTGTTTGCCGCCTGTGCTGAAAAGGATATTTTAGGGTGAAATGCTATTTCGGACGCGGGTTTGGGGATTAATATCGGTCCTGAGCATCACTTTCTCTGATAAACGTACGATTTCGCACTGATCTTGTTCTGACCCTGTGTGCAAAGACCCGGATATCCGCGGCATTGGCTGTTCATGCACCAGTATCATGCTTGAGGACGCAGTGGCGAGGGAGCCGTAAATGAAACCCAATCGTAGGTCTTTTGTTGCGGGGGCTCTTTGTGGAGCCCTGGTAGGGAATGCAGAAGTATGCAAAGCACAGGCGGGCGAAGATCATCCACCTATGCAACCACCGGCAGGCTACCGAGTCATACAGAGTTTTCGCGATGGTTTCTTTCCGCCTTTTTCAAAGGGGAGCATACTGAAGCAGGGCGGCTTTTTCTTTAAAACACCTGAGGCATTCGAACTTTATAGCAACGGATATTCTAAGGCGCAGTTGATCAAGTCCAGCGACTTAATTGTCGTTGCACCAAGGATAGAAATCACACTGCTGGAAGGATTCGCAGAATTCCGTGGGCGTGCGCACGTCGAGGGACTAGGGGACGGGTACATTGTCCTCAATGGCGAATTCTAAAAGTAGATCGTGGTCATCATGTCAGAGGAAGCCTGTCGTTTCTTGGTACGTGATTAAACCATCGTTAAATTTGTAACGGGCTGAAAATACTGGTTATTTCCAAGTCTGCACCAAGCTAAAAATAGTTAACCGGCTAAATAACAGATAAGCTAAATTATGACACGCGGCCGCTTAGTGCCCTGCACTTGGTTCACCGCTCACAAGCTCATAACTCGGTACAGAATGACCCGTCCGGTTGGCATGATTTGCGAAAGGAAATCAAAATCCCGCACATTACCGGTTAGCACACTCGCGCCTAGCTGCCGCGCTTGTAGGAAAACAAGGGCGTCATTGACGAAACGCCTCTCATGCCCTTTCCCTTTAGGAAGGTTGCTCAACCGAAACAGCAGCCCCGCCAGCACACCCGCCTGTCCCCACATGGCTGTATCCGGAGCATGAAGACGGTGCTCAGGGATGTCGTCTACAGTCTCGGCGATCGTTTCGAGAACCGCTTTGGTGGTGGCATGCTTGGGGTCTAACCGGCCGAACGCATGGGTCAGCTCCGACAGGCAGACTGCGGAATGGTGGCATAGGCGATACCGCAGCAGTGCATCAACCTCAACCGGCGAGCGCCCCTGTAGCACATCCAGATAGACACTGGTGTCGAGGAACAATGGTCCGCCGATTGCCGGTTCGTCGACGACCCATGACAGGTCTTCGTCGAGCCTGCGCTCGAGCGTCCCGGCATACTTCTGTGGTTTTAGTGATCGCAGCGTTTCGGAGAGATCAAACCTCAAGATCGAGATCCGCCGAGATGCTGCCTTTGCGCCCCACCAGACGCGCGCCGAAATCATCCTCTAGGGCAAGCCGGGAAAGCGCCAGTTCCAGAAGTTCAGTGTCGGAAGTGACATGCGCGCGCTTCTTGGCCGCCTCGATCAATTCGGACGATACACGTCCCGACAAACGGGTATTCTTCGCCGTGCCGAGAAGGCCGACAGCCTTTGCTTGTTCGAGTACGAGCTTATTGCGGGCCAACGCCACTTTTGCTTCGCTTTCTGCAGCGGTTCGTAGTTGAGCACCCATTACAATCTCCTATGTTGAACATAATGTAGATTGCGTTGAACGGTAATGCAAGATTCAATGGAGCCTGGTGAGTTGGGATTCTCCGATAACTATCGATCGCCGACCAACCGAAAGATTAGGGAAATGGATTGGTTGCATGCAGATGGAACCTTGCATTCGCCATCTCGCCGCGGGCTGAAGCTCATGGCGCACCGCCGCAGGGCGTCAACTCGGGGAACTAGAGGCAAAGTGCGCGCCGATTTATAGTCGAAGTTCGAACGCGAATAAAAGATTCCAATGAGTGGGGCATGATTGCCGATCTCTGGAGGCTTTGTGACTGTGCGCGACTAAATTCTTCTATGATACCAGATGATTAGCCGACACTTAGCTAAAATGGCTTGGTGGAACGCGGGTTCGAATTGGTTCAAGAGCTGCATTATTTCCGTTGTTAAAAGCTGGTGGGCTTGAGGATGCGATGGTCTCTGCCTACCTCATATCGCTATCTAGCATGCCACTGACTTCTGGTTTGTTGTTTCAAATGGCCGCCGCCTGAATTTCAATTGGTCAACACTTGACTTTCAATTGGTCATCGCTGTAGTTTCAAACGGTCACCAATGGAATGAAGCTATGGCGCTGTATCCAAGGCTCGTTAAGCAACGCGTTACCGACGCCATGTCAGACACGCGAGTCGTTCTGATCGTAGGTCCCCGACAATCAGGCAAAACGACCTTGGTCAGGAAGATGGCCAACGAGGGGATGGAGTATTACACGCTGGATAATGGGACGACCCTGGAGGCAGCGCGACAGGATCCAGTTGGCTTTGTAAGGGGTATGGACCGCGCCATTATTGATGAAATTCAGCGCGCTCCCGAGCTGTTGTTGGCGATCAAGGAGAGTGTGGACATCGACCAGCGCCCAGGGCGTTTCCTCCTGACAGGTTCAGCCAATCTTATGACGCTGCCACGCGTGGCAGACTCGCTCGCAGGGCGCATGGAGGTCGTTCGATTGCTGCCGCTTGCGCAAAGCGAGATCAGAAGCGCCGGCAGCAGCTTTCTGCAGGATGCCTTTCAAAATGAAGCAAAGGCCGGAGAACCAATCGTCGGAGACGACCTGATGGCTGCGGTTCTGGCCGGTGGATATCCCGAGGCATTGGGCCGCAAAACCTTGAGCCGCAGACAGGACTGGTATGCGGATTACATCCAGGCGATCGTTCAACGCGACGTTCGCGATATCGCGCAAATCGAGCAGATTGCTCAAATGCCGCGACTGCTACGCATTCTGGCAGAGCATTCGGGCCAGCTCGTGAACTATTCCGGGATCGGGGCTGCCATCGGGATGAACCACATCACAACGCAAAAATACGTCGGAATCTTCGAGAGCCTGTTCCTCGCTCGAACCGTGCAACCTTGGTTTTCCAACAAACTAAAACGCCTGACCAAGACGCCGAAAATACATTTCCTCGATTCTGGTCTTCTCGCATCCCTTCGCGACCTCTCTCTTGAGCGCCTCCGCGACGACAGGGGCCAGTTCGGGGCGTTGCTGGAGACTTTCGTTTTTGGAGAAATCCTCAAACTCGCCAGCGGTGGGCAAACTCGCTTCGAGTTTTCGCACTTTCGGGACAAGCAGCAGAACGAAGTCGATATCGTCATCGAAGATAGAAGAGGGCGGATCGTCGGTATTGAAATAAAAGCGGCGGCAACCGTCTCGAATTCCGATTTTTCGGGGTTGCGAATTTTGGCCGAAGCATCCGGAGAAAAGTTTGTTTCGGGTATCGTCTTGTACGACCATGACAGGGTGATCCCTTTCGGGGAACGTTTGTCCGCTGTTCCAATATCGGCATTGTGGCGTTAGCGCGTGAGAATTTCGCTTCAGTCTCCAGACTCGAGCATTCTTGAAACTTCGACGGGTTTCGATAACAAATTGGCCTTAGGTTCGATTCCCATCAAGGCGACTGGGGCGTGCAGGATCATTGGCCGCCCTAGATGCGGCATCGATCAGGCCAGAACGCGGATGACGGTTTTTTCCTGCGCGTCGCTCCGTTGAGGTGAGCGCGGCGGCAGCGTCTGACCTGCCACTGAAGTTTCATCCGGCTACGATTAGACCGTATGTTCGCGGTTCTGTACGACGGCGACAAGATCTTGCCATTTGGAGATAATCTTGCGGCAATACCGCTATCTTGTCTTTGAGGCGATTAAGGTAGGCGGCCAGAGTTAAAGTTCGATTCTCTTCAAGAGTAGTAAAGGTTCGGAAAACCTGTTCAAAGGCTATTTAGGTATAAAGCTCAAGCATCTAGTGAGGCTCATCGGCCGCAATGTGTAGTGACACGCCCGCCTTTTCGGCCGCTGCTCGCAGTCGCTTGTCTCTGGTCCACAAGGTTGCTTTCTGCTCGAGGAGAACGGACGCTAGCAGATGGGCATCAGTGTAGCCAATACCCATGCTGAAAATGCCGTATCGATCGATCATCGTCATGACTTCGTCGTGCGTGGCGACAACAGCTCCGCGCTGAGCTATCAAAAAAGCAATGACGCTGCCGCGGTCGCGAAGGCTGCCAAGGGCCAACTCGCCAATCACGCTCGGATGGCAAAGTAGTCGATCATCTTCGATTATCCTTCGTAGCTCGGCATCGCCATGTCGGAAATGATCAATCCAGATCGAGGTGTCCACTAATATCACTTAACCGCCGTGCTCCGACGGCGCGGAGCTGCCTCGGCATCCGGCATGGTTCCCCCAAGAGCGATGAGGCGTTTTCCTGACTCCACTCGAACCAGCGTCTCCAACGCCTGACGAACGAGTGCTGCGGTTTCTTTGGTGCCGGTCAATGATCTAGCCCTGTCCATGAGGGCGTCATCGAGATTAATGGTTGAGCGCATCCGCTGGCCTCCGTGTTATGACGTTAGAAATAGCACCATTTGGTGATAAAATCTACGCCTCTGTCGCTTCCGTACACGGAACGTGGTCTACGAATGTAAGATAGCGCGACGCTCCCATTCGATAGGATATTGGAACTGAGCCGTGAAGTTGAAGACGGTGCTATCAGTGCCGCAGGCTCGAAAATATTGGTCCACAGTTCGTATCCATTCAGCATAGGCCTGTTCGATCGACTGATGCAATAGGAAGGCTGCTTCTTTTAACATACTGCTACGAAAAGCCATTTCGGACAGCTGCCGAAAGTTCTTTGCGTGCGTCAGCCGATCCTCGAAATATTCCTTGGCAAATCTGTAGGCGTCCTCGGGTCTCAACAGACTTGGTGTCGCGAGCGGCTCCTGGTCGAGTTCGTAAAGGACGATGCCGTCGCGGCGCAGGTCGACGAAGAAGTATCGGCCCTGCTCCAGCAGCGTATTCACGTCGCGAAGAGAGTGCACGATGAAATTCACCGGCGTCTTGAACTCCTCGTCACGCATGAAGCGAATGGCAGCCCTTTGCCAATAGCGGTCGAAAACGGTCAGCCTCTTATCATTGACGACGATCAATATATCGAAGTCGGATCGGTAGCCCTTTTTCGTATGCGGTTCATCGACCCAGCCACCACGGGCATAGGATCCGAACAGGATGATTTTCAGAATGCGGCCGCGCTTCTTGAAATCTGCCGAGCCTCCCTTCAGCGCGTCCTCGAACTCCTCATGCAACACCTCCAGGACGCGCACGAGTTCCCGTCATTTGAGCGGCGGCAAGTGGTCGATGCTGGACTTCATGAACAATGACGGATCTTTCACGGGCATGAGACAGGCATAAACGAGCTTTCGTTTCAGATCCGCAGGTTGCACGAAAACAGGATGGAATGCGACAAAAATGTTGCATCAAAATTTAGAAGCCATACTAGGCGTGGTGACGGACTAACGATTTTGGATCCCATCTGAAGAGCAAAGCAAGGCTCACTTTTGCAGGTTGGCAATGAATGGCGAAGTCTTTCGGGGTTATCAATAGGAGCGCTTGAAGCCATTCGTGCCAGGTGGACGCATGCGCTTTCCGCGCCGAAACGGCCGAACGAGAAATTCGGTCAGATTCTGCGGCTCGCGGATGTTGGGCAGGCCGACATCGGGCCATTCCGCAGGTTTCGGATAATAGGCCGTCCCGAACAGAATGTCCCATATCGCCGAGCCGCTGCCGAAATTCCTGTTGAAATGCTGCTGTTCGATGGAATGGTGAATGCGGTGAAAGCGGTTGTCGGGAAAGACGTAGCGGACCCAGCCCAGGTTCAGACGCGTCGAGCTATGTTCGAAATAGCCTTGCCAGCGAACGAAGAACACCCAGATCCAGGGAACATAGTCCTGCCTGAAATCGAAGAGCAGCGAAACGGGAACGATCAGGAACGGAATCCTGAAGATCTCCTCGCTGAAATGGTGGTTGCTGTTGAAGGCGCTCATCTCCTCGAGCGAATGATGTTCCGCGTGGAAGCGCCAGAAGAATCTGCTGCTATGCTGCAGCCTGTGGAACCAATAGTAGAAGAACTCGCTGACCTGCAGGACGAGGAAGGACGCAGCTATGGCGCCTAAAAGGTGCAGCAGCCAGACGTTCGAAAATTTCGAGAGGAACGTCAGGTCGATCTTGAATAGCGGTTTGATGCCGATATAGGCCCAAAGCCAATAGAAGAGCGTCAGGCTTGCCTTCGTGATGAGGATGTTCGTCACGCAGAAGACGGCGCCGCGAAGCTTCGATATGTAGGTATAGCGAGACTTCGGAAAGAAGATCTCCGCCGCCAGCAGCAGGATCGCGACCGGAAGGACGCGATCGGTGTACTCCTCCATGAAGTTCAGCGATTGAAGCAAATTTTCCATTGTCAATTTGCTGTCCACGGAACGAGGGAAGGGGCACCACGATCCTCCTTTATCCGAGGAAAGTTGGCGCTTCAACTTGATGATTAAAAACTGGTTAAAGCCATGCGTTAACGGGCAAGAATGGCCTACCCGATGACAACGATCGCAGCGTAAGACAATCAGCCTATCCACGGGATCTCAATGCGGCGATCAGTGGCAGCCGGGCTGCTGCGAATGCCGGAAGGGCGCCGCCGAGGAGCCCGATTGCAAGGCCGAGCAAGCCGCCGGCCAGCATGACATCGATGGTCACGGTCAGCTGAAAGGCCATGCTGGCCTCATTGGCCCCTATGGTGCTGGCGTACCAGCCGTCGAAGAGAAGCCTTGATGCGGCGACGCCGATACCTGCTCCGCATGCGGCCAACGCGGCCGCTTCGAACCAGGTTGCCAGAAAGGTGGACAGCCGGCTGAAGCCGAGTGCCCGCAAGGTCGCGATCTCGACCCTTCTGTCCGAGATGGAACTCATCATCGTGTTGAGCGCACCGGCCGTCGCGCCTGCGGCCATCAACAGCGCGATCGGCCATCCGAACAAACGGATGAGATCGGCTGTATGTCCTGCCTGTACCGCATAAAGTTCGGCCTCGGATACGGCCTTCAGCGGCGTTTCGGTTATCGTCGCCAGCTTGTCGTTCAATTTGGCGAGGGAGGATGGGTCGGCAAGCCGCAATCGCAGGCTTTGCACCTCCCCCTGCCGGTCGAAGGCAGCGCGCACCGCGTCGATGTCGCCCCAGATTTCCGACTCGAACGCGCCGCCATTGGCTGCAAAATGCCCGACCACCGTCCAGTCGACGGTGCCCAACCGCACCTTGGCGCCGATACCGAGGCCTGGATAATCGCGGACGATGCCTGCGCCGACGACGATCTCCCTGGCGCCGGGCGCAAACAGCCTCCCTTGCGAAAGGATAATGCCCTGCCGGATCGAGAAGCCGCTGCCGTCCATACCGCGCAAGGCAAGGGTCCTTGAAGTTCCGTTGCTTGCGATCGGAAGATCGACCGGGACCACCAGTTCGCGGGATGCAAGAAGGCCTCCGCCCGCATCACGAAGGATGCCGACATCATCCCTCCTGGCCCTGAGGTTACGAATCGCATCGGCGGAAATATCGGAGCCGGTCTCCTGGTTCGTGCCGCCGCCGAGCACCACGGCCACGAGCGGCGAGCCCGCGCCGGCCAAGGCCTTCTCGAAGCCGCTCGCCATCGCGAGGAAGCCTGTAAGGACCATGACGACGAGCGATACCGACAGCGCCATGGAGAGCGAGATCGCCAGGCGCCGTTTCATGCTGCCGAGAGCGGTCCTTGTCGCGACGATTATTTGCCTGATTTGGATGGACATGCCGGTTACCTCGTTCGAAAAGCTCTCATGATGGGAGTTCGCATGGCGCTGACGGCAGGCGCGATGCCGGTCGCAAGGCCAAGGGCAAGCACGATCGCTGCTGCGCGCATCAGGACGGCCGGTGAGAAGACGAGCCCGAGCGACGGGCCGATAAGCATCGTCCCCACCTTCGCCAGGGCCAGACCGATGGCTCCGCCGACGACGAAAATGAACAATGTCTCACCCAGAACGAGGGTCAGGATCGTCACGCGCGAAATGCCCAGCGTTTTCAGCACGGCGATCTCGAACGTCCGTTCGCGCACGGCAAAGATCATGGTGTTGATGACGACCATCAGCAGCGTGACGAAGGCAGCACCTGTGACCAGGTCGACGATGAGGCCGATATCGGCATATTGGCGCAGGAAGGCTTCGAGAAACTGTTTTTCGGATTGCGTGCGCGTGGGCGAGGCCGAGTTGGCGAAAAGCGCGTCGATATGAGCTGCCAGCGCTCCCGGTGAGACGCCTTCGCGCGGCCGGACGATGAACGCATCGACCGTGTCCTTGTCCTTTGCGCGCGCGGCATCGACGTAATCGTAGCGGGCGATGGTGAAGTAGGTGTCCGTGCTGGCGCTTTCGCCTTCGAAAATGCCGGCGATCTCGAAGCGCCAGTCGCGGCTGCCGTCCTGTCTCGCCATCTGGAAGGCGGTGACGGTGATAGGCTCTCCAACCGACCAGCCTTCGGCTTCGGCCAGTGCTTTGCCGACCAGCACCCGGTCGTGGCCCTGATCGATCGCCGCAAGCAGATCCGGAGTAAGGCCGAATTCACCGCCGTTGGTTTGCATCAGCAGCGCCGGATCGACGGCGCTGATGGGAACGACATTCTTTTCGACATCGACGAAACCGCGCAGGCGCGCCATGTAGCCGACCGCAGCGACATCGGGGTCGGCTGCGATGCGGGCGCAGTGCGCCATGGGCAACGTCTGTCCGCGCCCGCCTGCACTCATGACGCCGAGAATAGTGTCGCTGGCGGCCGACGTGCCCTGCGAGCCGGCAAGAAAACTGGCGGTCAGCCCATGGATGAGAAAGGCAATGGCGATGCACACAATAAGCAGAACCGTGCGCAGCGGCTTTCGCCAGGTGTTCTTTCGGGCAAGGTCGAGGAAGGTCATCACGCCGCCTTTTCCGCTTCGATGAACTGTCCCTTGTCGAGATGCAGCGTCCGCCTGGCCGAACCCGCGGCCCGTGGGTCGTGCGTCACCATGACAATGGTCTTTCCCAATTCGCGGTTGAGGAAGGCGAGCATCCGCAGCACATCGTCGGCGGCTGCCCGGTCGAGATCGCCGGTCGGCTCGTCGCAAAGCAGCAGACCAGGATCGGAGACGATGGCGCGGGCAATCCCGACGCGCTGCTGCTGTCCGCCGGACATGGACGAAGGATATTGCTTTTCCCGGCCGGCAAGCCCGACCAGATCGAGAACCTTGCCGACCCGTTCACGCCGCTCTTTTCTGGTGAGAGGTTTCAGGAGAAGCGGCAGCTCGACATTCTCGGCCGCCGTCAGCATCGGCAGGAGATTGTAGAACTGGAAGACGATGCCGATATGGTGCGCCCGCCAGGACGAGAGCGCCCGCTCCCCCATCCAGTCGAGCCGATGGTCGCCGATGCCGATACTTCCGGCATCCGGCCGGTCGATGCCGGCCAGCATGTTGAGCAGCGTCGATTTCCCAGATCCGGAAGGTCCCATGATCGCGACGAAATCGCCCTGCGGAATGGCAAGGTCCAAGCTTGAGAAGATAGGGATATCCTCCTTGCCGATACGATAGGTCTTCCGCACTTGCTTGAGGTCGATATAGGCGGCATGGGTCATGGCTTGCTGTCCCTGTTCTGGCTGATCGTGTCTGTAAGGGAGATGCGGATGCGCGCGGCCATGTTCGGCCGGATGCCCTCCGGCGGATCGATGAGGGCAAGGCGCACCGTAATCGTGCCTTTTTCGATGGAAGCAGTGGGCGCGATCCGCACGACTTCGATTGCAAAGGCGCGATCCGGAAATCCGTCGAGCACGGCTTCGCCTCGCAAGCCCGGTCTCAGCGATGCGATGTTGGTCTCCGCCACATCGGCGTCGATTGCCATGCTGGCCGTATCGGTGATTGTAAGCAGGCTCTGGTTTTCGCGCACGCTGTCGGCGCGGGCAAGCACGGTGTCGCCGACGTGGGCATTGAGCCGCGTCACCGTGCCGCCAAAAGGCGCGCGGATCGTCAGTTCCGCCAGCGGCTCCTCGGCAGAGCGGATGCCGAGGTCGGCTGTAGCGATATCCTGCCGGGCCTGCGTCACGGCATTGGAGGCGCGGGCAAAGGCTGCCTGCGATTCTTCCAGCTGCTGCCTTGAAGCGGCATGGCGGCCAGCGAGGCTTTCAAGGCGATCCAGCGCCGCCCGCGCCTGCGTGAGATCGATGTCGCGAGCCGCAAGCGCCAGTTTCGCGGCCGATCTGGCAGCTTCGGCCTTTTCGAGCGCAATATGGGCGACGGCGTCATCCAGCGTGACCAAAACTTGGCCGGCTACAACGCGGTCGCCCAATTCGACCGCGACGCCGGTGATTCTGGCCTCGTACTTGGAAAATACCGTCGTGGTTCGTGGCGCAACGACTGTGCCGGCACCGGTTATCTCACCGATTGCCGAACCCTGCCGGCTTGGAGTGCTTTGCCTATAATCCTTTTTGTCTGCCCTTTCTGCCGGTCGGAAAGCTTCCGTTGCGCGCGGGCCGTTTTGCGAAGCCGGTATCGCAGAGGCCGGCATCTCCCACGGATGGAGTATCCCGGGCCGATAGAAGATGATGGTCAGGGCTGCTGCTGCAAGTGTCGTCAAGGTCAGAGGAAGGAGCGCCCGCCGCGCTGGCTTGTGCGGCTGGCCGTATGTCGCGTGCTGGCGCTCGAGTGAAAGGGACGTGAGCGTCGCTGCTATTCGATGGTCGTGGTCGGTGATGGTGCTCATGCCTGGCAGCATCATCATCCGACCGGAACGGGGAGACCTGAAACACGTTCGGGATCGTACTCGATCGCGATTCAGTCAGTCCTTGGTGCCCTTGTGGGTCAGCCGGATGGCCGGCGCGATCTTTCGCGCCATTCGAGCGGCGTCGTATCCGTGACGCGCCGGAACTCGCGATTGAAGTTCGACTTAGTCTGAAAGCCGACATCGAACATGATTTCCGTCACCGGCTTTTCGGTCTGGACCAGCAGCGTGCAGGCCTCCGCGATCCGATACTCGTTGACATACTGCGAGACATTCTTGCCCGTTGCGCGGTTGATGGCGACGGAGATCTGCCGGGCAGGAATGGCGAGTTTGCGCGCCAGGCGGTCGAGATTGAGATCGACATCGCGATAGGCATGCCTGTCTTTCATCAACGCCTGCACGGCGTCAAGTGTCTGGGTGTCCTGAAGAATTTCAGGCGGCTGGACGGTCTCCACCTTGTCGTTGGGGGCATGGCTGCGGCTGGCGGCGGCGGCGGCGATGGCGAGGATGGCCAATCCCACGAGATTTCCGAAGGTGATGACCTTCAGCGCATATTGGCCAGCAGCCCAGGCAAAGTCCAGCCAGATGAAGATATCCACCGCCGCCGACAGGATAAGAGCGCCGGCGGCAAAAAGGATGGCTCTGTAAGTCGGGACGGCATTTTCGAACGGCGCGAGGCGAAGCGCATCCGTGCCTGACCGCATGAGGAGCAGGATTGCCGCAGCATAGCCGATGTCGACAAGGACGATGGCGATATCGATCGCATCGCGCCATATTGCGATCAGCACGATGATGAGGCCTGCCGGGAGCGCATGCAGGCAAATCTGCTGCAGCGAGGAAAGCGCGCTTTTGCGCGCCAGCCTGGAGACGCCGAGATAGGCAAGCGGCGGCACCATCGCGGCTGCGACCGGCATGACATACATGATAGGCTGAACGGCATAGCCCCATCGCAATCCTGAAAGCGTGGACTGCAGTGCACTGAGGAGGATCAGCGCCTGGAAAGGCAAATTCGGCGCTGTTCCCGCGTCGCGGGTTCTGACCGCGACGAAGAGAACAACGAGCAGGATGGCGACGACGAACGGAAGCGGGATGAAGAGCATTGAGCGGTTCGAAGGGGTTGGCGGGCATGGTCTGCGGCCAATCATGCCCAAAGACGTCCGAAGCCGCGACCTCAATCGCGTTCGAGGTCTCAAAATCCTGGGGGATGATGCTGTTCAGGCCAAGGCTGGTCAAGCGCAGTAGATGCAGTCTGCCTCGGCCTTTTCACACCACTCGAATGTCATCCTGAAACCGCTGCCGAAAAGATCGCATGGCTACGGCTGGCGTGATCTCAGGCGATCATGTAGCCGCCATCGATCGGCATCGAGATGCCGTTCACCATGGCCGCAGCGTCGGAAAGCAGGAACAGAACCACCTCTGCAACCTCCGCCGGTTCGACAAACCGGCCGACCGGGATGCGGTCACGCATGGGCGCCGCCTTTTCGGGATCGCTCCAGGCCTTGACTGCCATCGGCGTCAACGTCACGGTCGGATGCACGCCGTTGACGCGAATGCCCTTCGGCGCCAATTCCTTGGCCATAACGCGCGTCAAGCCGTCGAGCCCTCCCTTCGAGGCGCAGTAGGCAGCGTGATCCGGTATGCCGATGAAGGCGGCGATGGAGGAGACGTTGACGATCGCACCGGGAAGGTTCTTGGAGATCAATGAACGCGCAAATTCCTGGGCGACGATCATCGGAGCGCGGGTGTTGACCGCATGCAGTCGGTCGAAGGCTTCGACCGTAGTATCAAGGAACGACTGCAGCTCGGTCGTGCCTGCGCAGTTCACAAGATAATCCGCCGGAAGTGCTGCGATCGCTGCCTCCCGAGTTCTATCGGCGTCGGCAAGATCGACCTGAATGGCCTGGCAGCCGAGCTCGTCCTGCAAGGAAGCGACGTCCGCAGCGCTTCTGGTCAGCGCCACGACATGGGCACCGCGCTGCACGAGCATCTCGGCCGTCACCCGGCCGATACCCTTGCCCGCACCGGTGACGATTACTCTCTTGCCTTCGAAGCTCATCGGGACGTCCTCCTGCGATCTCCTGCCTATTGCTTGATCGAAGATGCGAATGCCGCGCGGGTCAATATGAAAATGCGATGTCCTCCGGTAAGCGAACCGGATTTTTTCGGTTGAGGGCATGGAGGGGCATGGTGGCCCGTTCAGCTTCACTACGTCCGCACGGCCGATCCATAGCCGCCGCAGCGAAGGGTCGCGGGCGGAAGCCTCTGGAATCATGCTTGAATTCATCGCAGATACAGAAAACGTCCGTCAAGGGAAACGGAGCCCTGGTCGGCCGTCAAAGACCGCATATATGTTCCACCGGTGCTTCTTTTCGCTGGAAAACGAAGTGCCTTGCGGTGAGGATAGCGCGCAGCGGTTTGAGAATCACAAATACCGAAAGAAGGATTGCAATGAGTTCAGCCCTGGCCCCCGACCAGCTCGGCCCGACAGTCTGCGTCGGGGAAATCCTTGTGGAAATCGTCGCTACGACGGTCGGTGATGGTTTCAGGGAGGCACAGCCGCTTATCGGGCCTTTTGCGAGCGGCGCGCCGGCGATCTTCATTTCCCAGTGCGGACGGCTCGGGGGGCGCGCGGCAATGATCGGCGCCGTCGGTGCTGACGATTTCGGCCAGGTAAACCTCGAAAGGCTCAGGGGCGACGGCGTCGATATCTCTGCCGTTTCAGTCGATCCGGACTATCCGACGGGCAGCGCCTTCGTCCGCTACCGCAAGGATGGATCTCGCGACTTCGTCTACAATATCGCGACGTCGGCGGCCGCGCGCTTCGGCTGGAGCCATGGCGTCAACAATCTTGTCCATCGCGCCGGGCACCTGCATGTCATGGGCTCGGCGCTGTCGGTCCCGAGCGCGCGCGCGGTGATCGATAAGGCCGCCGGCGTCGTCAAGGCCCGGGGTGGCACGCTTTCGGTCGATCCGAACATTCGCAAGGAACTCAAGCTCGACGAGGCCACCGAACGGCGGTTTGCCGAGCTCATCGCTGCCGCCGATCTGTTGCTGCCATCCGGTGAGGAGCTTGAGCGTGCGGCTGGCGTCGAGGGCGAGACCAATGCGATCCGCCGCCTGTTCGAGATCGGGGTCAAGGAGATCGTGCTGAAGCGCGGGGCAGACGGCGCCACCTACTATGGCAGGCAGGGCGAGCGCATCGACGCTCCCGCTTTCATCGTCAGAGAGGTCGATCCCACCGGCGCCGGCGATTGCTTTGGCGGTGCTTATCTCACATGCCGGCGTCTGGGCATGCCGCCGAAGGACGCCCTGACCTATGCGGCTGCAGCCGGTGCGCGCAATGTCACCGTCGTCGGCCCGATGGAGGGCGCCGGCACCAGGGAACAGCTCGACGCGTTCATCGCAGCCACGCAAAGGCATTCCTGATGCAGATCCATCTTGGTAAACTGGCCACGCTCAGGGCCGAAGGCCGGCCGATGGGGATCACGTCCGTATGCTCGGCACATCCGCTCGTGCTCAGGGCCGCACTCCGGCATGGGCGCCTGCATTCAAGCACGGTGCTGATCGAGGCAACCTGCAATCAGGTCAACCACCTGGGCGGCTACACGGGCATGACGCCGAGCGATTTTGTCGCCTTGGTTCGGAGCATCGCGAAAGAGGAGGATTGCCCAGGAGAGCTGATCGTCCTGGGCGGCGACCATCTCGGGCCAAATCCCTGGCGGGATCGCCCGGCCGAAGAGGCCATGGCCGAGGCGGAAAAAATGATGGCTGCCTATGTAGAGGCCGGCTTTCGAAAGATCCATCTGGATGCGTCGATGGGCTGCAAAGGCGAGCCGATAGCGCTTGACGACGAGACGACGGCCCATCGCGCTGCACGTCTCGCTGCCGTGGCAGAGGCTGCGGCGGCGAAGAGCGGGGGTGCCATGCCGGTCTATGTGATCGGCACGGAAGTTCCGCCGCCGGGAGGCGCCGATCATGCTTTGACCGCCATCGAACCGACAGCCGCTTCGGCGGCGCGCAGGACGATCGACGTCCATCGCCGCGTGTTTGAGCAGGCCGGATTGCAGGAGGCGTTCGCGCGTGCCATCGGGCTGGTCGTCCAGCCAGGCGTCGAGTTCGGCAATCGCAACGTCATCCTCTATGATCGCAGCAAGATCGACGAACTGAAATCGGTGCTTGTCGAGGAACCCCAATTCGTTTTCGAAGCCCATTCGACGGATTACCAAGGCACAGTGCCTTTGACAGCTCTTGTCGAGGATGGGTTTCCCATTCTGAAGGTCGGCCCCGAGCTGACCTTCGTGTTGCGCGAAGCGCTTTATGGGCTGGATCTCATCGCTTCCGATCTCGTGCCGGACTATGGCGAGCGGCCGCTTTACGCCGCGATGGAGGCGCTGATGCGTGCGCATCCGAAAAACTGGAGCCAGCACTATCATGGAACGGCGGGGGAGAAGCGCTGGCTGCGGCACTACTCGCTGTCCGACCGCATCCGCTACTATTGGACCTCGGCGGAAGCTCAATCCGCCGTCGAGAAATTATGCGATGCGCTGCGCGGGCAGACCGTACCGCTTTCGCTGTTCTGGCAGCATATGCCGGCTGCTCGGCACTTCGCCGATATGCCGCTGGACCCGGAGCAGATCCTGATATGGCGGGTCACCCGCAGCCTTGCGGATTATCACGCGGCCTGTGGTGCCGGAAAGCGATAGCTGTTCAATCGAAGGAGGAGAGGATGGACGAACTGAAGGGAAAAGTGGCCGCGGTGACCGGGGCGGCGTCAGGCATTGGGCTGGCCTCGACGGAGGCGATGATTGCGGCGGGGGCAAAGGTCGTTCTCGTCGATCGGGACGAGAAGGCCTTGCGATCGGTATGCGCGCGCCTGGGCGACCGAGCCGTTCCGCTTACCGTCGATCTGCTGGATGCCAGGCAATGCGCCTCGCTGCTGGACGACGTTCTCACGAAGGTCGATCACCTCGATATTCTCCATGCGAATGCCGGCACCTATATCGGCGGTGACCTCGTGGATGCCGATCTCGATGCCATCGACAGGATGCTTAATCTCAACGTCAATGTCGTCATCAAGAATGTCAGAACCGTCGCGCCGCACATGATCGAGCGCGGCTCGGGCGATATCATCATCACGAGTTCCGTTGCGGGGCATTCGCCGGTGCCATGGGAGCCCGTCTACTCGCCCTCGAAATGGGCGATGACTTGCTTCGTACAGACCATGCGGCGCCAGCTTCTGAGGAGCGGAGTTCGCGTCGGTTCGGTTTCTCCGGGCCCCGTGATCAGCGCCCTGCTTGCGGATTGGCCGGAGGAAAACCTGCGGAAGGCCAAGGAAGCCGGCGCCTTGATCGAGCCCAAGGAAGTCGCCGATGCCGTCATGTTCATGCTGACGCGTCCGCGCAACGTGACGATCCGCGATGTCGTGGTTCTGCCGAGCGCTTTCGACATCTGAGGGGCGGCGAAAACTCCCGCAAGGGCAGCATGGGAATGCCTGACCGTGTTCCCTGCGTGCGGCTGCGGCCAGTCGCCGTTCACAGTGTCCGTCCTGCCGCATGAACTTGCGACCGAGGGCGGATTCAAGCGATCCGATACTGGACGGATCCTTGATCTTGCCCTTGATGCGTCCGCGTCGATTCCGCCCGCAAGCTGCGGCAGGATGCCGAAACACCGTCGCAATGGGCAGCCTGGGGCCATGGCTTGGCCAACTCTCAGGCACGATGCGGCGAACTTTTCCTCGGCAGATCGGCGCAGGTCCCTGCGGATATTGCAAACGGTTCCGGCGGTGGCGATGCAACCACTTCGAGTTTGTCATCGTTAAGCTGCCGCAACCTTGATGTCGCAGATGATCTGGATATTCTACCAGATTAGGTAGTACGCTTTCCGCATCGCAATACCGTCACGGGATTCTTGGTCGCCTTTGGACCCGAGATCCACCCGTTAAGGAAACGATAAACAGGTAGTTGTCATGTTCCTAGAAGCAGCTCTTTCCCGCCTGATCAAAATCGGAACGCTCACGGTCACTTTTCCTGATGGTTCCACACGCATTTTCGGCACCGGGTCCGAACCGCGCGCCGCAATGAAAATCAAGACCGCCCGCGCCAAGCGCCGTCTGCTCCTCAATCCGGCCTTGGGGCTGGGTGAGGCCTATATGGACGGCGAAGTCGAGCCGGGATCCGGCGATCTCTATGATATGGTGGATTTGCTTGCCCTCAATATGATGGAAGGCGGGAGCCATCCTTTTGAGAAACTGATGGAAAAGGTTCGCTGGCTGCGCCGAAATCTCGATCAGTTGAATTTCGCGAAGCGATCGAAGCGCAACGTCGCGCATCACTACGATCTGGACGCGCGTCTCTATTCGCTGATGCTGGATGAGGACAGGCAATATTCCTGCGCCTATTTCCCCGTCGGCGACGAAACGCTTGAAGAGGCGCAACTCAAGAAGAAGCGGCATATCGCGTCGAAGCTGATGCTCGATCGTCCGGGTCTTGAGGTGCTGGACATCGGCTGCGGCTGGGGCGGCATGGCACTTTATCTCGCCAAGGAATTCGGCGCGCGAGTGACGGGTCTGACCCTTTCGGAGGAGCAGTTGCTGGCTGCAAAGGCCCGCGCAAAGGATGCCGGCCTGGATCATATGGTCACGTTCGAGCTTTTGGACTATCGTTCCTGGACGCGTCCGGTCGACCGCATCGTCTCCGTCGGCATGTTCGAGCATGTGGGCATCAACCATTACAAGACCTTTTTCGACAAGATCCGCTCCGTGCTCAAGGAGGACGGCGTTGCGCTCATCCATGCGATCGGCCGGGCCGACGGCCCTGGGAGCACGAATCCATGGATTGCGAAATATATCTTTCCCGGCGGCTATTCGCCGGCGGTCTCCGAAGTTCTGTCCGTGGTCGAGAAATCCGGTCTCTGGACGACCGACATCGAAATTCTGCGTCTCCATTATGCCAAGACGCTGGAGCAGTGGCGGGATCGCTTCACGAAGAACAGGAGCACTCTGGCTGAGCTCTACGACGAGCGATTCTGCCGGATGTTTGAATTCTATCTGGTCGGGTCCGAGCTTGCCTTCCGTCGCATGGGGCACATGAACTGGCAGTTGCAATTGACGAAGAATGTCTCGGCTCTGCCGCTTGCGCGTGACTATATGGTGGATATCGAGCGGGCACGCGCAGCTATTGCCGAGCAGGGGAAAGCGCAGCCGATTGAAGTCGCAAGTGTGCGGGTGAGACGGGATCTGACCTTGCATGACGAGCGCAAATCCCGTCAGCAGGGACAATCCGGCAGTGAAACCTCGCAAAACCTCTAGAGACGGGATCCGCTCTATGGCCAACATTGCCGTTTAGAGCGTGATGTCGAAAAATGTAAGGGTATTTCGGACGACATCCACCTTGGCAATCTGCGTGTAATGTAGCCGCAATCTTTGGCTGTCAGTGGGGGCGAAGGATGGCAATGGCCGTCCTTTTGGGGAAAAGTCATTGCGAATTCTGCTTCTTGAGGATGAGCCCGAAATGGCGCGTGCGCTGCTTGAAGCGTTGCGGCGCCGCGATGTGCTCGCCGACCACGTCCGCACGATTGCGGATGCCGATGCCATGGCCCGCGCCGGGAGCTATGATGTCCTTGTGCTCGATCGCCGCTTACCTGACGGCGAAGGGCTGGATCTCGTTGCGGCATTGCGCCAACGCAAGCACCCCGTGCCGATCCTCGTGCTGACCGCGCTCGGCGGCGTCGACCACCGTGTGGACGGGCTCGACAGCGGCGCGGACGACTACCTTGCCAAGCCCTTTGCGATCGAGGAACTGCTCGCCCGATTGCGAGCGCTCCAGAGAAGAGGGCCGGCGGTTTCCGACAGATATCTGAATTTCGGCAATCTGAGCGTCGATCCGAAAACCAGCGAGATTTCCGTTGGCGGCTCCTTCATCGAATTTCCCCGCCGTGAATATCTCGTGCTGGAGACGCTGATGCGCCGTCCGAACCGTATCGTGACACGGCCGAGCCTGACCGAGGCGGTTTATGCGCTTGAGGACGAGATCGGATCGAACGCCCTGGACGCGCACATCTCGCGCATTCGAAAGAAGCTGTTTCTGGCCGAGGCCACCGTCGAAATAAGGGCCGTGCGCAATATCGGCTATCTGATCCGGGCGAAGGCATGAACCCGGAGCGCAGCCGATCGCTACGTTGGGGGCTGATAAAGCGCCTGATCGTCTTGCAGGCCTCTCTCCTCCTCCTCTTCTTCGTCCTTCTCGTCGGCTGGATCTGGATCATCGATCCGGAGCTGGAAGATGCCAATGAAGAAGCGGTTCGTGTCGTCGCTCAGCAGGTAACGAGAGACGATGACGGGCAGCTGCAGGTGGCCGAGACGCAGGAGGTG
The DNA here is from genome assembly GCA_900468625.1 of Hyphomicrobiales bacterium. GTDB lineage: Bacteria > Pseudomonadota > Alphaproteobacteria > Rhizobiales > Rhizobiaceae > Rhizobium. The sequence goes on from UBUL01000008.1 coordinate 25,316, forward strand.
GTAGAGCTGAAGCGGCGCTATCCCGAACTCTGGTTCATAATCCGGGACAACAAGGGGATACTCTTTCAATATGGAGAGGCACCGGCGGCCGCGCTCAACGAGAGCTTTCCCTGGACGATCGATCGGGCGAGGGTGGAGGCTGGCAATGGCGCGCATGCCACGGTCGAAAATCGAGAAACGTCCGCCGGCAGACTACAGATCTTGGCGGCTACCGAACGCGGCTTTGATAATGACGGCTTGAATGTATGGATCAATATGCGCGTCGACGTCGCCAAAGGTCCCCATGGCGAAATCCGATGGCTCAACGTATTGCCGGCGCTCGCATTCGTCATCCTGATCGGCGTGGTTCCGATACTGGCGCTCACCGGCGCGGCGACCCTGCTGGTAACGCCCCGTGCCGTCGGGCGGTCGCTGAGCGGGCTGGTGGAAACGGCGATGCAGGCGCAGGCGATCGACTTCGATAGCCGTTCCGCCCGCCTTGATCGTTCGAAGGTGCCGACCGAGATCATCCCTCTCGTGGATGCGTTCAACCATGCCCTTTCCAAGCTCGACGAAGGATATAACAGGCACAATCGCTTCCTTGCCGATGCCGCACATGAGTTGCGGACGCCGATTGCGATTGCACGGACGCGGGCGGATCTTTTGCCCGAAGTCGAAGTCAGTCGGCAGCTTCGCAACGATATCGACCGTCTTTCCCGGCTCGCTCATCAGCTGCTGGAGATGCAGGCCATCGGCGCCGTCGAATTGCGGGCGGAGAAGAAAGATTTGAATATGGTGGTGGAAGGTATCGCCGCCGATCTCGCGCCGATCGCGATGGACGCCGGCTATGATTTCGACTTCGAGCCGAGCCCCGAGGAAGCAATATTCGTGATCCGGACGTCGACGATCGAAATGGCGGTCGTCAATCTGATACGAAACGCGATCGATCACGCCGGGGGGAAGGGGACGATCGTCGTTCGCGTTGGCGCCACGGGCACGATCGATGTCTGCGACGAAGGTCCGGGCATACCGCCATCGGAGCGTGATCGTGTCTTCGAGCCATTTCGCCGCATCAATGCCGGTTCGTCCGGCGCGGGTCTGGGGTTGAATCTGGTCAGGAAGGCAGCCGAACTTCACGGCGGGCGGGTTTCATTCCCGGACACCGGCCGCGGCTTTTGCGTGCGGCTGCTGATCGGTTCCATACCGCCCTCGGTCGTGGTCGCAGACATGGGCTGGCGTCAAAAACCGTAAGCATCTGCCTGAAAGCATGCGGCGGGTATTGCTGCACAAAATCCTGAAAGTGTTTTCGTTTTCCCAAGCGGTCATGGCTTGGATATTCGATTTTCCGAAGCCGGGTTCCCTGATAGGTTCCGCGCAAACACATCAACAGGATAAGGCATGTTGAAACATCTGCTGTCGGCTTTGCTTTTCCTGGCTCTATGCCGGCGCCCGCGGGCATCTGCATATTCTCAAGCTGACGCTCGCTCGCGGGGTAGATATCAAAAGTGCCGACCGTTATGGCGGCACGGCGCTTATTTCCGCCTCCGAGCGTGGTCGTGTCGAGGCCGTCATTCTCAGCGACAGCGGCTGCATCTTGTTCGGATCGCAAGGCTGTTGATAAATGCCGATGCAAACGTCAATCTCGCCGACAATGACGGCGTAACGCCGCTGCAGCATGCCCGCAGCCGCGGTTATGCGGGGATCGTGAAATTACCGGAGGAAGAAGGGCGACGTAATGCGGCGTTCCGATTTCCGACACATGCAATACGACTGGAAGGCTAATGCTTAGCCTCCCGAAACGATGAGAATGAAGGGCTTAGACCATGCAAAGAAACTATTATTCCTCCCTTGGCGGCCATCCGCCGCAGAGCGATCTGCTGACAGGCCGTGCCGTATTCACGCAGGCCTATGCGGTCATCCCGAAGGGAGTGATGCAGGACATCGTCACCAGCTATCTGCCCTTCTGGAATGATACGCGCTGCTGGGTCATCGCCCGGCCGCTTTCGGGCTTTGCCGAGACCTTTTCGCAATATGTCGTAGAAGTGGCTCCAGGCGGCGGCAGCGACAAGCCGGAGCAGGATCCCGAGGCCGAGGGCGTGCTCTTTGTTGTCGACGGCGAGATCGAATTGACGCTGCCTTCCGGCAATCATGTTCTCCAGCCGGGCGGCTATGCCTTCCTGCCGCCGGGCCTGAAATGGTCGCTGCATAACCGCTCGGGCACACATTCCCGCTTTCACTGGATCCGCAAGGCTTACGAAGCGGTCGAAGGACTGGACCATCCGGAGCCGCTCATCTTGAACGAGAGGGACATTGCGCCGTCGGCCATGCCGGGCACGGAGGGTCGCTGGGCAACGACCCGCTTCGTCGATCCGTCAGACCTGCGGCACGACATGCATGTGACGATCGTCACCTTGCAGCCGGGCGCCGTCATTCCTTTTGCGGAAACCCATGTCATGGAGCATGGCCTCTATGTGCTGGAAGGCAAGGCTGTCTATCGCTTGAACCAGGATTGGGTCGAGGTGGAGGCCGGCGACTTCATGTGGCTGCGCGCCTTCTGCCCGCAGGCTTGTTATGCCGGAGGCCCAGGCCCGTTCCGCTATCTGCTCTACAAGGACGTCAATCGCCATATGGCGCTTCGTCCCTTCGGTTCGCGCCGTTGAGCTGACGGTTTTCTCGGGGAGCCCGCACCTGTTCGGCGCCGGGTTCTTCCCGCCGTGCGAGATGGCTGTCCACCGCTGCCCGCGAGCGTCACGACGCCAGCGATGCCTTCATTGACCTTTGCCGACAGGTTTTTGCTCATCGCCGCCGGCCGGTAACCCGATCTCGATCAGAGTGCGGCTGATTTTTTCGCTCGCTTCGAGATAGGTCGGACTGGCGTTAAGAGACGGCAGGACAATATTGACAGCCGTCGAGCCCGGCCTCAATTGCATTGCCGTCGCCAAAGTCTGTTTCGCTTCGGCGGGCCGCCCCAATCGTTGATAGGCGGCTGCCAGAAGCATGTGCGTGCGCCCCGTTCCCGGCGTAATCGCAATAGAGCGCTGCAGCCATCCCACGGCGTTTTCATTGCGGTTCAGGAGCAGATCTGCAAAACCTGCTCCCAGCAGCCATGTCCAGCGCGAGACGTCCGGCGTATCGAAGCGGTCGGCCTGTTTAAATGTTGCAAGCCCATCCTCGAAGCGGCCCAGCTGAATTTGCGTCAAACCGAGATGGAACAGCGCCATGCCATCCCACGGATTGAGGCTCAGCGCCCTTGCGCAGGCCACAAGGCTTTCTGCAAATTGGTTGGTGACCGTCAGAAAGCGGCAATAGGTTCCGAGCACCGGAATGAAGTTTGGCCGGGCTTTCAAAGCATGTTCGAGCAGAGATCTTGCGTCGTTCTCCGCAGTCCGGCTTTCGGCGGGATCGTACCAGGCAAGCTGAATTCCGCGCAGATGCAGCGCTGCCAAGGCAATTTGCAGATCGACATTATCCGGTTGTTCGGCAAGATATTTTTCCAGTATCGATCGAGCCGTCGCAAACCGCTCGTGCGTCGTCTGATTGATCGACGCGCTCGCCTGTTGTATCGCGACGTTGGCTGCGCCAGCCCGGGGGTCATTGTCCGTTTGGCCGGATTTGTTCAGGCGAATGGCGAGTTCATAGCCCGCTCCCGCAGCGAGACGGGACGCAAGGCGCTGCCGATCGGGTTCGCCGGCATCCAGTTTAACCTGGGCGGCGGATTCGATTGCCCCGCTGCTTGCATTGATAAAGCGGGTTCGAAAGATCCATGCTTGCGGGCTTCTTTGCAATTCTCCCTGCAGAAGGAAGCCGGCCCCGTTCGAGCGACTGGAAATGGGCTTGGCAGACGCCGCCGGCTCGCGTTCCTTGGGGACGATGAGGCGGATGCCATCGATCTTGGTAAGGCCATTGATCATTTCAGCGGCAATGCTTTGCGCCAGAGCGGCGCTTTGGGCATCGCCGGCAGTATCGACAATCGGCAGGACTTCAATGACGGGCTGGCTTGTACCCGAGATATCGCCGAATCCCGGGGAAGACACGGCGAGACCGAAAACGACAGCGAGCATGCAGAAAAGAGCGGCTCCCCCGAGCGCCAAAGCCTTAGGCGAGCCCGACCGATGTCGCCGTACGACAGGATAAGTTGCCGGCGCATCGGTAATCGGCGTATCGCTCGCCGGCGATTGCGGATTCGCACTTTCCTGTTTCGTGGACACCTCCGCGGTCAACACATAACCACGGCCCGACACAAGCTTGATCATGTGCCGTTGAGTGTCACCCAATGCCGAACGTATCTCGCGGATACACTGAAAAAGGCTGTCTTCCCCGACATGAATACCGGGCCACACAGCTTCCATCAATTCCCGCTTGGTGACAGCGCGCCTATTGTTCGCGACGAGGAATTTCAGCAGTTCAAAGGCTTTGGGGCGCAGCTTGATTGCGGAGCCGTCGGGTCCGTGAAGCGCGGCACGATCCGGATCGAGGACGAACCCAGCGAAACAAAACACCTGCTCCCAACGATCTCCAACTGAAGTATCGAAAATACAGTCAGTATAAAGAGAGCTTAGCGTGGCAGTCAACGAGCCGATATCGACCCAGCAGAAACAAATTGTCACTTGCCTGAGTGGTGTAACGGCTTCGACCACAACTGATTAAATGCAGTTTTAACCGCCGAAATCGATGATTTCAGAAAAATATCAGAAAATCTCAGAATTTTACCGACGCTTTCTCAGGACGCCTTTACGTCGTTCCAACTACTATTGGGCGATATTTAAGAAATTTCGGCAGCGGAGCCGATACTCGGGATCGAGAGAAAAGGAAACGGAGCATTCCTTCGGTTGCCTGCCGCTTTTTTCTCGAACCGGACATTCGCGGCATCCGCGGCGGTTCCGGAGTGGGTATCAATGCCTTGGACATCGCTCAGGCGACAACGGTGAAAGAATGGGTTTATGGGAAAAGTGCTTGATTTCCCCGTACATCGATCAGCGCATCCTGCGCGCGCAATCTGCACCCGGCCTGCCGGCAAGACCGGTGAACTGATCGAAGCGAAGGAATTTTCCAGCGCCGTCTTCTTATTGGCACAAAGCTTCGTTGCCGTTTACGAATCCTTGCCTCGGGCGGCTGTGCTTTTTGCCACCCAGCAGCGCTGGCTCCTGTGCCATGCCGCATTGAGCGACTATTTTAGAGCTGTCCGCAGGGTCGGAGCAGGATTGACCAGACGCGGTCTTGGAAATCTCACTCAGCACTACGGGATCGCCAGCCGCAACACGGCCTACGCATTTTTCGATGAAGCGCTGCAATATAATTTCATTCGTCCGGTCGCAGGCTCGAGAGGTGGCCCTTCGGATCAGGTCGGACCTACGCAATTGATGCTGTCGATGCTGATCCATTGGTACAACCTGCATTTTCAAGCGCTCGACCTTATCGATGGAGGCGGCAGAGCGGCTCGGTTCCTGGTAGAGCCGGAGCGCATGCTGATACTCATCGAGCCGCTTGCGGCGCATGCGCTGTTATCGTGTCGGGAGGTGCGCAGTCCTGGGCCGCTTCATGCCATTTTTGCCTTCGCCGAAGCGGGAAGATTTCTGGTGGATCGCCTGATCGCCGGAATCGATCCGGAAGATCTGGGGAGACAGGATCGGCTCCTGACGAATGTCAGCTCGATTTCCCATCTGGTCCAATCGTTCGGCCTGTCGCAAGCCTATGTCCGCCGCAAGCTTTCAGCAGCTGAATCGATCGGCGGCGTCGGCTGGAGCGGCCGGCGGGGACGCTCACAAATCTGGATCTCGCGCGGCTTCTACGAGGGATATGCGCGCGCCCATGCCCGCCAGCTGTGCATCCTGGATGACGCTTTCGCAGAAGCTTCGTCGGTTTTGGCGTCCTCCCCGGTAAAGTCGGCGGCCATCTTCGATAGCTGAGGTCGTTATACGACGATCCCGATGCAAATGAGGGCAATTTGCAGCTCATTGAATGAAGAACCCGGTCAAAGCGGTGTTTGCGAACGAACACCAGCCATGTTCTTGATGGCGAGGCTCAATTCTTCAATACACTCCACCATTGCGGATGCATCCAGGGACCTTTTCCCTTGAGTGGATTTTTACTCATTCGCGTAGAGGATATTAAGGAAGTCACCGCTAATGGGACGGGGTGCCCTTGATCCTGCGGTTTTGCCATGCGTGTCGTTCTGCTCAAAGCCATTTTGACCGGCTTTTTATCTCTCGCGGCTTCCCTGGCGATTTGTTTCAGTATCGTTCCCTTGTTCGGCGGCCAAGTCGATGGCCTGGGCTTGATGATGGCAATTATCTGTCCGCTAACGATCGCCATTCCGACTTCTTCCTTCCATTTTCATCAGTCGGAAAAGCTGCGAAGGGCTGAAACTGCGGCGGCCGACGCGCTTCTGCGGCTTGCCAAGGCCTACGAGGAACTGCGGCTGCAATCACGGCTCGACGGGCTCACGAATGTTTTCAATCGGCAGGCATTCCAAGAGGATCTGGCCGGCTTCAGCAAAGCGGGCATATCGGGAGGGCTGCTGTTCCTCGATCTGGATCATTTCAAGTCGATCAACGATCGTTACGGCCATGCGACGGGCGACGAGGTCCTGCGGAAAACAGGCCAGATATTGAACGCCCACTGTCGTCCAAGCGACATGGCCGGCCGTTTGGGAGGCGAGGAGTTCGTACTATTCTTCGGCAACCTGGCTGCGGAAGACATGTTCGAACGCTGCGAGGAAATCAGGCTCGCGATAGCGCAGCTGGACGTCCGTGCGCCTTCCGGGGCGATCGTGCGCGTTTCCACAAGCATCGGCGCGGTCTATTGCGAGGGGGGATTTGACGCCGAAGACTGCCTGAATGCTGCGGACAGCAATCTTTATGCAGCAAAGTCAAACGGCAGAAATACTGTCGCGTTAGCCGGGTCCAATGCATGACGATGCTCTCGGCAGGGCAATCGCATACGGGCGGATCAGCACCGGAAGCCCTCCTTGCCGCCGGGGAGGGGGCCTGATGTTCGCAACTGCATTTCCGCATCAGCCAAGCAACGCCTGGCTTGCCAGACCCTCAGCCGTGAGAAGCCGCTGCAATTGCCTCGCTTCTGATCTCTTCCGTCAGTTTCAGCCGCAGCGTTGAAAATTCAGGGCTTGCCTTGACCGTATAGTGGCGCGGATGAGGCAGATTAACCGGTGTGATCGACTTGATGCGGCCGGGGCGCGCCGTCATCGTCACCACACGCGATGCCATGAATACGGCCTCCTCGATGTCGTGTGTCACGAAGACCACTGTCTTGTGCTCGCGTTCCCATATACCAAGCAGCAATTCCTGCATCAGCCCGCGCGTCTGGTTGTCGAGCGCGCCGAACGGTTCATCGAGCAGGAGGATTTTCGGATCGTTGGCAAGCGCGCGGGCAATTGCCGTCCGCTGCTGCATCCCGCCCGACAATTGCTTCGGCCAATGATCCTCGAAGCCGCGTAGCCCAACCTTGTCCATATAGCTCGCGACGATGTCATTCCTGTCTTTTTCGGAAACGCCGCGTTCGCGCAGGCCGAAGCCAACATTCTCCCGTATCGTCAGCCACGGGAAGAGCGTGTAGGACTGGAACACCATGCCGCGATCGGCACTGGGGCCGGTCACGTCCTTGCCATCCAGCGTGACCGTGCCGCTTGTCGGCCGGTCGAGACCGGCGATGATCCGCAGAAGGGTGGACTTGCCGCAACCCGATGGCCCGAGGATGGTGACGAAGTCGTTGCGGGGAATGTCGAGCGTCGTCGGCTGCAAGGCGAGCGTCGGCGCGCCGCCCCGGACACCGGGAAAGGTGCGGCTGACATCCCTGATGCGAAGTTCTCCGGGAACGCTCATGCAAACCTCCATGCGAACAGCCTTCGGTTCATGAGCTTGAAAGCGAAGTCGGAGACGAGGCCGATCAGGCCGATGACGATGATGCCGAAGATGATCTGGCCGGTGGCAAGCAGCGCCTGGCTGTTGATGATCATATAGCCGATGCCCGAGGACGCACCGATGAGTTCGGCGACGATGACGTAGGTCCAGGCCCAGCCCAGAACGAGCCGCAGTGTTTCGCCGATGTCGGGAGCCGCCGCCGGGATCAAAACGCGCCGCACGACGCCGCGGTCGGAAGCGCCAAGCGTATAGGCCGCTTCCACCAGATCCCGCCGCGTGCCGGCCACCGAGACCGCGACCATCAGAATGATCTGGAACACCGCGCCGATAAAGATGACGAGCAGTTTCTGTGTTTCTCCGATGCCGGCCCACAGGATGAGCAGCGGCACGAAGGCCGATGCCGGCAAATAGCGGGCAAAGGAGACGAAGGGCTCGAGAAGTGCCTCGATCGGCTTGTAAGCCCCCATGAGGATGCCGAGCGGCACGGCAATCAGCGCCGACAGGACGAAGCCGCCGAGCACGCGCCAGATCGTCATGCCGATATCGAAGAGAAAGCCTTGATTGACGAGAAGATCATAGCCGTCCTTTACCATGGTAATGGGATCGGCAAGGAAGGTTTTCGAGACGAAGCCGCCAAGGGTCAGGCAGCCCCAGCCAGCGAAGAAAAGAATGAAGAAAAGCAAGCCGTAGACCAGCCGGCTGCCGGGACTGATGGGTTCGAGCGGGCGCATTTTATCTCTTGTCGTGGAAAAGGCGTGCCGAACGCTCGACACGCCCATCAATAGGTCGCGGCCTTATTCGATGAAGGACGGATCGGCCAGTTTTGAAAGGTCCGGTTTCTGCTTGATGACGCCGGCGTCGAGCAGAATCTGGGCGGCTTCTTCGTTGAAGCTCTTGAAGGTCGTTGCGAAGAACGTTTTCGCAGCAGCCTTGTCCTGCCATTCCAGATAGGCTGCCGACTCGCCGAATTCCTTGCCGGACTGCTTCACATCCTTGCCCATGATCTCGAAGGATTTGTCCTTGTCGGATTTGATCATTTCAAGCGCATCGTAATAGCTTGCGGCCAATGCCTTGGCGGCATCGGGATGATCTTTCAGGAAGGCCGTCGTGCAGCCGAAGGTATCCATCACGGCCGGATAGTCGATCGTCGTGGCGATGATCTTGCCCTTGTCCGGCGCCGCCCGCACGGCGGACAGATAAGGCTCATAGGTCACGGCCGCGTCGTTTTGCCCCGCAAGCAGCGCCTGGGCGGCCGGACCCGGCTCCATGTTGACGACCTTGACGTCCTTCATGGTCATGCCGTTCTTGGCAAGGATATAGGCAAGCAGGAAATACGGCGACGTGCCCGGCGCCGATGCCGCAACCGCCTTGCCTTTCAGGTCGGCCACTTTTTCGATTCCCGGCTTGGCGGCAATGCCGTCGGCGCCGTGCGAGACGTCGAGCTGGAATATTTGCGTCGTCGCCACACCGGCGGCATTCCAAACGATCCATGTTTCCACCGTCGTTGCCGCGCACTGGATATCGCCGGAGGCGAGAGCCAGATGGCGGCTTGCCTGCGGCACCTTCGCCACGGTGACGTCAAGCCCGTGTTTCTTGAAGATGCCGGCCTCCTTGGCAAGGGTCAGCGGCGCAAAGCCGGTCCAGCCGGAAATTCCGATCGAAACCTTGGTGTCGGCGGCTTGCGCATGGCTGAAGCCGGCCAGGGCCGCGAAGGCGGCGAGAAACAATGCCTTTTTCATAATATGAAGTTCCCTGCTCGTTGTGGAGGCAGTTGATGCTACTGCCGTTTTTATCGGCAGCATATTGCGCAAGCGACTTTTCTTTGTCTAGACACAATAACTTACGTTGCCGTGCAATCGAATTGAATTCGAGCAAGCGAAGGTCTCGCATTTCAAGAAGGTCTCGCATTTCAAAAAGTGCCTCACGAGGTGATCGCCTTGCTTACGAAATTGTAAGGATATCACCGCGTTCAGGACATAATGGTCTGGCATGACCAGAAAACCTTCGATGTCCCGCACCTTGTCCTGGAGACGGCCTTTATGGATGCAAGGGACCGGCAAGGGACGGCGACCTTGCTCCGCGCGGTCATCGGGCGGCGGCAGTTTGAATCTATCGTAGTGACGAGAATGATTTCATGATCAGATTACTGAGGATTTCCAGGTGGTTCGCGGTGAGCTCGTTGGTGCTGCTTGGCTCGTATCTGAGCGCCATCCAGCTTACGGACAACTTCAACGAGGTGGTGCCGGGGCAGCTCTATCGCTCTGCTCAGCCATCCAAGGCCGATATTGACGACTATGTCAGACGTTATGACATCAAGACGATCATCAATCTCCGGGGCAAAAGCATCGCGCCCTGGTATAAGGACGAGATCGATGCGGCCCAGCAGGCCGGTATCTCCCATGTCGATTTTGGGCTGCCCCCAACGAAGGAAGTGACGCCGGAACAGGCGCGCCAGCTAATCGCGATTCTCCGCGATGTGCCGAAGCCGATCCTCGTGCACTGCGAAACCGGAGCCGATCCCACCGGCCTTGTGTCGGCCATCTACTTGCGCGAGATCGCCGGCGCCAACGAAGAGAAGGCAGAGGGGCAAATGTCGATTTTCTACGGCCATGTCGGCATTCCCTATCTTGCCAGCAATGTCATGGACAAAAGCTGGGAGCATCTTGAAAAGAGCTTCGGATTGAAAAGTTAGCGTGCGCCTGTGAGCGCCCGCTTGAATCCCGGTTGAGCGATGCCGTCCGGGTTTGATCGTCAACGCTGTTCCGGATCGAAAAATCGCCTGGTATTTTGACGAGCCGGCGGGCCGGCGACAATCGGACATCTGAGAAATGGCTGGAGAATTCCGCAACTCGCGCGGATGCGGGGTTGTCGCAAATTCTGTTGCAGGCTTAGTGGGACCATCTTCAATCCAAACGGACTATTGATCAGCATCGTATAATCTTTTATATAACGTGTTATATTTATACGGTAGAAGGTAGGTTTGGTTGAAGACGTCGTCCGATCGCTGGGTTTCCTCTGTCTCGGCAGCCGTTTTCGCCGCATCGGCGAACGCCTGCAGGCCGATACGCAGCAGATTATCGATGAACTTGGCGTCACCTTGCAGTCGGCCCAATATCCGTTTCTCGCCGCCATCGACCGCGCCGGCCCGCTGACGATCGGCGAGCTTGCCCAGGCTGTCGGCATTACCCAGCCGGGCGCGACGCGCACCATCTCGCAGCTTCTGGAACTGGGCTATGTCGACATGCGGGCATCGGTCGAAGACCAGCGTCGCCGCTTGATCTCGCTGACGCCCAAGGGGCAGTCTCTCATAGACTATTCGAAAAATTCCGTCTGGCCGCGTGTCGAGCAGGCAGTCCGCGAACTCTGCGGCGATCTTTCCGGCCCCATGCTGGAACAACTGGCCGCGCTTGAGGAGGGTCTTGCGCAAGCGCCGCTTGCGCGGCGTGCCCGCCCCGAAAAGGAGCCGAAACCATGAGCCATGTTCTCGACCGACCGGCTTGGAGCGCGCTTGAGACCGCCCATGCGTCATTGGCGGAGGGAAACGGCGACGCCCGTCGCTATCCGCCTTCGATCGTGCCCTTTGCGGCGTCCGCCGACAATACGGCAGAAGGCCTCGATGCCCTGGCAAGGCTGCCTGCGGACGAGGAGGTCATGGCGATCGTCGAAGCCGAGCCGATCATCGTTCCTCAAGGATTGACGGTTCTTTCCTGCGCCAGGATCGTGCAGATGATGGCAGAGCGGCCTTGCGAGCGGGTGTCGGACAGCCGGGTGGAGCTGCTGACGGAGGCCGATGCCGCGGATATGCTCGCTCTTGCTGCGCTCACCAGGCCCGGTCCCTTTACGCTGCGCGCCCAGAGCCTCGGTTGCTTCTGGGGTGTGAAAATAGACGGGCGTCTCGTTGCCATGGCCGGCCAGCGGATGCGCCAGCCGCAATTTACCGAGCTCAGCGGGCTTTGTACCCATCCGGACTTTCAGGGGCGGGGCCTCGGCTCCTTGCTCTTCCGCTTCGTGGCCGGAGAGATTTCGGCGCGCGGTGAAACCGCCTACCTCCACGCCTACAGAACAAATACGCCGGCTATCGCGCTTTATGAGGCGATGGGCTTTCGCTTGCGTTCGGAAATGAACCTCTGCGTCGTCAAACGGCAGTCTGCCTGATCTCCCGACCATGGTGCCGAAAAATGTGATCGGTTTTCCGACCAGAGCGTTGCAGCAAACCGGATCACTGCTGCTGCAAGGCAAGCCGCAGGCCCAGCACCATATAAATCGTTCCGATGACCTTTCCCTGCCATCGGCCAATGGTGCGGTTGCGGCGCAGCCAGCCGCCGATTGATCCGGCACCGATCGCCAGAAGCGACGTCACGGCGATGCTGAGGGCAACGAAGACGGCTCCGAGCAGCGCGAATTGGCCAATGACGGACCCGCTTGCAGGATGGATGAACTGCGGCAGGAAAGCCAGAAAGAAAAGCGCCGTCTTGGGGTTGAGTATCTCGGTGAAGAACCCTTGCCGGAAGGCGCGCATGGGCGTGATGGCTTGCGCAGTCGGCATCTCGATGCTGCCGCTCTTCTCGACGAAAGCCTTGAAGCCGAGATAGACGAGATAAATGACGCCGGCATATTTGACGATCTCGAAGGCCAGCGCGGATGTAGCGAGCAGAGCCGACAATCCGAAGGTCGCCATCGTCGTATGGAAAAGATCGCCGGCGGCAATTCCGGCGCCGGTTGCGAGCCCCACGCGCTTGCCGCCGCTGACGGCTCTGGCCAGCGTGAGCAGGGTCGCCGGGCCTGGAATGATCATCAGGCCGAGCACCACCAATATATACGTCGTCAAAACACCAAGGCTGACCATCGATTTCTCTCAAGTTGAGCTGCCCGGCAAAGTGTCGGCCATACGGAGACTTTGCACCCGGCATTGTTTGCCACCTGAAGACTAATCGATTTACCGGCCGTTGCAACGAGGACTCTGAGGGCGCATGCCGAACATCGCCATACCGGCGGAGCATGGCTATCCCTTATCGTTGTCGTAAGGTGGTCAAAATTCCGCGGGGCGGCCGCGGATCGCATCTTCCCCGCTCCATCCGGAGATGGCTCACATGCGCTCGCCCGGCAATCGGCTGGCCTGCTTTACCCAATCGGCAAATCGCGCTTCGTCCAGCGTATCGTTCTCATGGATGTTGAGGTAGCGCGTCTCCTTGGTTTTGGAATCGCCCGGCGGGATCGGCTGCAGCGACGTGCCGCGAAAGAAGGCCACCTTCACGTATTTCGTAAAACAATGGATACTCAGGAACCAGCCGTCACCGTCCATGCCGTAGAACGGCGAATTCCATTTGACCGCCTTTCGAACGTCGGGAACTGCCTCGACGATGAGTGTATCGATGCGCTACCCGAGCTTGCTCTTCCAGCCGGGCATTGCGGCGATATAAGCCTGCACCGGCGCGTCGCCGTCACCTTTGGCAATCTGCGGGTTGCCGCCTGAAAGCAATTTCGGCTCCGCTAGCGGCTTCCCGGCTCCAGTCTTTATCGGCGACTTGGGCTTTCCATCGGCCATTCTATTCCTCCAATGCTCCTATCTGGTCTATAGTATAGGGCTCATTTGCCGATTGCCTCCCGTCGTTCAATCAGGGCCGTTGAAATTGCCAACCGGGAGCATATCGCCAATTGTACCTCAAGGTTGTGGCGCGTCAAAGTGGAGTTTGAAATTGAGCACTGCGTTCATGAAGGAAGAAAGCGCCGAAACGGCTGCCGAAACCGTGCTGCCGGACCGGCTCGTTTCTTCGCATCCAAACCTCGTCACGGAAGCGGGATTAAAGGCTCTGGAACTTCAGCTTCAGGAGGCGCGCAAGGCCTATGAAACGGCGAGTGCCATCGAAGACGTCAACGAGCGCCGGCGACAGACAGCGATCCCCTTGCGCGATGCCCGCTACCTCGCGGAAAGGCTGCGAACCGCTGAAGTCATTGCGACACCCGCTTCAACCGAGATCGTCGCCTTCGGAAGCAAGGTAACTTTCAGCCGCGAAGATGGCCGCGTACAGAAGTACCGCATCGTCGGCGAAGATGAAGCCGATCCCAAGGCAGGGTCGATTTCCTATGTGTCGCCGGTCGCAAGGCTGTTGATGGGAAAGGCCGTGGGAGATGTCATGAGCCTCGGCGATGACGAGCTCGAGATCACCGCGATCGAATAGCTTGCCTGGCACTTCGATCGCCGCGTAAATCGGGTCAATGTATTGGCTCGAACGGCGTGACGATCGCGACGCGCGACGGTGCCGCTTGGAAGTCGGCCGGCAGCATCCGATGATAGGCGAGCATCAGCTGGCATGCGATGCGATTGCCGCCACCGGCCGGCCGTTCGGCAGGCCGATCGACCTGGTCGAGGCTGCGCGTGCCGGCTTGGTCTTTTGGCTTAAAAGCCCTTGATGGTGCCGTCGGACCAAACCACCTTGCCGCCGCGGATCGTGCTGCGCACGCGCGGCACCCGGCTGCGTTCTGCGATCACGAGATCGGCGCGCAGCCCTTCGGCGATCCGGCCGCGATCATGCAAGCCGAGTGCCTCGGCCGGATTGGCGCTTGCCAATGCGGCCGAGGCGGGAAGGCCGCCTTTGCCGATCTCAGCAAGTGCGATCACAGCCGGCAGAATGGCCGATGGATGATAGTCGCTGGCGAGAATATCGAGCACGCCGGCCTCATAGGCTTCCCGCGCGGAAAGATTGCCGGAATAGGATAGGCCCCGCAATGCATTCGGCGCGCCCATCGCCGTTGCCAATCCGAGGCGCCTTGCTTCCTTGGCCGTTGCGATATTGATCGGAAACTCGCTGATTGCCGCGCCGAGGCTGTGCAGCAGGGCAGCCTTCTCGACCGTGTCGTCGTCATGGGAGGCCAGCACGACGCCGTGCTCGCGCGCCAATTCCGACAGGCCGTTGATGATATCCATGCTGTCGCCGTGTTCGGAGCGTGCGGCCATCCGTTGCTTCACGAGTTCCGCCGCCTGAGCCTCGCTGATCTTCCTGGCCTTTGCTGTGTTGGCGATGTGCAGCTCGATGTCGCGATATTGACCTTGGCCAGGCGTATGATCCATCAGCGAAATCAGGTGGAGCGCGCCGGCGTCGATCAGTGCTTTTGCTTCCGTCAGGGCGGGCAGGAAGGTCACTTCGAAACGGCCATGGACGCGATGGTCGACCAGCAGACCGTCCCGCATCGACGCGAGCTTTTCGATCATGGCACGGGTATGCTCGATGGAGCGGACATGGCCATAGGTGGCAGGCGTGAAGGCGACGGCGGCATAGGCTGTCGTCACGCCGTTGGCGGCAAGCATCTTGTCGAGGTCGTAGACGCCGAGTTCGAGCGGCATGCGGACATTGACCCGCGGTTCCACGCATTTTTCGATCATGTCGCCGTGCATGTCGACGAAACCGGGAAGCAGAAACCGGCCGCGGCCATCTATTTCTGCGCCCTCGACGGGTCTTTCGCTGATATCAGCAATGAGCCCATCCTCGATCCTGACGGCGCCGCGCTCGATCACGCGGTCCTGCAATACAATTTCAAAATTACTCAGCCACATCGTTCTGTTCGTCCTCGGTCTTGATGGCTTCCAGATGAATTTCCCGGTCGATCCATGCACTTACATCTTTAGGATGACGAAAGACATGCTCCACGACCATGCCGCGCTGCATCACGATAACCCGGTCTGCCGTCATGCAGATGACACCGTCGCCATGGCATGTTCGAGATCTCCGCCGACCACGCGTAGGTATAGAATGCGCTGACCGGATTGCCGGTCTTCTCCGCGGTCAACGTCTTTTCCTCGAGCATTGGGATTTCGTCGGGGGGAAGGGCTTTTAGATATTCGAATAATTACTATAATCATTCGAATGAATTGTCCATCGCGTTTTGCCTTACGGAAAGAGATTTGCGTGGTGGCGCGAAATCGTCAGCCGCCGCGCCGGCGCAGCCATTCCGCTGTGATGCGGCTTGCTTCCCGCGTGGCCGCCGCCGCGGCCAGTCCTTCCAGCAGGGCAAACAGAAAAGAGCCTGCGAACCGATCGCCGGCGCCGATCGTGTTGGTCGTCTCGACCCTTGCTGCCGGTTCGACTTCAATAGCTGTCGCGCCGTCAAACAGCATGATCGGGCGCGTACCATCGGTGAGAACCAGCATCTTCAGGCGAGAACCGGCAATCTCGCCGGCACGCAGCCATGCGACGGCGAGATCGTCTGCAACGTCGTCGCGCGAAGAGATGACATAATCGGACGGGCGAGGCGTTGCGGGCTTTAGCGGAAATTGCGAGACGACAAGCGGCTGGGCGCCGATCTGTTCGACAAGGTGCTCTTCAAGAACGAGCGCGTTGACATAGACGCCTGCGGCCACAAGCTTTCCGGTGACTGTCAAGGAACGGGAACGCCCGGCTGGTGCCACGATCGTTCGTTCTCCGCCCGGTTCGAGGAGAATTTCCAGCGGCGCGGTTTCGCCCGGTACCATCGTTACATGTTCGGTATCGAAGCCGTCCGCGGCAAGTGATTGAAGTGCCGCTTGTCCCTGCTCATCCCGCATCAGCCGTGAGACGATGGCGACATCGGCTCCCAGCTCCAGCAACTGCCGGCCGGTGTAGAAAGCACCGCCGCCGAGTCGGGTCGTGCGGGACGAAAACTGTATCCGCCCACCCGAAACCAGCGGGGCGTCCAGTTGCCATATGCGGTCGTGATTGACCGATCCGATAACGATTATTCGGGGCATGTTTCTGCCTATCTGTCTCAATGTCTAGTGCCAGTGCGACGATGATGAAACGCTGTGCCAGCAGGAAGATCAAGAGAACGGGCACGATCGACAACAGGCTTGTTGCCTTTCGGCGCCGTCGAGATCGGTAAAGACGGCAATGCCGGTCGTAAGCGCCATTTTCAAAGCATCATCCGGTACGAGCCGGCCCCGGAGATAGATGTTCCAGGCCGGCAAAGGTCACAAGCGAATTTCGCTTCAGCAGCCATCTGACGGGCACCAGCCATGGGCAGAGATTGAAAAGCAATGCTGCAGCCGATATATAACATTCGAATGACATCAATGAATTCGGATGAGCGGGCATGGGAAGAAAACTGCTGCATGGGCAGTGGCAACAGGTCGAGAGCGATATCGCCGAGGATATTCTGACCGGCCGCCTATCGCCCAAGGCGCAGCTTCCCACGGAATCAGATCTGATGGAGCGGTTCGGTGTCGGGCGCCATACGATACGGCGGGCGATTTCCCGTCTCGAGAGCCGCGGGCTGGTCTTGGTCGAGCAGGGGCGCGGCACCTTTGTTCGTGATAGCCGCCTCGACTACCGCCTGTCCGAACGCACGCGTTTTTCCCAGAACCTGCTCGATCAGGGCAGGGAACCGCTGGGGCAGGCCATCCATGAAGAGGTGGTCGCCGCGTCCGAGTTTATCGCCGAGGCGCTGCGGCTTCCCCACGGCGAGCCCGTCTACCATATCGTCCGGCGCGGTTTTGCCGACGAAGAGCCGATCAATTATTCGCATGCCTATTATCCCGTACGTCGCTTTCCGGGCTTCGACGAGGCCCGGCGCAGCGGGCGAAGCGTGAGCGTCATTCTGGCCGAATACGGCATACCCGACTATATCCGCCTGCGCACGGATATCATCGTCCGCCTGCCGACAAGCGAGGAGGCGAAGCAGCTCTGCCAGTCCATGTCCCAGCCTGTCGTTGTCCTGAGAAAGGTGGACGTCGATCTCAAGGGCACGCCGATCTCCTATTCGGAATCGGTCTGGCCGGGTGAACGCGTGCAGTTCTCGATCGACAATACCAGCCAGCTTCTGGACGTGCTTGCGCGCGGCGAAGCCGGCTGAACGGATCGTTTCCGCACGATTGTACTCCTGACGCGCCGAATGACCTACCCGTTGCGACATGCTAATATGTGGTCCGACAGACGCGCAGGGGAATGGCGATGTTGGAAACGGACAAGGTATTTTCCGGCTCGATTCCGGAAAATTACGACCGGCACATGGTGCCGCTGATTTTCGAACCTTATGCCGCAGATATTGCAAGACGAGCCGCGTCTCTTACGCCGAGCGCCGTCTTGGAGATTGCGGCGGGCACTGGCGTTGTCACGCGCACGCTGACGCCAAAGCTATCTCCCGCCGCAAGCTATGTCGTCACCGACCTCAATCAGCCGATGCTCGACTACGCGGCTTCGCGGCAGCCTCCGGACAGTCGCCTGGCATGGCGCCAAGCGGATGCCATGGCGCTGCCGTTTGAAAATGCGGCTTTCGATCTCGTTCTTTGCCAATTCGGCGCCATGTTCTTTCCCGATCGCATCTCGGCCTATCGCGAAGCAAAGCGCGTTCTGAAGCCCGGCGGGCATTTCCTGTTCAACGTATGGGATAGTATCGAGGAGAATATCTTCGCCGATGATGTGACGAAGGCTCTGGCCAGGTTTTTTCCAAACGATCCGCCGCGCTTTCTGGCGCGTACACCGCATGGCTATCACGATGTGAGCCAGATCAGTAGCGATCTAGAGAATGCCGGTTTCTCCGATGTCGAGATCGAGACGCGGGCCGAACAGAGCCGGGCACCCTCGCCGCGCCTTCCGGCCGTTGCCTATTGTCAGGGAACCCTTCTTCGCAATGAAATCGAGGCCAGGGAAGCGGGGACGCTGCAGGCTGCAACGGACTATGCCGCCGCCGCACTTGCAGAGAGACACGGCAGCGGTGAGGTTGCGGCTAAAATTCAGGCGCATGTCATCTTGGCTACAGCCTGAGGCGCGTCGCGATCTTTCAGCTTCGCTTCTTGTGCCTCCCGGGTTTCTGACTTCATGCATGTCGTTTTCGCAAAGCCGCACTTTGCGCGCCATGCTTCATGTGCGAAGTTTAACTGAAGAATAACCATGATTTGAAGCAAGCCCACCGATTCATGCGCGCGGCGACGAGTTGTTATATCGTCCAAGATACCAAATGGAGATCCGAGGTAATATTGACTGAGATTTCTGGTGAGGTTTTATCGGGAAATACTTGAGGGTGGGGGTGCGGGCAGCGATGCCGGCAAATCCCCCCGTATGCTTCTGAATCTTCAAGTTCTGCGCGCGCTGGCAGCCTTGTCCGTCGTTGTTGCCCATGCTTTGCACGAGACCGGCTTCCTTGCCGCAGCGACGGGACGGGCGGCGGTCGATGGCTCCGCGTGGAATCTCGGTTTCGGCGTCGACATATTCTTCGTCCTCTCCGGCTTCATCATGACCCACACGGCCGCTTGCGAATTCAGCAAAAGCGGCGCTCCGCTGCGCTTCTTCCTGCGGCGCTGCGCCCGCGTCATCCCGCTCTACTGGCTGTTGACCAGCATCATGCTGCTCGGCGCGCTTGCGGCCCCCTCGCTGCTTGCCGTTCCCATCGGAACCGCATCCCATATCCTCGCATCCTATTTTTTCATTCCGTCCGGACGCGGCGTCGATGAGGTCAGGCCGGTGCTCGCACTGGGATGGACGCTGAACTACGAGATGCTGTTCTATGTGTTCTTCTCTTTAGCACTCCTGCTGCCGATAAGGCTCGGTATCGTCTGGCTGTCGGTGCTGATGGTCGCGATGGCGCTCGTCGGAAATCTCGTCGATCCGAGCCATGTCCAGATAGCTTTCTGGACAAGCCCTATCATTCTGGAGTTCTTGTTCGGCGTCCATGTCGCGTTGATCTTTCGCAGCGGCGTGAGGATCGGTGTGGGAGGGGCGCTTGGGTTCGCAGCCATTGGCCTTCTCGGCTTCGTGCGTGTCTCCGCACCGTGGAACGATGCGGCCTTGCCGCAATTCCTGCGGAGCGGCCTGCCTGCGGCCCTGTTCGTTCTTGCAGCTGCAATCGGTCCTGTCTTGCCTCACAGGAAGATTGTCTTATGGGGTGTTGCCCTGGGAGATGCCTCATATAGCCTCTATCTGGCCCATCCCTTCATCCTGCGGCCGATGCGGGCCATCTGGACGAAGGTGATCGGCGGGGCTCTTCCTCTTGGCTTGTTCACCCTCTTCTCGACGCTTGCTGCCGCCCTGTTTGCTCTGGCGCTTTTTCAAGGCGTCGAGAGACC
Organism: Hyphomicrobiales bacterium; assembly: GCA_900468625.1. Taxonomy (GTDB): domain Bacteria; phylum Pseudomonadota; class Alphaproteobacteria; order Rhizobiales; family Rhizobiaceae; genus Rhizobium. The sequence goes on from UBUL01000008.1 coordinate 45,203, forward strand.
GCTTACGAGCCGGGTTCAGAGCATCGTGCTTCGTTCCAGGCGGCATAAGCGGATATCGACCGGCACCCTTCCGGCGGCCGAGACCGAAAGCGTCTGAACCAAACAGGATGCGGGCTTCCTCAGGCCTCCAAGGATCGGCGGCCACAGGGGCATGACTGCATGGCCGTTCAATCGGCCCATTCCGGATCGGTCGTTAAAGCGATCGTCAGCCAACGGTCCGGACCTTCGTCGCCGATCGCTTCACCGATTTCGTCGCGGATATGGTCCCATTCCTCCAGCTTCCTTGCCGGCCCGTTCGGCGGCACGATGAAGTAGAGTTCGACCTGCTTGCCGCGCCCGACACGGGCGACATAGGAACGGTAGGACAGAAAGGCGTAGCGCCGGACGATCTCGCTTGCCACCTGGTCGACATGGTCTCTGAGATCGGAAGGCGTCACGAGCAGGATATCGGCAAAGGCCTGCTTGATCGTTCCGATCGGCATTGGAATGACGATGACGCAGACCAGAGCGAGAGCAACCGGATCGACATGGGGCGACATCCATTGCAGGCTTGTTGCCTGAATGAAAAAGCCGAATACGAAGGCGGCGAGCAATGCGCCGCTCAGGCTGCCTGTCATCACCCAGGCCTTGGCGTCCAGGGCGATGAAATTGGATCTGATGGTCTTATTCGCCCGTGTGGCATAGGCGGCCATCACAAAAGCAATGATCATGGTCAGCGCCGCATAGATGATGGCTTGATCGAAGGAGAGATGCCTGCCGCCGGCCATGATGCTGCCGATGGCGTTGAGCAGGGCATAGATCGCGGCCCCCGTCAAAAGGATGCCGTTGAGGCCAAGCACCATGGGTTCGAGATGCCAGAAGCCCATGGTGAAATGCTTGGCGAACTTGCCGGCCGATGTGGTGTTCGTTGCTGAAGACACGATCAGATTGGAAACGATCAGCGCAACGATCGTCATGGTCGCATCCGTGAGCGCGTACACGCCGTCGAAGACGATCGCGTAAGAGCCGGAGAGAAGACCGAAAACGATACCGGCGGCTGCCAGAACGAAGGTCACGACAATGGAAACACGCAGGACGCTTTGTTCGGTTGTCACTTTCCAGTCTCCGGATGGATGTGCGGTATCCGCTTCGGACAATTTCGAAGCTGCGGCGGACTCTTATCGTGTCATTTCACCCGAGCCAATCCGGAAGAACTATGCGTGATACGTCTCGTTCCTATTTGTCGCTATGCCCCTGCCGTCTGAATTCGGTCGGCGTGACGCCAACCAGCTTCTTGAAGTCGCGGGCAAAGTGAAACGGATCGGGATAGCCGCATCTGGCGGCTATCCTGCCGATCTGCTCATCCGTTACCACCAGCAGCGGTTTTGCGGCATTGATGCGCTCGTGGCGAAGCCAGTCGACCGGCGTCGTTCCCATTCTTTGGCGGAAACGCCGAAACAATTGCGCCTGGCTTAGATTGGCGGCCGCGGCGAATTCGCCGACCGTCCATGGATATGTCAGGTCGGCACGGACCGTGTCCATGAGCCGCTGCAGTCGTTGAACCGTTCCGCCGCCGCTACCGCCGTCCGCACGTTCGGACACCAATGAGGAGACCAATTGTGCGAGCAAGGCAAAACAGCGGCTGTCGGCAAGGAAGCCGTTGCCTTCCATTTCATCGAGAATGCCGGTGAACAGCGTCTCCAGATTGGCGGGGTTTGTCATTTCGAAGACCGGATTCGCAATCACGCCGAGGCTGTCAAACAGCGTGTCGAGCCCATATCCGACGAATCCCAGCCACAGATAGGACCAATGCGGGTGACGCGGCTCGCAGCGATGCGAATACAGCATCGAGGAATCCAGCCATGCCATCGTCCCCTCACGCAGAAAGCTCGAGACGCCATTGACCTCAAGCAGACCTTTGCCGCTGAGAGTAAAAATCAGGGTATGCTGGTTGAAACGGTGGGCGATCGGCATTTCTTCAGGCGTACAGAGCCGGCGGCCGGCGGCGAGAAGCGAGTAGGGGAAGACACGGGACAACCGGCCCGGAGTCTGAAAGAAGACGTCGTCGAGGGGATGGATTTCTGCTGAAGTCGCTTCGTCGGTCATGGCAGGCCGACCCTAACGGAGAATGAGAGTTTTATCCATATGGCTGCGGTTCGCATCCATGTCCATTCGCCGTTCGACGGGGTAATCTGCGGCCGATGAAGCAGAATGGACGAGGTCCTGACCATGGCGCCCGCAAACCCAGCATTCGATCCGCTCTCGCAAGCGTTTGCGGACGATCCCTATGCGGCTTACCGCGAACTGCGCGCCAGCCCGGGTCCGGTCTATTACGAGCATTTCGACATATGGCTGCTGTCGCGCTATCAGGATGTCGCTGCAGCAGCCGCCGACAAAACGCTCGTGCGCTCCCTCGAATTCTTTCTTTCCCCGGAGGAGATAGAGGAACAGAAGGTTCGGCAGAACTGGCACGACATGCCGAACCACTCGCGTTTCGTGCAATTCAGCCTTCTGGATTCGGATGGAGAAACCCATGATCGGCTGCGCCGCAAGGTCTTTCGTGAATTCACGCCCGCACTCGTCGCGCGCCAGCGCGGCATGATACAGGATTTCGTCGATCGCCTGCTCGACCGCCTTCTTCAAGCGGGCAGGATCGATTTTGTCGAAGACCTTGCCTCGCAGGTTCCCGGTCACATCATCGGCTCGGTTCTGGGCGTGCCGGAAGAATATGCCGGGCAGCTGCGCAAGTGGTCGGAAGAGGTCGTGCAATATTTCGACGTCGATCGAAGCGCGGAGCGCAAGGCGATCGCCGAGCGTGCAACGACGGAGTTCTACGAGCTGCTCAAGGAGCTGATTGCCGATCGCATGCGCATTCCGCGCGACGATCTTCTCTGTCGGCTGACCGAATCGCATGTGGCCGGTGAGTTGACCGAAGACGAGCTCGTTTCCACTTGCATGCTGATCCTGATGGCGGGACACGGCTCGACGATCGACGTGCTGGGCAGCGGCATGCATGCGCTGATGCGATATCCCGACGCGCTGGCCAAGCTCAGGAATGCTCCGGCTGTGATGTCGACCGCTATCCAGGAAATGTTCCGCTACGAGTCGCCGCTGCCTTTCTTTCATCGCTACCTGACGGAAGAGAAGACGATTGCTGGCCAGCGCCTGCCGAGGGGCACGAAGATCGGCCTGCTCTATGGCGCCGCCAATCGCGATCCCGAGCAGTTCGAAGCACCGGATGAGTTCAATGTCGAGCGGACCCCCAATCGCCATCTGGCCTTCGGCGGCGGCGCACATTTCTGTCTTGGCAATCATCTGGCGCGTCTGGACATGGAGATCATTTTCTCGACGCTGCTGAACCGCACCCGTTCCATCGAATTGCTGGATGAACGCCCCGCCTATAAGCGCGGGCTTTCAGTGCGTGGCCCGAAACGTCTCGACATCAGCCTCGTTGCCGCTTGAGCGGATTTACAGAAAGTATGGAGAGTGCAATGTGTGAAATCGTGTTCATCGATTCCAGCGGTCGCGAAACGCGCGTCAAGGCACAGGATGGAGAGACCTTGATGGCCGTCGCCGTCAGGAGCGGCGTCGCTGGCATCGTGGCGCAATGCGGCGGCGCCTTGGCCTGCGGCACCTGTCACTGCTATATCGAGCAGCCGCATCTCGGCCTGCTGCCGCCGCCTTCCGAAGAGGAAGCGACGATGATCGAATTCGTGATGGAGCCCGCACCGAACAGCCGCCTCAGCTGCCAGATCCTTGCAAGCGGTGTCGTCGATGGCATGCGCGTCGTCGTGCCGCATAGCCAGCAATAGGGGAAGGCACTGAGACAAGATGGCTAAGGCAGCCACCTTGTCATGGCATAATCTCTGAACGGTCTTGGCTGACTACTCCTCGATCAGGAGGTCGATAACAGGGATCGTCGCATCCGGCCGCGAGCCGAGGAAAAAGGCGACACCGCTCTACGCCGGCAGGCGGTGCGACGACATTGTGGACTGAACCTTCAAGCCCGATCTCTACTGTGCGCCGTTCGATCTCGGCAGGTTCTCGACGACGGTCAGGATCCTGTAGGCCGCCGAAACGCGGGCTGGGATTGGAAAGTTCCTGTTTGCCAGCAGCACGATGCCGATCTGCCGGGCGGGAATGAAGGCTGCGTAGGCGCCGAAGCCGTTCGTCGAACCCGTTTTATTCAGGAGCACATCCTTGCGCGGCGGCTGCGGCGGATCGAGGCGGACGACCTTGTGCGGCACACGTGCCATATCGGATGAATTGCCGGCCAGCAGCCGGGCAAGCGTTGTCGGATAGGCATAGATCTCCCAGCCGAGGGCCTGCGTCATGTTATCGATGCGGTAGTAGCCGGCATGTGTCGCGTCGATTGCCCGCTGAAGTGGGTCATCGAGCTTTGCGCCGCCCATATTGGCTTCGAGAAAGGCAAGCATATCGGAGGCGGTGGTCTTGATACCGTAGGCCTGGGCGTCCAGAACGCCGGGATCGACGCGGGTCGGCTTGCTCCGCTTCGAATAGCCATAGGCATAGTTGTCCATCTCGGATGGCGGAACGCGAACATAGGTGTGGCGGAGGCCGAGGGCGGCAATGATTTTTTCCTGCATCAGCCGATCGAACGGCTCGCCGATCGCCTGTGCTGCCAGATAACCGAACAGGCCGATGCTGGGGTTTGAATACTGCCGGTACGTGCCGGGCGCAAAGGAAGGATGCCAGTTGCGATAATAGGCAACCATCTTGTCCTGGTCCGTCACGCCGTCGGGAAACTGCAGCGGCAAGCCGCCTGCGGTATATGTGCCGAGATCGAGGAGGCTGATCTTGTCGAAGCTGCTGCCCGAGAGCTCCGGCATGTGTTTTGCAGCCTTGTCCGAGAAGGATAGCTTTCCGCTGATCTGGGCGTAGGAGCCAAGGGCTGCCGTAAAGGTCTTGCTGATGGAGCCGAGCTCGAAGATCGTGTCGTTCGTCACCTTCCGGCCGCTGTCCTTCGAAGCGACGCCGTAGTTGAAGATGTAGCGCTTGCCCTTGACCGTGATTGCGACCGCAAGTCCCGGCACGTCGTTTTCCTTCATGAGCGGACGGATGGTCTCGTTGACGGCCCGCTCCAGCCGTTCCTGGTCAATGCCTTCGGCGTGGGCGCCGATCCCGTAAAAAAGGCAGCCCGCAGCGATGCCGAGCTTCTGCAGCCAAATGAAATGCTTATTCAAGATGATATCCTCATTGTGTTGAGCGACCGCGCAGGATGAGCGCTCGAAAAGGGGCAATGTCGCAGGTGCTTGGTGGTGGCGAGAGCCGCTGGGCGGCCCTGATCTCAGATCGCTGCGGCGATCCGGCCGATCTCGGCCACGATGGCGTTGCGTTCACCGGCTGCGATTTCCGGTATCTCGCAATAGGCCGTTACGATGATGGGCGCGCGGTTCGCCGGCCACAGCACCGCGATATCGTTGGCGTTGCCGGCCTTGTCGTCGCTGGTTCCGGTCTTGTCGCCCACCAGCCAATCCTTCGCAACGCCGGCGCGCAAACGGGCATCGCCGGTCTTCGTGGTGATCAGCCATGCGGCCAGCTGCGAGCGTGATGCTGCCGAAAGTACATCGGTAAACAAGAGCCGCCGCAGATTTTCCAGCATGGCTGCCGCTGTCGTCGTATCGCGCAGATCCTCCGGAGTATCATGGTAGTTCAGTTGGGGTTCGATACGGTCGAGGTGGGTAGTTTCATCGCCAAGGCTGCGGCAGAAGGCCGTGATTGCCCCCGGGCCACCGAAGCTTGCAAGCAGCAGATTGGCCGCCGTGTTGTCGCTGAGCGTCACCGCTGCCGCGCAAAGTTCCGCGACGGTCATGCCGCCGTCTCCAACACGCGCCTTCGTCGCAGGCGAGCCGCCGATGAGGTCGCTCTCCGTATAACGGATTCGCCGGTCGAGCTTTTCTTTGCCCTTGTCGACGCGGGCAAGCACCAGACCTGCCGCCAGCACCTTGAAGGTACTGCACATCAGGATGCGTTCGCCGGCGCGGTGCTCGATGCGCCTGCCGCTTGCCATATCGAGAATGCTGACACAGATGCGGCCTGGATGCTTGCCTTCGAGCGCGGCAAGCTGCGCTTCTTCCGAATGATCGTCAGCGGTGCGTCCAATACCGCTCATGCCCGCCAGAACGGGCAGCGCAAGCAGGCTGCCGGCAAGGCTTTGCCGGCGCGACAATAAGATCGTCATCTTGTTTCCACTTCGATTTTTACGTTGGGCAAAGGTGCGCCTGGCAAGCCCGTGGACGTCATTGGGATGAGGCAAATCACCTTGCGGGACGGACTATCGCGCTGCTTTATGCCCTAGACAAACGATCAATTCTGGGCTTAGGCATGAGAAAAACTTGGCCTTGGGACACAAATGGACATTTCTCAGCTGCCGCTCAACGCTTTGCGTGTCTTCGAGGCCTCGGCGCGGCATTGCAGCTTCACGCGGGCCGGCCTGGAACTGCGGGTCACGCAGACGGCGATCAGCCATCAGGTCAAGGCGCTGGAGGATGTACTTGGCGTGACCCTCTTCAAGCGCCTGCCGCGCGGCCTTGCTCTGACCGATGAGGGGCATGCGCTGCTGCCGGTGCTGACCGACGCGTTTCGCCGCATGAGCGCCACGCTCAGCCAGCTGGAAGAGGGGAATTTTGCCGAAATCCTGACTGTCGGTGTCGTCGGCACCTTTGCCATTGGCTGGCTTTTGCCGCGCCTGGCGAGTTTCAAGGCGCAGCAGCCGCATGTCGATCTGCGCTTGAAGACCAACAACAACCGCGCCGACATGGTGCTCGATGGCCTGGATTTCTTCCTGCGCTTCGGTGACGGCGCATGGCATGGAACCGAGGCGATCCATCTTCTGGATGCGCCGCTGTCGCCTGTCTGCACGCCAGCGATCGGCGAACGATTGCGCATGCCCGCCGATCTCGCCGCTGTCGAGCTTTTGCGATCCTATCGGGTCGATGAATGGTCGCTTTGGTTCAGGGCCGCGGGTTTGCCGCCTCCGCATCTCCGGGGCTGGATGTTCGATTCGTCGCTGACGCTGGTGGAGGCTGCCGCCCGTGGCGTCGGCGTCGCGCTGGTGCCGGTTGCCATGTTCTCCCATGATATTCAGGCCGGCAGGATCATGCAGCCGTTCCCGATCACCGCGACGACCGGCAGCTATTGGCTGACGCGGCTGAAATCGCGGGCAGAGACAGCGTCGATGAAGGCATTTCGCCAATGGCTGCTTGCGGAAATAGAGGAGATGCCGGGATAGGATAGATCGGCGAAACGGCCCCGGTCGTGTCCGGAACCGTTGGTGTCAAGCCGCTGGAATGCCATCGATGGCGGTGAGATGGTTCGGGTTCAGCTTGCGAGCTTCAGCCTGACGGCCCCGGTCCGCGTGCCCGAACGCACCGTCTTGAACCGGCCGACCAGCCCCGCCAATTCGTTGCTGATGTCGGCGAGGTGCCGGGTCGAGGCATTCGTCTCTTCCATCAGCGCGACGTTCTGCTGGGTCATCTGATCCATGTTGCGCACCGCGGAGTTGATCTCGCTGATGCCGACGGCCTGCTCCTGCGTCGAGCGCGCGATGGCGCCGACATTCCTGTCGATGGAGGCGACCTGGTTGCCGATCTGTGCCAAGGCCTCGCCGGTCCGGTTGACCAGTTGGACGCCGCGGCGCACGTCGTTCGATGATTTGTCGATCAGATCCTTGATTTCCTTTGCAGCCGTTGCCGAGCGCTGTGCCAGCTCGCGGACTTCTTGCGCGACGACGGCGAATCCCTTGCCCTGATCGCCGGCTCGTGCCGCCTCCACGCCGGCATTCAATGCCAGCAGATTGGTCTGAAAGGCGATATCGTCGATGACGGAGATGATGTCGGTCATCTTGCGGGAAGAGGTTTCGATGTCGTCCATGGCCGAAACGGCCTGCTGAACCACTTCACGGGACCGCTCCGCCTCGGAAGCGGATTCTTTTACGATCGCCTGAACCTCGCGCGTCCGCTCGGCCGTCTGTTCCGAGATCGTCGTGATCTGGTCGATGGCGGCCGCACTTTCCTCGAGCGCGGACGCCTGCTGCTCCGTGCGCCGTACCATGTTGTCGGCAGCAGAGGAGATCGAACCGGCCTCGTCGCGAACGCGCGTCACCGAATCCTCGATGCGCTGCATTGCCGTGCCGAGGGATGCGAGCGATGCGTTGTAGTTGCTTTTCAGAACTTCGAACTCGGCCGAAAGGGCGTCTGTGATATCAGCCGTCAGATCGCCGTTTGCAAGGCCGTCCAGCGCAAGGCCAAGTGCATTGAGGGCGCGCTCCTGTTCGCCTTGTGCGGCGGCGCGCTCGGTTTCGGCCCGATCGCGTTCATCGGCAAGCACCTGCAGGTAGACCGAGATGCCGTAGTCCATGTCGAGGAGCGCCGCCTTGATGATTGCCGACAGCCGCCGGGACAGGGCCTGCGCGTGTTTGCGCTGCATGAAGCCCTTGAGCTGCTGCTCGACGATCGACCGCACCACGCCATCGACGATCAGCGCGTAGCCGCCGATGTACCAGCGCGGTTCGAGCCCCAGGCGCGCGTGGGTCCTGCCAATGGCAGAGACGGCCTCGACGTAATCGGGGCCGTATTTGCCCGACGCGATCGTCTTCCAATGGTCCTGCTGCCTGGATTTGGCATGCATCACATGCTGCTGGGACGAGAAGAACTTCGACATTGCCGGATGTCTGGCGATCTTTTCGTAGAAGCTGTCCAGGGAACCCTTGACGGCAGCTTCGATAATGGGCTGCAGCTCTGCAAGAGCCTGCCGCGCATCCTGTCCCAGTCCAACAAAGTCGAGCCGATCATTCAACTCGTCCATTTTCGATGCGCGCACCATGATATGCTCCATGAAAGAAATTACAAGCAGTTAGGGCACAGTCATGGTTAAAAATTCATTAGATTTTGGTCTTATTTTCGGTGCTCGATTGGCTATTTCACATGGGCTTCTTGCGGCCAGGCACATCGCAGCAGCATTGCCCCGCGCGATCTCATCTGTTAAACGCATAGCCATCAAATGTACCGCTGCGGAGCTATTGGTATGGGGAGCCTAAAGTCAGCAGATAGATAGGCCGCAACAGCTTTTGTTGTTGCGGCGTGCTGTTGAACCCATCCCGATTGAAGCTGGAGGCAGACGCCGCCCGATTTCTCATTCGTGCGGAATTTTCTCATGTCTGACATACGCCCGTCCTGGGCCCACACGCTGCCGGCGGCGTTGCTGCTGATGGCGCCTTTCGACATCCTCGCCTCGTTGGCCATGGATATCTACCTTCCCGTCGTACCCTCGATGCCCGGCATTTTGAACACGACACCTGCGGTGATCCAGCTGACGCTGAGCCTCTATATAATCATCCTTGGCGTCGGGCAGGTTCTGTTCGGCCCGCTTTCCGATCGTATCGGCCGGCGTCCTGTCCTGCTTTCGGGCGCAATTCTGTTTGCCGCCGCCTCCCTCGGAGCGGCGCTGTCATCGACAGCCGCAGCCTTCGTGCTTTGCCGCCTGCTGCAGGCCATGGGCGCCTCCGCAGCCTTGGTCGCAACCTTTGCGACCGTGCGGGACGTTTACGGCAATCGCCCGGAGCAGGCCATCATCTATGCCACGTTCGGCTCGATACTGTCCTTCGTGCCTGCGCTCGGCCCCATAGCAGGTGCGATGATTGCCGACCGGTACGGATGGCGTGCCATCTTCATATTGCTTGCGTTTCTGGCGCTGGCCGCGGCATTTCACGCCATGGCTAAGTGGCATGAAACGAGGCCTCAGGGCGCGAGCGGGCCGCGTCGCTCCATCTGGCTTATCTTCAAAAGCCCCTCGTTCTGGACCTACACATTGGCCTTCAGCGCCGGCATGGGTGCATTCTTCGTGTTCTTCTCGATCGCTCCGCGCGTGCTGATCGTTCGGGCCGGCTATTCGCAGCTCGGCTTCAGCATCGCCTTTGCAACGGTCGCCGTGGTGATGATCGTCGCGGCCCGTTTTGCCAGATTATTTGTTAGGAAATGGGGCGTTGCGGGCTGCGTTGCGCGGGGGATGGCACTGCTGCTTGCCGGCGCGGCTGCTCTTGCAGTCGGTCAACTCTGCGGCACGCCGTCTTTCACCACCCTGGTGCTTCCGATGTGGATCATGGCGATCGGCATCGTCTTAGCAGGATCGGTGACGGCCAACGGGGCGCTGGCGGAATTCGGCGACATCGCCGGATCGGCCGTGGCGTTCTATTTCTGTATGCAGAGTTTAATTGTGAGTCTGATCGGGACGCTAGCCGTCACCGCGCTGGATGGTGATAGCGCATGGCCGCTTGTGGTTTTCTCTGCCGTCATGGCGCTCCTGGTATTGGCAGCACTTCATAGGCTGCGGCGTCACAACGCTGTTGCCTGATCTGCCAAGCTTGCGTCTATCACTGGATAAAATCTGAAACGGCCGCCCGCGAAGGTTAGCTTTCGCGGGCGGTCAGCTTTGTCGCTTCCTGCTTTCAGGACTGTCTTAGCGCCACCCCAGCGCCGGCGCGACATGGGTCAGAATGCTCTCGATGACATGGGCGTTATAGTCGACCCCGAGCTGGTTCGGCACGGTCAAAAGCAGCGTGTCTGCCGCGGCGATGGCTTCGTCCTTTGCCAGCTCTTCAATCAGCACATCCGGTTCCGCGGCATAGCTGCGGCCGAAAATAGCGCGGGTTTTTTCATCGATGAAGCCGATCTTGTCGGCATCCTGGCCGCTATGGCCGAAGTAGGCGCGGTCGCGATCGTTCACCAATGCGAAGATGCTGCGGCTCACTGAAACGCGTGGCTCGCGCTCGTGTCCGGCCTCTTTCCAGGCCTGGCGGTAGAGCCTGATCTGGTCGGCCTGCTGGACGTGGAAGGGCAGGCCGCTTTCATCGTCCTTGAGCGTCGAGCTTTGCAGGTTCATGCCGAGTTTTGCTGCCCATACCGCCGTCGCGTTGGAGCCGGCACCCCACCAGATCCTGTCGCGCAGGCCTTCCGAATAGGGCTCCAGCCGCAGAAGACCCGGAGGATTGGGGAACATCGGCCGCGGGTTCGGCTGCGCAAAGCCTTCACCGCGGAGAAGATCGAGCAGCACTTCCGTGTGCCGGCGCCCCATGTCGGCGTCGCTTTCGCCTTCCATCGGCGTGTAGCCGAAGTGGCGCCATCCGTCGATGACCTGTTCAGGTGAGCCGCGGCTGATGCCGAGCTGCAGCCGGCCGCCGGCGATGAGATCGGCAGCACCCGCATCCTCGGCCATATAGAATGGATTTTCATAGCGCATGTCGATGACAGCGGTGCCTGTTTCGATACGGCTGGTCTTCGCGCCGACAGCGGCCAGCAGTGGGAAGGGCGATGCGAGCTGGCGTGCGAAGTGATGCACGCGGAAATAGGCACCGTCCGCGCCCAATTCTTCGGCCGCGACAGCAAGGTCGATCGATTGCAGCAGCGTGTCGCCCGCCGATCGAGTTTGCGACTGGGGCGAGGGCGTCCAGTGGCCGAACGAAAGGAAACCGATCTTCTTCATGATACCATCCTGCTATATGCGGTTAGTACGGCTCGATTTCGCGCCACAGATGCCGAATCGGTCGCGGGCGAACATATTTCGTCCTCCACCTTTTCATGAAATGGCTCGCGAAAGCCGCAAGTTCAGGCGCGTATATGTGCATGGATGCGGTTGGTTGGAACAGCGCAAATTGTGAACTGATCGTCAATACAGATAAAGGTTCAGTGCAGATGAGCCGCGCGCGCATGCCTTCGGCATATCGCTGGCTTCAGTGTACTGAAGGCTTTGTGAGCCGCGACAGACGCGTGGCTGCCGGTATCCAACGGGCTCTCCAGGACCGAACATGGCGGTGCCCGATATGATGGCCTTCGCCTCCGGCCCGAGTTTCTGCGTGCCTCCTAACATGAACAAATTTTAAGGAACACGTTAACAATCGGATAAGGCACCGCGCCGAAACTGCCGCGCGTGTGAGTGCATCTCTCGCTTTCAACGTCCTTGAAACAAGAAATGGCAGGAAACCATGTTTGCAAGAAATTTCGCCCCCGCTCTGGTCTTCGTCGCATTCGGCGCCGGTATCGCCCATGCGGAAGTGCCCGTTCGTATCGATCAGTTCGATCACTGGGGCGCATATTCTTATAAGTCCGGCGGCAATGTGAATTGCTATGTTTTATCGAGGCCGGTTGCGCAGCAGCCCGCCAATGTCGATCATGGCGACAATTTCTTCATCGTCTCGCGTCTGTCTCCCGGCGAAAAATTGGTTCCCGAAGCCGCCATGGGCTACGACTTGAAAGACGGGGCCCCGATGACGGCGACAATCGGCGACAAAGCGTTCCCGATGTTCACAAAGGACCGGCACGGCTGGGTGAAAAACGAGGCGCAGGAGCCGGCCATGGTCAGCGCCATGAAGGGCGGAGCGCAGCTGCAACTGCAAGCAACCTCCAAACGAGGCACCGAGACGAGCTATTCCTATTCACTTTCCGGAATTACGTCTGCCTTGAAGCGGATAGAGACTTGCAAATGAGATCGGTGGTTTTTGTGGTCCGAGCCGGGGTTTCATTACGGCGAATTGTATAGCGGATGAACGACTGACGTCTTCTTATTTCGCTGAGAAGGCGCCAGCTGGAGCTCTTACGACGATATCTCTTGTGAAATCAAAAATCCTGATATAAATGAAACCTATTGATGGGACATTCAGGATTCGATGAAGCGCGGCTTTCTGACAATTTATGCGGGTGAGAATGCTGCAGTCTTTAGGGCGCTTTCCGCACCGGCGCGCGTCGATATGCTGAAGCTGCTTTGTGCCAAGGGCTCGCTGAACGTCAACGAGATCGCCCGGGAGCTGGATCTGCCGCAATCGACTGTTGCGACCGGCATTATGGTCCTTGAGGAGGCCGGTCTTGTCGAGACGAAGGCCGCTAAGGCGCGCAAGGGCTACCAGAAGATCTGCACCGCGCTTTACGACGAAATTCTGTTGAGCTTCGAGGATCAGTCCTTCAAGCACGACGAGGACGTGATCGAAGTCGCCATGCCGATCGGCCTCTATACGAGCTGCGAGACCCATGCACCATGCGGCCTGTGTTCGACCGATGGCGTGATCGGGCTGCTCGATGTTCCCGACTATTTCCTTGATCCACAGCGTATGCAAGCCGGCCTTCTTTGGTTCGGGCGCGGGCATGTCGAATATAAATTCCCCAATAATGCCAAGATCTTGAACAGGAGCGTCAATGCCATCGAATTCTCGATGGAGTTGTCGTCCGAGGTGCCTGGCACCAATCCGGACTGGCCGTCCGACATCACTGTCTGGATCAACGGCGTCGCCGCCGGCACATGGACATCGCCTGGGGACTATGGCGACAAGCGCGGAGCCTTCACGCCAAGCTGGTGGAAGCTTGAAGGTTCGCAGTACGGCAAGCTCAAGACGTGGCGTATCTCAAAAAAGGGCACGTTCATCGACGGTGTTGCCGCCTCCGACGTGACGATCGATGATCTCGCCATCGCCCAGCATTCCTCGATCCGTCTACGGATCGGGATCGCCGAGGATGCACGCAATACGGGCGGCATCAATATTTTCGGTCGCGGCTTCGGCAATTACGGTCGCGATATCTTGATGCGCGTCGATCTGGCCTGATTTCATATCAATGATTGTGATATGGAACCAATAATCGGCATAAATTTCCGATAAATCGTATTTTTCATAATTGTTTGTTTTTGCTCGGTATTTTTCGAGAGCGGAGCTGCTGTTGTAGCAGTTTCCCCACGATTTTCCGTCGGTCATGCGTTGACGGCCTTCCAAAAGTGTATCAAGATCAAGGTATAAGAACGAAATATCTGATATATATGGGAGGAAGGCCGTGAAGGCGCATGTGATCGTCCACCGTGATTTCCGAATTGCCGACATCGATGATCGGCTCTACAGCTCTTTTCTGGAGCATCTGGGCAGGGCGATCTACGGCGGCATCTATGAGCCTGGCCATCCGACTGCCGATGAGAACGGATTTCGCAAGGATGTGATGGAGCTGGTGCGCGAGCTCAACTCGCCCTATTGTCGCTATCCAGGAGGCAATTTCGTTTCTGCTTACAACTGGGAAGACGGGGTGGGGCCTCGTTCCGAGCGGCCGGTGCGTCTCGATCTTGCCTGGCGGACGCGCGAGAGCAACCAGATCGGCGTCAACGAGTTCGTCGATTGGTGCAAGAAGGCCAACACCAAGCCGATGCTCGCCGTCAACCTTGGCTCACGCGGGCTGGATGCCGCCAGAAACTTCCTTGAATATTGCAATCATCCGGGCGGCACCTATTGGTCGGATCTGCGGCGCAAGCACGGCTGGGCCGATCCGCATGGGGTGAAGCTCTGGTGCCTGGGCAACGAAATGGACGGTCCCTGGCAGGTCGGTCACAAGTCGGCTTACGAATATGGCCGACTGGCCGACGAGACCGCCAAGGCCATGCGCGGCTTCGACAAGTCGCTCGAACTGGTCGTCTGCGGTTCATCCAATTCCGACATGAAGACCTATCCCGATTGGGAGGCCGAGGTTCTAGATCAGTGCTACGACAGCGCCGACCATATCTCGCTGCACATGTATTTCGCCAATCGCGAAAAGAACACGCTGAACTATCTCGCCAAGGCCGAGAAGCTCGATCGCTACATCGTTACCATCGGCGGCGTCATCGATTATATCAAGGCCAAGAAGCGCTCCAAGAAGACCATCGGCATTTCCTTCGACGAGTGGAACGTCTGGTATCATTCCAACCAGCAGGACAAGGAGATCCTGGCGCGCGACGAGTGGCCCGATGCGCCGCATCTGCTGGAAGATGTCTATAATTTCGAGGACGTGCTGCAGGTCGGCGGCATTCTCAATACCTTCATTCGCCGCTCCGATCGCGTGCGCATTGCCTGTATCGCCCAGCTTGTCAACGTGATCGCGCCGATCATGACGGAAGATGGCGGTCCGGCATGGCGGCAGACCATCTACTATCCGCTCTATTTCGCCTCGAAATACGGTCGCGGCTCTGCGCTGCGCCTCGTCACCGACGGCCCGACCTATGACAGCGACGAGGCCGACGATGTACCCTACCTCGATATCTCCGCTGTCCACGATGAGCTGGGCAAGATGGTGACGCTGTTTGCCGTCAACCGTCATCCCGACAGTTCGCTCGATCTCGACACGCGTCTCGAAGGCTTTGCCGGCGCCCGCGTCGTGGAGCAGCATGAGATGGTCCACAGCGATCTGCGGGCGGTCAATACGGCAGCGCAGCCGAATGCTGTCGTCCCGACTATGACAGGCGATGCAAAGATCGAGGACGGCAGGCTTCGTGCCACGCTGAAGCCGCTATCCTACACGGTGATCCGGCTGGCGGTGTAACGCTTTACAGTCGGGGCGCGATGCGCCCCGGCATCGAAAATGGCCGAAGGTCGCGAGGAGGCGACCGCCGGTCCTTTGCAGGCCCGGACCGCCGCACGCAGCTTCGAGCGGCCGCCGGGAAAAAGGGGTGAAAATCGCGATCTGCTCACCATCGCTTGAGCGTATCGCGCAGTCGATAAAAACGGGAGGAGATCATGAAGCAGTGGAAGAAGCTTGCCTTCGGCGTCGCGCTGGCCACATTCGGCCTCATGGCGGCAGCCAAGGCCCAGGACTATACCTCTTTGCCCCGCAAGGAGACCTTGATCGTCGAAAACCCTGAGGGAACGATCAAGAATCCGGGCTGGTTCAATATCTGGGTGAATGGCGGCGGCGGCGTTTCGACCGGCCTGCAGCAGTTGACCATGGACACGCTCTGGTACATCGATCCGGAGAAAGGTCTGGGCGGTTCGGCGTGGGATAACTCACTTGCTTCCGACAAGCCGCAATATAATGACGATTTCACCCAGATGACGGTGAAGTTGCGCAAGGGTATCTACTGGAGCGACGGCGTCGAATTCACCGCCGATGACGTTGTCTACACCGTCAAGACGCAAATGGACCATCCGGGCATGGTCTGGAGTGCCGCCTTTTCGGTCCAGGTTGCAAGCGTCGAGGCGACGGATCCCTATACCGTCGTCTTCAAGCTGAAAAAGCCGAATTCGCGCTTCCACGCCCTCTTTACCGTCCGCTGGAACGGCGCCTGGATCATGCCCAAGCATGTCTTCGAGAAGGTCGCCGATCCCGTACGCTATGACAATGCCAATCCGGTTTCGCTCGGCGCTTACAAGCTGAAGGCGTACGATCCGCAGGGAAAATGGTATACCTGGGAGAAACGTGACGACTGGCAGCGCACCTCGCTCGCGCGCTTTGGCGAGCCCGCTCCGAAATACGTCTCCTATGTCGATCCCGGTCCGCCGGACAAGCGTACCATCGCGCAGCTCGAGCACAATCTCGATATCATTCATGACAATACGCCCGAAGGCATGTTCACGCTGAAGGAGAAATCGAAAACCTCCGAAAGCTGGTTCCCCGGCTTCCCCTTCGCCCATCCCGATCCGACCTTGCCGGCGGTGATCTTCAACACGCAGGATCCCGTATTCCAGAATCCGGACGTTCGCTGGGCTCTGGCACTGCTGATCGACATCAAGGCAGTCGACATGGCAAGCTATCGCGGCGCCGCCACGCTTTCCGCGCTCGGCGTTCCACCGACGGCGATCGCCATGACGGATTATCAGGCGCCGATGCAGGATTGGCTGAAGAATTTCGAGATCGACACCGGCAAGCGCAAGATCAAGCCATACGACCCGACGATCGGCCAGCAGATTGCGGATATCCTCCGCAAGCAGCCGAAGTACAAGGATCAGATCCCGACCGATCCGGCCGCGATCAGCAATGCCTTCGGCTACGGCTGGTGGAAGCCCGATCCGCAGGCGGCCGGCGAACTTTTAGAAAAGGCCGGCTTCAAGAAGGTGGGCGGCAAATGGATGACGCCCGACGGACAGCCATTCAAGATCCGTCTGACCGTCGAAGGCGACACTCGCTCGGTATTTACCCGAGCCGGTACTCTGATCGCCCAGCAATGGGCAGCTTTCGGCATCGACTCCAAGGCGGCACCCACGACAAACCTCTGGCAAGTGGCGCTGCAGCCCGGCAGCTATCAGGTCGCCATTGCTTGGAGCGTCGAGACCTGGGGTGGCGATCCGGATCTGTCCTTCTTCCTCGACAGCTGGCATTCGGAGTTCGTCGCCAAGAAGGGCGAGAACCAGGCACCGCGCAACTGGCAGCGCTGGTCCAATCCGGAACTCGACAAGATCATCGAAAACATTCGCCGCGTCAGCGCCGACGATCCGAAGGGCATCGAGCTTGGCAAGGACTATCTGAAGCTGGTGGCACAGCAGATGCCGACCATTCCGCTGATGTCCTACAACGTCTTCACCTCGATGGATACGACCTACTGGAAAGGCTATCCCACCATTGCCGACCCCTATACGGACCCTGTTCCCAATTGGGCAAACTCCCGGTTGATGATGGTCAAGCTGAAGCCGGCCCAGCCCTGATTTCTCCCGACCCTGACGCGGCAGTCGCCGCGTCAGGCACCTTTCGCCGGACACTAGGCGCGTCCGGCGAATCTTTTGAATTGATGATGAAGCGCAAGCAGCGAGGAAGACGGCGGCATGACGTCCTATCCAGTTTTCGTATTGAAACGATTTGGCCAATTCCTGCTCGTTGTCTTCCTCGGCATTTCCGCGACGTTCTTCATCACGCATATGACGCCCATCGATCCTGTCGAGGAAAGCATCGGCGCCATCCAGCAGATGGGCCAATCGGATCCCCGCGCTGTCGAACTGATGCGTCAGTCGCTGCGTGAGCTCTACGGTCTCGAGGGTTCCGTCTGGCAGCAGTATCTGCATTTCTGGGGGCGCCTTGCGACCGGCGATCTCGGGCCGTCGCTCTCGGCATTTCCCACGCCCGTTTCCGCCATCATCGCAAGGGCGCTGCCCTGGACGATCGGCCTGATGACCGTTTCCGTCATCATCACATTCGTGCTGGGCAATATGGTCGGCGCGCTCGCCGGCTATTATCGCAAGAGCGTGGTGCTGAAGGCCGTGAGCCTGGTGTTCATCGCTATGCAGCCGATCCCCTA
Organism: Hyphomicrobiales bacterium; assembly: GCA_900468625.1. Lineage (GTDB taxonomy): Bacteria > Pseudomonadota > Alphaproteobacteria > Rhizobiales > Rhizobiaceae > Rhizobium. Next base: position 63,203 of record UBUL01000008.1, read on the forward strand.
TTATATCCTCGCATTCGTGCTCATCATTGTCTTTGGCTATGTATGGCCGATCCTGCCGATCAATGGCGGCTATGAGATGAACACCAATCTGCAGCTGTCCTTCGCGCTGGTGCTCGATATTCTCCGCCACTCCATCCTGCCGGCGTTATCGCTGATTCTTGTCGGGACAGGCGGCTGGCTGATCGGCATGCGGGCGCTCGTCTCCAATATCATCACCGAGGATTATGTGGTTTTTGCCGAGCTCGGCGGCGTGCCGAAGCGCAAGATCCTGCGCTCCTACATCGCACGCAATGCCATGGTGCCGCAGTTTACCGGGCTTGCGATGTCGCTCGGTGCCGTCTTCAACGGCACGGTCATCACCGAAATCGTCTTCGGCTATCCCGGCATCGGCAATCTCTTGATTTCGGCGGTGCATGCCGGCGACTACAGTCTTGTCCTGGGGCTGAGCGCGTTATCGATCGTCGGTGTCGCTGCCGCAGTCTTCATCATCGACGTATTGGGTCCGCTGATCGACCCGCGCATCAAGGCGGAGTAGGCCATGCTGATGATCGTTCGCGACCTTGCTCGCCAGAATATGGAATTCCTCTGCGGTCTCCTGCTGCTCGCCGTCATCGTTGGGCTGGTGATCCTGTCCTACTTCTCGCCCTATGGCCCCTCCGACCTCTATCTGCTGCCGCCCGACATGCCGCCGGATGGGCAATACTGGCTGGGCACGACATCGCGCGGCCAGGATGTCTTCTGGCAGCTTACGACGGCGCTGCGCAACACGCTCTATTTCGGCATCGGCGTCGCCATTCTCTCGCGCATCATCTCACTGGTGGTGGGGCTGGTGGCCGGTTATGCCGGAGGCGCTGTCGATCGGGTGCTGATGGCGATCAATGACAGCATCATGGTCATCCCGCAGTTTCCGTTGCTGATCCTGTTCTATTTCGTGCTCAAGGATGAAATGACCTGGACGGTGCTCATCGTCGTCATGGCCTCGCTTGGCTGGTCCTACGACGCGCGCCTCATCCGCTCGGTGGCGATCAGCCTGAAGACGCGGCCTTTCACCACGCAGAGCGTCTATTCCGGCATGAGCATGCGCAAGATCCTCGTCGAGGAACATCTGCCCTATGTGCTGCCGATCGTCTTTGCCACGACGATGAACAACATGATCTGGTCGATCGGCATGGAGATCACGCTTGCGGTGCTCGGCTTTACCGATATCGAGACGCCGACCATGGGCATGATGATCTATTGGGCCAATGCGCATTCGGCGCTGATCGCCGGCACATGGTGGTGGGTTGCAGCGCCGGTGGCCGCCATCGTGGTGCTGTTCATGGCGCTCTTCCTGCTGTCGATGTCGATGAATGAATACAACGACCCCCGCAGTCGTTTGAACCGGATGGGAGGCTAGGCATGGAGGCTGTCGTCGAGGTCAATAACCTCAAGGCCTATTACCGGGCTTTCCTCTATGGCGTCGATCGCGAAGTGCGTGCCGTCGACGATGTCAGCCTGTCGATCGGCCGCGGCGAGATCTATGGCGTTGCAGGTGAATCGAGCAGCGGCAAGACGACGCTGATCAAGACGATCGCAGGCGCCATCCGGCCGCCGCTTCGCGTCGTCTCCGGTGCCGTCAAATTCCATTTCAACAATGGAACGCAGGATATCTACGCGATGACGGCGGAGCAGCGGTCATCGCTTCGCTGGCGGCATCTCTCCTATATCATGCAGGGATCGATGAATGTGCTCAATCCCGTGCGCCGTATCCGGCATTCGTTCACGGATTTCGCCTTCCGCCATATGAAAGCCGATCGCGCCACTTTCTTCGACCGTGTGGGCGCCCATCTTCAGCGGCTAAAGCTCGATGCTCATCTTCTCGACGCCTATCCGCATGAATTGTCCGGCGGCATGCGCCAGCGCATGACGATCGCGCTCGCTACCATCCTCACGCCGGAATTCATCATTGCCGACGAACCGACGACGGCGCTCGATGTCATCGTTCAGCGCGACGTGCTTTCGATGATCCGCGAGATACAGCGCGAGATGGGGTCCTCCTTCCTGTTCGTCACCCATGACATGGGCGTTCACGCCGCCGTTTCCGATCGTATCGGCATCGTCTATGCCGGCCGACTGGTCGAGGAAGCGCCAACGCGCAAGCTCTTTCAGATGCCGCTCCATCCCTATACGCAGCACCTGGTCGCAAGCCTGCCGCGGATCGGAGATGCCTCGACACGGCCCTCGCTGGAAGGACGGCCGCCCAATCTCGCGATGCCGCCGGAAGGATGCCGCTTTCATCCGCGCTGCCCGAAGCGCATGGATATCTGCAGCCGCGAAACGCCGCCGATGGTGACGGTCGAACCGGACCGGCGCGTTGCCTGCTTCGCGGTAACGGGAGGGAAGCAATGAGCGATCTTCTTTCCCTCTCGCATGTCAGCAAGGTCTACCGGCAGGGCGGCATGCTCAGCCGTCGCCAGATAGTGGCGGTGCGCGATGTCAGTCTGAGCCTGGGTGAGGAGCCGGAGATCCTGTCCATCGTCGGCGAGTCAGGTTCGGGCAAATCCACAATTGCATCGATGATCCTCGGCCAGACGGCGCCGACATCCGGCGATCTCAACTTTCGCGGCAAGCCTGTCGCCATCCACGGACGATCCGAACGCCGCGCCTTCATGCGCGAGGTCCAGCCGGTGCTTCAGAATCCTTTCGAGGCTTTCAATCCACTCAAGAGGGTCGATCGATATCTTTTCGAAACGGCTCGGAACTTTGCGCCTGATGGCAAGCGGCCGAGCCGAGCGGACGTCGAGCGCATGGCAGACGATGCGCTTGCCCATATCGGCCTGACACTCGCCGAGATAAAGGGCCGATTTCCGCACGAATTGTCGGGCGGCCAGCTGCAGCGCACTGCGATTGCCCGCGCGCTCATACCGCAGCCTCGTTTGCTGGTGGCCGACGAGCCGGTTTCGATGGTCGACGCTTCGCTTAGAATGGCGATCGTCAATCTCTTCGGTCAGCTGAAGAAAGAACTCGGCCTTTCGATCATCTACATCACCCATGATCTGGCGACCGCGTACTATATCAGCGATCGCATCATCATCATGAAGAAGGGTGAAATCGTCGAGCAGGGCGGTGCGCGCGCCGTCCTCGACAATCCGCAGCATCCCTATTCGCGGGCTTTGAAGGAGGCGGTCCTTTCCACCACGCCCGAGATGGAACCGGCAGCGCTCGCATGACCGGTCTGTTTCAACGCGAGATTCGCGTCGAAAGGATGATCGAGGAAAGAGTGCGTTCGACACCGTCGATCGTGCCGATCCCGTCGATCAGCTGGTCCAGCTCGGAAATCGAGGGCGCCGCAACGATGGCGATCAAATCAAATGTGCCGCTGACCGAATGAAGCGTGGTGACCTGAGGGATCGCGTTGAGAGATGCCGTCACCGCCGACAGGGCTTTTGGCGCGATCGTGATCAGTACGTGTGCTCGGATGAGGCCTGAAAGATAGGCCTCCGAAAGCCGCACGCCATAGCCGGATATCACGCCTTCCCGCTCCAATCGTTCGAGTCTTGCCTGAACGGTGGTGCGCGACAGCGACAGCTTTTTGGCAAGCGCTGCCACTGACATGCGGGCATTCTGGCCGAGCAAGGCGATCAGTTCGCGGTCTTTATCCGTAACCTGCATAGCATTTCCTGCATTTTGCAAAATCTGTTCGTCGCTTTGTATATAGCCATACAACGAAATGAATTTTTCGTCGCTATCAATCGTCCAACTCCAGCCTACACTATAAAAACCTTATCAATGAAATGCAGGGGAGTCATATGAAAGACATAGTGGTCATCGGCGCAGGCAAGATCGGTGGGGCGATCGCTCTGATGCTGGCGGAAACCGGCGATTACCGGGTCGCCGTCGCAGACCGCAGCCAGGAGCAGCTGAATAAGATCGACCGCCATCCTGCGATTTCCACGGTAGCCGTCGACATTGCCGACCGGGCCGGGCTTGTCGCCATCCTGAAGGGTAAATTCGCCGTCTTGTCGGCAGCTCCCTTCCATCTCACAGGCTTTGTCGCGGAAGCAGCACTCGAGGCCGGCGTTCATTATCTCGACCTCACCGAAGATGTTGCCACGACGAAGAAGGTGGAGGATCTGGCAAAGGGTGCGAATACCGCATTCATTCCGCAATGCGGCCTGGCGCCGGGCTTCATCTCGATCGTCGCCAATGATCTTACCAAGCATTTCGACAGCCTAGACAGCGTGCGCATGCGCGTCGGCGCGCTGCCGCAATATCCCTCCAATGCCCTGAACTACAATCTAACCTGGAGCACGGACGGCCTCATCAACGAATATATCGAGCCCTGCGAAGCGATCGTCGAAGGCAAGCTCGTGACCGTGCCGGCGATGGAAGAGCGCGAGGAATTCTCGCTCGACGGCGTTACCTATGAGGCCTTCAACACCTCCGGCGGACTTGGAACCCTCGCCAAGACGCTTGCCGGGCGCGTGCGCACGATGAACTACCGCACCATCCGCTATCCCGGCCATCAGGCCATCATCAAAGCGCTGCTCAACGACCTGAACCTCAAGAACCGCCGCGACGTGCTGAAGGATCTGTTCGAAAACGCGCTGCCTGCCACCATGCAGGACGTGGTGGTCGTCTTCGTCACCGTCTGCGGCTGGCGCGAAGGCCGCTACATGCAGGAAACCTATGCCAACAAGGTCTATGCAGGCATCGTTGCCGGCAAGAAGATGAGCGCCATCCAGATCACCACCGCGGCCGGCATTACCACCGTGCTTGATCTGCTCGCGCAGGGCAAGCTGCCCGCCAAGGGCTTCGTCTGCCAGGAAGAAATCGATCTTGGCGATTTCCTCGCCAATCGCTTCGGGCAGGTCTACAGCCTGGAAAAGATCAGGATGAGAGAAGCGGGGTAGGCGGAAGTCATCGTTGCCGAAACAGGTGGCGCCCTCATGGGCGCCACAGTCGTTTTGATGCCAGCCAGCCACTCAATCGATGTCGGGTTTCCTTCCGGCGCAAACTGATCCCGGCCTTGCAAGGATTACCGTCAAAGAGCCGCGCAGGCCCGTTCGATGCGATCAAGGGCCTCGACGAGATCGGCTTCCGATGTCGCATAGGAAATGCGGAAATAGGGCGACAATCCGAAGGCCGAGCCGGGGACGACGGCGACATGCGCTTCATCGAGAAGATAGGCACAGAAATCCGCATCGGTCTCGATAGATTTTCCGGATGGCGTTATCGTTCCGAGTAAGCCGGCGCAGCCTGAGAATGTGTAAAAGGCACCTTCCGGTACCAGGCAATCCAGGCCCTCGATCGCATTGAGCCGCCCGACGACGAGATCGCGCCGATGCTGGAAGCTCGCCTTGCGATCTGCAAGAAAGTCTTGCGGGCCATTCAGTGCGGCAATGGCCGCTGCCTGGCTGACGGAGGAGGGGCACGATGTCGCCTGGCTCTGGATGACCGCCATCGCCTTGATGAGAGCCTTGGGGCCGCCGGCATAGCCGATGCGCCAACCGGTCATGGCATAGGCTTTGGAAACGCCGTTCACCGTCAGCGTCCGGCTCTTGAGGCTCGGCTCGATCGCGACGGGCGTGGTGAACTCAAAGCCGTCATAGACGATATGCTCATACATGTCGTCGACCATCAGCCAGACATGCGGATGGCGCAGCAGCACCTCGATCACGGGCAGATAATCGGCTTTGGAATAGGCCGCACCCGATGGATTCGACGGCGAATTCAGAAGCAGCCAACGCGTCTTCGGCGTGATCGCCTTTTCGAGCTGATCGGCCCTGAGGCGAAAGCCGGCCTTGGCATCGCACGGGATCAGAACGGGCACGCCGCCGCAGATCTCGACGATATCGGAATAAGAGGTCCAGTAGGGCGTCGGGATGATGACCTCGTCGCCCGGATCGATCGATGCCATGAAGGCATTGAACAGGATCTGCTTGGCACCCGTCGCGACCGTGATTTCGTCGAGTGCGTAGTCGATGCCGTTCTCGCGCTGGAATTTGCCGACGATTGCCTTCTTGAGCTCGGGCGTGCCGTCGAGCGCGGTATATTTCGTTTCGCCGCGATCGATGGCGGCTTTCGCCGCTTCCTTCACATTATCGGCCGTATCGAAATCCGGCTCACCCGCGCCGAGAATGATAACGGGCAGGCCGTCCCGCTTCATCGCGCTGGCGCGCGCGCCGATCTGAAGAATGATGGAAACGCCGATGGACGCAATTCGCGAAGCGGGCTTGAAGCCCGCCTCTTCGATTTTGGTGGCGATCGCCATGGAGCTTACTCGATGTCGAAGGAGACACCCTGCGCCAGCGGCAGGGCCTTGGAGTAGTTCACGGTGTTGGTGGCCCGGCGCATATAGGCCTTCCAGGCGTCCGAGCCGGATTCTCGGCCGCCGCCGGTTTCCTTCTCGCCGCCGAATGCGCCGCCGATTTCGGCGCCCGAGGTTCCGATATTGACGTTGGCGATGCCGCAATCGGAGCCGTCGGCTGCGAGGAAACGCTCGGATTCCTGCATGTCGCGCGTGAAGATCGACGACGAAAGGCCGGCGGCAACGGCATTGTGCTCGTCGATGACAGCTTCGAAATCGTCATAGGGCATGACATAGAGGATTGGCGCGAAGGTTTCTTCCATGACGGGACCTGCCTGCTTCGGCATTTCCACAAGCGCCGGCTTTGCGTAATAGCCGTCGCTATGGCCGACATCGATCCGCTCGCCGCCGGTGACGGAGCCGCCATGGGCCTTGGCCTCGGCAATTGCCTTCTGCATGCCGTCGAACGCGGCCTTGTCGATCAGCGGGCCGACGAGAGCGGAAGAATGCAGGGGATCGCCGACCGAAACGCTCTGATAGGCTTTCTTCAGACGCGGAACGAGCTGATCGTAGACACTTGTGTGGACGAAGAGACGACGCAGCGTCGTGCAGCGCTGGCCGGCCGTGCCCATGGCGCCAAAGGCGATGGCGCGCAGCGCCATGTCGAGATCGGCCGACGGGCAGACGATGCCGGCATTGTTACCGCCGAGTTCGAGAATGGCGCGGGCGAAACGCTTGGCAAGCCGCGGCCCGACTTCACGGCCCATGCGGGTCGAACCGGTTGCCGACACGAGCGGCACTTTCGGATGGTCGACGAGGATTTCGCCGATCGCGCGATCGCCGATCAAGACTTGCGACAGGCCCACCGGCGCATCGCCGAAGCGGGCGAGCGCGCGGTCGAGGATCGCCTGCGAAGCAAGCGCCGTCAGCGGCGTCTTTTCTGAGGGTTTCCAGACAACGGCGTCGCCGCAGATCAGTGCCAGCGCCGCGTTCCACGACCACACGGCGACCGGGAAGTTGAAGGCGGAGATGATGCCGACGACGCCGAGCGGATGCCAGGTTTCCATCATGCGATGGCCCGGACGTTCGGTGGCGATCGTCAGGCCGTAAAGCTGGCGGGAAAGACCGACGGCGAAATCGCAGATGTCGATCATTTCCTGCACTTCACCGAGGCCTTCGGAGCGGATCTTGCCGGCTTCGATCGAAACCAGGCGGCCAAGATCGTCCTTGGCGGCGCGCAGCTCCTCGCCGAGCAGGCGCACCAGTTCGCCGCGCTTCGGAGCCGGAACAAGACGCCAGGCGCGGAATGCGGCATGAGCCTTCTCGATTCTGCTGGCGGCTTCATCGGCCGAAACGGTCTTGAGGCTGCCGATTTTCTCGCCCGTGACCGGCGAATAGGAGGGCATGTCACCCCCGGTATAAAGCGCCTTGTCGACGCCGAGCTTTTCAAGGATTGCGGCAGCTTCGGCTGCAACGGAAGGGGTTTTGGCTGCTATGTTCATCTCATGAAACTCCAATTGTCTTTGATACCGGCGGCGGCGATTGGCGTCGCCTCACTCAGCGGCGTCTTGTTTGGATAATGCCCGCAGGCAGGCGTCGATCGAGGCCTGCTCGATGCCGGCATAATGATCGAATTCATTCAACACCTTCATGCCGAGATCGGCTTCGAAGCGCTGCTGGTTCGGGCTGGCGACGAATTCCTGCTGCGCGCCATCGCCGAGATTGGACTGGAAGATGCCGGCGGCGCTGACGGGAAGGAAATCCTCGTAGACGATCGGGTCGAACTGGACGAGACCCTGTTCGATCAGCGTGTCGATATCGCCACGGCTCGTTGCGGCGGTCTTGCCTTTGGCCGTCAGCGAATAGGTGAAGTAGCCGAGGCCTTCGGCGCGGATCGCCACCCAGTCATCCGGGAATTCGGCAAAGCTCTCGGCAAGTGCTGCCCCATAATCGCGCGCGTTCGATCCGTCGGCCGCCGGGCGCACGATCTTGCGAGACTGATCGAGCAGCCTGTCGTAAAGCGCGCGGCCCTTCGGCGTCAGCGCAATGCCGCGTTGTTCGATCTCGCCGAAGCGGGCCGTATGCGAGCCCGCTTCCCAGACGCCATCGGCGTTGCGGAAGGAGACCGGCTCTTCGAGCGCCTTGAACGAGGTCTGGCGCAGCAGGATTGGGCAGTTGCGTGTCGGCGGGCCTTCGACGACGGCTTTCGGTGCGATGTCGTAGTCCGGCATCAGCGCCTGGACGCAGTCGATATCGAGCGTGCGCGGCGTCAGATGGTTGATATGCGGCCCCTTGAATGAGACGACATCGGCGATCAACCGATGGGCATCGTGGAGGCGGTGGTACATGCCGGCATCGACATTGGCTTCGTCATGCCAGCGGAAGGTCTCCAGAACCTCGTCGATGAACCGGCCGGCGTCGGCCATGGTCAGCCCGCCATCGCGTTCGGCCTTTTCCGTGAGTGCAACCGCACCCTCCGTGAATATCCGGCGTTTTGCGAGAATATCCGCGGCCGCCTTGCGAAGATCTTCATCGGCGATAAGATCGAGCCGCAGCAACGAGGTGAAGACGCGGAAGGGATTGCGCTTCAGTTCCGCATCGCTGATGGGGCGGAATGCGGTCGAATGAACCGGCACGCCGGCGGTCGACAGATCGTAATAGCCGACCGGGTACATGCCCATGACGGCAAAGACGCGCGCCATCATGGCAAGCTCAGCCGCCGTGCCGAGGCGGATGGCGCCATGACGCTCCTCGGAGATGCGGTCGAGATAATCGGTCGCCTCCAGCCGTTCCTTCAGCTTGGGCTGTGCGGTGAGCGTCTCATCGTTGACGCGGGCAACCAGCTCCATGAGCGTGCCGTAGGCGGGAACTTCTTCGCGATACATCGCCGACATTGCGGCTGAAAAGGCGCTGCGAATATCGCTGGTCGAGATGTGATCGGGTTTCATGTGCGATCTCTTCCTGAAAAGGCTGTATCATTCCTGTTTCGCAGGATATCTCTTGTTCAACGGCTGATGTTGTGAGAGAGAATTCTAACTTGATGCGAAAATGGAATGAACATGCGTCGACGCCTCATCCCTGACATCGTCAATCTGCAGGCATTCGAGTGTGCGGCGCGACACCAGAATTTTTCGCGCGCGGCCGAAGAGCTGAACCTTACGCAAAGCGCCGTCAGCCGCCAGATCGGCGATCTCGAGCAGCAGACGGGCTTGAAACTGTTCGAACGCGTCCGTCAGCGGGTCGTGCTCTCCGAGGCTGGTCTTCGGCTGTTGCCGGAGGTGAAAGACCTGCTCCTGCGTTCGGAGCGGCTGATGATCGGCGCCGTCGCCGCCGGCCAGATGAAATTGTCGCTGAAGGTCGCCACCTTGCCGACCTTCGGCACGCGATGGCTGGTGCCGCGCCTCGGGCGGTTTCTCGACGAACATCGCGATATCGCCGTCACCGTGGAATCGCGCTCGAAGCCCTTCAGCTTCGATGAGGATAATTTCGACCTTGCCATCCACTATGGCCTGCCGGCCTGGGCAGGTGCCGTCGCGACCTTTCTTTGTAACGAGACCGTGCTGCCCGTCGCCAGCCGCGAGCTTGCCCGACGTCTGGCTCTGGTGTCGCCGGAGGAACTGTCGGGAGCGCCGCTGCTGCATCTGACGACGCGTCCGAAGCTCTGGGCGCAATGGTTCGACCTGCAGGGACTGCCAAGCGAGAATGCCTATCCCGGCGCGCGCTTCGACCAGTTTTCCATGATCATTGCAGCCGCCATCGCCGGGCTCGGCGTGGCGCTTCTGCCGACCTATCTGATCGAGGAGGAGCTCAAGGCCGGTACGCTTCTGCCGCTGTTTGATCTGCCGATGCCGACAGAGAACAGCTATTACGTCGTCATGCCGGAAAGGAAGCAGACCAACGAGACGGCGACATTGTTTCAGAACTGGCTGCTAAGCGAGGTTGCGCCGGGGTCGCGAAGCGCGGCCAATGCTGCGGTTCCCAATCTTGATGCCGGTCTATAAATTTTAAGCTTGAAATTCCTTCCCGCGAACGTCACACATTCTCATGTCGTGTCGCTGCATATCACCGGCAGCGCAGACGCTCGGTAAACTCGAGGAGGAAGCCATCATGAAGACGCATCCGCTCAAGGGGCCGAACCGGCTGAAACTCGGCGTGTTTTCCGCCAATGCGGATGGCGGGCTCGCAATCACCGACGTGCCCGAGCGCTGGATGGCCGGTTGGCAGGATAATCTGACCGCCGCCCAGATCGCCGATCGCGCCGGGCTTGAATTTTTTCTACCGATTGCCCGCTGGCGAGGCTTCGGCGGCAAGAACCGGGTGCGCGAATGGTCGTTCGAAACCTTCACCTGGGCGGCGGCACTTTCGGCAGCAACCGATCGCATCGGCCTGTTCATGACGGTGCATGTGCCGCTTGTTCATCCGCTTTATGCCGCCAAGTCGCTTGCAACGGTCGATCATATCAGCCAGGGACGGGCAGGGCTGAATATCGTCTGCGGCTGGAACCCGAAGGAGTTCGGCATGTTCGGCATGCCGCTGGTCGAGAAGGGATATGAACAGGCGGCGGAATGGCTCGAAATCGTCGAAAAGCTCTACGCCTCCGATGAGCCGCTCGACTATGCCGGCACCTATTACAATCTGAAGGAAGCCGTCAGCCGCCCGGCGAGCCTGCAGGCACCGCGGCCGGTGACGATGAACGCAGCCTTTGGCGGCCCCGGCCGCGACTTTGCCGCTGGCCATTGCGACTATCTCTTCACCACCTTTACCGAAATCGATGAAGCCGGAAAGCATGTGGCCGACATCGCCGCACGCGCTGAAGAAAAGGGCCGGCAGGTCGGGGTCTACACGGTCTGCCATGTCGTCTGCCGCGAAACGCAGGCAGAGGCGCAGGACTATTACACCCGCTACGCCGTGACCATGGCCGATCACGCCGCTGTCGATCAGCATATGGCGGGCAAGAAGGAATTCTCGCAATCCCATGATCGCGAAGCCTATGACCGCTACCGCCAGCGCTTTGCCGGCGGGGCGGGCAGCTATCCGCTGATCGGCACGCCGCAGCGGATCGCGGACGAGATGATCGCGATCTCCGAGCAGGGCTATGCCGGCATTGCCCTGTCCTTCGTCAACTACACGCAGGAGCTTCCCTATTTCTGCGATCGGGTGCTGCCGATTCTGAAAAAGGCCGGGCTCAGGGTGGAGTGAGCCGCCGCTTCACGGCTTGATGCGACACGGCTCGCGGGAATGTGATCGCCTGCCATTGAGGCTATAGCTGGCCGGCAAAACCCGGCTTTTCAGGCTCTTTGCGGTGTCGTCGCTTTTATGCCGCCGTGTCGCGACTGCGACATGTGTGCAACGCAGCAAAAAACATCGATCCGAGGGGTTTACAACGCCGGCGTCGGGTGGGAATCTTCCGGTCGAAGGGCGCCGCTCGATTGGCAGGGGCGCTATTCCCTTCGACGGATGCCGTCAACCTTGGCACCGATGCGCTGCGATTTGCCGGCGCTTAACCGAACAAATCAATCCGAAGCCAGCATGCGGCACTGTTCCGTGTCTGGCCGTTGCTTTGGCGTGCCCCGAATATCGTGAGATCGGGGTGGAGAGAATGCGGGCTTTAACATGGGCTTCAAATCAAAACGCACCCTGCGTGGCGTTCTTGGTCTTCTTGCGAGTGTCAGCTTGCCGCAGGTTACCAAAGCCAGCGATCTGATGATCTGGTCGCCGGTCAAGGTAGCGCCGCGCACATATAAGACGACGCTCGGCTTTCGGTTGCCGATGGCTTGGGAAGTCAGCGCGGGCCTGGATCTGGGGCTGGGCGGAGCGGCCACCGGCGCGATCCTCCGCAGCAGCAGCCTGGCGACGCTTTGGGGTACGGCGATCGACGATCAAAAGCGCTTTTCGACCGTATGGCGGCGGGAGGTCGCCGTGAGGGTCGATGCGCTCAACAGCACGGGAATGCTTTGTGTTGAGCGCGCGCAGAGCTGGACGGTATCGGAAAACCTGGACATGAGCACATCGCGGTCGCTGAACGTCAGTTACGCAGGGCCGAAGAAGGCAGAAAACTTCATTACCGCGACGCAGGCTGTTACCCTCGCCGTTCCCCGGACAGGGACCTCCATATCCGCGATCGGTAACCTGAAGGATGTCGGCAGCACCTTTTCCACCACGGTCTCGTTTCAGCAGCCTTTGGCGCCGCACCTCGATTTCTCCGCGTCCTTTGCCGACCCGCAGAATTTGACGCCGGCCGGCAACGTGCGCCTGGACTACCGCATCAAGTGGTAGCCAAGGCCAGCCGTTCGTCGTGACCTTGTTCTGTCTGGGCGGATCGAGGCAGGGAACAAAAGCCGCTCGCAAAAGTTTAAAGCCGGCAAGGTATCGATCTTGCCTGAGGTGTTGCGGCCTCGCGAAGCCTGCCGCTGGTTCAACTCCCTGCCGGCGGCAGGCTTAGCAAGTCCCGAAAAGGGGCTATTCGCCCGCTCCCGCGGCATCATTCGGTGATTTGACCGTGATGTCTGGCTCGGCAAGCCGGAATTTCAGTTTTGATACCACGTCGTGCCGGACATCCGACCAGGACGAGGTGATCGCCCAATATTCGATGTTGAGCACGGCTTGGTCGACAGCCAGATCGTCGAGGAAAACCTTTGGCGCGGGCATGGTCTTGATGCGTTGATCCGCTTTCAGGATGTCGAGGATCGTTTTGCGGGCAAGATCGATGTCGATGTTTTCACCCAGGGTGAGGGACAATTGCTGGCGGCGATCCGGCTCGCGGCTGTGGTTGGTGATGGGTGTGTTCCAGAGCGTCGAATTCGGCGCCATGAGATACAGGCCGTCGCCGGTCCTCATCTCCGTCGCAAAGAGCCCGATCTCCTTGATGTAGCCTTTGATATTGGTCGTCTCGATGTATTCGCCGACCCTGAAGGGCCGCAGGACCAAAAGCATGATGCCGGCCGCGATGTTTTGAAGCGTGCCCTGAAGCGCCAGGCCGATCGCCAGGCCGGCAGCGCCGAGAGCGGCGATGATGGAGGCGGTCTGAACACCGAATTGTCCGAGGACGGTGATGAAGACCAGGATCAGCAAGCTGTAATGCAGGAGGTTCTGGAAGAACCTTGCGAGCGTTTCGTCGATGCCGCGAATGCGCGAGATGACACGATAGGCCGAACGGCTGATAATGCCGGCAAGAATCCAGCCGCCGATCAGCAGAACGATCGCGCCGAGAAGCGAGAAACCATATTGAACGGCAAGTGCTGAGGCTTGATCGAGCGCCGTGCGGGTGGCGACGACGATATGGGCCGTTTGATCTTCCATTTTAAAACTCCATCTTTCCCACAGGGCCAAATGAGACGCCGCGATCTTTGTTCCAGATCGCGAGACCCTCGAAAATGAGTGGTTTCAATTGAATAGAGAGGCCGGATTCCGAATCCGGGACCTCAAGCTCCATGCTTTGCCTGATGTGCGCCTATCGTGGCGGCAGCGGCATAATAAGCCTTCTTCTGTTCGTACATGCTGATATCCGCGCGCTTGATCATTGACTCCATGGTCTCGCCGGGCTGGCTCGTGGCGACGCCGATGGCAACGCTGAGCGGTGCGCTGGAATAGAACTGATTGTTGATCTTCAGCAGTTCGTTGATCGTTTCGACCATTGCGGTCGCCGTGATTTCATCGGCACCCGGCATGAGAAGGGCAAATTCGTCACCGCCGATGCGGGCGGCGTGGTTCGGCAAGGAGACGACGCTGTTCAGCACCTCGCCCATGCGGCGCAGCAGTGCGTCGCCGGCGTCGTGGCCGCTCTCGTCATTGGCTTCCTTCAGGCCGTTGAGATCGATGATGATGGCCGACACCGGTCGAAGCGACTTGCGCTCCAGCCTGTTGATCTCGTCCATATAGAAAGCGCGGTTGTAAAGCCTGGTGAGCACATCGTGCTTGCCGAGATATTCAAGATAGGCTTCCGCCTTCTTGCGGGCGGTGATGTCGGTCAACGACACCTGCACCAGCGACCAATCGTGTTCATGGCCGGGAAAGACGGAAAATTGCAGCAGCACATGACGTTCCGATCCGTCGAGGGCATAGTTCAGCACCTCGCGCTGATGGAAGAGGCGGCCGTTCCACAATTCCAGCAATTGGCCGCGAAAATGCTTCTCCATATCGCCGCGAAACACTTCGTCGATCCGGTGGTGCAAGGTCTGACGATCCGGCGCGCAAAACAGATCGAGTGTTGCCTGATTGACATCGAGCACGCTGATTTCGCTCATGCATTGCTGAACGAATTCCGGATGCACGTCGAGAAACACCTGGAAATCGACGATTCCCCGGTCGCGGATCTCGTCAAGCAGGATCTTGATGCGGCTAAAATCCTCGACCCACAAGGATATGGGCGAATGCTCGAACAACCCTTCCGCATAGCGCCGCTGCCGTTCTTCCTGCCGTCTTGCTTCTTCGCGTGCGGTCACGTCTTCCGTGGTCAGCAGCAATCGGCTCCAGGATTCCTCGTGCCCTGGCAGAATGACGCCGCGCAGCTGGATGTCGAGCCTCTTGCCGCCGAGAGAATAATTGACCGCCATGCCCGAAAACTCGGTCTTGCCCTCCCAAAGCGCGGCAAGTTCGTTCACGTGGCTTTGGAGCATCTCGTCCCGGAAGATGTGGGAAAGGCCGCCGACCAAGGCTTCGAGAGATGGCGCGTCGAACAATTCCAGCGTCCTGGCGTTGACGGCAAGGACTCTTATCTTCTGCGCGCAGGCGGCGACACGGCCCATGTCGGAGCAAAGGTAGGAGCGCAGGTCGGTTATCCCTTCCGCCCGCCAGCGCTGGAACTGTTCCTTGACCCCGCTGAAATCCTCCAGCCACATGGCAACGGGAGCAAGCTCGAAGACGGTACTGTTCAGATCCTGGGCATTCATCATGATCCCCTGCGTCGGCTGCAAATACAGTATATGAAATAGAAAGGCCGGCGGTTCGCTTGGTTCTGCTTACCGAGTATTTGTAAAACTTGCGTTGAGATCGGAAAGCAGGGCAGGACGGACATTCGGCCACAGCTTATCTTCAATCCATTCTTGTTGAAACTGTGCCCAAACCGGCTGTTCGGTCCCATCGGCCGCCAGAATTGGGCGATGCATGCAGCCATCACGTCTTCAAAAAGCGCTCCAACGCTTCGAGCGTCTTTTCGCTGACATGATGTTCGATGCCTTCGGCATCATTCCTTGCCGTATCGGGATCGACGCCGAGGCGGCAAAGGACGGCCTCCACGATTTCGTGGCGCCGGCGCGTGGCTATCGCTAGGCGATGCCCTTCCTCGGTCAGGAAGACGCCGCGGTAAGGCCGCTGGGTGATCAGGTTTTCTTCAGCCAGGCGCTTCAGCATCTTGGCGACCGTCGGCTGTGTTACCCCTAGCCTCTGGGCGATGTCGGTCTGGCGCGCTTCGCCGGCATGCTCTATCAAATCCGCGATGAGTTCGACGTAATCCTCCATCAGTTCCGTGCGCCGATCGTCGCGGCTTTTCTGGAAGGCTTCGGCGTGCGTCTCAATTTCCGTCGAGGAAAGGCGGCTCTCCGGAGTGGCGGGCATTTTCGTCAAGGCGTCTCACCTTCGCAGGATTAAGATTCATGTAATGACGTTTAGCCTCGACTATAAATAATTCAACTCCGTTATGAAACTCCGCACGCCTTTAAGGGTCAGCCATTGCCCCGTCCCGGGATGGCAATGCCGAAGGTCTGCAGCAATATGGCATTCAGGCAGAGATGACGGTCGTGGTGATATTCGTCAGCAGGCCGTTGGCGAAACTGCCCATAAGCCGGTCTTGCATGGGCTGCGGTTGTGGTGAGGTTCGCCGTTCCAATTCGGCCGGTTTGACGATGCTGGGCGGGACTGAAATGCCGGCAGCGCGACCTTGATTATTCGGTAGTGTCGCTGCATTGTTCTAGCTATTGGTGTTTTATTCTTGGTTTTTTCGGCTTGTGCTTCTGGTTCTTTGGTTGAAATTACCGCCTATCGGCACAACTATTACGTAATATATGTTGAGATAATCTAAAATTTTCATTTAGTATTACAACTAGATTTGCACAATACTTGATCTTATTAATAAATTTGTCAGGCCGTTGTGCTGCAATAGTGTTGCAGCGCCATTGGCGGTGAGCAGGACGCTCTTAATCTGCGATGCTCCCACTCCCCCGAAGCAGGCAGTCGCCGGTTTGGTCGAATTTAGCGACCAGTCAGCGGTTGTCAGCTCTTTGCGAAGAGCAATCCACGCCATGTCATTTCTTCAGAACGCCAGAATCAGAACCAAGGTGCTTTCCATCATAATTCCGATCTGTTTGATCGGGATTGCAGGTGTCCTGGTCGTATCGAGCCAGTACAAAAACACCGCTGCCACCTATTCGAATTTCATTGCGAAAGACGAGACGGCGGCGTTGGAGATGTCCAGAGCCAGCCAGCGCCTGACCGCGATGAGCTACAACGCCTATCAGATGCTGATCTACAGCACGAAGGACCCGCAAATGGCAACCTTCTCGAAGCAATATGAGGAAAACAAGAAAGTTCTCTTCGAACGCTTTGCATCGATCAGGCAGTTGGTTCCGGCTGAAGCAGTGGCAATCGACAGACTGACGGCAAAAGCTAACGACATTATTGTTCTTACAGACCCTGCCGTGAAAGCCGGATTGCTCGATGACAACGATACCGCCACCAAGCTGTTGAAGCAGGCCGATCCGCTGATCAGCGACGAAGTTGTGGCTGTTCGCGGCTGGCTCGATGCGCTGAACAAGCGTATCGGCGCCCAGAGCGACATGCTGGACGAGCATGCAAGCAGCACGATCATGGACGCCTTGATCGTGCTTGGCGTTCTTTTTGCCGCTGCGATCGTGATGGCCCTTGTTGTTTCCGCGCGTGGGATTACTACTCCCATCGAGCGCCTGCGGGCTCGCATGGTATCGCTGGCAGGAGGAAATACCGACGAGGCCGTTGCCGGCATCGCGCGCAAGGACGAAGTCGGTCAGATGGCGGCGGCCGTCTCCGTCTTCCGCGACAGCGCGATCGAACGCGTGCGCCTCGAGCGGGAGGCCGACGCCAATCGCAGCCTCTCCGAAAAGGAAAGGCTTGAACGCGAAGCGCAGAAAGCCAAGGATGCGGCTGACACGCAATTTGCAGTCGATGGTCTGGCAAGCGGTCTGGCCGAGCTTTCAAACGGCAACCTAGTCTATCGCATCGAACAGCCCTTTGTCGCCCATCTCGATCGGCTGAGGGCGGATTTCAACGCCTCGATGGCCAAGCTCGAAGAGGCGCTGCGCTCAGTTGGCCAGGGCGGTCAGGCCATTGCCGCCGGCGCCAACCAGATCCGTTCTGCCGCCGATGATCTCTCCAAGCGTACCGAGCAGCAGGCGGCCTCGATCGAGGAGACGGCGGCCGCACTCGAGGAAATCACCACGACCGTCAAGGATTCCACCCGGCGGGCGGAAGAAGCAAGCTCGCTGGTGGGACGTGCCCGCATCGGCGCGGAGAAATCCGGCGAGGTCATGCAGGAGGCGGTCGCTGCGATGGAGGCGATCTCGAAATCATCGGGCGAAATTTCCAATATCATCGGCGTCATCGATGACATAGCCTTCCAGACGAACCTGCTTGCGCTCAATGCTGGGGTGGAAGCAGCCCGTGCGGGCGAGGCCGGCAAGGGCTTTGCCGTCGTCGCACAGGAAGTGAGGGAATTGGCCCAGCGATCCGCGACGGCCGCCAAAGAGATCAAGGCACTGATTTCGACATCGGGCCAGCAGGTGGCAAGCGGCGTCAATCTCGTCACGAAAACCGGCCAATCGCTGCAGCAGATCGTCACGGAGGTGGAGGAGATCGACCGCAACGTGCGGGCGATCGTCGAGGCGGCCCGCGAACAGGCGACCGGCCTGCAGGAAATCAACACGGCCGTCAACAGCATCGATCAGGGAACGCAGCAGAATGCGGCCATGGTCGAGGAATCGACCGCCGCCAGCTACAGCCTTGCAAAGGAAGTAACGGCGCTGAACGATCTGCTCGGACAGTTCAACCTGCAAAACGGCCGCAGCCCTGCGCGACCGGCCGCGGCAACGGAACGGTCGAGCCCCGCCGCATCGCCGGCGCGCTCGCTCCGGGCAAAAATTGCCGGCGCCTTCGGCGGCTCGGGCGGTGCCGCGGCGGCTGCATCTTGGGAAGAGTTTTGATCGCCCGGAGCCCGGCCAGCCACTGAAGGATCGGCAGGTCTCGAAATAAAGGATCGCTGTCACCTTGGCTGCGATCCTGTCGTTTCTATCAGGCAGAGAGGAAACAGCTCAGCCGTTCATTTGAAAAGCTGGATGCCCCAGTAGCCAAGCGCCGAAATTGCCGCGGCGGCAGGCAGCGTAATGACCCAGGCGATCACGATATTGCCGGCAATGCCCCAGCGCACTGCCGAGACCCTGCGGGCTGCGCCGACGCCGATGATGGCTCCCGTGATCGTGTGCGTTGTGGAAACCGGTATGCCGAGCCAGGTGGCGGCAAAGAGCGTCAAGGCGCCGCCCGTCTCCGCGCAGAAACCCTGCGTCGGGTTGAGGCGCGTAATTTTCGAGCCCATCGTGTGCACGATACGCCATCCGCCGAGCAGGGTGCCCAGCGCCATGGCCGCCTGGCACGACAGAACCACCCACAAGGGAACGTGGAACGTGCCGCCGCCATAGCCTTGAGAGTAAAGAAGTATGGCGATAATCCCCATGGTCTTCTGCGCATCGTTGCCGCCGTGCCCGAGAGAATAGAGCGAAGCCGAGAAGAACTGCATGATGCGGAAGGTGCTGTCGACGGCGAACGGCGTTTGCCGGACGAAAAGCCATGTGACGGCAAGCACCAGAAAAAGGGCGAGCAAGAACCCGGCCAGCGGCGACATCACGATCGCGCCCGCCGTCTTGAGGACGCCAAGCCAGACGATCGAGCTGACACCGACCTTGGCAAGGCCGGCGCCGATCAGCCCGCCGACGAGCGCATGCGACGAACTCGATGGGATGCCGAAGATCCAGGTAACGATGTTCCAGACGATTGCCCCCATCAACGCCGAGAAAATGACGGATGCATCGACGATCTTCGGATCGATGATGCCGGTTCCGAGCGTCTCCGCAACGTGCAATCCGAAAAACAGGAAGGCGATGAAATTGAAAAAGGCCGCCCAGAGAACCGCATATTGCGGCCTGAGAACACGGGTCGAGACGATGGTCGCGATGGAGTTCGCGGCATCATGGAGCCCGTTCAGAAAGTCGAAGAACAGAGCCGTGACGATGATTGCCACCAGCAGCGGAAAGGCAAGCGAGGCCTCCATCAGACACTCTCGATCACGATACCGTTGATCTCATTGGCGACGTCTTCGAAACGATCGACCACCTTTTCCAGTTCGCCGTATATCTCGCTGCCGATGATATACGCCATGGCGTTGGAGGCGCCGTGATTGCGGAAGAGATCCTTCAAGCCGGCGTCGTGCAGCTCGTCGGCATGGCCTTCGACCTTGACGATCTCTTCGGTGATATTGGCAAGCCGGGCGGCGTTGGCTCCCATGCGATCCAACAGCGGCACCGCCTCGGCGACAAGATACGCCGCCTTGACGATCACTTCGCCCATCTTCTGCATGCGCGGATCGAAGCTCTTCTGTTCGAACAGACGTATGGTCTTGACCGTCTTGTGCATCATGTCGATGGCATCATCCATCGACATGATCAGATCCTTGATATCGCCGCGATCGAAGGGAGTGATGAAGCTCTTTCGAACCGCGATCAGCACGTCGCGCGTGATATCGTCGGCCTGATTTTCGAGCTCGATGATCCGGCGGCACTTTCCCTCGATATCCCTGCCGGAAAGCAGCTCGTTCAGCGCCTCGGCAGCGCCGACGATCGTGCGCGAGTGCTGCGCGAAAAGATCAAAGAAACGATCCTCGCGCGGCATGAGTTTGCGAAACCAGCCCAGCATCAAAGCTCCATGCGTCCATTGTCACGAAATTGTCATAATTGACAAGGCGCAGCTTGGGAAGGCTGGGAACGATGATGTTTTCAGGATAGCTTATGTTTTTTGTGGACGCAGCGTCGGCCACCGCCAAACGCATGCGCCGGTTCTCCACGGGCGAACGACGATCAAATGAACACTTACTCGCGCAGAAGCGGCAGCAGTTGATCGCCTTGTCGCCTGATTTCCGAAAGATAGGGCGTGTCCGAAAGAACGAAATGCGTGATGCCGAGATCGCGGTATTTGCGAAGCGAGCGGGCGACATCCTCGGCCGAGCCGACCAGCCAGGTGGTGCCGGCGCCGCCACCACCGAATTTGCCGGGCGCGGTATAGAGATTGTCATCGAGCACGTCGCCACGCGCAGCGAGACCGAACAGCCGCTTCTGGCCTACTGCAATCGATTGCCGGTGATCGTTCCAGCCGACGCCCTTATTCTCAGCCATCTCCGCAACTTTCGCCTCGGCATCGGTCCAAGCCTGCTCCGTCGTGCCGCGCACCAGCGTCGTTATGCGCAGCCCGAATTCCAGCGGCGCCAGATCGCGATCAAGATCTCTGCTGAGTGCCTTGAGCCGGCTGATCCGCTCGGCGATGTCGGCAAGCGGCTCCCCCCAGAAAAGCTGCACATCGGCTTCTGTGGCGGAAACACGCTCTGCCGCGTCCGAAGCGCCGCCGAAATAAAGCTTGGGATGCAGACGTTTGCCGCGAGGCTCGATGCGCGGCGCAGCGGTGGAGTCGCTGACGCGAAAATGCTCTCCCTCATAGGTGACGTTCTCTTCGGTCCAGAGCTTGCGGGTGAGCCGCATGAATTCCTTGGTGCGGTCATAGCGGTGTGCTTGATCCCCCTCGCTATCGCCATAGGCGGCAAGATTGTCCTTGCCGGAAACGATGTTGATGCGCACGCGGCCGCCGCTCAAGCGATCCAACGTGGCGGCGGCAGAAGCAAAATGTGCCGGCCGCCAATAGCCGGGGCGGATTGCAATGAGCGGTTCGAAGGTGGCGGTGCGTGCGGTAAGTGCCGCCGCGAGGGTGAAGGTGTCGGGGCGGCCCCAGCCCGTGCCGATCAATGCGCCTTTCCATCCGTGATCTTCGAGTGCCTTGGCATGGCTCGTCAGGGTCTCCAGGCTGTTGTGATTTTCGACTGCGGAATCGCCGCGATGGCCCGGTTTGACGTCATTGGGGATGTACCAAAGATATTCGCAATTGCTGCTCATGCCTGCGCTCGCAAATTTTTCCGGATCGAATGACGGATTTCGTGGTGAAAACGCTGTGAGCGATCTCCGCTCTTCGCCTTTGCAGCTAAAGCTTGCCCTTCCAGGGAACGAGGATGGTTTCGAGGATGCGGATGGCGGCCGAAAAGGCGAAGGCGCAGACCGCGATGATGCCGATGCCGACGAAGACGACATCGGTGGCAAGGAACTGCGATGCCGACATGATCATGAAGCCGATGCCGCGTGTCGAGGCGATGAGTTCGGCTGCCACCAGCGTTCCCCAGCCGACGCCGAATGCGATCCGGATGCCGGTCAGGATTTCCGGCAGCGCCGAGGCCAGGACGACGCTGAAGAAAAGCTGTAGCCGGTTCGCCCCCAGCGAACGCGCGGCATTGACCCGCTCCAGCGGCAGCGAGCGGACGCCGGCCTGAGCGGACAGGCAGATCGGCGCGAACATGGAGAGCACGAGGAGTGTGATCTTCGAGGTCTCGCCGATGCCAAGCCATATGATCATCAGCGGCAGATAGGAAAGGGGCGGCAGCGGCCAATAGAATTCGATCGGCGTATCCAAGATACCCTTTGCCCAGCGGTTGAGACCCATCAGCAGGCCGACGGGAATGCCGATGCCGATCGCGACGGCTGCGGCGACGACAATGCGAAACAGGCTCGCCAATATGTGCTCCGAAAGCGAGGCGCCGGCATAGCCATCGCGGTAAACGACGCCGATCTGCGTCAAGACCTCGTCCGGGCGAGGCAGGAAGAGGTGCGACACCAGGCCGAACTTGGCGACAAGCCACCACAAGATCAGACAGGCGACTGCGGTGGCGATGCTGATGGCGATCGTGGGTTTTTCGCCGGCACCGAAAGCGGGAATGCGGACCAGTGTCGGTTGCGCTTCCTCTTGTGGGGCGGCGATCGGGCGCGTTTCGATAATGTCGCTCATGCCGCGCTCCTGATGCTGTCGGCGCTATGGAGGATGGCGCGGATTTCTTGCCGGAGGCTGCTGAACTCGGGAGATGAGAGGATCGCTCTCGTATCGCCGCCGGCGGCAAAGCGATGCACGAAATCAAGTTCGAAACGCGCAACGACACGTCCCGGCCTCGGCGACATGACCAGAACCTCCGTTCCGAGGAAAAGCGCCTCCTCGATCGAATGGGTGATAAAGAAGATGCGCTTGTTGGTCCTGGTCCAGATCGAAACCAGCAGCTCCTGCATCTGTTCGCGCGTCAGGCTGTCGAGTGCGCCGAATGGCTCGTCCATCAGCAATATGTCCGGGTCGGTAGCGAGCGCCCGGGCAATGCCGACGCGCTGGCGCATGCCGCCCGACAATTCATAAGGTTGGGCATTGGCAAAATCGGTGAGACCCACGAGCCGCAAAAGCTCGGATGCGCGCTTCCGGCGCTCCCGTTTGCCCAATCCCGCAAACTGCAGGCCGAGCGCCACATTGTCGATGACGGATTTCCATGGCAGCAGCGCATCCTTCTGGAAGACGACACCGCGATCGGCTCCGGGGCCGGATACCGGCCTGCCGTCGAGCGTGATCCTTCCCTCCGAAAGCGGCAGGAAACCGGCGATCGCATTGAGCAAGGTGGATTTGCCGCAGCCGGACGCGCCGAGCGCCACGACGATGCCGCGCTCGGGAATATCGAAGGAAACGCGGTCGAGCGCGTGAACGGTTCTGCCGTCACGCGCTGCAAAGAAGACGCTGGCATGGTCGACTTGAAGCATGGGCTCTCTCGATATTGCGACGCCGGCGCGACAAGCGCGCCGACGCCAGGGAGGATCAGTTGCTGGCGCTGATAACAGCGTCAGCCGTGACGAATGCGCCGTAATTCGGCAGGACTTCGGAGACTTTTCCCTGGCTCTTCAGGAAGGCCGCGGTGTCCTTCAGGATCTTGGCAGCGCCGGATTGGTCGCCACCGCCGAGCCATGCTGCCGATGCCTGCACCTCGGGCGTCAGCAGCGTCAGATTCTTGAGTGCGGCCGCCTGCTGGTCCGCCGTGCCGCCGAGCAGCTTTGCGAGCGCCTTGGCGTTGTCGCTGTCCGGCCCCCAGGCGGCCTTATCGGCTGCGAACGAGGCGTAGTATTTGTTGATCACCGAGGCATAGGCCTTCAGGAATTTCGGATTGTCTGTGGCAAATTTCGAGGTTGCGACCCAGGCGGAAAACGTCGGAGCGCCCTTGTCGGCGACGTCCTTGGATGTCACCAGCACCTTGCCGTTCTTCTTCAGCTCGGTGAGTGCCGGGTCCCAGACGAAACCGCCGTCAATATCGCCGCGGTTGTAGCTTGCGACGATTTCCGGCTGCGGAACGGCGAAGACCTGTACGTCCTTTTCCGTGAGGCCAAGGGATTTGATGAGGGCGAGCAGCTGGTAGTGATCGGTGGAAACGGGTGCTGCCGCGAGCTTCTTGCCCTTCAGATCGGCAAGCGTGTTGATGCCGGAGCCATTGCGCACCACCAGAGCTTCATCGACGCCCGAAATCGACGATAGGTAGAACGCCTTCACCTCTAGCCCGCGCGAGGCGGCAGCGGCGAACGGGCTTGAGCCGACATAGCCGATCTGGACATCGCCGGACGCGATGGCGGCGAAGATTTCCGCGCCGGAGTTGAATTTGCGGAAGTCGATCTCATAACCTGTCTCCTTCGTGAAATCGCCATTGGCGATGGCGACGGAGGAAGGCAGGGCGTCCGTCTGATAGGCGACGACGATCTTCTTGCCGGCCGCGGCGGCAACGGTTGCCAACGAGATGCTGGCAAGGCCGAAGGCAGCTGCAGCGATCAATGTCTTGAATTTCATATTGTCCCCTTGGCCGATCCCGGCGTTTCCTTGAGCGCGATGAACAAAGCCTAGCCAAGAAGGGCAGAGGATCGACAGAAATAACAAACTATTTTTATAGACTATAAGGGGAATTGTTTGCCGGAATTCACGAAAACCGCAGCAGCTGTTTGATCGATCGGAATGCGGGACCGGAGGCTCAACCCGAGTGGCGAGCACGAGAGGGTGTTCCGTCGCTGCAGTCGGATGACTGGCTTACACTGCCCTGCCATGGCATTGGGATGCCCAGGCAGGGCAGCGATTGCCGTCCAAACGGGGGGCGAGGCGGCAATCTGGTGTGTGAACGGGAGATAGCTGCAGCTATCACGTTGTTGGAGAACCGACCAACGGCGTCTCTGCTGCGGAAAATTCTTTCAAACTAGCATTCAGTGGCCGTCGGCATCCCCGTCCGTATCTCCGCGCAACGCTAATGCTGCAATGGCGGATGGAACCTTGGCCGCAGAGGACGAGCCGACCGTTGGAGCAGAGGTCTTGGCTGAATCGGACCCTGCCGTTGCGGGTGCGGGGAGTTTTGAGGGAATTAACGTAGCCGCTGTCGTGGCAACGGAAGTTATGGAAGTCATTGAAAAAGCCCTTCTTCAGCGAAGCTTTCGCGTCATGCGTCAAGCGCGGCCGGTTTTCGCAGATGGTTCATCCATCCGAGGTTCGAATCGAGGAGATGTTTTTCGATCGCAAGCCGAAACTGGCATTCGATTCTTACAAGGGACTTACAAGATCGCGTCGGCATTCACGTTTTCAAAGCCGAGTGCAAAGTTCTTTCAGCAGCTGGCCGATGAGCAAAAGGGAGACAACTCGATTTGGAAGAGAGTGATTGTCCCTGTGAGAGACAACCAGGAACGCGCGTGTCCCCGCGGCAGCGAGACGAACAAAGCGTGGCTCCGACTACGCACAAAATTCCGAAGTTCGCTTTGACACAAGGCCGCCAGAAGGGTTTGGTAGTAGCCGATCAGGATTGCCCTTCCTCTTCCAAAGGACATCGAATGGACAGTGCTCAAACGGAACGACACTTTATCGACCGCGTCGGATGGCTTCGCGCTGCTGTCCTTGGGGCCAATGACGGGATAATATCCACCGCCAGTTTGATGGTGGGGGTCGCATCAGCCGCGACCTCGTCGAGTGCCGTTCTCGTAACGGGGGTCGCCGGCCTTGTCGCCGGTGCGATGTCGATGGCTGCCGGAGAATATGTCTCCGTAAGCTCTCAGGCCGATACGGAACGCGCCGATCTGGCGCGGGAAAGAAGCGAGCTTGCGACAAACCGGAATGCAGAGGTGAAGGAGCTGGCCGCGATATATGTAGAGCGCGGCGTCGATCCGGTTTTGTCTATCAAGGTTGCCGAGCAGCTTATGGCGAAGGATGCGCTTGCCGCCCATGCTCGTGAGGAGCTGGGAATTTCCCATACAGTTTCAGCCAATCCGATCCAGGCTGCGATGACCTCGGCAGCAACTTTTTCGTCGGGCGCGATTCTGCCTGTTTTGGCCGCTCTGATTGCACCGAAGAATATTCTGGTCCCTGTCGTGTTCGGTGTGTCGCTCTTCGTTTTGGCCCTGCTTGGAGCAATTGGCGCCAGGGCCGGTGGGGCTTCGGTATTAAAGCCCACGCTTCGCGTCGCTTTCTGGGGCGCGATCGCCATGGCCGTGACGGCTGGCGTTGGCGCATTAATCGGCACTTCGGTGTGACCGAGGCAACTACAGTTTCAAAGGGCAGCCGCCCGACAGGAAATTCTCCGGTGCGCCTTGGACCTTGACGACAGTGTAGCTCTGGATGACGCGGTTTCCAGCCTGACGCGACACGTTGCCGAGCGTTGAAAATGCGCGGAAACAGTTTGAATAGCGCTCGACCTGACCTTCGTTTGTCGGCATCACGAGAAGCGCTGGTTTGTCAACCAGTCGCGGATCGGGAGTTTCGAAAGTGAAACGCTGTCTGTCGACGATCTGCAAAACAGGGGTTTTGCCACCAAGCTCAAAGGCCAATTCCCCCGTTAACCCGTAGTCGGTCGTAGCGACCCAATCCGCGCCGGAGTTCTCGCGCATCGTCTCCAGTCGCTCGGAAAGCTCACGCCAGCCCAAAAGCGTGTCCGCCGGACTATGCAACGGGAATTTTTCACCCCATGGCGTCGCAAAGTAGAAAAGCAGGGCACAGGAGAGCCCGATGCCGACTGGCGTCACCCAGTATGACAGTCGCCTCAAGTGCCTGCGATCGCGGAGCCGAACGCCTGCGCTCGCGGCCATGATTGCTATGGCAGGATATGCTGGCGCCGGCCAGTTTGCATGAACGCGATCGTGCAGCGCGTGGAAGATCATGTAAACGATGAGTGGTCCGTTGAGCAGGACCAGAAAGGCAAGGGACTGTGATGGTTTCGAATTCGGAGCGCGCAACCATCTGTAAATTGCCAGCGTCGCAAAAATGGCGATCAGCGGATTGAGAAGGCCGAACTGACCAGCGGCAAACTCGCCAAAATAGGAGGGACTGGGATGTCGATCTGCCAGGCGGCCGAACTGCTTGGCAAACGAGATCCAGTCGTGATCAGCATTCCACAGCAGGACGGGACTGAACGCCAGGAGTGCCGTGACGCCTCCTGCAATGGTCCAGCGGCTGAAGCGCCATGGGCGTGCCTTGGGATCCAAGACTAACCAGAGCAAAATTCCAGGACCCATGAAGAGATTGGTATATTTTGCAACGCAGCCCAAACCTGCCAATAATCCGATCAGGAGCCAAAGCCGCGCATCGCCGCCATTGCGCAGGCGTGCCAGAGACCAGAGCGTCAAGGCCCAAAACATCGTTGACGGGGCATCCGGCGTTGCGAACAAGGCCGCGAGACCCATCATGAGCATGGCGTTTAGCCAGATGGCCGCAAGGCTGGCGATCTTCGCATCGTCAAACAGTTCGCTCGCCGTTGCATAAACGGCGATTGAGGTCACGAGGAGCGAAACGATCGCAAGGGCGCGAACCCCAAACAGAGTATCGCCGAACAGGTGGGTCGAGATCCAGATCCACCAGGCGATCATCGGCGGATGATCGTAGTAGCCGGCCGACGGCACGCGCGACCAAAGCCAATAATAGGCTTCGTCCGGAACGAGATCGAAATGTGCCATCGCCCAGAATCTGAAAATAGTCAGGGCGCCGACAATGAATATCGTTTTCAGCAGGGTCCCCAGTTCTTGAGATAATTTGCTATCTCGCCCGCCAGGTAATTGCTGAACTTGTGATGTAGTTCCATACGGCACCGATGACGGCTCCTGCGATACCATCCAGCCACCAGCGTGGCTCTTGATTATAGATGAGCGTCGATAGACCGACGCCGGCGAATACCCCGAAGCTGCAAAGCAGCGAGAACAGCACAAGGCCCGTGATGAAGCGCCATCCGTGCCGGCGCCGGTCCCTGTAAGTCAGGGCATTGTTGAGCGTATAATTGGACAGGATGGCACTCATCATCGCGAAGGTCTGGGCTAGAGGAAAGGCAAGGCCATCCAAGAGAAGAAACCGCAGCATACTGAGATGCACGAGCAAGCCGATTGATCCGACTGCGCAAAACATCAGGAAGCGTGGAGTGACGAGACCTCCAGTCAATTTTGCGATGATCAATCCGAAATATTCGGTGACGATCGTCGCATCAAGTTTGCTTTCCCCATGCAGACGCGGACGGAAATCATAGGGTATCTCCGCGACAGCAAGCGGCTGCGACGACGAGGTCAGGATATCCAACAGGATTTTGAATCCCTGCAGCGAGAGTCTCGGTGCGGCGGCTTCGACTATCCTGCGCCTGACCATGAAGAAGCCGCTCATCGGATCGCTGGTCTGTGTCGGAAGCAGTTTTTGCGCTAGTTGCGTCGCAAACCTGCTGCCGGCTTGCCGCAACCTCGTCAGGCCATCGACATGTTGCGTTTGGCTGTATCTAGTCGCGACGATCAGGTCCGCAGAGAGAGAATCCATCATCCGAAGCATTTCTGGCAAACAGGTTTCGTCGTGTTGAAGGTCTGCGTCCATCACGGCGACGATGGGTGCCGAGCTGGAGAGAATTCCCTCAATGCATGCGCCAGCCAGCCCACGCCGGTTGATACGCCTGATCCCCCGCACGCGACGGTCGCGCAGGGATACTGTGCGGATCATCTCGATGGTTTGATCGCGAGAGTCGTCATCGACGAAGATGGCTTCCCATTCGATGCCGGCGAGTGTCTGATGAAGGCGGTTCACCAACGGGATGATATTGTCGATCTCGTTGAATGTCGGGATGACGATCGACAGCGAAGGTGCCAGCGGTTCGCCCCGGATGCCGCCGCATGCCTCAGGATATGGATCCTTGGCGGATAGGGTTATTTCCGAATTGGCAGCATTCATTTGTCCCGGCCACCGCTCATTTGGAGGGAAAGGTTCATGGAGCGACAGTGAAAGGCCAGACTTACAGGATGCTTATAAGAGGTGGGCGAAAGCGTGGTTTGATTTTGTCGGAAAGGTGACGAGGCGCGGCATGAATGGCGACTGCTATCTCCCTGGAAACGTTTATGAGTTTTTTGCCTCGCGTGCTTTCACCTTCAACTGGCATGCAAGCGCGAAAGAAGCCGTCAAAATCGACAGGCTTTCGCCGCTTACGAGCCGGTTGTTCGAGTTGCTGAGGATGGTGAAGCTGAAAAAGAGAAGGATCAGCAGGAAGGCGTGCACCGCATGCCTTGAAATGACACCGAGACGCGCTGCGCGCCACACGCTGAGGCAAAAGCAGCCTAGCATGATGCCAAATACGAGCGCTCCGAACAGGCCGTATCGAATGAGGATTTCCAGATAGCCATTGTGCATGAAAGTGTATCCGACATTTGGATAGCGGGTATGAGGCCACAGCTCGAGCCACTCGCTTCCCCAACCGAAAATCGGAGCGGCGGAAAACAATTCCCAGGCGTTTGCCCAGAGTTGAAGCCGTTCATTCATGGAGATCGGCGTGGCACCGCTGTCGATGGAGTGCGAGACCGCATCGCCGAGTTGCTCGGTTGCGCCGGCATCCCTGAACATGGAAATGGTCGCCGCAATCGTCGGCCCGGCGGTGCGCGAAAGATTTTCCCGGACGGCATATATGCCGCCAGCAAGTGATGTTGCGAGAAGGAGGACAATCAAAATCGCTAAACGCTTCTTCAAGCTGCGCAAGACAAGAAACCCGACGATCGGCATCACTGGAACAAGCGAGAGCCAGACGCCTTTCGATTTCGCTCCATATATGCCGAGAAGGCAAAGCACGCATAAAAATGGCGATATGACACAGGCATAAAGCCGTATGGCGCGGTTGCTGGTGTCCTCTGTGAGGTAGTGCAGGAGCCAGAAAATGGCTCCGATCAAAATCATGCCGCAGCAAACAGCCCCATGTATCTGATTATGCTGGATCAGCGGAATGACGGTCTCGCCTTCAAGAACTGCATCGATGTGCATGCCCGTCAGAAGGATTACCAGCGCGAAGCCGAAATAGACGGCGACTAACTTCTCGAGGTGGGGCCAGCATTGGAATAGGCCAAAAGCCAGAGGCGGGAATATCAGGGGCATGAGGAAAAGCAGGTCATGGTCGCCAACAGGATGATCGGCCTGGAGCGCGAACTGCAAAACATATCGCATGCCGGCGTAGCCTCCCCACGCCAGGCATAGCCAGCCGCGCCAATCGATTGGCGGCCTCGGTTGGGATCTGACATACAGGGTAAGCGACAGGATCAATAGAAGTGCGCCGGCATAGCGATAGGCATAACTCTCGATCAGAGATGCCGACATGATAACCAGCCAGAGCGCATCCGCCATATAGATCAATTTTCCACCGGATGACCGGCTCAGGTCGGCGGAGCGAAGATGGATGTTCATGCCATCACCTCAAAGATTCGCGTGAAAATTGATCCAATCCAGCTTCCGCGTCACCGGCCACCGTCTCATTGGAACGACCGGGCGTCGCTTGCGGGGATATACAATTATCCAAGAGATCGATCATCCCATCTCACGCTTGCTATTTCCATCGGCTCCAAACTCTCGTCAACCGGCGATATACATCAAACTCGACCGGGTAAAAGGGATTTCACGACTGAGCTGCACAGTTGGTGGCTGACGGATGGTCCCGCATGATCGACCAGATCTTTTATGCGATGGTTCCGTGGGCAGGCTTCTTATCGCCGGCGAGGAGAGCTGGGCCATAAACCACGCAAATGAGGCATCGGACGAGATCGGCGACAGGACCAGCTTGCTGGATTCAGCAATCCGAAAAGCATGCTGGCAATGAGGCCGCGACGTCCTCGACCGATATGGCGATTGGAGACGGCAATCCAAGTAAGACGAACGAAGCCGTCAGGTCGAAGCGAAGAACATCCCGCCGAACAAGGTAATCGACCCATAGACAAGGCCCGCGGATGCAAGCAGGCAGACTGCCGCGAGAAGCAGCGATCCGCCCTTGGTCTCGCTGCGATCAGCATAATTGGCACGTCTCTTGCGGCCCGTGACCATCGCGCCGATGAGGTTCTCGCGCTTGACGAACTGATAATAGAGATTGGCCGCTATGTGCAAAAAGGCCAGCCCAAGAATGGCAACATAAAACCATGTGTCGTGGATCGAAGCGGCCCAACCCGAAATCGTGTCGCCGGCCATATCGGCAAAGGGGCCAGCCGCCGTCACGCCGTCGCTGGAGAAAAGACCGAGCAGCACCTGAACGGCGCAGACAAACAGCAACCCTATAACCATCAATCCACCGGCAGGGTTGTGCCCAAGGTAATGTGCCGCTCTCTTGTTGCGCAAGTTTTTGAGGTAGTTCCATGCTGCAGACGGCGAGCGTACAAAGTTCGAGAACCGGGCCGTGGATCCTCCAACAATTCCCCAGAGAACTCGATACACCAAAAGCACCAGTATGCCGTAGCCGGCAGCCTTGTGGACAAGCATATCGGGATCGCTGAAGCCGCTCGATATCCAGGCCGTGAGGATCAGTGCTACAAGCGACCATTTGAAAAGGCGCGTGGGGAGATCCCACGCGCGGACATACTGTTCCTCTGGCGACTGCAGCGTATAGGAACTTTCTTCGAGGCGCTGATCGGAGAATTTCTCCAACGCGTGTCTTTGCGGGTTCATTCTGGGTTCCTGGCTCGAAGCAATCATTTGTAAGCGGAATGGCAGGATTTGCATTCGCCGGCCACTTCTGCGAACGCCTTGCGAAAACTGGCCTTGTTCAGCGGCGCCTGGCTCGCTGCATCGGCCATTGCCGCCAATTGCTTGAATCGAGAGCTGATGTCCTTTTCCTTGGCGCCGCCTTGACGGGCGAACATGTCGCTGGCGGCTTGAGCTTCCGAAGCATAGCGCTGCATGATCTGCTTTGCGGATGTGCTGTCGAAGTTGGCGAGAACGGCCTTGGCCGATGTGGTATTATCGCGCATATCGCCCATTATGCTCTTCAAAGACGCTGCGAAGGCAGGCCCCACCGCAATTGTGAGGACGAGTGCGGTCGCAATATAGTATGGGGAGCGGCTTGTCGAACCTTGTGATCTTCTCATCTGCTTTATCATCCTTTGAAAGGTATTCAGCATCCCTGAGAGAGGATGCATGGAAGTGTCTCTTTGCAGGCCCCGCGGGCTGCTATATCTGGCGAACTGGGCGCCGACCGCCTGAATGGGCGGCCGCTTGTTCAAACGGCTACAGCGTACGCTTCACCGCTCAATCCTAACGAGCCGATCAGCGTAAGGAAGACGATCGTCATGCGCCGCAAAGCATTTCGTACCATTTCATTGCAATTCCGTTTGTCATGCAGAACAAATGCAGGATACTGCTGACGAGCACCTGAACGAATGCATTAAAGATGATCAACCTCTGCTTTTCCGTGGGACTGGCGAGTGATGAAACGAGGCAAAAGCGGAGATAAAATACTGCGTTGGTATGAGAATGCCCGCAGCATATCGCTTGGCAACTCACGCTGCATTTCGCGGCTGAATGCAAAGCAATGACACTCAACTGCGGACAAAAGCAGGCCCGGCTAGAACGACATGGTCGCGACTGCACCGCCCGACGGCAGATTCGATAGAACAAGGCGCCCGTCATGCGCTTCCATTGTCTCGCCGACAATGGAAAGACCGAGGCCAAGGCCGTCTTCGCGATCGGTCTTTCCCAGGCTCTCGCCACTCTCGCTCAGACGCATTTTCGTAAAGCCCGGACCTTGATCGGCGACGCTGATGCCGATGTCGAAGACAGTGATGGTAATCACCCCATTCTCCGGACTGTGATGCAGCGCGTTTTCAATCAGGTTGCGAAGAGCGCGAAATAAGAAGTCCCTGGCGCCGCTTACGAGCACGGGTCCCTTCTCGATCTTGAGTTCGATATTGCGACCGGCTCCCACGATCATGGGAGCCAAATATCGAGCGACATCGGTGGCCACTTCTCCTAGATTCACGACATCGCTTGCTTCGTAATGGAGCGTCCGCACGCGCACCCGGTCGATCAATTGGGTAATGACCCGTTCGATATCTTCAAAATCCCGCTCCACCGCGCGTGCGATCGGATCCTGGGAAAGGGACAGACGTGTCTTGGCGATGGCGAGCGGTGTACGAAGTTCGTGAGCCAGTTGCGCGGAAAAGCGTTCCAGCGACAGAAATCCGCCCTGCAGACGATCCAGGGCGGCATTTACCGATCTGATCAAGGCCAGCACGTCATTGGGCATGCCGCTCTCCGTCAGGCGCGTGGCGATGCTTGATGGGCCGATCCGAGCAGCCTCATGTGCCGCCACGCGCAATGGGCTTAACGCCAGACCTACGACGATGATGTTTGTTGCAAGCAGTATCAGGACGAAAGGAATCCAGATCCAGGCAATGTCCTTGACGAATTCCTCAAGAACGCTGTCGAAGATGACGTGAGCTTTAGGGAAGGCAATCTGTATCGCTTCAACCGCGCCGGACGACGGTGTGGGGGTCGATATACCAAAAAGTGCCTTCTGTCCCCCGTGGGACGGCAGCTCGAAATATTGGGTTCGGTTGTTGATGTAGGGGATCAGCGGTTGCTGCAGTCCCGAAGAATCGATGACCCGGCCGTCTTGCCCCAAAATCACATATTGCCCCCGCAGCTCGCGGATACGCGCTTTGGTGGCCTTGGCATAGGAGTTCGAAAGTTGCGGGTCCGCTAGCAGTCCGCGACGCAGGTCCTCCGCAAAAGTCGAAAGCGTTTCCTCGCGAAATGCGTCGTTCGAGGCTTGAAAGCGGACATAGAGAAACACCGCGCTGGCGCAGATCGCAACGACGGCGACGATCAGCATTGCGACGATCAGTCGTTGCAGAAGTGTCAGACGCTTACTGTTCAAGGTCGTTTTTCCATCAGCATATAACCGATGCCACGCATATTATGGATATAGAGGACCGATCCGGCGCTCTGCAGCTTCTTGCGCAACCGATGCAGCAAAACCTCGATGGCGTTCGAGCTTAATTCGTCGCCAAAGCCGTAGATGGCTTCCTCGACCTCTGCCTTGGACAGGACATGATTAGGGCGCCGCAGAAATAGATGGAGTGCTGCAAATTCGCGGCGGCTGAGGGAAAGTTGCGTCTCGCCGACGGAGGCGGAATACTGGCTTGGATCAAAAGTGACGTCGCCATGCTGCAGGACGGTTCCATGACGGGGCTGACCGCGGCGCATGATCGCGCGCAAGCGAGAAATCAGCACGCCCATCACAAATGGCTTGCAAAGATAGTCGTCGGCGCCGCTGTCGAGAGCATCAATGATCGAACTCGAGGCATCGCGTGCGGTCAGGACGAGAAGAGGTGTCGACGGCGCCGTTTTTCGCAACGGTTCTATCAGCGTGAGCCCATCGCGATCGGGCAATCCCAGATCCAGGATGATCGAGTCGTAGTCGACCGTTGCCGCAGCCTCCTCAGCATCATGGGCGTTCGAGACATGGTCCACGGTGAAGCCATGGGAGCGCATGGCATCATGCGTCACGGCAGCCAGCTTGGCATTATCCTCGACAAGCAACACGCGCATGTGGCGTCTTCCTATTCATATGGAGACAAGACAAGATGGCGGGCTTCCTGCTCATTGTAACGGGCGACGATCACATGATGCTGCGATCAAACGGGTTTCAGGACGCGAATTGGCGGTGGTGACTAGTTTCAACAGAATCTGACCTCAGGCACAAAATTTCGAAAGCTGCGGGACGCGTTCGCACAAGGTGCGGGGAGTAGCTCT
The DNA here is from genome assembly GCA_900468625.1 of Hyphomicrobiales bacterium. Taxonomy (GTDB): domain Bacteria; phylum Pseudomonadota; class Alphaproteobacteria; order Rhizobiales; family Rhizobiaceae; genus Rhizobium. The sequence goes on from UBUL01000008.1 coordinate 97,656, forward strand.
GGGCCAACTTCGCTCAAAAAGCTCGTCACCGCCGGCGAAAACCAACTCGCCAAACTGCGGGCCAACCTAGTGTGGCTTACTGTCACGAACCTGAAATTCGGCAGCCCGGGTACTTTTGCTGGAAGATCTACCTACGCAGCACGTCTAAGAGGAGTCGTTGGATGAAGGCACGGAATAGAGGCCGATTCCATCTTTCCGCCGGGATTTCGTAAGCGTCCTGTAAGTCGGGTTCAACATGCTTGCCCTCAGTTGTGGTGGTGCGCCGCCAATTCTGAGGTGGATGTGTATGACGGATGCAAAGCGTTGCGATGCGTCGTTGGCTGTATTTCTGATCAATCTCGATCGGGCCGGCGATCGATTGCTTTCAATGCAGCACAAATTGTGGCGCATGGGTTTTCGGTTCGAACGGGTATCGGCTATCGACGGCGCTGCCATAGAGTTTCCAATGCCTGATTTCGACGAATTCGCCTTCCGCTTCAAGCATGGCCGTTGGCGCAATCCGGCTGAAGTCGGATGCTATCTGAGCCATATCGAATGCGCGAGACGTCTGCTCGCTTCGAACAGCGAGTTCGCTCTTGTTCTGGAGGACGATCTCACGTTTCCAGATGATTTCAGGGGGCTTATGGATGCGGCGCTCAAACAAAACGAAAAGTGGGATATCCTGCGCCTTTCGACGGTCAGCCGCGGGCGAAAATTCAACTTTTCTCAGCTGACCAAAAATCGAAGCCTGGCCGTTGCGTTGACTCGTGAAAAGGGGTCGGGCGCCTATATCATCAATCGCCGTGCTGCGGCCTGGTTGGTTGACGAACTCCTGCCCATGCAATTGCCATTCGATCTGGCGTTCGATCTGGAATTCTTTGTCGGATTGAAATCGGCCTTCGTCTTTCCCATTCCGGTCGATCAGCAATTGGGATTTCCTTCCCAGATTCAAGGAGAACGCCGTCGCCGGTTTCACAGATCTCGAGGACATTATTTCACGGTCTTGCCCTACAGAATGTTCGTAGAAACCGCGCGCTTGCTGGCACGGTTCGCTCAGTTGCTTGGGCATCTGACAAATGAGCGGACGAAACCAGCGATCTATGGCAAGGAGAGGTATGGGCCTGAGGAAATGCCTCCTATCCACAGCCAGGCAAGGCGGATTGGCAAGATGTAACAACAGTTGGGATCACGGCGGAGACGGTGCCGCATGTTCGCCCGAAGTCTCCATCTGCCACTTCAAGCTTCCGCAGTTCAAAATCGGGTTTACTCGGATGTATGCTCGGGCGAAGCTGGGTTGTTCGCCGCATTTCCAGTGCTTGCGGGATTCATGCCTTCGTTCCTACAGGTCCGTGCCGAAATGCGGACGTATGGCCGCGAGCGTCGTTCCGCCGATCATCACAAGAAGTGCTCCGGTCAGCACGTTATCACAGGCAAACGGGACGTCATCGCTGAACCCGAGCACCCAAGGCACGGCGATAAGCCAAGCGCCGAATACGAGCTTCAGCCATTCGTTCCATATTTCAGGGGCACGCAGCCCCAGGAGCGACACGATCAGGATCGCAAGGCCTGCGGACCATTCCGCAAAATCGATAATCGGGGTGGTGTAGGTAGGCGCCAAGATGTAAGGCGTGCTCCAGGGCGCAACGATGATGTATAGGCCGAGCCAGAGGCTCAGCCAATTCTGCCAACGTTGTTCGTTCATGGCAGGCTCCATCCTTTAGTTACCGCTAGACTATATGAGGGTGGGCATCCTTTGATTGCGCTGGCTCAACATCGAACATAGTTTCCGACCGGCCAGGAGACCGATGGGGGCAACCGCGAGTTGGCGGCGTGCGGCATTGATCCTGGTCAAGGCAATAGATCGTCAGGAGGATATGATGCTTCCATGATGAGAACCTCTTTTCAATTTTCGGACCGGTTCGATGCGGGACGCCGACTGGCGGCTCGCCTGGCCACTCTCGATCCTGTTCGCCCCGTGGTTTATGCGCTGCCGCGCGGCGGTGTGCCGGTCGCGCTGGAAATCGCGCGAGCCCTGCATGCGCCCCTCGATCTCATTCTCGTGCGCAAGATCGGTGCGCCGGGTGCGCCCGAAGTGGCGCTTGGCGCCATTGTGGACGGTGCAAGCCCTCAAACCGTGATCAACGAAGACGTCCGCCGGCTGAGCCGGGCCGACGACATCTATCTTGAGCGCGCGAAACAGCGCGAACTTGCCGAACTTGAACGGCGCCGTGCGGCATATCTCGGCAGCCGTGCGCAGATTAACCCGGCCGGACATACCGCCATTATCGTCGATGACGGCCTCGCCACAGGAGCTACGGCGAAAGCCGCGCTCATCGCAGTCAAAAATCAGGGAGCTGCCAAGGTCATCCTCGCCATTCCGGTCGCACCGGCAGAAACGCTCGCCGAGATGCGTCGATACGCCGACGCGATAGTATGCCTTCACCCTGCCAAGAGCTTTCAGGGGGTGGGATCGTTCTATCAGGATTTTCATCAGCTGACCGATGAAGAAACGATCGGACTGCTGCGTCAGGGATGGGCCGGTGCCGATAAGGCCGGCACCGGCTCGATAAAACGCCAGATTACAGTTCCACCGCTCGCTCTGGTCGGCGACCTCAGCGTGCCCGCGGACCCGCGCGGCATCATCCTGTTTGCTCACGGCAGCGGTTCAAGCCGTCTTAGCCCGCGAAATATTGCGGTTGCCGACAGGCTGAATGCCGAGGGCTTCGCCACCCTTCTTCTGGATTTGCTGACGGAGAACGAGGCGAGAGATCGCCGGAATGTCTTCGATATTCCCTTGCTCGCGGAGCGCCTGCTCGAAGCCGCGATTTGGATCGGCGCCGAACCGGACATTGCCGACTTGCCCTTGGGTTTGTTTGGCGCGAGCACCGGGGCCGGCGCGGCAATGCTGGCGGCTGCGGAACTGCGCGACCGCGTGGCCGCGGTGGTGTCGCGCGGCGGCCGGCCCGATCTTGCGGCAGAACGACTGGCCGAAGTCGAAGCGCCGACCTTGTTCATTGTCGGCGGTGACGACCAGCAGGTCCTTGAACTGAACCGCAAGGCACTCGCTGCCCTGACATGCGACAAATTGCTGAGGATCGTTCCCAACGCCACACATCTGTTTGAGGAGCCCGGCGCGTTGGAAACCGTGACGGATATGGCGAGCGCATGGTTCCAGCATCATCTGGCGCCGCCGGCGTCCAGGCAAATGCCCGAGCCGGCAGGACCACAGCCCATACAGCAGATTCCTGCGGCCGCCGTCTTACGGGCCGCTGCCGAGCGGTTGCCGTCATTGGATGATCCGGAATTCGCCACCGCGTTCGATCGGTTTTCCGATGCCCGCGTGGTGCTGCTCGGTGAGGCTTCGCACGGCACGTCGGAATTTTACCAGGCTCGCGCCGCCGTCACGCGCCGGCTGATCGAGCGGCATGGCTTCACGATCGTTGCCGCGGAGGCTGACTGGCCCGACGCTGCCGCGATAGACCGCCATATCAGGCAAAAGCCGCATCAGCCCATGAATTCGCCCCCATTTTCACGGTTCCCGACCTGGATGTGGCGCAATAAGGATGTCGATGCCTTCGTCGAGTTTCTGCGTGATCACAACGCCAATCAGTCGCCGGCAAACAAGGTAGGCTTCTATGGTCTCGACCTCTACAATATGACGGCTTCGATTTCTGTTGTGCTCGCTTATCTCAATCGCGTCGATCCGCAGGCAGCGCAAGTCGCCCGTGCTCGCTACGCTTGTCTGTCGCCATGGTCGCGAGAGCCGGCGGCCTACGGCCGCGCGTCGCTGACCGAAGGATATGCGCTGTGCGAACAGCCCGTGACGCGGATGCTCGTCGATCTCCTGCAAAAGGAGTTCCAATACGCAAAAAAGGATGGTGCGGATTTCTTTGACGCTATGCAGAATGCCCACCTTGTAGCGGATGCGGAGCGATACTACCGGGCAATGTACTATGGCGCCCATGAATCATGGAACCAGCGGGATCAACATATGTTCAACACGCTGCAAAATATCCTCGCATGGGCAGGTCCAAAATCGAAGGCGGTCGTCTGGGCACACAACTCGCACATCGGCGATGCCCGTTTCACGGATATGGGGATGGAGCGCGGCGAGCTGAACATTGGCCAATTGTGCAGACAGGCCTATGGACAGGATGCTGCGCTGATCGGTTTCGGCACGCATACCGGAACGGTCGCTGCGGCGTCGGAATGGGATGCGCCAATGGAGGTAAAGGCAGTGCGCCCGTCTCGGCCCGGTAGTTTCGAGGCCCTCTTCCACGACGTCGGTACCGATCGCTTCCTGCTCGACCTTCGCGCCGGGCAACACGACGATGTTCGCCGCGTCATGGCCGATCCACGCCTTGAACGTTATATAGGGGTTGTCTACCGGCCGGAGACGGAGCGCTGGAGCCACTATAGCTACGCATCGTTGTCCGATCAGTACGATGCTTTCGTGTGGTTCGACAAGACCAGCGCAGTCACCCCCCTGCCGACGCAGGTAACCGCCAGCGAGGATGAGACCTATCCTTTCGGCCTGTGACACAGACGCCGGCAATCATCGTTTTGAGTGCTGAGATCGAGCCATCATGGGAACTGGCGAGCGACGCCGTCCATTGGGGAGGTTGTATCTTCAATTCGACGATGGCGCCGGGAGCGCATCTCGTGAAGATTCTAATCCTGATTTCGATCGAGATATCCATGTTTTATATTATCAAGACGGTCGGCCTGCTCTTGGGCGTCGCCAAGTAGCTTTTTGGCGTAGTCTTGAGCATCCATTATATCGCGAAGGAGAAGCCCTTTTTTGCGGCAGGTCGTGTCGATCTCATCGAGAATTTGGGCGGTAAGTTCCGCTTTTTCCTGGCCATCGTGGAGGCGCAGCAATCTAACGGTGGCGCTCGCCGCAATCATGTCGAGCACCAGGAGCTGCCCCATAATTTCCTCGATCGATGGTGCCACGGTACTGGTCGTCTCATTCGAAACGGCTTTTTTTGCTTTCAGCATGGCTGAACTCCCCATGTTAGGTCCACTTGATTGTTCGTCCGTGGGTTCTCTTTCTAATCGTCAGTTTTCCGCCCGCTCAGATCGATGATTTCGAGCGCAAAAAACATATGCGTGTGTGAGGGATTATCCACGATCCTGCCGGTCGGCTTCAACGCGCCCGGCTCCCACCAATCGGTGCGTTTCGCAAGCAAGGACCAAGCCTGATCCTTTTCTTCCCGACATTCTTCCCCGCTGAGATCGATGAAGCGGGTATCGACGATCACGCTCTTCCAAGAATGTTTGCTTTTCAGTTGATCGATCTGAACGCAAACACGAGGATTTCTTCTCATGATGTCCAGTTTTTTACCAGGCAGCGTAAAAACGTATAGTCTGTCACCGGAGTAGGAGTATTGAACGGGGATGACATATGGCACGTTCTCATCCGCGCAACCGATCCTCGCAAGCCATTGTCTTTTTATGAATGCAATGCACTCGTCGTAGGACATTAGCTGAACATTCATTGCGTTCACCTCGAATTTCTGGGCGGTCATTCAGCGACTGCGTCTTGATGTTCCGGAATTCCACTTGTCTTGAGCAGCCGGAGTTCGAATCCTTTGCAAGCAAGCACGCCGGATGTGAAATGGGTGGAGTGGCATGCCTTCCCGTTTTTACCCCCATGAACCATTGCCGCGATGACTTCGCAGCTGACGGAAGCAGTTACCGGTTGTCGACGGAACCGTTCCCGTTGGCCAGCGCAAGCGCCTCGGCAAACAGACCTTGAGCATATTTCGTGGCTGCGACGGTGTCGGCTTCGGTGAAGTTCGCGTACTTGACTTTTCGTTCGATCGTACGGCGAAACGCGGCCAGAAGTGCAGCCTTACCTTTTCCATCATGATGCTTCAGAAGCCTCTGAAGTGAGACCGTTGCCACAACTCGCGCGACGAGCATTCTGCCTTCGACCTCGTTTAAAGACGGAATCGCATAACCGAACGGCCCGCCTAATTTGCCGCGCTCTCTCCTAGACATCGTATCGATCCAGTCTTTGAGTGTTAATCAAAGACCCACGATAATCTTGCCCTTGCGCCATTTCATTGAGGCAGATCAACCAGCCCGCGGAGCACATGACCTTTGCATCGGTCGGTATTTGATGCGCGTCAATGTCAGCAGCAGGCGATCGTTTATGTTGGACGAAAGCTTGAAAGGAGCGCGACATTATGACCGATGCGAACGAACATCCTCTTTTCTCCGTGCCGATGCCGCCTTTTACGGACGGTGGTCAAAAAATGGCGCTTGCCGTAACGGGCATGCAGGCCCAGGCATTCAAGGCCTTCTTCCGTTACCAGATCGAAGCATTGTCCTTTCTCAAACATCGTTTCGAGCAGGACATCATGCTGGCGGGCGACTTGGCTGACAGTGCCGATCTGAAAACCACGCTCGATGTGGTTTCTAAATACATGCAGACCACGACCAGCGAATATGCTGCCGAAATGAGCAAGCTTGTTGCATTGAACTCAAAAATCGCATCGGAAACGGTCAGAAATACGCAAAAGCAGACTCGCACGCTGTTTGAGGACAGCAACACCGCAGCTTAAAGAAAGAGCTGCTTCTTTACCTGGTATCGTTGGCTGCATCCTCCTGGTGTGAGTCTGGCAACCTCATCATCAGGGGCAGCACCGACATTGATTTGCGTCCAGTAGATCGAATGGCGCTGATACGACGACATCGGTGCAGATGAGCACACAGTTCAACTAATCGCCTCCAACTTTCGGACGCCTCGAGGCAAAAGCCAGTCCACTTACAACGATCAGAAACATCCCGGCGAAAACAAAGCTGTAGGTGAAAAATATGTCGTTGCTGAAGCGAAGCAGCCACGGTGTGACGAGGAGGCCCAGACCCAGCAAAAATTTCAGCCAATCGATCCAAATTTCCGGATCGATAATGCCGAACAGAGAGACGGCTGCAATTATCAATCCGGCCGCCAATCCAGCTATATCCGTCGTCAATGATGCCGGAGCGAGCGAGAACATGTTCGGAAGAGCCCAGGGCATCGCAAGTATATAGACACCGAGGAAAAGACCTAGCCAGTTTTGCCACCGTGGTTCGTGCATGGTAATCTCCCACCGCAAACAAGACAATTTTAGCGCAATGAGGATCGTGCTTGCTTGATTTCGATCAAGTATGGCTTCCGGTCGATATTCCTTCGGTTGAGAAGGATAGTTTTATCAGGAGAATTTAATGTTCGATGCAATATGCGGGATGCCGATCTGACGCTCGATGCAGGAAGGTGATCGAAGGAGTGCAGAATGGGGAGACAGAGCGCAGGTATCCTGGCTTATCGCCTCGACCACGGTCAGATCGAGGTTCTTTTGGTTCACCCGGGAGGGCCCTTTTGGCAAAACCGCGACCTGGGCGCATGGTCTATTCCGAAGGGAGAGCATTCCAACGAAGAAGCCTCCGATGCGGCTGCCAGACGGGAGTTTACAGAAGAGACGGGATGGCTGTCAGCGCCCGAGCTTCACCCGCTCGGTCAAATCCGTCAACGAAGCGGCAAACTCGTCACCGCTTTCGCGATGGACGGCGACTTTTCCGTCGCGAGCCTGGTGAGCCAACCATTTGAAATGGAATGGCCGCCACATACTCATCGCAGGCAATCTTTCCCCGAGATCGATCGGGCAGAATGGTTTCCCCTTGCGCAAGCCCGTGCAAAGATCATTCCAGCCCAGCGGCCATTTCTCGATCGGCTTGAGGCTTTCGTTGCGGATGACGGTCGGCGGTGAACCCTTCCGGTATGCGCCGAAACAGTGCGGTTGGGCAACTTGCACGAATTTCGGGGTCACGAACCCAGGCGGTTCGCATTGGCCGACGTGAAGAGAGCGAAATTCGGTTATACCAACATCGTTGCCCCTCGCCGAGATGTCGAGAAGTCGAAAACGGCGAGAGGGAGATTGCGGTAGGCATTCAATCAATGTGACCGGCGTATCGCTCCAATTTTGATCCTGCGCAATGCGCCCTCCGGGTTTTATCAGCAGTATTTTGCTTTAAGCCGGGAGTAGCGATCATGAAAAATATTCACTGGCAGAACGTCATCACGCTTATGATAGGAGCATGGCTTTTCGTTTCGCCGTGGCTATTGGGCTACTTTACCAATGGCACAATTCCGGTGGGGGCAGAAGTCTGGAACCTTTTGATCAGTGGCGCGGCTCTGATGATTTTAAGTGTCATGACAATGCTGACATCTCAGCGATGGGAAGTCTGGATTGAAATCCTGCTCGCTGGGTGGCTGGTAATATCACCTTGGCTGCTGGGTTTTCAGGTCGAATCTGCTGCAGTACTCAATCTTCTTTTGAGTGGAGGCATTGTATTCATTACGACGATGTGGGCCTTGAGCAAGGTTGGTCATACAGGAGAACGGTAACGGATGGATACCTACTACTTCGAGCATGTCGTCGTCACCTATTTCTCGCAGACAAGCATCGATAGCTGATCAAACATCCTTCGATGAACAAGCGGAAAATATGGAGGAAGTGAAGTCGTGCCTTATACATCGCTCGTTCAATTACCTGTCGCAGTTCATCGGCATTTGCCACTCCATGCCCAGGAGATTTACCGCGCTGCATTCAACAATGCCTGGATTACCTATGCCGCCCGAGGTGATCAGCGGGAACGAATTGCTCATCAAGTTGCTTGGACCGCTGTCAAGAAGCACTATGTCAAAAAAGGTGACAATTGGATCGCTCGGGCCTGAGCCAGATCGACGTTGCGTTGCAAAGCAGACGTTTTCACTATCCTCGAGGAATGGAGGCTTCAATGAGCTATATCCCTTCACGCACCTTCCCTGATGCGGCGCAGCAGGCAAGTATCTGGGTCTGCGAACTGGCCGACCGTCTCGGTTGCGAACAGCGGGAAGCCTACGAGATTCTAAGGGCCGGGCTGCATGCCCTGCGCGATTCAATGGCCGTCGAGGATCACAGCGAGTTGGCGAACCATCTGCCAGTGCTTCTTCGTGGGATTTTCTACGAGAGCTGGCATCCAACAGCCGTTGGATCCGGCCCGCATCCCGCCGACCACGTCCTTGCCGGTGTCGGAACACGCCTGAATTGCGGTGAGGCTGAAAGCCGCAAGCTGGTGGCAACGGTCTTGGAGATACTTGAATTCCGTTTGAATTCGCACATTACCGCCAAGCTCAGAGCGCTATTGCGAGAGAGATCTCAATGGCTGCGGTCAGACAGGAAACTGTCGCCTGCCGCGGTTTCTCGCCAAAGGGGCGATGCTTGACGGTAACAGGTGGCAATTACCTGGACGTTTTCATAGCGAGCTTGATCGACATTCCAGCTTAGCGGTCGTCGCTGTGGAGAGCCTCTCTAACGCGCCGCAGTATGATAGCCCGCCGTTTCTGGTCTGCCGCGTCACGCAGTTTTTCGTCCAAATCCAGTACGAGTGATTGGTAATCGTTGTGCCAATCGAAATGTCCGACCTCATCGGCTTTCAACCTGGGAGGTGGAGCTGCCGTCGAAACGGCAACAGCGCGATCCTTGGTCAGGCGATAGATGTCGTCGAGCTTCGGTTGCAAAATCGCCGGCATGGACTTGCGCCTGACCTGTCTGCGCATGAATTGATCGGTCGCCTTCGGTTCGCCGTGCACGAGGAAGAGCCCGCTTCGAACCGGCATCCGTGCGGCAATCCAGTCGTCGAGCTCGGTGGCGTCTGCGTGACCGCTGTAAGCGTCGAATGATTTTATTGTTGCTCGAACCGCAATCTGCTCGCCCTGAATCTTCACGGTATTGGCACCGTCCTGCAGGATGCGGCCCAATGTGCCGGCGGCCTGGAAGCCAACCAACAAAATTGTGGCCTCCTCACGCCAGAGCCAATTCTTGAGGCGGTGTCTTATGCGGCCGGCTTCGCACATTCCACTTGCTGCGATAACGATATGGAATTCGCGAATGAGGTCGAGTGCTTTCGATTGCTCGACCGTCTCGGTAAAGCGCACGTTTTTTCCATCCAATGCGCGAATGAGAAGGTCGCCATTCAGCATGTTTCGTGCATTTCGTTTGAAAACGGCAGTGGCGCGCGATGCGAGCGGCGAATCGATGATGATCGGAATCCGCGGCAGATCGTTGGCATCCATCAGCGTATTGAGATCGGCCAACAACTCCTGGGTGCGTTCGACGGCGAATGACGGAATAAGCAGCGCACCGTTCGGACGGCTAGCCTCTTTCACGATCTGGCGAAGTTGATGGCGCCGAGCCTGCTGCGATACGTTTTCTCTTTCTCGGTCGCCGTAAGTCGTTTCGCAGATAAGGTAATCGATGGCACTCGGAGCATCCGGAACCGCTTCGAATAACTTGTGCTGCGGTCCGATGTCGCCAGAAAACAGGATGCACATTGTTTCATTGTTGGCGGTCATTTCGATTTCAACGGATGCGGAGCCGAGGAGATGGCCTGCATCCCAAAGGCGAAACCTGATGCCCTCCTCGATCTCATGCCATTCTTTGTAGGGCACCGAATGGAACTGTGTCATTGCAGCCTGTGCATCGGCGACCGTATAGATCGGCTCGATGGGCTGATCGGATCGGGATTTGTGTCGGCGGTTCAACTGTTCGACTTCTGCTTCCTGGATGTGGGCGGAGTCCTGCAGCATGATCGCGCAAAGATCCAAAGTCGGAGCTGTGCAGTAGATCGGCCCCTGAAATCCCGCTTTGGTCAACTTTGGCAAGAGGCCCGAATGATCGATATGGGCATGGGTCAGGATGACCGAATGTATCGCCGGGGCATCGAAAGGGAAGGCGCGATAGTTCAGTTCTTTTTCGGTCTTCGATCCTTGGAACATTCCGCAATCGATCAAGATGCGGGTGCCGGAACGGTCGAGCAGAAAGCAAGATCCGGTTACCGAACCAGCCGCGCCATGAAAGTGCAAAAGAGGGGCAGCCATCATACATCTCACTTTGGTTGACGATTTCGAACTTCGCTTAGAAAAATCCAGCGATTGATAGTGCCGTTGCACCAAACCGTGTTCCGGAGAAGCAATCAGGCGCCTTTAATGAAGCTCTCGCCATTTCGCCACGTCATTGGAGGTGATCCAGACACGTCCATCTGGCCTGATTTCACCGAGATCATACTTCGTGCTGGCAATTTCGCCGAACACGCCGATATACTCCTGCAGACGGCTCTCGTCGCACCGCGGCGGATTTGCCATATCGAGAAGTGCCTGTTTCGTGACAAGAACGATTTTGTTCATGGAACCCGAGTCCATGACCAATAGGGCTTCGTTGCCGGATGATTTCATCATACCCGTAACGAGTTTGAGCGGCATTTTATTCCTCCGAGTTGCTTCCACTGTTAATATTTGCGACAAACTGATGGTCAGTATGGGCCGAAGAACAAGCTGCGCGCTTTGAGTAATATCAAAAACGAAACCCAAATAGCCGAAGGCAGATCATGTCCTGCCCGTGGTTTGATGGAGCAGACAACTTACAGGGCCGATTGGTCGTGCCAGATTGGCTGATTATGCGGTTGCCGACCTTGCCGGATCGTTAGCGGCAGGTGACGAAAGAGCTTGCCAGGCATGACGACAAGCGGTCTTCCATAATTTCTCCCGCTTATCGAGGAGCCAGCGGGGCGTTTGAAATGTGTCGGTCGCGCTCACGCGAGCGGGTGGCGTGGTCCCGCTTGGAGACCAGGCGTTCATTTTCATCGATTGGCACACGCGTATCGTGCTTCAGATTTACTTCGCAATCAATGGGGACGTGGTTCAGATTGCGCCTGAACCCTCCCGTTTAGTGTTCCTTGCCGCGCAGATCGACGAAGTGGGATCCTATGTCCAGTTCGGTCTCCGCAAAGGCATCGAGAAGATGGATAGTGAAATCGCACAGTTCAATCATCCATCGATAACGGACAATGTCGTTCGGCGTTATCTCAATATACTCTTCTGCTGGAAGATGGAGCGCGAAGATCCGCTCGCCGCTTTTGATGGCTTCGACCCGTGCCTTGAACCGCTCCCGGCGGTCAACGACGACTTCCCTGTTTATCCGAAGGGCCTCATTTTGCATGATCTAGCTCCAAGAACTGAAAAAGGAGACACGAAATACTACTCTGGTTTCCTCGCAACCGAAATACAGTTTCCGCATGCGTGGCAGGGGCTATCCCAACTTAGGTTATTTCTTTCAGGCGTATATTGCCGTTGGGAGGATGAACTTGAGCCGAAACATCGCAACTTTCAGAAATCGATATTGAAGAAGAAAAGCTTCGCTAAAAAAGGGAAAAATATTTGCAGTAACCTTCCGCGCAGTTGGAACATAGGTTGCAAGCGAATTTTCGTCGATAGTGACCGATAATCACAGCCTCCGGTACACACGAACGTCGTGCCCGTTTGGTCCGAGAAATTTTGAAAATTGGCTACGTCTGGAAGATGATTGCCGGTCGGCTCGCAAATGTTTGAGCCCGATCAAGGAATGAGGCAGCCGGGGTTGTATTCTTGCCGGAAAGGGAGGGGCGCGACATGTTTTCGAATATTCTTGTGCCGACCGATGGTTCGGCGCTTGCCTTGGCGGCCGAAGGAAAGGCACTCGATTTTGCACGCGAGGCGGAAGCAACCGTTATCTTTCTGGTCGTGATCGAACCTTTTCGTGTTTTCTCGATGGAGCAATCTTCCAGCAGCGAGGAGGACCCGGACAGTCTTGCCTATATGCAGGCAGCAAGACTTCTGGCTGAAGCGGAGGCGAATGCGCGGCGTCTGGGTGTTCGCTGCCGCTCTGTCGCGGAAACCGACGCTCAGGTCCACGCCGCAATCATTCGAGTGGCTCGCGATTACGGCTGCGACCTGATTGCGATCGCGTCACACGGTCGCAAAGGGTACAAGAGCTTGTTGCTGGGTAGCGTCACGGCGAAGGTGCTGAGCCATTCCCGCATACCCGTTCTCGTTTATCATTGATACAGTCAGCACCGTTAAAGAACCGGTGGAGAACGAAGCCCGATCTTGCCGGAAAGTGTGGCAGGTCAGGCTCTCTTTGGAATTCATATGGAGCGCAGCATCACTTCACAACGAGAAAGCGCTTGTGGCTGTCGCGGAAGATGCCCAGGAGCACGAATTCATCAGACCCCTGCGAGAGTTCCGCAGCCAGGCGAGGCGTCGGGCTCGGATGCTGATTGACGCTGATGATGACGTCACCAGGCACCAGACCGGCACTGGCTGCCTTGCTGCTGTCGATCACGGATGACACAAGCGCGCCTTCGACTTTGCCAAACGCATCGGAGTCCGGGCTGAGCTTTTCGAGAGTGATGCCGTCGAGTATTCCGTGCCCCTCGACCTCAGTTGAGATTGACGCTTGGGCGCCCTTGAATTCCGGACGCAATGTCGCATAGAGATCAACCCTTCCCGAAGGACGCGCAAGTGAGATCCGCACGGATGCGCCGGGAGGGAAGGATGCTATTCTTGCGTGCAGTTCGGTGGCACTTTTGATCGGAACTTCATTGACGGCGACAATAACATCCCCCGGTTTCATCCCGGCGCTTGCTGCCGGGGATCCGGATATAACATCGCTGATCAGTGCGCCGGTGGATGTATTGATTCCAATGGCTCTTTGAATGTCTCGATCGTTGTTCTGGACCTCAACGCCGAGCTGACCACGGTGAATTTCTCCGTTGGCTATCAGCTGCCGCATGATATCTCGCGCAGTATTGATGGGGATGGCAAAGCCGATGCCGACATTGCCGCCCGAAGCACCGATAATGGCGCTGTTGATACCGACGAGCTCACCTTTGAGGTTGACCAGGGCGCCGCCGGAATTGCCCGGATTAAGCGAGGCATCGGTTTGAATGATGTCCTGATATCCTTCCACTCCGAATTCGGCTCGACCGATCGCACTGACTATACCGAATGTCGCTGTTCGTCCGAGGCCAAACGGATTTCCGATCGCTGCCACATAGTCGCCGACGCGCAGCTTGCTCGAATCGCCAAGCCGCGCAGCGATCAGGCCCGACGCTTTGATCTGAACGACGGCGATGTCCGTTTCCACGTCCGAGCCGATGACGGAACCCTCATAGGCAGAACCGTCGGCAACCGCGACCTTGATGTCGGTCGCTCCCTCAATGACATGGTTGTTCGTGAGGATATAGCCATTGCCGGCATCGACGATGACGCCTGCGCCGACGGTTTGGGAAATCCGCGTGAAGGGCACGGCGTTTACGGAGGATTCCTGCGATCCATCCGCCTGAGGCAATGTCGCGCCGGCGGCATCGCTGGACGTCGCAGGCGCGCGAACGGAAATGCTGACGACGGTTGGAATGACTTTTTCCAACATAGGCGCCAACGAGGGGAGCGTCAGAGACGTTGCATGCGTTGGATAGCAACCCACAAGGACGGTCAGAGCTGCCGACAGCGCGATGATTGCCTGATGCCTCAAGGGGAGATGGGGCAAGCATCTTGCTCCGCCAGGAATATCAGGGATCCATATGAGTGGGATTGTGCGCATTTCCATCGTCCTCCTTGGAAGAACGGGCAGGATATCGGCGAGGAAAAGGCTCTGCATTGACAAGAAGCAAAAAGGGGACGCGAGCCGTTCATGCGTTCCGCCGGGCTCACCTGGACGGTGGCGCGGCGGAGGAGATCACGAAACTCATCCATAATGAAAATCCCGATCTTGTCGTCTGTGGCGCCGGAGGTCTTTCAGGCCTGTCCCAGATGACTCTCGGTAGCGCATTCGCAAAGGTCGCGCATTCATGCCCTGCGACCTGCGGAACGATGCATCGAGATGCCCGCAATGTTTGCCGCAGGAAGGAAGATTTGGGCGCCCCGATGTTTACCGCGGAGCGCCGGCCTTACAAATGGCTGCTTTCGAGCGCCTGGCAGGACTGGCCGAACATTGACAGCGCTTCTTCAAGATAATCTCCAAGCAACGGCGTGCCGATGAGATAGTCAGCCGTGCGGCCATTATGCGCCTCTGTTGCGGTGTCGCGCACTTCCTGCCAGTCGAGCGCAGTTCCGTCACCTCGTCCGAGCCAAACCAGGGTCACAAGGTCGATTTGCTCGTCAATGCTGAGCGCCCAAATCGCACTGCGGATTTCCTCCTGAACCGGGTCGTCCGCGCCGTCTTCCAGAACGTCGATCATGGCGTCATCCGACGGATTGGAAGAGGATCCTTCGTTGCTCCAGGCGTCCTTGCCATCGAATTGGCGAGCCTTCATTATGAAAAAGCACACTTTTTCCGGGGGTATGGTCAATGGCCAAGCTGGTAAATCGTCGTCAACCTTCTTCATGATCCCGCTCCAGGGGGTGAAATGGCCTCCGGCCAGTCAATCAATGCCGAGCAGCCTTGCACCGGCTGCCCGGCGACCGGGCTCAGCCGATCGAAAGGTGGTCTTCTACGGTTCGCACGCCCGGAGCCGACCAGGCAGCGTGTTCCGCCGCTTGACGTTCCGACCAGGTCTTGACCTTGCCGTGCAGCGTCACCTTGCCATCGGCCACGTTGACGTTGATGGCATGAGCTTCGATTTCCGCGTCCCTTCGGAAGGCGTCTTCGATGCGTTTCTTGACATCAGACGAGGTGATGCGAGGAGCCACCTCGATCAGGTTGGAAACGCCGACGACGCCGGACAGATCCCGCACGGCGTCTGCCGCGGCGTTCTTCTGATAGTGCCACTCCACTCGCCCATTGAGCGTCACCCAGCCATTCTGGACCTTCACCTGAACCGCATCCTTCGGAATAGTGACATGCCAGCCGATCGTATTGACGGCGCGTTTGGCGATTTCGTCGTCGGCCGTCCGGTGCGCCCCTGCGGGGCGGACTTCAATACCCATAGCGATCGCCTTAACACCCTTGATGCGCCGCGTCGCCCGCTCTGCAACTTCTTTTTCGGCATAGGTGGAAACGTGGCCTGAAAGAGTAATGACGCCATTGTCGGAGGTAACACCGATATTGGCTGCATCGATGCTTGGTTCGAACTCAAGCTCATCCAGGATTAATTGGCGAAGTGTGATATCGTCCATGAGACAATCTCCTCTGTTAATACCTCGAACGAACGCACATTACGACAGTGTTCGGTGTTGACATTGACATGGCTCAATTGCTTCCTCGCGGAAGCAAGGATGGTTCACGCGGCATTGATGATCTGCGTTGCAAGTTGCGGCGTGCTTGCGGCGATGACGCCGTCGATCCTGACCGCCTCGCGCTTATCTTCCTGGAAGGGTGCTCCGTCGGAACGCAGGGCAAGCCCTCCTGTCGCCTCGACACGCACCTGTCCTAAGACGGATGTCCCACGATCGGCCTGATCTATGCGCCTGCGCGAAAGCGATAAATTCTTTCATTCTCCCGCCTTTCGGACGATCGGGATCAGGGCCTCTGCCAGTCGCTGTCGCGAAGCGGGCTGCATTCCATTGCACCTGCGATCGATGCCCCTGCGATCATTAATCGACATACGCTTTGTTTCATTGATGCGCATCAATGAAACACAGCGCCGCCGGCTTCAATTTTACTTCACAGAAACCATATGCGGGGCCGGCCGATGATCATCCAAGACCAATTCAAGGTCACATCCTTTCTCAAGCGCGCTCTTTCGCAGCATGGTGATCCGGTGCAGACGATGGAGACGCACATCTCCAGAATATTTTTGTCCGGGGATCGTGCCTACAAGATGAAGCGGGCCGTTCTACTGCCTTACGTGGACTTTTCCAACGTGGACAAGAGGCGCGCTGCCTGCCTGAAGGAAATCGAGCTCAACGGGCCGACCGCGCCTGGAATCTATCTTGCCGTTCGCACGGTTACGCAAGCTTCGGACGGGGAACTCGCCATCGATGGCGAAGGACCGGTCATCGAGACCATTGTCGAAATGAAGCGTTTCGATCAGTCGCTTCTGCTTGACCGTGTAGCGCAGTCCGACGGATTGACGCCAGAGATGATGACGGCGCTTGCAAGGGCCGTCACGCAGTTTCACCGCCAGGCGCCGATCATCCGCGATCGCGGCGGCGCGGCCAATATGGCTGATGTCCTCAAGATCAATGAGGCGGGTTTTGCCGCCAGTCATGTCTTCTCCGGAAAAGAAGTCGAGGAGTTGACGATCCGTTTCAACAAGCGGCTTGCCGCGCTTTCCGATTTGCTCGACAGGCGGGGAGCTGCGGGAAAAGTCAGGCGTTGTCACGGGGATTTGCATCTGCGCAATATTTTCCTTCTTGATGGCCAACCCTGCCTGTTCGATTGCATCGAGTTTAATGACAGTATTGCCACCAGCGATATCTTGTATGATCTGGCCTTTCTGCTGATGGACCTCTGGCATCGGGGACATGCCGAATTTGCGAATCTCGTCATGAACCGATATCTCGATGAAACTGGGGAAGACGACGGTTTCGCCGCGCTTTCGTTCTTTATGGCGGTGCGCGCTGCCGTGCGCGCCCACGTCGTCGCCACCCAGGCGGAGGAGCTCGGCGATCGCGGAGCGGCGCTTGCATCCGAAGCCCGCTCCTATTTCGTGCTGGCAGGCAATCTCCTTCAGCTGCCGCGGGCAAGCCTTATTGCGATTGGCGGGCTCAGCGGATCGGGTAAGTCAACGCTTGCCGAAGCGCTTGCGCCCCATGTGGGTGTGCCGCCCGGCGCCCGTGTCATCGAAAGCGATCGCATCCGCAAATCCCTGTATGATGTGCCTCCGGAAACACATCTGCCTCAAAGTGCGTATCACCCCGAAGTTTCGGCTCGGGTCTACCGGGAAATATCATGGCGCGCCCGGGTCATTCTCGCGCAGGAGGGCGCCGTGGTCGCCGACGCGGTCTTCGACAGGGTCGAAAATCGCAAGCTGCTCGAGTTCGCGGCAACGGAGAAGAGGTGCGCATTTTCCGGCTTCTGGCTGGATGCGGACCCAGCCCTGCTTTGGCAGCGTGTCCAGACGCGTAAGGGAGGCGTATCGGACGCGACGGTGGAGGTGCTTTCGAAGCAACTGTCGAAGGAAGTAACCCCGGTGGACTGGAACAAGCTGAACGCTGCGCATCGGACTGACGACCTCGTGAGCGAAATTCTGCACCATCTTCAACCGGAAAAGCCAGTTCCGGCCTGCATTGCAGAGGGAATTTGAGGAGGCCTTGCTCCCGGCGGAAAAGGTGCCGGGCGGGTGCCGAATTCGCCCGTCTTGATCATCGTCAAAGCGCCCGAAGCCAGGGAGTGCGACAGTAAAAATAATCTGCGGTGGAGAGACGGATGGAACAGAAGCATAGGTTCAATATCGGCTATCTCTTCGTGGCCATGGTATTGCTCGGCGTCTTCCAGTTTTGGCTGGCTGCGCGCAACGTGCAGGAAGTTTCCTACAGCGATCTTATGCGGCTGGTTGCCGACGGCAAGATACAATCGGTCACTTTGACAGAAACGATGATCGAGGGTGTGTTCAAGCAGCCCCAGAACGGAAAAACCGAGTTCGTCAGCAACCGCGTCGACCCCGCGGCCGCGGCCGCGTTCGAAAAGGCCGGCGTCCAGGTATCGGGCGGATCGGATAGCAGCCTTCTTTCGATAATTCTTTCCTGGATTCTTCCCATATTGCTGTTTGCCGGCGTCTGGTTCTTTCTGTTCCGAAACATGGCGGAAAGGCAGGGCATGGGAGGGCTCATCCAGATCGGAAAGTCGCGAGCCAAGGTCTATCTCGAGCGCAAAACGGGCGTAACGTTCGAGGATGTGGCAGGCGTCGACGAAGCGAAGGCGGAATTGAAGGAAGTCGTCTCGTTCCTCAAGGAGAAGGATAGATATGGCCGTCTCGGCGCCCGCGTTCCGAAAGGCGTCCTGCTTGTCGGTCCTCCAGGCACCGGCAAAACTCTTTTGGCCCGTGCCGTGGCAGGGGAGGCGGATGTACCTTTCTTTTCAATTTCCGGGTCGGAATTCGTAGAGCTTTTTGTAGGTGTGGGAGCCGCTCGGGTGCGAGATCTGTTTGAACAGGCCCGGGCAACGGCTCCGTGCATCATCTTTATAGACGAGCTCGACGCATTGGGACGCGCGCGCACCGGTCTTGGCGGTTTGGGTGGCAATGACGAAAAGGAGCAGACGCTCAATCAGCTTCTTTCTGAATTGGATGGTTTCGATCCGAGCGTCGGCATCGTTCTGCTGGCTGCGACGAACAGACCGGAAATTCTCGATGCGGCTTTGTTGCGCGCTGGTCGATTTGACCGACAGATCGTCATCGACCGGCCCGATCTCAAGGAGCGGGCCGCAATACTCGCCGTCCATGTAAAGAAAATAGCAATGGCGCCCGGCGTCCGGATCAACGATATTGCCGGTCTTACAACCGGCTTCACCGGGGCCGATCTCGCCAATCTGGTCAATGAAGCGGCAATCTGTGCAACCCGCAGGAATGCGGATATGGTGACCGCGGACGATTTCACGCAGGCGGTGGAACGC
Source organism: Hyphomicrobiales bacterium (assembly GCA_900468625.1). Taxonomy (GTDB): domain Bacteria; phylum Pseudomonadota; class Alphaproteobacteria; order Rhizobiales; family Rhizobiaceae; genus Rhizobium. The sequence continues at coordinate 116,975 of UBUL01000008.1, forward strand.
ATCGTCGCCGGTTCCGAACGGCGTGGCCGCCTGTTGAACGCTAGGGAGCGGGAACGTGTCGCCTATCACGAGATGGGACACGCGCTGGCGGCGGCCCTGCTGGAAAAAACCGATCCCGTCCAGAAGGTTTCGATCATACCGCGTTCGATCGGAGCCCTAGGCTACACCTTGCAGCGCCCCACGGAAGATCGCTTTCTGATCACCTCGAGCGAATTGCAGGAGCGTATGGTTGCGCTGCTCGCAGGCAGGGCCGCAGAGGAGATCATCTTTGCCGAGGTCTCGACCGGCGCTGCGGACGATCTGGCGAAAGCGACCGACATAGCTCGGCAATATGTTACCCGATTTGGAATGAGCCCGGTCGGCCAAGCCGTTCTCGAACCGCAGCGGCTTCAGTGGCTGGCGCAAGATCATCCGGAGGTCCATGAACGGGACTATTCTGAAGCGACGGCGAGAGAAGTGGACGTCGCCGTGCGTGACATGATGGAAACCGCCTACAGGGCTGCCAAGACCATGCTGTCGGCGCATATCGATGATTTGCGGGCCGGCGCAAAGCTCCTGCTCGACCGCGAGACGATTACTCCCGTCGATTTTACGCCGTTGCGGCGCAGCAGCATTCAAAATGAAAGAATCGGACCTGAAAGCGTGACGGCATAGCGCTGAAAGGAGCCTCCGATGATTGATCGGCCCGAACCGGGTGCGGCTGAGAAGCCGGATCGCCAGTTCACTTCGCTTCGCGAAAGAAGAGGCGTGTTCGGTATCGTGGTCAGCTGGATGATCGGTATTCTCCTTCTTGTCGTTCTTGTCACTCTGGTTCTTGATCGCGGCGACATCACGCTTTTTGCCGCGGCATTCATGTCGGCCGATCCACTTTGGCTCGCCGCCGCATTCCTGCTTCAGTCGACGACCTATGCATGTGCAGCCGCCATTTGGGCTTCTGTCCTGGCAAAGGCCGGCTTACGCGAGAAGACATTCGACCTTCTTGGTCTTGCAATCGTGGAATTGTTTGCAAACCAAGCCTTGCCGACCGGTGGCTTGAGCGGCAGCATCATGGTCATGCACGGTCTTCTTCACCGGTCTGTTCCCGGCCCAATCGCGGCAACAGCACTCTTGGTTGCAACCTTATCCTACTATGGTGCCCATCTGCTTATAGCAATATCTGCCTTCATATTGCTCTGGTGGTACGGCGACTTCAGTAGAGCATGGCTTTCGATGGCCATACTATTTGCTCTCATTATTATTACTGTCAGCGGGTCGCTCCTGCTCTTGATCCGATCTCATGGCCGGATTTTTTCAAAATTCACAAACGGATGGTCGTTTGCGGAGCAGTTATACGACGTCATGCCTTCGATAAGGCGCGATATTGTGAAAGACTGGAGGGTTCTGTCCAAATCCTTCATCTTGCAGTCGACCATATTTATGCTTGACGTCGTAACGCTGTGGCTGACATTGCGATCTATTGGCGTTGCAATTTCTCCAGTTGCTGCCTTCATCAGCTTCGTCCTTGCATCCGTGATAGCGACGCTTGCGCCGCTACCTCTCGGCCTTGGTTCTTTCGAAGGGGCTTGCGTCGCTTTACTGCACCTTTTGGGCGTGCAGGTCGAAACTGCGCTTGCGGCAACGCTTATCTTCCGCGGACTCACATTCTGGTTGCCGATGGCGCCCGGAATCTGGCTTGCACGCAGAGAGGCCCGGGCGACTTGAGGCCGTCAGTCGTCTCGCCCAGGGGCTTAACACCTGCGCCATGCATGCGAGGTCGTTCTGTTAAAAGCCGTGGCCCTTCGCCGGAGGGAAATAGGGATCCTCATATCCGAGGCGAGGCTTTTTCTCCACCTTCTTCGCGTGTTCTTTTTGTTCGGCGTTTGTAGAATTCTGGCCTGAACCGACGCTCGCGTAAGCGATTCCAAGAGCGGCCAGGGCGATGATGATCGTTCGAAGCATTTGAGTCTCCTTCCGTTGAGACAATTCCGCCGAAAGAAACTCTGCCGGTAGGCGGCCTTGCCCGCATTGTCCTTGATCAAAACATCGCAAGCGCTTGAAATCGTGCCGGGCTGGCGAATTGAGATTGAAAGTTGACGCCGATCAAGGCGTGTTCGAAACGAACATCGCAATATGGAGATCTAATGCTCGTGCTTGGACATGGAGATCAGGCGATGGATTTCAGGACTATCCTTGCCCCTATCGGGGTGACCCATTTGGAGAAGGACCTTAAAAACGCTATTGCGTTGGGTCAGGCGGCGGAGGCGCATCTCACAGTTCTGGTCGTTGCGATGGCAGCTCCACCGCCGATCGGCGGTTTCGGCGAAGTCGTTTCCGCAGCATGGCTGGAAGAGCGTGAAGGCGATCTTACAAAACTGGCCGACGCGGTGCAGATTGCCAAAGCCAGCCTCGAGCAGTCCGGCCTATCCTACGATGTGCAAGACCTGTACACGGAATATGCGTGGGCGGACGAGGATATTGCCCAGCATGCCCTCTATGCCGATCTGGTGCTTGTTGGCGCACAAGCGGCCGCGGACTTTCAATTCACCAAGCGTATAATCGATGGGGCGCTTTTCCAGTCGCCGACGGCTTTGCTTTTCAATCCCGCCGATCAACCGGCGACGATAGCGCCCCGGTCGGTATTGGTGGCATGGAATTCTCGCATGGAAGCGGCCCGTGCCGTGCGGCAGGCTTTGCCGTTGCTGAAAACGGCGGAAGAAGTTCATGTGACCATGATTGATCCCGTAGAGAGGGCTTCGTCGAACGGCGAGGAGCCGGGGGCTGATGTCGCGGCCTATCTCGCGCGACATGGAGTTTCAGTCTCTGTCGACGTGCTTTCAAGCCAAGGCAAGGGTGTCGCGCAGATGCTTGCCCAGCATGCGGTTGACGTTCGTGCCGATCTCGTCGTCATGGGAGCGTATGGCCATTCTCGTTTTCGCGAGTTCGTTTTCGGGGGTGTTACCCGCACGATGCTGGAAACTGCAAAACTGCCCGTGTTCTGGGGGCACTAAAGCATGTCGCGCAAAAGTGACAAGCGGTTTTGCGCGACGTCCGACCGCCACGGCCGAGCTAAGCAGCCGATTGCAGTTGTTAAGGGGCCTCTTCCGCAAGTCGGCGGCTAAACGGCCGGTCGATGTCGGCGGATCTTTGACGGTCCGCCGCAAGCTCAGCTAGGAGGCTATCGATGTTCAGACATATCCTGGTTCCAACCGATGGATCCAAAATTGCCTCGCAGGCGGCGGGCCAGGCGATAGCACTTGCCGCTGAAATGAACGCCGAGGTCACGTTGCTGGCCGTCGCCGAACCCTTCCGCATGCTCGCCGTCGATAGCAGCGAGTATCTGTATCAGCAGCAGCAACACGAAAAGACGGCCGCTTCGAATTGCGGTGCGATGCTGGCACAGCAGAAGGTCAAGGCTTCGAACAAGGGCGTCCTTTGCAAGACGCTGGTCATCAAGGGCAACGATGTTGCCAAGACCATCGTCGATACCGCTGAAAGTCTGGATTGCGACCTGATCGCGATGGCATCACATGGGCGAAGCGGCTTGTCCTCATTGCTATTGGGAAGCGTTGCCGCCGGTGTGATTGCCGAAGCCCACATACCCGTTCTGGTCTATCGTTAACCCAGAGGAAAGCCACCGGATGTCGATCAACAATCTCGCGGTGCTGGCGCATCCAACATCGGTTGCCATTATCGGCGCGTCGGTACGGCAGGATGCCATCGGCTTCAAAATCCTCCGGAACGTCATTGAAGGCGGCTTTTTGGGAGACGTATGGCCTGTCAACCCCAAGTACGAGTCTGTCCTCGGACTGAAGTGTTTTGCCGATGTCGCTGCGTTGCCGAATGCCCCCGATATCGCCGTCATTGCAACGCCCGCGCACACGGTGGTCTCCATTATCCAGGAGCTCGGTCGAAAGGGAACGAAAGTCGCAGCCATCGTCACCGGAAACCTTCAAAACGAGCTTAAGCAGGACGTACTGGCGGCAGGAAAGCCCTATGGTCTGCGCATTTTCGGACCTAATATCGTCGGCCTCATTCTCCCCGATGCGAAGCTCAATTTGAGTTTTGTCCTGACTGCCGCGGAGCGTGGAAAAATCGGTCTGATCTCGCAATCGGGGGCCATCGTCAGTTCGCTTCTCGACTGGGCATGCGATCATGCGATAGGTTTTTCCAAGGTGCTTTCTCTCGGCGACATGATCGATGTCGATGCAGGCGACGCGATAGATTTTTTGGCGGCCGATCATGAGACGGCGGCAATCGTCATGTACCTGGAATCCATTCCCGACCCGAGAAAGTTCGTCTCCGCTGCCCGCGCAGCCGGTCGCCTAAAGCCTCTGATCGTCATAGCGCCAGGCCGGCATCGCGAGGCTGCGAAAGCGGCAGCGACCCATACGGGCGCATTGGTTGGCGATTTTCGCACCGTCGATGCGGTGCTCAAGCGTGCGGGAATCATTCGGGTCGAAAGCTTGACGGAACTTCTGGCCGCAGCCGAGATCACGCAGAAGGCCGATCCGCCGCATTCGTTGCGTGTAGCGCTCGTTACCAATGGCGGGGGCGCCGGCGTTCTGGCCGTTGACGGTCTGCTTGACCGTGGCGGGCACCTGGCAACGTTGAGCAGGCAAACGACGAGTGAGCTGGACGAGATCCTCTTGGCGGGCTGGTCACGAAGCAATCCTGTCGATGTCTTGGGAGATGCGCCGCCCGCAAGAATTAGCGAAGCCATAAGGATCGTTGCCCGAGATCCCAACGTCGATGCGATCCTCGTTCTGCATTGTCCGGTGCAGGCCGCCGAACCGGCTGCCGCGGCGGCAGCAATCGTCGAAACGGTGCGGGCAAAGGACTGGCCCCGCAAGCCATTGCTGGCATGTCTGCTTGGCGGCAGAGCCAGCCGCGAAGGGCGGCAAATTCTGCGCACCGCCGGCATACCGGATTATGCGATGCCCGATGATGCCATTGCTGCGCTGCATGTCCTTGGCGAATGGGGACGGCAGCAGGGGGCATTAACCCATATCGCCGCCACATCGGAACTTGCGGTCAACAGAAAAGAAGCATTGAAGGTGATGGAGGCCGCGGCAAGCCAGTCGCGAACGATGCTCACCGAGCCAGAAGCCAAGGCGGTTCTGAGCCTTTATCAAATTCCAGCCGCCGAATGTTCGATCGCAAGAAATGTGGCGGCGGTCGGACAGCTTGCCAGCGCGATGCTTCGCAAGCACCGGTCCATCGTCGTAAAGATTCTGTCGCGTTCGATCACGCATAAATCCGAGATCGGCGGTGTCGCGCTCGACATTCGTACGCGGTCTGCAGCATGCCGGGCGGCGCGTGAGATGCAAAAGAGAGCATCGGACGCTGGGTTGTCCGGGAAAATCGACGGATTTGTCATCGAACCCATGATCAAAGCGGAGGGTGGCATCGAATTGTTTGCCGGGCTTTCCGTGGATCCTCTGTTCGGTCCGGTAATTGCCTTTGGCGCCGGAGGAATAGCCATAGAACAAATCGGCGATATCGCGGTTTCGCTGCCGCCTCTGGACGACGACCTGGCTGCCGATCTCATCGACGAAACGAGAGTTGCAAAATTATTGCGCGGGTTCCGCCATGTGCCGCCGGTAAATCGCGACACCATCAAGAAGACGCTTCTTGCCCTGTCGCAAATTGCGATCGACTTTCCCTTCATACGTGCGATCGACATCAATCCCTTGGTAGTTTCAGGCGGGACTGTCGTTGCAATGGACGCACGGATAGAGATTGACCCTTCCCGTCTATACGAGCCGGTGCCAAATCGCAGCCTCGTTATAAAGCCTTATCCTGCCGAATGGGTAGGAAAGGTCAATTTGGCTGGTCGAACCTTCGTGCTGCGTCCCATCCGCCCCGGTGATGCCAAGGCCTATGCTTCGATGCTGGAGCGTACTTCGCCGGCCGACATACGCGCTCTTTTTTTTGGCCAGACAAAGCTGTCCCAAGCGGCAATCGTACGGATGACGCATATCGACTACGAACGGGAAATGGCAATTTTGGCGATTGATGCCGATGAGCAGATCGTCGGGATTGCCCGGCTTGCGATCGATAAGGGCAAAAAAATCGGCGATCTCGGACTGCTTGTGCGAAGCGACTGTCAGCGGATGGGCCTGGGGACCGCGCTACTTGGCAAGCTTTTCGATCTTGCTGGTGCGCAAGGCCTGCAAAATCTGCGCGGTTCCGTGTTGCCCGACAATGTCAAAATGCTGAGCTTTTGCCGAAAGGCGGGCTTCAGAATGCAGGCACCATCCGACGACACGGGCCTTTGGCAGATTGATCTGCCGCTGCCCTGCCGCGGCGATTTGGAGACAAGTTTTTCTTCGCAGCTCGGGAAGGTGCATTCGGCCTAATTGATTGAACGCAATGACGCCCGCTGCAGAAGAGCGATCATGCTTTCGAGGTTTGCCTCAAGCCACTTTACTTGATGGGAGAAGAACGATGAATGATCTAGCCTTGCGCCAGGACGTCTTAGACGAATTGCAATTCGAGCCCAGCATAGATGCGGCCAATATTGGGGTCGCCGTGGAAAAGGGCGTCGTTTCCCTTTCGGGCCACGTCGGCAGCTATGCCGAAAAATCGGCAGCTTCATCCGCCGTCAGGCGTGTCCGGGGCGTACGCGCCATAGCCGATGAGATTGAGGTTCGCTATCCTGGCCGCAAAATGCACGCAGACGATGAGATAGCGTCGCGCGCGCTCGATATCATTGAATGGGATACGGCGTTGCCTGACGGCGCCATCGATGTCCAGGTCCGGCGTGGCTGGGTGACGCTGTCCGGTGAGGTCCCATGGCATTTTCAGCGTATCGCGGCGGAAAATGCGGTCATGAAACTTGGTGGTGTCATCGGCGTTTCCAACCGACTGACCATACGGCCAAGCGCAACGGTTTCGAATATCAGAGGCCGGATCGAAGAGGCCTTGCGACGGAACGCAGAGGTCGGCGCGAGCCGCATCCAGGTCGACATCAAGGATGGGCGAGTGGCCTTGGAGGGAGCCGTGCATGCATGGAGCGAGCGGAGCGCGGCGGAGCACGCCGTCTGGTCGGTGCCCGGCGTAACTGCCGTCGAAAATCACCTGACGATCGGTTGATCGCCCAAGATTATGCTCTGGCACGAAGCAGAGCATGATGCCCTCCGAAAACCGCTCACGCTTTCGCGCGTCATGCTCTAACTTATGGATTATACGTCGTGATGCACGCACAGGATCGCCTTCGCCGGATATTATGGTTTGCGCTCGATCATCTGCTGACGATTGTATTGGTTATTATGATTGCGGCGGTGATTGCAGTGCTTTTTGTCGATACTCGGAGGGGGTTGTTTCAAAGTAATGTTCAGTTGCAAAATTCCGTGAAATAATTTCGATTCCGGAGATTCGCCGACTGATGATTTACGAAAGTCCATGATCTCGGATGATACGGAAGAGACCATGTTGGAGGCTTTGACGCAGAGTTCAGCCTTGTGACGTATGGCGCTTGCGGGTTTGCTGCTCGCAGGGCAGGAAGAGCGACTTGCCTATAACGGTTCAGTTCGGCCAATCTTTCGAAGAGATATCTCCTCCAATAAGCGAGAGGGGAATTTCCGCGCAAGGGGACATCAGGATCTGTCCAATGTGGCTGCCGGCAGCGCTCCCACCAAGTGGGCCGCTGAGCTGTAGGTCCACGATACCGCCGGCAATCTGATTTGCCGTTTCGCCGCACCGGACGACAAGGCAGCGAGCCCGACGACATTCATGTCGAGAAAAGTCTAATGCGGCAGCAAACCAACGTCTTGCGCCAGTGCCCACGAATCTCCGGTTCGCCCAAAGGTTTTGTCTGTCGCCAGCAATGCCCGCCAGTGTGGTGAGTTCCAGCAGAGCTGTCACTCAGGCTTTGAAACGTTGGCGAGATGCTTTTTCCAAAGGACCCAGCCCGCCAATATCATCAGGAACAGCCCGGAAAGAAGAGCATTCCAGGTAAGCAACATGCGGTCGGTAAATCGCAAAGTCCATGGAGATGTGAAAAGCCAGACACCAAGCAGGATGTCCACTCTATCCTCCCATACCTGACGAGAGGCATATGCAAGCCCTCCGAGGGCCGCAACAATCAGGCCGCAGAAGAAGAAATTCCACGCGGCCGCCCCAAAGGGAAGAGAATCGGAACCGTAAGCTCCTAGGCTCCAGGGCGATACGATCAGCCACAAGCCGATGACAAATATTATATGATCTTGCCAGCGTCGATCTTTCATCTCATGTCTCCCTGATCTTCCAAATCCGATTGCGGCAATGGTATCGGTCCATTACCATGGTCTGCGGCGTAGCGCTTTCGCGCCAGGCAAGAGATTGTATCTCATCATGCGCTATTCGTAGCGAAGGGCCTCTATCGGGTTAAGGCTGGCGGCCTTGTGCGCCGGATAATATCCGAAAAAGATCCCAACCATAACGGCAAAGAGGAAGCCGCCGGCGATCGCGGTTGCGGACAATACTGCCGGCCAGTTCAAGACCTGCGAGATAATCAGGGATATGCAAACCCCCATGCCGATCCCGGCAAGCCCTCCGCTTACACTGAGAAAAACAGCCTCCGCCAGAAATTGAAGCAGGATATGCACGCGCCGTGCACCCACTGCCATCCGCAATCCTATCTCGCGTGTACGCTCGGTTACCGACACCAAGAGAATATTCATGATGCCAATACCGCCGACCAGCAATGAAATCGAGGCAACCGCGGCAAGAAGCAGGGCCATGATACGGCTGCTGCTCTTGGCGGTTTCGGCAAACTGGCTGAGATTTCGAACGTCGAAGTCCTTGCTTTCTGCTCTCTTGATATTGTGGCGCCGCATGAGAACTGTATTGATGCCGGCAATAGCATCACCGACCTGATCGGCGCTTTTGGCCTGGACGAACAGTAGATTGGCAAATCCCGTCAGGCGCGGCTGCAGGCCATATGGATTTGGCGCTGGCAAATAGGCCCAATTGGTCTGTGTTTGGGCCTGAAGCGGAGCAGCCACACCCAGCACGCGCCGCTCCGCCGTTGTAAACGGAATCATGACGATGTCGTCCTGGTCCTGACCGATCGCCGATTGCCCTTTGCCGGCGAGGAGCCCGATGATCCGCATCGGCACATTCCTGATCCTGATCGTCGCTCCTATCGGATTCTGGCCGGCTTGAAACAATTGATGAAAGACCGTTTGGCCGATGACCGCCACCAATGATTCATTTTGCTCGTCCTGCCTGTCGATCAACGCGCCTGCCGCGACGCGCCAGTTGGTGATGGCGGCATAGGATTCGCTTACTCCTTGAATGCTGGTGGTCCAATTGTGTCCACCATAGGCGATCTGACCCTGTTGACGAATGAGATAGCCGATACTTGCAATGGGCGCCTCCCTGGACAGCGCTTTGGCATCCGAGACTGTCAGCGTGGTCGCGCTGCCGAAGCCGCTGCGTATCCCGCCGCTGGTCAGTGCTCCTGGCAAAACCACCACGACATTCGTTCCCAGGCTCTCTATCTGTTTCATCACGGCTACGTTAGCGCCCTGACCCAACGCAACCATTACGATGAGTGCAGCCACGCCGATAAAGACACCCAGCATCGTCAGAAGCGAGCGCATCTTATTGCGCATGATGGCTTGCACGGCGGCGTCGAGTGCCATGACACAGAATGAAAGTGCTGTACTGAGCTGGGAAAGAGCGTCAAGAGCTGCTGCGGGTCGCGGGATTGCAGTATGATGATCTGCAGCCATCCGTGAGACAGGGTTTCGTTCATCGGAAATGATCTCGCCGTCCCGCATGGTGATGATACGATCGGCGCAAGCGGCGATGTCCTGTTCATGTGTGACGAGCACGACGGTTACGCCGTTGCGGCGATTGAGCGCTGCGATCACGTCCATGATTTCACGCGACGTTTTCGTATCCAGATTGCCCGTCGGCTCGTCTGCCAACAACAGGTCTGGAGTATTGATGAGGGCACGGGCTATGGCGACGCGCTGCTGCTGCCCGCCAGATAGCTGCCCGGGCGTATTATACTGTCGATCACCAAGGCCCAGTCGTTCAAGCGACAGGCGAGCGCGACCGACCATGGCTGCGCGAGCAAGCGGGCCCGTTCCGGCATAGTAAAGGGGCAGGCATACATTCTCCAATGCGCTTCGACGCGGCAAGAGATTGAAGCTTTGAAAGACGAAGCCGAGATGTTTGCAGCGAATCGCCGCCAATTCGGGCTCTCCGAGTTTGCCGACATCGGCTCCTCCAAGCAAATAGCTCCCACCGCTCGGCCGGTCGAGACAGCCGAGAATCGACATCAAGGTCGATTTTCCAGAGCCTGACGAACCGACGATCGCAACGAACTCACCGCGCGTTATCGTAAGGGTGACACCCCGAACGGCATCAATCCAGCTATCGCCGATTACAAAACTCTTCGTAATATCTTTCAGTTCTATGATCGGGGGATTTACCGGATATGTCATGGCAGCACGGACCTAGAATCTGGGGAAATGGAAGCCTGTTGATGCGCTTGGTGATGCAGCCCGTCCAATAACAACCCTGTCTCCGGCCTGCAGATCACCATCGGCAATTGCCGTGTAGGATTCATCGCTGATCCCAATCTTCACCGGAACCATCGCCACCGTGCCGTCACCTTCTATCCAGACGCGGTCGAACTTACCGCCATCCGGATGCCGAGCGGTGGAAGTCTTGGGTTCAAAGCGCAGCGCTTGGTTGGGAACGCGCAAAACATGCTTTTGCTGATCGGTCACGATATTCAAGGAGGCGGTCATGCCGGGTTTGAGCCGGAGATCGGCATTGTCGACGGTTACCACTGCATCGAAGGTTACGACATTCTGAACCGTCTGGGGCGATTGCCGCACCTGCGTGACGATACCGCTGAAGATGTGATCCGGAAACGCATCAACGGTGAAAGTGACGGCCTCGCCATCTTTGATTCCGCCGATGTCGCTTTCGCTGACATTGGTATCCACCTGCATCCTGGTAAGATCGGTGGCGATGAGGAAAAGCGTCGGCGTTTGAAAGCTTGCTGCCACCGTCTGTCCCTGGGTAACGTTGCGTGAAACGACCACCCCATCGACCGGAGATCTAATATTCGTATAATCGAGATTGATCCTGGCGGCTGACAGCGCCGCCTTGCGCTGTTCGATTGCCGCCCGATCAAGGCTGGCTTGCGCGTCGGCTTGATCGACGAGGTTCCGTGCGACATCCACCGTTTCCTGAGAGACCGTATCAGCGTCCTTAAGCCGAAGGTTGCGGTGGTAATTTAACTGCGCATAGGTAAGATTGGCTTGATCTTTCTTAAGTTGAGCCATGGCCGCGGAGAGGTCGGCATTATCCTGATCGACCGCGGTCTGGTAGGGGCGGGGATCGATCGTGGCGCAGACCTGACCTGCTTTGACGACCGTGTTGTAATCGCAGCGAATTTCCGTAATGGGACCGGATACATAGCTGCCGACGATGATCGTCAGCTGCGGATTGACCGTGCCCGTTGCCATGACCTGTCGGCTGATATCGCCCTTGTCGACGACTGCCGTTTCATAAGAAGGTGGCTGCTCATTGCGATCCCAAAGCACCAGAAGTGCAATCGTGCCCGAAACAAGGGCAACGCCGGTAAGCCAAAAAGAACGCAGCCGGCTTTTCTTCGTTTTGTTCATTGAAGGGGGAACGGATACGCTCTTCCGCAGTGGCGCTTCAACCACATTGTCCATCTGAATTGCTCCTCTGGCCGTGAAGAGCATGCAATTGGAGGCGACGGACGGCATTGATCCTGCTCAAACCTCACGGAAATGGCGGGCATTTGGCGCAGGTGGAGCAAATTTCCGCACGAGCATCGCTTTTGCTCACCGATTCAGTCGAAATGCTGAGCCGAGTTCGATATGCGCGATGCTGCCGCGCTCTACGGGGCGGCGTCCGCAGCTCGGCGAGCCGTAGGCCGGGAACGGATGCTCGCGCGGATGCCGCTCCAGAAAATTGCCTTGGCCGCCATTCTGCGGGCGCTATGGGATTGCGATAGATCAAAGCCCCATCAGCTGGATTGATGATGATGACAAGCGAAGAACAGGCTGTGATCAGGCCGGCCCGATCGCGGAAGGTCGGTAGGAGGCAGCCCGTGATCATGATGCTCTTCTTCGAAATGCAGGAGGCTCCAACTTGTCACGGCATATACTCATTATCGAGGCGCATCCCGGCGGCCATGACGGCCATCTTTGCGGAGCTTTCGCCGACTCCTATGCGGCAGGAGCCGCTGAAGCAGGCTTTTTGCTGCGCAGGCTGGATATTTCCCTGTTGGATTTTCCATTACTTCGCTCACGCGAAGCGTTTGAAAATGGCCCGATACCCGAATCTCTTATCCCCGCAAGCGAAGCTATCCAATGGGCGGAACATATCGTTTTTGTTTTCCCGCTGTGGCTAGGCACGATGCCGGCCCTTCTGAAGGCTTTTCTGGAACAGGTATTCCGGCCCGGGATCGCTTTTCAATATGGAGAAAGCGGTATTGCCAAAAAGCTGCTTCGGGGCTGCACCGCACGTATCATCGTCACCATGGGCATGCCGGTTCCCATCTACCGCTTCTGCTTTGGCGCCCACGGCACGAACGCCTTGCGGCGCGGCATCTTGAATTTCGCGGGAATTCGACCGGTTCGCCAGACATTCTTCGGGATGATCGACCAGGCCGGCCCGGAAAGACGGAAGGAATGGCTCGGTAAAGTCGAGATGCTTGGCCACCATGGAAAGTGATCTTTCCCTATCCCTCTGTCGGTTTCTCAATCTCGCCCGAGAAGCGATCGCAGCCAGACTTTGATTTTGGTATTTGACATCGATCAACCCCCATCCTTGCCATCCGCGCTATTCATTAATGCGTTGCTTTATCGAAAGCCGATCCACGCCTGGCTTTCCTCGACGTCAACTCAAGGGAGATGACCATGCTTATCCAGGATATCATGACGCCCGCACCGATAACTGTGAAGGCGTCCTCATCGATTATGGATGCTGCGAAACTGCTGCTGGATAATCACATAAGCGGGCTTCCCGTCATCGGCGAGAGCGGCGCGGTTGTCGGCATCGTCAGCGAGGGAGATTTCCTGCGGAGGGGTGAGCTCAACACGGAGCGCCAACGCTCGGCCTTTCTGGAGTTCTTCGTAAGCCCGGGCCGGCTCGCGGACGAATATGTGCATGCCTACGGCAGGAAAGTCGAAGAGGTCATGACTTCGCCAGTACGGACGATCTCTCCGAATGTCTCGGCCGGAGAAGCCGTCGAGATGATGGAGCGCGACGGCATCAAGCGGTTGCCGGTGGTGGATGGCGAAAAACTGGTCGGCATCGTCACGCGTTCCGACCTCTTGCGCGCTCTTGCAGGCATCCTTGCCGACAAGATTAAGCCGTACAGCGATGCGGAGATCGAAGCTGTCATCATTGCCGAACTCGGCAAGAGAAGCTGGAGCCAGAACGGCTTTATCCGTGTGAGTGTCAAGGATGGCGTAGCAGAGCTTTCCGGCTCAATTTTCGACGAACGTGAGCGCTTGGCTGCCAAAGTGCTTGCCGAAAACGTGCCCGGCGTGAAGGCTGTCACCGATAACCTCACCTGGATAGATCCCTACATCGGCGTTGCCATGTCCATGCCCTGACCGATCATGTGCAATCTCTCGTAGAATTGATCGGACGTAATGTGAAAACGTCGGGACGCAATAGGCTCGCAGCAAGAAAAGTATAGGAGGCCAACATGCGAAATCAAAATCCAAGTGATTATGCCACCGACACGATCGGCGCCGTCCTCATCGTTGCATCGGTCACCCTGCTTCTTCTTTACCCCGATTTGCCTGACCTGGCCGTATCATCGGTGAACTTTGCTCTGACGGGTTTGATGCTGCTGTCCGGTACGAATATGCGGGATCGACAGGTACTCGAATGGGAGCGGGTAGGATTGGCTGCATGGCTTGCCATGTCACCCTGGGTGGTCGGCGTTACGGCAATTGTCGGTGTAACATGGACGAGCACTATCTGCGCCACGCTGGTCTTCGTCCCTGCGGCGCTGCAGGTCTCGCAGCCATCGGCGTTCTGCAGAGTGCCGTTGCCCAGGCCAAATCGGGATGCCCGTTCGCCTGAAAAGAGAAAGATATAGGTGGGTTGCGATATGAACAGGTTCAAAATCGTTTCTAAGACTTGGGTTATCGTCTGTGACGGAGCCAAGGCGCTTTTCCTGCGGAACGACGGTGATGCGCAATTTCTCAATCTCGTTGAGATCCGCAGTTTCCACGAGCCCCTGAAGGCAACGCACGATCTCGGCGCGGACCATCCCGGCCGGGTCTTTGCCTCCCAGGACGGCACACGCAGCTCGGTCGAAACCGCCGATCTCCATCACAAGGCAGAAGAGGCATTTATCGTCAGGGTCGCCGATCAACTCGACGAATATGCGCGCAGCGGTGCCATTGCGCAATTCGTGCTGATTGCCCCGGCCAAGACACTCGGTTTCCTGCGCCGGCATATGACGCCGGCCGCTCAGGCCGCGATGAAAGGGGTCGTGAACAAGGATCTGACGAAGTTGCCCATCGGTGAAATAGAGGCCCATCTGCAGCGCCAGACCGAAGCTTGAGAAGTTGAGCTGCCGCTGGGTCTGCAAGTTCCGACTTGCTACCGATACAAGCGCACAGGGCTTGAGCCTCGACGTTTCGCGCTGCGCGCCAATTAGGGAGCATAAGGTGCCTAGAAGCCTGCTCGGCTTTATCTTGATGGTGGGGCGACGTCATCAGCTTGCCCTTGCAGCAATTTCTATCCTGCTTTTCGTTGTCGAAGCAGCGCCACTTGAGCTGCAGCGGCGTATCGTCAATGCTGCCACGACAGGAGCCACATATCATGCCATTTTGATGCTCGCATTTGGCTACCTCGGTCTTGTTACGGCTGAAGGCCTGACAAAGCTGCTGCTCAATATCTATCGCAGCTGGATCGGCGAAGTCGCAATCCGATGGCTGCGAAACTGGGCTCTCGCTTCCTCCGCGTATCCGGACGGATCTTCTGTGGAAGTTGTCGCCGAGAGCATTCAGCTTTCGATTATCCTGGCCGAGGCGGAACCCGTGGGGGCTTTTGTCGGAACAAGCATCTCGGAGCCGCTGTTACAAATAGGAATTCTGGCTGCCGTTGGCGGATACCTCATCTTTCTTCAGCCGTTGATGGCGCTCGTCATCGCTGTCGTCTACTGTCCGCAAATTATCTTTGTTCCCATTATGCAGGCTGTCATCAACCGATGGATCGGAAGCAAGGTCAGCGTTATGCGCGACATTAGCGAAGGCATGATAGAGCATATCGGTTCTGCCGAAGCCAACGCTGCTCAATCCCATCATGTTCGTACGCTATTTTCCATCAACATGAGCATATATAAATTGAAGTTTGTAATGAACTTCCTGATGAATTTGATGACCCAGCTCGGCTATGTCGGCATCTTCATCCTGGGTGGCTACTACGTCGTCACGGGAAAGACCGAGATAGGCACAGTCGTTGCATTCTTGTCAGGCCTTTCGAAGCTGACCGACCCCTGGGGCGCATTGATGGACTGGTATCGGGATCTGAAGACGACACAAGTCAAATATGCCCTTATCCGCGATGCGAGCAAAGCTGAGCTATTGTCGGACCGGGCAGACCTCGGCCAGCTCGAGACCGGATCGATATCGGCGGAATGATGCACCGTGCCTATCTCAAATGTCCGGAGAAGAAGCCGCCATTCGGCGAGAGCCGGATGATTTCAGGTCGGTCCTACCTAAAGTCTGAATCCGCTCTAGAATCAAAGAAGTAGAGCATGATGTCGTCCGAAAGCCGATCGCACTTTCGGCATCATGCTCTCACGCTAGGCTTGAAGCCCGGCTTCACCTGAGCCGCCTTTTTCCTTCAGGTCATCATCGACGTCTGTCATCGTGGCTTCAGTGAGCAGAAGTACGCTCGCAACCGAGACCGCGTTCTCCAGTGCTACACGAATGACCTTGGTCGGATCGACGATACCGGTCTCGAACATGTCAGCGTAGATTTTCTTCTCGGCATCGTAGCCGAAGGTTCCGTTTCCCTCCGATACCTTTGCGACGACAACGCCGCCATCGATGGATGAATTTTCCGCGATCTGTCGGATTGGCACCTCCAGCGCGCGCCTCAAGATCTGAACCCCTGTTCGTTCGTCGCCTTCGCAGCGTTCCTCCTCTGCCGCGACAGCCTGCGTGCAGCGCAGGAGGGCCAGGCCGCCCCCGGGAGAAATGCCTTCCGCAACGGCTGCCTTAGTGGCATTGATCGCATCGTCAAGCGCTTCCTTCTTGGTTTTCATCTCGGCTTCCGTGGCCGCGCCGACGCGAATGACCGCAACTCCGCCTGCCAATTTCGCCAGACGCTCATGCAGTTTTTCCTTGTCGTAGTCACTTGAGGTCTCGTCGATTTCTCGGCGTAGCTGATCGATGCGCCCGGCAATGGCATTCTTGCTGCCGGCGCCGCCAACAATTGTCGTCGTATCCTTGGTTATGACGACACGCGAAGCGTGCCCAAGCTGATCCAGTGTGACCGCGTCGAGCTTGATTCCCAGATCTTCCGATAAAACCTGGCTGCCGGTTACGATTGCGATATCCTGCAGCATGGCCTTTCGCCGATCGCCGAAGCCCGGCGCTTTCACGGCGCAATTCTTCAGCGTGCCGCGAATCTGATTGACGATGAGTGTCGCCAGGGCTTCGCCTTCCACGTCTTCGGCAACGACCAGCAGCGGCATATTCGCCTTGGCGACAGATTCCAGCAACGCTACGCAGTCATTGAGCGCATTCAACTTGCGATCGATCAGAAGAACAGCGGCTTCTTCCAAGACAATTTCCATCCGCTCGCTGTTCGTCACAAAATAAGGCGACAGGAAGCCGCGATCGAACTGCAATCCTTTGACCACCTCAAGCGTGGTTTCCGTTGTTTTCGACTCTTCGACGGTAATGACGCCGTCGTCGCCGATCTTCTCCATGGCATCGCCTATCAGATTTCCGATTTTCGTATCGTTGTGGGCGGAAATCGTGGCGACCTGCACTTTCTCTCGCTTGCCTGCCACCGGCCGACTGTTCCGTCTTAGAAAGTCCACGGCGCAGGCCAAGCCTCGATCGAGCCCGCGCTTGATATCGATCGCGCTCGCGCCGGCGACGACATTGCGCAGCCCGTCTGAGAAGACCGCCTGGGCAAGAATAGTTGCCGTGCTCGTTCCGTCGCCGACGATGTCTCCGGTTTTCTCGGCCGCCTGTCGTAGCATGCGTGCGCCGAGATTCTCCTCCGCATCCTTCAATTCGAATTCCTTGGCTATGGTCACGCCGTCATTGCAGACAAGCGGGGAGGCCCACTTCTTTTCGATGAGCACCGCCTTGGACCGAGGACCGAGCGTAACGCGCACCGCGTCCGCCAGTTGGGTCGTACCGCGGAGAATCTTTTCCCGGGCGGCCGAGCGAAACAGAACGCGCTTGTATGTCATGGCATAATCTCCTTTAGAGGCTTTCCGCTTGTCTTCGAATCGTGGAAAGGCTCCATCCCTTTGTTTTCATGCAATTCCGGATGGAAAACTGCAGGGCACTTTTCCTGGAATGGCTCCAGGCGCTCATATCGGTCCTAAGCCTTACAGGCGATCATCTAACATCTCGGTTCGACACTTCCCTGTTCGGCTACCTCTTCAGTTGGATAAAAGGAGATGCAGCGGACAATGCTGAAGCAGATGCTGCGTGGCGCCGCCGAGTATCCATTCCCTGAAACGGCTATGCCCGTAGCCGCCGGCGACGATGAGATCAGCCTCGATTTTTGTAGCGACATCGACAATCGTTTCTCCGATGCTGGCCGGCTGCATCGGCTCCACGATGCTTCTCACCTTCACATTATGCCGTTGCAGATTATGCATCGCATCCCGTGGCGGATCAGCGTTCCCGTCAGCTTCCAGCACGGTGAGCAGCACGACGTCCTGTGCCTGCCGCAATAGGGGTAATGCGTCTGCGACCGCGCGTCGTGTTTCCCTTGTGTCTTTCCAGGCAACGACGATTGTATGTGCCTTGAGACCCTCCATGGTCGGGGAAGGGATCAGGAGGGGACGGCCAGCGGCCAGCAACACCGCACCTTGGTCAGCGGTTCTCTGGCGATCGTCTGCCTGTCCTTTGTCAAGGCGAAACAGTACGATCAAGTCAGCGCAACACGCCCGCTCGATGATCGTTGTTGTCGGATCTGCGACCTCAGCGCGCCATTCGACGTGATTTCGGAACGGCCTGTGCTGCATGATGTGTTCATGCAGATCACGCTGGCGCGCTTCGATGGCAGCCACATCCCGGCGCATGATATTCACGGTCAATTCGGCGCTGCGTGCCGCAGCGAACAGAGACAGCGGCTGTGCAGACGACACGCATTGCAGTTCAGCACCGAACCCATTCGCCAATTCGAGCACGAACTCAGCGCGCTTTTGTGGGCAGGCATCAATGTCGAAATGGACGAGAATGGATTTGAAGGTCATGGCCCGCCCCTTTTTCTCGACGGATGAAACACGGCTGATCGCTTCAAGATGATCGTGCCGATGCGGCAGCAGCGCCTTGACCTCAATCAAAATCCGCGCGGCGAACTGAAAGTTCAATTGGTCGGTAAAATAGACGTCGCAGGCGCCTGGCGCTGCGCATCGTAAAATGCGAAGCCGCTGTGGTCTTCGTCGCAGTGGCGGGATTGCGCGAAATTATGGCCAGCGCGGCTTTCGCGATTGCAGGAATCCTTCATTCCGGTTCCGATGATCGGCACGCATCCAAGCAATTGTCGGTTTGGCAAGCAAGGCAATGGTTTCGATGTTGCCTTGCTTGAATATGCGTCGCTTCCGTACATTCACGCATAGAGCGGCTTGGCGGCGTCTTTCTCGCTTGCGGCTCGCATGTCCATATCCAGAACGACGCGTCCGTCGATGCGGCCCTCTTTCAGATCGGCAAACACCTTGTTGATATCTTCAAGAGGCGCGCGATGAATGGCGGCCTTGACCTTGCGATCTGCGGCAAAGACGATCGCTTCGTCGAGATCTCGGCGCGTTCCGACGATCGATCCTCGAATCGTGATGCGCTTGAGCACGACATCGAAGATCGGCGTGGCGAAGCGGCCCGGCGGCAGGCCAACCAGACTGATCGTTCCCTTCTTGCGCACCAGCGACAGGGCCTGCGAAAACGCCATCGGCGACACAGCCGTTACAAGTACTCCATGAGCGCCGCCGTTGGTGACTTTTGTCACTTCCGATAGGGTGTCCGGCAAGGTCGCGTTGATGGCGATATCGGCGCCGGCCATCCGTGCAAGATTGAGCTTCGCCGCGGTTATGTCGAGGGCGATGACCTTCAACCCCATCGCCTTGGCGTATTGGATTGCAACGTGCCCAAGGCCGCCGATGCCGGAGATTGCCACCCATTCGCCGGGCTGCGCTTCGGTTTCCTTCAGCCCCTTGTAGGTCGTGACGCCGGCGCACAAAATCGGCGCAATTTCGGCGAAATCCACATGGTTGGGAAGCTGGGCTGCAAAAGCTGCGTCGGCGATGACATAGTCGGCAAAGCCCCCATCACAGCTATAGCCGGTGTTGTGCTGATGATCGCACAATGTTTCCCATCCGGTCTCACAATATTCACATCGAAGACAAGCGTCGTGGAGCCATGCGACACCGACGCGGTCACCTTCCTTCACGTTTGTAACGCCCGGTCCAACGGCGGCGACGATACCCGCCACCTCATGGCCTGGAGTAAAAGGCAGGCTTGGACGCACCGGCCAATCGCCATCGGCGGCATGCAGATCGGTGTGACAGACGCCGCAAGCCTTGACCTTGACGAGAATCTCACCCGCACCCGGCTGCGGCACCGGCACCTGTTCCATAGTCAAAGGCTTGCCGAATTCCTTTACGACTGCAGCCCGCATAAGCTTATCCATGGAAATCTCCGTCCATACGCAAATGGTGATCAATGAGTTCGGAGCTTGCCGCAATATGCAGGCACAACATTGATCTGCCGCAATGACGCAAATCGTCCAGGCTGATTTTCATTATTCATCGGCGGATCAACCATGAGCGAGGCGGGATGCAAGACGATTACGCACTCGGTCCCATAAGGGCAGGTCAGATTGTGCCGGCTTTTGCCCTTCTTCGAGCTTTTAACTCGCAGATGAGCATCGAGCGCTGGCAAGACATCACCGGGCAGGGGCGCTGGACGATCATCGTGGCAACTGATTGCGTCGGCTATGTGCGTGGGATGACGCTCTCGTCCGCCTGCATGCATCCAATAGCACATAGGCTACTGGACATTCCGATCTTGATTGCCGGTAGCGTTCTTGATGAAAAAACCATTGCGGATCTGCTTTTTCGTGAGGCCAAGCGCCGGGCAATCGTTTTGCGTTGCGATTTCATGCGCATCTGGACCTGGACACCCGACATACCCGACCGACTTGACGATTTGCCTTTCTACCAGCGCTGGAATCACGGCTTGATACACTGCCTAACTCCAGCCGTGGTCCGATCACTTGACGACAACTGATCCGGTGCTGTTACATTTTGTTACAAATTAGCACCACTTAATACATATCTGGCGTTTCCCCGTTACGCGAAAATTGTCAACTGTTCCTCGTCGAGACAGAGGAGTGACGGGCATGATGACGAGCAATCTGCATCTGGTTCCGGATGCAAGGGGCGATAGATCGGTCGCGACCGGACTGCCGGACGTCAATAGCATCTTTTGCAGGCAGGCTCTCGAGCACGCAGAGCCGGGACAAGTTCTCTTCTTCGAAGGCGACCCGGCCAAACACATTTTTTTGCTGGTTGAGGGAAACCTCCGCATTTGCCGGTTGCTGTCGGACGGCCGGCGCGTCATTACCGGTTTTCTGAGAAGCGGTGATGTCGTAGGCGTTTCGTTCAAGAATCGATATCTCTATAGCGCCGAGGCGATCGACGATGTCGCTTTTCGGCGGGTAAGCAAGGGCTTTTTCGAAGAGGAACTAGCCACATCTCCACAGCTTCGTCCCCTCGTATTTTCGAGAGTCTGCGACGAAGTTGCCGCAGCTCAGGACCAAATGGTGCTGCTGTCATGCAAGAGCGCTGAAGAACGCCTTGCCAGTTTCCTCTTGCATCAGTTGCGGTGCGATGAGGCGCGGGGAGGAGTGCATGGAATGATCACGCTGCCCATGACGCGTCTCGATATCGCCGACTATTTGGGGCTGACAATCGAAACAGTATCGCGGACGATGACCAGATTGTCCAAGAAGGGCATCATCAGCCTATGCAGCCGTCACGGCATAAAGATCCTCAGCCGGACGGCTCTTGCGCTTCAAGCGGCAGATGATGATGTGGTGAATGATGGCGGCAGCATCATTGGACAACGCCATCACTAGAGCCGATCGATTTTTCTCCTGCCTGCAGTTGGCGGGAGCCGATGCGGATAGTCATCGGCCCCCTCAACTGCGACCTCAGGCGGTCAGTGACTTCGACAACAGCAGATGCACGGGATCGTCGGGGCAAGGTTCAGCCTTGAACCCCATATTCTCTTCCAGTTCGATCGTGTCATAATTGCTTCTGTCTTCGACCGACTCGATCTTTTCCAAGCCGCGTAGTCTGGCTTCCTGCACCATCAGGTTTAAGAGTCCCCAGCCGAGGCCATGGCCTTTGAAGTCGCTTCGCACGGTGACCGCAACTTCGCCGCGCTTCTTTTTGTGATCACAGGCCAGCACTGCCGTCGCGACAGGGATTTCGCTGCCGCCGATAAAAGCGAGATAGCTTTCTATGGCGTTGTGATCCACTCCGATCAGGTCGGCAATCTGCTTTCTCGAAACATGCTTGATCGCCGACAGAAAGCGGAAGCGTAGATCCTGCGGGCTGACATGATCGAAAAGCTCGATCATCAGACCTTCGTCTTCGAGGTCTGCAGGTCTGACTGTCACCTGCAGACCTTCCCGCGTCGTAATATTCCACTTTTCTTCCGACATGGCGGTCTCCTGTTCAAATGGCATTTTAGCTCAATCCGCTTTGGGTACTCGGACGGTGAAATCAAACCGGTACGCGCCGTTGTATGCGCGGCGCGGATCAATCGACCGCGTAGTTCCCCCCTGAGTGTGGCGCCGACACTCGTGGCTGGAATTGACATTTTGCATCTTGTCCGGAGCTGCGCAGATCGACCTTGCGCTGAATCAAATTGGCAAACCGATAATTCCAGAGCCCTGATAGATGTCGAGCTTCCGCTCGCCATTGGCAAGAGGCGCGGATGTCAGGAGGTTGACGTATGTCAAAGTCGATCGACGAAGGTCACCTATAACAATAATCATGAGAGGTGGCAGATGAGCATCGAAGCCCATGATCGACAAGATGGTGTGACCGAGGTCATATCGCAGCAGACGGCATCATCCTCGCCAGTATCCACGGAACCCGGGGGGCTGGCGCCGGCCATGCGGCGAGAGATGCCGCGTACGGCCCCACCGGAAAGCAAGGATGCGTCCGATGCAGTTTTGCAACCCCGCCGCCAAAGGCTTCTTATTGCTTCGGCAATGGTGGTTGCGATCGGTGCGGTGGCGATATGGTATCGCCAGCCTATCGGCGAAGCCTTTTTCGGCCGACCGGCTGTTGCCGATACCGTGCTTGTTTCCGGGAACATAGAGGCTCATGAGAGCACATTGAGTTTTGCGCAGATACAGGCTCCGATCGTTGAACTGCCTTTCAACGAGGGGCAGACCGTTCGGTCGGGAGATATCGTCGCCCGCGTTGACGACCGTTTCTATCGGCAGCAGGCCGACATCGACCGTTCGGCCTTAAAGGCGGCGATCGCGCAGGTCTCCGTCGGGCAGAGCAATCTAAATGCCGCTCAACATATTGTCGCCAGCGACGAATTCGATCTTGCCGGAAAGCAGCGGGAATATGCTCGTGCCGAGCAGCTTGTCAAAAGTGATGCGGTGTCGCAGCAAGCCAGAGACCTGGCTTTGACGGCAAAGCAGCAAGCGTCCGCTCTCCTGGCGCGCGATCAATCATTGGTGGATGTCGCGGCGGCGAACATCCGGCTTGCCAATGAAAACGTCAGGACTGCGCAGGCGAGGGTGGAACTTGATGAAACCACTTTGGCCTACACGATGCTTCGCGCACCATTCACCGGCGTCATTGCCGTCCGCGAGGCTGAACTCGGGCAGCTGGCGGCTCCAGGGGTTGCCATTTTTACGCTTGCCGATCTCGACCACATTTGGCTAAGAGCCTATCTCAACGAGCCGGATGTCGGCAAAGTGCGCCTCGGGACGCCGGTCGACGTGACCACGGACACCTATCCCGGCCGGACTTATAGCGGTCGCATAAGCTTTATTTCTCCCAAGGCGGAATTTACGCCGAAGACCGTCGAAACCCATGCCGAACGCGTGACGCTGGTTTATCGCGTTCGCATCGATATCGACAATCCGAACCACGTCCTCCTGCCGGGAATGCCCGCAGACGCCGCAATATCTATAAAGGCGGAGCGGCAATGATTTCCGACGCGGCGGACATCGTGATCTCCGTAGACGGTCTCAGCCGCAGTTTCGGCGTGATGAAGGCGGTGCAAAAGGTTGGTTTCCAGGTCGCCCGTGGGGAAATATTCGGCCTTGTCGGGCCGGACGGGGCAGGTAAGACGACCATCATGCGTATGCTGGCGGGCATACTTGCCCCTGATTGCGGCGCAATCCGCATCGGCGGCACCGACGTCGTCGGCGATCCCGAGGCCGCCAAGGCGCGTATCAGCTACATGCCGCAGCGTTTTGGTCTGTATGAAGATCTGACTGTCGCCGAGAATATCGGTTTTTACGCCGATCTGTTCGGAGTGCCGCGCAGGGAGCGCCGAGCCCGCGGTCGCGAATTGATGGCGGCAGCCGGTCTCGATGCGTTTGAGCAACGGCTGGCGGGGAAGCTTTCCGGCGGTATGAAACAGAAGCTCGGGCTCGTGTGCGCACTCATCCACACGCCTCAGGTTCTTCTGCTCGACGAACCGACGACCGGCGTCGATCCCGTCTCGCGCCGTGACTTTTGGGGTATTCTTTACGGCCTGCGCGAGAGCGGTGTAACCATCGTGTTGTCGACGGCCTACATGGACGAGGCCGAGCGCTGTTCGCGGCTGGCCCTGGTCCATACGGGGTCCATTTCCCATTGCGATACTCCGGACCGGTTGAAGCGGCTCATGCCCGGTGCGCTCCTGGCCATCATTTCAGACAATCCGCGCGAGGTGCGTGCGATATTGACGGGCGCCTCTGGCGTGCTTGGCATGTTGCTGATGGGCGACCGCGTTCACGTTCATGTGGACGACGCGACGCGACGTATCGCCGAAATACGGGATCTGCTGGCTGAGAAAGGTATGAGTGCCGAACTCGGCGTTGTCGAGCCGGGGATCGAGGATGTGTTCGTTGCGCTGCTGAATGCGGGAGAACGGTCATGAGCTCCATCGCCTTCGAAGGTGACGTGCCGGCCGTTCAGGTTGTCGATCTGACCAAACGGTTTGGCGCCTTTACGGCAGTCGACCGCGTGAGCCTCAGTATCGGCAAGGGTGAGATCGTCGGATTCATCGGCCCCAATGGCGCAGGCAAGTCGACGACGATCCGCATGTTGTGCGGCCTCCTGCATCCAAGCTCGGGAAGGGCGTGGGTAGGGGGCTTCGATGTCGGCCGAGAACCGGAGAAGGTCCGCGCCCACATCGGCTACATGTCGCAAAAATTCTCCCTGTACGACGATCTTACGGTCTGGGAGAACCTGCGCTTCTTTGCGGGCATGTATCATGTGCGGCGACAGGATCTGAGCGATCGCCTGGCGGCCGCTGTCGCCATGGCTGGACTGCGGGGCCGGGAAAATAGCCTGGTCGGCACTCTGGCTGCGGGCTGGAAGCAGCGCTTGGCGCTCGGCTGCGCGATCCTGCACCGTCCGCCGGTCCTGTTTCTGGACGAGCCGACATCCGGCGTCGAACCGGAAGCGCGGCGACGGTTTTGGGATCTCATTCACGGACTCGCCGGGCAGGGTGTCACCGTTCTCGTATCGACGCACTACATGGACGAGGCGGAATACTGTAATCGCATCGCTCTCATCAACGCCGGTCGGCTGATTGCGATCGGCAGTCCCGGCGAACTGCGGCAACAGCGGTTGGGCGGGGAGCTTTTTGAACTTGCATGTCAACCCCTGGGCGCCGCACTGGCAGCGATCCGTGCTATTCCCGAGGTCGTAGATGCTGCCATCTTTGGGGACAGATTGCATATATTGCTGCGGGAGGGTCAGGCAGTCCCCGACTTTGCATTGCTGCTCCAGGCTGAGGGCATTCAGGCAACGCCGGCTCATCGCATCGCAGCGAGTCTGGAAGATGTTTTCGTTCAGCTTGTCTCACACGAGCAGGGTGCTCATCCATGAAAATGCGCCGCGTCGTTGCCATCGCCTATAAGGAAGCATTGCAGATATGGCGTGATCCGCGCAGCCTCGCAATCGCATTGTTCTTGCCGTTCATGCAAATGGCGCTGCTGGGCTATGGGGTAAGTCTGGACGTAAGACACGTTCCCTTGTGCGTTTTCGACCAGGAGCGAAGCCAGTTGAGCCGCGAGCTCGTCAATCGCTTTACGGCCTCCGGCTGGTTCGATACCGTTCATCTCGTCGATAGCGACAATGCCGTTCGCAAGGCGATCGACAGCAATGTCTGCAGAGCTGTGGTGATTATCCCCGTCGATTTTTCGCGTGTCCTGAATGTGACGGGTCAGGCATCCGTGCAAGCGATTTTCGACGGTACGGACGCCAATACCACCAATATCGCCACCAGCTATGTCAATGGTATCGTCGCTCAGGCGAGTGCCGATTTCAAGCGGCGCTGGGCCGCTGCTCGCGGTCTTGGGCAGACGAAGGTCGATCAGGTAGACCTGCGTTCGCGTGCCTGGTTCAATGAAGGCCTCGATAGCCGCAATTTCATCATCCCGGGCGTCGTCGCCATCATCATGGCCTCCGTCGGCGCGCAACTGACGTCGCTTACAATCTCCCGCGAATGGGAGCGGGGAACGATGGAGCAATTGATCTCGACACCCGTTACGGCGATGGAGGTCATGTTAGGCAAGCTCGTGCCCTATTTCGCAATCGCCTTGGCGGATGCGATTTTCTGTCTTCTCGTTGCGGTCTACTGGTTCGAAGTGCCATTCCGCGGCAGCCTTGCTACGCTCGCGGTCACGACGGCACTGTTTGCCGTCGTGGTTTTGGGGATTGGATACCTTCTTTCGGTGCGCATTCGCAGTCAGCTGGGAGCAAGTCAGGTCGCATTGATTTTGACGCTGCTGCCGACGACGATGCTTTCGGGCTACACTTTCCCTATCGATCAGATGCCCGCTGCCGTCCAGGCCGTCACCTTCCTCGTTTATGCACGATATTATGTCAGCATCCTGCGCGACGTCTTTCTCAAGGGATCGCCGATCGAAGATCTTGCTGCACCTGTTCTGGCGCTGGTGATCTTCACGGCAGCGATCGGCTATCTGGCGGCCACCGCATTCCGCAAACGATTGGACTGACAATATGTTTGACCGCCTGCAGGTGATGTTGATGAAGGAATTCCTGGAGCTGCGCCGGGATCCGTGGGCGATATTTCGCCTGGTCGTGCCGCTGGTGATCCAGGTGATCGTTTATGGCTATGCGGCGACCTTCACCGTCAATCATGCCGCCATGGCGGTTCTGGATCTCGATCGAAGCCAGGCCAGCCGCAATCTCATTTCCCACTTTGTCGCAACCGGGCGCTTTTACATCATCGATCGCAGCGATAGTGAGACGGAGATCTTGCGCACCATCGATACCGGCCGCGCGACCGTTGCGATTCTCATCCATGCCGGCTTCGCACAAGCGCTGCAAAACGGCCAATCGGCGCCCCTGGAGGTTGTCGTGGACAGCACGAATTCCAACACTGCCCTGATTGCCTTGGGCTATGTCGGGCAGATCGTATCAAGATTCGAGACAGATCTTGGCGATACCTCGATGCTGGCGCCTGCCAGGGTCGCTCCGGCGACCGTCAATCTGTCGCTGCAGGTGCGTCCTTGGTTCAATGAGAGCCTGGACGATCGCTGGTTCTTCATACCAGGGGTGATCGGCACGCTGACATTGATGCAGGTCGTCAGCCTCACGGCCTTTGCAATCGTGCGTGAGCGGGAGGTTGGGACCCTGGAGCAGGTGATGGTAAGCCCCATCCGGCCGGTCGAGTTCATTCTTGGCAAAACCATACCGTTCTTTCTGATCGGTTTGGGCGATATCCTGCTCGTCGGAGTGATCGGCGTCGTCTGGTTCCATATCCCCTTTGTCGGCAGCTTTTGGCTGATGCTATTCAGCGCGTGTCTGTTCCTGCTATCCGCCCTTGGACTGGGCTTGCTGTTGTCTACTTTTTCCTACACGCAGCAGCAGGCCTTCGCGTTGACATTCTTCCTGATCAATCCCCTGTTCATTCTGTCTGGCTTTGCATTTCCGATATCGGCAATGCCAAAAGTCCTGCAGTGGCTGACGTTCATCAATCCGCTTCGCTATTTTCTTGTCGTCATCCGTTCCATATTTCTTAAAGGTGTTGCAATCGAAGTTCTCTGGCCGCAATTATCGGGTATGGCTGCTTTGGGAGCAGGCATGTTGGCTCTCAGTGTAATCCGCTTCCGAAAATCACTGGATTGATAAAGTTCATATACAGGTAATTTGACCGTATTTGGCAAATTCGGCCGATGATATCAGTCAATGATATCAGCCCATGTAAGACGGTCAATCATCTGTGATAATCGACACATATCCCATCGAGATGTCGATTGGCCACGCTCTGTCGCGGGGCAGGCAGTTACGAGGAGCTCAGGCAGTTCGCGGTGCCACGTGCAGCCCATCGATGAAGCCGTTGGTACCGTTGATGTGTTCGACAAGGACTTTGATCGCTTGGCGCTGAAGTTCGGAATCGATATTTCCCGTTATCGAAACCTGCGAGTTTCGAACCGCCACGTCGATCCGGTCGCCGGCGAGGCCCAATTCGGTTTTCAGCCGCGTGGCGATCGCCAACTTGAGTGCGTCGTCGCCGGTCGCCACGATATCCGGCTTCCTGCTGGTGATGACGCGCAGAAGATCGCGGCGGCTCACAAGGCCTACCAGATGACCTTGGTCAAGAACCACAACACGCTTGATGTTATGAGCAGCCATAAGCTTTGCGATAATCGAGACCGGTGCATCCGGTGTGACTGCCACGATATTCGGAGTCATCACGTCGCTAATGCGCCAGGCATTGATCTTGATATATTGCCGGATATCGCAAACAGGCTGTTTCGAATTATCACGTATTCGCGACGGAGGATCGTTTTCACAACGCGCCAGCAGGTCGCCTTCCGTCACCATCCCGCAGATGCGGCCAAACTCGTCCGCCACCGGCAGGCCGCTGATGTGATTGTCGATCATCAAGCGGATTGCATGGCTGACATTGGCGCAGGCATCGATCGTGATAACCTTGGTTGTCATGATATCTCGTGCCCGCATGGTCATCACTCCCGATAAAGCAGCCGCTCTCCAGATCACGCTTGGCATTTCATCCGATTCATGATGCCGGACATTGATCGGCGTCAATTTCCGCAAGTAAGACGAACGAAGTGCGGAAATTGATATGATGAGCCGTTTGCCGGCCGGTTGTTGACGCCGATCAATGCTGCGGCGACATGAACTGCATAACCTTCGATCGTCCCATCAGCGGAGGCCAGAAATCATGTCATGCAAAACAATTCTCAGTGTCATCGCCGCACGTCACGACGATAAGGATCTGCAAACAGCCATTGCGTTAAGCGATGCCACGGGAGCTCACCTTGTTCTCCTCGTCGTCGCGTTTGGCGCGATGCCGCCTTACAGTGGATATGCGGATGACGCGGCAAGCATCTGGATCAACGAGCGCGAACGTGAGACCGCGGCTCTGAACGACAAGGTCGCTTCGGCTAGGACGAAGCTCGCCTCCGCGGGCATATCCCATGAAATACAGGAATTCTTCTGCGATTTTCCCTGGGCCTCGGATCTCCTTGGACAACGGGCGCTATATGCCGACATCACGCTCATCGGTGGGGACGTGGTGGCGGACGAGGATATCAGAGGTTTTGCGATCGATGGCGCGTTGTTTCACGCTCCGACGCCGGCCCTGATCGTGCCGAAGGATTTTTCGCTCGCGTGGCCGCCCCGGACGGTGATGGTTGCCTGGGATTCCAGCTATGAAGCCGGCCGCGCGGTCCATCAGGCACTCGACGTGCTGAAGTCGGCAGCGCGGGTGCACATTGCGATGGTTGACCCCGTTGCCTTGCCCGGTCTGCAGGGCGAGGAACCGGGCGCCGATATTGCGGCCTACCTCGCTCGCCACGGGATCGATGTGTCGGTGGATGTCATCGCGAGCGGCACGCGATCAATCGATGCCGCACTGCAACGGCACGGCACGGATATTGGCGCCGATCTGCTTGTCATGGGTGCCTACGGCCATTCCAGAATGCGGGAGAGAATTTTTGGCGGAGTCACACGGGCAATGCTTGAACATTCAAACCTGCCGCTTCTGATGGGGCGCTGAGGCCTCGAGGCAGCACCAGCCATGAGCCGATCTGCCCGGGAATATCTTGTGTCCCTCAGATCCTCTTGCGCAGCTGTGCCGCTGCGCAAAGTCGGATTTCACTGCAATGACATTGGCTGCCGCTGGATCAAAGCACCTGCCTTGATCCATGCGCTATGCCACACGCAAATGCAAACGAAGGACAAAAGCATCACAGGATAGCCATTGCCGTGGCAAATGCATCTTGATCCATCTTGGATAAGATGCGGCCAGCGTTGCCGATGAGGCAGCACTGGCCGGTTTTTGTTCCATCCCTGCGCGTCAGACGATGCCGATACCGATGAGGGGATCGATGTAGACAAGCTGGTCGGAGACGGCGCGCACGCCCGGAGTATTTTCGGCTGCGACCTTTGCTGCGAGACGTTCCCGCTCGTCGAGTATTCCACCCGAAAGCTCGGCTACTCCATCTACGACTTTTACGCGAATTGAGCCGCCGCGCCCCCAGCTCTGAGCCGCCAGTTCGTTTATGATCGCCGCTTCAATTTCCCGATCCTTTGCGTTCGAAAGCGGGGCGGGAAGATATCGGGTGAGTGTTTTCAAAAGATCCGAACGAGACACGATTCCCACGAGCTTGCCGCGTGACACGACCGGAAGGCGTTTCACATGATGTTTTTCCATCAGATCGACCGCCTCGGCCAGCATTGTCGTTGGCTTTACCGTGACGACGTCGCAAGTCATGACCTCGTCTACCGTGCGGCCGTGGGTGAGAACATACTCGTCCGCGAGCTTTCCGGGGCTGGTCAGGAAATCGAGCAGCCAGAAGCGCTTGCGTTCGGTGCGAAGTTCGGCACGGCGGACGAAGTCTCCCTCGCTGACAATGCCGACCACATCGCCGTTGGCATTGACGACCGGGAGGCCGCTGATGTGGTTGTCGAGCATTATTTTCGCAGCGTCCGCAATCGGCGTCTCAGGTCGAACGGCAATTGCAGGCGATGTCATGACGGCATGAATAAGCATGATCGCTTCCTCGCTCTATCTGACGATATAGGCCAAGCACCTCGGCGAAATCGTTGATGGAGAGATATCTGGTATTTTCATCGCTCGCTTTGACCGCAATCAAATGGCCGTTGAATCTAGAAGCCCGCTTTGTCGTCCTGACTTTTGGCGATTCGATCGATGAGCACGGAGGATCGGGCGTGCCGTACGATGTGGTCGATCGTCGAGCCGAATATACGATCGAATATGTCGGTGACGTGGGCGGCGACCACGATCAGATCCGCTTCCCTCTCGTCGGCGATCTTCAAGAGCGTTCGCGATGCTGGGCCTGAGCGGACATGGATGAACGCCGGTATGTCAAGGCGCTTGCACAATGCGCTTAGTTTCTCCTCGGCCTCGCCTATCACCGAAATCGCCCAGCCGTCAGGGCTTTGTTGCCCGGCGGGGAAACGTTCGATGACATGTGCAACGGTCAACTCACCGCCGGGCGCCAACAAGGAATACGATGTTCGCAGAATATGCTCAGCGCGTTCGCGAGATCCGAGCCCAATCGCACAAATAATACGTGTATACATGGCACGTCCTCTAAATCATGTCCGTGCCTGAGCAAGAGGTAAATTCTGTCCTTAGCCCCTTTGCATGGGCCTCCTTGAGCAGCCGGTCGGCGCCCAACACGTCAACTACGATACCGCCGGCAAAGGATTGCGTCAGGGGATACGATAGAGTTTCCCGTATCCATGCTTCAGCACGCGGAGAAATAGCCTCAAACTGCCATCGCGAGTTGTCCAGGCGGATGAGGCGAAAATCGCATCGCTCATTCCTTGCCGGTGCGCAACCCGCACCGGCAAGGAGTGCCTCCTCATTTCGCGTGATGACAGGTTCATGAGTCATCGTTTGTCTCCAATATCGACTCGCATCTGCATCTCTTTTCAGGGATGCAAGGCGGAATAGGGCTGCAGGCAACATAGCTTGACGGCAGGAGGACCGGCATTGACCGTGATCAAACGAGCGTAAATTCGCTTGATGCGCCGTCCATGTCCTCCGTCAGCAACGGTCGCCTCGGCAGTGGTTTCCTGGCTGATCGCCCTGCTATCGTGCCTGCGCATACTGGTCATTCGATGGAAAAGCTGACGGCGCTCAATGTCTTCTTGATCCAGCGCAATGCTCCGCCCTGCGCGAAAAGTAATGCTGAGCGGCAGTTGGAGCGCGCCAGGGCCGACGCGAGTTTGCCTGGGCCGGCACGTAAACGGCGAAATTGGTCGGCTGAAGGAAACCGGGTTCCGGCATTTCGGAGGCCTATGTTCAGTATCCATCCATCGGCGTTCCGATTTCGATGAAGCTCACTGATTTTGTCAAACTGGAGACAGGGCGCAATGGCATCTTCCGAAGATACTGCTCAGACACGGCGCACAAGGATCGGCGATCTCCTCTGGTCTCGTTTGAAGGAGCATCCGCTTGCGCGTGTCGGGCCGGGTCTTGTCACAGGCGTTGCCGATGATGACCCGAGCGGGATCGCAACCTATTCCCAGGCCGGAGCGCAATTCGGGCTCAATATGCTGTGGACCATGCCGCTGACATTTCCATTGATGGCAGCGATTCAATCCATGTGTGCCCGTATCGGCCGGGTGACGGGCAAGGGGTTGGCAGCCAACATCAAGCTTGCTTTTCCGCCCTCCGTACTTCGAGGTGTGGTGCTTCTCCTTCTTCTTGCCAATATCCTGAATATCGCGGCCGACGTCGCCGCCATGGGTGAAGTCGCAGAATTGGTCACCGGTTTCAACCGTCATGCCATGACCATATTCTTCGTCGTTTCTACCTTGTTGCTTCAAGTTTTCATTCCCTATCATCGCTATGTCGTATTTCTGAAATGGTTGACCCTGTCGCTGCTTGCCTACGCGGCAGTCCTGTTCACGGTCCATGTTCCCTGGCGCGAGGTCGGCCTGAGAACGATCTGGCCCAAGTTCCCACTTGGTTCAGATGCTGCAGCGGTGGTCACGGGTGTCTTTGGCACCACCATCAGCCCTTATCTGTTTTTCTGGCAGGCGTCGGAAGAAGTGGAAGACATGGAGCGGCGATGGGGCGGCGTCTCTCTTATCGCGGACAAGCCCAACGCCGATGCGGAATTGCGGCGCATTCGCTGGGATACGTGGAGCGGCATGTTCTATTCCAACATAGCGGCTTATTTTATCATCCTGGCCACCGCCATGACCCTGAACGTGGCCGGCATTACCGACATCAATACGGCGGCCGAGGCCGCAAGTGCGCTGAGGCCGCTTGCAGGTGATTTTGCCTTTCTTTTGTTCGCACTCGGCATTCTTGGCGTCGGTCTGATCGGAGTTCCCGTTCTGGCGGGCTCGGGGGCATACGCGCTTTCCGAGGCCATGGGGTGGAAGGAAGGGCTCGAACTGAAATTCAGCGATGCGCGCGGCTTTTACGGTGTGATAGCGATCAGTGTGCTTGCGGGGATGATTATTCAATATTCACCGATCAGCCCCATGAAGGCACTATTTTGGAGTGCCGTCATCAACGGCGTAGTGGCCGTGCCCCTGATGGTCGTGGTCATTCTCCTTGCGTCGAGCAAAACGGTTATGGGCGATTTCACGGCTCCTCGGTCAATCATAATTCTCGGCTGGATCGCGACAGCCATCATGGGCATTGCCGCTGTTAGTATGTTCATTCCCGGCTAGCGCCATAGAAGACAACAGTGCCGGCAAGGTCGGTCGGTTCCCATCCCATCGCCTTGATTGTGGCCAATGACCGAAACTTGCTTCCTCGGGAAGAATATCGGGCAGGAGAGGGCAATGGAGCGCCGCGTTGAAAAGTTTGGAGACGGCATTTGGCGGCAGCGAATACCAGGCTGGCGCGATCTTCTTGCCGTGATCCTCCTGTCTGCCGTCGCAACCCTTCTCGGCTTCGGAGCCTGCCAGATGGTCGGTCCGTTTCCTGTAGACGGCGGGATCGAGATCTCGCTGTCACCGCTGGTTCTACCCCTTTATACATTGAATACGGTAATGCGGATGCTGGCCGCACTTGCTGCATCCTTAATCTTCACATTCACATATGCGACATTGGCAGCCAAGAGCCGCCGGGCCGGGATGGTGCTCATTCCAATCCTCGACATGCTTCAATCGGTTCCGATCCTTGGCTATCTATCGTTCACCGCCCTTTTCTTCCTATCGCTTTTTCCGGGCAATTTGCTTGGTCCGGAACTGGCAGCGATCTTTGCGATCTTCACCAGCCAGGCCTGGAACATGGCGTTCAGCTTCTATCAGTCCCTAACCACCATTCCTGCAGATCTGGATGAAGTCAGCCGCAGTTTCCGCGCTTCGGCATGGCAGCGTTTCTGGCGCCTTGAGATCCCATTCGCAATGCCGGGCCTTGTCTGGAATATGATGATGTCAATGTCGGGAGCATGGTTTTTCGTCGTCGCTTCGGAGGCCATATCGATCGGCAAGTTTCAGATAATGCTCCCTGGCGTCGGATCGTATGTGGCGCGGGCGATCGAGGAGCGCAATCTGGCAGCGGTGGGTTGGGCGATCGTCGCCATGACGATTGCGATCCTTCTTTGCGATCAGCTCCTGTTCCGGCCGATGGTGGCCTGGGCCGACAAGTTCCGGTTTGAACAATCCGCCGCGCAGACAGTTCCGCAAAGCTGGGTTCTTGACATGTTTCATCGATCGGCCCTTCTCCGTCGGCTGTCGATTCCCATCGCCGCCGCCTTGAGAAGAGTTGCGCGAGCCCGTCTCAGTGTTCCTCGAAGCGTGGTTGGGTTGTCGCGCTTTCGGCCTGCGGCGCGCGTTGCGGATGGTATTTGGCACGGCATCGTTCTGGCGCTCATCGGCTATGCCATCTTCGAACTCGCGCAACTTGCGCAGCACTCCCTGTCATGGAAAGACATCGCGGTCGCGATAATCAACGGTGGCATTACGCTATCTCGCGTCCTTGTGCTGGTCGCGCTTGCCAGCGTCGTCTGGGTACCCATAGGCGTTATGATCGGGCTTCGTCCGAAGTTGACGGAGCGGATCCAGCCGATCGCGCAGTTCCTTGCCGCCTTTCCGGCAAATTTACTGTTCCCTGTTGCGGTCCATATCATTGTGCGGTTCGATCTTGCTCCCGGGATTTGGCTGAGCCCGCTGATGATCCTGGGTACGCAGTGGTATATTCTCTTCAACGTCATCGCTGGAGCCAGCGCATTTCCCAACGATCTGCGCGAAGCGGCGAAAAGCTTCCGTCTCCGTCCATGGCGCTGGTGGCGGAAAGTCATGCTGCCCGGCATTTTCCCCTATTATGTGACGGGCGCCGTCACGGCTGCGGGCGGAGCCTGGAATGCGAGCATCGTTTCCGAAGTCGCCAGCTGGGGGCCGGATAGACTGAGCGCCGGCGGTCTTGGCGCATACATAGCGCAGATGACCGACACAGGCGACTATCCGCACATCGCCCTTGGAATCGCAGTCATGTCGGTGCTGGTCATCACCGTGAACCGGCTGCTGTGGCGCCCTCTACATGCCCTTGCCGAACGCCACATGCGGCTTGATTGAGAGGAAACATGTCTGTCGACGCAGCTATGCCCATTATCGAACTCAGGAATATCTGCATGGATTTTGCCAAGCCTTCCGGTGAGGCGCTGCGCGTGCTGAACGATATCAGCATCTCGCTTCACGAAGGGGAAATCCTTGGTTTGCTCGGCCGTTCCGGGTCGGGAAAGTCAACATTGCTGCGTATAGCCGGCGGGCTGATCCAGCCGAATTCTGGGGAGGTTCTTTATCGAGGCCATGCTTTATCCGGCCCCGCCGAGGGTATTGCGGTCGTGTTTCAGAGCTTTGCGCTCTACCCATGGCTGACCGTTCTCGACAATGTCGAATTGGGTCTCGATGCGGCTGGTCTCACGGATGACGAGGCACGCCGCCGGGCGTTGTCCGCCATCGATCAAATCGGCCTCAACGGCTTCCAATCGGCTTTCCCGCGCGAGCTCTCAGGTGGAATGCGTCAAAGGGTCGGCTTTGCCCGCGCGATGGTCAGCAATCCGCTGCTGCTGCTGATGGACGAGCCTTTCTCGGCTCTGGATGTTCTCACTGCGGAGACCTTGAGAACGGATTTCCTCGATTTGTGGGTCGGTCACCAGCTATGCACGAAGGCAGTGCTGATGGTCACGCATAATATCGAAGAAGCAGTCCTGATGTGCGACCGCATCCTGGTTCTCGGTGCGCATCCTGCCCACATTGTTGCGGAAGTTCCGGTTCCGCTGGAGCAGCCGCGCAATCGAATGGATGCGGCGTTTCGCACGATCGTGGATGAGATATATTCGATCCTCACGGCAAGGCTGGCCCAATCGATCACCGCCCAGGGGCAGGTCCACGGCGGATTGGCTCAGATCCTGCCTGATATTGCTATCAGCCGCCTTGTCGGCTTCATCGAGGCGCTGCATTCTTCTTACGAAAACCATGCGGAACTGGCAAAGATCGCGGGATTTCTGAGGCTGGAGATGAAAAGCCTGTTCGCCATTGCTGCTGCCCTGCATATCCTCGAGTTTGCCGAATTGGAGGATGGCGCCATAAGGCTTACTGAGTCCGGTCGGGTATTCGCGGAAAGTGACGCCGAGCAGCGCAAGCGTCTTTTCAAGGAACATCTGCTGCGGTTTGTGCCGCTGGTCGCGCATATCCATCAGATCCTCGATGAGCGTGACGAACATCGTGCTCCGCGCAAACGCTTCGAGCTCGAGTTGCAGGATCATCTGAAGCCGAGCGACGCGGAGGAAACCATGCGGGCGGCAATCGGTTGGGGCCGATATGCGGAGCTTTTCGCCTACGATGATCGCACTCGGACGTTCGGGCTCGGCATGAACTCCGCCATCGCTACGGCACAAGCACGGCGGCTCCCTTGATCGTTCCGTCGCGTAATTGTTTCAGCGCCTCGTTCGCATCGCTCAGCGGGAAGGGCGAGGTTGTGGTACGCACGGGGATCTTGGCGGCGATGGCGAGAAATTCGTCGCCGTCACTTCTGGTCAGATTGGCGACGGACCGCACGACGCGTTCCTCCCAGAGGATATTGTAGGGAAAACTCGGAATATCCGTCATGTGAATTCCGGCACAAACAACCGTGCCGCCTTTGGCAGTGGCGCGAAGCGCTGCTGGGACGAGCTCGCCCGCAGGCGCGAAGATCAGCGCGGCGTCAAGCGGCTCAGGTGGCAACGCGTCGGAACCGGAGGCCCAGACGGCGCCAAGTTCACGCGCGAAGGCCTGCCCTGCAGTATCGGCCGGCTTTGTAAAGGCATAGACCCTCTGTCCCCGATAGCGCGCAACCTGAATGGCAATATGCGCCGCGGCTCCGAAGCCATACAGACCGAGCCTGGGCGCATCGCCCGCCAGCCTCAGCGCACGATAGCCGATCAATCCGGCACAAAGCAGCGGTGCTGCCTCGACGTCGGTAAATCCTGCCGGAATAGGAAAGCAGAAGCGCTCGTCGGCGACGGTGTATTCCGCATATCCACCGTCAATCTGATAGCCTGTAAAGCGTGCGCCCGCGCAGAGATTTTCGCGTCCGCTTTTGCAATAGGCGCATTTCCCGCATGTCCAGCCAAGCCAGGGTACGCCAACGCGGTCGCCAAGGCGGATATTGGCAACTTTTTCTCCCAGGACGGTTACGATACCGACGATTTCATGTCCCGGCACGAGTGGAAGTTTTGGTTGCATAAGCTCGCCGTCGACGACATGAAGGTCGGTACGACAGACGCCGCATGCGCAGATCCGGATCTGGACTTGACGTTTGCCGGGCTGCGGCAAGGCTTTGTTCTCATCCAATCTGAGCGGCTTGCGGGCACTTTCCAAGATCATGGCGCGCATGGTTCGGCTTCCCGGATGTTTCGCCTGCAGGAGTGTCGCACAGTTCGGCGTATGAATTCCAGTCATGTCTCAATAGAACCACGTCTCGGATCGGAGATGTATCCGAACTTGACGCGCATCAATGTCAGAACGTGCCGAAAGGTATTTGCTGGAGTTCCTGCTGACTATGTCGGATTGGGTAACGCGATGCGGCGGAAATTTTCCAAACGCCGACGGCGAATCCATGAACTCGCATTGGCGTTGATATTCGGCAGGATCCGTTGCTCTCCGGCCCAGCGCTTCAGGAAATCCGGAAGCTGAGGACCATGGCGGCGGACATGTAGAAATCTGTTCAATTTCAGGAGATTAGTCATGGCCGAAGCCGCTACCAAACTACCTGTCCAGAAATCTGTCGGGGCTGCCAGAACTGAACCGCAGACTCGCCTTCAAAGTCTACGCAAAGAGATTGACGCCCTGTTCGACGATTTTCATCCGTTCGATTGGCGCTTGCCGTCGAAGATGTTCGGTTTCGAAATTCCGCGGATATCCTACGCAGAGTGGCAGATCGCTCCAGCGATCGACCTCCTCGAGAAGGATGGTGCCTATGAAATATCGGCCGAGCTTCCTGGCCTTGACGAGAAAAACGTCGAGGTAAGCCTCACCAATCACACCTTGACGATCAAGGGTGAGAAGAGTGAGGAAAAGAAAGAGGACCAGAAGGATTATTATCTTTCGGAGCGCCGCTATGGTTCCTTCCAGCGAAGCTTTCAGCTTCCCGAGGGCGTCGACGTAGACAAGATCGATGCACATTTCGCCAAGGGTGTGCTGACGGTGATGCTGCCCAAGACCGCCGAAGCAAAGAAGGCGGAAAAGAAGATCGAAGTGAAGACAGCCTGATATCCGCCGTTTGCCGTCGCTGCATCGTTTCCATTCGACGCAGCGACGGCAAGGAGAAACAGATAAGTCTCGTGCGATGCGGCGATCTTTCGATTCATGACTGCCGCTCCACCCTGCGCGAACGCTATCTG
>UBUL01000025.1 GCA_900468625.1 Hyphomicrobiales bacterium
CGACAATCATCATAGGAGAATTCAGATGAGCGACGCAATCACGCTGACATCGGACGCACTGCAGGACCGCGTCGTGGCGATCCTTTCGAAGGCAGGCTTCAATGCGCAGCAGGGAGCCGCGATCGCGCGCGTTATCGTTGCCGGAGAGCGTGACGCCTGCAAATCCCATGGCATCTATCGCATCGAAGGCATATTGCGCGCCGTCAAGGCCGGTAAAGCACGGCCGGATGCGGTGCCGGTACTGGAGCAACAAGGCGATGGCTCTGCAATCGTGCGGGTGGACGCCAAGAGCGGCTTTTCCAATGCCGCCTTCGAACTCGGCGTACCCGTGCTTGCCGAGCGGGCTCGCCGCTTCGGCATTGCCGCGCTTGCGATCAACGACTGCACCCATTTCGCCGCCCTCTGGCCTGAGGTGGAGGCTCTGACGGATCGCGGTCTTGCCGCCTTCGCCATGTGCCCGAGCTATTCCACGGTGGCGCCGGCCGGCGGCACCGCGCCGCTGCTCGGGACGAACCCCCTTGCCTTCGGCTGGCCGCGCCTCGACGGCCCGCCTTATGTCTTCGACTTCGCGACTTCGGTGGCCGCCCGCGGCGAGATCGAACTGCATCGCCGCGCCGGCACCCCGCTGCCCGAGGGCTGGGCCATAGACGCCGATGGCCAGCCGACCACGGATCCGGAAGCAGCGCTCGCCGGTGCAATGCTGCCGTTCGGAGGCCACAAGGGATCGGCGATCGGCACGATGATCGAACTTCTGGCCGGCGTCATGATCGGCGATTTCACCAGCCGAGAAGCGCTCGATCATCTCGGGACGACGGCATTTGCGCCTCGGCATGGCGAACTCATCGTCGCCTTCTCGCCGGAGGCTTTCGCAGCCGGCCGGCCAGGGAATCCGCTTGTGCGTGCCGAGGCGCTGTTCGAAGCGATCGCCGGTCAAGGCGCCCGCCTGCCTTCGCAGCGCCGCTTTGCCGCCCGTGCTCGCGCGGAAAAGGACGGCATCCAGCTGACATCAGAGGAAATCGGCAAGCTCGACCGCCTGCTGGAACTCGGTCTCGACGCCGTGGCCTGAATGGGGTCCGGTCAAGGCCGTGAACGATATAGCAAAGGAGGCCCTCACGGGCCTCCCGCATTCCAAACATGAACCATGACGGCGGCCTCAGAGCCTTTACGCAATTCCAGACGGGAAACCGCTGCGCACTTTCCCTGGAATTGCTCTAGGCCCTGTATTTTTCCACGGCGCCGGGAAGCTTGCTCCATTCGCCATACCATGTATTGAACAGCTTGAACTGTGCTTCGACATAACCGCGCTGGCTATCGTTCAAGGCGTCGCTTTCATTGAAGTGGAGCTCATATTCTGTGTCTCCCTTCAGGACCATCATGTGCTTGAAGAAGAGAACCAGGTCCGGGCCTTCGTCGAAGGACGAGAGCACGGCGAGCGCCTGCTCAAGTTCAAGCGCGCGCTGGCGCGCATCGGCGTCACCCGCCGCCGCAGCCTTCGCGAGATTGCAGAGATGGATGACTTCCTTGGGCAGAACGTTACCGATGCCGGTAATCGCGCCCGTCGCACCGCAATTGACGAAGCCGTGGAACACAGCCGTATCGACACCGATCATCAGCGATACGCCATCGTCGCGGCTGGTGATGTTTTCAGCGGCGTAGCGCATATCTGCCGGACCGCCGAACTCCTTGAAGCCGACGAGATTGGCGTGTTCGGCGCGCAACGCGAAAAAAAGATCGGCCCGCGTTGCGAAACCATAATAGGGGCTGTTGTAGATAACCGCCGGAAGATCGGGCGCTGCCGTAAGGATCGCCTTGAAGTGTGCCTTTTGGGCTGAAATCACAGAGCCGCGCGACAGGACGCGCGGGATGACCATCAGACCCTTGGCGCCGACCTTCTGGGCATGCGCCGCATGGGCGACGGCCGATGCCGTATTGACGGCGCCGGTGCCGACGATGACGGGCACGCCCGCCTTGGCCAGCCGCTCGACACCTTCCATGCGCTGTGCATCGGTCAGCAGCGGCCAGTCGCCCATCGAACCGCAATAGACCACCGCCGACATGCCCTCGGCGATCAATTGCTTGCCCTTGCGCACGAGCGCATCGAAATCAGGACTGCGATCGGCCTTGCACGGGGTCATGAGCGCGGGGACTACGCCGGAGAAAATGCTTGCAGTCATCTGTCTATCCTCTTGGGCTTGGTATGGATCGGCAGCCAGTTCAGCCGCATCCGCGGCCGCTCCTTACCGTCCTTGCAGCATTGATACATCTTTGTATTTATCTTGTCGACAATAAATATGCATACTGGAGTCGGATGGTTATAGGTCTATTCGACCTAAAATCTGAATCCGCTCTAGAATCAAGGAAGTAGAGCGTGAGGTTGTCCGAAAGCCGTCTACACTTTTCGGCAGCACACTCTAAAGCCCGATATCGAGACGCTCCCCGCGCACCAGCAATTTCTGTATCTGGCCGACGATCTGTTCCGCGTGTTCGCGCGCCAGGCGCTCGGCAAGCTCCGTATCGCGCGCCTC
This sequence comes from Hyphomicrobiales bacterium, assembly GCA_900468625.1. GTDB lineage: Bacteria > Pseudomonadota > Alphaproteobacteria > Rhizobiales > Rhizobiaceae > Rhizobium. Next base: position 2,526 of record UBUL01000025.1, read on the forward strand.
GATGGCAGCGATGATTTCATCGTGTTCCTCGACGAAACGACGCGGCAGACGATCATTATAGGATTGGTAGTAGAGGCGAAGGATGCGCCGGCCCTCGTTCAAGAGCCGCGAAAAGAGACTGGTGAAATAAGGATTGCGTCCGGCTTCGGCGATGGCAAGATGCAGCGCCGCGTTTGTGGAGATCATCGCGAGCGCATCCTGCGCCTCGACGGCATCGGCAAATTCAGCCTGAAGCGCACGCACGCCCTCAAGATCCTCGGGACGGTGATATTTGGCCGCAAGCTGGGTGGTGACCCGATACATGAGCACGAGCGCATCGAAATAGCTGTGCATGTTGAGGAAGTCGATCTGCGAGACCATGGTCGAGCGGTTGGGCAGCGTATCGATCAGCCCCTCGCCTGCAAGCCGCACCAGCGCCTCGCGGATCGGCGTGCGCGACATGCCGAAACGTTCGGAAAGCTGTACCTCGTCGATGGGGCTGCCCGGCGGCAGTTCCAGGTCCAGAATCTCGTCCCGCAGGATATCATAGACCACCTTCACGCCAGAGCCGCGCTTGCGCTCGTTCCGGAGGTTCGATTCATTGTCCATGGCTAACTGACCCCTTCTTTCAGCGTGAGAAATAAAGGGGTAGGCCGGGTAAATCAACGGCGCTTCCAGGCCTTACCGGTCCATGGCGACGGAGACACAGCTCATAGCCGGCCTCAAGCGCGAAGCCGTCCGCGAACGATGGCGGCATGAAAGCGCGCCATGGATCAGGCTATCGTCGCTGAAATCATGGTTCGGATTATGCAGCCCTTCGAATACCTCACCGGCAGTGGCAAACGCCTCTCCGGCAAGCGCTGCCCCGACCTCGCGAAGGCGGCCCAGAAGACGGTACGCATCGACAGGAAATCTCAGATAGGTGTCGCTCCATCGAAATTGCGCTTTGCGACCGCTGCCGGAGACAGGCCGACGATCTCTTCGTACATGCCGGGGTCCGTCGCTCCCTCGGTGTTGACGAGAAAAATCCGGGAGCGTTCATCCATCGAAAGCGCCGTTCTTATCTCGGGGTCGGTAGCAGCCTTCAACAGCCCGGCCAAGCCGACGCCGCCGCTCTCGCCTGCGACGATCGCCGGATCACCGGCAGCGGGCCGCGCAAGCCGCCTCATCACCGAGATCGCCTCCTCCTCGTCCACGGTCATGAAGGCATCGGCCGCGCGGGACAAAATACGCCACGCGATGAGCGACGGCGCATAGCATTCCAGCATCGCCATCACGGTCGGCTCTCCATGCGGTACGGTCACCGGATGGCCGGCCCGCGCCGTTTCAAACAGGCATGCCGCACGCGCGGGATCGACAACCGTGAAGATCGGCCGCCGTTCGCCAAGCGAAAGTGCCAGATGACCGGCAACCGCAGCGGCAACGCCGCCGACACCGGACTGGATGAAGACATGCGTCGGCGTTTCAGTCATCGCCTCAAGAGCCTCGCGCACGAGAGCCGTATAGCCCTGCATCACCAGGCCGGGAATGCGCTCGTATCCCGGCCACGAGGTATCCGACACGATGGTCCAGCCCTGCCGCTGCGCGACACGGGCAGCTTCCCGCACGGAATCGTCGTAGCTCCCATCGACCCGGATCATCTCGGCGCCGAAGCGGGCGATGGCTGCAATGCGCTCCCCGCTGACGCCGGAATGGACAAAAATCGCCGCCCGCCCGCCGACAAGCTGCGCACCCTGCGCGACCGAGCGGCCATGATTGCCATCGGTGGCGCAGGCGAAGGTCATCCTTTCCGCAATCTCCCTGACCGCGTGCGAGTGCAGTTCGTCGATATCGACGGGATGGTTCAGAATCCTTGCGGCCTCCTCCAGCACAAGCTCGATGACGGCATAGGCACCGCCCAAAGCCTTGAAGCTGCCAAGTCCGAGACGCTGGCCCTCGTCCTTGATGTGTATGGCTGCAACGCCGATTTCCGCCGCCAGTTTCGGAAGGCTTAACAGCGGTGTGGCGGCATGGCGATCGCGATATGTCAGATGCCGTTCCACCTTCGTCGCAGCGGTAGCGCCAAGCAGTTCGGCATGGCCCGGTTCGAGTGGCCGTCGATAATCGGAACTGGTGTTGAGGATGAACATGGAAGCTCCTTTGCGTATTGCCGGAAATATATTGCAAACGACACGAAAAAAGCGCCGATATTGGGCCATGTGGTTGCAAGTTTGTTTCACGGGAGTCGATCTTTGCCGCCTTCAGCGCCCCAGCTAGACGCGTTCGACCGGAAGATCCTGGATATTCTTCAACGGGACAACACCACGCCTCAAAGGATGATCGGCGAGATGATCAACCTGTCGGCGCCGGCTGTGCAAAGACGCATCAAGCGCATGACGGAAGAAGGCGTCATCCGCGCGAACGTCGCCGTGATCGATCCGGCCGCCGTTGGTCAGGCGATCACCATCTTCGCCGAGGTCGAGGTGATCAGCGAGACGGCCGAGCAGATCGAGGAAGCAAAAAAAGCATTCCTTGCGGCACCCGAAATCCAGCAGTGCTATTATGTGACAGGAGAGGCGGATTTCGTTCTCGTCATCGTCGTACCCACGATGGCCGATTACGACGCACTGACGCGGCGCCTCTTCTTCGGCAACAACAACGTCAAACGTTTCCGAACCTTTGTCGCCATGGACAGGATCAAGGTCGGTCTGAGCATTCCGACCGGGCCATAAGGGAAAGCTGCTTGAATGAGGCCGGCTTTGCCGATCAGGCGTCGACAAGGGATCGGGCGTGTCGGCCTATTCTTCCCTCACGAGGCAGGGACGCTCTCCCTGCTCTCGCAGTCTGCCGGGCTTTTCGATCACCCGGCGAACCAGTAACGGGAAGCGCAGCCGACTGACTTGAAAATGCGGCTGCGCCCCATGCCGGACTCGGTAAGTAGCGGTCGTTCGTGATGCCTGTTCGCCCGGTGCCACGGCATATCGAGTCCGGCCTTCAGCTTGGCATCAGATGTTCAAAAAGGACATGCTGCGACAAGCGTCGGATCATAATGAAGCCACATCATATCCTGTCCGGCCGGATGCCCACTTTACGGCAAGGACGCTGCCCGGCCCGTGTACGGCGGCGAAGAACAGCCCCGCCAGGAAAGTGAAGTGATCGATGAAAAAGCCGAATTCGGCTTGGTTGCCGGCCCAATGCGCCGGACCATGGAACGAGAATGCGAGGAAGATGACATAGACGGCCGCCGCGAGCGCCGCCGGCACGAACAAGGCACCGGTCAAGAAAGCAATGGCAAGCAGCACTTCAAGAATAGCGGCGCACCAAGCCAGGAATAATGGGAACGGGAAGCCGGCGGCGGCGATATAGCCGGCGGTAGCGCCCATATCCATGAACTTGAACGAGACGGCCATCACGAAGACGGCGGCGAAGATCAGGCGAGCGATGAGAATGGCGGCTGTCTGCCAAAGCGATTGAGCGTTTTCCATGATATTCCCTCCAGGTTGAAGTAGTTGATGCCCCAAGGACGACCAAGAGAAGATGAATCCGACAAGAAGGATGGGAAATTATTTGCCGGTGCCGATCGCTTGCAGCATGACGCAAGCGCTGGAAAGCGCTTCTCAAGGTCAGAGGCTTGCCCCTCTACCAACCAGGATCGAACCCTCGATAGGGGCCGACTTGCACAAGGACCTCGCGCTGCCTCGCAGAAGGCGGCCGGAAAAGGCCTCGTGGCCGGATGCGCCGGCAATCCGCTGGACAAATGATCGCCGCCGGAATCGGCGAAGACGGCCGGTGCCGCGCCATCGGCACAGGGCACGCTCCACTTGACGCGTGGAGGGCGGCCCCTGCACATCAATCAGTCACAGGAAGCGCGCTTCGCCCGAGACGCGGACACTGCTTCCCGGTTGATCCGGAATCTCGACGATAAGACGACATGGCTGCCCCATGTCTTCGCCTTGGATGATCTCGATGCGTCCATCATGCTCCCAACCGCGATCACGCAGATAGCCGCCGAACGCCGCAGCGGCCGCTCCGGTCGCGGGATCTTCAGCAACCCCTCCCGCGGCGAAGGCGTTGCGGGCATGAAAGCGCCACCTCGTCTCAGCCTGTACGAGCGCGATTGTCGTAACGCCATGGGCGCGCATGAGATCGGCTCCCGCATCCAGGTCGTAGGCCATCGCGGAAAGACGATCCCGTTGTTTCAGGGCCAGCACCAGATGGCGCGCGCCTGCCTCGATGATCGCGGGCGGCAGACGCGGGTCGAGATCGTCGCATTTGAGTGCGAAAAGCTCCAGTGCCGCGTCGAGAAGATCGTCGGGGCATGCTGCGCTTCGCGTGCGTGGCGACTGAAGGGCGGCGCTTAACGGCTCCCCAGACCGTCCTTCCACCGAGATCGAACCCTCATTGAGCTGCAATGCAAAAATCCCGTCGCCTTTGCTCCGGGCGAGGACGGCGCCCAATGCAATGGTCGCATGCCCGCAAAATGGAACTTCCGTTGCCGGTGCGAAGTAGCGGACTCGCCAACCGTCTTGGCTTGGTTCGGCAAAAACCGTTTCAGAATAGCCGAGCTCGCGCGCTATTCGCTGCATTACGTCGGCCGGCGGCAGAACCTCACACAACATGACGCCGGCGGGGTTGCCGCCAATACCCTCGATCGAAAATGCAGCTACGTGTTCGATACTCATTGGTTTCCTTCAGCGATGATGTCCTAATCGGTCCTACGACCTACTTCCCGAAATGTTGTGCCCTCAAGGCATTGCATCGTAGGCGCCGCGCTTGAATGCCGGTCGCGCCCTCAGACGCTCGAAATAATCGGCGACCGCCGGCAAAGCGGGACGCTCGATCGGAGTGCCAAGCCAGCGGTTCACCGAAAGGCCGATGACGATATCGGCAAGGCTGAAGTTCCGGCCGGCCACGAACGGCCCATCCATTGCGATTTGTTTCTCCAGAATTTCCATCTTGCCATTCCAATCGATCGTGCTCGCGGCAATGGTTACCAGATCGGCATGGGCGGCCTCCTTGCGAACGAGACCCAGAAACGCACCTCGCCAGGCGCCATTCAATTCCGTTGCCTGCCAATCGATCCATCGCTCGACCAATGCCCGCCTCCACGGATCCGATGGCAAAAGATCGCCACGATCGTATTTGGACGCCAGGTAACGGCAGATGGTGTTGGATTCCCACAGCACGCCGTCGTCGGTCTTGATGACGGGGACAAGCCCATTCGGATTGAGCGCCAGGAATTCAGACGTCTTTGTTGACGCAAACCCTGCGCCCCAATCCTCCCGCGCATATTCAATGCCAAGCTCCTCGCAGGTCCAAAGAACCTTGCGAACATTGATGGAAGACACCCTACCGAGAATACGAACGACACTCATTGTTCATTCCGCTCCAATCTGCCTGGACATCCGATAACCAAAGGCGCACCGAAGCGCACTGGCGAAACATGTCTCCGCGACAACAAAATCCTGTTTGCTGCTGCCGCGTTTTTCCTGTTGGAAACCGCGCTTCGCCGCGTGAAGACAGCGATTGAACGGCCGCCGCCCGCGCAGCGTTTTCGACGCGGGTTCTTGAGGATCACGAATTTGAGGAGTGAGGCGCCGCGTACCCAATACCTTTCGCGGCTCGGCGCAAACTATCCGTCCAATCATGAAAATCCCGTTACCAAAACTTGCTGCGAGCGGCGCTACCTCATATATGGTCGTCAACTCGGCTTGAGGGCGAGCGTGAGGGATGGATTTCTTTGCTGTTCCGTCAAAATCACTTCACAATCAATCCGTAATGGATTTGCACGCAGAGGAACGATTTCATGGAAGAACCCTGGACGACCGATCGCGGGCCGATCGTTGCAACCGAACTCGATGTCAGGAAGGCGGCTGCGATCAACACGCTCTTGCTTCGCCCCATCGAGATCCTGCCCGCCAAAGCCGGCGATCCGATCCGTCCCTTTGCACTTGGTCTCTGGAATGAAATCCGCCCTCTCCTGAAACCCGATGTGCCTGTCATGTCGCTCCGCCGCGCCACCAGCGCGTTTCTCCATTCCAAGCGCTACTATTACGCCTGCGCGCAACCCGACTCCATGCGCCATGACCTTGCCGGCAATCCAGTCGAACCGCTTTCCGCCGCAGACAGACAGGCAGCGCAGCAGCGCCTGGCCGTTCTGAAACAGGCGCAGACCAAGGCAACGGTTCAGCGGGAGGAGCCACCTCCGCCCCCGGCATTGAGCAAAGCGGAACTCATCCGAGCCTCCCTTCTTGGCAGACGCTCCGACCGCGCCGCCCGCTGAGACGCCTTTTCCGGCCTATCGACCGCGCCGCTTTATCACGCACGTTGAGCACGCCTCCGTGTGCATGCCTTGACGTGACCGACCGCGCACTCTCGGCAAATCCACTATTCGATTGCCGACGGTCGCATCGCCACTGTTATGGAGATGCCTGTGCGGATATTCTGCGTTACGGTTCCGGCATCTGGTGCGAAGACATTTCCGTCCAGCCCATTCACTATGCCGGCGACCCGAACTGCCGGAGCCGGCTTTCCGGGCGAATGGCACGCTGAACCTGGCTTGAAGAGGTCGATTGACGCGATGATGCAGGACAGGTTCCGGTTCATTTTCGATGCATGAAGCGCAGGTGCTCGGACCTGTTGGACAGAGGTCCGGTGCGCGTTTATTCATTTCGCTGTTGTCGGGAGTTTCTGATGTCAAATCCTGTCGTGAAGTCGTTTTGGGACAAGCCAACGGGAAGCTGGCAATATGTCTTCCATGATCCGGAAACGATGAAGGGCGCAATCGTCGATCCGGTCCTCGGATACGATCCGCTCGCAGGCGCGATCGACACGGTGCGCGCCGATGAAATCCTCGCCTATGTGAGGCTTGCGGGTATCGAGGTCGTCTGGATATTGGATACGCATCCCCATGCCGATCATTTTTCTGCCGCGCCTTACCTCAAGGAGCGGCTGGGCGCGCCGACGGCAATCGGCGAGCACGTGCCAAAGGTTCAGCGTCTTTGGAAAGGCATCTACAATCTGGGCGGCGACTTCCGTACCGACGGGTCGCAATGGGACCGGCTGCTCAAGGACGGCGAAATCTTCCACCTCGGCAACCTTCCGGTCACCGTCTTCTTCTCGCCCGGCCACACCATGGCGTCTATCACCTACGTCGCTCGGGACGCCGCCTTCGTCCATGATACGCTGATGATGCCCGACAGCGGTTCCAGCCGAGCTGATTTTCCGGGAGGAAATTCACGCGAGCTGTATCGAAGCATCCGCCGAATCCTGGAGCTTCCTTCCAACACCCGGCTCTTCGTCGGCCACGACTATGCACCGAACGGGCGGGCGCCATTATGCGAAGCGACGGTCGAGAGCCACATTGCTTCAAACCGGCATTTCGCGGGATTGCCGATGGAAGACGACTTTGTGAAGGTGCGGGACGAACGCGACGCCACGCTGCCGCTGCCGAAACTCATGCTGGCCGCCCTACAGGTGAATATCCGCGGCGGCCGCTTGCCGGAGCCGGAGAGCAACGGCCTGTCGTATCTGAAGATACCGATCGGCTATTTCGAATCTCGATCCTGCAATGGCTGATACCGCAGGAAGACCGAAACAGCGGCCCAACGACTGGGTTCGATCCTCTTTGGCCGGTTGATCGCCGCCGCGCGTCATACCCGTCCGCATCCGGTCCGCTGTTCCCCCGAATACCGGCATATGATCGGATTGATCAGGAATGCCAGAAACTCAGGGCAGTCGAGAAAAAGTTCGAAGCGGTTTTCCGTCCGACGTCAGATGGCAGGCCTGGATCGTCATCATAACCTTGGAGGCGTGAGCGCCTTGTCCCGCCATTGAAGGGCCGAGCGGCTGTTCGAACGGCAGGTAAGCCCGCCGAGTGCATGATGCCGGCGCAGGGGTCCGAAAGGCTCCCGATCGCCGCGATCAGAGCCAGTTCAACGAAAGGCAGATGTTGCAGGCAATCGCAAGCCACGCCACAATGATTGCTGCAAACAGGATGAACTCAACCCTCATGCTTCTTTGAGGTTCCTTGAAATCCACGCCGATGCCGGCTGTATTGGCGGAGCTTGCTTTTCTCACGGGCGAGCGCATCCTGGCCAGTATTCTTCCAAACACGCCAACCCTCTTGAAGCTTCTAGAGTCGGATGTCGCCTGAAATCCCCTGACACTTTCGGCATCGCGCTCTAGCAATGACCATGCGTGTCACTGACAAGTCCGTTCAAATGCGCATTTGAAAGCGCTGGAGATTCGGTCTTCAAGACGGAAAAAAGAGCCTCTTGAGCTGCCTTTATCAGGAACACGGCCTGCGGCGTATCGAGCTCGCTGGCGATTTGAGCGGCATATTGCATCATTTTTACAAGCGCCAAGATCTCGCAATGACGCTCATGTCCTTCAAAATCGATCACTCTTAAAGCCTCAACAAATGATTTCCTGAGGCGAGATTGGCATAATTCGAGAGATGACGTGCGTTGCAAAAGCGTTGCACACGCAACGACTGCATTAAAGAATCAATTACATACGGTAAAATTGTGGGAAGAGTTTGCGCCATAGCGGAGTTGCATTGAAGGACCAGTCCGCCATCTGTGCCGGCGATGGCGTCTCGGCAATTGCGCGCATCAGCCCGATGGCATCCCGGCGCTTCTGGTTGGTCCACGCAGTTGCGACGAGTGCCCTCACCTGCCCTATGTCCATATCGGCAGCTTCGGCAACACGCCTCCAGGTCCGATCCTTGAAAAATACACGCCGGGCTGCCTGGGAGAGCCGCAAAGCCTCTTCCTCACTGACAATACCTTGGCCAATCGCTGCCTCGATTGTCGCATCGACATTGACCAGCGGCACCGACAAAGCGGGGTAGCCCAGTTCCGCCGGGCCATGAAGGAGAGCGACGTCCGCATCCTCCACCCGGCGCCCGGAAGCATAGTCATCGAAGATCCGGCCAATGCCGATCATGCCGTAAGCCTGGCACTCCACCGCGCGGAGCGCTCCCATGCTGGCTGCTCCAAACACCGAGACACCCCTGGACAGGGCGAAGAGCAGCTCCTTGTGCCAGACCGGCGCGACGAACTCGAACTGACCGTCGACAAGGCCGATAGCAGTCGCACCATCCTCGACAGCTCTGACGACGTCGCCTTGGCATGCGGGCGGCCGTAGGATCATCGTATCGTCTGCGAAAGCTTTGGCATCGGGCAAACTCGGGCCTGCGAAGATCACTTTCACAGGAAACCCTTTGACAATGCGCGGCTGCCGAAACGAATTCGGCGATCCCCGTCCGGATGCTCGAGCTGCGGCGCGAAGACCTTTGCGACCGACGCCGGCAACCATTCGGGTGACAGTTCGACTGCATAAAGCTGGTCGATACCGCCTCGCAACAGAGCCTCGACAAGCTGGTCGAGCGCATCTTGCGCGGACCCGGCCGACATCACCGGCAATTCGTTGATGTTCGTCGTGCATCGAGCCCGAAACGACTGCAGGTGTGCGGGATCGGCGCGGCGTGAGAACAGCTCGGGGACAAGATCATCCCTGGCACCGGCGATGAACGTCATCCGAGATTGCACGGCCTCGGAAATTGCCCGGGCCGCCGCCACGTTGGGCGAGAGGGACGCTCCGGCCCCCATGGTCAAGTCGACATATCTCAGCGAGTTGTCATCGCCTTTCGGCCGCAGCAACGCGACGACGGAGGCAACGGCCAGATCGCTCGTCACATCGAAAAGGGCGAGATCGAAGTCCGCCGAGAAAATCTTCTCCAGCATCTCGCGAATATCCTGATCTTCGATGCTGTACGGATCTATCCGGCGTGCATATCGACACGCCGGGTCTTCAACATCCCAGAGGACACAGGCATCCCGCTCTATCCGTTCCAGCAACCCGTGCAAGACGGCCTCGTGCCAGGTATTGCCTGATGCCAATCCATCCGATGACACCCAAAATCGCGGGCTGACATGCGTCCGGTCAAGATGAATGGCCTCGAAAGGAACGAATATTGGGGCGCTCTTCGCCAGATCGCGGGCCTGACACCATCTGATTTGTTCAGCGGTTCCTACCGGTTGCGCGCCAATCGCCAGCAGATCGTCCAAGCAATCCGTCGCATGACCGCTTGCGGCAAGGTCATCCAGACTTGCCATCAACGCTGAACAATGGGGTTGGGTCGCGACCGATCGCTCGATCGCTTCCATCACCGCAGATGTCTTCGCGGAAATTTCGTCCAAACCCTTGCCCTGGGCTATAACGATCGCCTTGGAGTTCGGGGCGTAGGCGCACCAGACGGGAATGCCTATTCGGTCGAGCTCGGTCTGACGGCCAACGCGGGTTATGCCAAGCCGCCTCAGAGAAGGCGAAACCTTGGACAGGGTTTCGCCGGGGGAACAGGCTCTAAAGCTGTTGGACACCGATCAATCAGCACCTAACCCTCATAGAGGCCCGACGCCGCGGAGCTTGCGGACTTCAGCGCCACCGCGAAATCGACATCCTTCTCCACTCTGACCCCTTTGGCTCGCCAGGCTTCGGCTTTCGCCAGGTCACCCGACAGCCGCCGCGTATATCGAACGACCGTCCCCTTTTCGAGGTCAACCAGCCAAAGACCCTCTTCGCCGTGAATGCCAATCAGAACTGCACCCGCCATAATCTCTTCCTTTTCAAAATCCGGCCTTCAGCAGGCCTTCTCTGTAATGCTCTGTCTGCCATTTTTCCTTGTTTGGAATCATGGACAGCCATGCCTCCAGATCGAAATTCGGATTGTCGCGTAAAGCGCGCAGTCGATACGTCTTCGCCTTGGCAAGATTCCCCAGCATCGCCCAACTTGCCGCCGCGAGTCTGCTTGCCGGTCCCGGGTCTCTCATCCTGTCCAGGTAAGCCAATGCTTCGGTGTATTCTCCAAGGAAATAGCTGGCTCCCGCGGCGGTCCAATAATAGTAGTCCGGGGCAAGCGGATTGAGGTCAAGAGCCATTGAAACCTTCACTAATGCCGCTTTCGGATTGGCGCCATGGGTGAGGCAATCGGCGTGGCTGCAGATCACATCCGCATAGTGCGGGCTGAGGTCCTCGGCATTCGACAAGGCCTCCAGGCTGCCGTCGATATTGCCGCGGTAGAGCCGAACGGCACCGATTTCCTTGTAGCCTCCGGCGAACCGGCTGTCATCACGGATTGCGTCCGCCGCCATTTTCTCCGCTTGAAGCAGCAAATCGCCATCGCCGCGCGCCGTCAGAACCCATTCCATCGTCAGCGTTCTGGCGATGCCCGCAAGCGCCGCCGCAAAGCCCCGTTCGTGCTCGAGAGCTTGCTTGAAATGCTTGCGCGCGCGGCGGACATTCTGAAGACCCAGGCGGGACAGGCATTGTACGCCTTCAAGATAGGCAAAATAGGCCTGAGGCTTGCAGCTGAAATCAGACACGATGCCGTGGAAGGCACCGACACGCTCGATGATGGAGTTCTGGATCGCAGTGGCGATCGCGTTGCGATGCTCCGTTATGGCCGCGTTATCCAGCTGGACGCGCGTTGCCCAGACAATTTCATCGCGCGGCATGAAAATCAGCTGTGCGAAAAGGCTGTCGCCCGTCCTCTTCGTATCCAGCGCGTAGACCACATTATGCTGCCTGAGAAGCCCAGCCTTGTTGTTTGAGGAGCGAATCCTCTCTGCCGTGTAGGGAGCGACCACGGAGACGCTTCGATCGACGCAGAGGCTGATCGTCAAGTCTTCGATGACCGCATTGGCGAGCGAGCCGGCTTGCTCCGATTCCTCCAGTGTCTCCGGAGGAAGCAGGGCGATACGCGGCACTCTGCTGTCGGCGGCGGGCGGAATTGTATCTTCGGCCGGGCGGCTTGAATTCGAATCTTTCGTTTCGCCAATCACCTGGATGTAAGAGGTGATTTTCTCGCCAAGCGCTATCCTGACCTCGTCATCGGAGTGATCCCGGTCCAGCAGAAGCATGGCTGCACGCTTCAATTCCCCGCGATATTGGGGCGAAGAGGATTCGTTCAGCGTCTTGAAGAATTCGGTTCGCAGCTCTCCTGCGAGCCGCGCCCGAACGTCGCGCACCCAGACCGCCACAGCCGCGGAACCGCTGCCGTAAGCCGGTAGAAACTCCTTGGCGACGGCATCGCTCAGCGCGCCGAGCTTGGCAACGCCGGACGTACTTTCGATGGCATCCAGATCGCATCGCAACGCGTCGCGGTTCAAAGCGATGTTCGTGGCGACGCCGCTGATCAGCGGCTTGGGGGAGTTGGACGTCGCAGTCGCCAAACGCAGCAGGGTCGATCTCAGGTTGGCACCGGCTGCCAGCAGATTGCTGGGCCAGAGAAAAGCTGCCAGATCCTTCCGGGGTATGGATCGTCGGCTGTCATAGAGATAGGCCAGCATGAGCAGCGCCTGTCTAGGCACATTCACACGATCGCCCTTCTCATCATAAAGGGCGCAGCTGCCGAGGGTCGTTAAATGAAATGTCATCTTGCCGGATCAGTGCTCGTTGCCAGTTTCGCTTGATTGCACAAAGGAGAGGATCTTCGCCCGCAACCGCTTGTCCTCGATCCCCGACAAGGCTGTTCGCAAAACGGCCTTATGATGATTCGCAAGCCGAAAATTAGCTAACGCCTCCCTGGAAGGAGAGACGTCGTCCGAGGCACTTTCGAAGAAGAACATGATCGGAACATCGAGAATTTCTGAAATATGCAGAAGGTGGCCGGCACTGATTTTTTCGAAGCCGTATTCGCATTTCTTGAGCTCTTGAGGACTTATACGAAGTTTCTCGGCCAATACATCCCGCGTAATTGACAATTCCTTCCGGCGCAGACGGATGCGCAATCCAACTTCAGCATCGATTGCATCGGGTCTTTTATCCATAAAGAAACCATCCGAAGAAAAACTGCCTTTATGTTCGCAGGTTTCCCTTGAATTCACAATCTTCCAGCAAGGCACTCAAGATCAATTTTACACGGCGTCGATAGATTTCCGATCTGCTATATTAGGGATCTGACAAATTATTCCATGCCGCCATTGCTTGCAGTATTTCCGACGTGCTTCTGTTCCCAGATGCGTCAAAGAACGATGCGCCTCGCCCCTGCCCAATTCCTTAAATCGGAGTGAGAAGTGTGTCCCGCCAGCGCACTTGCCCCCCACGGCCGCGCCCGGCGAGGTCCGTTTTGCGCCAACGCTCTCCGATATGGGAAGAAAAATTCAGCCTGAGCAGCAAAAGATAAACACAGCCTGCAAAAATCCAGCTTTTGTTAATGGTTTGCGTCAGATCATGCGGCGTTGCCGCTGAGCGTTGTCTTCCAAGAACGATCCAGTGTCGGCAAGCAACCGAAAGCCTATTCGCGCTGCACGAATGATTTGAGGCAGCTTTTCCTCACCATTCCCGCGAAAGCCCGATGACGGTGCCCGCCTCTTTCTTGTCGTTCCTGAAAAAGGCCTCATGCAGAAGCTTACTCCGTTTCCCCGCCAGGATCGCGATCGATCATATCCCTACGAGCCGGATACCGGCTCCGGGGCTTCCGAAGGACGCGAACCGATGCAGTTGCCACGGCGCAAACGTCAGGCTCTGGCTGGAGTGGCAAACGACTTGGACGCGCTTTGGGCGCGGCTGAGGCGCAACGCATCACCCAGCCCAGTCAACTCGGATATCGGAGGGTAACCGTGCCGCTACTTGCTCGTGTTCTGGTTCTCATCCTGTTTCTTCTGCCTACGACCGCAACGGCCGGAAGCGACGACTGGCAGGTCGCAAAGGCCACCAGCCAGGTAAAATATACCATAGACCTCTCGAACTGGATGGATCTGCACGCCGGCGATATCGTTCCAAACCGCGCCTGGATATCGACTGGCCCGCGTGGGCGCGCGCAACTGGCGCGCGGTGTCGAAAGCATCGGGTTCCAGCCAAACACCATGGCTTCCATCACGACGAACTCCAGCCTCTTCTCATCGCGCAAGACCGAGGTCCGTCAACAGACCGGCACCCTCGATCTCGAGATAGAAAGGCGTAGCCAGCCACATACGACGGTTCAGACGCCGTATCTCGCTGCCGTTGTCAAAGGGACCATCTTCCACGTCACCGTCGGAAAAACAGCAGCGTCCGTTTCGGTTGACCGGGGATTGGTTCAAGTGACGTCCTTCGCCAGCGGTCAACAAGCAAATGTGGGGCCGCATCAGACTGCTTCCGTCAACCGCAATACCGGCATGGCGGTCTCCGGGCAAGCGTCGGTGCCGTCGATAACCTCCGTCGCCCCGTCGGTGGCGACAGTGCCGGCATTGGGTGCCACCACGTTGTCCGGACAGCCTGCTGCGAGTAACGGCACCAACACATCGTCCCAAGCAGGCACTGCGGGCAACAGTGGCGACAAGGGGAGTGCCGGCGGCGAAAACAATAGCGGCTCCGCAAACAGCAGCGGAAAAGGCTCCAGTGAAGGAAACCACGGCGGTGGCGGGAACGGCAGTGGCAATGGGAATGCCGGGAACGGTAATGGCAACGGCAACGGAAATTCGAATGGCAATGCCGGAAATGGCGGCGGCAACGGGAATTCCAATGGTAATGCTGGAAATGACGGCGGCAATGGAAAAGGGAACGCGAACGCCGGAGGCGGCGGGAATGGAAAAGGCAACGCCGGCAACGGCAACGGGAGTGGCAACACCGGGAACGGGAACGGGAACGGGAACGGGAACGGGAACGCCAAGAGTATCGCAAAGTGAAGAACGTCAACCGCTTTCTGTCACGTCTTTGCAGGGGTAATCCTGGAACCGTGCTGCTGAGAGCCTTGCTTGTCCTTGCGATCTTCGCTTTTCCAGTCGTCGCGCCTCAACTTGACCCCGTAGTCCAGCTGAACGACGAGTTGGTGGCCGAACGCTTCGAATGGGCGCCCCGCCAGGCTTCCGGGCGGATCGTATTCATCGCCATAGACAAACACACTCTTGATGAAGTCGGTGTCTGGCCATGGCCGAGGAGCATTTACGGAAAAGTCCTGGACAAATTATACGGCGCTGATGCCGGGGACATCTTTATCGACATCGATTTTTCGACACCCTCCAGCGCATCAGAAGACGCGCTTTTCGCTTCAGCTCTGGCAAAGGTCGGCGGCGGCGTTCTGCTGCCGATTTTCCGGCAGCAGAAAACGGCAGCGTCTTCACAGACAGAAATTTCACGGCCGATTCCGCAATTGCTTGCCAACGCCTGGCCTGTCTTTGCCAACGTCGCGGCGGACGCAGACGGCCTGGTTCGCCGGTTCGATTTCGGCAGCGACTTCGATGGGAGGCCAACCCCCTCGGCAGCTTCTGCCCTATCCGGCGGCTCCAGAGTATCTGGCAGCCAATTGATCGATTTCTCGATCCTGCCGAACAGCATACCGACATACTCGTTGGCGGATGTGATCGAAGGGAGAGTCGGCATGAAGCAACTCGCGGGCCGCTCCATCGTCGTTGGAGCATCCGCGGCCGAGCTGAAGGACACTTTCAGCGTACCGGTTTATGGCGGACTGGCGGGTCCGCTGATCCATGTTCTCGCCACCGAGACACAGCTCCAGAAACGCGATCTGCGGCAAATCCATCAAATGCCGCTCGATCTTTTATTTGCCGCCGCATTGATTTTCGGCGTGTTTTATTTTCGTTCCATGGGCATGGGCAAGACTACGCTTGCTATTGCCGCCCTGGGATTCGGCTGTGAAGCCGCGGCCTTCATCCTGCAGAAAGACCTTGCAATCGTTAGCGGAACAATCGTTCCCTGGGCACTCCTGGCACTCGCTTGGGTTCTTGCTTTGAACGAGCGGATAGACCTTGGAGAGATGATCGCCGCCATCGCCAGCGTCGACGCTCGAAATTCCCGCCGGCTGATGAGGAGCATCATAGCCGACAGCTTCGATGGCATCATCGCATTCGATGCCGACCTCAGGGTTTCGGAAATCAGCGATTCCGCAAAGTCGATCCTGAAGATCAGCGCGGGCGACAGCCTTGCGACGATCGCGGAAAATCCTGTTTCACAGGCGATCGGGGAGATTGCCGGTCGCTATGATCCGCAGCAGATCGGGATAAAATCCAGGACCGTTGAGTTCCTGAAGCCTATAGGTGAGAAGCTCGCGGCCTATGAAGCGGTCATAACCCTTTCGCCGCTTGAGGCGATCGGCCATCATTCCACAAAGACCTTCGGTGGATGCATCGTCATTCGGGATATCACCGCCAGAAAGCTTTATGAAGACGGGCTAAAGCGGATGTCCGAGCAGGACGAACTGACAGGCCTGCTCAACCGGCGGCAATTTCTCGTTCGAATCGAAGGACGAAACGGCGTCATCGCTCTGCTCGACATCGAACGCTTCACGAGCATTTGCACAACGCTCGGGAGAGAGATTGGCGACGCGCTTCTGAAAGCTGCCGCATCCCGGTTGGCCGGTGCCTTGCCCGATGCGACTCTTGCCCGCATCGACGGTGATCTGTTTGCAGTCCTTTCGGCGGAAGAAGAGGATGAGACGGAAAATCTTGCCGAACGGCTGCTGCAGCTCTTTGAGGAACCTGTTGCGTTTGACGGAATGTCGACGGCAATCGGAATTCGCCTCGGTCTTGCCCGATGTGGGCTTGTCAGTGCTGAAAATTCCTTGCGCGCGGCTGAATCCGCACTGGATATTGCAAAGAGATCATCGGCGCAATGGAAAGCGTTCGATCCGGAAATGGCGTTTCGTCAAGCTCGCACCAGGCGTCTGGAAGCGGAAATGCGCGCCGCACTCCACGACAATCAATTCTTCCTGGTGTTTCAGCCACAGATAGATTTGGCAACTCAACGCTTTGTGGGAGCTGAAGCGCTCTTGCGATGGGAGCATCCTGAACTTGGCCTGATATCGCCAGCGGAATTTATCCCGATCGCAGAATCGTCCGGCCAGATCTGCGAAATCGGGCGATGGGTACTTATGCAATCCTGCACCGAGGCAGCGCGGTGGTCGCACGGCGTCGTCTCCGTCAACGTATCTGCCATACAGTTCGAGCGTACCGACCTCGAATCGGACGTCCTTCATGCGCTGCACCAGAGCGGTTTGGCCGCTTCCAGACTATGCCTCGAGCTCACGGAATCGGCTTTCATCAACGATGGCAGACGCTCCATCGCCAAGATGGTCGGACTTCGAGCGGCCGGCATCGTCTTGGCTCTCGACGACTTTGGAACCGGCTATTCCTCGATGAGCTACCTGGCCGATCTCCCGCTCGACAAGCTGAAAATCGACCAGTCCTTTGTTCGAAGAATGGCTGACGACCCGAGCGTCCGCGAGATCGTGAAGGCCATCGTGTCGATGGGACACGGCCTGGGCCTGGAAATCGTTGCGGAGGGTATAGAGGGCGAGGCCGAGAAGGAGGCCCTCTGCCGGCTTCAATGCGAAACGGGTCAAGGCTATCTATTTAGTAAGCCGCAACGCGCGGAGGAGATGCTGCAGCAATATAGGCTCCTGGCGCCTGCTGTCATAGGTTCACCTTAGAGCGTTTCCACTTTTCTTCGAATCGCGAAAACGCTCAATCCTGTTATTTCCCAACGCATTCCGGACGGAAAACCGCTACCCACTTTTCCTGAAAATGCTTTAAACTGCGGATTTTCTGGCAACGATACGGCGGATCATCTTTCCGGACGAAGCACTCTGACGCCGTTCATCGAGCAGGATTGTCGCGGCATCCAACCCGCCCCGCACCAGCTCGTCATCGACATACGCATAGAGACGCCCATGTTCATCCCGATCGCGCCCGGTCTCGTTAAGGCGCCAGCTAAGATATAGTGTGCCTTCAGGTTCCAGAACAGAAAGCAGCCGGCGCACAGCATCAGGGATCATCGCAGGTGCAAGATGCATGATAACGGTTTCGCAAAGAACATTTGCAAAGGCGCCATTGGCAACGTCCTGCAGCTCGGGGAGAGCGCTGAGCCGGAAAGGGATGGATGGATGGAGGCGGCGCGCTTCCGCCAGCAATCCTTCGGACGGATCATAGCCGATGGCTGAAAAACCATTCTGGCAAAGCCATGCTGTGTCACGACCGCTTCCACAGCCGATGTCTGCCGTGAGCCCCGGCTTGAAAAATCGTCGAATTATATCCTGAAGGTCTTCCGGCGTAGGCTGCCCGTCCCAGTCGGCTGCAAAGAGTGCTGCGTTACGGTCGTAGGCCTCAAGAGTCGATTGGTCCATCGCTTTCACCGCTCAGGCACGAGGAAGACAATGCGATTAGGAAATTCTCGGAGATGTGTCAATCGAGTGCCGAGTTCCACGAGACGTCAATGACGCTCACAAAATCTTTTCCGCACCGGGAAGCTTGCGGGTCGAGGTATCGGAAAACCGCGCGTCCATCGGCGAAAGACCCTGCGGATTGGGCTCCGTCAGGCAACCGTAAAGCTCTGGACGGCGGCCGCGAATCCAGCGCTGTCCGGTACACTTGTCGAGCAAACCAAGATCGATCTCAGCGGTCACCATTGCGTCGGCCGCCTGCCAGGTCTCGACCAGGATCCGGCCATAAGGATCGAGGATCATGGCATTGCCTGTACGCACTTCATCCTCGTCCTGGCCGACGCCATTACTGAAGATCAGGAACATGCCGTTGTCGTGCGCGCGAGACGGCAGCCAGCGCATGAACCACTCGCGACCGTTGGGGCCGCGAATTTCCGCTTCGATCGCTTCTGGGTCTTCGTGCCGGCGGGTCCATTTCTCGACCGGAATTCGCTTCATTCCATGCGGGCTGACGGAATAGCCGCCACCGGCCTGATGCGGTGCGATTAGGATTTCCGCGCCCATCAAGGCGTTTGCTCGCGCATTTTCGATGAGATTGTTGTCCCAGCAGATCAGAATGCCGGCGCGGACGCCCCAAGGCGTGTCGAAGACCGTATAGCTATCGCCGCTGGAAATCAGCTGATGCTCCCAGGCATGAAGCTTGCGATGACAATGAATCCGGCCGTCCGGCATGCAGACAGCATAGCTGTTGTACAAGGACTGATCCTCGGCCAGTTCAAGAAAACCCGCGCCGATCGCGATCCCCTTTTCGCATGCCAAGGAAGCAACACAGGAAATCGACGGACCGGAAAGCGGCTCGCCAAGCGCATATAGGCCGTCCCGATCCATCTTAGGGACGTGCCAATAGCCAGTGATGCACATCTCTGGAAATGCGACGAACTGGCTGCTCTCGAGAGTGGCCACATTGGTGAAATGCGCGATCCGCGCCAAATTGTAGGCCTTGTCGCTGGCCTTGTGCTGAAACTGCACGGAAGAGACTTTGAATGTCATGACCGATGCCTCCGATAACTTGCGGCGACTGATTGCTTGGTCATGATTTGACCGCCAGGGCATCCTTTTGTAAAATGAAACTTTCGATTAAAAATATTCGGAAATAGAATGAAAGTTAAACTGCTGCGATCATTCATCGAGCTTGCGGATGCAGGTCACTACGGCAAGGCTGCTGCGAAGTTGAACATCACGCAATCGACCCTGTCGAAGCAGATACAGGCACTGGAAGAGAGCGTGGGAGGGGCGCTCTTCGAGCGCGGACGGCACGGCGCGATCCTGACGCCACTGGGCATGATGCTGAAGCGGGAGGCGCGGGCACTCCTACGTCTCAGCGGGGATATAGATGTCAAGATCCGGCGCGCCAATGCCGGGCTGACCGGGCAGCTCGACATCGGTTTTGGCATTTCGACGCTCGTCATCGCGCCGAAGCTCATCGCGGGATTTCGCGCGGTCACGCCGGATTGCCAGATCACGCTCAACGACTTGCCATCGCGAGAACAACATCAGCGTCTGTTGAGCGGCAGGCTCGATGTGGGTTTTTGCCGTGCACCGGAGGGAGAAGACGAATTGTCTTTCATGCCGCTGATCGAGGAAAAACTGGCCTTGGTTCTCCCCAAAGAGGTGGAGTTCCCTACTCCTGATCGCATGTCGGCCTTAAACCAACTTGGCTTCGTGGCACTTTCCCCATCTGCCGGGCCGGGATTGGATGAGCAGGTCAGCCGCTGGTGCGCAGCCAACGGCTTCAAACCGCGTATCGTTCAACACGCCGAAGACATTCTGACCGTTCATGCCGTAGTCGCCGCCGGACTAGGAGCGGCGCTTTTACCCTGGCATGGCGTCAATGCACTGGCCGGCCGCACCCGCCAGCGACCTCTTTGGGGGATAGAATCTACCTGGCCGGTTGGACTTTGCTGGAATGGGAAGCAGGCAACGCCTCTTTTGAACCGATTTATGGACTACGTTCGAAACACGGCAACAGATCTCGGGAAATAGCCTGACCTTCTACGTTTCCGTCACTAGCCCGCGTACAGTTGCGGCGCGAAGTCTCTGGTAAGTCCGTTATCCTTCGTATGGCAAAATTCGATCAATTGCTTCGAGGTCATCGGCCGTGCCAGGGCGTAGCCTTGCAATAGATGGCAGCCGAGATCCCTTAGGATTTTGGCGTGCTCCATCGTCTCCACGCCTTCGGCAACAATGTCGATGTTCTGCGATCGGCCGATTTCGATAATGGAAGAGACCAGGCGACGCTGAGACGACGACGTGACAATCGGCTTGATGATTTCCCGATCGATTTTAAGCCTCCGTGGCTCGAATCTGAGCAGGCTGACAATGCTGGCATGCCCGGTGCCGAAATCATCAATCTCGATTTCAATGCCAAGCTCTTTGACAGCCGGGATTACCTTATTGAGGACAGGCTGAAGATCGTCGAAAGAGATCGTTTCAAGCAGTTCGAAACACAAGCGTCCCCTCGCCAGCGGCAGCTCGCACAACTCTGTGAGCAGATTTGCATCGGTCAGCCGCCGTGCAGAAATATTGACCGAGACACGCGGGATGCACAGTCCAAGGCCATCCCATCTTGCAAGCTCGAACAGCGCTTTTTGCAGGATCAGCCGATCCATATCGCCGGAGCGTCCCAACCTTTCCGCGACGTGAAGAAATTGGTTCGGGCCGAGCATACCGTTTCGCGGATGATCCCAGCGAGCAAGCGTCTCGACGCCGACGATATCCAACGTGTTCGCGTCAAATTGCGGCTGGAAGAATGCAACCAGTTCGTCGCGGTCCAGCGCTTGGTTGAATTCGTCCTCCAACTCTTTTGAATGAACTGCAGCGCTGCGAAGCTCTTCGGTGAAAATGGCTGCCCGGCCGCGGCCGGTTCTTTTCGCCTCATAGAGAGCCAAGTCGGCATTCAGAAGCAATTGACCGAAGTCTCGGTCGTTGGCGCATTCGACCTCCCAGGCAACTCCGACGCTTGCACCGACAACACATTCCGAGCCATCAATGGACAAAGGCTCTTCCAATGTCCCGACGATTTGCCGGGCCAATTCGCTTGCTCTGATCTCCGGATTGGTGCTCCAGCTGGCCAAAATGAACTCATCGCCACCGATACGAGCTGCCACGTCGTTCGGTCTCGTCAAATGGGCAAGACGCGAAGCCATTGCCTGCAGGACCGCGTCACCCCCGGCGTGCCCTTTCGTGTCGTTGATCTCCTTGAAACGATCCAGGTCGATATGAATGAGTATCAGATGCTCTCCTGGACCCGGTCTGCGCGGCTGGGAGATCATCTGGTCGACAAAACGCCGATTGGGAAGTCCGGTCAGTGCGTCGTGTAACGACAGGTACTCCAATCTTTGCCGTGCTTTCACGAGCTTCTTTTTGTTGAAGCGAAGCTTTTCGATCGTCTTTTGGCGCGACTTGGTGAGGAAGCCGACCCAGATGATCGGAGCAACGACGCACAAAGACAGCAAACTCGCGTAAAGCTCAAAAGCGGCTATGCCCTTGTTTTGGCCCCAGCCATCCCCAGGCACAGCGACGAGGGTCCATCGACCATACATCGTATCAACGGATGCGATGACAGGCTGTTTCGAAAACGTGTCCAAGCGGCCGAAAAAAACCTGTTTGGGCAGGCTCGGCTCCGGGGTGGCGCTGATGGCAATCTCGAGATCCGTCGCTTCAAGCCCACTATCCTGGTAAAGCTTTGCCGTGTTTATGACCCCGGAAACAAGTCCCCAAAAGATCTGGCTCGTTCCTTCATCGATATAGACAGGGCACCGGGCTATGAAAGCAGTTCCGCCCTGCACGAGTTCCACGGGACCGGTCAAAACGATGTTGTGGGTGTTGCGCGCCAGCATCGCGCCGTCCCGCTGCTTTTCGTTTGTTCGGTAGTCGAGGCCTATCGCCTTTTGGTTTTCTTTTTCCGGATAGACCCATCGAACCACCATGTCCGGTGCGGCAGCGAAGCTCTGCAATTGTGAATCGGGCTGCAGGATCCGTGCGGCAAGTTTGGAAAAAGCGCTCTGGTCCATTGCCGGATTGATTGCAATACCGGCAGCCAGACCTTGCAGCAATTTCACGTTGCCGTTGAGGTTGGTCTGAAGCCGAGAAGATATTGTGGCAAGCTCACCGGCAACAGCAGAGCGTTCGTCGGCCAGCGAGCGCTCCAGCCGCCAATTCGTTGTGACGCAGACAATGATCACGGCTACTATCGCTGCAAATATTGCGGGCGCAAACGCGCTGATATTACTTACCGCAGAGTTCGCAAAACTACGCAATATATTAGGATCTCTTTGAAGCTTCATCAGATTGCCGGTATAGGATACGGACTCGCATCTTTACACCGTTTCTTTAAAGCAACACTAACCCCTCACCATAGGACTGGCTCAAGCGAAGATTGCGTCAGCATCATGCAGTTCGTGGAACGAGAGCATTTACAGGAAAAGTGGGCAGCGGCTTCCGTCCGAAATGCATTGGGAAATAAGAAGATAGAGCGTTTTCGCAATTCGAAGAAAAGCGGAAATGCTCTTGCTCACCGTTTGCGATCGACGGCGCTGCCCGCCCGCAGATCGACGGTTCGAATAGCTTTATTTTCAGGAATTGCGCGCAGCCGGTTCGCATCACGTTTCCACCGATCGTATTCAGTCTGCAAATTCGGCTCCTTCCCCACCAATTTCGGCAGGAGTAGGCCAGTCGGCGCGACGAAGGCATCGGAGCATTGAGAGCGGCTCGGATATGACGGCTGGTAACTGGATCTCCCGGGCGAGTCCGGCGGAAAACGACCGAAACGCCGCTAGATTGATTTCCGGAACCCCGATCAGAACGGGCACGGAAAGCTCCATTGCGCGGGCCATCAGCGATCGGAAACCGCCACCTTCGGCTTCGGTTTTGCCAAACTTGCTAAGTACCAGAAGGTCGGTTTTGCTGGAGAGCCCCTCCGCCGCTGCCTCGCATGCAAGACGCAATTGATCGGTATCGAGAACACATCCCCGCGCTTCAGGCCCTCGATCCTCGGATATTCCAAAAAGCTTGCCGGTCGAAAGATCCCTTATATACATGTCGCATTTGACGCGATCAGGCCGCGGCTCGCTGTGCTGGATGAGACCGGCCAATCGCATTCTCTCATCGGTCATCATGTTGGTGACCTTCCGCAGAAATTTCTCGAAATCCGCGCCTCTCGAATAGACGACGGCGGTAATGGGATAGCTGGAGCGATCAAGCCGCATCGGTGGTTTCCTTCGGATTGGCCTTCATGGGATAGCGGTGCGTTTCGATTGCACTCACTGTTGGAAACGCATCGGGTCGAAAGGAAGAATCTTCAGGCTCGTGCCGACTTCAACCGAGGCACACGTCTCCGGCACGATAGCCACGGCATCAGCCGAAACAAGCGTCATCATTCTATGCGATCCCTCCGGGCCGGCGCGATCGGCAATCAATCTGCCATTCCTGTTTGCAAGTCTGACAGGCAGCAGTTCGGTACGACCCGGCTTATGGCCGAAAGCAAAGGCCATGTCTGCAATGACGGGTCGAGACTCTGTCTGTCCGAGAAAGGCTCTGATCATCGGTCGTATGAAGGCGAGCGCGCCGAAAGCGGCGGCTTGCGGATTTCCCGGCAGCCCGATGAAGCACGCATCGCCAACCTTGCCGAAGCCGACCGGCTTGCCGGGCTTCACGGCGACTCTGACGATATCAAGTCGACCGCCAGCGCCTGCAACAGCGTCGCACACATGATCCTCCTCGCCGGCGGACATCCCCGCGGTCGTGATCACGAGATCCGCTTCTTGACTGAGCGCCGTCAAGGCCTTCGTGATTAAAGCCGGATCATCGGGTACGCTTTGAAGGCTGACGGAGGTATTGGGGTGTTCCAGAAGAGCAGCGAGCATTGGGCCGTTGGCGTCACGGATCGCGCCGGGTGTAAGCGGCTCGTGAGCAGCGCGAAGTTCCGACCCTGTCGTGAGAACGGCTGTCCGTAAGGTGCGGATAGCCCGCACCGTGGTGATCCCCAGGGCTGCCAGCAAGGCGATCTCGGGCCAGCCGATAACACGCCCGGCCTCAAGAACCGTGTCACCTTCCGACACGTCTTCTCCGGCCCTGCGAATATGGCCGCCGGGACGAATGCCGGACCGAAACTGCACGACATCGCCCCTTCGAGTGACATCCTCCTGGATAACGACCGTATCGGCGCCCAGCGGCAAGGCGGCCCCTGTCATGACGCGATGAGCCGTGCCTTGCAAAAGCAGGCCTGGGGCATTCCCCGCCTTCGTAATGCCGGTTATCGGAAGGATGGAAGGCGAACCGTCTCCGCCAATGCAAATGGCATATCCATCCATTGCCGCCTGATCAAAGCGCGGAAGAGCATGCGGCGCCTTGATGGGAACTGCCAAAACGCGGCCCATTGCGCTGGCCACCGAAATTTCTTCCTGTCGATCGATCGGCCGGGCGAGCTTCACGGCTTCATGACATGCCGCTTCGAAAGATACCATTCCGGCAACTGGGGGAAAACACTTCTCATGCGGTGGAGCGAGCGTCATGGCAATCTTCCTCGGGCAAGACCTTGTTCAGAATGGCGCGAACCGCGGCAAGGCCCGGATCCTCGGAACGGTTCATGATGCCGATCAGCTGCACGAAATGATCGTCGGATGCCGTTTCCATGAACGAGCGGACGATCGCCGCAAAGTAGCCTGCCGGCTCCATCGCTTCTGCAGCGGCTGCGTTTTCGAGCCGTTTGGCCAGCCCTTCCACGCCAAGAGCATCGATGAGCCTTTCGACGGTTTGGGGATTATCGAGGCTGGCGAGTAGCGTACCGAACACGGCTTTTCCTCACTGTACCAGAGGGGTCGCAGCGCCGTTAAGCGTGATGCCCCGGATGTCCGCACGGCCCACGAGCAGCGAGATATATTGCGCCGTCGCCTGCCGGCGGACATGTTCCTCGAGATAGGTGGCGATCTGTTCCTTGACTGCTTCGAACGGCAGGAGCGAACCCTCGATCTTGCGAACGAGGCGGATGAGATGAACCCCATAGCGGCTTTCGACCGGCGCCGAGATCTCGCCGACGGCAAGCCCGGTCAATGCTGTTTCGAATTCCGGTGTCGTATCTCCCAGGCTGATCTGGCCGAGACTGCCGCCGACCTCGCGGGAGGGACAATCGGAACAGTCTCTGGCCAATTCGGCAAAGCGCTCCGGCTCACGCTTCAGAAGGCCGGCAAGGGAGGCCACCCGTTCCCGCGCCTCAGCGAATGCGTCGCCATCCTGCCGCCGCGCTGCAATCAGGATGTGATCCGCCTCGAAAAGCGGCGGCGTTACGAAGCGCTTGCGGTTATTGTCATAGAAGCGGCGCAACGCCTCCTCGTCTGCCACAGGCATCTGCACTTCCCGCTCGATAAGCGCACGCAGCACTGCGTCTTCGCCGGTTTCGATGCGCCCATCAGCATCGGCCTGCGGCTCGATGAAGATGCCCAGACGCTGCGCTTCTTCCAAAAGCAGGTGACGAACGACAAGTGCCCGCGTTGCAGCATGCCATGCAGCACCTGGATTGTCGGCCGGGAAATTCTGCGTCTCGGCGGCGATGTCCTTGCGGGAGATTGCCACACCATTGACGCTGACCGGCGGCATGATGCCTGCCCCGACCGCCCGGCTTGGCGGGTGATCATGCCGGTGCTCATGCTCATCACGAGGCTGCGCGCCGGTGCGGTCGATGATGATGGAAACCATGGTCACTCTCCCGGATGTCTGTAGGAACGCGACGGATGACGCTCATGATCGAAGCGACTCCGCACCACCTGATAGCCGGGGCGCCCGAGGTACCAGATCGGCGCGCTCCAGACATGGACCAGGCGGGTGAACGGAAACAGCAGGAAGATCGTCATGCCGAGCAGCAGGTGCATTTTGAAGATGGGATGCACATCCGCGACGTAGGCGGCCGCCGCCGGCTGCAAGGTCAAAATGCCCTGCGCCCAGTTCATGAACTTCACCATCTCATGACCGTCCATGTGGTGAAGCGAGACGAAGATGGTGGAGAGGCCGAGCGTCAGCTGCAGCCACAAAATGAGCAGAATCGCCATATCCCCGAAGCTCGACGTCGCGCGAATGCGTGGATCGAAGAAGCGGCGATGAGCAAGAAGCGTGATGCCTATGAAGCAGGCGATGCCGGCAACGCCACCGACGACGATCGCAAGCCCTTGCTTGAAACTGTGCGGGATCCCCAGCGCGTCGAAAATCGCAATCGGCGTCAGCAGCCCGCCGGCATGGCCGATGAAGATCACCAGAATGCCGATATGAAAGAGATTGGAACCCCAACGCAGTTGCTTGCGCCGCAGCAGCTGCGAGGAGCCGGTCTTCCAGGTATATTGCTCGCGGTCGAAGCGGATGAGGCTGCCAAGCAGGAAGACAGTGAGGCAAAAATAGGGATACCAGCCAAAGAGTGCGGAATTGATCGTCTCGGACATGATCTTCCTCCTTCAATGGGCGTTGCTGCGCACATCGCGATGTGCGGCCCGCAGTCGGGTTTGAAGCCTTTCGGTGGAACAGCCATCCATGGCACCGCTTCCCGGACCGAAGGTGACGGCTGTTTCCTCCCATTCCGCATCGAGCGCGGCGAGATCGGCCGCCGCGCTCTCAGAGAGATCCGCTTCGCCGGACGCATCGAGCGGGACGCCCGCAATCGCTCGAATGGCCGTTAGCACGGCCGCATAGGGGGAAGCTCTTGAAACCAGCCGCTCTTCAAGCGCACCCAGGATATGGGCAGTCTCTAAGAGAAGACCGAGCGCCTCGCCGATCGGCTTCGTCGACAGGTATTCGAGGAAGAGCGGCAGATAATCCGGAAGTTCATTGGCATGGAGCTCCAGTCCGTCCTTCTCATAAAGGGCGGCAAGATCGACCATGGCCTGACCGCGGTCGCGGCTTTCCCCATGCACATGCTCAAAGAGGTGCAGCGAAAGGCGCCGACTCCTGTCGAACAGCTCGACATAGCGTTCCTGCAGCTCGAAGAGATCGAGCAAAGCAAGATCGTCAAGAAGCGGGCGAAGCGCCGATGCGACGGAAGGCGGCACGAGTTTCTCCGCGGCGATCGCCTCTGCGATCTCCGCCACAGCGGCACAGAGCTCCTCCGACGGATAGGTCAGGAGTGCGGAGAGCGCGCGTAAGGTAAGAACGGCTTGTCTCTCGGTCATTATGCGATCTCCATCGGGTTCTTGGCTTTCTTCTGCGGCTTTGTGCCAAAAAGGTTGGTCTCGCTTGAGCCGCCGGAACAGCCGTTGCCAAAGGAAAAGCCGCAGGAGCCGCGCAGGTCGTAGGCGTCCTCGCTCCATTCGCGGTGCGCCGTCGGGATGACGAAACGATCCTCGTAATTGGCGATCGCCATGATCCGGTACATGTCCTCGATATCGGCGCCAGTGAGCCCGACATTTTGAGCAATACGCTCGTCGATGCGGCCGTCAATGGATTTGGCGCGCATGTAGCCGCGCATCGCAAGCATTCGCTCCAGCGCCAGCGCCACGGGCTCCTCGTTGCCTGCGGTCAGGAGGTTGGCGAGATATTGCAGCGGAATGCGCAGCGAACGAACGTCCGGCATATCGCCGTTCAGGCCCATCTTGCCGGCGGACGCCGCCGATTGGATGGGCGACAGCGGCGGCACATACCAGACCATCGGCAGGGTGCGATATTCGGGATGCAGCGGAAAGGCGACCTTCCAGTCCATCGCCATCTTCCAGATCGGCGAAACGACGGCAGCCTCGAGCCATGCCTCCGGCACGCCGTCGGCGCGCGCCTGGGCGATTACCTTCGGGTCCTTCGGGTCGAGGAAGAGATCGAGTTGGGCCTGGTAGAGATCCTTCTCGTTCGGCGCGCTTGCGGCCGCCTCGATGCGGTCGGCATCGTAGAGCAGCACACCGAGATAGCGGATGCGCCCGACGCAGGTTTCCGAGCAGACGGTCGGCTGGCCGGCTTCGATGCGCGGATAGCAGAAGATGCACTTTTCCGACTTGCCGGACGACCAGTTGTAATAGATCTTCTTATAAGGGCAGCCGGAGACGCACATGCGCCAGCCGCGGCACTTGTCCTGGTCGATGAGCACGATACCGTCCTCTTCGCGCTTGTAGATCGCGCCCGAGGGACAGACGGCAGCACAGGCCGGGTTGAGGCAATGCTCGCACAACCGCGGCAGGTACATCATGAAGGTGTTTTCGAACTGGCCGTAGATCTCCTTCTCGATCCCCTCGAAGTTCACGTCCTTGGAGCGCTTCTCGAATTCGCCGCCCAGGATTTCCTCCCAGTTCGGACCCCATTCGATCTTCTCGATACGCTCGCCCGAAATCAGCGACCGCGGGCGCGCGGTCGGGAAAGCCTTCGATTCCTTTGCCGTATGCAGATGGTCATAATCGAAGGTGAAGGGTTCATAGTAGTCGTCGATCTCCGGCAGGTCGGGATTGGCGAAGATATTGGCAAGGACACGCCATTTCGCGCCGATCTTCGGCTCGATCTTGCCGTTGCGCTTACGCCGCCAGCCGCCGTTCCATTTCTCCTGATTTTCCCATTCGCGGGGATAGCCGACGCCGGGCTTGGTTTCGACATTGTTGAACCAGGCATATTCGACGCCCTCGCGGCTGGTCCAGACATTCTTGCAGGTCACGGAACAGGTATGGCAGCCAATGCATTTATCGAGGTTGAGAACCATCGCAATCTGGGCACGGATCTTCATTCTGCAGCCTCCTTCTGAGCATTGATTGCAAGCGGCTCTTCCAGCCAATCGACCTTGGACATCTTGCGCACGACGACGAACTCATCGCGGTTGGAGCCGACGGTGCCGTAATAGTTGAAACCGTAGGCAAGCTGGGCATAACCGCCGATCATATGGGTCGGCTTCAGGACGGTGCGGGTCACCGAATTATGGATGCCGCCACGGTTGCCGGTCAGTTCCGAGCCGGGGGTGTTGATGATCTTCTCCTGGGCGTGGTACATCAGCGCCATGCCCTGCTTGATGCGCTGCGAAACGACGGCGCGGGCCGTCAGCGCACCGTTGGCGTTGAAGACTTCGACCCAGTCGTTGTCGACGATGCCCGCCGACTTCGCATCCGTCTCCGAAATCCAGACGACCGGCCCGCCCCGGTTCAGCGTCAGCATCAGGAGATTGTCGGTGTAGGTGGAATGGATGCCCCACTTCTGGTGCGGCGTCAGGAAATTGAGAACGATTTCCTTGTTGCCGTTCGGATGGCGATCCTTGACCACGCCGATCGCCTTTAAATCGACCGGCGGCTTCCAGGTGACGAGACCTTCGCCGAAAGCCCGCATCCAGAGATGATCCTGATAGAGCTGCTGGCGGCCCGTGAGCGTGCGCCAGGGGATCAGCTCGTGGACGTTCGTATAGCCGGCATTGTAGCAGACCTTCTCGCTCTCGATGCCGGACCACGTGGGCGACGAGATGATCTTGCGCGGCTGCGCCTGGATATCGCGATAGCGGATCTTCTCGTCTTCCTTGGGAAGGGCGAGATGCGCGTGGTTGCGCCCGGTCGCCTTCGACAGGGCTTCCCAAGCCTTCACCGCCACTTCGCCGTTGGTCTCCGGCGCAAGCATCAGAATGACCTCCGCGGCATCGATGTCGGTCTCGATTTTCGCAAGACCCTTTGCCGCACCATCCCGATGGACGCCGTTCAGCGCGGCAAGTGCCGCCACTTCGTGCTCGGTCTTCCAGTTGATGCCCTTGCCGCCATTGCCGATGGAGGTCATCAGCGGTCCGAGTGCGGTAAAGCGGGCATGGATGTTCGGATAATCACGCTCGACGACGGCGACGGAGGGCATGCTGCGGCCGGGAACAGGTTCGATCTCGCCGCGTTTCCAGTCCTTGACGTCGAAGGGCTGCGCCATCTCTCCGGCGCTGTCGTGCTGAATAGGCGTCAACACGACATCCTGTTCGACACCGAGCACTTCGGGCGCAACGCGCGAAAAGGCCTCGGCGATCCCCTTGTAGATGTCCCAGTCGGAACGCGCTTCCCAGGCCGGATCGACCGCAGCCGACAGCGGATGGATGAAGGGATGCATATCCGAGGTGTTGAGGTCGTTCTTTTCGTACCAGGTGGCGGTCGGCAAGACGATGTCGGAATAGACGCATGTGGTCGACATGCGGAAATCCAGGGTCACCAAAAGGTCGAGCTTGCCGCGCGGCGCCTCGTCGTGCCAGACGACCTCCTTGTTGCGGACAGCGCCTTCCGGTCCGAGATCCTTGCCCATGACGCCGTTTTCGGTGCCGAGCAGGTGCTTCAGGAAGTATTCGTGCCCCTTGCCGGAAGAGCCGAGCAGGTTCGAGCGCCAGACGAACATGTTGCGCGGCCAGTTGGCCGGATCGTCCGGGTCTTCGCACGAAAGCTCGAGCTCGCCGGATTTCAGGGCCTTCGCAACATAGTCCTTCGGCTCCAGGCCGGCCGCCTTCGCCTTTTCCGCAACCGAAAGCGGATTGACCTTCAGCTGCGGGGCCGACGGCAGCCAGCCCATGCGCTCGGCGCGGACATTGTAGTCGATGAAACTGCTTTCCCAATCGCCCTCCGGCGCCGTCGGCGACAGGATTTCGGCCGCCGTCAGCGTCTCGTAGCGCCACTGGTCGGTATGAGCGTAGAAGAACGACGTCGAGTTTTGGTGGCGCGGCGGACGAGACCAGTCGAGCCCGAAGGCAAGCGGCGTCCAGCCGGTCTGCGGCCGCAGTTTCTCCTGCCCGACATAGTGCGACCAGCCGCCGCCGGACTGACCGATCGCCCCGCAGAAGACGAGGAGGTTGATCACGCCGCGATAGTTCATGTCCATGTTGTACCAATGGTTCATGCCGGCGCCGATGATGATCATCGAGCGGCCATTGGTCTTCTCGGCATTGGTCGCAAATTCCCGGGCGACGGTGATGATCGCATCGCGCTTGACGCCGGTGATGTGCTCCGCCCAGGCGGGCGTGAACGGCACATTCTCATCGTAATCACGGGCAACGTTTTCGCCACCGAAGCCGCGATCGAGGCCGTAATTCGCCATCATCAGATCGTAGACGGTCACGACCTTGATGGGCGCGCCATCGGTGCCTGATATCGTCCGGACAGGGATATTGCGGGTCAGAATTTCGCTATGCCCGGTCGCCACGAAATGCTCAGTGGCGCGGCCGCCGAAATAGGGAAAATCGACTGCCGCGATCTCGGCACCCTCGCCCGCAAGCGAGAGCTTGAGAGAGGTGTTACGGCCGTGGCCGTCCTTCTCTTCGAGGTTCCACTTGGCCGTTTCTCCCCAGCGATAGCCGACGGAACCGAGAGGAGCGACCAGTTCGCCCGTCTTCTCGTCGATCGCGACGGTCTTCCATTCCGGATTGTTGGCTTCGCCAAGCGCACCCTCCAGCTCGGAAGCCCGGAGCAGGCGCTCGGGAACCAGCCGCCCGTCGCGCTCCACGAGCCGCACGAGGAACGGCATATCGGTGTAGCGGCGGGCATAATCCTCGAAATAGGCAACCGACCGCTCGAGGTAATATTCGCGCAGGATCACATGGCCCATGGCGAGCGCCAGCGCCGCATCCGTTCCCTGCTTCGGGTTCAGCCAGATGTCGGCGAATTTCGTCGCCTCGGCATAGTCGGGGCTGACGACGGCGCTCTTTGTGCCCTTGTAGCGGACTTCGGTATAGAAATGCGCATCCGGCGTGCGCGTCTGCGGCACGTTCGAACCCCAGACGATGATGAAGCCGGCATTGTACCAGTCGGCGCTTTCCGGCACGTCCGTCTGCTCGCCCCAGGTTTGCGGGCTTGCCGGCGGCAGGTCGCAATACCAATCATAGAAGGACATGCATACGCCGCCAATGAGCGAGAGATAACGCGCGCCCGCCGCATAGGAGACCATCGACATGGCCGGGATCGGCGAGAAGCCGATGATGCGGTCCGGCCCATGCGCCTTGATCGTGTAAGCGTTGGCGGCAGCAACGATTTCCGTCACCTCGTCCCAGTTCGCCCGTACAAAGCCGCCATGGCCGCGGATGGAGATGTAGGATTTGCGCTTTTCGGCATCCTCGACGATCGACGCCCAGGCTGCGACCGGCGACAGGGTTTTCCGCGCCTTGCGCCAAAGCTTCAGGAGCCGTCCGCGGATCATCGGGTATTTCACGCGCGCGCCGGAATAAAGATACCAGCTATAGGAGGCGCCCCGCGCGCAGCCGCGCGGTTCATGGTTCGGCAGGTCCGGCCGTGTGCGCGGATAGTCCGTCTGCTGCGTCTCCCAGGTGACGATGCCGCCCTTCACATAGATCTTCCACGAGCAGGAACCCGTACAGTTCACGCCATGGGTCGAGCGGACGATCTTGTCGTGCTGCCAGCGTTTGCGATAGCCATCCTCCCAGGAGCGATCCTCGCTGGTAACGATGCCGTGGCCATTGGAAAACTGACCGACATTCTTTCGAAAGAAGGTGAGCCGGTCGAGGAAATGAGACATGTGGTTCTCCTGGTCTTATTCGGCCGCCGCGGCCTTGCCGATGGTGCCTTGCTTGTTGCGCTCGACGTCGTGGAGAAGGCCGCCCTTGCGGGTATAGGCGGCCCAGGTGAGGACGAGACAGGTCACGTAGAAGATGAGGAAGGCCGACAGTGCCGCCTGCGGCCCGCCGGTAAAGGTGATCGAAAGCCCGTAGCCCATCGGAATGAAGAAGGCGCCGAAGGCAGCAATCGCCGAGGTAAAGCCGGTGATCGCAGCGGATTCCTTTTCCGCCTCCAGGCGGCGGGCTTCGGGCGTCGCATCCGGCATCAGCCGGATCATTTCCTTGCCCATGATCGCCGGGATCATCTGGAAGGTCGAAGCATTACCGACGCCGGTTGCGAAGAAGAGAACGAGGAAGGAGAGGAAGAAGCCCCAGAAGGCTCCTGGCTGATCCTTGGTCGCGATGAACCAGAGGACGCCGCCGGCACCGGCCATCATCAGCACGAAGACCCAGAAGGTGACCCGCGCGCCGCCGAAGCGGTCGGCAAGCCAGCCGGTTCCCGAGCGCGACAATGCTCCAACCAGCGGACCGAGGAAGGCGAATTGCAGCGCGTTGATATCGGGAAACAGCGTCTTGGCAAGCAGTGGAAAGCCCGCCGAATAGCCGATGAAGGAGCCGAAGGTCCCGGTATAGAGCCAGCACATGATCCAATTGTGCCGGCGCCGAAAGATGACCGCCTGCTCGGCGAAGGAAGCCTTTGCCGAAGCGATGTCGTTCATCCCGAACCAGCAGGCGAAAGCCGAGATCGCGATGAAGGGCACGAAGAAGAAGCCGGCATTCTGCAGCCAGAGCGGAGCGCTGCCGGCCGCCGCTTTCGTCATCACCGGATCGCCGCCGAACCGGCCGAAGATGCCGGCGGTGATGACCAGCGGAACGACGAACTGGACGACGCTCACGCCGAGATTGCCGAGGCCGGCATTGAGGGCCAGCGCATTGCCCTTTTCCGACTTCGGAAAGAAGAAGGAGATGTTGGACATCGACGAGGCGAAATTACCGCCGCCAAAGCCGCAAAGCAGGGCAAGAAGAAGGAACACGATGTAGGGCGTGGTCGAGTTCTGCACCGCAAAGCCGATGCCGACGGCAGGAATGATCAGCGACCAGGTCGTCAGCGTCGTCCACAGCCGCCCGCCGAAAATCGGCACCATGAAGGAATAGAAGATCCGGAAGGTCGCACCGGAAATGCCGGGAAGAGCAGCCAGCCAGAAGAGCTGATCGGTGGTGAACGTGTAGCCGACGAGCGGCAGCTTCGCGACGACCACGGACCAGACCTGCCATATGGCGAAGGAGAGAAGCAGCGCCGGAATCGAAAGCCAGAGATTGCGCCGCGCGATGCGGCTGCCCTTTTCCGCCCAGAAGGCCGGATCTTCCGGACGCCAGTCCGTAAGCACCGCATCGCTGCGGCGGGGCTCGACCTTCGGTGCCGGCATGCCTTGCATTTCCGGGAAGGGCGGCAGCGCTTCGAGCGTCTTTCCCACCGCGCGGCGCTCCATCTGACGGATGGCCACATGCATCCAGACAAGCGCGACCGAGACCAGCAGGAAGAGCGCCATGAAGCAGCTGGTCCACAGGCCGGTGAGATCGAGCAGAACACCGAAGAGGATCGGGAGCAGGAATCCGCCGAGACCGCCGATCATCCCGACCAGTCCGCCGACGGCGCCGACATGGTCCGGATAATAGGCCGGAATGTGCTTGTAGACGGCGGCTTTGCCCAGCGCCATGAAGAAGCCGAGGACGAAGAGGACGACGGTGAAGCCTACCAGCCCCATTTCGAGGTGGAAGGTGGCAGGGCCGTTGAGTGTTCTGACCGCGTAATCGGCCGGCGGATAGGCAAGGATGAAGGTGGCGACGATGGACACCAAAAACGTCCAGTAGAGCACGCGGCGTGCGCCGTAGACATCCGACAGATGGCCGCCATAGGCGCGGAAAAGACTGGCTGGCACGGAGAAGAAGGCGGCAATCATGCCGGCGGTGCGAATATCCAGCCCGTAGACATTGATCAGATATTGCGGCAGCCACAGCGCAAGGGCGACAAAGGCGCCGAAGACAACGAAGTAATAGAGCGAGAAGCGCCAGACCTGCACATTCTTTAAGGGTTCGAGTTCGAGCCATGCGCTCTTCGGCCTTTGGCCGGTGCGGCGGCGTTCGGCATGGATGGGATCGTCTTTCGTCGTGAACCAGAAGAAGATCGCGGTGACGACCAGACCGGCCGCCCAGATCTCTGCAACTGCATGCCAGCCCCAGGCCACCAGGACCAGCGGTGCGAGAAACTTGGTGACGGCCGAACCGACGTTGCCGGCCCCGAAGATTCCGAGCGCCGTGCCTTGCTTGCCGGGCGGATACCATCGCGACACGTAGGCTACCCCGACGGCAAACGAACCGCCTGCAATGCCGACACCGAGAGCCGCGAGAAGCATTTGCGGATATGTGTGCGCATAGGTCAGCAAGAAAGTCGCCGCGGCAGCGGCAAGCATGGTGCCAACAAGGACGATGCGCCCGCCATAAAGATCGGTCCAGATGCCGAGTATGACGCGAATCAACGAGCCGGTAAGAATAGGCGTGCCGACCAGAAGGCCGAATTCGGTTTCGGTGAGCCCGAGCTCGTCCCGAATTCGAATACCGATGATGGCGAAAATGGTCCAGGCTGCGAAACATATCGTAAAGGCGACCGTGCTTGCGGTCAGGGCAGTGCGCTGAGCCTTGATATCAATCTCTTGGTGAACAGGCATGGCGAAATTCCATTCGTGACGAGGGATGGTCCTTCTTCAGTCTCGAAATCGGGAATAACTGCGAATGCCGGAGGCGACTTTGATTTTAGTCAAAAGAATTTGACGATACGAAATGCAGCCAAATATTGAGAAGAATATCGACGAAATATGCCAATACATTTCGAAGAAATTGACAAATTTATACTGTTGGATTGATAAATTTCAATTATGAAATACAAATACGTCAACGATTGACAGGAGGCCTTCCCGTGAGACCTGATAGTACCGCCGCAATTCGAAATCTGGGCCTCTTCGCACCCATACAGGATGACACGTTTCATTCGCTTATGGAGGCCAGTTTCCTGCAACGCTTTCCGCAAAGTGTCGTGTTGATTCGTGAGAGCGAGCCGGCTGACTTTCTGTACATCCTGGTGGATGGGCTGGTTGAAATGTTCGCCGGCACCGGCTCTCGGGAAACGACCTTGGACATTGTAGCTCCAGTCGGCGTCTTCATTCTGGCGGCGGTGCTCAATGACGATGTCTGCCTGCAATCCGCTCGAACCCTGGCGTCTTCCAGCATTCTCATGATTCCTGCCGCACGGATACATCATGCGATGCAGACGGACCCCTCCTTCGCCCGCGCAATCGTCATGGAGCTGGCCAAGGGTTATCGCCGCGCGATCAAGGATCTGAAAAACCAGAAACTGCGTTCAGGCGCGGAGCGCTTGGCAAACTGGCTTTTGCAGGCCGAAAAGGAACAAGGAGGCAGCGGATCGGTGGACGTCGGCGTCGAAAAGCGGCTTCTGGCATCCCGCCTCGGAATGACACCCGAAAATCTATCGCGGGCATTTTCAGTGCTGAAGGCATATGGCGTCACGGTGAAAGGATCGCACGTCGGCATTTTAGACCATGTCAGTCTGACCGAGTTTGCGAAACCAAACACGCTCATCGATACTCCAGAGAAAAAACTCATTTTTCACTGATCGAGCCGACCCGCATCTCGGCTCCCGATCGCTGAGTAGGCATTAAGGTATGCCCCGAATAGCCATAGGTCGGTAAAGATCCATATGCAGTTATCCTTCTCCCACACGGACAGGTCTCGTTAACTGCCGAGAGCATTCCAGAAAAATGCGCAGCGATTTTCCGTCCGGAATTGCGTAAAAAGCATAGGGATGGAGCCTTAACTTGATCCGAAACGACAACATGACAACTCGAAATAGCCGGCGGGCTTCTTTCGTCCGGGTCCAGGCGAGAGGCACCGACATCGGTCGCCATGCGATGTGCCCAATCCGGCTGGATCTTGTGTCCAGCCGGATTGGGCTGAAGAGTTCTACTTGCCCATCATCTGCTTCGCATTATCGGGCGTGATAGCGGTCGTGTCGACCGTCACCGTTGCAGGTACAGATGTTGCACAGTCCAGCAATATCGACTTTGCCATGTCGATCGCTTCCTTTGCCCCTGTCGGATATGTGAACGTCGCGGACCAGTCTCCCTTTGCGACCGCCTCAATCCCGCCAGCCGGACCCGGCAAGCCATCGGTGCCGATGATCTTCACGCTCTTTCCGGCACCCTTCGCAGCCAGCAGGGCACCCGCCGCCATCATATCGTTGCTCGCATAGACCATCTTGATATCTGGATGAGCCTGCAGCATGGCAGCGAACGCCGTCTGCGCTTTATCCGGGAGCCAGTCAGCCGCCTGTTCCGCCACGATCTGGATCTTGGGATTGGCTTTCACGCCATCCTTAAAGCCATTCAGCCGCTCGACGGCAGGCGTTGAACTCGGCAGCCCTTCAAGCACTGCCGTCTCGCCGCCATCCGGCAGAAGTGTCTTGCTTGTATATTGACCCGCGGCCAATGCGATCTTGTAGTTGTCTCCGCCGATGAAAGCCGTGTAATCCTTGCCAGCTTCGCCGTTCGTCTTGCGATCGAGCTCGATCACGGGAATGCCCGCGTCCATCGCCCGCTTGACGGCCGGTGTGAGCGGAGCCGCCTCGAAAGGCGAGATCAACAGCAGGTCAACCTTTTGGGTGATGAAATTGTCGACCTGCGATGTCTGAGTGTTGACGTTGCCCGCCCCGTCGGCAATCTGCAGCGTGAACTGCGGAACAGCCTTGGCAGCTGCCTGCAGTTCATCGTTGACATGCTGGCGGTAGGGTTCCGCATTGTTTGCCTGCGAGAAGCCGATCACGAATTCGCCATTCTTGGCACAAGCCTTCACCAGCGGATCGGCAGCCTGGGCTACGCTGGCAATCCCAAGGCAAGAACCGGCCAGAAATGCCATACGCCAGGCATTCGATAGTCGAAATGCATTCTGTGTCATTGGTGTCTCCTCCACATTGATCCCGAATCCACCTTTCGGGAGATGCCGCCACACTACCTGCCCAATCCTTCGCGGCGACGAACGAGGGATTGAAGGACTGCCGCCAGAACGATGATTGCCGCCGTAGCGAGCAACTGCGTGGCTGGCGTAATGTTGTTGAGCTGAAGAATATTGGCCAAAGCCCCCAGCATGATCGTGCCGGCGATTGTTCCGACCATTGAACCGGAACCGCCGAAAAGGCTGGTTCCTCCAATGACGACAGCCGCAATGGCCGTCAGTTCGTATCCGGTCCCGTCATTGGCACTTCCGAAATTGAACTGCCCTGCATGAACGATGCCAGCCAGCGCGGATGCAAAGCCGGTGATGGCGTAGACGGCGATCTTGATGACGGAGACCGGAACGCCTGAGATGCGCGCGGCACGCTCGTTTCCGCCGACGGCATAGACATAGCGGCCGAACCTGGTCGTGTTCAGCACGAGCGTAGCGACACAGGCAAAGATCAGAAAGACGATCGTGGCCACCGGCACGACATTGCCGAACAGCCGGCCGCCCAGAATGGCAAAAATCGGTGGAGCGAGACCAGGGCCGTCGCCGTAGGAGATGTTGATATACTGATTGCCCGATACGACGAGAGCAAGTCCGCGAGCTGCCTGCAAACCGGCAAGGGTGACAATAAATGCTTCAAGCCGAAACTTGCTTGAAATCGCTCCCTGAACCAACCCGAAACACGTGCCCATCAGCAGGACTGCCAGGACGGTCGTAACGAGCCCGAAACCGCTCGAGACCATCAGCGTTGCCGTCACGACGCTCGCAAGACCAAGCGTCGCCCCGACCGAGAGATCAATCCCGGCAGTGATGATTACGAACGTCATTCCAATCGCGATGATGCCGGTTTCGGACACCGCACGGACGATATTGGCGATGTTGTCGGGTTGAAGAAACAGGATGACACCATGCCGACGCGGCGAGAAAACGATGCCGCCGGCGAAGACCAAGATAAGGCCGATCAAGCTTTGGAAGCGGACCATCACCGCCAGCGGATCAATGCGCCTGGCAGGCTGAATCGCTGGACTGGACGTAATTTGCTGTTCGGACATCAGGCCTCCCTCCCGTTGGCGGCCGCCAGGACTTCATGTTCGCCGACGCCGCCAGAAAACTCAGCAACGCTGCAGCCGTTGCGCAAAACCACTATTCGATCGCACAGGCCGATCAGCTCAGGCATTTCGCTCGAAGCGACAAGGATCCCCAGTCCCTCGGAAGCGAGCTTGCGCAAACGGGTGTAGATTTCCCCCTTTGCGCCGACGTCGACGCCGCGCGTCGGCTCATCGAGAAGCAAGAGACGCGGATTGCCCAGCACTTCCTTTGCAAGGACCACCTTCTGTTGATTTCCCCCCGAGAGGGCTCCGACCGCGATAGCGGGATTCTTTGGACGGATGTCGAATTGGCCGAAAGACCTCTTGATCGCATCCTCTTGGCGTCGTGCCGACAGCAAGCCATGTGGCGATATCCGGCGGATGACCGACATGACCAAATTGAGGCCCACCGACATGCGCAGCATGAGACCGGCCCCGCGCCGGTCGTCCGTTACGAATGCCAGCCCTGCCCTGCGCGCAGCCGCGATCGATGTGAGCTTGGCCGGCCGGCCGCCAACCACGATCTCGCCCCGCCAATAGCCCGGCACGCCTGCTCCGTAGAGAGCGCTCAAAAGCTCGGTTCGACCGGCCCCCATAACGCCGGCGAGCCCGACAATTTCGCCACGCCGAACATCCAGATCGACTTTGACCGGCGCCTGCCAGCCGGGAGAGGCGCGATGCGGGTGGAAGGAAGCCTGCCGCAGCCGCAGGAAGACGTCACCAACACTGTCTGCGCGGCGCGGATAAAGCTCGTTCAAGGGACGTCCGACGAGAAGCTGCACCAGCTCGGCCTGCGGCGCGTCCGGCTCTGTGACGCCAGCCACCTTGCCGTCGCGCATGACTGTTACGCGATGAGCGATCTGGGGAACCTCCTCAAGACGGTGCGAGATATAGACGATACCAACGCCAGAGGACGCCAGGCCACGCATGATGTCGAACAATCGATCCACTTCGCCAACGGTCAAGGCGGCCGTCGGCTCATCCATGATGAGGGCCTTCGATGCGTAGGAAAGCGCCTTGACTATGGCGACGACCTGGCGCTGGCCGATAGAAAGGTCGCTTACGAGCTGGGTTGGATCGATGGATTGATCGATCGCTTCCAGTCTTTTGCGCGCCTCGTGCAGCATTGCCTTGCTGTCGAGCATTCCATGCGGACGAACAAGCTCGTGCCCGAGAAAGAGATTGGCGGCCACGCTCAGGCTCGGAACGAGGTCCAGTTCCTGGAAGATCGTTGCGATGCCTGCTGCCTGTGCATCACGGGGGCCGTGAAATCGCGCCGATTTACCGTCGATGAAAATCTCCCCCTCGTCCGGCCTATGCACACCGGACAACAGGTTCATCAGCGTGGATTTTCCGGCACCGTTTTCGCCGAGCAGCGCGTGGATTTCGCCGACCTTCAGTTCGAAATCCACTCCGCGCAACGCCTGAACCCCGCCGAAGCGCTTGACGACGCCTTTCGCTGAAAGAACAACCTTACTCATGCTGCCTCTCCACACGATTCACGCAACCGCAAAACCGGCGACAATCGAACGGTTTGGCAGGGGCGGCGCTTGTTGCCTATCCGCTCGATCAGCAAGTCCGCCGCCTTCCGGCCGATCTCATCGCAAGGCTGAGCCATCAGTGTCAGGCGCGGTTCGAAATAATCTGCCCACTCGAAATCATCGATCCCGAGAACGGAAATATCTGCTGGAACCCGAAGTTTCCGTTCCCGGATGGCCCTCATGGCCCCGATCATCGTGAGATTGTTCGATGCAAGAATGGCTGTCGGCGGCTCCTTCAATTCGAGCAGACGGTGCGTCGAAGCAGTGGCGTCGGCGGTGTTGTTATTGCTGTCGCTGATCAAGTCGTCCGGCACCTCTATTCCTTTTTCCGTCATTGCGGCCCGAAAGGCATTCATGCGCTCCACGGTCGTCGCAAAACCGGGCTGCCCAAGAATGATCCCGACTCTCTTATGACGGAGCGCCACGAGATGATCGACGAGCGTGCGAATGGCAGCGACGTTATCGGTCCCGACCTGGTCGAAACGGCTATCGGACAGCCGATCAACGAGCACACAGGGAAGATCGGATTCGATGAGGTAATCCAGCGATCTCTTAGGATCGCCCGAGGCAGCAAGAATGATCCCGTCGACGCGGCGTTGATGCAGATGCTGGACCAGCTCCAGCTCTCGATCCGGATCATCCTGCGTGTCACACAGGAATACGATCAAGCCCCGCTTGGAACATTCGGCTTCGATCGCGCAGATAATGTCGCTGAAGTAAGGATTCGAAATCGCCGATATTGCGAGACCGATGGTACCCGTGGAGGAAAGTTTGAGCGAACGAGCGAGGGCATTGGGGATATAACCAATCGCCTCCACGGTATCCATCACCAGCTTCACCTTCTCGGGCGAGACGTAGCGCGTTTTGTTGAGAACGTGCGAAACCGTGGAGACCGAAACTCCGGCCGCCTTTGCCACCGCGGAAATGGTCGTCATGAGCGCACTCCGGCTCTCGCCAGCAGCGCAACAAGCAGGCTTTTCAAAGTATCCTCCCAAGCGGAATTCCAACCTCCAGGAGGCCTCCCAGGATCCGCTAACATGGCACGCTAGCGTCATCGAAACGTTTGCGCAATCGTTTTTTTCTGACTATCGTTCTCGGCGGAGATGATCTCCTGGGAGGGAATTGTCATGCTGAAGGGCGTTCCGCCGTTCATTACGGCCGACCTATTATGGATTCTGGCCTCCATGGGTCACGGCGACGAATTGGCGATCGTAGATCGAAATTTCTCGGGCTTTCGCGTAGCGGCCCAGACGACCAGCGCAAAGCTCCTCACCTTGGAAGGCATCGATGCGCCGACTGCGGTGCGTGGAATCCTTCAGATGATGCCTTTGGATACGTTCGTTGAAGCGCCGCTCATGCACATGGAGGCCGCCGACGGGCCAGGTGAGTTGCTGGAAGTGCATAAAGATGTCGTCGCCGCCTGCTCCCAAGCAGAGGGACGTGCGATCGTCAGCCAGCCTGTCGAAAGGTTCGCCTATTATCCTATCGCAATGCGAGCGTTTGCAGTGATCCAGACGGCCGAATCCCGCCCCTATGGGAACTTCATCCTTAAAAAGGGCGTGATCTAGCATTTCCACGAAAAGTGCGATTTCCGTCCGGAATGCGCAAAGAAACAAGAACATAGAGCGTTTTCGCGATTCGAAGAAAGGCGGAAACGCTCCAGGGATCATCAGGTGGTGCGAGCGATCAGCTCCGCAGTATCAGGCAATGCCCGGATACAACGGCACCCTGTCCAATTTAGAGCGGCATGTGCCGACCGCAACATCGTTACGGCATCGCGATGGCGTTCCGGCCTCTCCTCGGCCGGTGCATCGATAATGATTTGACCCAAAGGGCTCCTATCGCCGAAACACGTTGCGCAGCCGGGCCAGTATACCTGGTCGATCACCTGCCGCGATCAGTGAACGGACATAGCGAGCGGCCGTGGAGGCATTCACCGTCGTCCCGAAGTGGCAATGGCAGACGAGCTGATGCAACTGGTTATCACTCAGCTCAAAGAAGCGCCTGGTTTCACCATAGCTGTCGTCCGACAGCCCCGCCGCTCTCAGGACCGGGTCGGCAAACGCCACCGACAGCGGCGAATTGTCGGCGCGCATGAGCGCACGCTCCTTGGCCGGTTGAAACTCCGTCTCATGCAGAGTTGAGAGTGCCAGGCCTCCACAGCGTTCGAGAAGTTCCGCCCAGCGTTTGAGACGTTCGCGGCGGGTCACCGGCAACGCGTGCGGGTATTCGAGATTGACGTTGGCGACGGTCCGAATCTCTTGAAGAGCATGGTGCTTCATGGAAAGCTCCTTTCAAATGGCAGCTGTCGATTCGTCTCTGCACTCAAATTGTCCATGGCCCAACGGTCATCATCCAAGCGGCGACGGTTTGGCCGATTTCCCTGAGAGGGTCCCGTCAGGCGGCCAGCGCATCCCGATTTATTTCTCCTTTAGCCAGTCGGGTCAGCAGAATGTCGGTCTGCTTCTCCTCTTCGAGACTCCTGTGCAGGATCTCCTGATCTTCGCGTAATCCCAATTGACCGGCCAGCGCAGCAGCCGTGCCATATGCCGCTATCTCGTAATGTTCCAGCCTCTGGGCGGAGGCGAGAAGACCCGCGTCACGCAAATCGTCGCCCGTCAGGATGGAAACCATTTTTTCGGCCTCGTGGATCAGCGCCTGCATCGCCTGATCCGTATGGGCGGATGGGTCGGCACCGTGCTTGCGCACGAGTGACACGAGGCGGTCTTTCTGAACCTCGGTTTGGGCACGATGGTGGACCAGCGCATTCTTCAAGCTCGGATGCGACGCAATCTCGGCCATTCGCAACAAAGATTGCGTCAACTGCGTTTCGACACTGACAAGCTCCTGAAGTTCGGCAAGATACATGTCCTTGAAACTGCTGATATGCATCATGGTAATCCTTTCACAGGCTCCGGTCGGAGTGACATTCTTGTCGGAATGGCCTTGTCGGAACGGCAAGTCCTCTAACCGCAGCGGCGGCTTAATGTTCCGTCTGAATTTTGTAGCGGGCGCGAAAGTTCAAACGTTGTCCGCTTAAACTCCGCACTGCCG
Organism: Hyphomicrobiales bacterium; assembly: GCA_900468625.1. Taxonomy (GTDB): domain Bacteria; phylum Pseudomonadota; class Alphaproteobacteria; order Rhizobiales; family Rhizobiaceae; genus Rhizobium. The sequence continues at coordinate 45,909 of UBUL01000025.1, forward strand.
CGACAGGCGTCCCGATGTGCAGTCGGCAGGCGGCAGTAGCAGTAACGGCTTGGAAGCATGGCCGACCGCTTCTGTTCGGCGAAAGCGGCAGCAATTCGCCCTACTTGCCACCCTTCCGTTTGGGATCGTGGCCATGATGGCGATCGCGTTCGCCACCGCCGCCGGAAACCTTGCTGCGGTCTCGCGCATCGGGCTCGGCCGGTGGCTTGGGAATGTTCAAGGGCGCCTTCGCATTTTCATGGGAAGCTCCCGGACCGCCCTGGCGAATGCTGGCCGGTGTTTTGGTCGAGGTGGACATCGGCACCTCCTATCGGTCCTGTTGGTGGCCCTGATGGCTTGTGTTGATACGGCTATTTCCCTGCTGACCCATCTTGTCGGGATCGACGGACATATCAGGCTTATGGGGATCGGATAGCGACGGTTTGGCATGGTCGCCGACACCCTTGTCGCTTCGATTTTCCTCCGGAACCGGTGGTGGTCTGCTGTTCATCATCTTCTCCTGTCATTGCCTTGCCAGAAGCCGCGGACGATCTGCTTGACGGCCTTTGCGGCGTCGGTATCGGATTAAAGTCAAACCGCTTCCCGCTAACAATGTTCCGGACAAGTCTGAAGGTGCGTCGCTTTCGCGACGCACCGGAAAATAGAAACCAGGCGCCGCTCTACGCTGCTTTCCTGGCCTTCGCGTTTGCTGCAGTTTCCGCCAGTTTCGTCAGCTTCTGGTCTGTGGCCTTCTCTTCACTGAGTGTCTGCTGCAGAAGAGATACCGCGTCCTTGAGCCCAAGTTGTTTCGCCCATTCGATGAGTGTTCCATAGCGGGCGATTTCGTAGTGCTCGACAGCTTGCGCTGAGGAAATCAGGCCCGCATCGAGTGCTGACGTCCCTTTGAATTCCTCCGTGATCTCGTCAGCCTCGGCGAGGATGCCCTGGATTGCCTCGCAAGTCTTTCCCCGCGCCGGCTTTCCCAGCATCTCGAACACCTGCTCCAGTCGTTCGACATGACCTTGAGTCTCATCGCGATGATGAAGAAATCCTTGCTTGCCTTCTTCAGCCTGAGCCGCGCGCGCCATCTTCGGCAATGCCCGAAGAATTTGTTTCTCGGCGTAATAGATGTCTTTCAACGTTTCCAGAAAGAGATCGTTCAAAGTCTTCTCGGATGCCATTTGGGTCCTCCATCATGTATGGGCGAGATCATGTTAACCATGAGACCTCTTCGGTCTCGTTCCCGAACAGACAGTCCGACATTTGGTTCCCGCCTGACCTTAGAAAAATGCGGTCACGGCCATGCCGATTACGGCGGCGAGCATCGCAGCGCATGCGATCCATCCCAGTGCTTTCAAGCCGCCACGGATAGCGAACTGCTTCATCAGCTGTCGATTGGAGGCAATCAACATAAGGATTACCATAACGGGAACGGCGACGACACCATTGATGACGGCGCTCCAGAACAGCGCTTTCATCGGCGGGATGGGCGTAAAGTTGAGTAACATGCCGACCATGGTCGCCAATCCCACCGTCGTATAAAACGCCTTGGCCTCGCTCGGCTCGCGCGACAGCCCAACTTTCCATCGGGCCGCCTCCCCGACCGCGTAAGCGGCCGATCCGGCGAGGACGGGCACGGCCAGAAGGCCGGTTCCGATAATGCCTGCGGCAAAGACGATCTTGGCAAAATGACCGGCCAGCGGTTCGATCGCTTTCGCCGCATCGACGGAACTCTCGATATTCGTCACACCGGCCTTGTTCAGCGTGGCTGCGGTCGTGGTCATGATAGCCAGCGCGACGATATTGGATGCCGCCATGCCGATGAACGTATCCAGCGTGATGCGCGTATCCGCCCTTTTCGCTTCCTGGGGATGCTTCACAAGCGCTTCCTCTCGCGGCTTTTCCTTTAAGTCTTCGGCCTCCTGAGAGGCCTGCCAGAAAAACAAATAGGGGCTGATCGTCGTTCCAAAGATCGCGACGATCATGGACCAATAGTTCGGGTCGGCCTTGAAGGTCGGCAGCAGAAGTCCGCGGATGAAGGTCGACCAATCAACATGCACCACGAAAAGGGTCGCGATGTAGGACAGAAGCGCGAGGCTCAACCATTTTAGGACGGCCACATAGCGCTTGTATTTGAGGAGAACCTGCAGAAGGATACAGAGCACGCCGAAGCCCGCGACGTAGATCAGCGAATTGCCGCTCAGCAGCAGATGGGCCGCATCTCCCATTGCACCGAGATCCGCGCCCAGATTAATGACATTGGCAATCAGAAGAGGGACAGTGATACCAACCCCAACCCAGCGCGGATAGCACTTCGCCATGCTTCCGGCTAAACCGCGGCCGGTGGTGCGGCCTATGCGGGCGCTGATCATCTGTATGGCAACCATCAGCGGATAGGTGAGGACGAGCGTCCAACTCGTAATGTAACCAAATTGCGCGCCTGCCTGCGAGTAGGTCGCGATCCCACTTGGGTCATCGTCGGAGGCGCCGGTGATCAGGCCAGGCCCGAGGATTTCCAGTATCCGTGGTTTCGAAGGTTCAACGACCGCACTTTTGTCATCCATCTGATAGTCGCTCATGACCACCTCGCAGCGAATGCCGGGACTCGGACATTTTCCGTCAGTCGCGGCCGATGCGAATGAATTGTACTTGCGATCTATTTGTTCCAAAGAAACAGGAAACGCCAAAGCAATGGTACTGCCTGGGCTTGATTTACTGTACCCGCGCGATCCTTGCAGGCTCTTTCGCAATGTTCACGTTGGACTTGAGGGGAACAATCTTTTACTGAGATCGTTTAGCAAAGGAAGACACCCTTTCCGTCTTCCACTTTCTCTGAAAGCGCTATCCGAAGCAGGTTGATGAGCGGCCCGCAAGGGTAGCGCGATCTTTCCCTTGGGATGAGCGCTCCCTATGCGTGGCCCATCAGACGACAAGCCCTATTCCCGCGCACCGGACAAACCATTTCTCGTTCACGCTGTCGCGGTTTCTTTGGGCTTAAGACCTCTTGATCTCAGTGCTGGTCAAGTGGTGGTTCATAGAGAAGACCCAGAGCTTTCCGCTCTTCCTCCGGCATGTCTCTGCTGAACGAGCGGATGGCCGCCAAGCCCGCAAGCTGGTGAAGTTTGGCGAAATCAACCACTCCGCTGCGGTAAAGCTTGATAAGTTCCGCAGCGAAAGCCTCGCGGTTGAATTCGTTCAAAGCGAACCACGGCTGAGCGATCACTACATCGAAAATCCGTTGCAAATTGTCTATCTCCTCCGGCTGGAGAACTCCTTCGACAAGGTGATGATAGCGGCGCATTCATTTGCTCCGTTCACGGATGTTTTACGCTTTCCGCACGCTGGATAGGCCACAAGAAAACCAAGCTTTTGCCCGGATACCTACTATTTAGGCTTGCTTCGACTTCATGCCAGCCACCGAGAGCAAAACGCTAAGCGGCAGCCGTTTTCGGTTCACTGGCGACGAGACATCCCCGCACGGAGGATGCTCGAAACCGGAACAATGGGGATCAAACCTCGTTTGACTCTGATCGTCCATAGGGAGCCTGCACATGAGTCCGCGTGCGCAATGGAAGGGATATCTGAAATTTGGAGAGGTCAGCTGCGCAGTGGCGCTGTATGCGGCCGTTTCTACCTCGGAACGAATTTCCTTTCACACGCTGAACCGGGAAACCGGCAACCGGGTCAGACGCGAATTCATCGACAGCGAAACGGAAAAACCAGTGTCACGCGAGGATCAGGTCAAGGGATATGAGCTCAACAAGGACGACTATATCGTCCTCGAGCCGGAAGAAGTCGCCGCAGCGGTACCGGAAAGCGACAAGGTCCTGCACGTCCAGGCTTTCCTGGCGTGTTCCGATATCGATGACGTCTATTTCGATCGCCCCTATTATCTGGCTCCTTCCGCGCCGGCGGCAGGAGATGCATTCGCGCTGATCCGCGAGGGCATGCGCGCCGGGAAAGTTGCCGCCATCGCCCGGACCGTTCTGTTTCGCCGTCTGCGAACGATGATGATCCGTGCCCATGGCAAAGGATTGATCGCCACCACATTGAACTTCGACTATGAGGTTCGCTCGGCAAAAGAAGCCTTCGAAGACGTGCCGGACATAAAGATCAAGGGCGAAATGCTCGATCTCGCCAGGCACATCATTGCCACCAAGAAAGGCAGGTTCGACGCCAGCGAATTCGACGATCGCTATGAGGCGGCCCTTGCCGATCTCGTCAAAGCCAAGATCGAAGGCAGGGCAATCCCGCAGCGCAAGCCCGCGAAGGTTGCCGAGGTTACCGATCTCATGAAAGCCCTGCGCCAGAGCGCCGGGCTGGACGGCCAGAGCAAGACACGCGCGAAGTCCAGGAAAGCTACGAAATCACGCGCCGCATCCCCTTCGCGCTCGCAACGCAAGGCGAGCTGACCATGGCATTGGAGACCTACAACCGCAAACGCGATTTCACCAAGACATCGGAACCAAAAGGTCGCACAAGCAGAAGAAAAGCCGCGTCGATCGGCAACAGTTTCGTCATCCAGAAGCATGACGCGCGCCGGCTCCACTATGATTTCCGCCTCGAGCTGGATGGCGTGCTGAAAAGCTGGGCGGTGACCAAGGGGCCGAGCCTGGTCGCCGGCGAAAAGCGGCTGGCGGTCCAAACCGAGGATCATCCCCTGGACTATGGCGATTTCGAAGGTACGATACCAAAGGGCGAGTATGGCGGCGGAACCGTCATCGTCTGGGATAAAGGCTCATGGACGGCAATTGGCGATCCGCACAGGGGATTGACCAAGGGACATCTCGAATTCGAGCTTCACGGTAAAAAGCTGGGCGGGCGCTGGCACCTGATCCGCATGGCGGGAAAGCCGCGCGAGAAGCGCGAAAACTGGCTGCTGATCAAGGGAGACGATGACGCGGCCCGCCCGGAAGGAGCGCCCGATATCCTGGAAGAACGACCGGAATCGGCCAAGACAGGACGGATCATCGACGAAGTCGAGGGCGAGAAGCCGGGCTGGTCCTCGAAGACGGGTAAGATCGATCGCGGACCGACAAGAACGGGGAACGGCTCTCTTGGGACGACATCGGACAAGACCGCACCGGAGACCGATAGAGAGCCTGTCGATCCCTCTTCCTTGAAGGGAGCAAGGAAAGCCGCCCTGCCGGTCTTTGTCGAGCCTGCCCTGGCGACACTGGTCTCCAAGCCACCCAAAGGCAAGCGCTGGCTCCACGAAATCAAATTCGACGGCTACCGGCTCGAGGTTCGCATCGAGGCAGGCCGCATCAAGCTGCTGACGCGCAGCGGCCTCGATTGGACCCAGAAGTTCGGCAAGGGGATCGTCGGCGCTTTCAAGGCTCTCCCGGTCGGCTCGGCCATCATCGATGGCGAACTGGTAGTCGAGCCCGCCGCCGGCGCCTCCGACTTTTCCGCCCTGCAGGCCGACCTCAGCGAAGGACGCAGCGACCGCTTCGTCTTCTACGCGTTCGATCTCATCCACCTCGACGGCTACGATCTTACCGTCTGTCCTTTGATCAGCCGCAAGGAATTGCTGCGGAAGATCATTCCCTCGGAAACCGGGATACTCCGCTTCAGCAGTCATTTTGATGAAAACGGCGATCTGCTGCTGAGCCATGCCTGCCGGTTGAGTCTGGAAGGGATCGTCTCCAAGGTCGCCGACGATCCCTATCGCTCCGGCCGCAGCAAGACATGGGTCAAATCGAAATGTTCGTCACGGCAGGAATTCGTCATAGGTGGCTGGGTGCCGTCGACGACATCGCGAAACGCGATCGGCTCCCTGGTTCTCGGCGTCTACGAGCATGGCAAGCTGGAGCACGTCGGCCGTGTCGGAACGGGATATACGCACACGGTCGCCGAACAGCTGTTCAAAAGGCTCAGCCGCCTGAAAGCGGAGGAAAGTCCTTTCGCATCCAAGCTGACGGCGGAAGAACATCGCGGCGTCCGCTTCACACGGCCCGACCTGGTCGCGGAAGTCGAATTCCGCGCCTGGACTGCAGACGGCCATCTGCGCCATGCCTCCTTCCGCGGCCTGAGAGAAGACAAGAACCCCCTCGATATCGTTCGGGAAACACCGAAATCCGCCGGCAAAGCATCAGCCGGGAAACCCGCACGAAGCAGCGTATCCCTGACCCACGGCGATCGCCTCTACTGGCCGGACGAGGGCGTGACCAAGACGGGACTTGCGGATTACTACACCGAGGTCTGGCGCTACATGGGACCTTTTGTCGTCGGCCGGCCGCTCGCGCTCGTGCGCTGCCCGAACGGGATCGGCGGCCAGCATTTCTTCCAGAAGCACGCCTGGAAAGGCATGAACCGGAACATCGCATTGGCAAAGGACCCGCAAGACGAAGAGCCCTATGTGAGCATTAATGATCTGAACGGCCTGATCGGCCTCGTGCAGGCGGCCGTCCTCGAGATCCACCCCTGGGGATCCAGGGTCGGCAATTGGGAAAAGCCTGACACGATCATCATGGATCTCGATCCCGGTCCGAACGTCGCATGGACCGAGGTCGTCGCGGCTGCGGAAGAGACGGGCGAACGGCTGAAACGGGCGGGTCTCGTTCCCTTCGTCAAGACATCCGGCGGCAAGGGACTGCACATCGTTTGCCCGCTCGTTGCCAAGGCCGAATGGCCTGCCGTCAAGGCCTTCACGAAGGGCATCGCCGATGCGATGGCGGCAGACAGCCCCGATCGTTACGTCTCGACCATCACCAAATCGAAACGCCGCGGCAAGATCCTTGTCGATTATCTTCGAAATCAGCGAGGCTCGACCGCGGTCGCGCCCTATTCGACCCGCGCTCGTCCGGGAGCCGCCGTCTCCATGCCTCTGTCGTGGGAAGAATTGAACTCCGCCATCGGCCCGGACTATTTCACCGTGCTCAACGTATCGTCGCGGCTTGCGGCATTCCGATCGGACCCCTGGGCCGACTTCCGGCGTGCCGCCGTACCGCTGCGCCAGACTGATCCCAAACGGAAACCCGGGTCGTGACAGGCGTCCGTCACAGAGCGCAATTCCCGGAGCAAAAGCCCCACCACGCGGACTACCGCTTCCGGACACCCTTTTCCCGCGAAAGGCTCTTTCGAAGCGCGTCCATGATATTGATGACATTGCCCGGAGCGGACGTTTCCTCCACCTTTGCCCTGGCGGGAGGCTTGCGGCCTTTTTTCCTGGAAGCGATGATATCGAGAAGCTTGTCCTGGACGGGATCGGAGACCATTTCGGGGTCCCATGGCTTTGTACGCTCTTCTATCAGCTCCCGGACAAGCTTCATCAGCTTGGCGTCGACGGGTTTTGTTTCGATATCTTCGAAATAATCCTTTTCATCGCGGACCTCGTCGCCAAATCGCAGGGTCCAAAGGACGATCCCTCTGTCTCGCGGCTCCAGCATGACGGCACGTTCACGGCGATACATGACGAGGCGGGAAATGCCGACCATGCCGCTCGCCGCCATTGCGTCGCGGATGACGCAGTAAGCCTCTTCGCCAACCGTATCGTTCGGCGTCAGGTAGTGCGGCGCATCGAACCAGACCCATTCCAGGCTATCGCGGGGCACGAACATCTCGATTTCGATCGTTCGGGTGCTTTCCAGGGCGACCGCGTCGAGCTCTTCATCCTCAAGCATGACGTAGTCACCTTCGCCACGCTCATATCCCTTGACCTCGTCATCTTCATCGACCGCCTTGCCGGTGACGGAATCCACATACCGGCTGACGATGCGGTTGCCCGTATTTCTGTTGAGAGTATGAAAGCGAACCTTCTCATTGTCGCTGGTCGCCGTCGCCATGGCGACGGGGCAGGTCACCAGCGAGAGTTTGAGATAGCCTTTCCAGAAAGAGCGCGGCGCCATAGGTTTTCTCCAGGATCGAAAGAAACCCGTCTCGGCCGTGCTTGGTTCCGCTTCCCGATAGATTATTGCAAGTTCAGGTGAGAAGCGGCCGGCATGTGGCGGCGGGAAATGGCAAATCTCGTCCGGCATGATGGTGCTCTCGGATCAAGCACACCGCTTTTGCGCTCACCCGCGACGGAGCCATTCATACAGCAGGCTCCCAAGATGGCGGATCCGGCATGGCAGAGCGTATGATTTGAAAATCGGAACGCTTGCCGTCTGCCCTTCAACAATCCAGCAAGAACCGCTCGAGCTTGCCAGTTGGGCTGCCGAAAAACAAATCTTTGAACAATGTGGAAACGAGCCGTGGGCGCAAACCGGGCCTCTCATCGATCAGCACCACCGAACGCTTTTTTATTTCGATGGTAATTGTACGCACATCGTCACTGCGACGATACTTCCAAGAATCGAGTAAATTAAATCCGTTCTGTGCCGCCCATGCCGCAACAATCTGCGCCGTCATGACCTATCCTTTTGCGGAGATGAAGCGGCCATCTTGCGCGTTCAAATCATTCCGCTACTCAGCGAATAGCCTGAGTGGGCGAAAAAGGTCCAGTGCCAAATTGGCCAGCCGGTCGATTGTCCGAGGGCTGTTGCAGGTTGGACTCACACCCGGAAGTCGAGCGTCGATCGGCAGGAGAGCACCAAGCTTTGACACGTGCGGAGCCAGGCGTTTAGTCCTGGCATTTACCAAAGCCTGAGGCAGATAAACCGTTCGAGATCCGCCATCGGGCAAATCTGCCTCCATAAAGATGAAGCGGGCTTCGTCGCTCGCAAGCGGGCGTCTTCAACGGCCTGCTAGCGAACCAACTTCGCAATTTGCGGCTCTGGCGGCGCGGAGTTCTCGTGCCGCCCGGAAGTCAACCCGATGATGACCGCAACGACGGCGACCGCCACGTAAACGATGGTGCCTTTAGGCTTTCGGTCCGCTATGCAATGCCGTGTCGACTCTAGCGCGTGTGGACGTTCAGACATCTTGTTCCTTTGACGTTGAAGGACGCTTATCTAGTCGATCAGAAGCACCTAATGAACGCCCAGATTCGCCTGCCTCCCTTGCAAAGGGCGAATAGCTGCATGCTCTTTTGCCTCTTGCTCGTTCTACAAATGCGCCGCAGCCTGGTTCAGCCGGCTGCCCAGGTCCACAGGCAGAGCGCCCCTCCCATCAGGCCCAGAGCCGAAGAGCCCCACCACACAAAGCGCTTCCGGGTGAGTGCCGCCACCGCCCCTAAAGCAATCGATACCTGTAACATGGCGACCGCATATGCATACAAGTGGTGGTGATGAATAAGCTCATTGGCTTCGTCATCCTTCCGATCTCTCGCCTTTTCGAGCTCCTGCGCTTGAACGCTGGCAGCTTTTTGCTCGTCCGCGTATCTTTGGAGTGTCTTATCAAGATCAGGCGATGCCGGCTTGCCGTCAGCAACCAGAAGCCCCTTCTGCGCCTCGAGGATCGCGGCCTTGATGCCTTTTGCCTGATAATAGGCCCACTGATCGGAGGCCTGGGCTTGCTTTTGCGTGGCCTCGGTCTTGAGAGCCAACGCCTCGTTGATAGTTCCACCTGCCAGAAGCGAGCCGAGCGCCGCAAGAGCGGCAAAGAACGCCGTCGTCAAAGCGATCGAGCGTAGCAGCGAGGCGGACTTTTTCTCGATCTCCTCATCGATCGCCTCCCGCAATTTATCGGTATCGACCTCAATCTCTTCAGGCATCATGCAACTCCGAAAATTGAAAACCGGCATTGCTGCGCGGATCGTTGAGCGATCATGGCGTGGCCAAGTTGCGATCTCAATAGCCGGCCTGTCGTCGGGATGGCTTTCAAACAGAATACTGGTACCGTCATCTCATCAAGGATGGGTTTCAGACGGGAGCCTGACTGGACCGTGCGAGCTCACGCCGCAGCGGCTGCCTCATTCCGTAAAAAACGCAGCGAGCGATGGAGCGTCACGCCAGAGCCGGATGATTTTGGATTCATTCGACCTAAAATCTGAATCCGCTCTGGAATAGGAGAAGTAGAGCATGATGTCGTCCGAAATCCCTTGACGCTTTTCGGCATGCTCTACTGATCTATGCTCATCGAATGGTAAGCGAAAGGGCACTTACTCAACCGAAAGAACTTCACCCGTACGCCGGTCGATGACAACCTTTATATCGTCGCCGTCGCTGTCCGAACCCCGCACGATGAAGACATTTCGCCTGCGCGCGACATCATCTACCTCGCGCACCCCTTCACCCCGCGCAATACGGATGGCCTGACGTTCGCTGATACCCATGTCGACGGGCGGCGGCTCCATGCCGGGATTGACGCGCACACCGCCAGGACCGATCTCGATACTTTGTGAGAACGATGGTGTTGCTGACATGAGCGTCACTACTGCAATCGCCGTTACGGCAAGGTTCTTGAACATGGGGCATCCGAAAAGGTTATAGGAATCGTGTCTTCACAATTTTCTCTCGCTGTTTCACGGCAAATAATCAAGAGCCGGATTCATGCGCTGATAGGCTTCGACGCCGACATTGCGAGAAATCCGACCGATCATTGCATCTGCCCAGCTGCTTCTCTGATGGCATGATGTTTTGGAAATCGGATGACCTTGGAGGAAGGCGCAAACCTGTATTCCTCCGCCCGCAAAAGATGATCGATCACCTTCATGAGATCCGGATCGCGCAGGCCCGGGAAAGCCAGAGCCGCCTCCCCCATAAGCGTCGTGAGAATGACCGCCGGCGGATAGCCCGCTGTGATCAGAACCATAAGATTGTCAGCCAGGCCACTCATTGCCCTGCGCGCGCCGCCAACCACATCATGTGTTTGTCGCATTTAGGATTTCTCGTTGTTGATCCAACGCAATCCCGGTAGCAGCATGCGGCTTGCCCAATGGTATAAATAGTCGGCTGAATTTTAATGATCGGGTCTGGGATCGGCGCAACCGCAGCCCGTCCACTCCGTGAGCGGAGCCAAGGATTGCCGACCGAGCCAATGCTGGCCGGCGGAGCCTGGGACAGATGCGTCGCGCCTCGCGATTCCCCCTAAATCAAGGTGGCGCCATGACGAGGCGGGGCTGATTTTTCGTTCGAATAATGGTGGCCAGAGAGCCGTCTCAGACGGTGATTCAGACTATGGTCTGAACATGAAAGGCATAGGTCCTATGGCTGTGGAAAGGTGAGATTGTGACGATATTGTAGTGCGCGATGATTTTGCGGGAGACAACGGCACTGGGGATAACAGATGTTTTGTGAAGGAAGTTCGCATGAGCATTCACTCCGCTGCTGATATTACCAGGATCGACCGTGCGCTTGCTCCAACGACAAGACGAACGCCCCCCGACCGCCAGCGGCGATGATAAATGGACAAAAAACAACTGCCTGCTCTCCCGATTTCACATTCTGCAATCCCGACTGATCGGACGAGGAATGAACCTAATCAATCCGATGCCGGCAGCACTCGATGAATTAGATCATTGAGTCGTTTCCGATGCATAGCCAGTCGGATGGTCACAACAAAATCAGCAGCAAGATGTGCTATGGCTGCACTCCGCTTATCAAGAAAGTGACTGCAGATATGGAAAGTATGAAAATACGCATCGATCAAAACATGTTCCAGTTCGGAACAGACAGTCGATGGAGTTGAGAATTGATGGCAGCCATAAATACACCACCGACAAGCGAAACGTCGAGAACGCAACACATGAAGGCGTGCATATTCGCACTTGAGCCTTCTGTCGAAGGCTTGTTCAACGCGGCATTGAAGGCCGGCTGGGATCAAGAACCCGTTCTTGTTGCAATCATCAATATCGCCGCGAACAGTGCTGAAAAAATCAAATCATCGCCTCGTGTGATGCATTCATAAACGGAAGCCCGGGCGGGCAAACCCATGTCGGACAGGAACGGCACGCCTGGTCCGAGCGATGCAGATCTATCTGGAAGCAGATGAAACGCCTCCTGATAGGCTCCGAGGAAATAATCGAAGATCCGAGTGCAGCTCCGGATGAGGTCGCAGATGCGACCTCGGGACCTCGGAAACCTGGCGGGCATCGACTGCGTAGCTGTCTTTGAAAATGACGCCGCTTCAATCCCGCTCCACTATCGGATGGGAACGCGATCGCAGCGGCCCAGATAACGATGGTAAAAGCATCCATGGAAAGGCTGCAACACTTCGCTTTCGACGGAAGGCGCGAGATACGTCTCGGGATTGACTGAGCGCCGGAAATCACGAAAGAGTGCACGTCCGTCGCCTTCTCCGTCTAGTTTCCCAGAACTCCGAAGAAGCATCGGCCCTATTCTATGGCAAGACAGGAGCAACAGCCGTGGGTAAGCTTCCCGACATGACGAAACACCGCGGCTTTCCATCCGGCATGCCCGGAACAGGCGTCCAGTTTACCATTCGCCGCGCAAACCCGAAGGGCGTGACACCGATCAAGAAGTTGCCTCGCCGTGCGCGGCCGGGATCGCAGGAACACCGGATCGATGCCGCATTCCTGCACGCGCTCTGGCATCATTTCGGGGCGGAACCTTTCGAACGCGGCAATCTGGATGCCGCTCGCATCAATCTGCTCTTCGAACGCGAAGTCCTGCCGGCGGACAAGGATTTCGATCCGGCTTCCTATGAAGCCATGCTCGTCATCAACGAAAAACTGGCGCGCGAAAATTTCCCCGAAGCATTCGAAGACGTGATGGAAGTCTGACGACGCGCGGGAGCGCCGTCTCATTTCCTGTGGGAGAGCACGAAACTTCATACCGTCAGCACATGCCCCGGAGATGCATGTGGCAGTAATCCGTACGCATCCCGACCACGATGAAAAAGCGGAAATGGACGAACGATGTGGTGAACAACGTTCTCGCCTGGCAGAGTGACAATCAGGGCACCAACGAAGATGCGGCCAGACATTTCTTGAAGACCCATGAGGACATCTGGACGACATGGGTGAGCACGGACGTTGCCCTGAAAGTGAAAGCCGCCTTGTAAAGCCTGATGTCGGCGACGCAGCCTCGACATCGAATTATTTGTTACGCATATCCCTCGCCTTACGAGTCAGCAGGTCCGCTTGCGCTTCATCATGGCTTTCAGCCCCTCGGCCCCGGCCTCGTCGATCGGCGTATAGACGATCATACGGTCGTCGTTGCTGGGACTTGCCCACCAATTGTTGGATTGCAAGGCAAGGATCGTGCCGTCGGCCAGGCGGAACCGCTTTACGACATTCTCGATGCCTTTGAGCTGATAGCGGTCCCATACGATACGGAATTGATCGGAGACGCTCATATAGCGCTCCAGCTGGCGCTCCCAGGCCGGATCGTCGAGGTGCTCGGCCATGGAGGCGCGGAAGAGCGCGGCCATGCTGGCCAGTACCTCATCGGGATTGACCTGGCTGGCGCGCCAAGCGGGATTGACGAGAGACAGGTAGATGCAGTTCCGGTCTTCAAGCGGGATCGCATCGAGATCGACCCCGACAAGACGGCGATAGGCCTCGTTGAAGCCGCGTATATTGTAACGCTTCGTCTGGATCAGGGCCGGGTAAGGGCAAAGCTGATCGAGAATGGATTGGCTGGCCATGGTGAGCGGCTCACAGACCCTTGGATTTTCCAAACGGGGCGGCACCGGCAGATTGGCCAATCTGAACAGGTGCTCCGTCTCGACTTCGTTGAATTCCAGGGCATGCGCAACGGAGAGAAGGACGCGCGGCGAAACCCGGATCGGCCGGCCCTGCTCGAGCTTCGTATACCAGGTGATGCCGATATCGGCACGCGACGCCACTTCCTCCCGCCGCAATCCGGGTGTACGAACCCGTCCCGCGCGACCAAGGCCCAGTCGCTGCGGGTCGAGGCTTTCCCGCCGCCTTCGCAGCATTTCACCCAGTTCCTGCGCCCGCGAGAGCGCCTGATTGGGGGCGATATCGAGCGTACCGTGCATTTCCACTCTCCAGCCTGACACTTTTTATACCAGTCTAAACAGGTATCTTGTACCAGTTTAGCATAGGTGTAGAACGCTGTGGACTGAGTTCTGGAAATCCTTTGAGGTCCCCATGTCATCCGCACCAATCCGGCTTGGCCAATTCGGCCTGATGATCCTGCTTGCCGGGCAATTGCTGCTGCAGCTCGATTTTTCCATCATCAATGTCGGCCTTGCCGCCATCTCCGCCTCGCTGCACGCCGGCGAGACCGAACTCGAACTCTTCGTGGCCGCCTATGGCGTCGCCTTTGCCGTCTGCCTGGCGATGGGCGGCCGCCTTGGCGACAATTTCGGCCGCAGGCGCATGTTCGGCCTTGCCGTCCTGATGTTCTGCCTTGCCTCGCTGCTTTGCGGGATGGCGACATCAGTCGCCTTTCTCATCATTGCCCGCGCGCTGCAGGGGATTGCGGCCGCACTCATGGTGCCTCAAGTGCTGGCGACGATCCATGTCAGCCTGACCGGACGCGATCACGCCCGCGCGGTTTCGCTTTACAGCGCGATCGGCGGCATCGCCTTCATCGTCGGCCAGGTTCTCGGCGGATTCCTAATCTCGGCTGACATCGCCGGTTCCGGCTGGCGCAGCATCTTTTTCATCAATTTGCCGATCTGCATCCTGGTTCTGCTCAGCATGTGGCGCCATGTCCCCGAGACGCGCGGCCAAGGCAGGGTTCCGGTGGATTGGTCCGGCATGATCACGCTGGCGTTGCTGACGCTCTCGGTCCTGCTGCCGACCGCGCTCGGCCCGTCGCTTCACTGGAATTGGCTCTGCCTGCTGGGCTTCGTGCCGATCCTGCCGCTGGCCGCACTCCTCTGGCGCATTGAACGAGCCAAGGAGGCGCGCGGCGCCTTCCCGATCCTGCCTCCGTCGCTCACCCGCATCTCCAGCATGCGGTTCGGAGGGCTGATCGCCGCCATCTTCTTCACCTGCTGGAGCGGCTTCATGTTCGTCTTCGCCCTGACGCTGCAGGCGGGTGCCGGGCTGACACCGCTGCAATCAGGCAATGCCTTGATCGCGCTCGGCGGCTCTTATTTTTTCTCGGCCGCCTTCGTTACGCGTCGGCTTGCGAACATGCGCCGGGAGCTCATGCTGGCGATGGGCTGCGTGATCCAGATGGCCGGGCTCGCTCTGCTCGTCGTGACGCTCGAAACGGTCTGGCCGCAACCGGGCGTCATCAACCTCATCCCGTCCACCGTGCTGATCGGCTTCGGTCAGGCCTTGATCGTCAACAGTTTCTACCGGCTTGGGCTAACGGACGTGCCGCATGAACATGCCGGCGCGGGCAGCGCCATGCTTGCGACCATGCAGCAGGTTTCGCTTGGCCTCGGACCCGCGATCCTGGGGGCCGTATTTGCGCAGGTCCTGCAATATTCGAGTGTCTACCTTGCAGCGGGCGTCACCGCCATCGCGGTAGAACTCGGGCTGATGGCCATCCTGCTGATGGCGACGCTTCTGCGCTTGGCGCGCCAGCGCGCCCTTCCCGAAGAAGCGGTCCAAATCGACGACACGCTGATCGTTGCACCCGAATGACCGGGCCGGCGGCTCCGCCGGATTTGGCGCCACGAAATGGCGCAATCGGCCGAACGGACGGTTGAGGCCAGGCATTTGGCCTCAACCCACATGGAATGGAAGCTTCACATGGCGCGTGTACCGGACCGACGTCCGGCGCGTTGCGTACGATTCTCGCTCAATGCGCGCTGAAAACCTGTATCGGTTTGCGCGTGGTGGCCGAGGTCGTCGAGAAACGCAGACACATCGTGAACGGTGTCGACGACAACGTATCGCAGACCGCCGCCGGCATCGACGGAATCATGGCTGATGCTCACGCCGAAGCCGCCATCCACCTTTCGAAACCAGGCCGAGCGCCAGCGCGCAAAGCCGGCAGTATCCGATTGATATTCGGCAAGAAGCTGCTTCTGCTGTTCAATTCGCGCAAGGAATGTCGCTATGACATCCTGTGAACCGGTCTTAGGCCTTTTCGCCTTTTTCGCGATCCATTTTTCCAAAAACTGCGAGCCTGGCGGCAATGCCGCCTCCTGGCCGGAATCCGTGGCGACAGCAGGGACAGGATCGGATTGGTCCGGACAGCTTTCGAGAACAGGCGAACCTTCCGGCACCTCCTGCTCTTTTGTCAGATTTTGCCTGAGGTCCGAGGCAAGTTCGCCCCAGATCGATTTCGCCTGTCCGGCTGGTTTTGCTTTCGTTCGGCGGGAGGTTTTGATTTCCAAGATGAAGGGCTTTGTTTGCTTAGCCATGTGCTCGTTTATTCATTAGGTTACGAAATCGCTGTGATGGACGATCTATTCGGACGAGAGGCTTATCTTCTCTGATCTTAAAACTCGTGGCCACAGCCTGCGATTAATTTCAGCCATTATAGTCAAGAGCCCATACACGAAACCGATCGATAGAGCAAACTCCGCCTGCCCCATCGAAAGCGGACAAAAGCCGCGGTCCGCCGCGCACTCGATCCCGGGATGCCCTGCGCATTCATCCGGCGCCACTGCGCGTCCGGTAACATTGGCGGATGGGGGTTCGAACCGCGGCTCAGAGGCGATAGACCTTCTTAACCAAATACAGCGACCAGTATTTTAATGAATCGCACGTATACCTGTGAGTATAAACACAGGGAGATAATAATGAAGAATATAGTTGCAATTTCCGCCATGCTTATTGGTAGTCTCTTCGCTCAGGAAAGCTTTGCTGCGGACACCTATATGTCGTCCCCGGCATTCGTGAAGCAGGCGAGCAGTGCCGGCGTTTCGATGCTGGACACCGCCTCGATCATGAAGCCGGTGCTCGATCTCGTATCAGCCATGCCCACAGCCGATATGCGCCCAACAGCCGGGAATCTGGCGGATACGCTGCAGATCGGCCAGTTGAACGTCGCGTCGATCGATCAGACCGGTTCCGGCAACGCAGGCCTTATTCAGCAAGCCGGCAGTATGAACACCGCTTCGATCACGCAGGTCGGTAACAACCATCAAGCCTTCATCTCGCAACGCGGCAACAACAACGTTGCGATCATCCGCCAACGCTGATTGCTTTGTCAGACAACGCCGAAAGGGAGCGCTG
This sequence comes from Hyphomicrobiales bacterium, assembly GCA_900468625.1. Lineage (GTDB taxonomy): Bacteria > Pseudomonadota > Alphaproteobacteria > Rhizobiales > Rhizobiaceae > Rhizobium. Next base: position 62,785 of record UBUL01000025.1, read on the forward strand.
CCTGACAGCGGCTCCCTTTAAGCGTCGGTTAAACCTTGGACAGCTCAGTTGGTGGGCGTCGTGTTGGTGTTGGTATTAACGTTCGGCAGGGTCGTCGTCGGCGTCGAGGACGTTGGCGACGTGCTGCCGAAGCTGGGGAAGTCGATGGAGAAGCTCGGGCTGCTCGAGCTCTGGGCAGCCTTGCCCTGCGCGCTTGCCTGCGACAGCAGCCAGTTTCCGTTCTGCGGATCGCCGCCAAAGGCAGGATTGACCGGCTTGTAGACGAGCTGCGATGCACAAGCAGCGCCGGCCACCGCCGCGATCATGGCGGTCAGCGCAACAGTATTGATAAGCATACGCATAGATATCTCCTTCTATCGCTAGATAATATTTACTTATTTGATTTGGGAAATACATACATTTTCCCGGGACCGATAACGATGGTCGCATTCGAAAGGCCACTGATACCGACAGGCATCAGGTAACGGCCGCTTCCAGGCGTCTGGATTGCAACAACCGTGTTGTTGGAGCCGCCGATGTTCAATGCGCCGGCAAGATCGTTGCCGTTCTGAACGTAAGCGACCTGATTGTTGCTGCCGGAAACGCCGACCAGCTGGAAGTCCCTGTCGCCGTTGATCGCCTGCACCACCGAGTTGTCGTTGCCGCCCTGGACAAGCAGGGCAGCCGAATTATTGCCTGCGACGGCCTGAACGGCACGATTGTTCACACCGGACTGCTCGATCACGGCAAGGCTGCCGCGGCCGTCGATGCCAGAGGTTGCGTAATTGTTGAGGCCGATCTGCTGGACGGAGGTCGTCGAGCCGCTGTTGCCGGCAACGAAGGGCTGGATCGGTGCCATCAGTTCGTTGAGGACTGCACCCGCCCTTTGGGAATCCAGAAGTGCAGGGCTCTGTTGCTCCTGCGGGACAAGGAGATTTTCTGCCCTTGCGATCGATGCAACGGCAAGGGTGGCGGCGATAGCCGCGGCAGTGGCCATCTTGGTAATGACGCTCGTTGACCGTTCCATGGGTTTCCACCTGCTTTCTGGTTCTATCCGTGTTCAAAGCTTCGTCGTGGGTGCGGGCAGATCGACGCTATCGCGAACGTGGCAGACCGCTTTTCCCGCTTCATCCATGACGTTCATCAGGATTTCGATCCGGGCCGGAAGGTTCAGGCGAACACGCGACGCGCCGATCATGCCGGCTGTTATGCGGTTGCTCTGCCGCGACTGGCTCGATCCGGCCTCGGACCTCTTGGTAATGCTGAGATCGAAGCTGCCATTGAAATCCGCTGCAGCTTCGATGAACGGCACGAGTTCAGCGACGCGATCACCGTCAATGCGGATACCGCATTGGTGAATGCGCGGATCTTCCGAAACGCCCGATATGGTCTGACCGATCATCGAAGCTGCACCTGAATGTGTGGCGGCAAGAGGCGCGGCAAGGGCGGTCGATATCAATATGACCCGTCTGAAGCCGAACATCTCGTCTCTCCGGAAGGACGGGACGCCGCAAGAGCGTCCCGTCCGGTTGCTGTTACTTCTGCGACACGAAGGCTACGTTACCGCGGCCGACCTGGACGACAGTCGAGCTATTGCCGTTGCCGGACTGGCTGACGACCGCCGAGTTTTCGGCGTTGCCAGCACCGATGCCATATTGCAGCACAGCGGAGTTGTTGCCGCTGCCGGGCTGACTGATCCAGGCATTGGAGTAGTCGCCTGCCTGGGCGACGAGCGATTTGTTGCCGAGGCCGCCGGATTGATCGACCAGCGCCAGCGAATGGCTGCCGGACTGCAGGATCAACGATTGGCTGCCGAAGCTGTTCGACTGGTCGGTGAAGGCCGCGTTATTGTCTCCGCTCTGGATTGTCAGAGCAGCATTGCCAAGACTTGCGACCTGCGTGGTGGCGGCAAAATTGTCATGGCCCGTCTGGATCGTGCCGGCTGCGGACAGATAGGCATGATCCTGGACCGTAACGGCCTGATCGCCGCCATTCTGGATGGTCACGGCCGAGACGCCGACAGATGCGGTCTGGCTCGTAAGAGCCACGTTCTTGTTGCCGAGCTGCACGGTCGCAGCCAAGGCGTCGGCCGTCACGGTCTGGAAGTTGAACGCAGCATTGTCGTCGCCATTCTGGACGATTGCGGCAGACGAAGCTGTGGTCGCCAGGCTTTGCGCCGGCGCAAGGGCCGGAAGGTTCGACCTGACGTCATCGATCGAAGCAGCCGCTGTCGTCGAGCTGCTCGATTGCGTCGTGGTGGTCTGCGGCGGCTTATTGCCGTTTTGAACGCTCGTCGTCGTCTTGAGCGCGGTCGTCGTCACCTTCGATACGTCGCCCGACAAGGTCACATTGTCGCCGGGGACCACAACTTTACCGACCTGCGAGTTGACGGCGGTATTGTTGTTGCCGAATTGAGCAACGGTAGCGACCGAATTGCTGGCCGGCGCAGAGCCGGTGCCGGTGGCAGTGATCGGCCCCCATTGATAGGCGGCGGTCGTCGTCGTGTCCGTCGTCGTCGTTGTCGTCGTGGTATCACCCACGCCGTTCCCTTGCCCATGAATGGTCGATTTGTCGATCTGCGTATTCTGTCTGCTGGAAACCAGAGCGGGCTGCGTCTGGCCACTCTTGCTCAAGAGATAGCTGGCCGTCTGCGTCTGGCCCTGATTGTTGACGGCGCGGTTACCGTTGCCCTGCTGGATGATGCCGGCCGTGACATTGGAGCTCTGCGCCTGCTGAACGTTGCCGGCCTGGTTACCCAATCCCTGCTGGGCGATGGAAGCATCAGCGCCGGAAACGTTGTCCTGCAGGTTGACAGCCGTGTTGAGCCCGCCGGAACCCTGCACGATCGTTGCCTTCGAGCTGTCCATCGCATTGTTCTGGATGTTGGCTGCCTGGTTGGCGGTGCCGCCCTGGACGATACCAGCCTCGGCGCCATTGGACGCGAACTGGCTGTTAAGGGCCTGACCGCTGTCGCCGGTCTGAACGATCGATGCGCTTGCAGCAGCGCTTCCAAGCTGGACCGTGCCGGCGTTGTTGTCGTTGCCGGACTGGGTCGTGCTCGCACCGGCGCCATTGCTGCCGGACTGAAGCATGGCGGCCGCGTTGCGGTTGCCCTTCTGGATTACGACGGACGACATCTTCTGTCCGTTCTGCTGCGTGACGAGGCTGGTGTTGTTGGCCCCATCCTGCAATACGGCGGCACTGGCGTGATCGACGCCGTTCTGCGAGTTTACGGATGCGTTCTGCGTTCCGGATTGAACGATGGCGCTGCTGGATTCGGTGGTGTTGTTCTGCAGATTTGTAGCCACGTTGCCGGAGCCGCTCTGAATGACCGAAGCCGAGGTCGGATCGACATTGTTCTGAACGTTGACGGCCTGATTGCCGATGCCGTCTTGAACGATGGCGGCATTCGCGTCCTGGGAATTGCTCTGGCTGTTCAGGGCGTTGTTGCCCGTGCCGCTCTGAATGATACCGGCGGTATTGCCGTCGCTTCCCTTCTGAAGTGTGCCGAACTGAGTGTTTGCGGCGACGTTGGAGAAACCGTTCTGCAAAATGGACGCGTTCGAACCCTTCTGGTCCTGCTGGGTGTTGAGTGCGACGTTCAGCGCGCCGGCCTGCAGGATTGCGGCGAAAGACGCGCCGGAATTGCTGCCGAGCTGGTCGTTCTCGGCAACATTGCCGACAAGCGTGTCGACAGGATTGATCTGGACGATGCCCGAGTCGTTGCCGCTGTTGCCAGCATCCTGAAGCGTGCGGGCCAGGTTGGCATAACCGCCTTGGAAGATGGCCGCGCGATTGCCGATGCCGGCCTGCTGGAACTTGTCGACGACGTTCTGCGCACCGAACTGGGCGATACCGGCCGTGTTCTCGCCGCTCTGCAGGAAGTTGTTGCCGACGAAGTTGTTCTTGCCGAGCTGCATGACACCGAGAACGCTACTGCCCTGCTGCGCGTCCGCCGGCTTGCCGTCGATGAGCGGCAGAAACACGTTGCTGCTGCCGTATTGATAGACGAAGCCGCCGTTGGCGCCCGCTTGAGCTTCCGGACCGCCGTTCGGCAACAGGCCCGCCTGGGACAGATAGGCAAAGTTGTGGTCGTCAAGCTGGCCGATGAAGGCCTCATTGCCCCTGCTTTTGTCGAAATCGGCAGCGGCAGCGCCGCTCGCCAGACCAATGACAGCAACCCCTGCAAGAAGTGCTGCCCGTTTTGTCGAGAATTTCATGGACTTCTCCCTCATAAGCTGGAGCGGCGAGATCAGGCGCCAGGCTCCAAACATCAAAGCGTTAACGATCCGTTTACTACCACTCTGAAATGTATCTTCGCAAGGCGACAAAGAATAAGAAATAATAAATAGTTAACTGCGGAAATATTATACCCAAAAATGAGCTTCTAATTTCCCTAATAGCTGAAGGAAGAAACTGAATTTTAGAAAACTATATTATGAACATCGCGGAATATGCCCGAATAATACGCATAAAAAGGCACTGTCGAACCTCGTGATTCGACAGCACCTTGATCTGAAGACAGTATTCAAATCAGCTTTAAATTGTATTCCCGAATCGGTCGGGCCGGTCACGAACCGGACAGCGGCATATCGCGATACTTCTTCTCGAAAGAGGCTATGAAATCCGCCTCCTGGGAACGATCCCTCAGATGCCATAGACCCTGCTTCACGCCGTCAACGGCCAGGGAAACGACTGCAAGCTCGATGCCCTCACGGACAGCAAGCGCCCCAGGATCATTGCGCGCCTGGCCCAGTTCGATCTCCAGCAATTCATTGGCGGTTGCGAATTTATAGGCGCTGCCCTTAACCTGAACGGAAAATATCTGTTTCGTCGTCGTCGTCGAAGCCAGGATTTCGCCGGTTTGAACGCTGACCGCACGCAAGCTGACAGTCACCACATCGGAGCGGTATTGCATATCGCCGCCGATGCCGAGATAGCGCGCGCCGGCACCCCCGGTCAGTTCGTTGGAGTCGTAGCCGACGATCCCCCCTTGCAAGATAATCCCGGCGAAACGGACCGGCGGCAGGCCGCTCTTCTGTCCGTAGGACTTCTGAGTGTTTTCAATAAGCGTGCGTTCCTGCACGAGGTTCTTCAGGCCTGACCGCTCAACGACGCGAAACCAGTTTCCTTCGCCCGTCTTCTTCAGGACATCGATCAGAATATCTGCGCCGCCCTGAGTTACGGCGCGACTATATTCCGCGAAGCTGTCATTCGGCTTTGCCTGCCCCGTGAGATCGGGGAAATCGTAAACCGCAACATCGACCGGCATCTCGGCACGCGGCAGTGCGACCACTTTCGCCGTCGTCTTCGTCGGCGACGTCAGCGCGGCAGCCGGCGTGTCGAGCTTCTGACCGGTCTGACACCCGGCGAGCAGCAGCGTGCCGGCGAGCGATGCAATTACAAGATGGGCCTTCATGATTCCCCCGAAACTACGCAATGCATCGAAGGCATCAAGGCCACCTTTGAACACTCGCTCTCAAGTAAATTGAAACACGCCTCGCTTCGCCTTCAATACAAAACAATATCGTTTCGAAAAATGCGAATTCATGGTCCCAATTATGACTTCGACTTAAGAACATATATTCAAACGCAACCGTCTTTCCCCATCTGCATTACGCGAATAAGCGATGGCGGTGACGTATCACTAATTTTTTGCGATTCCAGAATCTCATTTTTGGGTGCTTTTTTCATTTCAGCACAAATGAAGAAGACTACATCACATCTTCCAGAATTTATTTACTGAATAATACTTGGATCATCTATTCACGGCACCGCGGCCGACTGTTGGCCATTCCGCGGCATTGCCTTCGGCCTGCACAATGGCGGTGGAACCTTTGCCAACGGACGGGAATGGATTGAGGTTTGCCCTGCTCGCCTTATGGCGCGCCTTTCCTGCCAAGGAAGCCGTTCTTTTCGAAGAGGGCGGCGGCGCTTCCATCGGCCGGGCTGTCGCGGGCGTCTGCTCGACATAGGCCTGCCTGTCGCCAGGTGACACCTGCTGGATGTAGGCTTGAGCGGCAGCGCCGTTAGCGGAAATGGTAGCCAATACTACGCAAAGTAAAGCAAAATTCTTATTATTTCCGAACAATTTCGTGTTTCCCGTTTATATTTGGAGTTATTCCCTCTCGATTTTCTAGTAGTTACCGCACTAGTCGAGATTAATTGGCAAGTTTGACTTTGACTAAGTTCCGTGGAACAGAAACCTTGGATATGATTAACATTGGAGAAGTTTAGATGTCAGTCAAGATGGGCGTTGCGGGGATCGCTGTTGTGACGATCCTTGCTTTGGTGGATACCGGCGGCGTTGTCGCGCAGGAATCGACCGGCCCGATGTTTTCGACACCGGCCTCGCGATCGACCACGGGAGCGCCGATCCTCAACGGTTCGTCGCAGGAGGATGGCGGCTTGATCGACAATACCGGCAGCCGGCGGCGCCCGTCGACGGGCCCCTCGCGCGCAGCCAAGGAACCGGCGCAAGCAGTCACCGCCCCCGGCGACGGCAAGGCGAAAGCGTGGAGCCTGCAATGCGCCGAGATTTCGAAGGTAAGACGTTGCCAGGTTTCCGGCGCCGTCCTTTCGCCAGACAAGAAACAAGTCGTCATGGTCATGAGTCTGGCAACGTCGGCGGATCGCAAATCGACCGCCGCACAAATTGCCGTGCCGCTCGGGATAGCCCTGAAGCCGGGCGTCAAGATCGACGTCAGCGGCGCCTATTCCACGACGATGGCTCTGAGCCGCTGCACATCGCAGGGCTGCCTCGTGGAAGGCAATGTCGAAGACGCCATGCTCGACGCGATGAAGACAAAACCCGTTGCCACGGTCATTGTCGCCACGCCCGATGGCAAGAACGTTCCGATCAAACTGTCGCTCGACGGCTTTCCCGAAGCATTCGCCGCAATGAAATCTGCGGATACCAGTGTCAAATAGCCTTTCCATTCTTCGAACCGGGCAGCCGATAGCGGCTTGCCGTCGTCCTCTTTCTTTAGGAAAGACCTGTTTTTCAATAATGTCGGCTTGCGTCTTAAGCTTAACAACGGAAACAAGAGGACAAACAAACTTTATTATGGAAGGAATACACCGGTAGTTTTCCAGCCTTTATTTCAGATAAACTAAAATAATGAGTGCGGCGCCATGGTATTTACGGCAAAAGAGCTTAATGCCAGCAAACATTTCCTGTCAGCCATATTGCAAAGCGCATATGAGCTCATGGCTATTTATAATGAAAATCCGCGCATTGCTTCAATCTTGGCCTCACAACAAAGATGGCTGTTGGCGCATTCCGGCTTTGCCCTTTTTCTCGGCTATCCGGACGATCCGATGTCAGGGCTCTACAACGGCCGTTTCGTCGAATTTGCCGTCAAGCACAAGATCGCCAGCCGCAATACCGCTGCGGCCTTCCTCAAGGAAATGCTCGCCTACAGGTTCGTGCGATCCGCGCCGGAAAGTTCCGACCGCCGCATCGTTCTCCTCGAGCCGACCGAGATAACCCGGGAGTTTATGGCCCGCTGGATCCATACGCATCTTCTCGTCCTGGATACTCTGGACGGCGGCGACAGGATGGAAAGGATCGCCGCCGACGGGAACGCCATCTGGCAAATGCATCCGATCATCGCCCGCGCCATCCTGGGCAACACACGCCTGAAGAATCCCGGGCCGACCTTCAACCTGTTCAACGGGGCGACCTCCGGCGGCGTCGTCATGGATTATCTCATCTCGCGCATCACCGTAATCGATTACGCGGCGGATAAGGTTTTGATCGGTCCGATTTCCCTAAAGACCATGCAGAGCCAGTTCATGATTTCAAGCGCCCATCTGAAGCGCCTGTTCAGACAGGCAGCCGAATTCGGCAGCGTCGGCTGGGCAGGCGCCGCAGGAAGGAGCAGCTTCTGGCTCTCCCACACATTCGTCTCGGAATACTGGAGCTACCAAGCCGAGAAATATGCGGTGATCGATGCCGTCAGCCACGCGGTTCTGAGCCGCTCCGTCGGCGAACTCAGTTGTCGCCATGGAGTATTTGAAGACGCGGAAATGGCATCGTGATATCACGGGCAAGAGACGTCCATCGCATTTGAAGCGAATCAGCGAGCCTCTGCGCGATGGGCTTCTTCGCTCCCGCTCATTCGCCCAAAGGATGAGAGGCCTCGGATTTTAACTCGACACCCGCTCATCGGTCATGACTGCTGTTCTGTCTCTTCGCGGCGCTTGCCTCTATGTAAATATACCCAATAATTGCGAATTTCCGATAATGCAATCTTTGATTCAGGTCTTGCGCTCCTGCAAGCTGTGGGATTCGATGATTAAATTTATGTAATTTTTATAATTATTGATTGTTTTTCTTGCCTGCTTCTGGCCTCCTTTCAATCACAGCCGCCAAACAGCGGCGAGCAGGAAGCTCCCAGTCTGTGATGTTCCCGATTTTAGGGCAGGTGATAGCTTCGCGCATCGAGTGCGCAGATGAACGCCGGCTCACCACCACTTGCGAGCCTTGCCATGTCCTGTCACCAGCAGGCTAAGATCAGAGACAAAGCATGCTCCGCCGTCATTCCGATCCGGCCGATCGAATTGACGGGCGTCCTTTACGAACGGCCCTACCAAGGTAATGGCGCGGTCATCCCTGCAAATCTTAATCTCGAAAATGCAATAGCGGTCGCGTTCATGCTGATGGCCGGACCAGCGATGATGGAATCGTTTCGGAAATGACCCCACTTTCCCTAAACGAAAGCTCACTCTCATGAATTTGTCGCCAGATGCCACATCGCCTTCCCCCTCAGCGCTCGTCGGAATTCTGCAACATGTTTCCGACCTAATGACTTCCGGAAACAGCAACGAAGCCATCAACAACCTGCTGTCTGCGCGGGACCTCATCAAAACTCAGCCGCTGGCCTGCAACACGCTCGCCTATCTGTTGCTGCATGCCGATCGGCAGCAAGAAGCCATTCCGTGGTTCGAAGCCGTTCTTGCCGTCAATCCCGGTGACGCCCAGGCGCTTTCGGGCCTTGGCATGTCCTGCCAGGCCGTCGGCGATCTTACGCGGGCGTTGCAGTGCTACGAAGCGGCTTTGGTATGGCGCTGGAACCATGCAAGCGCCTGGTACTATCATGGCGCGCTGCTTGCCCAACTCGGGCGCCTGCGCGAGGCACTTCCAAGCCTCGACAAGGCGATAGAGCTTCAGGACGACTATGTGGATGCGCTTACCAAGCGCTGCCAGGTGCTGTCCGGACTTGGCGACGTGTCGGGCGCGGCCTTGTCCGCCATGCGCTGTTGCCAACTATCGCCGAATGATGTCTCGTCCTGGCTGCTTTTCGGCGATCTCTGCATGAAGCATGACGACCTCGGGCATGCGATATCGGCTTACGAAAAGGGGCTGGAAGTCTCGCCTGCAAACTTTCAATGCCTCTACAATATGGCATATGTCTTGAAACGGGCCGGACAGAAAGATCTTGCCCGGAGACATGTACATGCCGCATTGCGCGTTGAGCCCGGCAATCGCGAAGCGCTGCTGCTTTGTGCGGGCATTGAGCAGGAACTCGGCAATACCGAGGAGGCACTCGACAACTTTCGTCGCGTCGCGGCCGCAGGCGTCGCTCGCAGCCACCAGGCAAGCCGGCAGCCAGCACGCTTTAGGGCGCTGCTGCTCTTTTCACCGTTCTCGGGGAACACACCTTATGAGGATCTGATCGGTGACAGTTCCTACGACGCAGATGTCGTTCTCATGCTGCCGGATCATCATTGCGATCCTAAAGCCATGAATGCGGACATCGTCGTTAATCTGGTCTCCGAGGCCGATCTCAGGCGAGACATCGTTGCGCAGGTCGCCGATTTCGTCGGCCGCCTCGATAAGTCGGTGATCAATCATCCGCTCCTGATCCTCGGCACTGATCGCCAAAGCATCGCGCAGCGGCTTGCGGCCATCCCGGACACGGTCGTTCCCGCCACCATCCGCGTCGAGGCAATTGCGCTCTGCCAATTCCTGCGCAGCAATACCCTGCCGAGCTGCAATCTCATTGCTCGCCACGCCGGCACCCACGGCGGCGATAAGATGGAGTTGGTCTCCACGCTTCAGGAATTACAGGCATTTGCCGGTGAAGCGGGCGATCAACCGCTCTACCTCACGGATTTCTTCGATTACAGGTCCACCGACGGCTTCTATCGCAAGTATCGCTTCATCTTCGTCGGCGAGGAGATCCTCCCCTATCATCTTGCGGTCGGCGACGTCTGGAAAGTGCATCACACGTCAACGCGCATGGCCGAGATCGAATGGATGCGCCGGGAGGAGCAGGCATTCCTGGAACAGCCCGGTCACGTCTTCGGGACAAAAGCGATGGCCGCGCTGGATGCGATCCGGCGGGAGGTTGGGCTCGATTACTTCGGCATCGACTGCTCCCTGGATACCGAGGGCCGGGTCGTGGTCTTCGAGGTCAATGCCTCCATGCTGATACATCTTCACAATACGGGCTTTGAATATAAAACTCCGCATGTGATGAGGATCAAGCATGCGTTCGAACGGTTACTTGAGCGGCGTGCAAAGAACGCACAACCATCTACCGCCCCCTTCCCATTGCCATGGACTGAAGCTGGCGGAGCCGGATCGCCAAATCGATTGGCGGGGTAAGTTGCACTCGTGTTCGTCGAGACTGCCGCGATGAGGAGCAAAGGTGCGGGCGACATCCCTATCATCGCAGTCTCCCGGCAGCAGAGAGATGGCGAAGACGGATCGGTCAAGTCATCCATTTGCGATGTTCGGCAAAACGCTCGGCAAGGAGATCTATGAACAGTCGAACCTTGGTCGGCAAATGGCTGCGGTTCGGATAAATCGCGCTGATGGTGAACTCCACGGCCCGATAATCAGGCATGATGCGCACGAGACGACCCGCGGCAACCTCATCGAAAACGATAAAACTCGGCGCAAGGAAGATGCCCTGCCCGCTGGCCAGGAGAAACCGCAGCGTCTCGGCGCTATTGGAGACGACGTTGCCAGCAATCTTGACACCCACGGGGTCGCCATTGGCATTCTCGAAACGCCATTCATCCCCATAGGGGTAATAGGTATATTGCAGGCAATTGTGCTCCACGAGATCGGCCGGCACCTTCGGCATGGCATGCGTATCCCTATATTCGCGCGAGCAGACGAGCATGTGGCGCCATGGTGCAAGCTTGCGGGCAACGAGCGTCGAATCGGGCGCAGGCAGCGTACGTATCATCAGATCGTAGCCCTCCTCGATCATGTCGATCGACCGTTCGCCGACATCGAAATCGAGAGAGATCGCGGGATACTGCTTCATGAATTCGTCAATGACCGGAAGCAGGAAGCGCACGATGGCACTGCTGGTATAGATCTTCAGCGTGCCGCGCGGCATGGTGCTGAGGGCGCCTGCCGCCCGATCGGCCTCCTCAAGGTCGGAAAGGATCTGCGAGGATCGCTCGTAGTAATATTTGCCGGTTTCCGTCAGGCTGACCTTACGCGTGGTCCGGTTCAAAAGCCGTACGCCGAGGCGGTCCTCCAGGGATTGCACATGGTTGCCCACCATGGTGACGGACATGTTGAGCCGGCGAGCCGCGGCCGAAAAGCCGCCGCATTCCACCACCCGACCAAAGACTGTGAGGCTGGTCAACCGATCCATGTTGTCCCCGAATTATCCACTGTGAGTTTATGATCCTTCCAGATTTGAGGAGATTATCAGAAGGATCGTTCGGACGCATCTTCATCGCATCAAAAATGGCCCCATGCAAAGGGCCGGCGATATTGAAGGAAACGGATGATGGTCGAGATACCCCGTAACGAGGCGTTCAAAAATGCAAGCCAGGCCGATACCGCGCCGGCAGGCGAAGTGGCAAAGTCTCCCGCCGCCGAAGCACCGCAGGCCCCCATTGCCGAAACGCCCGCCCCTGTAGCCGCAAAGGCACTGGGAACAGGCCGCAGGCTTCTCAAGCGCGGAGTGCTTGTTGCTGCATTGCTGGCTGGCGTCACCTTCGCCGCCGACTTCGGCTATCATTATTGGACCGTCGGCCGCTTCATTGAATCCACCGACGATGCCTATGTGAAGGCCGACTACACAACAGTTGCCCCGAAAGTCGCAGGCTACATCAAGGATGTGCTGGTCAATGACAATGACAAGGTCAAAGCAGGACAGGTGCTGGCACGCATCGACGACCGAGACTTTCAGGCCGCCCTTTCCCAGGCAAAGGCCGACCTCAAGGCTGCGAATGCGGCAATCGCCAATATCGATGCACAGATCTCGCTGCAGCAATCGCTGATCGGACAGGCTAAGGCGACGGTCGACGCGTCCAAGGCTTCGCTCGACTTCGCACAATCCGATGCCGCCCGCTCCGCTCGGTTGATCAGCAATGGTGCGGGTACGCAGTCGCGCGCCGAAGAGACGCAATCGGCCAGCAAGCAGGCGGCCGCGGCCGTCGAACGCGACCAGGCAGCGCTGGTCGCCGCGCAAAACAAGGTGCCCGTCCTGCAGACCCAGCGCGACCAGGCGGTCGCCCAGCGCGATCGCGCCGCCGCCGCCGTCCGGCAGGCAGAGCTCAACCTCTCCTATACGGATATCGTCGCTGCCGTCGACGGCACGGTCGGCGCCCGGTCGATCCGCGTTGGCCAGTACGTCACCTCGGGTACACAGCTGATGGCAGTCGTGCCGCTGCACTCGGTCTATGTCGTCGCGAATTTCAAGGAAACGCAGCTGACCTATGTACGTCCCGGCCAGTCGGTCGAGATCAGGGTCGACAGCTTCCCGGACGTCGCCATCAAGGGTCATGTCGACAGCCTCTCCCCGGCGAGCGGCCTGGAATTCTCGCTGCTGCCGCCGGACAATGCCACGGGCAATTTTACCAAGATCGTTCAGCGCATCCCTGTAAAGATCGTCATCGATGACGAACAACTGGCAGGACTGCTGCGTTCCGGCATGTCGGTCGAGCCCGAAATCGATACCAAGGCCGCACAGACATCGACAGCGAGCGCCGAGGGAGTGTCCGGCCACGCCGGATAATCCTTCCCTCTCTTCGTCGATTATCACGTCAACACTGTCATAAGATTATTTCGGCATCCGCCGGAAGGAGACGCGCCATGGCCACTCTTCAGATCGCCGCCAACAACAATTCCGTCATCGCGGCACCCCATTCGCTCGCAAGGCCCGCCATGAGCCCGCTGCGCATGTGGACCGCGGTCATCGGCTCCACGCTCGGCGCCTTCATGGCCGTCCTGAACATCCAGATCGTCAATGCCTCGCTTGCCGACATCCAGGGCGCAATCGGCGCCGGCACGGACGACGGAGGCTGGATCTCGACTTCCTACCTGATCGCCGAAATCGTCGTCATTCCGCTGAGCGCCTGGCTCGCCCGTGTCTTTTCGGTTCGCAACTATCTTTTGACCAACGCCATCCTCTTCCTGCTGTTTTCGGTCGGCTGCGCCTTTGCCGCAAACCTGCAGCAGATGATCATCCTGCGCGCCATCCAGGGATTTTCCGGCGGCGTGCTGATACCGATGGCCTTCACCATCATCATCACGCTGCTACCGAAACCGAAACAGCCGATGGGCCTTGCCCTTTTCGCCCTTTCGGCCACTTTCGCGCCGGCCATCGGCCCGACGATCGGCGGCTATCTTACCGAAAGCTGGGGCTGGCAATATATCTTCTACGTCAATCTCGTACCCGGCATTTTGATGGTCGGCATGCTCTGGGCCTCGCTCGAGCGCATGCCGATGAACTTGTCGCTGCTTGCCAAGGGCGACTGGCCGGGCATCATCACCATGGCAGTCGGTCTTGCCGCGCTGCAAACAGTGCTCGAAGAAGGCAACAAGGACGACTGGTTCGGCTCACCTTTCATCGCCCGTCTGTCGGCCATTGCTGCGGTCTCGCTGACGCTCTTCCTCATCATCGAGCTTCGCGCCGCCCATCCGCTCCTCAATCTGCGCTTGCTGGTACGCCGGAATTTCGGCTTCGGCATCGTCGCCAATTTCCTGCTCGGTATCGCACTATACGGTTCGGTCTTCATCCTGCCGATCTATCTAACCCGTATTCAGGGCTACAATTCCGAACAGATCGGCCTGGTGCTCGCCTGGACCGGCATTCCGCAGCTGATCCTGATCCCGCTGGTTCCGCGGCTGATGAAGCGTTTCGATGCCCGCCTGCTGATTGTCGTCGGCTTCGCTCTCTTTGCCGCCTCGAACTTCATGAATGTGTACATGACCGGCGATTACGCCGGCGATCAGCTCTTCTGGCCGAATATCGTGCGCGCCATTGGCCAGGCGCTTGCCTTCACACCGCTGACAGCGATTGCGACTGCTGGCATCGAGCAGGAGAATGCAGGCTCCGCCTCGGCGCTCTTCAACATGATGCGCAATCTCGGCGGCGCGGTCGGCATTGCGGCGCTGCAGACCTTTCTTACCAAGCGCGAGCAGTTCCACTCGAACATTCTGACCAATTCGGTTTCGATGTTCGAAGAGGCAACGCGCGCCCGTGTTGCCCGTCTTACCGGTTATTTCATGAACCATGGCGTCAGCGATCAGGCACTTGCCACACACAAGGCGATCGTCGCCATCGCCGCCAGGCTGCGCAAGCAGGCCAACATCATGGCCTTCAGCGACACCTTCTACCTGCTCGCCGTCGCCCTGGTTGTTGCCCTCGCCGCCAGCCTGCTTCTCAAGAAATCCGGTCAGCTTTCGGGCGGCGGCGCGCACTGAGCGCCGCACCTTGCACAGGAGGAGATACTCATGACCTTGCTGTACGACACGCCCGAAACGCTGCCTTCGATTTCGCCGACCACGCGCTTGAACGCCAACACCACGGCGACCTTGAGCCTCATCGAGTGGCTGACCGGCGATGACTGCCACGCTCTCGACGAAGCGGGGCTGGTCTCGGGGCTTGGACGCCGCTTGCAAGCGCTTGGCCTTCCAGTCGATCGGCTGACGCTGCACCTGACCACCCTGCATCCCGAATTCATCGGCCGCACCTTTGCCTGGGCGCCGGGCGAACCGGTCGAGATACATGATCGCGAACATGGGGCTCGCCTGGCGATCGCCAATACGCCGCTCCTCAAGGTGCAGGAAATGCGCGAACCGCTGATCGTCGGCCCCGGCGAGAGCCCTCATGGCCGCTGGCAGCACATCGACATCTTCTCTGGCCGCGGGCTGGTGCAGTTGATCATGGCACCGCTCTGCAATGCCGACGGGCCGGTCAGCACTGCCGTCTTCGGCACGCGCCGACCGGGCGGCTTCACATCCATTGAACAGGATGTGATCGCGCGCATCCTGCCGGCGCTGCGCAATACCTGCGAGTTGCGGGTCTTGCGTCAATGCGAACTCAGTCTGCTCGACACCTATATCGGCCCGATGACGGCAAGCCGGATTCTTGCCGGCCACATCCGTCGTGGCGAGATCGAATCCATGGAGGCCGCATTCCTGCTCTGCGACCTGCGCGGCTTCACGGAGCTTTCCAACCGGCTGCCGGGCAGCACAGTCCTCGGTCTTTTGAACGCCTATTTCGACATGATAGTGCCGGCAATCACCCGCCAGGGTGGCGAAGTGCTCAAATTCATGGGCGACGCCGTTCTCGCCTTCTTTCCCGGCACCGACGCCCCCGGAGCCTGCAATGCCGGGCTGACTGCCGCCAGAACGATCCTCGACGAAACGGACGGCTTCCAATATGACAGCATCGGCATCAAGATCGGCATCGCTCTGCATTATGGCGAGGTCAGCTACGGCAATGTCGGCTCCGGCAGCCGCCTGGATTTCACG
Source organism: Hyphomicrobiales bacterium (assembly GCA_900468625.1). Taxonomy (GTDB): domain Bacteria; phylum Pseudomonadota; class Alphaproteobacteria; order Rhizobiales; family Rhizobiaceae; genus Rhizobium. The sequence continues at coordinate 78,503 of UBUL01000025.1, forward strand.
CTGATCGGCCCGGACGTCAATGTCGTCAGCCGCATTCAAGGCATCTGCAGCGAAAGCGGCGAAGCGCTCCTGATGTCGGAGCCGTTCCGCCGCAAAGCCGAAATCATAGACGCAGTCTCGATCGGAGCGCAGCGGCTGAAGGGCTTCACCGAGGCCATGGAGCTGTTTGCGATCGCACCTTGAATTCTCGTCTGCCAGGGTGCGGGGGTAAGCGCGCAGGAAGGAGATTGCGGGCGGGCGTCAAATTTCTGTTATCAGGAAGCGCCAGCCTTTTCCATGTCCGGGGTTCGCACCATTGGAACGCCAGCATAGAATTCGCATTTCCCACCACTCTTCGGTTACCGAAGCCGGTGTCGGGACATCCGATCGGCATGCCGATGAGCTTGATGAAACGTCTCTATCGCGATGTGCTCGCCCGACATGTGTTGCATTAAATCAACAACCGCCCTTTCCCTCCATCGACCGGCCTGGAACCCCATTTACAAACAATCCGGACGTATATACTTTTTGGGCAGGATCTTAATTGGCTTGCGATTTGAGGGGTTTATTTCAGTCGCAAACTGACGGGGTTCCATAGGGGTGGGGACGATACCTGCAGTCAATTGCGGATGCAGTGCCTGGGTTTTTCTTCCTGTTTACAGGTTGGCGCCTTCAGGTCGGCGTGTTGTGCTCGCTCCTTGGGATATGTAAACGAATTACAACCAGGAGTTTAAAATGAACATCAAGAGCCTTCTTCTCGGCTCCGCTGCTGCGCTGGCAGCAGTTTCCGGTGCTCATGCGGCCGACGCCATCGTCGCTGCTGAGCCGGAGCCGCTGGAATACGTCCGTATCTGCGACGCATACGGCGCTGGCTACTTCTTCATCCCCGGCACCGAAACCTGCCTCAAGATCGGCGGCATGGTCCGTACCGAAGGCAAGTGGTACGATGCCTATAACCCGAATACCCACAACGGCACGCTCTGGCACACCCGCGCCCAGCTGTCGCTCGACACTGCTTCCGACACCGAATACGGTCCGCTGAAGACCAACACGGTCATCCGCTGGGACTGGCAGGAAGGCAACACCACCAGCACCAAGCTGCTCTGGGCCAACATCAGCCTCGGCGGCTTCCTCGTCGGTAAGGCCGACTCTCAGTATAACTCCTACATCGGTTACGCCGGCGACGTCATCAACGACGACGTGATCTATGACGGTCCGTACGAACTCAACCAGTTGACCTACAAGTATGATGCCGGCAACGGCTTCACGGCTGTCGTCTCGGTCGAAGATTCGAATTCCAGCGGCTCGGGCGCCGGCTACGGCGCGAAGTGGGCAACGGACGACAAGGCCAACCACTACGCTCCCGACGTTGTTGCCGGTGCTGGCTTCAAGTCCGGCGCATGGGGCTTCAAGGTCGTCGGCGGCTACGACTCGATCCAGTCGGAAGGCGCCATCAAGGCTCGTGTCGATGCCGACTTCGGCGTCTTCTCGGCCTTCTTGATGGGCGGCTGGAACACCAATGGCGACAAGCTCAACAAGTACGCCGGCACCAACCTCGACCGGTCGGCTTGCCCTGTCAACGATCCGTCGAAGTGCGGCTGGGGTGACTGGGCTGTCTGGGGCGGCGTTGGCGTTCCGATCAACGACAAGCTGAAGTGGAACCTGCAGCTTGCCTACACCGACTCGAAGATCTTCGCCGCGACCACGAACGTCAAGTGGAACCCGGTCAAGAACCTGCTTATCGAGCCGGAAGTCTCCTATACCAACTTCGATTCTGTAAATCAGGATCAGTGGGCTGGTATCCTGCGCTTCCAGCGCAGCTTCTGATACCAACTTGCCTGGCCTGCCTGGGGCCAGGCACTCGGAGCCTGATGTATGATCTATCGGGCTTCTTTCATCGATCGGTCGATCTCCGATCAAAGCCGAAGGATCCGGTCTCCCTCCGGATCCTTCTTGATTCCGAGAACTTTTTTTAAGCATTTCCAGGAAAAGCCCGCAGCGGTTTTCCGTCCGGAATGCGCAAAGAAATAAGAGCATAGAGCGTTTTTGCGATTCGAAGAAAAGCGGAAGCGGTCTAGAATCTGCGACGCGCCTGCCCGATGGGCGATTTGCGATCACAGGCTGAAGGCTCTCTGTCCGTCCGCCATGGGCAAGATGGGCGGCTTTCTGCTCATCGACGATCAGTGTCTTAATCTCGTGCGTAGAATCCCGCCTGGTGAGCGGCGCGATCCAGCTCCTCGCGGAAATCGGGAGCGGCGAGCGCAATCAGCGCCCTTGCCCGCTCCGCCACGGATTTGCCCTTGAGGTTGGCCCAACCATATTCCGTGACGACGATATGGATATCATTGCGCGACGTCGTTACCGGACCTGTCAGCCTCGGAACGATACGCGAGAGCGTTCCCTTGGCTGCCGTCGCATGACAGGCAATGATCGAGCGCCCGCCGCGCGAAGCATAGGCGCCGCGGACAAAATCCACCTGACCGCCCGATCCGCTGAACTGCCTTTCATTGACGAATTCGGAATTGCAGGCGCCATTGAGATCGATCTGCAGCGTCGCATTGACCGATACCATGCGGTCATTCTGCGAGATGACAAACGGATTGTTCACATACTCCACGGGATGTGCTTCGACATCGGGATTATTGTCCAGGAAATCGTAAAGCGGCTGGTCTCCGAGCGCGAAGGTGAAGATGGTCCGCCCGACGTGGATCTGCTTGCGGCTATTGTCCACAACGCCTGCCCTGACCAGGGCGGCAAGCCCCGGCGTCATCATTTCCGTATGGATACCGACGTGGCGATGCCGGGAAAGGCCGGCGCAAACGGCGTCGGGCAATGCACCGATACCCATCTGCAGGCAATCGCCATCATCGACGAGGCCCGCAATGATGGCACCGATCGCGTCGTCGACGTTCGATCGGGGAGCGGCAGCCAGCATCGGCAGACTTGCATCGTTTTCGACAAGGGCAGTGACACTCGATACTGGGACCATGCAATTGCCACGCACATAGGGCATCCTGGCATTGACTTCGAGGATCAGCCGGGTTCCAGGCCTGCGGGCAACCGCCAGCGCATAATCGGTACTGGCGCCGAGGCTGAAATTCCCGTCTGCATCCATGGGCGAGACGGTTGCGATCAGCGTATCGACACCGACATGCTCGACAAGAGAGCGCGGCACCTGGCTGAAATGACACGGTACAAGATCGACGGCAGGCAGCATCTCCGCCGCGCGCTTCTTGTCGAGCGCGCGATCCACCGCTCCATGAAAATAACTCATCGGAGTGATGCGGTCACGCAGGTCGAAATCGAACACGCTGGTACCGGCGATGCCCGTGCAGAGCAAATAGTAAAGCCGGATGTTGTCTACTGCGCCCGCTCGGGCACGCTCGGCCAGCGCCGCAAGGATGGCGGGCGGCTGGCCGGCAGCGATCGGCATGGTGACCTTTGCCCCCGATGGTATCAATGCAACGGCCTCATGTGCAGAGCGCAGACGTTCGCGATACTGCATCTGATGAATGGCGGCCATCGAACCCTCCCTTGAACGCCACGTTCAGAATGAACCAGCATCCACCGCGTAGCCGCTCAGCCCTCCTCCTTGGCCGCTGCGACCGCCCTTATGCAAATAGGATGCGCTTACATAAAAGCGCCCAACTGGCTGTTTGCGCAAGCCCCCGAATATCACGCCATTCCATGGCAAAGATGAAATGAGTCCTTCCGGTCGCGACAGTCATCTGCCGAGGGCACCGGACAGGGGAGCCGACGCGGAACAGCTTTATTTCTGACGGGCCGCTCGCGCGGCAAGCGCGTTCTTCACATCCTCCTCCGCATGGTCGAGCAGGGCGGTCAAAGCACTGCTGGCAGCCTCGGTATCGCCGGCAGCAATATTGTCGACAACCTGCTTGTGAAGCGGAAGCGAATGCCGCTGGCCTTGCGGATTGTCATCTGAAAGCCGGAAGCTGATGACCAGCGCAGTCTCGATCAGGGCGGCGAGCGAGCCAATCAGCTCATTGCCGGACATACGCAGGATCGCCTGGTGAAAGGCCAGGTCCGGAATGGCAAAGCGCTCCCCATCGTCGCCGGCTCTTTCCATCTCGACGAGAAGACGCCGCAGCTCGGCAATCTGCGCTTCGGTCGCACGTTTCGCCGCCAGTGCGCCGGCCGCCGGCTCGATCGCGCGGCGCAGTTCGAACAGCGATCGCGCCTCCTCGGCCGTCGTTCGAGACCCGTAGCGCCACAGGAGAACGTCGGGATCAAGAAAATTCCAATCCTTCCGAGGACGTACTCTCGTTCCAATTCTCGGTCGCGATTCCACCATGCCCTTTCCGATGAGGACTTTGATTGCCTCGCGCAAGACAGTACGGCTCACGCCATAGGCCGCGCTCCAATCATCCGCATTCGGCAATTGATCGCCAGGCAAGAGGTCGCCGCGAACAATACTCTGGCCGATTTCATTGAGCACTCTTGCGTGGAGACTGACACCTACGGATCCCTCCATGCGCGAGCCTCCCAGCACCATCCTGGAGAGCGCGCCGCCATTCTTCATACTATTCATATTATTGTCACTTGGTTCCCTTAATAGTCGTATTATTGAACACGCGATTGATAGTCACGTCAACAGCCGATTAAGAGTATAGAATGTTGCTAACATGCCAGATTTCAGAAACTCTCCCACTCATATCCGCAATGATCTGCCACATGCTGTACATGTTCATGAGCGAAACCAGAGCGTAAAATCAATTACTGCAACCGCGTCGGAACATTACATAGTTTATATCAACAACCCGGAATATGTGGCTGACAATATTCGAAATTATTCATTGGAAGCTAGCCCCTCGCTCGTCGTGCCACCAGCCATGCGTGACGCAAGCCATTCGCGAATTGCATCCGCGGGCAGCAGGAAAGCGACGGAGAAACCTCTGACCACCATTGGGCAAACATCAGGCCCTTCTGTCTAACAGCCATCACGTCGGCTGCGGTAACAGCACCCGGCCCTTTCATCTTTAGTTCCGCGCTTTCAGCGGACCGATCTTCATCACCGCCACATGGTCCTTAGCCGACTTCTGAGCCGGCCGCTTTCCTGTGGCTATCGAAAACTCCCCGATAGGAAACTTCAAAATGCGATCCTCGACGAAAAATCATCATAGCGATTTGGCTGGACAGAAAGCGCAAGGGCGGATTGCCGTTGCCGTATCCGCAAAGGCAGCGCCCCGCCGTGCACCTCGAAGGGTGAAACCGCTGATCCTGTGGTCGAGCCTTGCCTGCATGATGTCGGCGCCAGCCTATGCGGTCGAACCCTGGATCATGGTCGAGAAAAAGACCTTTACCGGTGATGTCGACACCTATCGCGGCCAGGGTGTGACGACGGACGGAACCAACTGGTACTTTTCCGGCACGAACGCGCTCGAAAGAACAGATCTCAATTTCAATCCGACCTTGCGCCGTTCGCCTGCGATCGCTAGCGCCCTGGCAAATCCGTCCGCCGCTGCGCCCAAGGGCTTGAACCATATCGGCGACATCGATTACGCCAATGGCCTGCTTTACATATCGCTCGACAGCAGCCAGCGCGACCCTGTCACCGGCGGCCGGTACAACACGCCGGTCTTTGCGATCTACAACGCCAGCGACATGACCTATACGGGCAAATCCTTTGCGCTCAACCCGCCACATGGAACTCAGGATATCGCCAGCTGGGTGGCAGTCGATGCCAAAAACGGCCTCGGCTACGGCATGGCTTACGACAATGCCACCGAAATCGCCGTCTACAATCTGTCCGATTGGTCGTTCAAGAAGTACATCCCGCTTTCGCAGACCATCGACCAGGCGCAGGGTGGCAAGCTGCTGGGGGGCTGGATGTATTTCTCCACTGACAATGACTCGAAATTCATCTACCGCGCCAACCTTGTGACCGGCCAGGTGGAAACCCTGGGCAATCTCAAGGTCAATTTCGACCAGGAAGTCGAAGGATTGTCCTTTGCTCAGACCAAGGATGGCTGGTCGCTCTACGTCTTGAACAGGGAGCAACTGACCCCGGATGCCGACGAAACCATCGGCTTCTACCGCTATCTGCGGCCTTACGGCAATGCGCTCTCCGGTGAGATCCATGCCAGCGTCAAGGGCGCGTTCATAACGGACAGCCTTTATCTGCGCGATGCCGTCAACGAGCGCATCCGATCAGCATTCGACGATGTCGGCGCGATGTCATCGCCGGTGACGACCTACGATGAGAAGGGCATGCAGCAGACAAGCGGCAACACGGAAGGCATCGCTATCTGGAGCCAGGCGATCGGCGCAAGAAGCAAAGCGGACGGGGCCGGCTATGCGGCCGGAATCGATCATTCGACCGGCGGCTTTCTCTTCGGCGCCGACGCGTCCGCCGGCGCATGGCGGCTCGGCGTCCTTGGCGGATACAGCAGCACCAGCTTCGATATCGACGCCCGCTCGTCCTCCGGCTCGAGCGACAACTACCACATTGGTCTGTACGGCGGCTCGCAGTGGGGTGCGCTCGGCTTCAGATCCGGCCTCATCTATACGTCGCACAGCGTCAGCACGACGCGTCACGTCATTTTTCCGGCCTTCAACGAGACGCTTTCTGCCGATTATGATGCGCGCACGACTCAGGCCTTTGCGGAACTCGGCTACAAGATCGACGTCGGTCAGGCGGCTCTCGAACCCTTCGCCAATCTCGCTTACGTCCATCTCGGCAGCGACGCGTTCGCCGAGACCGGCGGGACGACCACCGCATTGACCAGCGACAAGGGCTCGACCAACACCACCTTCACCACGCTTGGTCTTCGGGCTTCGACCGACATTCCTCTGTCGAGCGTCAAGGCCAAAGCGCGCGGGATGCTCGGCTGGCAGCATGCCTATGGCGACAAGACGCCAAACTCCGACTTCGCCTTCAATACAGGAGCGAGCTTCTCCATCGAGGGCGCACCGATCGCCAAGGATGCGCTGACCATGGAGGCAGGCCTTGATTTCGCGCTCTCCCCGACCGCGACCGTGGGCGCTTCCTATTCCGGTCAGATCGCCAGCAATGCTCAGGACCATTCTTTCAGACTCAACGTCAATATGAAATTCTAGATCTTAATCCGTCTCTAAATCACAAAGCGTCGCAGCAAACCGGTTGCATGCGGCGCCGACCCGACGCGGCCCTGTTGGTGAGATCCCATATGATAAGCAAGGAAACGAGCAGTAAGTTTGGTGCCTATCCAAGCCTAAAGGACAGAAGCGTATTTATCACCGGTGGAGGCAGCGGCATCGGCGAAAGCCTCGTCAGGCACTTTTGCGCCCAGGGCAGCCGGGTGGCGTTCGTCGATATTGCCGAAGAAAGCGCGCGCGCTCTTGTCGAATCCCTTGTGTCGGAAGGAGGCTCCCCACCGCTCTTCATCCGGTGCGACCTGCGCGATATCGAAGCTTTGCGGGCGGCAATGGCAGAGGCTGCGGCGCACCATGGACCGATCCAGGTCCTCTGCAACAATGCCGGTAATGATGACCGGCATCAAACGGAAGATGTCACCGTTGACTATTGGGACGATCGGATGGCTGTCAATCTGCGCCACCAGTTCTTTGCCGCGCAGGCAGCGCGACCCTTCATGAAAGCGCGCGGCGGCGGCTCGATCATCAATCTCGGCTCGATCACCTGGATGGTGGGGGATCCCGATTGTCCAGCCTATGTCACGGCCAAGGCCGGCATTTACGGGCTGACGCGTGCGCTTGCCCGCGAATTCGGGTCGGAACGCATCCGCGTCAACTGCCTGGTGCCAGGTTGGGTCATGACGGAACGCCAGATACGCCTCTGGCTGACGGAAGCCGGCGAACGCCAGATCGCCGAACGCCAATGCCTGCCCGACCGGCTGCAGCCCGACGACATCGCCCGTATGGCCCTCTTCCTTGCCTCCGACGACAGCGCCATGTGCACGAGCCAGCAATTCATTGTCGATGGAGGCTGGGTATGAGCGAATGTCAAAGCCTTCAGCGCGGCCTTTGGCAGGAAGTCCCGCTTCCTTCGTCAACTCGCCGGCAGCCAGGCCGATCTCATCTTGCGGAAACGATCAGGCGTCTATTGTATCCTTCCGACAGGGAGGCGGGCCTCGATGGGTTGAGACTTTCGGCCCATCCGGAACCAGAAGCGAAAAGCCGAACCGAGCGGCTGCGGGCAATTCTCTGCGAGTGCTGCAGTCATCAAAGCGGGCGCATCGATCTGCAAAATCCGCCCGCCGATCTTGATCGTTACCGGCGGTTTCTGGAATTCCTGTACCGCTTCTTCCACGACATGGACCCGCTTTATCGTCACGATGAGGTTGCCCTGCTTCTGCCTGATGTGGAACGGCGCCGTCGTCGGCTCGCCTTCATCGCGAAAGACATGGCTGATATCGGCGCGCCAGTTCCCTTTCTCCTCCCTGGCGAAGACTACCTGATCGATCTTGCAAGCGCTCTTGGCTGGCTCTATTTGGCGGAAGCCTTCCATTTCGCTGCGACATCCCTTCTGATCCAGGCTGCCGGGCCTGCCTTTTCCAACAGCTTCGTCGCTCGCCACCTGCTCACGGCATTGGGTGATCGCACGTCGCAATGGCGAATTTTCTCAAGTCTGCTCGACAAGCCAGATCTCGATGCGGAAGCTGAAAAGCGAACCAAGGAAGGCGTCAGACAGGCCCATGCACATCTTTGCGGCTTACAGTCAGGCGCGTCCACGCGAATACCCTCAACGCCAATCAGGCACAATGTATTGTCCCGAAAGCTCGCTTTTAGCGGAGTTGCACGCCAAATCATTTCGGAACGATCAGGCTTCCCCGCCGAGAAATTGCTGGAGACGGGGCACGACGAAATCGAGAAACACGCGCACGCGCTGCGGCATGCGGGCACCGCCTAGGAAGACCGCATGAATCTGTTCCTCGTCGGACTCGATGACGTCGGCAAGCACCTCGACGAGACGACCGGCGGCCAGATCGGCGCGTACATGATAGTCACCCATGCGCGCAAGCCCGACACCCGCAAGCGCCATTCGCCGTACGGTTTCGCCGTTATTGGCAAGCAATGAACTCGTCATGGCGCGATCGGCGATGCGACCGCTTTCCTTGACCGGCCAGACCGGTGCAGCGCGGCGGAAATTGAACCCCAGGCAATTGTGCCGGGAGAGGTCGTCGACGGTGCGTGGCACCCCATGGCGATCGAGATAGCCGGGCGCGGCCACGATCTTGCGGCGGGCGATGCCGATACGCCGCGCAATCATACCTGAATCGGGCAGTGGCCCCACCCGAAAAGCAATGTCGGTGCGATCGAGATAAAGGTCGACGATTTCGTCGGACAGTGAAAGATCGATCACGACGTTGGGATAGATCCGCCAGAATTCGGGCAAGAGCGGCTCAAGACCCAGCACGCCCAAGGGAACGGAGATGCTGACCCGTACCGTGCCGCCTGTCGTCTTCGCACCCTTTGCCAGTTCCTGCTCGACCTCGTCGAGGTCGTGCAGAAGGGCCTGACTGCGCTCATAGTAGATCCGGCCTTCCAAGGTCAGTGACAGCCGCCGGGTAGAGCGTTCGACCAGGCGCACGCCGAGCCTCGCCTCGATACGCGAGATCAGCTTGCTGACGGTCGATGGCGTCATGCGCAGCAGCCGCGCCGCTTCCGAGAAGCTGCCGGCTTCCACCACGCGAAGAAATACCTGCATCTCGCCGGCGCGATTGTCCATGAAACCACTCATCTTTGATTTGGCTTCACAAATAATGTGAAAACCTGCCCAATTATCAAGCGCGATTGCACCCTCTATTTCATAGGCGGAAAGCACGACGCACTTCAAGTCCGGCGCTCAATTCCATCCAATGCGGCCGTGGCTGGCCAATCGTCAGCCCGGCCTTGCTCCGCAATGGGACGCCTAAGGAGATGGCATGAAT
>UBUL01000001.1:0-89323 GCA_900468625.1 Hyphomicrobiales bacterium
AAGCAATGATCCGCTCTAACTCGCAAAAATCGGCTATAGAGTTCCAGGAAATGGTCGTAGCGGTTTTCCGTCCGGAATGCGTCGGGAAATAAGAGCATAGAGCATTTTCGCGATTCGAAGAAAAGCAGAAACGCTCTCGGACGACCAGCTTTGGAAAAGCAATAGCTTGAGGATGGCAACTCAAAAATATGAAGCAAAATTTTTCAATTTTGCTTCATCCTGAATTCAATTGGCCAGGGTTTTATCGAGCTGAACAGCCGATGTGATCAGGGCCTCGGGCGATTTCTGAACGCTTCGGCTTCGGCGTAGAACTTCTTTTCCCATTCCTTGTGATTATCGAGGCCTTCCTTGATGAAGGGCGTGAAGATCGCCAGGTTCATCAGAGCCCAGTTGACGATGCGGGCCGGGAATTTCAGCGGCTTTACGAAATCGACGAAGAGCACCACGCGGGTCTTGTCGGAATGGTTCCAGGCTTCGTGCTCATAGGCGTCGTCAAAGATCAGCGCCTTGCCTTCCTGCCAGTGGCAAACCTGCGTGTCGACGCGGATGGCGAGCTTGTCGTTCGGCTCCGGCACGATGAGGCCAAGATGCAGACGCAGCACGCCGTTATAGGGTCCGCGGTGAGCGGGAAGATGCTTGCCCGGCTCGAAGATGGAGAACATCGCCGTCGTCAGGCCGGGAATCTTCTGCACGGCGGCCCAGGTGTTCGGGCACGCCTTGATGTTCTGCTCGGACTTCACGCCGAAACCGAGGAGGAAGAAGGTCTTCCAACGGGTATCCGTAGAGATGGTCTTCACGTCGGTAGAGATGTCCTGGAAGGTCGGCAGCTCGCTCTGACGCAGCAGCACCTTCTCAAGCTCGGCACGGATCGCCGGATAATCCTTCTCGATCTCGGCCGCCCAGGGGAAGGTCGCGACATCGTAGACCGGCGGGTTGCCGAGCTTGGCATATTTCAGATTGAGGCTTTCGGCCCAGGCGACGATGCCCATGAAGAAGCGCGTCATGACGCTCGGACGATCCATCGGCGTAATGCCGGCCGTACCGAAGGTCTGTTCCGGAGCACGAGATTGGTTGGAAGTGGGAGCAGGTGCACTCAAGGGGCTCTCCGTCATGTCTGTCTTTTGGGCTGTCCGGGAGGAAATCTGCCTTATGGGAATTGCATGGAAATTCCGGAGTGGCAACAGGCTCGAACATCGTTAGTGCTCGCCTGCCGTTCCTGATTGACGCCCGACTCCTTTGTTATGCGATGATCATAATAGGCGATTATATGAGTTGAATAGTCGAATTTCGCAAGAGAGTCCGTTCGCAACGAGCGGTGGTTTGTCGTGGAAGAAATCTCCGGCGATTCTCGAGATGGATTCACCTCAGAATCGGCAAAATGCGGCGGGATCCGCCGACTCTCCTTCACTGCACAGTTTGAACCTGAATTATTAGCCGGACAACTGCAAGTCCCGCAACCAAAGCCGCGATCGACAGGAAAACCGACAAGGCGACATAGGCAATGGCCGGCATCCACTGTCCGCGCTCCCAGAGCGTGACGCTTTCCAGAGCAAAGGTCGAAAACGTCGTGAATCCACCTAGAACACCTGTCGTCAGAAACAACCGCACCTCCTGCGGCATACCGCCGCGAAAGGCGAAATATTCCGTCAGCAGCCCCATGGCGAACGCCCCAAGGACATTGACGATGAGCGTGCCGAACGGAAATTCTATTCCGAGCAGACGTGCGGCGACCTCGTTGAGACCGAGGCGGAACGCGCCGCCCAATCCAGCTCCGAGAAACACGACAAGATAGAGCACGACAACCTCCAGCCGTCCTTGCGTCAAACCTTTTCCATCTTATGGATATTTTCCCGCCGCGTCTGCAAGCCGTGCTTGCGAATATGACGAAGCGGCACATCGGCAGCGATGTTGCCGGAAGCAGCACTCTTCGCGATGCCGAGACGCTGCGATAGATAAATGCTGGTGTGGCCGCTGCAGATATAGGCAAGGAAGCAGGCGACGGCGAGATAGACGGTATGCGTCGCGCCGAAGAGCTCGATGCCCATGATCATGCAGGCAAGCGGCGTATTGGTGGCGCCGGCAAAAACGGCAACAAAGCCCAACCCGGCGAAGAGATCGGCCGGCGCGCCGAGAATGGCCGCAAGCGCATTGCCGAGCGCGGCTCCGATGAAGAACAACGGCGTCACCTCGCCGCCCTTGAAGCCGGCGCTGAGCGTCACGATCGTGAAGACCGCCTTCCAGAACCAGCTCCAATAGTCGATATGGGCAGGATCGAAGAAGCCTATGATCGTCGCATCGCCCGTGTTGGGGGACCAGACGCCAAGCCCAAGATATTGCCGCGTGCCAAGCAGATAGACGAGGCCGATGAGGATCGCGCTGGCGATGACGGGCCTGAGCGGCGCATAGGCGCAAAAACGTTTGAATGCCGCCGATGCGGCATGCGAGATCTCACTGAACGAGCGTGCCATCAGACCGAACAGCACGCCGGCGAAGCCGACCTTGGCGAGCAGCAAGGCATCAAGATGGAACGTACCGGCCGGCGTACCGGCGAGATAGCCGATCCGATACTGGATATGCTCGATCCCCCAGGCATGGCAGGTCCAATCGGCGGCGATCCCCGCCGCAAGGCCGGGGATCAGTGCTTCATACTGCATCCGCCCGATCGTCAAAACCTCTAGAGCGAAGACCGCACCCGCGATCGGCGTGCCGAAGACGGCGCCGAAACCCGCTGCTATGCCGGCCATCAGGAGGATGCGGACCTCGGCGTGGCTGAGCCGGAAGACCTTGGCGAAGGCGCTGGCAATGCTGCCGCCGAGCTGCACGGCCGTCCCTTCGCGTCCCGCCGAACCGCCGACCAGATGTGTCAGAACCGTCGAGACCAGAATGAAAGGCGCCATGCGCAGCGGCACGCCGCCGCCAGGCTCGTGGATCTGATCGACGATCAGATTGTTGCCGCCTTCCGAGCCGCGCCCAAAATGCTGGTAGATCAGCACCATCAGGAAGCCGGCGACCGGCATCAGGAAGATCAGCCAGGGATACTCGAAGCGCGTCGCAGTCGCCTTATCGAGGCTCCACAGAAAAAGCGCGCAAAGCGAACCGACGACGGCCGCCATAGGCACGACCAGAACTATCCATTTGAACAGGCTGCGAAATTGCTGAAAGCGATGATGAAAATAGGCGGATGCAGACATCAGTTTGTCCCTCCCGCGAAGCCGATGGACGATCTTCCGGGGACACTGGATAGGAAATATGAGCGGGATAACGGCATGAAAAAAGACATGAACCTACTCCTTTACCCTTCGGGCGCGTTGAGTAGGAGTCATCAGCTTCCCTGGAAATGTCAGAGCAGCGGTTCGGCCACGATGGCCCGGCAGAAATCCATTACCGTTGGGCATTCAATACAGAAATAGGGCTACCGCTGTCAATCTGTTGCGGCGAACTGCATCGGATGCAATTTCATCAAACGGCGATGGCGATCATCTCGATCGGCGCGAGCAAACCGCCTTCGACCGACATATTGACGTTGCTGCTCCGCTCACCTGCCCGCGGCCCCATCAGGGTGCGAAATCCCTGGTCCCGTGCCTCGCCTGCTGCTGCCCTGGCGCGCGCTTCATGCACAAGCCGGATTGCCATGGCGCTGCGATCCTGCTCCTGCTCCACCGCGAAGCCGGCTTCTTCGAGCAGATGGCGGTAGACATCGGGGCTGCAGACGAAACTTGTCTCCGGCTCCATCGCCCATGGCATCGGATAGGGCAGCATGCCTTCGCGCATCTGCATGATTTCATAGAGACCAAAACGGCTGCCCGGCTTGAGAATGCGCCTGATCTCCGCAAACAATCGCGCCTTGTCTTCGATGTTCATCCCGACATGGATGAGGGTAGCGCGATCGAAGCTGCCGCTCTCGAAGGGCAGCGCCAAAGCACTTCCCTGCTGAAAGGAGACTTGATCCGCAAGACCGCAACGGACCGTCAGCGAATTGGCAACCCGAACGAATTCCTCGGTCAGATCGATGCCCGATACGGTGCATCCATAGGCATCCGCAAAATGACGGGCGGGGCCGCCGAGCCCCGAGCCGATATCCGCAAGCCTCAGCCCGGCGGCAAGATCAAGATCGCGCGCCAACTCCACCGTGGCCGCATGACGACCCAGATGAAATTCATCCACTCCCGCCAGGTCGCGGATGCGGAGATTGTCGATATCCTTGCCATCGGCCAACAGGGTTTGCAGGATCGCTGTTTCCAGCGATCCGTGCGTGTAGTGGCTGGCAACTTTTTCCTCGGTAGACATGCATGTACTCCCAAGGCTTTGCTTGAAGGTTGCTTACGCCATCAGACCTTCAGCTCACGCCGTTCGACTTCAGTCACCATGGCAAGATCCAGCACGCGCTGCAAGTTGGCCGCGTGGCGGAAGCTCGGGTCCTGGCTGCTGCCGGTCGTCACGGCTTCAGCGAAACGCTGATAGTTGGTCAGGACCGGCGGCACTTCGATGACCTTCCAGGTCGCCGTTTCGGTGTCTTCGCCGAGGCAGCCACGCAATTCGGAACCGTTGGGGCTGTGGGATACTTCCAGGCCGCCGCGCTCGCCATAGATGCGCAGTTTCAACTCGTTCAGATGCCCGGTTGCCCAGCGGCTCGCATGCACGACACCGAGCGCGCCGTTGGCGAAATCGACCGCCATGGAGAAGCTGTCGTTCGCGTCGAGCGTATATTCGCCGATCCGCTCGCCGGGCGCCTTCTCGAAGGTCTTCAGGCGCGCGAAGACGTGATCGATATCCGTCGCGGCGCCATAGGCGGCGAAATCGCAGATATGGATGCCGATATCGCCGAGAACGCCGTTCGAGCCATGCCCGGTCGACAGACGCCAAAGCCACTTGGACTCACTGCGCCAATCGCCCCAGGCCTTGGAAACGAGCCAGCTCTGCAGGTAGGACGCCTCCACATGCTTGACCGTGCCGATCTCGCCCGAGATCACCATCTCGCGCGCCTTCTGCAGCTGCGCGACATTGCGATAGGTCAGATTGACCATGTTGACGACCCCTGCCCTTTCGGCAGCTTCCGTCATCTCGAGTGCCTTTTCGTAGTTTTCCGCAAGTGGCTTCTCGCAGAGAACATGCTTGCCGGCGGCAAGCAGCGGCAAGGTCGTCGGATGATGAGCCTTGTCCGGCGTGACGTTGGTCGCCGCATCGAACTCGCCCCAGGCCAGCGCCTCGTCGAGCGACGAGAAGCGCTTCTTGATATCGAACGTATCGCAAAAGGCGGTGAGCCTCGTCGCATCCGTATCGACGGCGCCGACGATCTCGACGCCAGGAATGCGGGCAAAATGCTCCACATGGTTCTTAGCCATGCCGCCCGTGCCAACTACTATGAGACGCATATGATACCTCAGCGATAACCGGCTTCGCCGGCCTGGTGCAGTTTCGGGCCGCGCTCGACGATCGGCTCCAGTGCCTTTTCGACCGGCACGTTCGGCGCATCATGGATGCTGGCCTGGGTGCCGAGCGGGTTATGCGCCCACTTCACCGAATTGATCAGAACCTTCTGAATAGTGCCGTTGTGATAGGTCGGATAGGTCTCGTGGCCGGGACGGAAATAGAAGATGTTGCCGGCGCCACGGCGCCAGGTCATGCCCGAACGGAAAACTTCGCCGCCCTGGAACCAGGAGATGAACACGGTTTCCAGCGGCTCCGGAACGGAGAACTGTTCGCCATACATTTCCTCGTTCTCCAGCTCGAAATGCTCGCCGAGGCCGGCTGCGATCGGGTGGCGGGGATTGATGACCCAGAGGCGCTCGCGCTCGCCGGCTTCGCGCCATTTCAGTGCGCAGGGGGTGCCCATCAGGCGTTTGAAGACCTTGGAGAAATGACCCGAATGCAGGACGATGAGGCCCATGCCCTCCCACACGCGCCTGGCCACGCGCTCGACGATCTCGTCCTTGACGGCGCCGTGATCCTTGTGGCCCCACCACAGAAGAACGTCGGTATCCTTCAGGCGGGCCTCGCTGAGACCATGCTCCGGCTCCTGCAGCGTTGCCGTGGTCGCTTGAATGCCGGCATCGGCATTCAGTGCCTTGGCAATGGTGTTGTGCATGCCTTCGGGATAAATCTCGGCGACGACCTTGTTTGTTTGCTCATGAATGTTCTCGCCCCAGACGACGGCACGAATAGTCATTACGGCACTCCTCTAATACCATTGGGATTGAATAGGTTATGCGATCCAAAGCGCTTTGGGAAAGCGCCGTATTTCAAGCCTTCATCAGCCCATTCGCCCCAAGACATAATGGGACCAAAGGGATTTGACAAAGGCAAAAACTGCTATGAACAACACCTCTGTTTTCAGTGCGACACGGATTTTGAAAAGAGGTTGACGACGAGCACGCCGGCGATAATCAGAGCGAGGCCAATGATCGCGGCGAGATCGAGTTTCTGCCGGAAAAGCACCACTCCAACCATGGAAATCAGCACGATTCCGAGCGCACTCCAGATTGCATAGGCAATGCCTACCGGGATGACCCTCAACGTTACCGAAAGGCAATAGAAGGCGGCTGTATAGCAGACTACCAGAACGATCGTCGGACCGAGGCGCGTAAACTGCTGTGACATCTGCAGCGCCGTCGTACCGATCACCTCCAGCACGATCGCAACCAGCAGCATTGCATAGACCGATGCGTTCGCCATTCCAATTTCTCCGATAGGGTTAGAGCCGCGTCAGCTCGATCAGCCGGTCGATCAGCTTTTGGCGGGCGCCTTGGTCCATGTCGTGGCTGCCGAGCAGGTCAGCCAGCCAGATCCCATCGGCCGCCAGCCTGACGATTGCTGCATCCACCGAGGAATCCGTACCGATATATTCCTCGCTGCGCTCGCGCACCCATGCGTGCCATCGCTGCCGCAATTGCGGCTCAGTGAGCAGCACCATCGTTACCTGTGCCCAGTCCTTGTTGCCCTGCGGCTGATCGCGCAGCGCCAGGCAGGCATGCAGGTAACCGCGGGTAAAGCGGCCATGCGGCAGCGGATCGGCGCGCATCGCTTCCTCGATCGCGGCATCCAGCCGCTCCAGGAGGCTGTCGAACAACGCTTCGAGCAGCATGTTCTTGCTGGGGAAATGATGCAGCAGCCCGCCCTTGCTGACGCCGGAGGCGCCGGAAACGGCATCCAGCGTCACCGCTGTCATCCCCTTTTCGGAAGCAAGGCGCGCCGCCACCTCCAGCAATTGCTGGCGGACGAACAAGGGCTGCTTCTTCCTATGGTGCGCAGTGGACATGGCGACATAACATACCAGTTGGACGGTTTCGTCAACGACCTACTTGATCGCCTCTGAAGCTTATCGAATGTGGCTAATCTTTACGTTCCTCCCTCCTTAGTTTACCGAATGATGGGCGGCATCATTCTCATCGAAGATGCTCACCTTCGTTGCATCGACGGTGAAGGCGATCGGGGAGCCGGTGGCAATGGTCGTCATGCCGGGATCGGTGCCGATGATCTTCGAGCCGTCCTTGAGCCGGACGTGAACGAGCGACCGGTCGCCCAGACGCTCGACCGTCTCGACCTGACCGCCGATATCGCCCTTCTCCGCTTTCGCAACGACCAGATGCTCCGGACGGATGCCGAGCGTCAGCCCGGAATTCGCAAGGCCATTGAGCGCTATCGCCGTCCTGATGACCGATCCGTCCGGCAGCGCTGCCGTCGCCAGCCCACCTGCCTCGCCAACACCGGCTATGTCGATGAAGTTCATGCCCGGCGATCCGACGAACTGGGCGACATAGCGCGTCGCCGGGCGCGTATAGATCTCGACCGGCGTAGCCACCTGCTCGATCTTCTTGTTGTTCAAGAGCACGATACGGTCGGCAAGCGTCATCGCCTCCACCTGGTCGTGGGTGACGAAGACCATCGTCGCGCCCAGCCGCTCGTGAAGCTGCGCCAGCTCGACGCGTGTGCGGGTGCGAAGGCCCGCATCGAGGTTGGAGAGCGGCTCGTCGAAAAGGAAGACGTCCGGCTCGCGCACGATAGCGCGGCCGATCGCGACACGCTGGCGCTGGCCGCCCGATAATGCCGAGGGTTTGCGATCGAGAAGATGCGGCATTTCCAGGATCTTTGCAGCCTCCTCGATGCGCCTCGCGATCTCCTGCTTGGGCGTTTTGATATTTCTCAAGCCGAAGGACATGTTGTCGCGAACCGTCATATGCGGATAGAGCGCGTAGGATTGGAAGACCATCGACACGCCGCGCTCGCCGGGCGGCAGCTGGTCGACGCGCTTTCCACCGATCCAGATCTCGCCGCTGGTAATCGACTCCAGGCCGGCAATCATCCGCAGCAGCGTCGACTTGCCGCAACCCGAACCGCCGAGGAAGACGACGAACTCGCCGCGCTCGATCGTCAGATCGATGTCGTTCAGAACCTGCACGGCACCGAAATGCTTGGTGAGGGATTTGATATTGATACCTGCCACTTCACGCCTCCCGCGGAAAAATCGAACTTCGTCGGACTTGCTACTCATCGCACCCCATCCGGCCGCGATCGCCGGGATGGGGCTTCCGCATTGGTTATTTGACGGCACCTACGGCGACACCGCGCGTAAGGGTCCGCTGGAAAATCAGGAAGAAGATGATCGTAGGCGTTATGCCCAGCAGCGAGGCCGCGGCAATTGCCGTCGGATCCTGGGTATTGGCTCCCGTCAGCACGCCCATGGCGACGGAGACAGTCTGGTTGTTGTTGGAGACCAGAAAGACCAAGGGAATCAGGAATTCGTTCCAGGTCCAGATGAAGAAGAAGGTCGCGAGCACCGCAAGGGTCGGGCGAAGCACGGGCACGATCACCATCCAGAGGATCTGCCACCGGCTCGCATTGTCGATCTGCGCCGCCTCGATGATCTCGCGCGGAAACGTCGTCAGCACCGAAGACAGAAGATATGTTCCGAACGCAGTATGCAGCACGCCGATGATCAGGATCACCGAGAACATCGAGTCGAACAGGCCGACCTGCTTGGCCATGTAGTACAGCGGATAGACGAGCGCTTCCTGCGGCGCCATGATCGCGATCAGCAGGATTACCAGCAATGCCTGGCCGCCGCGCACCCGGCCGATGCCGATCGCATAGGCATTGAGCAGGCTGAGGACGACGGCAAGTATGGCCGTGCACGCGCTGATGAAAACACTGTTGAAGAGCTTACGGGGGAAATCGACGGTCGCCCAGAAGTTCTTGAGCGCCGTCAGATCGAAGCTGCGCGGAAAGGCCAGCGGGCCATTGGCGGCGTAGTCCGCAGGCGTCTTGATGGCGTTGAACGCCGCCAGGAAGAACGGAAACAGCGTTCCGGCCAGGAAGACGACCAGGATCGCCAGGACGATCCAGCGGCCAATCCCCTTCTTCTGGCCATGATGTACCGAAACGGCCTGGGCGGAAATCGAAGACGTGACCGCCATGTCAGTGCCCCCCCTCGGATTGTTTCGATTGCATGCGCAGGAACACGATGCCGAGTATGATGGTCATCACCGTCTGCAGCGTCGCGATGGCCGCGGCATAGCCGACGCGATTCGTCGTGAAGAAATGGTAGTAGGACAAATAGGACGGCACCGTCGTCGCATTGTCAGGCCCGCCCGAGGTCAGAACGTAGATCGGCGCGAAGACCTTGAGAGCCGCGATCAGCGTCGTCAGGGCAACCACGAAAATTTCCGGCATGAGCATCGGGATCGTGATGGAGCGAAAACGTCCGAACCAGCTCGCATTGTCGAGCTCGGCGGCTTCATAGAGCGAAGGGTCGACGCGCGCCAATCCGGACATGAAGACGACCAGACAATAGCCCACCTGCACCCAGACGATCACGGCCGAAACCGCCCAGAGCGCATAAGTGGCATCCCCTAGCCAATTCTTCGCCATGAAATCGAGACCGATCGTCTTCAGCACCGCATTGATGATACCGATCGGATTGAGGATCCATCCCCAGAGAACGCCGGCAGCGGTCAAGGGCAGAATCTGCGGCAGATAGAAGCCCGCACGGAAGAAGCTCGACCACGTCTCGCTGAACTGAGCGCTGATATAATCGAACAGCACCGCCGCCAGCAGCAATCCCAAAAGAATGGGCACGATCGTCATCGAGATGATGAAAAGCACCGTATGCTGGATGGATCCCCAGAAGACGGCATCCTGAAGCAGCCTTTGATAGTTTTCCAGACCGACATAGCGGGGTGGGATGACGCCGCCCTTCCATGTCGTGAAGCTGATCGCGAAATTGGCGATCAAGGGAACGAGCACGACGAGAACAAACCCCAGCGCACCCGGGATCATATAAAGATAGTACCCAGCCCTGCCGGCGCTCTTCGACTTATCCATCGAAATCCTCCAGTCCGATACAGCGAGGCGGCATGAAAGCCGTCTCGCCGTTGTGATTGTCGCCGATGGTGTTTACTGCGCCGCCTGCACGTCGTCGTAAGCCTTCTTCAGGCGCGCTACGAACTGGTCAGGCGTGGTCGAACCGTTTACAAGGCCGGTGGTGGCCTGGATCAGCAGTTCGTAATAGCCCGGAACCGGCCAATCCGGGTAGAAGCCGAGGCCGCCCTTGCTCGAGATCTGGTTGAAGAGCTCGACATTGCGCTTGCCGACTTCGTCGGTGACCGAGGCCGGATCGGCGGCAATGGCAACGCCGCCGAGGTTGGCCTGCATGTTCTGGTTCTCCTTGCTCAGGACAAGATCGATGAACTCATAGGAGAGATCCTTGTTCTTGGCGCTCTTCGGCACCATAAACAGATTGCCGGTCGAACCCACGCTATACTTCGTGGTCGGGAAGATGAACTGGCTCCATTTGAAGTTCTTGATCGAACTAGCGAAATTGCCGTTGTTCCAGGTGCCGCTGACGAACATCGGCGCCTTGCCGGACGAGAAGAGGTTATCGGCGCCGCCGGTACCCTTCAGGCCGGTCGAATCCTTCGAAATGTAACCCTTGCTCACCCAGTCGGCGATCTTCTGCGCGGCGAACAGGAAAGGCTTGGTGTCGAGCGGCGCCTTGAGACCCTGATAGTTCTTGACCCAGGTGTCGTCAGCCTGCGTCAGCGCCAGCGTATAGACCAGGTGCTGTGCGTTGGAATCTACCGTCCCGTAGGCAAGCGGCGTAATGCCCTTCTTCTTGAATGTATCGAGCGCAGCCTCGAACTCGTTCAGCGTCGTCGGCACTTTCACGCCGTTGGCCTGGAACATGTCGATATTATAGAAAACCGAGACGAATTCGCCATAGACGGGAATGCCGATGATCGGACCGGAACCGTAGATACCGTTCGCATCGTATTTGCTGAGCTGGCTATTGGTTTCGTTGAGGATCTTGTTCCAGCCCCGCGACTTGAACTGATCGTCGAGCGGCGTCAGCAGCCCCTGCGAAGCGACCAAGCCCGCGGTGGCATTGCCCTTGTTATATTCCAGAACATCAGGCGCCTGATCGGAATTGAGGATGAGGCTGCCTGCCTTCTGCAATTGCTCGAAGGTCTTCTGTTCGAAATTGATCGTGACGTCGGGATGCTTGGCCTTCAGCTCTTCGAGTGCCTTGGTCCATGCCTTGGCCTGCGAAGTATCCGGCAGTTCGAACCACCAGACATTAAATGTTTTGCTCTGGGCTTGCGCCACACCGGCAGCCAACAGAAGCGACATGCCGGCGGAGATCGCCAGCTTCGAAAAAATATTCATATATTCTCCTCCACCATGCGAACCGTGACGGTATCTGTCCGATGACATGGCCCGCGCTGCCATCGGCGTTTTTCCTTCATCTGCACCAAGCGCCCGCCTGCCACATGGGACAAGGAGCGGACGCTCGGCAGTTCCTCCGTTTGGATACCCGTCCTACCTGAAGCGTCAGCCGCTCCGGGCATTTCATTAACGCACAACTTGCCTCTTAAATCGATGCAGTTTTGCAAACGCATGCGTTACTCGACGAATTCACCACCCCGGCTTGCCTTCAGATAGTTCAGGCCATGAACCTGGCCAGTCATTTCGAGAGCATCGCGATAGACCGGGTCATGCCAGCCTTCGATGTCGATGGAACCGGACCAGCCGGCGAGGCGCAATTCGGAGATAATGTCGGTCCAGTTGCTGTCGCCGAACCCCGGCGTGCGCATGAACACGAATTTCTCCTTACCGAAGATGCCATGCTCCTTGATGACATCCCAGCGGATCGTCGCATCCTTGCCGTGGACGTGGAAAATCTTTTTCGCCCATTTGCGGATCTGCGGCAGCGGCTCGATCAGATAGACCATCTGATGGCAAGGCTCCCATTCCAGGCCGAGATTGTCGTCAGGCGTCTCGTTGAACATCAGCTCCCAGGCGTCGGGATTATGCGCGATGTTCCAATCGCCGGTCGCCCAGTTGCCGTCCATAGCGCAATTTTCGAAGGCGATCTTGATGCCCTTGTCGGCAGCGCGCTTGGCAAGCTCGCTCCAAACCTGCCTGTAGCGCGGCAGGCTGTCGGTGAGCGGCTTGTTGCGGATGCGGCCGGTGAAGCCGGCAACGCAGGTCGCGCCGAAATGATGGGCGTTGTCGATGCAGTCCTTCCAGCCTTGCAGCGTCTGCAGGTCCATCTCGCGCTCTTCGAGCGGATTTCCGAACATGCCGATGGTCGAGATGGTGATGTCGCGATCGCCGATAGCGTCGCGGCAGCGCTTGCCGAGTTCCGCGAGATTCTGGCCGTTGGTGCTCTGCCAGAAGAAGGGTTCGAAACTTTCGAAGCCCAGATCGGCGATCTTGGCGATGTTGTTGGCGGCATCCTCGTTGGTTGCCCTAATCATCGTGCCGATACGGATGGCTTTTGCCGGATTTGTCATGATGTCATTGTCCTTGTGCTGAAATATCGACGCGCCGCCCGGTCTTGGCGCTCTCGATGGCGCCTAAAACCATGGCGAGGCTGCGAATATTGTCGTCGCTTGCGGTCTCGGGAGCCTTGCCCGTCTTAACCGCCTCGATGAAGGAGGCGATGACGCTGGCATGGCCATGCGTTTCTTCCTCATGTCTCGGTCCAGGGACCTCGATCGGCGTGAAGCCGTGCAGCAGGCCGGGCTCGTTGCCGGCAACGGCAGCCTCGAAATTCTCTTCACCGTCCCAAGTCAGCATGCCCTTGCTGCCGGTGAGCCGCCATTGGCTCTCCCAGCTCGTGCGCCGGCCCTCCGCGCACCAGGAGCCGCGATAGCTGAAGACCACATCGTCGGAGAAATCGAAGAGCGCATGCGCCGAAGCGCCGTGCTTGTACCAGGAGCCCACGGGGTTCTTCTCGACGCAGTAGACCGAAAGCGGCACCTTACCGGACACAAAACGAGCAGCATCGAACGTGTGAATCGCCATGTCGAGCAGCAGCACATTGTCCATCTCCTCGCGAAAACCGCCGAAATGCGGACCGAGGAAGAAATCGCAGTGCACGCCCGTCAGCTCGCCGATCGCCCCCTCCTCGACGAAGCGCCGCAGGCGACGGATCCCGGAAATGAAGCGGCGGTTCTGGATAATGGCATGGACCTTGCCGGCCTTGGCGGCAAGGTCGATCAGGGCCGCACCCTCGGCCAGCGACGTCGCCATCGGCTTTTCGCTCAAGACATGACAGCCGGCCTTCAGCGCCGTCGAAACCACGCCGAAGCGCGCCGCCGGAATGACGACGTCAAAAACGAGGTCTGCCTTGGTCGCAGCGATGACGTCTGCGAGGTCGGAGCCAATGACGGCACCTTCGAGGGAAAACTCTTTCGCAAGGTTTTCAGCGGTCGCCCGATTGAGATCGACCAGACCGACAACCTGAATGGATTCGGCAAGCGATGGTGTCGCGGCGATGGCCCTGAGCCAGCCCTTGGACATAGCTCCGCACCCGCACAAAATGGCATTAAATTTCACGATGTCCTCCAGCGGGCGGTGCGTAACCCCTCATGACACGCGCTCCGTAAACGTTTACGATACTATGCGAAAAGATTTTCCTGTGTCAATAGAGGAGGACTACGGAAAATGGAGCATGGAGGAAAACCGCGGCCGATGAAGGGAATTCGTCAGCTTGCCGAGCATCTCGATATCTCGATCGGCACAGTATCACGCGCGTTGAACGGCAAGCCTGATGTCAACGAGGAAACCCGCAAGCGCGTTCTCGCCGCCGCCGAACAGCTCGGCTATGTGGCAAACCAGTCCGGGCGCAGTCTTAGGCAAGGCACGACGAACGTCATCGGGCTGATGATCCAGTCCAGCCGGGAAACGGTTGAAAACAGCGACAACTTCTTTCTGACCGTAACGGGCGGACTGCAGAGCGTGTTCTCGCGTCATAAGCTCGATCTGATCATGCTGCCCTGCCCGCATGACGAGGACCCTTACGAATATCTGAAGCGCATGGTGGCAAGGCGGATTGTCGATGCGATGATCATTTCGGAAACGCAGCGCGTCGACAAGCGCTTCGATCTGCTCGCCAAGGCGAAAATCCCGTTTGCCGCGCTAGGGCGCAGTCTTTCGGGCACACAGCATCCATGGACCGACCTCGATTTCGACGGCGTCGTCAATTGCGCCGTCGACCGGCTCGTGGCGCATGGACATCGCCGCATCGCCGTCAGTGCGCCTTCAAGCGACATCAATCTCGGCTTCATCTTCGTCGAGGGCTATCGTCAGGCGCTGGAGCGGCATGGCATCGCCTATGATCCGGCATTGGTCATTCGGGCCAAATCGAGCGAACAGGGCGGCTATCAGGTTGCCGACGAACTGCTAAACCTCGAAAACAGGCCGACGGCCGTGATCCTGATATACGAATTGATGGCGATCGGCTTCTATCGGCGCGTCATGGAAGCCGGCATCATTCCGGGGCGCGACATTGCGGTCGTCAGCTTCCGTGAGGCGCCGCGCGCCAAATTCCTGCAGCCGGCGCTGACCTGCTTTCGCACGTCCGTACACGATCTTGGCGTCGAGTTGGCTGAAATCCTGCTTTCCAGTATGCCCGCCTACAGCGAGGAATACCCCGGGAAGACACGCCAGACGGTGTGGCCGCTCGAGCTCATCCCCGGGGAAAGCGACGCATTTCACTTGAAGGCCGAAACATAAAACAGCGCCGAAACGCCGCACCGGCCGCTTCGACGATTGCGGCCTTGCCCGTGAGTCGCCATGTAGGACATCGCAAAACAGGGGCCGGGGGCTTGAGCGAAGAAACCATCACACTTTACCAGGCGATCGGCGGCGACCCGACTGTGCGGGCTCTGACGTCGCGCTTTTACGAATTGATGGACACACTGCCGGAGGCTGCCAACTGCCGCGCCGTGCATCCACCGAGCCTCGAAGGCTCGCAGGAGAAATTCTACGAGTATCTGACCGGCTATCTCGGCGGGCCGCAGCTCTATATCGAGAAGCGCGGCCATCCCCGCCTGCGCAGCCGCCATTTCGTCGCCGCGATCGGCCCGAAGGAGCGCGACGAATGGCTGCTGTGCTTCCGCCGCGCCATGGATGAAACCATCGAGAACGAAAAGCTGCGTGCCATCATCTGGGAGCCGGTCGAGCGTCTGGCATTCCACATGCAGAACCGGGAATGAGGAAGACATGACCACAGGCACCATAATCCGTCCGGTCACCCTGTTTATCGCCGGCATCCTCGGCGGCGGCGGTGTCGCGCTGGCCGCGGCTGCCACCCATGGCGGCGACACGCATTTCCTTGGTGCGGCCTCCACCATGAGCCTCGCCCATGCGCCCGCCCTTCTGGCCCTTTATGCCGGCTATGACCGCATCCGCACTGCGCCGATCGCTGCAGTCCTGCTGGGATTGGGAACGCTGATCTTCGCCGGTGACCTGATCATGAGGCATTTTGGCGGAAACTCGCTCTTTCCGATGGCTGCTCCGGCGGGTGGGATGGGCATGATCGCCGGCTGGGCCGCGATAGCGCTCGGCGCCTTCTTCAGGATGAGTTCCACAAAGGCGTGAACCCGGCACGATTACGTATGATGCTGGTTATTCAGGCTCAAATACCGGGAACCACGCTGAAGCCTTCGAATTGCGGCGGCCCCCAATAGAGCCGCTTGTTTTCGCCCGCATTGCGATGCGCCATGCGAAAATGCTCGGATTTCGTCCAGTTGATGAAATCCGCTTCGCTGTGCCAAGCGGTGTGCGATGAAAACAGCGTATAGCCGCCATCGACATCGGCCTTGCCGCGCAGAAGACGAAACTCCAGAAAACCGGGCACTTCGGAGAGCCGGGAATCGCGCCCTCTCCACACCTCTTCGAATTCGCCCTCCAAACCGATGACGACCTTGAAGCGGTTCATGGCGATGTACATGGCAACCTCGTTCGACGATCAGACTTTCTCGCGACCGGCGACAGTCTTATCCACGTCAGACGCAAAGGCAATGACATTTGCGCCATCGCGGCCCGCGTCATTGAGAGGTCGATCCGATGCCTTTCCCGGCAGCCGCGCCTTCCAGGCGGGGAAGGATGCGATGTTGGCGGCGCGCTGCCGCTCTTCGGCGCGGCGCATCAGCAATTCGCAGAGTTCGGACACAAGCCCGTCGCCATTCTGTGCGGCCAGCTTGTGCAGGCCGATCAGCATAAGCCCGTCAGGGCCATTATCGATCATCTTGAAGCATCCCGTTCATTCATCGTCTGCAGCGCCCGCTCCAGGCTGGACTTGCTGCCGTTGCGCAAGGGAATGAAGGCCTTGCCGAACTTTTTGCAGCCGGTCTTCACCCGCAGGCAGGCGTCGTGGCTGATGCAATCGATCGGGCAGAAGACGCAGTCGACCGATGGCAGGACGGTGTCGATGCGAGATACCGCTTCGCGCAGGCCGCCATCGTGATGGATCAGCTCGGCGCCGAAGCTGCTGGCGATCTGGCGCAGATGCGCCACCTGGCAATCGCGACCACCCACATAAAGGAAGCTGCACCCGTCGAGACCGGATTTCCCGGAAATCTGCACCGCCGCCTGCGCTTCGCGACCCTCGCGCCCAGAATCTTTCTTCCCCTTACGCGCCATGCATCACCCGTTTGCTGGTTGCTCTCGCGCGCTCGAGTCCATCGAGCGCGAGGCGACCTTATTGAACTTGATTTTTGCAGTAAAGTATAAAGTTGAGAGTTTTAATCATATTTTTAAGCACAACGCCAATGCCCTTGCGTTTTCAGTCGCAGCGGGCAACCGGAATCCAATCCCGCGCGTGGATCGAGTGCTCAATCCTATCGTCCCGTCACCTGCACTTCTTGGGTGAACGACCAGCTCGGCCTGCCCCATTCCGAGGGCAACGGCGGGAACGGTGCCGCCCGACGGATACCGCTGGTGACTGCTTCGTCCAACTCCGGAAAACCCGAACTCCGCGCGATAGAAAGAGCGGTCAGATCACCGCTCGAGCCGATTGTGAGGCGGACACGAACAGTAATACCGGGTTGGTATTTGGATGAGAGACGCACAGCGCGCCGGATACGCGACTGCACCTTGCCCGGATAATTGGCGACGGCTGCACTGCCGGCGCCGGTCCGGTGAGCGTTTGTCTGTGAACTATTATCGGATTGCGCCGTTTCGGTCCCATCGACAGAGCCCTTCTTCGAATTCTCCTGGCTCTCACCGCGCGATCCCGACTTTACCTTCGCGACTTTGGCGACGGGCTTCTTGACTTCCTTCGGCCGCTCGACCGGCTTCGGCTTTTCGACGGGCGTTACGACTTCCGGCGGCGGATTCGTCGGCTGAACTTCCGCGATCCGGGTATCTATAGGCTGCACCGGTTCGGCCGGCTGGACCACCGTCGTCTCGGCTGGTGCTTGCGTCGCCAGAATCTGCGGCTGTTCCGGCGCTACTTCCGGCGGCTGGGTTTGCTCGACAGGCTGGAGGGTTTCAGCGGTTTGCACCTGCTGCGTTTCCACCTCCTGCGGCCGGACAACACCGGGCTGCGGCGGCGCCTGGTCAGGGGTCACCTCGGTCGGCTGCACCGTCTGCGGCTGCACGGTCTCGGCGGTTACCTGCTCTGGCTCCATCTGCCGGTTTTCCTCGCCCATGGCCATCTGATCGGCATCGAAATTGCCAATCATGAGGACACTGACGGTATCGCCCGCCTCCTCCTGCGCTTCTTCCGGCGTGGCGACGAAGGTAAACAACAGCGCAATAACGATAACGGCATGGAACAGGCAGGATCCCACGCCGGAGAAAAGCAGCGACGTCTTGCGCGCAGAAGCCGTTTCCCGCGCCCTCTCAGGCAGCGCGTCCATCGGCAGATGCTCCGCCGCCTCATTTGGGGCGGCATCGCTTGGATGGTCCGGATAGGAGCTGATTTGCGTAAAGCGGCTGTAATGCACCACAGCCTCGCCCGCCGGCGGTCGCGGCACGCCCTCAAGGCCGGTCAGTTCGTGACCGGGCAGCACGCTCGGATAGTTGTCATTCAAGCCGCCATTGGCGCGGCGCTCCATGGAAACTTTCGCCGAGCGTGTCGCCATGGCTTCAGCCTTCGAAAGGAACAGATGTCTGCGAGCGCGTGTTTAGAGCGGCCTTGCACTCACCTGCGGCCGGACCGTCACAGACCGGCGTGTCGTTGACGATGATGCGCGAGACCGTTTCGCATTTGACGCCCGGAATATCGAATTGCCGCACCCGCTTCTTGCCGAGCGGCAGGTCGCGAAAATCGAGCACGATGACGCGGTCGACGGCATTCTTGTCGTTGAAGAAGGCAAGCTCGAACGAGATCTTGTTGATCGGTGTCGCCATATCGTTTTCGGCAACAAAGGTCATCCTGCATCCCTTCTGCGAGGAAGCCAATGCGTTGAGCTCGACGGTGAGCTTGTGCGCAGCCGATGCGGGTGCCGCGGAATTCGCATCCTGAGCGAAAGCAGAAACAGAAGATGCCGCTGCAAACAGCCCCGAGGCGGCGAGCGCCAAGATCGTTTTCGTCAGCATCAGCATGTCTCCTGTATGTGCTTGACGCCGCTCGCCCAGCGCGGCCTTGGCGTGTATCGTCGAAATTTTTAAACTTGACTCTATAGGTATCCTATTGTGTGTTTATGAAACCATGAGTAAGAGAGTCAAGATAAATTTGGCCGCGCAACGGTTCGGCCCCCGATGAATTTTAGGCAAAACTAAACAGGATGATTGCTGAGAAGACCCCTACGCCGCCGGTGCAATGCATGGCTGCACCACAGATACGAATTGTCGAGAGCACGGATATTTTCCGGGGCCAGACCGAAATCATGATCAAGCATGAGGGCGTTATCTACCGCTTGAAGATTACCCGCCAAGGCAAGCTGATACTCAACAAATAGGCAGACAGATGACTGAGACGACCCGCCCAACCCCCGCTGAAATCCGCGCCTTCCGCGCCGAAAACCCGAAGATGCGCGAGCGCGATATCGCAGCCCGCCTCAACATTTCCGAAGCCGCTCTTGTGGCGGCGGAAGTCGGCATCTCGGCCATCCGGATCGACGCGAATGTGGATCGCTTCCTGGCGCACATTGCTTCGCTCGGCGAGATCATGGCCCTGTCGCGCAACGAAAGCGCCGTGCATGAGAAGATCGGCGTCTATGAAAACATGAAGTTCGGCGCGCAGGCTGCCATCGTACTTGGCGAGAATATCGATCTGCGCATCTTCCCGAAGCGCTGGGCGCATGGCTTTGCCGTCACCAAGACGGATGGCGAGCAGAAGAGGCTGAGCCTCCAGTTCTTCGACAAGGCCGGCGATGCGGTCCACAAGGTGCATCTGCGCCCGGCCTCGAATGTCGCGGCCTATCATGCCATGGTCGCCGAACTGCGGGTCGAAGAGCAGTCACAGGAATTCGTCGAAGATCGCTCGGGTTACGACAATGGCGCGACCGACGGCGGTGTCGGCCGTGACGAGCTGCGCGACAACTGGAGCCGCATGACCGACACGCATGAATTCTTCGGCATGCTGAAAAAGCTGAAGATCGGCCGCCAGGAAGCGATCCGCACCGTCGGCGATGACTACGCATGGAGGCTGGACGCCGGCGCTGTTGCCGAGATGATGCACGCCTCGGTACGCGAGGGTCTGCCGATCATGTGCTTCGTCGCCAATGAAGGCACCGTCCAGATCCATTCCGGCCCGATCCATAACGTGCAGACCATGGGTCCCTGGATCAATGTCATGGATCCGACCTTCCACCTGCATCTGCGGCTGGATCACATTGCCGAGACCTGGGCCGTGCGCAAGCCGACTAAGGACGGCCATGTCACCTCGCTCGAGGCCTATAATGCCAAGGGCGAGATGATCATCCAGTTCTTCGGCAAGCGGAAGGAAGGCTTCGACGAGCGCCCCGATTGGCGCACCATCATGGAAAGCCTGACGAGATCAGGCGCCAGCGTCGCCGCGTGAGAAATGGTGCATGACGATGTTTAAGAACCTCAAGCACATCCGGCCATGGGAAATCGCCCTGACCATGATGGTGATGAGCCTGCCGCTCGTGCCGGCCAATCCGATCGCGGGCCTTGGCAGCTTCGTGCGCCACACACACGCCGCCGAGGCGGCACCGAAGATCGATACGTCACGCCTCGTCACCATCGGCGGCGATATCACCGAAATCGTCTATGCGCTCGGCGAGGAAAAGCGGCTGATCGCCCGAGATTCCACCAGCCTCCACCCCAAGGAAGCGACCAAGCTTCCGGATGTCGGCTATATGCGTGCCTTGTCGCCGGAAGGCATTCTGGCCGTCAATCCGACCGCCATCATTGCCGTCGAAGGCTCCGGCCCACCGGAAGCGCTGGCGGTGCTGCGCAATGCCAGCCTGCCTTTCGAGACCGTGCCGCAAACCTACGATCGCGACGGCATCCTGAAGAAGATCGAAGTCGTCGGCGCGCTGCTCGGCGTGCCGGACAAGGCCAAGACTCTGGAAGGCAAGGTCGCCGCCGATCTCGACGCGGCCATCAATGAATCTGCAAGGCGCCCGGAGGCCGAGCGCAAGCGCGTGCTCTTCGTGCTCAGCAATCAGAACGGCAAGATCATGGCTTCCGGCAGCGACACGGCCGCCGACGGCATCATCAAGCTCGCCGGCGCCATCAATGCCGTCAGCGGCTTCTCCGGTTACAAATCGGTGACCGACGAGGCGATCATCGAAGCCAAGCCTGACGTCATTCTGATCATGGACCGCGAAGGGCCACTGTCGATGTCGAACGAAGACCTTCTCACGCAGCCGGCCATTTCCCTGACGCCGGCGGCCAGCCGCAGGGCTATCGTGCGGATGGATGGCATGCACCTGCTCGGCTTCGGACCGCGTACCGCAAGCGCCATCCGCGAGCTGAACATTGCGATCTACGGAGGCTGACGTGGCATTCAACGATGCTGTGGCGGGGCTGAAGCAGATGTCGCGAACCACGGCTCGCCGGCGCCAAGGGGATCGCACCGCCCTTGCGGCCCTCGTCATCGCCGGCCTCGCTCTGTTTTCAGCAGCGGCCTTTCTGTTTTCGATCACGACAGGCGCGGCGAATGCTTCGGTCATCGACGTGATTGAGGCCATGCTGAGCGGTAGCGCGGAAAGCACGCTCAGCATTCGCGACCGCATCGTTATTTTCGATATCCGCCTGCCCCGCGCAGTCCTCGGCTTCCTGATCGGCGGCGGGCTGGCGGTCTCGGGTGCTGTCATGCAGGGCCTCTTCCGCAATCCGCTCGCCGATCCCGGCTTGATCGGCGTATCGGCCGGCTCCAGCCTCGGCGCTGTCGCCATGATCGTCCTCGGTGGCGGTACGCTTGTTCCCGTCGCACATCTGTTCGGCATCTTCGCTCTGCCCATCGCCGCCTTCGTCGGCGGCCTGGTAACGACGATACTGCTTTACAAGATTGCAACCCGATACGGGCAGACATCCATCGCAACCATGCTGCTCGCCGGCATCGCACTCGGTTCGCTGGCGCTCGCAGCGACCGGAATCCTCATCTACATGGCCGACGACCGGCAATTGCGCGACCTCACCTTCTGGAGCATGGGATCGCTGGCGGGCTCGACCTGGAGCAAGGTTACGGCCGCAGCTCCGATCATCCTCCTTTCGCTCCTGCCCCTGCCCTTCATGGCACGCGGGCTGAACGCGCTGACGCTCGGCGAAGCGGCCGCGTTCCACATGGGGATAGCCGTGCAGCGATTGAAGAATATCGCCATCGTCAGCGTAGCCGCGGCGGTCGGCGCCTCCGTCGCCGTCAGCGGCGGCATCGGCTTCGTCGGTATCGTCGTGCCGCATGTTCTGCGCATCGCGATCGGGCCGGATCATCGCTTTCTGCTGCCCGCCTCGGCGCTGCTGGGCGGCTCCTTGCTCGTCATCGCCGACGTGATTGCCCGCACCGTCGTTTCCCCGGCAGAATTGCCGATCGGCATTCTGACGGCCGGTGTCGGCGGTCCGTTCTTCCTTTGGATGCTGCTCAGGCAGCGCTCGCGCCTCAGCCTGTGAGCCCGCGATGATCGAGGTCTCCAATCTGAACGTACGGCTTGCCGGCAAGCCGGTCGTGCGCGACGTCTCCTTCACGGCCGAGGCCGGAACGCTGACGGCGATCTGCGGACCGAACGGCTCCGGCAAGACCACGACGATGAAAGCCGTCTCCGGCGAACTCGCCTATCGCGGTTCCGTGCACATGAACGGTGCCGAGATCGGCGGTCTGGAACCCTGGCAGCTCGCCGAGATGCGCGGCGTGCTGCCGCAGGCAAGCTCGATCTCCTTCCCCTTCACCGTGCGCGAAATCGTTCGCATGGGTCTCGCGAGCGGCCGCAGCCGCCATCCGGAGCAGGCCGACCGCATCGCGACCGAATCGCTTGCCGCCGTCGATCTCAGCGGCTTCGAGGGCCGCCTCTATCAGGAGCTTTCCGGCGGCGAACAGCAACGTGTGCAGCTCGCCCGCGTGCTGTGCCAGATTTCCGAGCCCATCACGGACGGCAGGCCGTGCTGGCTGCTTCTCGACGAACCGGTCTCCAGCCTCGATATCAGCCATCAGCTCGCCATCATGACGCTTGCCCGGCAATTCGCCCGGCGCGGCGGCGGCGTCATCGCCGTCATGCACGATCTCAACCTGACCGCGCTTTTCGCCGATCGGATGGTCCTGCTCAAGGACGGCCGGCTGCAGGCCGAGGGTTCGGTCAAGGACGTGCTGACGGACCGGCATCTTCAGGGCGTGTTCGGCTGCAATCTCAGGGTCAACCGCGTCCCCGCCGATGGCGCCTCTTTCGTCCTCGCTCATAGCGCGCTGGGCGACTGACCATCCACCGCCCTGCACGCTCCGGAACTTTTTGCTGCATCCGCGCGTTGGGAACAAGTGATCGAAATCAATGTTTCAAATGCAAGATTGCGTAGTGTTTCGGATATTCTCCGACAAAGGCGGATAACAGGCGCCTTGAGGCGCGCAAGCAAAGCGAAAGGGAGCTGAACATGGCTACATCCATTCTGCATTCGGCGCGCCGCAAGCGCGATGGCGGCAGCCTGCAACAGGTCGAAGCAAGCATCGAGGACCAGATCGACTCGCTGCGCGAAGAAGTTGCAGCCTTCGCCAAGCTCGTAAGCGAAAACAGCGCCAAGCAGGGCGAGAAACTGCGTGCGAGCGCGGAATCCGGATTTGACGATTTAACTGTTCGTGGAGAGGAGCTGCTGCGCGATTTGCAGCGCGGCTACGCAAGAGGATCGCGCGAGGTCCGCAGGACCGTGCGCCAGCACCCGGTCGCCACCATCGGCGCGGCGGCCGCATTCGGCCTCGCCGTCGCTCTGCTTCTGTCTCGCCGCTAGGGTGGCGGCATGATCGCTCCGGTCCTACGCCTGCTTCTGGTGGGCACATTCAACCGAACCGTTGCGCGAACCAAACGCAACGGTATTTTCATTGTCATCGCGGCCCTTCTTCTATTGACGGCCTATGTCTTCGCGCTTGTCGCGGCAGCCATCTGGCTTGCCACGATCTATGGCGCGGCGGTATCGGCATTGTTGATCGCAGCGGGTGCCTTGCTGCTTGGCCTAATCGTCCTCGTCATCATGGCAATCATCAACCAGCAGGAGCAGCGGCGAGCCCGTGAGCGTCGGCTGGCGATGGAATCGATGGCAGCGGCGGTCCTTGGCCTCGCGCGCAAACAGCCGTTGATGACGGCTGCCATTGCTGCTGCCCTCATATTCGGCAGCCTGTTCGGAACGAGCGACGAAGACGATTGATCCGGCCATCCCTAAAGCGGGAAACGGTTGGCAACACGGAAATACATCCATAGTGCCCGCGGCTTTCCAGCCAACGCACGAAGCCACGCGAAATTATCAAGGCATACACCGCCCGCCCGGTCTGCCGGGCGGGCCTGCTTATCAGAAAGCAAATGCTTTGGAGGTCAGCGGCGCGGAGGTAGCATCGGGCCCGAAATCCGCCTCGCCGGAAATATCAAGCAATTCCTGCAGCCTCTGGCGCGCACGATTGACGCGGCTCTTGATGGTGCCGACCGCACAGCCGCAAATCTCGGCCGCTTCCTCATAGGAAAATCCGGACGCACCCACTAGGATGATGGCTTCGCGCTGATCCGGCGGCAGCTGATCCAGTGCCTTGCGGAAATCCTGCAGATCGACGGCACCGTATTGCGAAGGATGCGTCGCCATGGATTCGGTGAATACGCCGTCGGTATCCTGCACCTCCCGGCCGCTCTTGCGCATCTGGCTGTAGAGTTCGTTTCGCAGGATGGTGAAGAGCCAGGCTTTCATATTGGTGCCCATCTCGAAATGGTCCTGCTTGGCCCATGCCTTCATGATGGTGTCCTGGACAAGATCGTCGGCGCGATCGTGACGACCCGTCAGGGAAATGGCGAACGCGCGCAGGCTCGGGAGGGCCGCGAGGAGTTCGCGCTTGAAGCTCGATTGCGTTTCCATCGCGCCCACCTCCTATTCGGAGACCTTTGCGGAAGCCAGGCGCTCGGCCTGATCAAGCTTCTCGAGCAGATCGAGAAAGCGATCGGGAATGGCTTCATCCTGCGCGGCGGCATAAAACGAACGCAGCCGGTTGCCGATTTGATTGTTGGGGTCGAGGATATCCACCGCGCGCAGGTCTGATGTCTTCTTGTCCGCGTCCTCGTGATTCTGGATAGTCATTATAGCCCGCTCGCTTCTCAATTGTCTCGCGTTCATGGATAAGCGCACCCTTCGCCTCCCCGTTAGGAGGCCTGATTGAACTCATCCAAACGTGTTGCCTAACGAATCGTAAAGGATGAGGACTGCCGATTGTAAGCATTGTAATGCGACTGCCTAAAAAAAGTTCCGGCAAACAGGAACTTTTTTACTCAACTGACGTTTGTTAGTCATTACGGCGTCTGCGCTGTATTTAATTAGAATTTGATAAAGGGCGGGAGCCATTGATGACACTTTCAACACGCATTGCGCCGCATCTTCCCTATTTGCGTCGCTATTCTCGTGCTTTGACCGGAACACAGACGTCGGGAGACGCCTATGTTGCTGCGGTTTTGGAAGCCATCATCGCCGACATCTCCATCTTTCCGGACACGGACAGCGACCGCGTCGCACTCTATAAACTGTTCACGAAGCTGTTCGGTTCCGTGACACTTCAGATTGCTGAACCGGCATCTCCTTTTGCTTGGGAACAGCGCGCCTCGGTGAACCTTTCGAAGGTCCCCCCGCTTGCCCGCCAGGCCTTCCTGCTGGCATCGGTCGAAAGTTTCCGCATCGGCGAGATCGCCGATATCCTCGACATTTCAGAAAGCGACGCCATGCACCTGCTCGATACCGCGTCTCAGGAAATCTCGCGGCAGGTGGCGACGGACATCATGATCATCGAGGATGAGCCGCTGATTGCGATGGACATCGAACAGATGGTGGAAAGCCTCGGTCATCGCGTTACCGGCATCGCCCGCACGCATGCCGAAGCGGTCGCGCTCTACAATGCGACCAAACCGAGCATGGTGCTTGCCGACATTCAGCTCGCGGACGGCAGCTCGGGTATCGACGCCGTCAACGACATCCTCAAGACCGCAAGCATACCGGTAATCTTCATCACCGCCTTCCCCGAGCGGCTGCTGACCGGCGAGCGGCCTGAACCGACCTTCCTCGTGACCAAGCCGTTCAATCCGGACATGGTTAAGGCCCTCATCAGCCAGGCCCTCTTCTTTAACGAAACCACAAAGGTGGCCGCCTGATCGAAGTAAAATCCCTGTGTCGGAACAAAGATTATGACCGGACGTTGCTGTCGAGGGCGGCCGGTTTACCGACTGTTATATGGAGCGATTTTATAGGTCGGTTCAAGTTGTTGCGAGTGAGAACGTCCTATCGGCGGGGTTCTCGGAATTCGAGTGAAAGGCAGGCCGGTGAATACCTCTGAACCATTACCCGGTGCGCCTTTGAGCTTGGAAGGCAAAGCCGCTCTGATGGAGCGGGCGCTTGCGAGCGCCAGCGTGTCGATCCTGTTTCAGGATGTCAATCTTTCGATCCGCTATGCCGACAACCTGCCGGATCATCTGCAGCCGTCCGTCGTCATAGGCGGTAACGACTCGCATCTCTTCGGCGAGAAGGATGGAGAGCATCTTTCTCGGCTAAAGCGGGGCGTACTTGAAAGCGGCAAGCCTGCAACCGCCGAGGTCGAAATCGCCAGTGGCGACGGCATACGCATCTATGAGCTGAAGATGGAGCGTATTGGCGGCCGCAAGCCGCAGGGCGTGCTCTCCGTCATCTCCGAGATCACCGAAAGCCGCCACCGCGAGAAAGTGCTGAAGTCGCTGTTGCGGGAACTGTCGCATCGCTCGAAGAACCTGCTGGCTATCATCCAGGGCATCGCAACGCAGACCGCGCGCCACACGCTTTCCGTCGACAATTTCCTCATCAAGTTCCGCGGCCGCCTGCAATCCCTGTCGAATTCGCAGGATCTCATCACGGATTCCAGCTGGCGCGGCGCATATCTCTTCGAACTCGCGGAAAAGCAGTTTGCCCCCTATTGGCCGGATGCCGGCGTGCCGATGCCGATCTACGGCATCAATGCCCACCTCACACCCAATGCCGCGGTTCATCTGGGGCTCGCCCTGCACGAGCTGATCGTCAATTCCGCATCGCATGGCGCCATCTCGACGGGCGCCACCAGTATCACGCTGAATTGCAAGGAGGCCGAACTCGACGGCAAGAAGGCCATAGAGGTCGCCTGGTCGGAGCGTTTTTATGCGCCCACCAGCCATGAATTCGAGGACAACAGTTTCAGCCGTACAGTGCTTGAGCGTGTCGTTCCGACCTCCATGAACGGCCGCGCCGACTTCGCCATCGACGACGGCAGTATCGGCTACCGCCTGACCATTCCCGAAACCGAATACGAAATTCTGAGACGCCGCTGAAGCGCGGCGAAGACAAAAGAAAACAGTCAGTGCGAGGGCGGCGCACTGACTGCTTACACTCATCGGGAGGGGACCGTGAGTAGAAGTCCTGAGATATATTGGGCGTGCATCAGGAGATGCGATCATCATCAGGACAGTGACATAACGACGCTGCAAAGCCTTGGTTCCATGCACCTGTTAAAAAATTCATCTATTTTTCATATTTCCTCGCGGCCGTAAAAATGATGCCGGCCCCCGCTTGATGCACGCCCCTCTCCCTAACGGAGCCAGACTTCGGCAATCCGCTTCTTCTTCCACTGCAGAAAAATTGAGCTGAAACATAGGCTTGTCCAGATATGGGAGCCGGTTCGACATATGTTTTCGCTGCGGCGGAAATGCGTCTCCTGGCGGATTTCATGGTCAAAATTTTACCGTTTGATAAATTTTTTAAGCTGAGTTACCGTTCCCGTACTAGCCGTTTACTATAAGAGGGAACTTCAATGGGACGACTGGAAACTGGGATTCATAAGGGCAGGCTGACGCCCGCCGAATATGATGCAAACTTTTCCGATCTTCACCCGCGCCTCAACAAGCATGAGGCGCTGGTCGCATCCGACCGCTGTTATTTCTGTTACGACGCGCCGTGCATGACGGCCTGTCCCACCTCCATCGACATTCCGATGTTCATTCGCCAGATCTCGACGGGCAATGCGCTCGGCTCGGCCAAGACGATCTTCGACCAGAACATCCTCGGCGGCATGTGCGCCCGCGTCTGTCCCACCGAACAGCTCTGCGAGCAGGCTTGCGTGCGCAATACCGCCGAAGAGCGCCCGGTCGAGATCGGCCGGCTGCAGCGCTATGCGACCGATGCGGCGATGGCCGAAAACAAGCAGTTCTATACGCGTGCCGAATCCACCGGCAAGAAGATCGCCGTCATCGGCGCCGGCCCGGCAGGCCTTGCCTGCGCCCACCGTCTCGCCGTCAACGGCCACGACGTCACCATCTTCGACGCCCGCGAAAAGGCCGGCGGCCTGAACGAATATGGCATCGCCACCTACAAGACGGTCGACGACTTCGCCCAGAAGGAAGTCGACTATGTGCTCGCCATCGGCGGCATCGAGGTGAAGAACGGCCAGACGCTCGGCCGCGATTTCAGCCTCTCCGACCTCTCGCAGCAATATGACGCCGTCTTCCTCGGCCTCGGCCTTGCCGGCGTCAATGCGCTGCGTGCCGAAGGCGAGGATCTCGATGGCGTCGCCGACGCCGTCGCCTATATCGCCGAGCTTCGTCAGGCCGGCAGCAAGGCCGACATCGCCATCGGCCGCCGCGTCGTCGTTCTCGGCGGCGGCATGACCGCAATCGACGCCGCCGTACAGGCGAAACTGCTCGGCGCGGAAGAGGTGACGATCTGCTACCGCCGCGGCAAGGAGCACATGAATGCCTCGGAATTCGAGCAGGATCTGGCCGCCTCCAAGGGCGTCATCATCCGCCATTGGCTCGCACCGAAGCGCATCCTCGACAAGGACGGCAAAGTCGCCGGTATCGAGGTCGAATATACGGAGTTGCGTGACGGCAAGCTCGTAGGCACCGGCGATGTCGGCGTCATCGCCGCCGATCAGATCTTCAAGGCGATCGGCCAGACGTTCGAGGCTTCAGGCCTCGGCGCATTGCGCATGGAATCCGGCCGCATCGCCATTGATGGCGAAGGCCGGACCTCGATCGAAGGCGTATGGGCCGGCGGTGACTGCGTGCTTGGCGGCGATGACCTGACGGTCTCGGCCGTAGCACAAGGTCGTGACGCGGCCGAATCCATCAACCGTGCGCTTAGCTCGGCCACGCCGGCCGCTGCAGTCGCCTGAAGGGAGCACCGACATGGCTGATCTCCGCAATAATTTCGTTGGCATCAAGTCCCCGAACCCGTTCTGGCTGGCCTCCGCGCCGCCGACCGACAAGGCCTACAACGTCGAGCGCGCCTTCAAGGCGGGCTGGGGCGGCGTGGTCTGGAAGACGCTCGGCGAAGAAGGCCCGCCGGTCGTCAACGTCAACGGCCCGCGCTACGGCGCGATCTGGGGCGCCGACCGCCGTCTCCTCGGCCTCAACAATATCGAGCTGATTACCGACCGCGACCTCTACACCAACCTGCGTGAGATGAAGCAGGTGAAGAAGAACTGGCCGGATCGCGCGCTGATCGCCTCGATCATGGTGCCTTGTGAGGAACAGGCCTGGAAGGCGATCCTGCCGCTGGTCGAGGAAACGGAAGCGGACGGCATCGAGCTCAACTTCGGCTGTCCCCACGGCATGTCCGAGCGCGGCATGGGTTCCGCGGTGGGGCAGGTACCGGAATATATCGAAATGGTCGTGCGCTGGTGCAAGCAATATACGCGCATGCCCGTCATCACCAAGCTGACGCCCAACATCACCGATATCCGCAAGCCAGCCCGCGCCGCCAAGGCCGGCGGCACCGACGCGGTATCGCTCATCAATACGATCAACTCGATCGTATCGGTCGATCTCGACAACTTCGCTCCGAATCCGACGGTCGGCGGCAAAGGCAGCCATGGCGGCTATTGCGGCCCGGCGGTCAAGCCGATCGCGCTCAACATGGTGGCCGAGATCGCCCGCGATGCGGAAACCTATGGCCTGCCGATCTCGGGCATCGGCGGCATCACGACGTGGCGCGATGCCGCCGAGTTCCTGGCGCTCGGCGCCGGCAACGTGCAGGTCTGCACGGCGGCGATGACCTATGGCTTCAAGATCGTGGAGGAGATGATCACGGGCCTTTCCGACTGGATGGATGAGAAGGGGCACCGCACTCTGGACGATGTTATCGCCCGCGCCGTGCCGAATGTCTCCGACTGGCAGTATCTCAACCTCAACTACATCGCCAAGGCCAAGATCGACCAGGATGCTTGCATCAAGTGCGGCCGTTGTCACATTGCCTGCGAGGACACCTCGCACCAGGCGATCACCAACATGGTCGATGGCGTCAGACGCTTCGAGGTGATGGAAGAGGAGTGCGTCGGCTGCAATCTCTGCGTCAACGTTTGCCCTGTCGAAAACTGCATCACCATGGAAGAACTGCCGGCAGGTTCGCTCGACAAGCGTACCGGCAAGATCGTCGACCCGAACTACGCCAACTGGACGACCCATCCGAACAACCCGATGGCGCGTCAGGCGGCGGAGTAAAGCAAACCGCTATCGAAAACTTCCGCATCCATGTTCCATGCATGGGTGCGGAAGATGGTGACTGTGGTGACGATGTGAGGAGGACACTGAGCTACAGGCGCCGAATCCGAAGGCCATCGACGAAAAGCTGTTCGAGATAACGGGCGGCATCCTCGAAACGACCCTCGCCCGAATGCTCCTCACCGAGCACGGCACGCACCTGCACGTCGAAGTCGGCATAATGCTGCGTGGTCGACCAGATCGAAAAGATCAGGTGATAGGGATCGCATTTGGCGATCTTGCCGGCCTGCGCCCAGGCGCGGATGACCTCCACCTTCTCGTCGACGAGCGCCTTCAGCGGCCCGCGCAGCTCGTCCTCGACATGCGGCGCACCTTGCAGCATCTCATTGGCGAAAAGCCGGCTTTCACGGGGGAAATCCCGCGCCATCTCGAGCTTGCGGCGGATATAGGAGCGGATCTCGCTTTCAGGATTGCCATTGGCATCGAAGGCGCGCAGCGGCTCCAGCCATGTAAAAAGCACCCGGTCGATCAAGGCCCGGTGCATCGCCTCCTTGGTGCGGAAATAATAGAGCAGATTGGGCTTCGACATGCCGGCGACGTCTGCGATCTGATCGATGGTCGAGCCACGGAAGCCGCTGACGGAAAACACATCCAGCGCGGCTTCCAGTATGATTTCCTCTTTCTCTTCCTGGATTCGTGTGCGGCGCTGTGTCCTGGCGGCTCTCGGGATGGCCATGTCTGCTCTGTTTCTCCTTGAAATCCAAGCCTTTCGGCCATGCCCTCATTCACTCTGCCGATGCATCGGATTTGGGCAATCGCCTGAAATTTTATCGGAAATTTTCGTTCTTTTCGTCTTGAGCCGCGCCACGGAAGTTGTAATGTTTACCAATCGGTCAAATTATCTGTCAGATGTTTCTTAAACGCAACTGGCGATTTTCCGGGCGAGAAAAACAAGACGCGCGCTCGGGAATTTGAAATAAGACCAACGGGAACAATTTGGGCATGCGCCTTGCATGCCCCAGGACAAACAGGTGAGGATTGCATCATGGTGGCAGCGCCAGGAGAAAACATGCGTATCAATGGCGATCGCCTTTGGGATACGCTGATGGACATGGCGAAAATCGGCCCCGGCATTGCCGGCGGCAACAATCGCCAGACGCTGACCGATGCCGACGCCGAGGGACGCAGCCTTTTCAAGAGCTGGTGCGACAAAGCCGGCATGACCGTCGGCGTCGACAAGATGGGCACGATGTTCGCGACCCGTGCCGGCACCGACCCGAACGCGCTGCCCGTCTATGTCGGCTCGCATCTCGACACTCAGCCGACCGGCGGCAAGTATGACGGCGTGCTCGGCGTGCTCGCCGCGCTCGAAGTCGTCCGCACGATGGACGACCTCGGCATCAAGACCAAGCATCCGATCGTGGTCACCAATTGGGCGAATGAGGAAGGCGCGCGCTTCGCTCCCGCCATGCTGGCCTCGGGCGTCTTTGCCGGCGTACACACGCTTGACTATGCCTATGGCCGCAAAGATCCGGAGGGCAAGACCTACGGCGACGAGCTGAAGCGCATTGGCTGGCTCGGTGACGAAGAGGTCGGCGCGCGCAAGATGCACGCCTATTTCGAATACCATATCGAGCAGGGTCCGATCCTCGAGGCAGAGGACAAGACGATCGGCGTCGTCACGCACTGTCAGGGTCTGTGGTGGCTGGAATTCACGCTGACCGGCAAGGAAGCCCATACAGGTTCGACGCCGATGGCCATGCGCGTCAATGCCGGCCTTGCCATGTCGCGGATCGTCGAGATGGTGCAGAGCGTGGCGATGGAGAGCCAGCCGGGCGCCGTCGGCGGCGTCGGCCAGGTCTTCTTCTCGCCGAACTCGCGCAACGTCCTGCCGGGCAAGGTGGTATTTACGGTCGATATCCGCACACCCGACAAGGCAAAGCTCGATCGCATGCGTGCCAGGATCGAAGCGGAAGCGAAAGAGATTTGCGATTCCCTCGGCGTCGGTTGCTCGGTGGAAGCCATCGGCCATTTCGAACCGGTGACCTTCGATCCGAAGCTCGTCGCATCCGTGCGCAATGCCGCCGAGAGGCTCGGCTACAGCCACATGAACATCATCTCCGGGGCAGGCCACGATGCCTGCTGGGCCGCCAAGGTCGCGCCCGCCACGATGGTCATGTGCCCCTGCGTCGGCGGCCTCTCGCACAACGAGGCCGAGGAAATCTCCAAGGAATGGGCGACCGCCGGCGCGGATGTGCTGTTCCACGCAGTCGTAGAGACGGCGGAGATCGTGGCGTGATCATGGCCTACGCCCAGCCATCCCCCTCATCCGCCCCTGAGTTGATCGAAGGGCAGGCACCTTCTCCCCGAGGGGAGAAGGGGATTCCCGCCGCAGCGCCATCTTTCTTAGCAAGCCGCCGGCGCAGTCGGAAATTGCGCTGCACCAATGGCGCCACGCCTCACCTTCTCTCTTCGGGGAGAAGGTGGCCCAAAGGGCCGGATGAGGGAGCGCCGAGGATGCCAGAATCTCAAAACAGGGAACAGACGCCATGAGCACAGTCATCAAGGGTGGAACCATCGTCACGGCCGACCTGACCTATAAGGCCGACGTCAAGGTCGAAGGCGGCAGGATCGTCGAGATCGGGCAGAACCTCTCGGGCAACGAAGTGCTTGACGCTTCCGGTTGTTACGTCATGCCCGGCGGCATCGATCCGCATACGCATCTCGAAATGCCATTCATGGGCACCTATTCCTCCGACGATTTTGAAAGCGGCACGCGCGCAGCCCTTGCCGGCGGCACGACCATGGTGGTGGATTTCGCGCTCCCCTCGCCCGGCCAGTCGCTGCTCGAAGCGCTCACCATGTGGGACAACAAGTCCACCCGGGCGAATTGCGACTATTCCTTCCACATGGCGATCACCTGGTGGGGCGAACAGGTCTTCAACGAGATGGAAGCCGTCGTCCGTGACAAGGGCATCAATACCTTCAAGCACTTCATGGCCTATAAAGGCGCGCTGATGGTGGACGACGACGAAATGTTCTCCTCCTTCCAGCGCTGTGCCGAACTCGGCGCTTTGCCGCTCGTCCATGCCGAAAACGGCGATGTGGTCGCGCAGATGCAGGCAAAGCTGCTGGCCGAAGGCAATAACGGACCGGAAGCGCACGCTTACTCCCGCCCGGCCGAAGTCGAGGGCGAGGCAACGAACCGCGCCATCATGATCGCCGACATGGCAGGCTCGCCCGTCTATATCGTCCATACCTCCTGTGAACAGGCGCATGAAGCCATCCGCCG
Source organism: Hyphomicrobiales bacterium (assembly GCA_900468625.1). Classification (GTDB taxonomy): domain Bacteria; phylum Pseudomonadota; class Alphaproteobacteria; order Rhizobiales; family Rhizobiaceae; genus Rhizobium. Next base: position 33,652 of record UBUL01000001.1, read on the forward strand.
CGCCCGCCAGAAGGGCATGCGCGTCTATGGCGAGCCGCTGATCCAGCACCTGACGCTCGACGAAAGCGAATATGCCAATCCGGATTGGGATCACGCCGCCCGCCGCGTCATGTCGCCGCCCTTCCGCAACAAGCAGCATCAGGACAGCCTCTGGGCCGGCCTCGCCTCCGGCTCGCTGCAGGTGGTCGCGACCGACCATTGCGCCTTCACGACCGAGCAGAAGCGCTTCGGCCTCAACGACTTCACCAAGATCCCGAACGGCACCGGCGGTCTTGAGGATCGCATGCCGATGCTCTGGACCTACGGCGTCAATACCGGCCGCCTGACGATGAACGAATTCGTCGCCGTCACCTCGACCAACATCGCCAAGATCCTCAACGTCTATCCGAAGAAAGGCGCGATCCTCGTCGGCGCCGATGCCGATATCGTCGTTTGGGACCCGAAGCGCTCGAAGACCATCGCCGCCAAGACTCAGCAGTCGGCGATCGACTACAACGTCTTCGAAGGCAAGGAAGTCACCGGCCTGCCGCGCTATACGCTGACGCGCGGCGTCGTCGCCATCGAGGAAGGCACGATCAAAACGAAAGAAGGCCATGGCGAGTTCGTCAGGCGCGACCCGTTCACCGCTGCCAACCGCGCGCTTTCCACCTGGAAAGAAGTCACCGCGCCGCGCAAGGTGCAGCGCAGCGGCATCCCCGCAAGCGGGGTATGACGCTTGGGCACGGCGCTTCGGCTCATCGGCCGCCTAGAGCAATTCCAGGAAAAATGCGTAGCGGTTTTCCGTCCGGAATTGCGAGAAAATAAAGAGATAGAGCATTTTCGCGATTCGAAGAAAAGCGAAACGGCGCTAGCGCGGCACATACCGCTCCAGATCCGGCAGCAGGACCACGCTTTCCTGCTCGTTCGGATCGGTGCGGGCGATGACCGCTGTCGCCGGCCGATCGCTGAGGTTGGCGGGAAGATGCGGAACGCCAGCCGGGATATAGAACATCTCGCCCTCGCGCACGATGACGTGCTCCTCCAGACGCTCGCCGAACCAGCAATGCGTCTCGCCGGAGATCGCGTAGATCGCCGTCTCATGCGAGGCGTGAAGATGCGCCTTGGCGCGGGCGCCCGGCGGAATGGTCAAAAGATGCATGCAGATCCCCGTCGAACCCACTGTCTCGGCGGCAATCCCTTCGAAATAATTGAGGCCCTGTTTTCCGGCATAGGTGCTGCCGGGCCGCACGACACGGCAGGTGGGCTTCGATGAGACACTCATGGCATTGCTCCCCTCTGTCCAGCAGCCACAAGGCGTCCTCGCCTCTTCGGACTGCGGCAATGCCAAACAGAATAACACGCAATCCGCCCCAACCATGCGGCGAAAACAGGACTGGTAGGTGTTAATGACGTCATCCGCTTCCTCCGTCGTCTCCGCGCGGAATCTCTGTCTCACCTACAATACGAACGACGGGCCGGTGCATGCGCTGAGCAATGTCGATCTCGATGTGCGCAAGGGTGATTTCGTCTCCTTCATCGGCCCTTCTGGCTGCGGCAAGACCACTTTCCTGCGCGTCATCGCCGATCTCGAGCGCAAGACATCGGGCGACATCAGCGTCAACGGCATGTCGCCGGAAGACGCCCGCAAGGCTCGCGCCTATGGCTATGTCTTCCAGGCCGCAGCCCTTTATCCCTGGCGCACCATCGAGAAGAACATCGCGCTGCCGCTTGAGATCATGGGCTATGACAGGCAAGAGCAGGCCAAGCGCATCGCCCGGACTCTGGAGCTGGTCAATCTCAACGGCTTCGAACACAAGTTTCCCTGGCAGCTTTCCGGCGGCATGCAGCAGCGCGCCTCGATCGCCCGTGCTCTGGCCTTCGATGCCGATCTGCTGCTGATGGACGAGCCCTTCGGCGCGCTTGACGAAATCGTCCGCGACCACTTGAACGAGCAGCTTCTGAAGCTGTGGAAGCAGACGAACAAGACTATCTGCTTCGTCACCCACTCCATACCGGAGGCCGTCTATCTGTCGACCAAGATCGTGGTCATGTCGCCGCGGCCAGGCCGCGTCACCGATGTCATCGAATCGACGCTTCCGGCAGAGCGGCCGCTCGGCATTCGCGAAACGCCGGAGTTCCTGGAAATTGCCCACCGTGTCCGGGAAGGCTTGCGGGCCGGACATAGCTACGAGGAATAGGACCGAGCCATGAACCCGCAATTCCTCCTTTGGCTTGTCGGCGCGATGGCGATCTTCATCGGCGGTGCCACAGCCTCGCGCGCCTATATCGCCAACAACAACATGCTGGTGCTGATCCTGTCGCTGGCGCTCTATTGCGTCGGCAATCTCATGATGGTGCGGCTGATGCGCGAGGGCGGGCTTGGCCTGGCGATCTCCGCCTCCTCCATCGCCCAGCTCGTCGTCGTCAACGTCATCGCCTTCATCGTCTTTGGAGAACGGCTGAGCCTGCAGCAGCTTGCCGGCGTGGGCCTTGGCATCGTCGCCATGATCCTCATGCTGCTTCCCGCGCAAGGAAGGGCGTGACCATGGAAAAGGAACAGTTCTTCAAGCACAGGTTCCTGCCGGTCGCGACGATCGTGCTGGCGATCATCCTGCTCTGGTATGTCTTCGCCGTCATCCTCAATGCGCCGTTCCAGCGCGATATGGACCGGCGCGGCAATGCCAGCCCGACAGCGATGGAATTCATCGGCAAGACGCTGTCGCAGCCGAAACCCACCCTGCCCGCACCGCATCAGGTTGCGCAGAATGTCTTCGAAAACACCTTCCTGCGGGTTCCGACAAGCAACCGCAGCCTTGTCTACAATGCGTGGGTGACGCTGGCGCCGACGGCGGTCGGCTTTGCCTTCGGCACAATCCTCGGCGTGCTCTTCGCGGTCGGCATCGTTCATCTCGTCGCGCTCGACCGCAGCCTCATGCCCTGGATCATCGCATCGCAGACGATCCCGATCCTTGCCATCGCCCCGACGATCATCGTCGTCTTCAGTGCCCTTGGCATCGATGGTCTGATCCCCAAGGCACTGATTTCCACCTATCTGTCGTTCTTCCCGGTCACCGTCGGCATGACGAAGGGCCTGCGTTCGCCGGAAATCATGCATCTCGACCTGATGCGCACCTATAATGCCAGCAGCTGGCAGACCTTCTGGAAACTGCGCGTGCCGGCCTCGATACCCTTCCTCTTCACGTCGATGAAAGTCGCGATTGCCGCAAGCCTCGTCGGTACGATCGTCGGCGAGCTACCGACTGGCGCCGTCGCCGGCATCGGCGCAAAGCTCTTGGCAGGCTCCTATTACAGCCAGACGATCGATATATGGGCGGCGCTGGTCGCAGGCTCCATCCTTGCGGCAATTCTCGTCGGCATCGTCAGCATCGCTGCCCGCATCGTCGAGCGCTCGATGGGAGGCAGAACGGCATGAGATCCTTTCATTTCTCCTGGCAGGGCATATTCGCCATTCTTCTCTGTCTTGCGGCGATCTCCGCCTTGCCGCTGGCTGCGGCAGATGCCGCCGCACCTTTCAGCAGCGGAACGACCTTCGTCATCTTCATTCTCATTGCCGCGGCCGCCGCCCTATCCTTCATGCACCTTTCCGAAGACCTGAACGCGGCGATCCTCTTCTTCGGCGCGCATGCGGCGGCATGGCTGCTGCTCGCGGGAATTTCCGGCAATGAAGGCAAGGCGCAAGCGTCCTTCTTCATTCTGATTGCCGCTGCCTGGCTGCTGGCCTGGCGCTGCGTTTCCGTCCTGTCGTCGATGCGCTCGCAGTCGGCCGCCGGCAGCTATACGCTGCGGCTGCTGATCCCGGCGATCTTCGGCATATGGATACTGATCATCTGGGAAGCCGTCACCCGCGGCGCCGGTGTTTCCCTGGTGCTGCTGCCGCCGCCAAGCACTATTGGCGCTCGGATCGCCAGCTCGCTTCCGACGCTCTGGATCGATGTGCGCCAGACGATCCTCACCTCCGTCCTGATCGGCTATATCATCGGCTGCGCCAGCGGTTTCGTCGTTGCCATTCTCGCAGACCGTTTCGCCTTCCTGCGTCGCGGTCTGCTGCCGATTGGCAACTTCGTCTCGGCTTTGCCGATCATCGGCGTCGCACCGATCATGGTCATGTGGTTCGGCTTCGACTGGCAGTCGAAGGCCGCCGTCGTCGTCATCATGACCTTCTTCCCGATGCTGGTGAACACGGTGACGGGCCTTACCGCAGCCGGCAACATGGAACGCGACCTGATGCGCACCTACGCATCGAGCTATTGGCAGACGCTGTTCAAGCTGCGCCTGCCGGCTGCCGCTCCTTTTATTTTCAATGCGCTGAAGATCAACTCGACCCTGGCGATGATTGGTGCCATCGTGGCGGAATTCTTCGGCACGCCCATGTCGGGCATGGGCTTCCGCATTTCAACCGAAAACGGCCGGTTGAATCTCGATATGGTCTGGGCCGAGATCGCGGTTGCCGCGATCGCCGGCTCGGTCTTTTACGGTATCGTCGCCATCATCGAACGAATGGTGACGTTCTGGCATCCGTCTATCCGCGGTGGGCAGACGTAATCCAGGATCCCTTCCAAGGGATCAAGGCATAACTCCAGAGGGAAAAGGGTGAAGACATGAAAAAAATAATGTTTGCATTGATGGCAAGTGCCATGACGCTTGCCGCCACCCAGGCCGCAATGGCGGCGGACAAGGTGACCTTGCAGCTGAAATGGGTGGCTCAGGCGCAGTTCGGCGGCTACTTCGTTGCCAAGGACAAGGGCTTCTACAAGGACGAAGGTCTCGATGTCGATATCAAGGCGGGCGGCCCCGATATCGCTCCGGAGCAGGTGATCGCCGGCGGCGGCGCCGATGTCATCGTCGACTGGATGGGCGGTGCGCTGGTTGCCCGCGAAAAAGGCGTTCCGCTCATCAACATCGCCCAGCCCTTCGAAAAATCCGGCCTGGAACTGATCTGTCCGAAGGATGGCCCGGTCAAGACGGAGAAGGATTTCAAGGGTCATACCCTCGGCGTCTGGTTCTATGGCAACGAATATCCCTTCTTCGCCTGGATGCACAAGCTTGGCCTGAAGACCGACGGCGGCAAGGATGGCGTCAATGTTCTGAAGCAGAGCTTCGACGTGCAGCCGCTCGTCCAGAAGCAGGCCGACTGCATCTCCGTCATGACTTATAACGAGTACTGGCAGGCGATCGATGCGGGCTTCAAGGCCGAAGACCTGACCGTCTTCAACTACACCAAGCTCGGCAACGACCTTCTGGAAGACGGCCTCTACGTCAAGGAAGACAAGCTGAAGGATGCGAAGTTCAAGGCCGACATGGTGAAGTTCGTCCGCGCTTCGATGAAGGGCTGGAAATATGCCGTCGAGCATCCGGACGAAGCCGCCGAAATCGTCATGGACAATGGCGGTCAAAATGAAAGCCACCAGAAACGCATGGCAGGCGAAGTCGCCAAGCTCATCGGCAACGGCAAGCTCGACATGAAGACCTATGACCGTACGGTCGAAGCCTTGCTCGATCAGAAGATCATCAACAAGAAGCCGGCTGGCGCCTATACGCATGAAATCACGGACGCTGCTCTGAAATAGTTTTAGATCATGGCGCACCATCGAAACGCGCGGGGCTTCCGGTCCCGCGCTTTTTTTCATTTTGTAACAGCAGCAACAAAAGGCTGGCTTTCTTGCAGCAATTGGCTGAAAAGCCTCGGCCATCAATTATTCGAATGCTGACATCACAATGCCGTGATTGCTTCGCATGGTTGCAAACGATAGGAATACCCGCGAAATCATTTTCTCGTGATCTTGCGAGAATTGAAAACCGCTCCCATTTACAGGGGCGATTTTAGGATGAGGGGCTGCAAGGCATGACAGACGGATATTACAACGCCGCGCATCGCATGCGACGCGCAAAAGTCGCCGTAACACTTTAAAGTTGATGCATAAGTTTACCCTTAAGTCGATTCCGATTTGAGGAATTGTGCGGTAATCCCGCCGGGAAGCCGGCTCGCATGCAGTGATCTCCCGTGTTCGCGACGGAAAACCGCGAAATCCTTTGACCAAATGCCAAACTGGAACCGGACGCATGGCCCTCACGCCGTTTAGACTTCTGAGCACGACCGCCATTCTGCTTTCCCTGCTGGCCGCATCGGCCGCCCGGGCAGAGCAGCCCGCCGTGACCACGCCGAAGCAGAACCTGCCCGCAATCGTCATCACCACAGCCGCAATGCGCCATCTGACCGACAAGGTCGTCGCGACCGGCACGGTGAAGGCCGTCGAGGAGGTCTACATCCAGCCGCAGGTGGATGGCCTCTCGATCCGCTCTCTTAATGCCGATGTCGGCGACAAGGTCACGGCGAACAGCACGCTTGCCACGCTGAACGACGATGCGCTGATCCTGCAGAAAAGCCAGATGCAGGCAACGCGGGCCAAGGGCGAGGCAAGCCTTGCACAATTGCACGCACAGCTCACCGAAGCCCGCGCCAATGCGGAAGAGGCCGAGTTGCAGCGCGTGCGCGCCGTCGCCATGGGCGCCAAGGGCACGATGTCGACCTCCTCTGTGGAACAGGCAAATGCTTCGGCCGCCGCCAACAAGGCGCGTGTGGTGTCCGCAGAACAGGCGATCGCCGTTGCCGAGGCCGACCTCAAGGTCACCGACAGCCAGATCGCCGACACCGACCTGAAGCTCGCCCGTACCGGCATCAAGACCCCGGTCTCAGGCACCGTCGCATCGCGCGATGCCCGCATCGGCGCCATCGCCAACGGCAATGGCGATCCGCTTTTCACCATCATCCGTGACAGCCAGCTCGAACTGGTTGTCGATGTGTCCGAGAGTGACATCACCAGGATCTCGACCGGGCAGAAAGCCTTGATCGCGCTTTCCGGCAGCCGCGAAAAGCTTGCCGGAACCGTCCGCCTCGTCGCGCCGATCGTCGATTCCGTCACACGTCTCGGCGCGGTGCATATCACGATCGACGACGGCGAGAAGGCGCGCGCGGGCATGTATGGCAGCGCCGCGATCATCATTCGCCAGGAAGATGGTGTCGCTCTGCCGCTGACGGCAGTCAACAGCGAGGAAAACGGCTCTTCGGCCCGCAAGGTCGAAAACGGCGTGGTCAAGTTCGTCAATGTCGAGACCGGCATTCAGGACGGAGGCTATGTCGAGATCATCAAGGGTCTGAAGGCCGGAGACGTCGTCGTCGCCAAGGCCGGTGCCTATGTCCGCGACGGCGATCACATCACACCCGTGCGCGACACGTCGCAAGCCTCCAACTGAGCGAGAACGGCAAGATGAACTTCTCCGCCTGGTCCATCAGAAATCCGGTCGCCCCGCTCCTCGGCTTCTTCCTGCTGATGGTGGTGGGTGCGCACGCCTTCTTCAATCTGCCCATCACCCGCTTTCCGAACATCGATGTGCCTGTCGTCAACGTCACCGTGAAGCAGAGCGGCGCTTCGCCGGCCGAGCTCGAGATGCAGGTGACCAAGGAGATCGAAGACGCCGTCGCCAGCATCAACGGCATCGACGAGATCCAGTCGACCGTGACGGACGGCCAATCGCAGACCGTCGTGATCTTCCGCCTGGAAGTGCCTACCCAGCAGGCCGTTCAGGATACCAAAGACGCGATCGACCGCATCCGTGGCAACCTTCCCTCAACGATCGACGAGCCGATCGTCTCCAAGGTCGACGTTGCGGGTCAGGCGATCCAGAGCTTTGCCGTTTCTTCGCCGAACATGACGCTCGAAGAGCTGTCCTGGTTCGTGGACGACACCGTCAAGCGCGCGCTGCAGGGCAAGGCGGGCATCGGCCGTGTCGACCGCTACGGCGGCGCCGACCGCGAAGTGCGCATCGAACTCGATCCCAACAAGCTAAACGCCTACGGCATCACGGCGCTTTCGGTGAGCCAGCAGCTTCGCAGCACCAATATCGATCTCGGCTCCGGCCGCGGCCAGGTTGCCGGCAGCGAGCAGGCGATCCGCGTGCTCGGCGACGCCCGCGATGTCGCGCAGCTCGCCGACACGACGATCGCGCTCACCAACGGCCGCTTCGTCAAGCTCTCGGATCTCGGCGCGATCAAGGACACCTATCAGGAGCCGAAGTCGTTCTCGCGGTTCAACAGCACGCCGGTCGTCACCTTCGGGGTATTCCGCTCCAAGGGCGCGAGCGAGGTGACCGTGGCCAAGACGGTGGCCGACACGCTCGACAAGGTGCGCGCGGAGAATCCGAACGTCTCGATCGAGATGATCGACGACGCCGTCTACTACACCTATGGCAACTACGAATCCGCAATGCACACGCTGATCGAGGGCGCCATACTGGCCGTCATCGTCGTTTTCCTGTTCCTGCGGAACTGGCGCGCGACGCTGATATCTGCGGTCGCACTGCCTCTCTCCGCGATCCCGACATTCTGGATCATGAACCAGATCGGCTTCTCGCTGAACCTCGTCAGCTTCCTGGCATTGACGCTGGCGACCGGGATCCTGGTGGACGATGCCATCGTCGAGATCGAGAACATCGCGCGCCACATCAAGATGGGCAAGACGCCCTATCGCGCCGCCATCGATGCCGCGGACGAAATCGGCCTGGCGGTTATCGCGACGACCTTCACCATCATTGCCGTCTTCGTGCCCGTCTCCTTCATGCCTGGTATCCCGGGCCAGTACTTCATCCAGTTCGGCCTCACCGTCGCCTTCTCGGTGTTCTTCTCGCTGCTGGTGGCACGTCTGATCACGCCGATGATGGCCGCCTATCTGATGCGCGCCGAAGACGGTGTCCACGATCATCACGACAATGACGGCCGCTTCATGCGCGGTTATACTTGGCTGGTACGGCAGACGACGAAGCGCTGGTATACGCGTTATCCGACGCTGCTTGCCGCCTTCGCCTTCTCTGTCGCTTCGGTCTTCGCCCTCATCATGTTTGTCCCCGGCAGCTTCATCCCGCCGGAAGACTCCTCGCGCATCGTGCTGTCGGCGGAACTGCCGCCGAACGCCCGGCTCGACGATACCGAACAGGCGACAAACGAGATCTATCGCCGCGTCAGGAACATCGACGGCGTTGACAGTGTCTTCGTGCTCGGCGGCGCCTCGCCGAAGGGCGACCTGGAATTGCGCCGCGCTACGGTGACGCTGACGCTCGGCAAACTCGACCAGTCGCTGGCCAAAAAGCTGGTGAACGACGTCCTCGATTCGCTGCCCATCATTGGTCCCCACCTGCCAAAGGTTACCGCCCATGGCCGCGTACGTCCGCAATGGGAGATCGAAAAGGAAGTCTTTGCCAAGCTGCGCTCGATTCCCGACGTCCGCATTACCAAGCTGAACGATCGTGGCGATCGCGACCTGACCTATAACTTCCTCTCGCGCAGCGAAAAGGATCTGAACCAGGCCGTCGGCATCCTGGAAGCCAAGCTGCGTACAGATCCGGCGCTCGCCAACGTCAGCGCCGACGGCGCCCTGCCGCGGCCGGAACTGCAGATCTATCCGCGCAAGGACGAGGCTGCGCGCCTTGGCATCACGCCGCAGATGATTTCCGACACGATCCGCGTGGCGACCATCGGCGATATCGACGCTTCGCTCGCGAAGATCTCGCTCGACGATCGCCAGATCCCAATCCGCGTTCAGGCCTCCCTCGGCATGCGCCGCGATCTGGCGGCGATCCGTGCCTTGCGCATCAAGACGTCCATGGGCACCACCGGACAGGCGTCCGCCGGCCCCACCGTGCCACTGTCGAGCGTCGCCGACATCGACTATTCGGAGGGCCTATCCTCTATCAAGCGCAATAACCGCTTCCGCGTCGTCGCGATCGGCGCCGACCTGCCGCAAGGCGTGGCACTTGATACGGCGTCCGAACATTTCCTCGATATCGTCAACAACGCCAAGATCCCGGCAACGGTACATCTGGCGGAAAGCGGCGACACCAAGGTGCAGAAGGAAATGCAGCAGAGCTTCGGCAATGCCATGCTGCTCGGCCTCATGCTTGTTCTGACCGTGCTGATCCTGCTGTTCAAGGATGTGATCCAGCCTTTCACCATTCTGCTGTCGCTGCCCTTGGCGATCGGCGGCGTGGCATTGGCCTTGATCCTGACCGGCAATGCGCTTTCCATGCCTGTCATGATCGGCATTCTCATGCTGATGGGCATCGTGACGAAGAACGCAATCCTGCTGGTCGATTTCGCCATCGAGATGATGCATCGGGGCATGCCGAGGTTGGAAGCGGTCATCGAGGCCGGCCGCAAGCGTGCCCGTCCGATCATCATGACCTCGATCGCCATGTCGGCCGGCATGCTGCCATCCGCCCTCGGCGTCGGCGAAGGCGGCTCGTTCCGCGCCCCGATGGCCATTGCCGTGATCGGCGGCATCATCGTTTCGACCGTGCTCAGCCTGGTGGTCGTGCCGTCCTTCTTCCTGATCATGGACGACCTATCCCGCCTGCTCGGCTATCTCTTCGGCAGGCTTGTCGGCAGGAAGGATGTGGATGACGAGGTGGTCACCAAGGAAGGCCTGGCGGCCGCCGTCAACGAAAACCGTCAGTCGCTCACCAGTCTGGAGGAGCGGCTTGAGATCATCGAGAACAAGGATGGCAGAGGCAGGTCCGTGGGCACGAATGTCCTGAAGCTGCCGCCCTTCGCGGCAGAATAGGCCAGTTTCAGCAGATGAAATGATAGTGACGGGGCGGCTCAGAGGCCGCCCTGTTCCTTCAGGAAATCGACGATCTTGCTGACGCCCTCGCCCCGCTTCATGTCGGAAAAGACGAAAGGACGCGTCTGGCGCATCCGGGTCGCATCGCGGTCCATTACGTCGAGATCGACGTCGACGAAGGGCGCCAGATCCTTTTTGTTGATGACGAGAAGATCGGATTTGGTGATGCCGGGACCGCCCTTGCGCGGAATTTCCTCCCCCTGGCACACCGAGATCACATAGATGGTGATATCGGCAAGATCGGGCGAGAAAGTCGCTGCCAGATTGTCGCCGCCGGACTCGATGAAGACGACGTCGAGATCGGGAAGCCGCTCGTTCAGACCGGCAATGGCCTGCAGATTGATCGTCGCATCCTCGCGGATCGCGGTGTGCGGGCATCCGCCGGTCTCGACGCCGACGATGCGGTCGGATGGCAGCGCCTGCATACGCACCAGCGCTTCGGCGTCCTCGGTCGTATAGATGTCGTTGGTAACAACAGCGACGGAATAATCGTCACGCATCGCCTTGCACAGCTTCTCCGTCAATGCCGTCTTGCCGGAACCGACCGGGCCGCCGATGCCGACGCGCAAGGGTCCATGTCTCGATTTCATGCTTGCAACTCCGATAAAGCAACAGAGCAATTCCAGGAAAAGTGCGGAGCGGCTTTCCGTCCGGAATTGCGCAAAAACAAGGGGATAGAGCGCTTTCGCGATTCGAGGAAAAGCGGAATGGCTCTATCATAGCGAAGCACCTGACCGCCGCACAGCGGCGAATGACGTAGGTGGTGCTTCGGTTGCGGTATTTTCGTATGCATCATGAGCGGAAGAGCCGCGTACGCTGGATCTCATGGCGCAAGCTCGCAATATCCGCCTGCACCGTCGCAGCGCCGAGATCATCGAGGCTGGATCGGGCCGCCCGTCGCGCAACATCTGCAAAGAGATCTTCCAGCCGTGCCAGAATGGCAACGCCATCTTTCTGCCCGCTGACGCCAAGGCGAATGCCGGCAGATACCATCTGCGAGGCCAGCGCGTGCAGGAAGGCGGCAGCCGCCTTTTCCACTGAAATGCCATGTGCGCCGGCAATGGCGCCGACCGCAACCGGATAGGCCATTCTTGCCGGGAGCGTGGAAAAGATCTCATGTGGCCAGGCGGAAGCAGCCGAAAGAAAGGCATCTCCAAGCAGCATGGTCTCGTTATGCCGCTCTTTCGAGCCGGCCAGCGCCTCGGCAAGTTCTGCAACGGCCGCAAGCCGCTTTGTATCCGAACCCGCCCGATGCGCCTCCACCAGCAGGACTGCGTCATTCCACACCGCACCATTCTGGATAAGCGCTGAGATCCAGTCTCTCAATCCTATGCTATCGCACACAAGATCGTCATGGACAGCACGCTCGAGACCGCCAGAATAGGCGAACGATCCCACCGGAAACGCCGGCGACAGCCAGGCCATCAGCCGCAGGAGCGCCTGCAGATCGCGATTATCCGTAACCGCCGTATCGGTCATCGCGGTTCAATCATGCGAATGGTTGTGATGATCGTGCCCGTGATCATGATGGTGGTCGTGGCCATGCGAATGGCCGCCATGAGAATGATAGGCGCCGCGCGCAGACTGGAAAGGCTCGCTGACTTCGGTCACCGTCGCACCCAGCCCTTCGAGCATCGAACGGATCACATGATCGCGCAGGATCAGGATACGCTCTTCCTCGATCTGAGCGGAAAGATGCCGATTGCCCAGATGCCAGGCAAGCTCGATCAGATGTCGGCGGTCACGCGGGCGGATTTCGAAAAGCTTTTCGTCCGCCGCAACGATCTCGATCAGCTCGCCATCCTCGCGCACCAGCAGATCGCCGCTGGCAAACAGCACCGGCTCCTTCAAATCGAGCATAACCATCTCGCCATTTTCGAGATGCAGCAGCTTGCGGCGCAGGTGGCGCAGATCATGCGGCAGGACGACGCGATCGATCGGATTGGAGGAAGGGGTGCCGGCCGGCAGATAGGAGGTGACGCGTAGCATGGCTGTTCCAGATGAATACTTTGTCGGACCATGCAAAATAGTCTCCTTCCGCGCAAGCATCAATGACGCGCCGGAGCCTTACATCCGCTGTACATAGCGTTGCAGTTCCCTGACATCCGCCGTCGCTTCCCGTTCCTGCTCCGTGGCGCAGCGATGCCAAACCTGCGAAAGCCGCTCGCACTCGTGCATGACGCGGTTGCGGCCAAGCGTCTTGGCGAGATAGAGCGCCTTGTCGGCTGCTGCATAGACGCCTTCCGCCTTGCGGTCGCTGCGTAGGTCGGCAACTCCGGCGGAGATGGTGATCTTCACTGAACCGCCTTCGACGAGGACCGGACATTCGGCAATCCGCTCCTTGATTTCCTCGATACGAGCAATGCGTTCGGCCGTATCGCCGCCGTGAATGATGGCGCCGAATTCCTCGCCGCCAAGCCGGGCGATCACGTCTTCTCCGGTGAAGGCGTTGGAAAACATCTGCGAGACGGCGACGATTACAGCGTCACCGGATGCGTGCCCAAAGCGATCGTTGATCGTCTTGAAGCGGTCGAGATCGAAGATTGCCAGCGACGCGCCCTCGCCCGCCCGATTCAGCGCTTCGGTGAAAGCACGACGATTGAGCAGGCCGGACAGCATATCGGTCCGGCTCAGCCGCTCGAACTCGGCGTGGGAGACGGCAAGCTTATGGATGGAAAAGCCCGTCAGTACCGCCAGCACACCGGAAACCGTCCCCCCGATGATCCATGCCATCAGGACCCCGAAGCACATCGCCTCCAGAATCGGCACCGGCAGAAGATTGCACCAGTCCAGCACGAACAGCATCGTGATGATGATCGCAAGCGACATGATGACGGCGGCAAAACTCATCTTAAGCGCGAAAATAAAAATCGCACGCCGTTGCTGAAAGTTACCGAGCTCGGCCTGCAGCGAAATCCATTGTTTCATGCGATTCACCTTCCTCAGCCTACCGTTTCGATCATGTGAGATAGGGGTGAAGGAGCTTCCAGCACTTTAACGCAATCATTAAAATGCGATGCGTTTCCCAAGTTGTGAACAGCCGGGACCCGCTATTTGCAAAATCTGCTTTCCATATGGAATCGCGTCGAAGCAAAAGGACAGAATCTTTTCGCGCTTCGAAGAAAAGCGAAGGGTTTCGATGCTGCACCCAGTGCGCGATATGGGAAAAGCCCCGGACGGCCGAGGCTTTAAAGCCTGCTGGTGACTGACGGCAGAAATAAGCTCAGAAGAGGAAATAGCGCTGTGCCATAGGCAGCACCGTCGCCGGTTCGCAGGTCAGAAGCTCTCCATCGGCACGCACTTCGTAGGTTTCCGGGTCCACCTCGATGTGCGGCGTCAGGCTGTTGTGGATCATCGACGCCTTGGAGATGCCGCCGCGCGTGTTCCTGACGGGCAGCAGCGTCTTGGCGACCCCGAGTTTGCCGGCAAGTCCGGCATCGAATGCAGCCTGGGAAACGAACGTCACGGAGGAATTCGTCCGGTTCTTTCCGAAGGCGCCGAACATCGGCCGGTAATGCATAGGCTGCGGCGTCGGGATCGACGCATTCGGGTCGCCCATGGGCGCTGCCGCGATGGAGCCGCCAAGCAGAACCATCTCCGGCTTCACGCCGAAAAATGCCGGATTCCAGAGAACCAGATCGGCGCGCTTGCCGACCTCGATCGAGCCGATCTGATGGCTGACGCCGTGCGCAATCGCCGGATTGATCGTGTATTTGGCAATATAGCGCTTCACGCGGAAATTGTCGTTGTCGCCGATTTCCTGGGCCAGGCGGCCACGCTGGCGCTTCATTTTGTCGGCGGTCTGCCATGTACGGATCGCCACTTCGCCGACACGGCCCATGGCCTGGCTGTCGGATGAAATGATCGAGAAGGCGCCGATGTCGTGGAGAATATCCTCGGCAGCAATCGTTTCCTTGCGGATACGGCTTTCGGCGAAGGCGATATCCTCGGGAATCGAAGGCGATAGATGGTGGCAGACCATCAGCATGTCGAGATGTTCGGCGATCGTATTAACCGTATAGGGCCGCGTCGGATTGGTCGAAGACGGAATGACGTTCGACTGACCGCAGATCTTGATGATGTCGGGCGCGTGTCCACCGCCTGCGCCTTCCGTGTGAAACGCGTGGATCGTGCGACCCTTGATGGCACCGATCGTATCCTCCACGAAGCCGCTTTCATTCAACGTATCCGTGTGGATCATCACCTGAACGTCGTATTCGTCGGCAACGCTGAGGCAGCAGTCGATCGCCGCCGGTGTGGTGCCCCAATCCTCATGCAGCTTGAGCGCACAGGCACCGCCGAGCACCATCTCTTCCAGAGCGGCCGGCAAGGACGCATTGCCCTTGCCGGAAAGGCCGATATTCATGGGAAAGGCATCGAAGGATTCGATCATGCGCGCCAGATGCCAAGGTCCCGGCGTGCAGGTCGTTGCCAGCGTCCCATGCGCCGGCCCAGTGCCGCCGCCGAGCATGGTGGTGATACCGGACATCAGGGCTTCTTCGATCTGCTGCGGGCAGATGAAATGGATGTGGCTGTCCATGCCGCCGGCGGTCACGATCTTGCCTTCGCCTGCGATCGCCTCCGTGCCAGGCCCGACGATGATATTGATATTGGGCTGCATATCCGGATTGCCGGCCTTGCCGATGGCGACGATGCGGCCGTCCTTCAGCCCGATATCCGCTTTGACGATCCCCCAGTGATCGAGGATCAACGCATTGGTGATGACGGTATCGACCGCTCCGGCAGCCCGCGTCACCTGGCTTTGCCCCATGCCATCGCGAATGACCTTGCCCCCGCCGAACTTCACTTCCTCGCCATAGGCGGTGAAATCCTTCTCCACTTCGATGAACAATTCGGTGTCGGCCAGACGGACCTTATCGCCAACGGTCGGTCCGAACATGTTGGCATAGGCGGCACGGGAAATCTTGTAGGGCATGAATCAGTCTCCTTGGGAGGCAGAGATGAGGTTCGTGTCGGCAAGGCGCCTCAGACGGCCGAGGGACACGTAGGCATCCACCAGCCGCTTCTCGGCGGCAAAGGGATGCTCGTCCCAGCCCGTATGGCTGAAGCCGGTAATGGCGATATCGTCGTCAGGATAGCGGAGCAGCGCATCGGCAATCACGATCATGCCGCTGCTCGGCACCACATAGGAGCCAGGATCGTAGTCCGCCAGCGCCGTATCGACGCTCTCATGCACGGATCGGTCTATCACCACATGCCGCTTGCCGGTCGCCTGGCAAAAAGCGGTGAACTGATCGGTATAGTCATCGCAGAAATCGTCGAGCTCCGGATGCGAGATTGCCAGCGCTGCGCGCATCTCGGCGAATTTGACCGGATCGCGCACGCTCCAGATTTCCGACGCGGCGGCGACGGCACGGCTCTTGCGCCACTCGGCCGAGCCGAGCATGGCCCGCGCCGGGCGGCCAGTATTGCAAACCGCGATGACATCGGTCCGGCTGCCGCCCGCGCCCACGGAACGGCAATCGTTGAAGCGGATCACCAGATCGGCGGCATCGATGACATCGGCTGCACCTGCCGCGATCTCGCCATTGCCGATAATCATTATGCTGCGCCTCAGGCTCACTGATTGTCCTCCGGCCCGTCTGCGAGATCCTTCAATTCCTTGGTCCGGTTCTTGGTCAGGCCCGCCTTGCAGGCGGAAACGAGCATGGGCTCCATGGAGCCGCCCCGCGCCTGGAACCCTTGGGCCTCGCATTCGCCGTCACGATAGTCCACCCAGGCGCGCTGCGCCTTGACGAGTGCCTTTTCGGCCCCCTTCATGTCGGCATCGAGATCCGCGTCGACGGCGACCATCGCGGCGCGTGTCTTCTTGTATTGCGCATTCAGCGCCTTGTCGGCCGTATCGAAATCGAGTGCGGCACAAATGTTCAAATCCGTCTGCGCCTCCGCCTTGGCACAATCGATCTTCGGCTCATCCGGATTGTTCTGCGCAAAAGCAGGAGCGCAGATCAGGACTGCGGCAAGAGCAGCAGCAGGCGCAAGCAATTTCATCGACATCAAATCCCCCCGAGAAAACTGAGAGCAGTTCCAGCAAAGGTGCGAAGCGATTTTCGCGTCCGGAACTGCGTAAAAACAATAAGATAGAGCGTTTCTGCAATTCGAAGAAAAGCGGAAATGCTCTAGAGCTTGCCCATGACCTGCTGACGGAAACCATAGACTTCGCGCTTCCCAGACAGCGGGATCAGCGTCACCGAACGCGTCTGCCCCGGCTCGAAGCGCACGGCGGTTCCAGCGGGAATGTCGAGCCGCATGCCCCTTGCCTTGTCGCGATCGAAGGAAAGCCCGGCATTGGTCTCGGCAAAATGATAGTGGCTTCCGACCTGCACCGGACGGTCGCCGGTATTGGAAACCTCGAGCGTCACGGTCGGCGCTCCGGCATTGAGTTCGATGTCGCCGCTCGCAGCGATGATTTCACCTGGGATCATGGTTCTCTCCTTATGCAGCCCGGACGGGCGCACATCCCTCAGCTTTCAGAACACGCTTGGTCGAAGCAGGATATTTGGCAAGCAAGGCTGCCGGACGGATGGGACGCCGGACGAAATCGCCGCCGCAGTTAGGGCAGACGCCGCCCAATACAGTGTCGGCACAATCGGCGCAGAAGGTGCACTCGAACGTGCAGATCATCGCCTGCCTGCTTTCCGGCGGCAAATTCCTGTCGCAGCATTCGCAATTGGGTCTCAGTTCCAGCATGGCAGCCTCACCGGATCGGTTCATGGACGGTGACGAGCTTGGTGCCGTCAGGGAATGTCGCCTCGACCTGAACGTCATGGATCATCTCGGCAATGCCTTCCATCACCTGCTCGCGGGTGATGACATGGGCACCAGCCTCCATCAGCTCGGCGACCGGGCGGCCGTCGCGCGCGCCTTCGACCACGAAATCCGTGATCAGCGCGATGGCTTCAGGATGATTGAGCTTGACGCCCCGCTCCAGCCGCCGCCGCGCCACCATCGCCGCCATGGAAATCAGCAGCTTGTCTTTTTCTCTCGGAGTGAGGTTCATCGCCTACCTATGTGATTGCTGTTTGCCCAATTTACAGGTTCCAGACTTTCGGCACTGGCGCTCCATTGCGCAAGGCGGAAATGATCGGGATTAGAATTTTTCTGAGCGCGAAGCCATCGGCAGCGGCGAGCCGTACGACGAGCTTCTCGCCCCAGTGGCTGGCGCCTCCTATATGCGTTTCGAGGAGAGGCCTGATCCGGCCGAGATAGGCCTCGGCCAATGGACCGACGTAGAGCAGGGTCGCGAAGGCAACCTGCCCGCTGAGGACAGCCGCTTTGCCCGTCAATGCGGCGACATCGCCATCCAGTCGCAGCTCCTCGGCATGAACAAGCCGCCCGCCGCGGCGGATGCGCCAGCGATCACGGAACAATCCCTGCGCCATGGTTTCACCCATGGCTTTCCGCCCGAGCAGGATCGCCTCGACGGCAAGGAATTCGGCCGTATCGTCAATTTCCACATTCAACGCACGCGAAAGCGAGGCACGATCGAAGAGGATGGTCTCCTGCGGCAGCCAATCGACCCGAGCGCCGCTCCCGACCTTGATCGAGGTTTCAACCTCGGCCGTGCCGGCCGAAGCCTTGTAGATTTTTTCACAGGCCTGCGTCGTCACATCGATGCGCGTGCCCGGCCCGGCCACGACGCTCCAATCCATCCGGTCGCCGCCCGTCAGGCCGCCTGCCGTGTTGATGATGACCGCTTCCATGGAATGATCGAAGGTTTCCGGCAGCCTGATCTTGGCCGCCCCCTCCTGAAAGAGCTCGGCAAGACGCGTGCGGCCGCCAAGCGCCTTGGCCGCAAGATGGCCGCGACCACGCGCCCTCTGCGGTCTTGTGCCTGCCGCCGTCATCGCCATCTGCCTCTCCACACACCACATCATTCCGAAGCCTCCTGCATAACTCCTTAAATCGGCATCGATTTAAGGGTAAAGTTATCCAGCAGATTAAAAGTGCTACAGCGACCTTTGTGCGTCACAAATGACGCGCGGCGCTGTAGCCATTGAAACCCGGCAAGGAATAAAGGCAAGCAATTTCTATGCCTTATGCAATGCAGCTCGATATTGGCCCATCGCCGACCGTATCAGCCGCATTTTCCGTCAAACGCCGAAAAGAAAGGCAACGACCTCAAACCGTCAGGTGCCTGCGGGCCTCCGGTGTGTCCAGTGTCTCTGCCAGCCCCTCGTGCACGATCTCGCCGCGATCCATGATGTAGACGTAGTCGGCAAGTTCGCGGCAGAAATCGAGATATTGCTCGACCAGCAGGATCGCCATGCCGGTGGAATCCCTGAGATAGCGGATTGCCCGGCCGATATCCTTGATGATCGACGGCTGGATGCCCTCGGTCGGCTCGTCCAGGACCAGTATCTTCGGCCTGGTTACCATCGCCCGCCCAATCGCCAGCTGCTGCTGCTGGCCGCCCGAGAGATCGCCGCCGCGGCGCGACAGCATCGATTTCAGCACCGGAAACAGACTGTAGATGTCATCAGGAATAGTGCGGTCGCGGCGCGAAAGCGGAGCGTAACCGGTTTCGAGATTCTCCTTCACGGTCAGGAGCGGAAAGATCTCGCGCCCCTGCGGCACGTAGCCGATGCCCTGTTTGGCGCGCGCGAACGGCGCCATGCCGTTCAGCATCACGCCGTTGAAGGCAATCGTACCCGCCGACAAGGCATGCTGTCCCGTGACAGCGCGCAGGAGCGAGCTTTTGCCGACGCCATTGCGCCCGAGGACACAGGTGATCTTGCCCATCTCCGCCTTGATGGAGATCCCCCGCAGCGCCTGGGCGGCGCCGTAATGCAGGTTTGCGTTTTCGACTGTCAGCATGGCTTCATCTTCTTTCTGTTCCCTCAAGCCCCCTCACCCTAACCCTCTCCCCGAGGGGAGTGGGGATGACCTTTGTATCCTCGCCTGAGCAGCGACTGGAGGCTTGCTGGCACTCGTTTCTCCTTCTCCCCTCGGGGAGAAGGTGGCCGACAGGCCAGATGAGGGGGGACTCTTCCCACCCACGAAGGCCCACTACCGCCCCAGATAATTCTCGATCACCTTTGGATCGCTGCTGACGAAATCGATCGAGCCCTCCGCCAGAACCGATCCCTCCGCCAGGCATGTCACCTTAACGCCGAGATCGCGGATGAAACCCATATCGTGCTCGACCACGACGACCGAACGCGTCTTCGCAATCTCCTTCAACAGCACCGCCGTTTCCGCCGTCTCCGCATCCGTCATGCCCGCCACCGGCTCATCGACCAAGAGTAGCTTCGGTTCCTGCGCGAGCAACATCCCGATCTCAAGCCACTGCTTCTGACCATGGGAAAGATTGGCCGCCAGTTCTTCCCGCCGATGCGACAACCGCACCGTCTCGAGGATTTCCTTGATGCGATCGCGATCGATTGGCGTCAGGCGATAGAAGAGCGTCGAAAAGACACCGCGGCTGCGGTTGAGCGCCAATTCGAGATTGTCCCAGACGGTGTGGCTTTCGAAGACGGTCGGCTTCTGGAATTTCCGGCCGATGCCGAGCTGGGCGATGTCAGCCTCGTCCTTCTTGGTCAGATCGATCTGGCCATTGAAGAATACCTCTCCCTCGTCGGGTCGGGTCTTGCCGGTGATGATGTCCATCATCGTCGTCTTGCCCGCGCCATTCGGGCCGATGATGGCGCGAAGCTCGCCCGGCTCGATAACGATCGACAGCGAATTCAAAGCCTTGAAGCCATCGAAGGATACCGAGACATTGTTGAGATAAAGCATGCTGTTGGGTTTGATGTCGGGGATCATGGTCCTACTCCGCGGCCTGTACCGACTGCTGATCGTCATCCTTCGCAGCCTCCGCCGGCGGCTTTGCAGGCACGCGCTTTTTGCCAAAGTATTGTGCGATGGTGCCGACGATGCCCTTCGGCAGGAACAGCGTCACCGCAATAAACAGACCGCCAAGCGCAAACAGCCAGAAATCGGGAAACAGGCCGGTGAAGATGGTCTTGCCGCCATTGACCAGGATGGCGCCGATGATCGGCCCGATCAGGGTGGCGCGGCCGCCAACGGCTGTCCAGATGACGACTTCGATCGAATTGGCGGGCGCGAATTCTCCTGGATTGATGATGCCGATCTGCGGCACGTAGAGCGCGCCGGCAATGCCCGCCATCATGGCCGATACGACGAAGACGAACAGCTTCATATGCTCGACGCGATAGCCGAGAAAGCGCGTGCGGCTTTCGGCATCGCGCACGCCCACAAGCACCTTGCCGAACTTCGAACGGACAATGGCCGAGGATAGCATCAGCGCCAGCGCCAGGAATACCGCCGTCGTGGCAAAGAGCACGGCACGCGTGCCATCGGCCTGGATGTTGAAGCCGAGAATGTCCTTGAAGTCCGTCAGGCCGTTATTGCCGCCGAAACCCATGTCGTTGCGGAAGAAGGCAAGCAGCAACGCATAGGTCATGGCCTGCGTGATGATCGACAGATAGACGCCGTTGACGCGCGAGCGGAAGGCAAACCAGCCGAAAACGAAGGCCAGCAGGCCGGGTGCCGCAAGCACCATGAGCATGGCGAACCAGAACTGATCGAAGCCGTACCAGAACCAAGGCAGCTCCTTCCAGTTCAGGAAGACCATGAAATCCGGCAGGATCGGATTGCCGTAGGTGCCGCGCGAGCCAATCTGCCGCATCAGATACATGCCCATGGCATAGCCACCGAGCGCGAAGAAGGCTCCGTGGCCGAGCGAAAGAATGCCGCAATAGCCCCAAACGAGATCGAGCGCCAGGGCGAGCAGGGCATAGGTCAGATACTTGCCGAACAGCGACATGAGATAGGTGGGTACATGCAATGCGCTCGTTTCCGGCAAGGCCAGATTGGCGAGCGGCACCAGCACCGCGACGGCAAGAAGGAGCGCGATGGCGATGCTGATCCGGCGGTCGAGCGCGCGGAGGATAAAGGCCGTGATCATGCTTCCACCGCCCTTCCCTTGAGCGCGAAGAGGCCGCGCGGACGTTTCTGGATGAAGAGGATAATGAGGACGAGAACGAGGATCTTGCCGAGCACTGCCCCCGCATAGGGTTCGAGGAACTTGTTGAGAATGCCGAGCGAGAAGGCGCCGACCAGCGTCCCCCAGAGATTGCCGACGCCGCCGAACACCACGACCATGAAGCTGTCGATGATGTAGCTCTGACCAAGGTTCGGCGAGACGTTATCGATCTGCGAGAGCGCGACGCCTGCCATCCCGGCGATGCCGGATCCGAGCGCGAAAGTAAAAGCATCGACCCAGGACGTGCGGATCCCCATCGAGGAGGCCATGCGCCGGTTCTGCGTCACCGCGCGCATCTGCAGGCCGAAGGCCGAGCGCTTCAAAAGAAGCAGGAGCGCGACAAACACGCCGAGCGCAAAGACGATGATCCAGAGGCGGTTCCAGGTGATCGAGAGATAGCCGAAATCGAAGGAACCCGACATCCATGAGGGATTGCCGACCTCCTGATTGGTCGGCCCGAAGATCGAACGCACCGCCTGCTGCAAGATCAATGAGATGCCCCAGGTGGCGAGCAGCGTCTCCAGCGGCCTGCCATAAAGAAAGCGGATGACGCCGCGCTCGATAACGAGGCCGACGGCCCCGGTGACGATGAAGGCGACCGGCAGGGCGATCGCCAGCGACCAGTCGAACAGTTCGGGATAGGATGTGCGGATGATGCTTTGAACGACGAAAGTAGAATAGGCGCCGAGCATCACCATCTCGCCATGCGCCATGTTGATGATGCCCATGACGCCGAAGGTAATCGCAAGGCCGATGGCGGCCAGCAGCAGTACGGAGCCGAGCGACAGGCCGTACCACACGTTCTGCACCGCATCCCAGATCTTCAACTGCTCCTGTATGCCGGCGACGGCGGCAGCGACATCTGGCTTGAGGCTCTGGTCCACGGAAACCGAGGAGAGAATGCCGATCGCATCCCGACCGCCTTCGACCTTGATCGTTTCGATCGCTGCCTTCTTGTCTTCCATCGGGCGATCCGAGCCAAGTATGGCAACGGCTCTCGCGCGCTCGAGCACGCCCCGGACCTCTCCGTCCTTCTCGCTCTGCAGCGCCGTCTCGACGGCTTCGAGCGAATCCGCACTCGGCGCCTTCAAAATGGATTGCGCCGCCGAAAGCCGCGTCGCGCGATCCGGGCTCATCAGCGTCAGACCGCCGAGAGCCGCGCGAACCGCACGGCGCAGATTGTTGTTGATCTTGATCTTGCCGAGATTGTCCTTGGCTTCCCGACCGGCCGCCTGCCCGGTCAAGGGGTCCACCAGATCCATCATGTCGCCGGAGGATTTGGCGATAAAGACCTGATTGTCGGATTTTCTTATGTAAAGATCGCCGTCGGAAAAGGCCTGCAATGCAGGCACCACCTTCGGATCGCCCGTCTTGGCAAGGGCTTGAACGATATCGCCGGCCTTCTGGAAATTGGCCTGGCCGAGGGAATTGATCAGGCCGTGGGCGTCCTCCTGGGCGCGCAGGCTCGTCGCGGTCAACGCCAGCACCAGACAGAAGCCGGCGACCAGCGCCAAGGCCATACGGTAAACGAATTTATCGAACATTGCGTAGTCCCCTCGAGCTGCCGCGGGCAGACAAGCCTGCCCGCGGCGGTCTTGCGTCGGCAGATATCAGGAACCCTTGCCGCCGCACTTGCCGGTGGTGACGTTGAAGTTGCCGCAGTTCATCGGCATGCGCCAATCCGAGATCAGGTCCTTACTGTCGGGCAGGTAATCGGACCATTCCTTGCCGACCACGGCAGGGGTTTGCGAAACGACATCGAACTGGCCGTTTTCCTGCACTTCGCCGATGAGGACCGGCTTGGTGATGTAATGGTTCGGCATCATGGTAGCGGTGCCGCCGGTGAGGTTCGGAACGGAAACGCCGACGAGCGCGTCGATGACCTTGTCCGGATCGGTCGTGCCGGCCTTCTCGACGGCCTTCACCCACATGTTGAAGCCGATATAGGCGGCTTCCATCGGGTCGTTGGTGACGCGCTTGTCGTTCTTGGTGTAGGCGTGCCATTCCTTGATGAAAGCAGCGTTGGCGGGCGTGTCGACGGACTGGAAGTAATTCCAGGCAGCGAGATGTCCGACAAGCGGCTTGGTATCGACGCCGGCCAGCTCTTCTTCACCGACCGAGAAGGCGACGACCGGAATATCCTCGGCCTTGACGCCCTGGTTGCCCAGTTCCTTGTAGAAGGGAACATTGGCATCGCCATTGATTGTGGAGACGACCGCAGTCTTCTTGCCGGCCGCGCCGAAGGCCTTGATCTTGGAGACTTCCGTCTGCCAGTCGGAGAAGCCGAAGGGTGTGTAGTTGACGATGATGTCTTCGTCCTTGACACCCTTGGACTTCAGATAGGCCTCGAGGATCTTGTTGGTCGTGCGCGGATAGACATAGTCCGTGCCTTCGAGCACCCAGCGCTGCACGCCTTCATTCTTCATCAGATAATCGACGGCCGGAATTGCCTGCTGGTTCGGAGCGGCTCCCGTATAGAAGACGTTGCGCTCCGACTCTTCGCCTTCGAACTGCACCGGATAGAACAGGATCGAATTCAGTTCCTTGAAGACGGGCAGCACCGACTTGCGCGACACCGAGGTCCAGCAACCGAAGACGGCGGAGACCTTGTCCTTCTGGATCAGTTCGCGGGCCTTTTCGGCAAAGAGCGGCCAGTTGGAGGCCGGGTCGACGACGACGGGCTCGAGCTTCTTGCCGAGGACGCCGCCCTTTTTGTTCTGCTCGTCGATGAGCATCAGCATGGCGTCCTTCAGCGTCGTTTCCGAGATCGCCATGGTGCCGGAAAGCGAATGCAGGACGCCGACCTTGATGGTGTCGTCGGCGGCAAACGCGCCGTGGAATGCGGTGGTTGACATGATGGCGCCAAGCAGCGCGCCGGAGACGAAAGTCTTGAATTTCATCCGTGGTTCCCCTCTTTTGTCT
This sequence comes from Hyphomicrobiales bacterium, assembly GCA_900468625.1. Taxonomy (GTDB): domain Bacteria; phylum Pseudomonadota; class Alphaproteobacteria; order Rhizobiales; family Rhizobiaceae; genus Rhizobium. The sequence goes on from UBUL01000001.1 coordinate 58,273, forward strand.
GCCGCAACGGCCGGTAAACAAGGATTAACCGTTGCCTTCGGCGACTATCTGGCAGCCCCTGGGGAAACCACATACGTAAAACGACGTAGGAGGCGGGGCGAAATGTGCAGCTTTGGGCACCCTCATGCCCTTAAGCACCGTACCGATCCGTGTTACGACATTTCCGGATCGCCGAAGTGACTGTGGCGGGACTGCTGAAGGGTAAGCATGGCGGCGCGGCAACGCATCATTCCGGTAAGGCGCGAATATAATCGCTGGGTCGCGAACCAGACGCTGGAAGACTACGCCCTGCGTTTCACCGCCAAGAGCGCCCGGCAATTTTCATCGCAACGCATCTCGCAGACCGCGATCGGCGCTATTTCCTTCCTGGCGCTGGAGGCGATCGGCGGCACGATCACGCTTTCCTACGGCACGACCAACGCATTCTACGCCATCATCGTCGCCAGCCTCGTCATGCTGGCCGTGGGCCTGCCGATCAGCCGATATGCCATCCGCCATGGCGTCGATATCGATCTGCTGACACGGGGCGCGAGCTTCGGCTATATCGGCTCGACCGTCACCTCGCTGATCTATGCCAGCTTCACCTTCATGCTCTTTGCGATCGAAGCCTCGATCATGTCCGGCGCGCTAGAGCTGACGCTCGGCATACCCGTTTGGATCGGCTACATCATCAGTGCCGTGATGGTGATCCCGCTCGTGACGCACGGTGTGCGCCTCATCAGCCGGTTCCAGTTGCTGACGCAACCCTTCTGGATCGTTCTCAACATCCTCCCTTTCGCCTTTATCGCCTTTGCAGATTGGGGAAAATTCGATCTCTGGCGGGCCTTCGCCGGTATCCATCATCCTGCAAGCGCGCCGGGCACAGCCGCCCCTTTCGATCTGGTAGAATTCGGCGCGGCTTCGGCCGTCATCCTGGCGCTGATGTCGCAGATCGGCGAACAGGCCGACTTCCTGCGCTTCCTGCCGCCGGACGGCCACCGCAAATGGCGCCATCGCCTGGCCATCTTCCTGGCCGGGCCGGGATGGGTCATCATCGGCGCGCCGAAGCTGCTCGCCGGCTCATTTCTCGTCGTTCTGACGCTGACCTCAGGCGTAGGTCGCGCCGCCGATCCCGCACAGATGTATCTGACCGCCTTCGGCTATATGATCCCCTGGCACAATGCCGCGCTGCTTTTGATGGCTGCCTTCGTGATGATCTCGCAACTGAAGATCAACGTCATGAACGCCTATGCCGGCTCGCTCGCCTGGTCGAACTTCTTTTCGCGGCTGACACACAGTCACCCGGGCCGCGTCATCTGGCTGGTCTTCAATGTCACCATCGCGCTTTTGTTGATGGAACTCGGCATCTATCGGCTGCTGGAGGAGACGCTCGGCATCTTCTCGATCATCGCCATGGCCTGGCTCTGCACCGTTTCCGCCGATCTTTTCATCAACAAGCCGCTGGGGCTTGCCCCTCCCGGCATCGAATTCAAGCGCGCGCATCTCTACGACATCAATCCGGTTGGCCTTGGTGCCATGGCGCTTTCGGCAACCATCGCTCTCATCGCGCATTTCGGCGTCTTCGGCTCGATTGCCGCATCGCTTGCACCCTATGTCACCCTGATCGTGGCATTCATCGCCTCGCCCGCCATCGCCTGGGCCACAAAGGGCAAATATTATCTCGCCCGCAAGCCACGGCAGAGCTGGAAGAACCTGACGACCATTACCTGCTCCGTTTGCGAACATCCGTTCGAGCCGGAGGACATGGCCTGGTGCCCAGCCTATGCCGCGCCGATCTGCTCGCTCTGCTGTTCGCTCGACAGCCGCTGCCACGACATGTGCAAGCCGAAGGCTCGGCTCAATACGCAGGTCGCCACCGTCGCAAAGACCCTGCTTCCTGAAAGTATCGTTGCCAAACTTGCAACGCGCCTCGGCCGCTACGGCATTGCCGTTGCCTTGGCGCTGACCGCCATGGGTGCGATCCTGGCGATGATCGCGCATCAGGTCGGCGCCGCCTCGCCCGAGACCGCATCGGTGGTCGACCGCACCATCCTGATCGTCTTCTTCGTCTTTGCCGTGATCGCCGGCGTCGCCTGCTGGTTCTATGTGCTTGCCCATGACAGCCGTGTGGTCGCCGAGGAGGAATCCTCGCGCCAGAACACGCTGCTCCTGAAGGAGATCGCCGCCCACAAGAAGACGGACGCCGCCCTGCAGGGTGCCAAGGAGGCGGCAGAGGCGGCAAACCGCGCCAAGAGCCGCTATGTCGTGGGCCTCAGCCACGAATTGCGCACGCCGCTCAATGCCGTGCTCGGCTATGCGCAGATATTGGAACGCGACGAGACCATTCCGGCACCCCGGCAATCCTCCCTGAAGGTGATCCGCCGCAGCGCCGAGCATCTTTCCGGCCTGATCGACGGGCTTCTCGATATTTCCAAGATCGAGGCCGGCCGCCTGCAGGTCTATTCCAACGAGATCAACATCCAGGATTTCCTCGACCAGATCGTCGACATGTTCCACCCCCAGGCACAAGCCAAGGGCCTGACTTTCATCCATGAGCGTGCCGCCGCCCTACCCGACTATGTCCGCACCGACGAGAAGCGGCTGCGTCAGATCCTCGTCAACCTGCTTTCCAACGCCATCAAGTTCACCGATGCGGGCACCGTTCGCTTCGAGGTGGGTTACAGAAACCAGGTCGCGACTTTCACCGTTGCAGACACCGGCCGCGGCATCGCGGCAAAGGACATCACCCGCATCTATGAGCCTTTCCAGCGCGGCGAAGCCGATAGCATCAGACCGATGCCGGGCCTCGGCCTCGGCCTCACCATCACGCAGCTGCTGACCAATACGCTCGGTGGCGAGATTTCGGTCACCAGCGAGAAAGACGTGGGCTCAACCTTCAAGGTACGCCTGATGCTGTCGGCCGTAATCCGGCCTATGAAACCGCCGGCGCAGGAACAGCGTATCGTCGGCTACGAAGACCCACGCCGCACCATCGTCGTCGTCGACGACAATGAAGATCATCGCGAGCTGATGCGCGAAATCCTGTCGCCGCTCGATTTCATCGTCCTGACCGCCGCCGGCGGTCCCGATTGCCTGACGCTGATCGAAGGCATCAAGCCGGATCTTTTCCTGGTCGATATTTCCATGCCCGGCATGAATGGCTGGCAACTCGTCTCGCGGCTCAGGGAAAATGGCCAGACGGCGCCGATCGTCATGCTGTCCGCCAATATCGGCGACGCTGCGGCCGCGACCGACAGCGACGACAGCCACAGCGACGCCATCGCCAAGCCGGTCGACATCCGTCAGCTTCGCGACAAGCTCGCCCTGCATCTCGGGCTGAAATGGATTTACGCCGATGCGTCCGCGCCGGTTGCGCCAAAACCGCCCCCACCGTTGAAAAGCCCGGGGATAGAGCATATCCGCGAACTGATCCGGCTCGGCGAGATCGGCTATGTCAGGGGCATGGAGGCAAAGCTTGCCGATCTGGCCAAGCTCGACGAGAACAAGCCCTTCACCGACGCCTTGCGTACCCATGTGCAGGCATTCGATCTCGACGGCTTCCTGAACGTGCTGCACGCCTTCGATACTGAAAAGGTTGAATAGATTGGCTGAGCTTACCCATCCCCGCGACATAGTCTTGCTGGTGGACGATTCGCCCGAGGCGCTCGGCTTCCTCACGGACGCGCTCGAACAGTCCGGCTTCTCGGTTCTGATCGCCACGTCCGGATCGGCGGCTTTGAACATCGTCGAGCGCATTACGCCGGATCTCATTCTGCTCGATGCCGTCATGCCGTCCATGGACGGGTTTGAGACCTGCCGCCGGCTGAAGGCCAATGCCGGCATCGCCCAGATTCCGGTCGTCTTCATGACCGGGCTTACCGAAACCGAGCATGTGGTGCATGCGCTTGAGTCCGGCGGCGTCGATTACCTCACCAAGCCGATCAATGTCGATGAACTGCGCGCCCGCATCCGCGTCCACTTGCGCAATGCCCGCTCCGCCCAGAGCGCGAGAGTGGCGCTCGATGCTGCGGGCCGTCATCTCCTGGCGGTCAAGGGCGATGGCGCCATCCATTGGTCGACACCCCAGGCAACCCGTCTCATCAACGCCGCCACCGGCAGCGACGACGGCCTCGATCTCGCCTCGAAACACATTGCCGCCTTCATGCTGGAACGTGAACGGCTCGGCCCCGCTCGCGACAATCTTCTTTCCATGAACAATGGCGGTCAGGCAGCGCTGCAGTTCACCTTTCTCGGCGCCATCGGAGCCGACGAATATCTCTTTCGCCTGACAGCCACCAGTCGGCGCGCCGACGACGGCGTTCTGCGTCAGCATTTCTCTCTGACGCAGCGCGAATCCGAGGTGCTGCTATGGCTCGCCAAGGGCAAATCCAACCGCGACATCGGCGAGATCCTCGGCCTGTCCGCCCGCACCGTGAACAAGCACCTGGAGCAGATCTACGTGAAACTGGGCGTTGAAAATCGGGCTTCCGCCGCCGTCAAGGCAGCGCATGTTCTGCACGAGGTGTAGTGGCGAGCCATTCTTCTCCCAGCGTTGCGGGTCGAAGAATTCTAGGCAACCCGATCCGGCGGCGCTTGTCCGGCAAAGAAGGCAATGACGTTGTCGGCCACTTTCATGCCCATGGCGGTGCGCGTCTCTTCCGTGGCGCTGCCGAGATGCGGCAGGAGCACGACATTGTCCATCGCCCGCAACCGCTCGGGAATATTGGGTTCCGCCTCATAGACGTCGAGGCCGGCGCCGCGGATCTTTCCCTGCTCCAGCGCCGAAATCAGCGCCGCCTCATCGACGACATCGCCCCTCGCCGTGTTGATCAGGAAGGCGCCGGGCTTCATGGCCGCGAAACGGGCTGCATTCATCAGATGGCGGTTCCCGGCGCCACCAGGGCAGTGCAAGGAGACGAAGTCAGAGATTTCGAGAACGTCCTCTATCCTCTGCAACTGCACGGCGCCATAGCGCGCGGCTTCCATCGGATCGATAGCCGAGCGATTGTGGAAAACGACGTCCATGCCGAAACCGAAATGACAGCGCTGCGCGAATGCGCGGCCGATACGGCCGAAGCCGATGATGCCGACGGTCTTGCCGGTGACTTTGGTGCCGACGAGATGCGTCGGCCGCCAGCCGCTCCACGCGCCGGCCCTTAGCTCGCGCTCCCCCTCGCCGCTGCGGCGCGCGGCGGAAAGAAGGAGCAGCATGGCGAGGTCGGCCGTGCAGTCGGTCAAAACGCCCGGCGTGTTGGTGACGACCACGCCCTTTTCCCTGGCAGCCGCGATGTCGATGTGATTGAAGCCGACGCCGAAATTGCCGAGAATCTTCGTTCGGATCGTTTGGCCCTCGAAAAGCGCGGCCGGAAGCTTGTCGGAGACGGTCGGCAGAACCGCGTCATAGATGTGCAGCGCCTCGCGCAGCTGAGCCGCGTCGAGGGCCGTGTCATCCTTGTTCAGCGTGGTGTCGAAACGCTCCGAAAGCACTGTCTCGACCGCCGCCGGCCAGCGCCGGGTAACGAGAATACGGGGTTTGCTCATGCTGTCATTCTCCTGCCGATACACTGCTGGCGATACAGGGGCAGACTTAAAGCAGCTCCGGCAGGAAAGAAATGGCGAACCGCTTTCGCGGACATGAAAATGGCCCGAACGGAAAAGCCCGGCCAACGGCCGGGCTCCTCAGATCGCATGCCTGCCGAAAAGTCGGCATCTCTCTCAGATTACTTCGAGATTTCAGCGTAGTTGTACTTGCCGTCGGAACCCTTGGACCACTTGTACATGACGTAGTCCGGACGGGTAATGTCGCCCTTGGCGTTGAAGCCGAGGTCGCCGATAGCGGTCTTGAACGGACCCTTTGCCTTGATTGCGTCGGCAACGGCCATCGGATCGTTGGAACCGGCAGCCTTGGCGGCGGCGGCGATGACCTGCAGAGCCGAGTAGGAGTAGAGCGTGTAGCCTTCCGGCTCGTAGCCGGCAGCGCGGAATTTGGCAACGAGATCGGCGGAAGCCGGGTTCTTGCGCGGGTCCGGAGCGAAGGTCATCAGCGTGCCGTCGACGGCGTCGCCGGCGATGGAGGCCAGCTCGTTCGAGACGATACCGTCACCCGACATGAAGTGAGCCTTCACACCCTGGTCGGCCATCTGGCGCATGATGAGGCCGGCTTCCGTATGCAGGCCGCCGTAATAGACGAAGTCGACGCCAGCCTGCTTCATCTTGGAGATCAGGGCCGAATAGTCCTTGTCGCCGGGGGTGATGCCTTCATAAAGAACTTCCTTCATGCCGTCGGCATTGAGGTTCTTCTTGGTTTCGTCAGCCAAGCCCTGACCATAAGGCGTCTTGTCGTGAACGATGGCAACCTTGGCGCCCTTGAAATTGTCGGCGATATACTTGCCGGCAACCTCGCCCTGCTGGTCGTCACGGCCGCAGGTGCGGAAGGTGTTCCACAGGCCGCGTTCGGTGAACTTCGGGTTGGTCGAGGCGGGAGTGATCTGCAGGATGCCGTTTTCAGCGTAGACTTCCGAGGCCGGAATGGAAACGCCGGAGTTGAAGTGACCGACAACGAACTTCACGCCGTCGGCAACGAACTTGTTCGCGACCGAAACGCCCTGCTTGGCATCGGAGACGTCGTCGCCGAGTTCGATCTTGATCTTTTCCCCATTGATGCCGCCGGCCGCGTTGATGTCGGCAGCTGCCTGCTCTGCACCCTTCTGAAGCTGCGAGCCAAACGCAGCGTTCGGGCCGGTCAACGGACCGCCAACGCCAACAATGATGTCTGCCTTGGCAACGCCGCCGAAAGCGATCATCGCCGACAAAGCCACCGCCGACAGAAGATACTTCTTCATATTATTACTCCCAATTTTTGAGCGGGTTCCGTTTGATCTGCCCTGCGCGATACCCACCAATCATCACGCCGGCAACGCTTGCATTCCGAATTCTGGAAGCATGACCCGGCCCGTTCCCGTCTGCTTTTTATGGGCTGGGTGACGCTTGGTTGTACGAGAGACTGTGCCTAGTTTGGGCGCACTGTCAATTCTTCTTCTTCCAGGAAAAGGCTGAGGTCTTTTCATAGAGCCAGTAATAATTGTTCACCATTTGATCGGTACGCCGATACCGGTACCCAGCCGTCGCAAAGATCAGCAGAAGCGCGACGTCGATGATGTAGATGATGACGTCGAACACCGGGCCGTCGAACAGCGCATGGTGCAGAAACTGCAGGCCAAGGCCGATCAGAAAGCTGTATATGACGACAAGCGGATAGGTTTCCCAGCTGGAAGCGACAGCGCGGCCTGCGCGCCACGCGGTCCAGAAACCCAGGATGACGATAACGGCGCGGATGACCATGCGGCCGCCGGTATCGCTGTCGAAGAGAAGTCCCTGCATCTCAAATTCTCCGCGAAACGAAACTCAATGATGTCCGCCTTCGAGATAGGCGGCGCGTACTTCCGGATTGGCGAGCAAGTCCTTGCCCGAACCGCTCATCGTCACCCGGCCGTTGACCATCACATAGGCGCGGTCGGAAAGCTTCAGCGCCGCAAAGGCATTCTGTTCGACGAGGAACACGGTGAGCCCTTGGGTCTGGTTCAGAACCTTGATCGCTTCGAAGATGCCCTTGACGATCAGCGGTGCCAAGCCAAGCGAGGGCTCGTCCAGCAGCAGCAGTTTCGGGCGTGCCATCAGTGCACGACCGATCGACAGCATCTGCTGCTCTCCGCCGGAAAGCGTTCCGCCGCGCTGCGACTGGCGCTCCTTCAGGCGCGGGAAGAGCGTGAAGATCTTCTCGACATCCTCATTGAAGTATTTGAGCTTGTCGAGGCTCGCACCCATCTGCAGGTTTTCATAGACGGTCATACGCGGAAAGATGCGCCGCCCCTCCGGCGATTGCGCGATGCGAAGCCGCGCGATCTCGTGCGTCGGCATGCGCGTAATATCCTGACCGTCGAAAGTAACCGAGCCGTTGCGTGCCTGCGGGCTGCCGCAGATCGTCATCATCAGCGTCGACTTGCCGGCGCCGTTGGCGCCGATCAGGCTGACGATCTCGCCGCTGTTGACTTCGATGTCGACGCCGGCAAGGGCGCGGATATTGCCGTAATAGGTCTCGACACCCGCGACTTTCAGAAGTGCTTGCCCCGCCATCAATTTTCACCCTCTTGGAGGTGTTCGACTTCGGCAATCACCTCTTCCACTTCCTCATCTTCGACACCCAGATAGGCGGCGATCACGCGAGGGTCGTTCTTGACCTCATCCGGTGTGCCGTCGGCAATCTTCTGCCCATATTCGAGCACGATGACATGGTCGGAAATTTCCATGACCACGGACATGTCGTGTTCGATCAGAAGGATCGATGTGCCGGTGTCCTTGCGGATGCTGCGAAGGAATTCGTTCAGGACCAGAGATTCGCGAGGGTTCAGACCGGCGGCCGGCTCGTCCAGGCAAAGCAGTTCCGGACCCGTGCACATGGCGCGGGCAATTTCCAGGCGGCGTTGCGCTCCGTAAGGAAGGTCGCCGGCCGGATCGTCAGCCCGATCGATGAGATCGGCCTTTTCGAGCCAGAAGCGTGCAAGCTCGATCGCATTCTTCGCCTCGGACCGGTAGGGGCCGATGCCGAGCAGGCCGAGGATCGTATAGCCGGAGGCACGCATCAGCTTGTTGTGCTGCGCGACCAGCAGATTTTCCAGCACGGTGAGACCCGAAAACAGCCGGATGTTCTGGAAGGTACGCGCCACCTTGGCTTCGCGCGTGATCCGAAAATCCGCAAGCCGCTCCAAGAGGTATTCCTTGCCGTTATTCTGGTTGAGGCTGATCATGCCCATGGTTGGCTTGTAGAAGCCGGTGATGCAGTTGAACACCGTCGTCTTGCCGGCGCCGTTCGGCCCGATCAGCGCCGTGATGTCACCACGCTTCGCCTCGAAGGAGAGGTCGTTGATCGCCATCAGGCCGCCGAACTTCATCGACAGGTGATCGACCTTCAGCAGGATGTCGTTAGGGGTTGCGGTCACAGCATTCATCAGCCGTGGCCCTCCTTGGTAAAGCTGCCGGAGACCGCTTTTCGCTCCTTGAGGAAGGCGGTCGGTTCTCGAGTCCCAACAAAGCCGCGCGGCTTGATGATCATGACGACCACCATGGCAAGCCCAAAGATCAGCATGCGGTAGAGTTCCGGAGTGAAGTCTTCACCGAAGAACAATTTGAGGAAACTCATGTTGCGCAGCAATTCGGTACCGCCGACCATGGCGATCGCGGCAATCGCAATACCCTTCAGTGACCCCATGCCGCCGAGAACGACGATGGCGAGGATCACGGCGGATTCGAGGAACACGAAGGATTCCGGCGAGACGAAGCCCTGACGCGCGGCAAAGAAGGAGCCGGCGAAGCCGCCGAACATGGCTCCCGTGGCGAAAGCGGTCAGCTTCGTCGTCACGGTATTGATCCCAAGCGACCGGCAGGCGATTTCATCCTCGCGCAACGCTTCCCACGCACGTCCGATCGGCATGCGCCGCAACCTGATCGTCACATAAGCGGTCAGCATGCACAGGGCCAGAATGACGTAGAACAGGAAGATCTTGTACCAGGCCGACGAAATCGGCAGGCCAAGGGTCCGGACGATATTGTGCGGATCCTTCATATCGAAGGTATAGATGCCGAACAGCGATGCCTTGGTAATGTTGGAGATGCCGAAACTGCCGTTCGTCACATCAGTCCAGTTGGTCAGCACGATGCGGATGATTTCGCCGAAGGCCAGCGTCACGATCGCCAGATAGTCGCCGCGCAGGCGCAGAACCGGGAAACCGAGGATCATGCCCCAAAGACCGGCGAGAATGCCGGACAGCGGCAGAAGCAGCCAAAAGGACAGGCCGAAATGCAGCGACAACAGAGAATAGGAATAGGCGCCGACCGCGTAGAAGGCGACATAACCCAAATCAAGCAGGCCGGCGAGGCCGACGACGATGTTCAGGCCCCATGCAAGCATCACGTAAATGAGGATCTGGATGCCGAAATTGTCGACATAGGTCAGCGAACCCTGCGGCCCCAGGAACGCCACCGCCGCCAGCGGATAGATGAGCAGCAGCACGAGCGCGATCTTGCTGAAATGTTTGGCGGCGAAGCTTGGTTCACCCTCCACCATGACGACCTTGCCTCTGGCTGCCTTCCGCGCAGCCAGATACGGCTGAACGAAAACCGTCATGACGAAGCGGCCAACAGCGGCAATCGCAACAATGGAGGCCAGCAAACCCCAGCGCTGGACGATGATCAGCTTGTTGTCGATGTTCTGGTCGGTCCTGAGACCGATGTAGAGGACGAACATGCCGAAGGCGATGAGCGCGGTCCAGAAGGCGTCCGTAATCCCTCTCTGGACAAGGCCGGGCGCGGTCTTGCCTGCAACGAAATTTGAATGTGCCATGGCGTTATACCTTTTCGACTTCCGGCCGGCCGAGAATACCCGTCGGCTTGAAGATCAACACGTAGGCCAGGATGCCGTATGTCGCGACATCCTTATACGCGATAGCGAAATTACCCGACCAGAACGACTCGATGAAGCCGATCATCAGACCGCCGAGAACGGCGCCGGGCAGCGAACCGATGCCGCCGAGGACCGCCGCGGTGAAAGCCTTGACGCCCGGTACGAAACCGTCCGTAAAGTTGGCGACCCCATAATACATCAGATACATCGTACCCGCGACCGCAGCGAGTGCCGCACCCATGATGAAGGTGACGGAAATCGTGCGATCGACATTGATGCCGAGCAACGCCGCCATCTTGCGATCCTGCTCGGTGGCACGCTGGGCGCGGCCGAGCGCCGTCTTGTTGACGAGATACCAGAACGCCGCAAGCAGCACCACCGTGACGATGAAGATGATGATCTGCTTCAGCGACACCGAGACGCCGCCGAAATTGAAGACATCGCCAATCAGTGTCGGGATCGGCTTGTTGCGCGGTCCCTGAGCGACCTGGATGAAGTTCGACAGCACGATCGACATGCCGATCGCCGTGATCAGCGGCGCAAGGCGGAACGAACCGCGCAGCGGCCGATAAGCCACGCGCTCGATCACCCAGTTCCAAAGGCTCGTCATCAGCATGGCGATGATGAGCATCACCAGCAGCATGATTGCCACCGGCAGACCGGCGAAGAGCGAGACGAGGACCAGATAGGTGATGAGAGCGGCAAAGCCGCCGAGCATAAAAACATCACCGTGGGCAAAATTGATCATGCCGATGATGCCGTAAACCATGGTGTAGCCAATGGCGATCAGGCCGTAGATAGACCCGAGAGTCAGCCCATTTAAGAGCTGCTGGATAAAATAATCCATATGTCATTTCCCCTGGATGCGGCGCAAGCGACCACATCTCTTATTACTTTTTTTGGTGCCTTCGAGAGGCCCGTGACCGCGATTCCATACTGCTTTCGAAGGAAATGTGAAGCCAAAAAGGCAAGAAATTGACAAATTCTTTTCAAATCGCCGTGCGCTGATGCGAATCAGACCAAAAATAATACAAAAGCGGCAGCTTATGGCTCAAATTTAGCCAAAACCGTTTGGCGACATGTCCGCTCTGAAAAGCTTTTGTCAGCCACGGGCTGGTCAAGCCCGCGGCCATCGACTGCAGCCCGGCGGCTACGAGCGCATCCGCGCGCCATCCGCATCAAACAGCGGTTCGACCTGAAGCCTTGCCGGTAGAAGCTCGCCGAGCAATTCGATCGCCCAGCTCTGCGTCTCGCCGGCGATTTCCTTCGGCACATAGCCGATGGCGACCGAAAGGCCGGAAGCATGGGCATAACCGCCCGACGTTACCCAGCCGCAGACCGCGCCGTTGTGATAAATGGGCTCATCGCCGATGACGTCGGCGTCTTTGGCCGCAAGAACGAAGGTGCGCAGCCTAAACGTCCCGCCCTCCGCCTTCTCCTTGGCAGCGCCGGCCTTGCCGATGAAATCGGCTTCCTTGGACAGCGCCACGAATCGGCCGAGGCCGGCTTCGAGCGGCCCGTAGAGCGGCCGGTATTCGCGCGCCCAGCTGCCATAGGACTTGTCGAGACGCAGCGCGTTCAGCGCCCTGAGACCAAAGAGCCGAATGCCGAACTCCGCGCCCTCCCGCATCAGAAGGTCGAAGATGTAGCGCTGATGCTCCGGCTTCATCCAGATCTCGTAGCCAAGATCGCCCGTATAGGAGACGCGGCCTACGATGGCAGGCGCCATGCCGAGATCCATACGACGGATGGACATGAAGGGGAACGCTGCCGAGGAAAGGTCCTGATGGGTCAGCTTCTGCAAGAGCTTGCGGGCATTCGGGCCGGCGATCGAAAGCCCGAGCAGCGAAAGGCCGAGTGCCTGGAGCTCGACCGAGCCATCCTTCGGCAACAGACTCTCGAACCAGCGCATGTGGTAGGCTTCGGCGATGCCGGAACCGATGAGAAGGAAATCCGACTCTCCAAGCTTCGCCAGCGTGAAATCGCCGATCAGCTTGCCGTCGTGCTTCAGCATCGGCGCCAGCGTCATGCGGCCGGTGGCCGGAATGCGGCAAGTCAGCAGCCTGTCGAGGAAAGCCTCCGCCCCCGGTCCCTTGACCGAATATTTGGCAAAGCCGGACGTCTCCATCAGGCCGACGCTCTCGCGCACCGCCTTGGCTTCGGCGCCGACGACGTCGAAGTCGTTGGAGCGGCGCCAGGAGAATTGATCGGCCTCACCTTGTGGGGCAAACCACAGAGCCTGTTCGAGGCCGTAATAGGCGCCGAAGACGCCGCCGGCCTCCCTCAGTCTGTCGTAGATCGGCGTCGTCAGCAGCGGCCGCGCAGCCGGCAGCTCCTCGTTCGGATAGCGGATGGAGAAGCGGCGGGCATAGTTTTCGCGCACCTTGGTGTTCGTATAGGCGAGCGTCGCATAATCGCCGTAGCGGGAGACATCCATGGCGAAGACATCGAAGCCCGGATCGCCATAGATCATCCAGTTGGCGAGCGCGAGACCCACGCCGCCGCCCTGGCTGAAGCCGGCCATGACGGCGCAGGCCGACCAGTAATTGCGCAAGCCGCGCACCGGGCCGACAAGCGGATTGCCATCCGGCGAGAAGGTGAAGGGGCCGTTGATGATCTTCTTGATGCCGGCATTGTTGAAGGCCGGGAAATGTCGGAAGCCCACTTCCAGCTCCGGCGTGATACGCTCGATATCCTCTGCCAGCAGCTCGTGGCCGAAATCCCAGGGCGTTGTCACCGGCGACCATGGGCGGCAGGCCTTCTCATAGGTGCCCATCAGCATGCCCTGGCGTTCCTGGCGCAGATAGATCTCGCCATCGAAGTCGACGCAGTGCATCAGCTCCTTGCCCGTGGTCCTGTTGAAGTCGACGACCTCGGGCATGTCCTCGGTGATCAGGTACATATGTTCCATCGCGAGCACCGGCAGTTCCAGCCCCACCATGCGGCCGACTTCGCGCGCCCAGAGACCGGCGGCGTTGACGACATGCTCGGCGATGATCTCGCCCTGATTGGTGATGACGCGCCAGGAACCATCCTCGCGCTGCACCAGCTCTTCCACCTTGGTATGCAGGTAGATCTCGGCACCGTTCTTCTTGGCGGAGCGGGCATAGGCATGCGTGGTGCCATAGGGGTCGAGATGACCTTCGACGGGATCGTAAAGAGCGCCGACGAACTGATCGGGATCGAGGAGCGGCATCATCTCATGCGCTTCCTTCGGCGTCAGCAGCGTCGCTTCAAGACCATTGTAGCGGCCCTTGGCGAGAATGGATTTCAGCCAGTCGAAGCGCTGCGGGGTGGCCGCCAGCATCAGGCCGGAAGTCAGGTGCAGGCCGATATCCTGGCCGGAATATTCCTCGATCTCCTTGTAGAGCTCGACCGTATATTTCTGCAGCTTGGCGACATTCGGATCTCCGTTGATCGTATGCATGCCGCCGGCTGCATGCCAGGTCGAGCCGGATGTCAGCTCGGAGCGCTCCAGCAGCACCACATCCGTCCAGCCGAACTTGGTGAGGTGATAGAGCACCGAACATCCGACGACACCGCCACCGATGACGACGACCTTGGCATGGCTTTTCATTGGGAATCCCCTGTTTTCGGCACGAAGCCGCCGGGTGTCTTCCCGCGCGACCGGCCGTATTTGAGAGGAAACCTAGAGACTATCCGAGAGGCCAAATAGCCCGAACTGCGAAACCGATATGTCTGTTTGCGCCATCGCAATTGTTCGGATCGCGCCATCAGGCATCAGAACGGCAAGCCGTCCGGCAAGGCATCCAAGGTCCGACGGCGCTAGGCTTTTCAGTCGGCGAAACCGGCCGTAAGCGCGAACTCCCGTCCCATCTCCATGATCTCTTCGAACACGCTGCCGGCATAGGAGCGCGGCACGATGATTTCGAAACGATCGGGGCCGGTGCGGGCAACATTGGCGCTGACATGGCAGCAGAGCATATTGGCCGATTGTCCCTCGGCAAAAACCTGCGGGTGCAGATCGACGGCCACGCATTTGGCGAGAATCCGGCGGACACTGGGGCCGGAAATGCGAAGCATGACGCGACCGTCGCTTTGCTCGAAAAACGAAACCTTGGCCGGATCGAGGGTGAAGAGATCTCGCGCCACGCTATCGGCGCCGAGTGTCTCCGATATAACAAACCATTCTCTAGGCCCGACATCGCGAACCGATGCGTCCTTCAACGCCTTCAGGCTTGCCAGAACGCTGTCCTGATCCCCCGCTTTGCCGAGCACGGAGAAGATGGCCGGACGACGCACGACGGCGAGATGATTCGGATTGGCGGCAGCCTCGAAGCCGGAAATATGATCTTCCAGCACATGCCTGTTCTGAAACGCGACGCTCATCGATCCATCACCCCAAAAGCTTCTTGTTGTCCGGATCGACGAAGACGGGGCTGCAGACCTCCGCCGCCACTTCCTCGCCCCGCAATCCGTCCCAGACGACTACACGCTCGCCGATACGCTCCCGGCCGGACTTCAGGAAAGCGAGCGCGATGGAATGGCCGAGCGTCGGCGAGAAGCAGGCCGAGGAGACATGCCCCTGATCGTTGACCGTCGAAGGTCTCGCACCCTCTTTCAAAATATGTGCGCCCGCCTGAATTTCCTTCGCCGTGTCGATCGGCTTCAAGCCGACAAGCTGGCCGCGGTCGGCAGCGGTCAGGCCGAAGCGGGTCGACAGTCTCTTGCCGATGAAATCCGGCTTCTGCGTCGACATCATACGGCCGAGCCCGACATCATCAGGCGTCGTGCGGCCATCGAGTTCGTTATGGGTGACATGCCCCTTCTCGATGCGCAGCACGTTGAGCGCTTCGACGCCGTAAGGGCAGATGCCGTGCGCCTTGCCGGCCTCCATGATGGCATCGGCCACCGCCTCACCGTAGCCGGCGGGCACGGCGAGTTCAAAGGCCAGCTCGCCCGAGAAGGAGATGCGGAACAGGCGCGCCCTGAGCCCGCCCTTCAGCATGACTTCGGCAGCGGCGAGGAATGGGAAGAACGCGTCGGAAATATCGTCTTCGACGATCTGCTCCAGCACCAGCCGCGCCTTAGGGCCGGCAATCGCCATCTGCGCCCACTGATCGGACGAGGACACGAAACGAACGTCGAGCTGCGGCCAGAGCGTCTGCGCTGCGAATTCCATATGCGTCATCACCTCGCCGGCCATCGCCGTCGTGGTCGTCATGAAGAAATGATCAGGCGTCAGCCGGCTCGTTGTCCCGTCGTCGAAGATCATGCCGTCTTCGCGCAGCATCAATCCGTACCGCGCCTTGCCGATCGGCAGTTTCAGGAAAGCGTTGGAATAGAGGCGATTGAGAAACTCCGCCGCGTCCTTGCCGAAAATCTCGATCTTGCCGAGGGTCGACACATCGCACAGGCCGACATTGTTGCGCACGTTCACGACTTCGCGGTCGACGCTGTCGCGCCAGCCCTTCTCGCCCGGCCGGGCAAACCAGGAGGAACGATACCAAAGGCCGGCCTCCACGAAGGCGGCACCGTTCTTCTTCGCCCAGCCATGCAGCGGCGATTCTCTGACCGGCTGCGCGTGCTTGTCGCGCGCCGTGCCCGCCAGAGCGCCGAAGGAGACCGGCGTGTAGAACGGCCGAAACGTCGTCGTGCCGACGGCCGCCGGGCTGACGCCGCGCATGCCGGCAATGATGCCGGCAGCGTTGACATTGCCGAGCTTGCCCTGGTCCGTGGCCATTCCGCTCGTCGTGTAGCGCTTGGCGTGTTCCACATGGCCGAAGCCTTCGCGCAAGGCGAGGCCCAGATCCTTTGCATGGACATCGTTTTGGAAATCGACAAATGCCTTGTCCTTTGCGCCGGGCACGTGCCAGATCGCCGCAAAGGACGGATCATATTCGCCCTCGACCTCGGGCAGATCTTCCGCATGAGCCAGGCGGCCCAGGCTTTCGATGACCAGCCGCGCCTTTTGCGCACCATCGGCGAGGCAGCCGGAAACGCTCTCGATACCGGCGGCCGAGCCGGCAATCTCCAATTCGCCGCCGACGAGCGGCGCCATGAAGGCCTGCTTCTCGTGCGACCAGACCGGCTTGGCGCCGCGCTGGCAGGCAAGATGGATGATCGGAGACCAGCCACCCGACATGGCAAGCGCATCGCAGGCGATGAGCTCATCCAGGCCGCCGCGATCGGCGATGACGCCGCTGATGCGATACTTGCCCTTGGTCGCATGGACGGTTGCTCCATGCACCACCCGAACGCCCTGAGGAGCGGCATCGGCCGATGCGACGCGCGTGTCGAGGATCGCCGAAATCTCGACGCCTTCAGCGGCGAGATCAGCCGCAGTTCGGTAGCCGGAGCCGCCATTGGTAAAGACGGCGACCTTCTGCCCGGCAACGACACCATAGCGGTTGAGATAGCTGCGCATGGCGCCGGCCATCATCACGCCAGGGCGATCATTGCCGCCAAACACCAGCGGCCGCTCTTCTGCGCCGGATGCGAGGATGGCGCGCTTCGCGGCGATGCGCCAGAGACGCTCGACCGGCAGATCGGGCGATGGCATCGCAACATGCTTCTGCACCTTCTCGACCGCGCCGAAGACATTGTCGTCATACCAGCCGAACACGGTGGTACGCGGCATCAAGCTCACGTTCTCGAAACTCTGCAGTTCCTCCAATGTCGCCTGGACGAAAGCATCCGAGGAAGCACCGCCGATCGTCAGCCGTTCCGACAACAGCGAGCCGCCAAGTCGAAAACCTTCATCTGCCAGCACGACGCGCAGACCGACACGGGCGGCGGTCAAAGCCGCCATCAATCCCGCCGGCCCCGAACCGATGACCAGCAGGTCGCAATGCGCCCAGGCCTTTTCGTAACGGTCCGGGTCGGCCTGCATCGCAGCCTTGCCGAGGCCGGCGGCACGTCGGATGATCGGCTCGTAGACCTTTTCCCAGAAAGCAGCCGGCCACATGAAGGTCTTGTAGTAGAAGCCCGCGCCGAGGAAGGGCGAGAACAAGCTGTTGACCGAGCCGATATCATACTTCAGCGACGGCCAGCGGTTCTGGCTCGCGGCCGTCATGCCCTGATAAAGCTCGGCAACGGTGGCGCGCGTATTCGGCTCGGTGCGCCCGTCCTTGCCGATGGTGACGAGTGCGTTGGGCTCGGCCGACCCCGCCGTCAGAATGCCGCGCGGGCGATGGTATTTGAAGCTGCGGCCGACCAGCAGCTGGTCATTGGCGAGCAGAGCGGCAGCGAGCGTATCCCCCTCAAGACCCTTCATCCCCTTGCCGTCGAACTGGAAGGAAAGCGGGCGGCCGCGATTGACGAGACCGCCGCTCGACAGACGATAAGCAGTCATCTTCCCGCCTCCTTCGCCTTGTCCTCGGCATCTGTAACGGAAAAGACTTCATGGGTGACATTGCTGCGGTCGACGATCAGCCAGCGGCGGCAACCGGCGCTGTGGTGCCAATATTCCTGAATTCGGCCGCGCTCGTTGTCGCGGATGAAGACATAGCGGTTCCAGTCCTCATCCGGCGCGGCCGGCGCCGGGCGGACGACGGAAGCGCCGCGGATGGAGAATTCTTCCTTGGGTCGCACGCCGCAATGCGGGCAGTTGATCAAGCTTGCCATTGGTATCGTGCCCTCAATGCAGGTTCGGCTGCGGACCCTTGCCGCCTTCGTCGATCGCGAAGCCGCGCTCGAAGCGGTCGAGACGCAGAAGGCGGCTGACATCGTGGCTCTCGTCCTTGGCGATCAAATGCGCGAAGCAGAAGCCCGAGGCCGGCGTCGCTTTGAAGCCGCCATAGTTCCAGCCACAGTTCAGATAGAGATTTTCGATGGGCGTGCGGTCGATGATCGGCGAGCCGTCCATGCTCATGTCCATGACGCCGCCCCAGCTGCGCAGCACGCGCACGCGCGACAGGCCGGGGATGAGTGACACCCCCTCCTCCATCGTGTGCTCGACGGTGGCGAGATTGCCGCGCTGGGCGTAGGAGCTGTAGTAGTCGATATCGGCACCGAAGACCAAGCCACCCTTGTCCGACTGCGAGATATAGAAGTGTCCGGCGCCATAGGTAATGACGTTGTCGATGACGGGCTTCAACCCCTCGGAAACGAAGGCCTGCAGGACATGCGTTTCGATCGGCAATTCCAAATCGGCCATCTTGCCGAGGATCGAGGTATGGCCGGCAGCCGCAAGCGCCAGCTTGTTGCAGCCTATGAAGCCGCGATTGGTCTCGACGCCCGTTACAGCGCCGCCCTCATCGCGGCGAATGCCGATCACCTCGCATTGCTGGATGAGATCCACGCCGCGGCTGTCGGCGCCGCGCGCATAACCCCAGGCGACCGCATCGTGCCGTGCCGTGCCGCCGCGCCGCTGCAAGAGGCCGCCGAGGATCGGGAAGCGTGCATGGTCGAAGTTCAGGTAGGGCATCATGCGGCGAACCTGCTCGCGATTGAGCAGCTCCGCGTCGACCCCATGCATGCGCATCGCATTGCCGCGCCGGGCATAGGCATCGCGTTGGCCATCGGAATGGAAGAGGTTGAGCACCCCGCGCTGCGAAACCATGGCGTTATAATTGAAATCCTGCTCCAGCCCTTCCCAAAGCTTCATCGAGAATTCGTAGAAGGGCTCATTGCCGGGCAGCAGGTAGTTGGAACGGATGATCGTGGTATTGCGGCCGACATTGCCGGAACCGATATAGCTCTTTTCCAGCACCGCGACATTAGTGATGCCGAACTCCTTGGCGAGATAGTAGGCCGTCGCCAGCCCATGCCCCCCACCGCCGACGATGATGATGTCATAATGCGGTTTGGGTTCCGGAGTCCGCCAAACCGGCTGCCAATGACGATTGCCCGAAAAAGCCTGTTTTAGAAGCTGATATGCCGAATATCGCATGCACTCATCCCGATACTGCCCGGCCGCACATTCGCACATGCAACAAAAACGACAAGTCCCGAAAGGACGAAAAAGCTTCGCAAACAGAACATGATCTTTTCCGAATGCGCAGCGACGGGCGGTGCTTGCCTCCCAGACATGCCGCCAGACCGCCGACCAGCCCGCCTCTTTGGAAAGTCGCGCAACGCTCTGTTGCTAAACCCCCGCTCACGCGCTAATCCGAAAGGAACCGGGGAATGGGAAATCTAAACTTCGCATTCGGAATTTCTTATCTATAATGTCCGGAGAGTTGAGGCGCGGATAGCGCGCGGAAGACGAAGAAGCAGATGCTTGCAACATTCGAAAAGGCGGCGCTCGAGGCAGGAAAGGCCATATTGGAGGTCTACCGTGCCGGCTATTCGGTTGTCTTGAAGCGGGACATGAGCCCCGTCACCCTCGCCGACGAACGCGCCGAAGACATCATTCTCCGGCATCTCCAGCGCGATTTCCCGCATATCCCGGCCATTGCCGAAGAGCAGGTTTCCGCCGGCAACATTCCGGAGGTTCGCGGACGCGCCTTCTTTCTGGTCGATCCGCTCGACGGTACCCGTGAGTTCATCGATCATCGCGACGAGTTTACCGTCAACATCGCCTACGTCGAGGATGGCATCCCGATACGCGGCATCGTCTATGCACCGGCGCTCGGTGTAGCCTTCACCGGCGAGCCCGGCAGAGCCCGCAAGCTGATCGTCGACGAGCATTTTTCGATTGTCGACCGACTGACGATAGGCGTACGCGAACGCCCGTCCAAGCTGACGGCGCTCGCCAGCCGCTGCAACAGCAATGCGAAAACAGAGACCTTTCTGACTGACAATGCAGTGTCCGGCTGCACGTCGATCGGTTCGTCGCTGAAATTTTGTCTGCTTGCCGAAGGCAAGGCTGATGTCTATCCGCGTTTCGGCCGTACCATGGAATGGGACACGGCAGCCGGCGACGCGGTATTGCGGGCGGCCGGCGGGACCACGGTGACGGTCGAGGGCGGTCCCCTGACCTACGGCAAGACCGGCCGCAGCGAGGATGCCGACTTCGCCAATCCCCACTTCATCTGCTGGGGCGGGCAGAAGCACGGCGTGTCCGCGTAAGTCTATTTTTGCAAGCGGAAAACAATTCTTACACCTTGTCTTGCACCTGCGGACAATGCGGTTCCCGCAGCTTCGAACCGGAAGCGTAAGTTTTCACTGACGAAAAATCATAGGACGAAAACGATTTCCTCTGAAATAACAGGGTCTTTGAGCCGCATTGCTCAGGAAGAACACACGCAAATCAGCCTGCCGCCACATTGATTAAAATTATTAGCAAAGTCTTACCAGGGGCTTAGGCAATTTTTAAATGTGGCAAGATAGAGTGCCTCTCGTGGTCTTGAGTGTGTGTAGAGAGTCCAATGACCGAAATGATACGTCCCCGAGTGAAGTATGTCATCGGCCCCGATGGCAGCCCGCTGACGATAGCAGACCTTCCGCCGCCGAATACGCGCCGCTGGGTCATTCGTCGTAAAGCCGAGGTTGTCGCCGCCGTGCGTGGTGGTCTGCTCAGCTTGGAAGAAGCCTGCGAACGTTATACGTTGACCGTCGAAGAGTTCCTCTCCTGGCAGTCGTCCATCAATACCCATGGCCTCGCCGGCCTCCGGACGACCCGCATACAGCAGTATCGCCACTGACAGCAGCGGCAGCACCACTTCAATTTGACTTTGTGTTCGGGCCTCTTCTTCCAAAAGAGGTCCGAATTATTTTTCCACAGCCGAAATTACGCCGCTCATTGCCTCACGGACATGGAGCATCCCGCATTGATCGAATGTCTTTAAGCCAGCCCGCAAAACCTGCTACAAAACAGGGCGCGAGTGGAGATTCGAGCTTTGCTACGTCACGCCCTGCCAGCCGTGATCACTCACAATTATCATCCCGATCGGGGTGCCTTTCGTAATGTCTGCAACCTGCCGAAAGACGAAGCGGAACAGATCATCGCCTCGATCCGGCTCACCGGCCACGCATATCTCAAGGAAAATTACCTGCAGCGACGGATGCTCGCCGAAGACTGGCTCATCGCGGAACGCCGGCAAAAGATCGGCGAAACGCCTCTGCCTCGTCCCATCTATTTTTTCCTTGGCAACATGGCAGATGGATTGGACAAGTCCCGGCCAGACTCGATCGTTCTGCCTATTGCTGGCTTCAATCCCGACACGATCACATTCACGTTCCCGGATAGCATGACGAGCTGCCCATATCTGAGGCAGTCGGGTCTTTCGAGGGAACCATGGCATGGAAAGGTTTTCACTCGAGGCGAGATTGAAGACATCATTATCCGATACGGCTTCCCAGACCCGAGTTTGCCGCGGGAGCAACGAGGGCCTGACGCCTTTATCGAAGTGCAAGTATGGGACGATCGTCCGCTTGAAGACATTCGCCGGCAGATGGGTCAGTCATAGATCATGCGAGAGTTGGCAGCGCGAAGCGCGTATGCAATCCTTGTTGCATCAGACGCAAGGAGGGAGAATTTCATGGATATCCGCAACGAAAGCAACGCATCCGGCGGCCGTTATGTCGCGACCGTCGAAGGCCACGAGGCGGAAATGACCTTTTCCCGCACCTCTCCCAAGCTGATCATCCTCGATCATACCGGCGTGCCGGATGCCTTGCGCGGTAAGGGCGTCGGCCAGGCGCTGGCGCTTCACGCCGTCGAGGAGGCACGGCGCGGCGGCTGGAAGATCATCCCGCTCTGCCCCTTCTTCAAGGCGCAGGCACAACGTCACGATGACTGGCGTGATGTCGTCAATCTTTAAGGCGTGCCGCGCATACGCAATGGCATGAACGAATCTGGCATCGATCCGTCCGATCGGCCGGATTAATTCCAAAAACGCAAAAGCTGCGCGTGACCGGCCCTGTCACGGCCAGTCACGCGCAGCTTTCATGCACCTTCCGTCTATCGGAACGCAATGATGCTTGATCCGAAAGAAGTGAGGGAATTGCGGTTTCAGGCGCGCGCCCGCGCCGGACCCGAACCATCGCGCTCTTCGAGCGCTGCGGCCTTGGCATATTCGGCCTGTATTTCCTCAAGCGAGCTTTCCAGCGCCTCTTCCTGAACCTGCAGCTCACGAATCGACACCTGCAGGTTGTCCGCGCGCTGGCGGGCGGCCTTGGCAAAGGTCGGGTAAGCAAAGTGGCTCGGATCCGAAATGCCGGACTTCTTCTCTTCGACGACGATCTGGCTTTCCAGCTCCTTCGTCATGCGGTCAAATTCCGCCATCATCATCTGCAGCTGCTGCAGCTGACGACGTTTTTCGTTCACCTGAAACTCCTTCAGGCGAACAAGGCTCTCACGTGACTTCATACGCATTACTCCCGTGATGCGAGACCCCGGCTCTCGATATTCCCGCCCGCGTCGAACCGCTTTGAGACGGCTTGGTTAAAAAAATTTCCAGCGATCTTAATAAAAGCCTACCGCTGGTAACCTTTCGTTTACGGGCATCGTTAATGATAGGCGCAATGATTTAAGGCTCGGTAAATGTTGTGGTCGGATTTCGGCATATCGGCATTGGTGAGTCGGATGAATCACTTGGCGTTGGTTCTTAAAGCGATACTTTAGGAGAAGATTTTACTGATTGTCTTTGGAAAACAGTGCAATGGAAAAATTATTTAATAAATTCGATACGACTTGCCAGAGTGAATCAGAATTTGTTAACCATTACATGGCAGCTTCCAAATCAAGCAGTGATTTGATCGGTATCGCGTAAGGGGGCTGACGACCTTTCGGCGGCGGTAAAGGGGACAATTATGCGGGTTCTACTCATTGAAGACGACAGCGCGACAGCGCAGAGCATCGAGCTGATGCTCAAATCCGAAAGTTTCAACGTCTATACCACCGATCTCGGTGAGGAAGGCGTCGATCTCGGAAAGCTCTACGACTACGACATTATCCTTCTCGATCTCAATCTTCCCGATATGTCCGGCTACGAAGTGCTGCGCACGCTGCGCCTTTCGAAGGTCAAGACGCCGATCCTCATCCTCTCCGGCATGGCTGGCATCGAGGACAAGGTTCGCGGCCTCGGCTTCGGCGCCGACGACTACATGACCAAGCCTTTCCACAAGGATGAGCTGGTCGCCCGCATTCACGCCATCGTCCGCCGTTCCAAGGGCCATGCCCAGTCGGTGATCATGACCGGCGAGCTCATCGTCAACCTCGACGCCAAGACCGTCGAAGTCGGCGGCCAGCGCGTGCATCTGACCGGCAAGGAATATCAGATGCTGGAGCTGCTCTCGCTGCGTAAGGGCACGACGCTTACCAAGGAAATGTTCCTCAACCACCTCTATGGCGGCATGGACGAGCCGGAACTGAAGATCATCGACGTCTTCATCTGCAAGCTCCGCAAGAAGCTGGCCAACGCCGCGGGCGGCGCCAACTATATCGAAACCGTCTGGGGCCGCGGCTATGTGCTGCGCGAGCCCGACAGCGGCGATTTCGCCGAAAGCGCCTGATTAGCCTCCCCTAAACCGCCGAAATTCTCAAATCCCGCCTCTTCAGGCGGGATTTTTCTTTAGGGCAGTTCCAGGAAAAGCGTGTTGCCCCCCTTTCCGTCCGGAATCCCGTAAGAAAATGATAGCGCGCTTTCGCACTTCGGAGAAAAAGGGGAAGGCTCAAAGCAGCCGGCCGATGAACCGCCCAGGATCGCAATAGCCGCCTCAAAGGCTGCCGTTGCTGCTGTGATATGTCTCGTCAAAATCAGGCGGCTGCCGCGCGATTGCCGAATATGGCCGTCAGGATCTTGCGATCGAAGGGCTTCAGCAGAAAATCCGTGGCGCCTGCGCGCTTTCCGGCCATCAGCTTGCGAAGGTCGGCCTCGACAACGCAGTAGTAGATCTTCACGTCCTTGCCGTTGGGCATGGCTCGGATGCTGGCGATGAGATCGAGTGCCCCTTCCATGCCTGCATCGACGATCAGATAATCCGGGATTTCGGCCTGGCAGCGCGTCAGCGCTTCGCGGGCGTCACCGGCTTCGCTCACAAGAAAATCCAGTTCCGACAGGATTCGTTTGCCGACCTTACGTACGACATCCGACGTATCCGTTATCATGAACCGCTGCATATGTGAGCTCCCTGCTGTCGACCGCCATCATCCGAATGGCGGCGTCAAATTGAAACGATAGGAGCAGCAAGCTAAGGATTCGTTACCGCTACATTCTCAATTGAGCGGACAACCCAAAGATTGCACAGAATTTTCAATGCACGAAATACTATGCCCGCGGCCGATGCCCGGCCGCGGGCAAAAATGAGAATCAGTCTTTCGGCTTATGAGCCGCCATGGTCGCCACGAAGGTCAACTCCTCCGGCGTCGCATTGTAGGAAAGCTCCATGCCGCTCTCGTCGGCAAGAAGCACCGTGTAGTAGGGCTGGATGGAATGAGCGTCGATGGCCTCCTCCAGCGTGCCGGAGCAGATTTCTGCGAACTTCGGCGGTATGCGCATCAGCCGCCCCTTGGCGCTGATCGTGAATTTGGCCTCGAACTCCGGATTTTCGAGCGTCACCTCGATATTGCCGCCGCGCGGAATGGCACCATAGGCAACGAGAAAGAGATTGAGCAGCAGCTTCACTCGGTTCTTGGCGATGATCGCGCGCGGACCGACCCAGTTGACCTCCGTCTTCTTCTCGGCGGCGGCGAAATCCTTGGCGGCCCGCTCCGCCTCGCCGGTGTCGATCGAGGCGCCGACCGAACCGGACGCGCCGAAGGCAAGGCGGGCGAATTTCAGACGGACGGACGCGTTGAGCGCGCTCGTGCGGATCAGATCCATCGCATCGGCATCCGCACCACCCTCGTCGAGCAGCTCCAGACCATTGTTGATCGCCCCGACCGGCGAGATCACGTCATGGCAGACGCGGCTGCACAGCAGCGCGGCCAGATCTGGTCCGGTCAGAGTGAGATTGGGATTTTTCGACATTCATTGTCTCCTGAATGCTGACAGGCAAGGCGAGTAGTTACACCTTGCCACGGCAAGGTTGCCCGAGGGTTTCGCAGCCAGTGTACCGCGCGCCATAATGACACCATATTTGGTAAACCGATTGTTAAGACCATCGACGCAAAATGCATTCATCGCCATCAGACTCGTTCGCGCGCGAATCGTCCTGCGATGGATGGGCGGAAAGTCTGAGAAAGAGGGGGGCGTGCCGTGGCGGCGCGTTCAGCCGAACATGTCGCACATGCGCCCCTGAAGCACCGACCATGATGAACGGAAAACTTCCATGCGCAATGAACTCCTGAAGAGACTGCCCAGCCCCGGCTCCGGAACGCTCGGCCTTGGCCTGCTCTTGGCCATCGTCGCATTCGTGAGTTTCGCGTTGCCGATCCGCCAGGCGGCCGCCGCAAACGGCCAGTATTCGGCGCAGGAAATCGTCGATGCCGGCCATTCCTTCTTCGGCTCCACCAGCGGCGGCCTCGCCAAGGTCGTCGAGCGGGCCTTCCAGCAATACGGCCTGCCGAACGGCTACATTCTCGGACAGGAAGGCTCCGGCGCCTTTCTTGCCGGTCTGACCTATGGAGAAGGCCAGCTCAACACCAAGAATGCCGGCGAGCATCCGCTCTATTGGCAAGGTCCGTCGCTGGGGCTCGACTACGGCGGCCAGGGTACCCGGGTCATGATGCTGGTTTACGATCTGCCGAGCATCGACAGCGTCTATACCCGCTTCGGCGGCGTGAGCGGCCAGGCCTTCGTGGTCGCCGGCTTCGGCATGACCGTCCTGAAAAACAACAATATCGTGCTCGTTCCGATCCGCACCGGGCTCGGCGCGCGCCTCGGCATCAACATGGGCTATTTGAAGGTCACGCCGAACCCGACCTGGAATCCCTTCTGAGCCTTCTTCCGATACGATCTCCCAGGCAGCGCACGCCTTGGCCCGCTTGAGTTGCGGGCCTTTTCTTTCCCGGAGTCTCGGGCTCTGAAATCAAAGAAGCAGCCCGCGCCGGTAAACCATATCCGCGTTAAACGCTTGCCCGCATGGCTAACCCATGATTAATCATCCTATCGACATCGGACATAACTCCAGGATACTGGTCGCGTCGTGATTCAATTTGCTCTCTTGTTCGGGTTGGGCTTTCTGACGGCCGCTCTTCTGGGCTTTCTCATCGCGCCGTCGATCCATCGTCGTATCGTCTGGTTCACCGAAAAGCGCCTGAAGGCGACGATGCCGCTGAGTCCGCAGGAAGTGCGTGCGCAAAAGGACATGGCCCGCGCCCTCTTCGCCGCCGAAAACGCCAGGACCGAACATGCCCTGACGCAGGAGCGCGACAAGACCGTCGCGCTGCAGATCCATAACGGCAAGCTTCAGCAGGAAGCCGGCCGCCTCTCGGCCGGAAATACCGAGCTGCAGACGCGCATCGACGATCTGGAAGTGGAGGCGGGGGAACTGCGCTCACGCCTGCGCCGCGAGGAAAGCTATATCAGCCAGCTCAAATCGAGCATCCATACCGCCGAGCAGGCCAGCGCCGAAAAGGAAGCCGATATTGACGGGCTGCGCAAGCGGATGACGAAGATGGCGGCCGACGCCGACAATTTCAGGATCGACCTTGCAGCCCGCGAGACCGAGATCGAGAGCCTGAAGCTGCGCATCAACACATTGCGGGATGAACGTGAGGCTCTGCGCCAGGAGTTGAGCGCGGCGAACCTGCGCGCAGCGAATGCGGAACAGTCGCTCCGCCAGGAAAGCGACAAGAACAAGCGGCTTGAAGAACGGCTCGACCGCGAAATTGCCGGCAGCGCCGATAAAGAAACCGCAATCGAACGGCACACTCAGGACGTCATCCGCCTGAGGGAGCGGCTGGAGGCCGCCGTCAAGGAATCGAAGGAAGCAGGCAAAGCGCTTCGTGCCGCAGGTCTGACACCGCCGAAGAAGACGGCAAGGACGCCGAAGCTCGCTGCGGCGTCCATGGTTTCAGCCATCGCCGACAGCCAGGCGGATACAGCCGAGCCCGCACAAGCGGCAGAACCGGAACGAACAGTGAAAGACGAAATCGCCCAAATGACGGAAGAGGTTCGCAATCGGGCCGCGGCCCTGTCGGACCGCCTGCTGAAAGCCCGCACGCCGGCGCATGACGACGCCATGCGCGAGGAGATTGCCAAGATTGCGGCCAATATGGTGGCTCTGACGGCACTCAAGGAAGGCGATGCCTCACCGATCCTCGATCTGCTGCCGAAGAATCGGGATGCCGCCGCGCCGGGCGCGCGCGTCAGCCTCGCCGACCGCGTTGCCGCCATATTGCCAAAGCATTCCTGACCTGAGGTGCCGTGCAAAGTTGCCGGCCGTTTTGCGGCAACGATATGCGCCAAATCAGCTAGATACGACCGTTCTTCGCGGCCATCTCGAAAAGGGCGATACCGCTTGCCGTCCCGACATTGAGGCTATCCAAGCCGGGAGCCTGCGGGATTCGCACGCTGCCGAAGGCAGAAAGGATGTTCTCCGGCAGACCATCTCCCTCCGTGCCGACCACCAGCGCCATGCGGTCCGAAGCCGGCACATCCCGAATGTCCAAGCTCCCGCGCGGTGACAGGCTCCAGATGGCAAAGCCACGCCCGGCCAGCGCCGCAAGCAGCTCGACGCCGCTGGATTGCCGACGATAGGGAATTGTCAGGATCGAACCGACCGAAACCCTGAGTGCCTTTCGGTAAAGCGGATCGCAACAGCTCTCGTCCAGCAGCACCGCATCTGCGCCGAAGGCCGCGGCATTGCGAAACATGGAACCCATATTGTCGTGATTGGAAATGCCGCAGCCGACAAGCACGAGCGCCTGCTTTGGAATATGGTCGAGAAAGGCACCCGTCCCCTCTCCCGTCGTCCTGCGCCCCAGCGCCAGAACGCCGCGATGCAGATGGAAACCAACAATGCCGTCGAGCACCTCGGCGGATGCGACATAAACCGGGACATCGGCCGGAAAGCTATCGATGATGCCGCCGAGCCCGGCAACGCGGTTCTTGAGCAGCAGCACCTTTTCCGCGGCGAAATCGCCGGCCGCCGCATGTGCGCCGGCAAGCAGCCGCAGCACGACCGTACCTTCCGCAATGAAACGGCTGTCGCGGCCCGTGAGATCGCGTTCGCGGATATCGCGGAATTCGGCGATGCGCGGATCGTCGGGATGCGTAATCTCGATGAGCCGCTCGTTCGTCATCGTCAGACCGTCAGTTGGACAGCGATATGGTCGCCACGGTGCGGCCGATACCGTAGTCGAAGACGATGGCCTGGCGCTGACCGCCGGCAAGCGTGCCATAGAACAGCACCTGATTGCCCGACAGCGCCGTGGACTGCACCGTAAAGCCCGCCGGCAGCAGAGCCGTCACCGCAACCGGAGCATCGGAGGGGATGCCGGAAGCAGCCTGCCCGGCAGGCTTTGCCGCCGGCTTCATCGTCTTGTAGACAACGGCGCCGAAGACGGCCATAAGGCTCACCACCATGACGGCCGCAGAGACGATCTGCAGGCGGATCATCTTGCGTCGGACTTTCTCCAGGGCCGGATCGAGGGGCTTTTCCTCTTGATCGTCTGGCTCGAGATTCGTCATCGATGCGTCCTTGCTTCCTGAAGAGCGCCTTGTGCGCCGGAGAAATACGTTTGAGCGACCCCTTTAAAGAAGCCGCGAGCAATAGAAAAGTCCTTACCGCCGATGAAAATGCCGAAGGACGGCTCGATTCGTGGCTGACGGCCGAGATCGGCGAGGAATTTTCCCGCAGCCGCGTGCAGGCGCTGATCAAGGACGGCGCGGTTTTGCTCAATGGCGCACCGGTGACGGACGCCAAGCGCAAGGTGCGCCCCGGAGACGTCTATCAGGTCACATTGCCCGAGCCTGAGGATCCGACGCCGCAGGGTGAGGATATCCCGCTCGACGTGCTCTATGAGGACGACGACGTCATCGTCATCTCTAAGCCGGCCGGGCTTGTCGTGCATCCAGCCGCGGGCAACTGGACAGGGACATTGGTCAATGCTCTGATCCATCATTGCGGCAACAGCCTTTCCGGCATCGGCGGCGTCCGCCGTCCGGGCATCGTTCACCGGCTGGACAAGGATACGACGGGAGTGATGGTCGTCGCCAAGAACGATGTCGCTCACCGGCATCTGTCCCAGCAATTTGCCGATCATGGCCGGACGACATCGTTGGAGCGCGCCTATCAGGCAATCGTCTGGGGACGTCCCCGCCAGCTCGTCGGCACCATCGATGCGCCCCTCGGCCGCTCGAGCAGCGACCGCACGCGCCGCGCCGTCAAGCGTCCGGATTCTCAGGATGCCGACGAAGCGATCACGCATTACGAGGTGGTGGAGCGCTTCCACGAGACACCGGACGCGACTGCCCTCGCCTCGCTGATCGAGTGCCACCTGGAAACCGGCCGCACCCATCAGATCCGCGTGCATATGGCGCATATCGGCCACCCGCTGCTCGGTGACGCCGTTTACGGCGGCGGCTTCAAGACCAAGGCCAATCTCCTGCCGGAAGCCGCAAAGCAGGCCGTCCACCGCTTCACGCGCCAGGCGCTCCATGCCTACATGCTGCAATTCGAACATCCCCGCACTGGCGAGGTCATGCATTTCGAGGCACCGCTGCCCGATGACATGGAGGAATTGGCGGCAGCACTCAGAGGATAGGCGCGAAACGTCACAATGACTGGACGCCTGCCCTCTACCGCCCTATAATATCGCGTATGAAGGACCGAAGTCCGAGCGCCTGTGCTGACCGAAAACGCGACCGCGTTTGGGAGGTCGACATGGTTACGTCATATGGCGCCGGATTGATCGGGAGAATAGTCCCAAGGGCGATGTCACGGCGAGACCAGTGGTCACGCTGCTGTAACACTTGCGTGACCACATCCTTGAATCACCGTTTCGCCGTACTTATCTTTACATTGGTTGAGTGCGGGGTCCGTGGACCCGTACGCCTTGGTCCGCTTCGCAGAAGGCGCAAATACGCCCCCAGAAGGAACCAGATCTTGAATAGGAGGGTGCAAAATCATGGCCCGTAATACCTTGCCATCCATTGCTGCCGGAGAAGCCGGCCTCAATCGTTATCTCGACGAAATCCGCAAGTTCCCGATGCTGGAGCCGCAGGAAGAGTACATGCTCGCCAAGCGTTATGCGGAACATGCCGACCGTCAGGCCGCACACAAGCTCGTCACCAGCCATCTGCGCCTCGTGGCGAAGATCGCCATGGGCTATCGCGGCTATGGCCTGCCGATCGGCGAAGTCGTATCGGAAGGCAATGTCGGCCTGATGCAGGCCGTGAAAAAGTTCGATCCGGAACGCGGCTTCCGCCTGGCAACCTACGCCATGTGGTGGATCAAGGCTTCGATCCAGGAATATATCCTGCGCTCGTGGTCGCTCGTAAAGATGGGCACGACGGCCAACCAGAAGCGCCTGTTCTTCAACCTGCGCCGGCTCAAGGGCCGCATCCAGGCCATCGACGACGGCGATCTGAAGCCCGAACATGTCACCGAGATCGCCAACAAGCTGAAGGTCTCGGAAGAGGAAGTCGTTTCGATGAACCGCCGCCTTTCCGGCGACGCTTCGCTGAATGCGCCAATCAAGGCCTCCGAGGGCGATTCCGGCCAGTGGCAGGATTGGCTTGTCGACGATCACGACAGCCAGGAAGCGGTGCTGATCGAGCAGGACGAACTCGATACGCGCCGCCGGATGCTGGCCCGCGCCATGAGCGTGCTGAACGATCGTGAGCGCCGCATCTTCGAGGCTCCCCCCCCCCCCCCCCC
>UBUL01000001.1:89384-228937 GCA_900468625.1 Hyphomicrobiales bacterium
CTCGCCGACGAGCCGGTGACGCTGGAAGATCTTTCGGCCGAATTCGACATCAGCCGCGAGCGTGTACGCCAGATCGAAGTTCGTGCCTTCGAAAAGGTTCAGGAAGCCGTACAGAAGGATGCGCTGGAACGCGCCAAGGCGCTCCGCGTCGTCGAAGCTACAGCTTGACGCTTCCCTCCATCTGGCAAGGCAAACGGATAAAAGGAAAGGCGGGCCGCAAGCCCGCCTTTTCCACGTCTGTCGATTCCAGAAAGCTTACTGACCGCTCGAGGCGACACCGCCCAGCGCCTGCCACTCCGAAATTGCCTTGTTGAAGGCGTCGGTGCCGGTCGGGCCTTTTTCCATGGTCAACAGGGCGCGGCGGCCGTTGCGATAGACGACCGGAATATCGATCCAGTTGCGGTTCTTCAAAAGATCGAGGTTGGTCTTGCGCGCATCCGGGAAATCGTTGAGCGCAACCATGTAGACATCGTCGGTGACCTTAGCCGGGACGGCGATGAGGGCATCGCCGCGATCCTGCTCGGTTGCCTTCAACGCAACGCGCTGGACATTGTCGATTGCTCCACCTTCGAAATTCGGAGGCACTTGGAAAGCGAGTTCGATCAGATGGCTGGCCGGCAGCGAGGAGTCCGAATTCCGCGAAACCGTGATCGTCGCCGTCAGGCCGCGATCCGGAACAGTGATGAGACCTTGCACGGAAGGCTCTGGCCGGCCGTCAGCCCCCTTTCCCTGCTGAACGGACCAGGTGACCGTACCCTGGAAGGCCGTGGGCGACGTCTGGCCGAGGCGCTCTTCATAGAGGAAGACCTTCTGCCCGTCGGCAACAGGCGCGGTCTGCTGCGTTGCGGGCGGCGGCTGGTTGGCGGCTGCCTGCTGCTGGTTGGCGGCGGGAGCCTGCTGGCCCGCCGCAGCGGACGGCGTCGCCGGTGCGGCGGCCGCGGGAGCCTGGGTCTGCGTTTGAGCCGGTGCCTGAGCTTGGGGCTGGGGAGAGCCGGTATTGGTCGCCGGCGGCGTGGCCGTGGCAGGCCGTGTGGCAGCAGCGACATTCTGCTCAGCCACGGACTTGCCCTCGACGACGCCAGGCTGGCCGTTCGGAGCGGGTCCCCGGTCCTCTTCCGTGCCGTTGGCCAGAAGACGCTGGGTGAATTTCGTATTGACCGTATTGGGATCGCCGCTCAATGCGGCAGCGTCCGTGTTGCCTGCACCCGACGGCTGTTGAGCGGCCGCATTGTTTTGCGGCGGCGGAGCCGACGGCTGCTGGGCTGGAGCCGCAGCATTGCCGTTATTCGGAACCTTGTTGCTCGCCGTATCCGACGACGCAGGCACTGCCGCATTCTTCGGCGCCGAACTGACGAGCTTTGTCACCATGTTGTTGAGCGCATCGCGGTTCAGCCAGGCCGCATAGCCACCACCCCCGACGACCGCAAGGCCGACGAGCGTGACGATGATGCCGGTAACGCTGAAGCGGCGGCGCTTCGGCTCCATGCGGAAGCTTCGGCCCTGCAGCTTCGCCGCCATCGCCTGATCGAGATCGGGGGGAACGGTGGGACCGCCGCCCCGCTCGTCTTCGGCACGCTTGTCGAAGCCGGCTAGCTCCTTAAGCTCGCGCCAGCCGTCATTGGCGTTGTCGGTATCGGCTGCCGTCTTGCGGGATGGATGCACGTCCGCGAAGAGATCGACGTCGTCAAAGGCGTTTTCCGGCATTTGCCGGGCTGGCTGCTGGACTGGCTTCGAAGCCGCCGGTATGGGTTGCATCTCCTCGAAGACATCAGCATCCCAGACGAACCCCTGATTGCCGGCGGGCGCCTTTGCAGCCGCGGCTCCCTCGACGGGATGGCCGAACGGCGCTTCTGCGAAAGCCGCAGCCGGCATCACCGGTTCGTTGTGTCGTGAAAGGGCCGGCTCCGGCGCAGCACGGCGAACCGGCGCATCGACCTCCGCCCAGATCTGCTCGACCTGGCTTATGACATCGTCAACCGGCACTGGTTGTGCGTGCGGCGCGGGAGCAGCGTGGGCAGGCTCGGCAGCAGCAACCGTCGGCACCTGTTCCAGATGGTGTTGCGGCTCTTCGTGATAGACCGGCTCGGGTGCCGGTTCCTCGTGAACCTCGGCATGATGCTCGACGCCTGCATGTTCGGCAGCCGACGCAAGATGCTCTTCCTCCCGATGCGGTTCGCTCCATTCCTCAACCGCCGGCTGCTCATGCGTATGGTCGTGCTCGACATGCGCGGCCGGCTCCTCGTAGGCTGGCTCTTCATGGATCGGCGGCACGACCGCCGCCGGCTCCTCATGGGCATGAACCTCTGCGGGCGCAGGCTCTTCCGCATGCGGCGCGGCATGGACTTCCTCGGGTGCATGATGCTCCCGCACGGGCTCGGGAGCAACCTCCTCGTGCGCTACGGGCGCCTCCGCGACCGGTTCCTCGGCGCCCGGCAAGGCTTCCGCATGCTCGGCCTCGACCTCGACGATCGCAGCTTCGAGCTTGTCGAGCTGGCGGCGCAGCATTTCCTCGGGCGGGCGTGGCTTCATGCTCTCGAGCTGCCGCTGCACGGCACCACGAGCTCGATCGTAAACCTTGACCCGCATCTCGGGAGTATTTTCCGTCAGGCCGTCAACGGCCCGTCGAATAACTGCTACAAAATCCGCCATCAGCACTTTCTCATGATGCCCGGCGTGGCAGCCGAGCCGGGATTCGTCATAGGTTGGGAACTTTAGCCCTCAAAGGGGTCCGTCACAAGTATGGTGTCCTCGCGCTCGGGACTGGTCGAAAGCAGCGCCACAGGCGCACCGATCAGCTCTTCCACCTGCCGGACATATTTGATCGCCTGCGCGGGCAGGTCGGCCCATTTGCGGGCGCCGACGGTCGATTCCTTCCAGCCTTCGAGCGTGATGTAGATCGGCTCGACGCGAGCCTGCGCCGCCTGGCTTGCCGGAAGATAGTCGATCTCCTTGCCGTCGAGCGTGTAGCCGACGCAGATCTTCAGTTCGTCGAGGCCGTCGAGCACGTCGAGCTTGGTGAGCGCGATACCCGTAATACCCGAGGTCTTTACGGTCTGACGCACCAGCACCGCATCGAACCAGCCGCAACGGCGCGGACGGCCTGTATTGACGCCGACCTCGCGGCCGACGGTCGACAGATGCTTGCCGATTTCGTCATGCAGCTCGCAGGGGAACGGCCCTTCGCCGACGCGCGTCGTATAGGCCTTGGTGATGCCGAGCACATAGCCGAGTGCGGTCGGGCCGAGACCGGAGCCGGCGGCTGCCTGGCCGGCCACGGTATTGGACGAGGTCACGAATGGATAGGTGCCGTGGTCGTTATCCAGCAGCGCGCCCTGCGCACCTTCGAAAAGAATGCGGGCGCCGGCCTTGCGCTGCTCGTCGAGCAGGCGCCAGACCTGATCGATATAGGGCAGAATGTGTTCGGCGACGGATGTCAGTTCGTGATGCAGGGCATCGAAGGAGATTTCATCGACGCCCATGCCGCGGCGCAGCGCATTGTGGTGGGTCAGAAGCCGGTCGATCTTGGCCGGCAGCGTTTCGGGCTCGGCAAGATCGATGACACGGATGGCGCGGCGGCCGACCTTGTCTTCGTAAGCCGGGCCGATACCACGGCGCGTCGTGCCTATCTTCGTGCCGCTGTTCGAGGCCGCATCTTCGCGCATGGCATCGAGATCGCGATGCAGCGACAGGATCAGCGGTGCGTTCTCGGCAACACGCAGCACGTCGGGCGTGACCGCAACGCCCTGGGCACGCAGCTTTTCGACCTCGGCGACGAAATGATGGGGATCGACGACGACACCGTTGCCGATGACGCTGAGCTTGCCGCGCACAAGCCCGGAAGGCAGGAGCGCAAGCTTGTAGCTGACGCCATCCACAACAAGCGTATGACCGGCATTATGGCCGCCCTGAAAGCGTACAATCACATCGGCGCGTTCCGAAAGCCAGTCGACAATCTTGCCCTTGCCCTCGTCGCCCCATTGCGAGCCGATCACTACAACATTCGTCATTTATCCATTCCCGCTTCCTGCGCGCGGCGGCGCGCCTTGCTCAAACCCGCGCATCTATAAAGCTTTGTTTTTGGGAAAGCGACCCTGTTGTCTCAGGAGATTCAGCTTTTTGCGTGACGAATCGGCGCATCCAACAGGATTTTGCTGCCTGAGGGACGGATGGTGCCGGAATCGAGAACAATGAAACGCAGTGCCAGCCCGCCGACCAGCCGGAAAAGGTTACCCGAGTTCGAGCGTGGTTATGCCGAATACGCGATCGAGCGGCATTTCCGGCGCCTTGCCACGATACATGCGGGCCGTCTCGAAGACCGGCGACAGGCCACATTCTTCCGCGAGCTTGATGGCCGGAAGATTGTCTGCCGGCACGTCCAGATAAACAGGCGCTCCCTTGGCCTCGGCAAGCAGCTTGCCCAGCAGGGCAAGCGCGACCTCCGGCTTGTTGGCAAACAGCGGACCGATCTTGTAGCCCTCGAAACAGCGCCGGATCGTACCATAGCCGCGCACCCTGCTTCCGCCGCCGACGATGAAGGATCTGCGCCTTTCGGGAGTGCCGCACCAGGCACGGATGAAGGAATACCGCAGGCCCGGGAAAATTTCCGCGTCGTAGTGCACCAGCGCATCAAGCTTGCCGTCGGTGACCGGCACCACCTGCCTGGCCTGCTCGCCCACATCGGGCACTTGGGGAATGCCGCCGTAGCGCAGGGTTCGATAGGCTGTCTCGAATCCGTAGCGACGATAGTTTTCCTGCTGGGCGACGACCCCATCGAGCCCGATTATGCGATTGCCGGCCAGCGCCATGCCCCTATTCCAAAGCTGTTTGCCATATCCCCTGCCGCGAAATTCCGGATGAAGCATGTAAAGACCGAGAAAAGCGAAAGTTTCGCCATAGCGGACAACGGAAATGCAGCCGACCGGCACTTCGCCGATCGCGCCGATCAGAAAGCCCGATGGATCCGCTTCCCAGAAGGCCGGAGCATCGTCAACACCGGGATTCCATCCCTCTTGCCGTGCCCATTCCAGAGCGAGCTCCAGCTCGCCAGCCCGCATCGTACGCACGGCAAAAGTCGATTTCATGCAATAGTCCCGAACCGCCCATTACACAGCCGCTCCCATGGAACGATTGCGCCCGATTGATCATGCGGCAACATGATGCCAATCCCTAACAATAGGCAACGATAACATTAAAGTACAAAGGCTTCGTTTCATTTGGAAAAGCAGGGCAATTGCATGAATACAACAGCCAAAGCAGGTCGCGCAAAAGCGTGTAACGGTCTCGCGGCAACGACATGCGCAAAATCAAAGACCTGAAGCACAGGAATCTGAAAGATCGCGACGCGCTTTGGAATGCGAGCGGCCTCCTGTGACACTTCTATCGCAATTTTCCTAAACCGGGCATCGCATATAGGCGTCGGCGGCAATCCTATGTATAAGCTTGGATAAGCGCCAATGTCTGCTTTGCGTCTCGACGCCGAGCCGACGCCAGCAAAAGGAAGGGAGTTTCATGCGCATCACGATGATCGGTTCGGGTTATGTGGGGCTTGTGTCGGGCGTTTGCTTTGCTGATTTCGGCCACGACATCATTTGTGTCGACAAGGACGCAGGCAAGATCGACGCGCTGCAGCGGGGTGAAATGCCGATCTTCGAACCTGGCCTCGAGCAGCTCGTTGCGGACAATGTTCGCGCCGGTCGTCTCTCCTTTACGACGGAAGTGGAGGCGAGCGTCGCCGCAAGCGATGTCGTCTTCATCGCGGTGGGCACGCCGTCGCGGCGCGGCGACGGCCATGCCGACCTCTCTTACGTCTACGCCGCCGCGCGAGAGATCGCCCAGCACGTCAAGGGCTTCACCGTCATCGTCACCAAATCGACCGTGCCGGTCGGCACCGGCGACGAGGTCGAGCGCATC
Source organism: Hyphomicrobiales bacterium (assembly GCA_900468625.1). Lineage (GTDB taxonomy): Bacteria > Pseudomonadota > Alphaproteobacteria > Rhizobiales > Rhizobiaceae > Rhizobium. Next base: position 95,295 of record UBUL01000001.1, read on the forward strand.
GTGCGCGAAACCAATCCGGAGGCCGATGTCGCCGTCGTCTCCAATCCGGAATTCCTGCGCGAAGGTGCCGCCATCGAGGACTTCAAGCGGCCAGACCGCATCGTCATCGGCCTCAACGACGAACGTGCCCGCGGCGTCATGACCGAAGTCTACCGGCCGCTCTATCTCAACCAGGCGCCGCTGCTCTTTACGTCCCGGCGCACCTCGGAGCTGATCAAATACGCCGCCAATGCATTCCTGGCCATGAAGATCACTTTCATCAACGAGATGTCCGATCTCTGCGAAAAGGTTGGCGCCAATGTGCAGGAAGTCTCGCGCGGCATCGGCCTTGACGGCCGCATCGGCTCGAAATTCCTGCATGCCGGTCCCGGTTATGGCGGCTCCTGCTTCCCGAAGGACACCCTGGCACTGGCCAAAACCGCGCAGGATTTTGACAGCCCCGTGCGCCTGATCGAGACGACGATCTCCATCAACGACAATCGCAAGCGCGCCATGGGCCGCAAGGTAATAGCAGCCATGGGCGGCGACGTCAGAGGCAAGACGATCGCAGTCCTCGGCCTGACCTTCAAGCCGAATACCGACGACATGCGCGACAGCCCGGCGATTTCGATCATCCAGACGCTGCAGGACGGCGGTGCAACCGTAACAGGCTACGATCCCGAGGGCATGGAGCATGCCCGCCTGATTATCGACAACATCGCCTATTCCGAGGACGCCTATAGCGCCGCACGCGGCGCCGATGCGATCGTCATCGTGACGGAATGGAACCAGTTCCGCGCGCTGGATTTCGCGCGGCTCAAATCCGTCATGAAGGCTCCGGTCCTCGTCGATCTCAGAAACATCTATCGCCATGACGAGGTCGCAAAGCACGGCTTTGCCTATACAAGCGTCGGCAGACCCTCGAACGGCGCCGCACTCTAGAGCGCTTTCTCATTTTTCGAGACGCGAAAACGTTCCATTTTCTTGTTCTTTTACGCATTCCGGGCGCAAAACCGCGGCGCGCTTTTCCTGGAAATGCTTTAAGCAAAGGCCGATCAATGCGTTATCTCATCACCGGCACTGCCGGCTTCATCGGATTCCACCTCGCCAAGCGCCTGCTCGACGAGGGGCATTTCGTGGTCGGCTTCGACGGCATGACGCCCTATTACGACGTCAAGCTCAAGGAAAAGCGCACAGCCATCCTTGCGCGTTCCAACGGTTTCAAGGCCGTGACGGGCATGTTGGAGGACAAGGCCGCGCTGGACCACGCAGCCGAACTCGCCGAGCCCGATGTGATCGTTCACCTCGCCGCACAGGCCGGCGTGCGCTACAGCCTCGAAAACCCCCGCTCCTACGTCGATTCCAACCTTGTCGGTTCATTCAATATCCTGGAATTGGCGAGAAACCTGCAGCCGAAGCACCTTCTTTTGGCATCGACCTCCTCCGTCTACGGCGCCAACGAAAAGATCCCTTTTGCCGAAAGTGACAAGGCCGACGAGCAGATGACGATCTATGCGGCGACCAAGAAGAGCATGGAGCTGATGGCGCATAGCTACGCCCATCTCTTCAACGTGCCCACGACCGCTTTCCGCTTCTTCACCGTCTATGGCCCCTGGGGCCGCCCGGACATGGCGCTCTTCAAATTCGTCGATGCCATCCGCAACGACAGGCCGATCGAGATTTACGGCGAAGGCAAGATGAGCCGCGATTTTACCTATATCGACGATCTCGTCGAAGGCATCGTCCGCCTCATCGGCGTTGTGCCGTCGGAGGAAAATCGGGTGGTATCGGAAACGGTCATCGATACGCTGTCGAAGAATGCGCCCTTCCGCGTCGTCAATATCGGCGGCGGCCAGCCGGTCGGGCTGATGACCTTCGTCGAAACCATCGAGACGATGCTCGGCAAGAATGCAATCCGCAAGATGCTGCCGATGCAGCCCGGCGACGTTCACAATACCTATGCTGTCCCGGATTTGCTCGTGGCGCTCACCGGTTTCAAGCCGCACATCGAAGTCGACGAGGGCGTGAAGCGCTTCGTCGAGTGGTATCAGGACAATTACTGACGGAATGAGCGGCATCGTCGAAACGGAGCACTGGATCGAGAGCCCGCCCGGACGGCTTTACGCCAAATCATGGAGGCCGGCCGTCCTGAGATCACAGCAGCCGATCATCCTGTTTCACGATTCCCTCGGATGCATCACGCTTTGGAGAGATTTCCCGCAACGGCTCGCCCATTCCCTCGGGCGTCGGGTCATTGCCTATGACCGGCTGGGCTTTGGTCGATCCGATGCCCGAAAAGACCTTCTGACACAGGATTTCATTGAGTCCGAGGCAAAGGATTTCGTCCCGCTGTTATGCGAGCAATTTTCCATTCAAGAATTCGTTGCCTGCGGACACAGCGTCGGCGGCGGTATGGCGATAGAGACGGGATCAAGGTTTGGCGAGCGTTGCCAGGCGGTCGTCACTATCGCCGCCCAGGCTTTCGTGGAGGAGAGAACCTTGCAGGGCATCAGGATTGCGCAGCAGGAATTCAAGTCGGCAGAGACTTTCGCCCGACTTGAGAGATATCACGGCAGCAAGGCCGATTGGGTGCTGCATGCATGGATCGATACGTGGCTTGCACCCGAACGCACCGGGTGGTCGCTCGATCCGGCTCTTGAAAAGCTCCGTTGCCCGGTGCTCGCCATTCACGGGGACCGCGACGAATATGGCTCCGAGGCTCATCCCCGTCGGATCGCGGCCGGACGCGGCCCCGTCTATATCATGCGAGACACAGGGCACGTGCCGCATCGCGAGCACCCTGCCCTCGTCATAAAGGCGATCGAAGAATTTCTGGCGTGACTACCCGAACGGCTTTATTCGGCCCGACCCACAGGATGATAGGCCCGATCGAAATAGATAAGCCCCTGCCCCTCGTTACGTTGACGGATAGCATCGACTTCGCAAAGCAGGATGTCATGCGTTCCGCCATCGGCCTGCCGGACGATGCGGCAATCGAACGAGACGAGGGCATCCTCAAGCACAGGCGCGCCGGTCGATAGCTCCGACCAGGAGGCACCGGCGAAGCGCTCGGCAACCGGGGTCTTGCCGCCGAAGAGCCGCGACAGATCCTGATGCGCTTCCGACAGAACATTGACGCAGAGCACGCCGTTTTGCGTGACGGCGGCATGAACGGAAGCGCTGCGATTGAGGCAGACGAGCAGGGTCGGTGGGCTGTCGGTAACACTGCAGACGGCGGTCGCGGCAAAGCCGGCGAGCCCCGCAGGGCCGTTGGTGGTGACAATGTTCACCGCCGCTGCCATTCTCGCCATGGCATTGCGAAACTCGCTGCGCGCGATATCGGGATCGGCGACAGGCACCGCCCTCTCGATTGCCACGGAGGTTTTCATGTTCATCGCACTGTTCCCTAACTCGCGCCAGTCATCCCACACTATCGACGGGGAGGCTGCGCCTCAAGAAACGACATTTTGCGGAACCCGCCGTTCACGAGCAATTAATTTTCTATAAAATCTATCAACAAAAAAGAAAAATAGGCCAATTGCCGGATTCGAAGCTACGGCGCCGTGCTGAGGCATGCCTCAGGTGCGGGTGGAGATCAGGAGAAACATCGGCCGCTCGCGCTCGATTGCCCAATCGGGATGCGCGGCGAGGTCGTCATCACTCGGCGACCATTCTTCGACATGAACAATGGTGAAACCGGACTTGATCAGAAGGTTGAGCGTCGTGCCCATCGTGCGATGCTGCTTGATGACGCCCTCGGCCAGCCAGTTCGTCAGCCGCGGTCCTTCGATCTGATAGGCATTGAGCGGCCAGATCTTGCCGCCGTCGGCGTCATCGAACCATTCCGGCCGCCGCGGCGCCATGTAGATCGGATGCTCGATCGAAAAGATTAAGCGACCGCCAGGCCTCAGCGCCTGACGGATCGTTGTCAGCAATCCGGCAAAGCCTTTGATATAATGGAAAGCGAGCGAACTGTAGACGAGATCGAAACCCGCTTTGGGAAGCTGAAGTTTCTCGAGATCGGCGCGGTCATAGCGGATGCGTGCATCGGCCGTTTCCGCTCGCGCACGTTCCAGCATTTTTTCCGAGACATCCAGCCCAAGAACGCTCACTGCGCCCTGCTCGGCCGCCCAGCGGCAGAACCAGCCGAAACCGCAGCCGAGATCGACGACATCGAGGCCGTTCATATCTGGCATCAAGCCACGGATCGCCGGCCATTCGGCCGCACCCGCCAGCCCTTCGATGGAACGCTGCAGGCGGCTATAGCCTTCGAAGAAACCCGGATCGTCGTAGATATTCTGGGTCATACATGTCTCCCGCAGATCGGCAAGGCCAACCTAACAGAACGGCCAACGGGCGGGCCTGTTGCTAAGATCAAATCACCTTCGCCGCCGTAACCTCGACCTCGACCAGAAACTCGGACCGCGTAAACCCTCCGACGATCAGCAGCGTTGAGACCGGTGCGGGATTTTGGACATAGCGATCGCGCACGGCCATGTAGGCGGGAAAATCCTCGCGCGTGGTGACGAAGCCGCCAATACGGATGACGTCAGCAAACCCCATGCCGGCCTCCTCGAGGATAGCGCCGATCGCCTTGAAACACAGTTCGGCCTGGGCGGTAACATCAGGCGGAATGCGATCGTCGATACCAATGCCGAGCTGGCCGGACGTGACCAGAAGACTGGCGCCCGGCGGCACCAGTAGGCCGTGATTGTAATTGCCGAAAGGGCGGCGAACGGATGGGGGGTTGAATACCTTTTTCATCGATATCGACTCCTCTTGATCGGAGGGGATATCAGCATTTTGATGCTGTGCGGACAAGCCGTTCAATGCGCTTGTGCTGAAATAGCTGCCCGGTTTCGGCGCACTTCCAACAGGATATGTCCGAAAAGCGCCGCAAGCACGATCGGTCCGCCGATCAGTGTCGCCGTCGAAGGGCGCTCGGCAAAGACCATCCAGACCCAGAGCGGCGTCAGCGGCACCTCAAGCGCCGTCAGCAGGGCGGCATCGGAGGCCGGCACCAGCCGCGAGCCGAACGTATAGAGGCTGAGGCCCATGGCGTTCTGGACGATGCCGAAGGCAATGATCAGGCCGAGATCCTGGCCGGAGATCGAAAGCGGCGAGGCGAACCAGAAGGTGATGAAGGAACACAGCCAGGCAGATAGAGCCATGGCCGGCAGCATCGGCACGTTACGGTGCTGGCGCATGACGACCGCAAGCCCGGCGACGGTCAGCGTCATGATGGCGGCCAGCCCCTTGCCCAGCCAGCTGCCGCCGTCGCTCGAATGCCCGGAAAGCATGACAAGCACGCCGATGAAGGCAATGCCGCTGGCGATCAGAGTCCTCATATTGGGGCGTTCCCGGATGAAAAGGAAGGCAACGCCCGCGGTGACGAAGGGTACCGTTGCGTAGATGACCATGGCATCGGCAACCGAGGTGTAATAGATCGAGCCGATGCCGCTGATCATAGAGGCGGTGGAAAAGATCGTTGCCGCCAGCGAGGGACCACGCATGGAACGCAGGACGCGAAAGGCGTTGCGCTGCTCGATGTAGAAAAACAGCGCAAAAACGCCAAGGCCGGACACGATGCCGCGGCAGAAGAGGATGGTCATGAGATCGGCGTGGATCGCCCGCACGAAGAGGCCGGAGGTCGACCAGGCGAGCGCCGAAAGCGCCACATAGATCACACCCAACCTGTATTGCTGCTGCTCCGCCAGCGTCACGATGGAATCCCCCAGCCTATAGTGGCAGATCATTAGCGGGCGGCCATGGCGCCTACAAGCAAAGCTTGCGCCGCTGGATGTCGCTGATGCCGGAATATGGCAGTGGTTGCAGGAAGGTCACGCCACCTTCGGCTGGCAATCAAAGGGCGCCTACCTACCCATTGGTATTGGCAGGATCATATTGATCTTGCACATATTTGCGATCGCTCTAGGGTTTTGGCAACCCCGTCGAAGGAGAATCAATTGCGCCTGCTGTCAGCCACTTTGTTCGCCTGCGGCTGCGTCAGCCTGGTCGACGGTCCGATGTGGCCGCCGGCCCAAACCTATGTCGACAATTCGGTGCAATGCAGCCAGAGCAGCAATCCCGCCCGATGCGAACATACCCGCGACAGCTGGAAGGCCGATTACGAGGAAGCCATTGCGGGCGGATATCGGGCGCAGAAACATGTCGCCTTATGCCTCAGCACCGGCTGCGACGAGGCGATCCAGCCCGACAAGATGCTTGGCTGCGCCTGGCGCATGGTGATTGCCGAAGCAAGGCATGCGCTGCCGGATAGTATGGATTTCGCCAATCTGAACCGCTTCTGCGGAACAGACTATATCGATCAGAAGACCAGGCTCGAAGCCGCCTCTCAAGCGAAGGCGATGATGCACCTGATCGGTAAATAACGGCTGCGCAGCAAAGTCTCTGCGGCGCAGCCCGGTGTTTTGCGAAGGCTCTAAGCGTAAGGCGCAAGGAAACTGCGGATCGCCTCGATCTCGCCGGGGCGAATATCGTGGCCGCCCGGATGCCATTCGAGCGTAACCTCGGCATCCTGCCGGATAAAGTAATTGGCCAGCGCCCTGGTGACCGGAGCGGGTGCGATCGGATCGCGTTCGCCCGCGGTGATCAGCACGCGCCTGCCCTCCAGCCTGGCATTATCCTTCGGCTGGAACGGGATCAGCGGATGCATCAGCACGGCCGCATCGAAAAGATCGCCGTGCTCGATCAGAACATTGGCAAGGATGTTCGCGCCGTTGGAAAAGCCGAGGCCAAGCACCTGCGACGCGCCGTGTTGCTCCGCCAGCTCCGAGACATAGGCTGCCATCTTTTCCGTGGCGCGGGCAAGATCGGCCATGTCATAGACACCTTCGCCCGTCCGGCGGAAAAAGCGCGCCGCGCCATATTCCGAGACATCGCCGCGCGGCGACACGATGGTGGCGTCCGGCAACAGCCGGGCGGCAAAATCGAAGAACTGGTTCTCGTCGCCGCCGGTGCCGTGGAAAGTGAAGAAAATAGGTTTCCCGGATGCACCGGCCTTCAGCCGGTGCACATAGCTCGTATCAGTCATGGTCCTTTCTCCGATTAGCCTTCCAGCGGCTCCAGATGCTGCTCGATCAGGCCGCGCAGATGCGCATGCTGTTCGGGCAGTTTCAGCGCCTCGCCGAGATGGGCGGTATCCTCGTCACGGTTGAAGCCGGGCTCATTGGTGGCGACTTCGAACAGCACGCCGCCCGGCGTACGGAAGTAGATCGCCCAGAAGTAGTCGCGGTCGATGACCGGGGTCACCTGATAGCCCGTATCCATCAGCGCCTTGCGCACTTCGAGCTGCTTTGCACGGTTCTCGACGGCAAAGGCGACATGGTGGACGGAGCCTGCGCCCGGAAGCCCGCGGTTGATGTTCGGCATGGTTTCGAGATCGACATAGTCGGCACCGTTGCCGCCGGGAATGGCAAGCCGCTTGACGCCTTCATGCGTATCGACGATTTCGTAACCCATATATTTCAGCAGTTCGGCCGTGGCACCTTCATCCCTGAGCCGCATGGCAACGGAATGGAAGCCTCGGATGGCATGTTCGGCATCGACACCATTATGCGTCCAGGGCAGACGCTTATCGTCCTTGACCTCGACGAGCGCGAAACCATCGCCATCCGGGCCGGCAAAATGCAGGCGCTTCTGGCCGAAGGATTCGTCAACCTTCAGGCCCTCGACGCCGTACTGGCCGAGCCGCTCGGTCCAGTAGCCAATGGCGCCTTCCGGAACGGAGTAGACTGTATTGCCGACTTCGCCGGTCCCCGGACGGCCGCGCGCCATTTTCGGGAAGGGGAAATAGGTCATGATCGTGCCGGGGGTGCCGACCTCGTCACCATAGTAGAGGTGATAGACATCGGGGGCGTCGAAATTCACCGTCTTCTTGACGCGGCGCAGGCCGAGCGTGTCCGTAAAGAACTTGTTGTTGGTCCGGGCGTCTTCCGCCATCGAGGTAACGTGGTGAAGACCTTTGATCTGGTTGAGCATCTTAAACCCCTTTGCTCGCCTGCACCGGCAGGCGTTTCTCATGGGCAGAAGATGGTCTTGTGAGCCGCGCTTCGATAGCCCTCAAGTGCCAAACGGATCGTCTCCAATGAGTGAACGATAAATTCAGATCGTTCACAGGAAGATAAGGTCATTCTGCGGTTGATTCCAAACATAACCAGCATCAATTTAAGCTAGACAGTCTAGCTAGGAGGAAGTTCGATGGATTGGCCATTGCAGGACGCAAAGAACCAGTTTTCAAAAGTCTTGCAGAAAGCGCGTAACGAGGGTCCGCAAACCGTCACGTTGCGCGGTGAACGTGCGGCTGTCATCCTGTCTGCCGAAGACTACGATACCCTCTTGGCCGGCAAACCAAGCCTTGCGGATGATCTGCTATCCAGACCAGCATGGGATGACGAAATGGCCGATGCCGTATCGAAGCGCAGCAAAGCGCCAAGCCGGGATGTCCTTTTCTGATGTATCTTGTTGACACCAACGTCATTTCGGAAATTCGGCGTGGCAATTCCCAAGCGATTGACTGGCTGCGCTCGGTCGATCCCTCCACCATCTATCTGAGTGTCATCACACTTGGAGAGATCATGCGCGGGATTGCGCTGAAGCGAAAATCGGACCCACGCGCGGCAGCTCATCTGGAAGAATGGCTGCGCAAGATCCGGCACGACCATCGCAATCGCATCCTTGCCATTACCGATCAGATCGCCGCCGAATGGGGACGTATCGCGGCGCAACGCCCGCGCGGCGATGCCGATGGTTTGATCGCGGCAACGGCGATCGTTCATGATCTTATCGTCGTCACCCGCTACATCGGAGATTTCGACGACACCGGCGCTTCAATCATCAACCCGTGGGATCAGACACCTTACTGAGCCTCGGGATTGCTCGGCAGAGCCCAATCGATCGGGTTTCTGCCGTGTTCAGCCAGGTAGGCATTGGCCTTGGAGAAATGCCGGCAGCCGAGGAAGCCATTATGGGCCGACAGTGGTGACGGATGCGCCGCCTTCAGCACCAAATGACGCTCGGTATCGACAAAGGCGGCCTTCTTCTGCGCATAGGAGCCCCATAGCATGAAGACGACGCCATCGCATTCGTCGTTGACTTGGCGGATGACGGCATCGGTGAAGCGCTCCCAGCCCTTGCCCTGATGCGAGGCGGCTTGGGATTCCTCCACCGTCAGCACGCTATTCAGCAGAAGCACACCCTGCTTCGCCCAGCTTTCCAGAAAACCGTGGCGTGCCGGCGGAATGCCGAGATCGGTTTCCAGCTCCTTGTAGACATTGACCAGCGACGGCGGAATGCGCACGCCAGGACGCACGCTGAAGCAGAGCCCGTGCGCCTGCCCGAAACCGTGATAGGGATCCTGTCCGAGGATAACCACCTGCACCTCATCGAGCGGCGTCAGATCAAGCGCCCGGAAATACTCGCTGCCGCGCGGAAAGATCACCTTGCCGCGCTGCTTTTCCTCGACAAGGAAAGACTTGAGCTGCTGCATATAAGGACTTTCGAACTCCTGCGACAGCGCCTCTTTCCAGCTCTCCTCAAGCTTGATGTTCGCTTCCGCCATCGTCTTTCGCCTCCGTCAGTTGTCAGCATGTCGATTGAGGACGAAAGCAACGGCGTGTCAAGGAAAGGACATCCATTGCGGCAGGCAGATCACAGCTTTCCGGCAATAGCATTTCTATGCCCGCCTATGTTGGCGACGCCGCCAAGCCTCAAGCGGACGTTGCTAGCGGTTGCGCCCTCATCCCCGTCGCGATCAGCAAAGCGTCGCGTTCGGCCTCAGGCATCGCGCGCATCCGCCGCCTTACCGTGAGGCGGATCGCAGCAAACCCGGCCAGCATCAGCACCACTTTGCTGCCGATGCCGAAGGCCGGCATGATGACCGCCCATGTGGATAGATCAAAGGCGATGGCAACAAAAGCATTAAGCACTGCGGACAGGAACATCAGGCCAGCCCAGGCAAAGCCCACATAGGTGGCGACATCCGGTGCGACCGACCGCGCGATGGCCGGCAAATACCGTTTCATCCAGCCCGGCTTGAGCATCACCACACCGATGGTCGCATAGATGACGCTCGGCTTGAAAAGCACGAAACGTGGATCATCCGTCAACAATGTTGCCGCACCGGCGGCAACGACCAGAAAAAGGCTCAGCCATTCCATAGCTTCGATAGGCTTGCCCCGAATGAACTGAATTCCGATTTGGAGAAGACCAAGCGCGATCGCCAAGCATGTCGACAGCGTCGCATTGTGCGTTAACGACAGCAAAACGACGAAAAGCAGGCTGGAAGCCAGGTCGGCAAGCAGCAGCCTAGCCGCATTGAAAAAGCTTCTCACTGCACCCTGCCCTCATTGCGACGCTAGCGAAGGTTCATAAAGCTCCAGACCAGCACGATCAAGGAGATCGCCCTCCAATCACCCCTTGATCCGCGCCATCTGCGGGTCATAAAGCGGCTTCAGCGACACCTGGCACGGGACACGTTGCTGCGCGACATCGAGCTCGTAGCGACCTGAAAGCACGAAATCCTCCGTGACGCCGCCGGGATCGCGGATATAGCCGTAGCCGATGGCCTTGCCGATCGTATAGCCGTAGCCGCCGCTCGACAGCCAGCCGACGCGCTGGCCGTCACGATAGATCGTCTCGCGGCCGAGAAGTACGATCTCCGGATCATCAGGTACGAAGCAGGCGAGCATCTTCTTGACGCCGGACGCCAGCTGCCGCTCGATCGCCTCCCTGCCGCGGAATGCAATATCCTTCTTCGTCTTCACCGCCCAGGTAAGCCCGGCTTCAACTGGCGTGTGATCCGGCCCGATGTCCGAACCCCAGGCGCGATAGCCCTTCTCCAGACGGCAGCTTTCGATGGCGCGATAGCCGGCATTGACGAGGCCATGCTCGCGGCCGGCAGCCATCAGGACGTCATAGACGGTGGCGGCATATTCCACTGGCACATGCAGCTCATAGCCGAGTTCGCCGACATAGGTGATACGCAGCGCCCGGACGGGGCAGCCGGCGATGCCGACGGTCCTCACCTTGCCGAAGGGGAACGCAGCATTCGACACGTCTGCGGAGGTAACAGCCTGCAAGATCGCCCGTGCCTTAGGCCCCATCAGCGACAGCACGGAATAGGCCGAGGTGACATCCACCAGCTCCGCATGCATCTCTGCCGGAATGTTGCGGGCGATCCAGTCGAAGTCATGCGTTGCGAAGCCAGTGCCGGTGGTGATGTAGAACTCGTTCTCGGCAGTGCGGGCAACAGTGACATCGCATTCGATACCGCCACGGTCGTTCAGCATCTGGGTATAGGTCAAAGAGCCGACGGGCTTGGCAACATCATTGGCGGCGATCCACGACATCGCTGCCTCCGCATCACGCCCCTTCAGCACGAATTTGGCAAAGGAGGTCTGATCGAAGATGACGGCCGCCTCCCGGACTGCCTTATGCTCCCGGCCGACGGCGTCGAACCAGTTCTGCCGTCCATAGGTGTACTCGTCCTTCGGCTCCTCGCCGGCAAAAAGATCGGCAAACCAGTTCGGCCGCTCCCAGCCAAGCTTTTCGCCGAAACAGGCGCCTTGCGCCTTCAGCCGATCGTAAAGCGGCGACTTGCGGCAGGGCCTGCCGCTGGAATGCTCCTCGAACGGCCAAGCCATGGTGTAGTGCTTGCCATAGGCTTCCAGCGTGCGGGTGCGAACCCAGTCGGTGTCGAAATGCGGGCGGCCGAAGCGCCTGATATCGACCGGCCAGAGATCGTAAGGCGGCTCGCCCTTGGCGACCCATTCGGCGAGCGCCATGCCGGCTCCACCCGCCGAGGCGATGCCGAAGGCGTTGAAACCGGCGCCGACGAAGAAATTCTTCAGTTCCGGCGCCTCGCCGAGAATGAAATTGCCGTCGGGCGTAAAGCTCTCCGGGCCGCACAACAGTTGCTTGACCCCGGCCGTCTGCAGCGCCGGCACACGCACCAGCGCCTGCTCCATGATCTGCTCGAAATGATCGAAATTGCTGTCGAGCAGCGTGTAGTGGAAATCCCTAGGGATGCCATCAAGTGCCCAGGGAATGGGATTGGGCTCGTAGCCGCCCATGACCAGCCCCCCGACCTCCTCCTTGTAATAGGTGAGCCTATCCGGATCGCGCAGCGTCGGCAGATTGGAGGGCACGCCGAAGGATTCGGTGATGAGATATTGATGCTCCACCGAGACGAGCGGCACGTTGACGCCGAAACGGCCGGCAAAGGTCCGCGTCCATTGCCCGGCGCAGACGACGACGCGCTCGCATTCGATGCGGCCCCTCTCGGTAACGACGGCGCGGATCCGGCCCTTCTCGATCTCCAGATCGAGAACCTCGGTATCCTCGAAGATCGACACTCCGCTCATGCGGGCACCCCTGGCAAGCGCCTGCGTGATATCGGAGGGATTGGCCTGGCCGTCGGTCGGCAGAAAAGCGGCGCCGACGAGGTCATCGACATCCATCAGCGGCCAGAGGTCACGCGCCTCCTGCGGCGTCAAGAGATGCATCTGCAGGCCGAAGGATTGCGCCGTCGTCGCCTGCCTCTTCACTTCCGTCCAGCGCTCCTCATTGCAGGCGAGACGCAGACCGCCATTCATCTTCCAGCCGGTGGCAAGCCCCGTCTCCGCCTCGAGCTTCTTGTAGAGATCGACGGAATAGCCGAGCATCTGTGTGATGTTGGCGCTGGTGCGCAGCTGGCCGACGAGGCCGGCGGCATGAAACGTCGTGCCCGAGGTCAGCTTCTTGCGTTCCAGAAGCACGGTATCGGTAAAGCCGAGCTTGCCGAGATGGTAGGCGGTCGAGCAGCCGATGATGCCGCCGCCGATGACGACGGTCTTTGCGGTAGCAGGCAGTTCCTTCATCATCTCACCTCAAGAATTGCGAAAATCCTGCCAGGCGCTTTCGAAACGCCGCAGGTTTTCAGCTGTATAGGATGAATAATCGAAATCGATGTCGGAATGGACTTCCGAAACCATGCTCCACATCGTCTCGCGCAGGAGCGAAGCGCATTTCATCGCGTGATAGCGCCGGCGCAGATCGTCGCTGACCCCAGCGTCGAAATAAGCCTCCAGCATCGTCTCTTCCTGTGCCCCGGAAAATTCATTGTTGGAGGCAAGGCCACCAAGATCGAAGAGCGGCGTGTTGAAGCCCGCATAGTCCCAATCGATCAGCCACAGCCGCTTGCCGTCATCGAGGAAATTCGCGGCCAGCAGATCGTTGTGGCCGAAGGCGATCTCGAAAGGGGCGGCTACGCGCTCCAGCCGCTCGGCAATCTCCAGAAAGGAGGGCAGGAGCGGCTTATGCCGGCTATCGCCAGCCGCCAGCGCCGCTACATAGTCCCTGACCACATGGAAGACCCAGAAGATCGCCGCCGGTCCGCGAAAATGCCTTGCAACCTCGCGATGGCAGGAGCGGACAAGCGGCACGACCCGGCTCATCATTGCCGGGTCTCGGATATCATCGGCCGACAGCGGCTTTGCGTCGATATAATCGAGCACCAGTATGCCGGGCTCGTGATGGATGACCGCAGGCGAAAGGCCGGCGGCGTGGGCAGCCCGGCTTGCCGCCACCTCGTTTGCCCGGCTGATGTGATGAACGGGAATGTCCGATCCGAGCCGCACGACGAAACGCCGGCCAGCATTGCCGACCAGATAGTTGCGATTGGTGATGCCGCCGACAAGCGGCGCGATGTCGATCGGCCCCTGCCAGATAGCGAGAGAATGTATCCTGTCTTCCGGCGTCGCAGTCATTCCCCCTCCGGTCCTGCTGCTGAGCATCCCTTGGATGCAGAAGGTTCCTCACAAACGCAAAGCTGTCAAGAACCAGCCCACAAAATGAAACGAATATTTGGTTTTTTGTTGGAATCGAAAAGTCATCTCCAATTGGATGAGCTATGGATATTCTGAAGACTGCGCTTCACCGTAGGGGAGATTTGCCTTAAAAACTCCAGGGCGAGGCAACCGGATAAAGGGGCGCGCATTGAGGCTCCGGCGGCAACAGTAGCGGCCGTTCCGCGAGCCAGGGAAGTTTGGGATCAATACCCCAATAGGATCAGAAACCATGTCGGGCATATCCCAGCCACCGCTTCATTCCAATCATCGCGAGCGCGAGATTCTGGAAGAACTGCGTTTGGCCGGCGGCGCGAGCCGCATCCAGTTCCTGGCCGAACGGCTCGGCGTTTCCGAAGAAACCATCCGCCGCAATATCCGCAGCCTCGAAGCCAACGGGCTCGTCACCAAAGTACATGGCGGCGTCCACATCAAGGACTCGATGAACGAGCCGCCGCTGCACCTGCGCATGAACGAGAACGCCGAAGCCAAGCGCATGATCGCCGCAGCGGTCGCCGATATGATCGAGGATGGCGATACGCTATTTCTCGATGTCGGTTCGACCACCGCCTTCATTGCCGTCGCACTGCAGAAGCATCAGAACCTCTTCGTCGTCACCAATGCCGTCGCGGTCGCCCATGCGCTTGCCACCCGCAACGGCAATCGCGTCTTCTTTGCCGGCGGCGAGCTGCGCGGTCACGATGGCGGCACGTTCGGTATGGAAGCGGCAAACTTCCTGCGCCGTTTCAATGTGCGCCACGCCATCCTTTCGGTCGGCGCCATCAATGCCGCCTCGGGCTTCATGCTGCATGACCTGGAAGAAGCGGAATACTCACGCGAAGCGGCAAGCCGCGCCGAAAATCGCATCGTCGTCGCCGACAGCGCCAAGTTCGGCCGCAGCGCGCCGATCGTGCTGAGCGAGCCGGCCGCCTTCGACCTGCTGGTCACCGACGATGCGCCGCCATCGGACATCCGCGCCATGCTCGAGCGCAACGAGATCGAACTCGTCATCGCCAACCGACAACGGGCGGAACGACAATAGCCGGCAGCAGATCCGTCCGAGCCCTATCGAGAAAGCTCCGAGACATTTACGGATAATCGTTCCATCTCTTCGCTTTTATGCAATTCCGGGCGGAAAGCGCTTTTCCGGAATTGAGCTGACAAAAAGGCAATATCGAAACTAGCCGCTCACAACCTCAGGTTCTTGGCCGCACTCATCCGCATCGAATGCGATGGACTTGCGATAATTCTTGCACATGGCTTCCAGCGTCTGGGCCGCCTTGCTGGCATGCCGCTCCTTGTGGCGCAATAGCCGGAAGCTGCGGGCGGGCAGATCGAATATCGCCTGAACCAGCAATCCCTGCCCGAGATAAGCCTTCGCCGCCGCGCTCGAAATAGCCGCCGCACTGCGACCCACGCAAACCGCCGACAGCACGGCTTCATTCGACGGCAGGACAAGAGCCACATCGAGATCGCGCGGCAAAGCGCCGAGTTTGGCGACCGCATTCTCGAATTCCGAACGGGTGCCCGAACCTTCCTCGCGCATCACCCAGGAAGTGCCGTCAGCTAGGTCGGCGGCCGTCAGTTGCCGGCCATCCGCCCAGGGATGGTGCGGCGGGACGACGATGACAAGCGCGTCCTGCGCGACGATCTTCATCGACAGCGTCGGCGCATCCACTTCGCCCTCGATGAAACCCAGTTCGGCGGCGCCGTCGATAACCGCCTCGGTGACGGTGCGCGTGTTGCCGATGGTGAGATCCAGCTCGATGCCGGGATAGTCGCGATGGAACCGCATCAGCAAGGGCGGCAGCCAATAGCTTGCGATGGTCTGGCTAGCGCAGAGGCTGAGCCGGCCGCGCTGCAGTCCGCCCAGTTCGGATAGCATGAGTTCCGCCGAGCGTACGCGTGCGAGCGTCGCCCTGGCCTCCCCCAGGAAGGATCGTCCCGTCTCCGTCAGCTCGATCCGTCGACCGACGCGGTGAAACAGCTCCACACCGTAATAGGCCTCAAGGTTCTTGATTGCGGAACTGACGGCGGAAGGCGTCAGGTTGATCGCTTCTGCGGCATTGGTCAGATGTTCTCGTTCGGCGACGGCGACGAAAATTGCGAGTTGTTCGAAAGTCATGGGAAATCATTCTAATTTATCGAACGAAACATAGGATAATATTCGATGGATGTCGACATCGGCAGATGAGACTTTCCAGCCGTCACCAAAGCGCAAACAAACGAATGACGGTACGCCATGTCCATTGCTCAACGCGCGAATGCGATCTTCCCCGGCCTCGCGCTCACCTCGGCCGTAGCCTTTTTTGCCTATGTGGGCGAATATGCTGAAATCGGCCTTCTCGGCGGCCGATGGATCGAAAGCCTGGTGCTTGCCATTGCGCTCGGCATCGCTGTCTGCACGATCAAACCTCTGAAACCGGCCATGAGGCCGGGTATCGATTTCAGCGCCAAGTTCCTCCTGGAAATCGCCATCGTCCTTCTCGGCGCTTCCATCAGCCTTTCAGCCATCCGCGGCGCCGGCGTCTGGCTGATCGCGGGCATCGCCATCGTCGTGGTGCTGTCGATCGCCGCCACCTACATTATCGGCCGGGCGCTTGGCCTGCCGCCGAAGCTGGCAACGCTGATCGCCTGCGGCAATTCGATATGCGGCAATTCGGCCATCGTTGCCGTTGCCCCCGTGATCGAGGCAGATTCGCAGGAGATCGCTGCCGCCCTCGCTTTCACCGCCGTCCTCGGCATCGCGGCCGTGTTCCTATTGCCGCTCCTCTATTTCCACCTCGGCATGAGCGTATCGCAATACGGCACCCTGGCCGGTCTTACCGTCTATGCCGTGCCGCAGGTGTTGGCTGCAACCGCCCCGGTCGGCCTGCTCGCCGTCCAGACCGGCACACTCGTCAAGCTCATCCGCGTCCTGATGCTTGGCCCGGTCATCTTCCTGCTCGGCATCATCACCAAGGCCGAAGCTGCGGGAACGGACGGACGCAGCGGCCAGCACCATTCCCTGGTTCCGTGGTTCATCTGCGGCTTTCTCGGGCTGGTGGGGCTTCGTTCGTTCGGGCTTATTCCGGATGCGCTGGTCGCACCGATGGAAGCGGTTTCGGGCGTCCTGACCGTCATCGCCATGGCAGCCCTCGGCCTGTCGGTGAACATCCGCTCCGTCGCCCATGCCGGCGGCAGGGTGATCGTGGCCGCGACGATGTCGCTGCTGGCGCTCGGCGCCATCAGTTACGCTCTGATCGCCGCCTTGCAGATCCGGTAGCACCTGCGCCTGCGCCGGCAGGAGCTCGAGGAGATCGGCGCCGCCTCGTTGCCCGCACCGATTTCAGCAAAGCGGCAATCTCGCTTTCGGAAGAAGGATAGCCGATGGCATAGCCCTGAAGCTCGTCACAGCCGACCTCGGCCAGGACGCGCGCATGATCCTCGGTTTCCACCCCTTCGGCAACGACCTCCACGTTCAGCGCCCGTGCGATTTCGACGATGGAGCCGACGAGGCGACGTTGCTCGTCGGACATGGTTACAGCCGTTACAAGCTGCCGATCGATCTTCAGCCGCTTCGGCTTCAGCCGGACCAGGCCGAGAAGCGAGGCATGGCCCGAACCGAAATCGTCGATCTCGATATCGATTCCCATCTCTTTGATACCGGCGATATTGGCGAGCACCCTGGCATCGGGATCATCAAGGAAGATGGTTTCCACCAGCTCGAAAGCGATGGCCTGGCGGGGTATCCTGAGTGCCTGCAGTCCTTCGATCAGATCGGGATCGGCAAGCCGGCGACCGGAGATATTCACGGCGATGCGCGGCGGCGAAAGGCCCTGCGACATCCAGGCGGCGCGGTCCGCCAGCGCGCATTTCAGCACCGCCGCGTCGATCTCGGCGGTAAGCCCATACTCGTCGGCCACCTTGAGAAAGGCTGCAGGGTTCAGCAACCCTCTTTCCGGATGCCGCCAGCGCGCCAGCGCTTCCAGCCCGACGATGCAGCGGGTATGCGCATCCACCTGGATTTGGTAGAACGGCTCGATCTGACGCAGCATCGGCGCCAGCCGCAATTCGTCAGCCAGGCGGCGCTCCGCCTGCAGATCGGCTTGCAGCTTCGGCGTGAAGAATTCCACACGATTGCGTCCGAGCTTCTTGGCCTGAAAGAGCGCCACATCGGATTCCGCCAGCAGATTGCCCGCGCTGCCCGTCTGGCTCAAGGCCACG
Organism: Hyphomicrobiales bacterium; assembly: GCA_900468625.1. Classification (GTDB taxonomy): domain Bacteria; phylum Pseudomonadota; class Alphaproteobacteria; order Rhizobiales; family Rhizobiaceae; genus Rhizobium. Next base: position 113,324 of record UBUL01000001.1, read on the forward strand.
CCTATCGAAGCACCGATCCTCAGCATTTCATTGCCGAAGCGCACCTCGCGCCGCAAGCGCGAGAAGATATCATTCGCAATGGCTTCCAATTTCTCTGCATTGCCGACATTGACCAGGGCAGCAACGAACTCGTCACCACCGATACGCGCGACAACGTCGTTGGCGGTGATTGCACCCGAAATGCGGGCGGCTGCGCTCTGCAGGGTGGCGTCACCGGCTGCATGCCCCCATTTGTCGTTAATTTCCTTGAAGCCGTCGAGATCTATATGGACGACACCCACGGTTTCGACCGACGTATCCCTGCGCAATTCAGCCAGCCGCCTGTCGAAATAGCGGCGGTTGGGAAGCCCGGTCAGATAGTCATGGTCGGCGGCATGTTCGATGCGCGTCCGGCTCTGCTCCAGAGCAATAGCGCGCGCTTCCGCGATAGCCTTCTGGCTCGCCAGCTCCCGGTTGAGCAACACATCGGCGGTAACATCCCATTCGGCACCAATGAAGGAAGGCGAACCATCGGCATCTTCATAATAATGCGCCCGTGAACGCAGGTGGCGCACTTCTCCGCTCGGCAGGATGATGCGGAACTGCGAGTTGTAGAACCCCTTTCCCTCAAGCGCGATCTGAAAGTCGCTTATCGCCCGGTCCAGATCCTCGGGGTGCAAAGCATTCATCCACACGTCGGACGCTACTCTGGCACTTCGCCTGCCGGTCCCGTAGAGCCTGTGCATCTGCGGATCCCAGAGCAATTCCTGGTCGTTGACATTATGCTGCCAGACGCCGATTTGAGATGCCTCCAGCGCCAGCTCCAGCCTCCTCAAAAGGTCCTGGAACTCTTCTTCGCTTCGCCCTGATGTCGCCTCTGCCAAAGAGCTCCACCCCCTTCGGAAACTGGAGAGACTAGCCAACCGTAGTCAAGTATAGTTGCACTACTCCCTTTCGCGAACTTTAATGACCGCGCAAGCTACCCAAATTGACAGCAGCGCTCCGATCCCTACCGAAACCCATCCCCGCCGATGCCAGCTGAAGGCGGGATGCCGAAAATGTCACGGGATTCCGGGCGAAATCCCGCTAACTTTTTGATTTGGAGACGGATTCCGATTTCAGGCCGAATCGGCCCGAAATCATCCGGCCCTAGTGATTGTGCCGCGGCGGATTGGCAGCGATATCGCGGAAATCGGCTGCACCGTCGAGCACGGCACCATCGGAAAGCTGAGTGACGGAACGACGATAGATGCGCTGCCAGGGCGTCGCATCCGGCGGGACGGCCGGAACGCCGTCGCCCTTGCGGCGCGCGATCTCCTCCTCGGCCACCAGCATGTCGCAGCGCCCCTGATTGAAATCGATCCGGATGATGTCACCGTTCCTGAGCCAGGCAAGCCCGCCGCCTGCAGCACTTTCCGGCGAGGCGTTGAGGATCGAAGGACTGTCCGCCGTTCCGGACTGACGGCCATCGCCGATCGTCGGCAGGCTGCGGATTCCTTGCTTCAAAAGCGCGTCCGGCGGCTGCATGTTGACGACTTCGGCCGACCCCGGCCAGCCGATCGGCCCTGCGCCGCGGATCACGAGGATGGTCCTCTCGTCGATGCCGAGATCGGGATCGTTGATGCGCTTGTGATAATCCTCCGACCCGTCGAAGACGACGGCCCTGCCCTCGAATACGCCTTCGTTACCCGGCTCGCTCAGATAGCGGCTGCGAAATTCCTCCGACACGACGCTCATCTTCATGATGGCGAAATCGAACAGATTGCCCTTGAGAACCAGGAAGCCGGCACGCTCCTTCAGCGGTTCGGCGAAGGGGCGGATCACCTCGCGATCGGTCGCGTCCCGGCCCTTCAGGTTCTCCGCCATCGTCCTGCCCGTCACTGTCGGACAACTTCCGTTCAGCTTGCCGGCCCGCAGCAGCTCCCACATTACAGCCGGAACACCGCCGGCGCGATGGAAGCGTTCGCCGAGATAGGCACCCGCCGGCTGCACGTTGGCAAGCAGCGGAATGTCGAAGCCATGCGCCTGCCAGTCGTCGGGATAAAGCTCGACGCCGGCGTGCTTGGCCATGGCGGCGAGATGCGGCTGCGCATTGGTCGAGCCGCCGATCGCGGAATTGACCCGGATGGCATTGAGGAAGGCCTCGCGCGTCAGCACGTCCGAAGGCTTGATATCCTCCAGCACCAGCTCGACCGCGCGCCGTCCGGTGCGATAGGCCATCTGGCCGCGCTCACGATAGGCGCCGGGAATGGCGGCGCAGCCGGTCAGAGACATGCCGAGCGCTTCTGCCATGGCATTCATGGTCGAGGCGGTCCCCATAGTATTGCAATGGCCGATCGAAGGCGCCGAAGCAAGCGCCGCCTCCATGAATTCCTCCTCGCCGATCTCGCCCGCCGCCAGCTTGCGGCGCGAACGCCAGATCACCGTGCCGGAGCCGGCGAGCTCGCCCTCGTGCCAGCCGTCGAGCATCGGGCCGCCGGAGAGAACGATCGCCGGAATATTGACCGTGGAGGCCGCCATAAGCGCCGACGGCGTGGTCTTGTCGCAGCCGGTCGTCAGCACGACGCCATCGAGCGGGTAGCCATAAAGCACTTCCACCAGACCGAGATAGGCGAGATTGCGGTCGAGTGCCGCCGTCGGACGCTTGCAGTTTTCGAAGATCGGATGGGTCGGAAATTCGATCGGAATGCCGCCGGCATCGCGAATGCCATCGCGCACGCGCTTGGCAAGATCGAGATGATGACGGTTGCACGGCGTGAGATCGCTGCCGCTCTGGGCAATACCGATGATCGGCTTGCCCGACCGCAACTCCTCCGGCGTGATACCGTAATTCATGAAGCGCTCGAGATAGAGCGCCGTCATGTCGATATGATCGGGATTGTCAAACCAGTCCTGCGAACGCAGGCGACGCTTGGATGCACCCTTATCGCTCATCTTTTCTTCAAGCCTTTCCTCGGGCATTCTTGTCTTCCAGATGCTGCAGCAAGCCGCTGTGATCCTGCCCGCCGCCGCCATTTTCCACGAATTCGGCAAATTCGGTTCTCACAGCTTCGGTCAACGGGAGCCGCAGAGAGAAGCTCTCAGCTGCGGCAAGAACCGTATCGAGATCCTTCAACTGGTTGCTGGCGGTCCCACCCGGCTCGAAATTGCGTTCGATCATACGCTGACCATGCAGCTCCAGGATCCGGCTTTCGGCGAAGCCGCCGCGTATGGCGGCTCGAAACGCCTCACGCGATCCACCGCCGGCTTCGACCAGCAGCATCGCCTCCGCGACGGCGCCGATGGTTACCGCAACGATCTGCTGATTGCCGAGCTTCGCGAGCTGGCCCGTACCGCTGGGACCGACGTGCGTCACGCGTCCGAGAGGCGCCATGACATCGCGGACACTGTCTATGACATATGCATCGCCGCCGGCCATGATCGCAAGCGTTCCCGCCTCTGCCCCCACCACGCCGCCGGAGACCGGTGCATCGATATGGCGAATGCCACGCTCGGCGAGTTTGAAGGCGTGTTCGCGGGCAACGGCCGGCGATATCGAACTGTTGTCGATTACGGTCGAGCCGACCTCGAGCGCTTCCGCAACACCGCTGCCGAACAGGACCTCGCCGACCGCACCGCCATTGGTCAGCATGGTGAAAAGCACCGATGCGCCTCGTGCCGCCTCCACGGACGTATCCGCAACGACGGCGCCATCAGCAGCCAGAGGTTCGGCCTTGGTCCGGTCGCGATTCCAGACGGTCACGGCAAAACCGGCAGCCAGCAGCCGCCGCGCCATTGGCGCACCCATCAGACCTGTACCGAGAAAGGCGATCTTCCTGCCGCCCATAAACTATCCTCCGAATTGGACCGCGGTGGCTCCTGAAACAGTGTGGCGACCGATCATGCGGACACATCCGGCAATGACCTATCGGCCTCAGAAACCTCCCGATCTGCGGGCGGCTCCTCACGCCCGACGTACGTCAATCAACTTCTTCCAAAAGCTTGATAAACCTATGGTGCCAGCATGCAAAGGAAATCGGCGACCACACGGCAAATTCTTCGAAAAGCGCATTGGAGCCGGATGCTGCCCAAAGCCGCTCACACTTTCAGCATCCCGCCCCGGCATTAAATTAGTATAAACAAAAATACGGATTGCAAGACATAAAGGGCGGGACCTTTCGGTCCCGCCCTTGGCGCGTCGAGCACTGGAGTACCGCTCGGCACGGCCCCTATTCGGCAGCGATCGGGAGTACCTCCGCCGAATGTTCGTTGTCGTTGTGCGGGTGCTGCTTCAGCGGACGGTTGCCGGTAACGCTGCGGATCAGCACATAGAAGACCGGCGTCATGAAGATGCCGAAGAAGGTGACGCCGATCATGCCGGCAAACACCGCGACACCCATGGCTGCGCGCATCTCCGCGCCGGCACCGGTCGAGGTGACGAGCGGCACGACACCCATGATGAAAGCCATGGAGGTCATCAGGATCGGGCGCAGGCGCAGGCGGCTTGCCTCGATCGCGGCCTGGACCGGCTTGCGGCCGTCGAATTCCAGCTCGCGGGCGAATTCCACGATCAGGATCGCGTTCTTCGCCGACAAGCCCACCAACACCATCAGGCCGATCTGCGTGAAGATGTTGTTGTCGCCCCCCGTCAGCCAGACGCCCGTCAGGGCAGCAAGCACGCCCATCGGCACGATCATAACGATCGCAAGCGGCAGGCTGACGCTTTCATACTGGGCGGCCAGCACGAGATAGACGAGCAGCAGGGCGAGCGGGAAGATGATGATGCCCGAGCTGCCGGCCAGAATCTGCTGGTAGGTCAGATCCGTCCATTCGAAGCCGATGCCCGGAGGCAGCGTCTCGTTGGCGATCTTCTCGACAGCGGCTTGCGCCTGGCCGGACGAATAGCCCTGTGCCGGCCCGCCGTTGATATCGGCGGCGAGGAAGCCGTTGTAGCGCGTCGTCCGTTCCGGCCCTGTGCTGGCCTCGACCTTCAAGAGCGCCGACAGCGGGATCATCTGGCCCGACGCCGATCGAACCTTCAACTGACCGATATCGCTTGCATGCGAACGGAACTGGGCGTCCGCCTGCACACGCACGCTGTAGGTGCGGCCGAATGCGTTGAAGTCGTTGACATAGAGCGAGCCCAGATAGATCTGCAGCGTATCGAAGACATCCGTCACCGAGACGCCGAGCTGTTCGGCCTTGGCGCGATCGAGATCGGCAAAGAGCTGCGGCACGTTGATCTGGTAGCTCGAGAAGATGCCCGTAAGCGCCGGCGTCTGATAGGCCTTGGCGAGGAACGCCTTGTTGGCCTCGTCGAGCGCCTGGTAGCCGAGGCCGGCACGGTCCTCGATCTGCAGCTTGAAGCCGCCGGTCGTGCCGAGACCCTGGACGGGCGGCGGCGGGAACATGGCGATGAACGCATCCTGGATCGCGCCGAACTTCTTGTTCAGCTGCATGGCGATGGCCCCGCCCGACAGATTGGGCGTCGTGCGCTCCTCGAATGCCTTCAGCGTCACGAAGACGATGCCGGCGTTGGAAGAGTTGGTGAAGCCGTTGATCGACAGGCCCGGGAAGGCGATCGCATGTTCGACACCCGGCTGTTCCAGGGCGATCTTGCTCATCCGCTGGATGACGTCATCCGTGCGGTCGAGGGTTGCGCCGTCGGGCAGCTGGGCAAAGCCGATCAGGTACTGCTTGTCCTGCTGCGGAACGAAGCCGCCGGGGACAGCCTGGAACAGATAGTAGGTCGTGCCGATCAAGGCGAGATAGACGACCATGACCAGGCTCTTCACCGACAAGATGCCGCCGACGCCCTTGCCATAGGCAGACGAGCCGCGATGGAAGACCTTGTTGAAGCCGCGGAAGAACCAGCCGAACGCAAAATCCATCACGCGCGTCAGCATATCCTTCGGCGCATCGTGACCCTTCAGCAGCATTGACGCCAGTGCCGGAGACAAAGTCAGCGAATTGAAGGCCGAGATGACTGTGGAGATCGCGATCGTCAGGGCGAATTGGCGATAGAACTGACCCGACAGGCCGGAAATGAACGCCAGCGGCACGAAGACGGCAACCAGCACCAGCGCGATCGCGATGATCGGGCCGGACACTTCCTTCATGGCGCGATAGGTCGCGTCGCGTGGGCTCAATCCGTTCTCGATGTTGCGTTCGACGTTTTCGACGACGACGATCGCGTCGTCCACCACGATGCCGATCGCCAGCACCAGGCCGAACAGGCTGAGCGCGTTGATCGAGAACCCGCAGATATACATCACCGCGAAAGTACCGATGATCGAGACGGGAACGGCGATCAGCGGAATGATCGAGGCGCGCCATGTCTGCAGGAACAGAATGACGACGATGACGACGAGCACGATCGCTTCGAGCAGCGTGTGCACGACCTTGTCGATCGACGCGCGTACGAACTGCGTGGTGTCGTAGACGATCTCGTACTTCACGCCGTCGGGCATCGCGGTCTGCAGCTCGTTCATTGTCTTGACGACGTTGTCCGAGATGGTGATCGCGTTGGAACCCGGCGACTGGAAGACCGGGATTGCGACTGCAGGCTTGCCGTCGAGCAGCGAACGCAGCGAATAATCGGCGGCGCCGAGTTCGATGCGCGCGACATCGCGCAGGCGCGTAATCTCGCCGTTGGTGCCGCTCTTGACGATGATGTTGCCGAATTCCTCCGGCGTCGTCAGACGGCCCTGGGCGTTGACGTTGAGCTGCACGTCGATGCCGGGGACGCTCGGCGACTGGCCGATGATGCCGGCAGCAGCCTGAATGTTCTGCGCGCGAATAGCGTTGGCGATATCGCTTGCCGCCAGACCGCGTTCGGCCGCCTTCTGCGGATCGACCCAGACGCGCATCGAATAGTCGCCCGAGCCGAACACGCGGACCTGGCCGACACCGTCGATGCGGGCGAGCCGGTCCTTGATGTTCAGGGTGGCATAGTTGCGCAGATAGGTGATGTCGTAGCGATTGTCCGGCGAGATGAGGTTGACCACCATCATCAGGTCGGGCGAGCTCTTGACCGTCGTAATGCCGAGATCGCGCACGTTCTGCGGCAAGCGAGGCTCTGCCTGCGAGACGCGGTTCTGCACGAGCTGCTGGGCCTTGTCCGGATCGGTGCCGAGCTTGAAGGTGACGGTCAGCGTCAGCAGACCGTCCGACGTCGCCTGGCTGCTCATGTAGAGCATGCCTTCGACACCATTGATCTGCTCTTCGATCGGCGTTGCCACCGTTTCGGCAATGACCTTCGGGTTTGCGCCCGGATACTGAGCGGTGACGACGATCGACGGCGGTACGACTTCCGGATATTCGGAAATCGGCAGCAGCTTCAGACCGATCAGGCCGGCGACCACGATGAGGATCGAAAGCACGCCGGCAAACACCGGACGGTCGACGAAAAATCTTGAGATGTTCATGGCAGAACCCTCTCCACGAGTGAATCAAGGGACACGAGGTCCAGGCCCGCGGCCCAAGAGGCGCCACGGGCATTGCAAAATTGAAGCATTGGAATGAACGGCCGGAAGCTTCAGCTTCCGGCCGGATAATTACTTGGCGGCGACCTTCTCTTCCGGCTTGGGATCGACGACGGCGCCTGGGCGAACCCGCTGCAGACCGTTGACGATGATCCGGTCACCGGCATTCAGACCCGACGTGACGACGCGCAGCCCATCCGACGTATCACCGAGATTGATCGGGCGATATTCGACCTTGTTGTCTGCGCCGACCACGAAGACGAACTTCTTGTCCTGGTCGGTGCCAATTGCGCGCTCGCTGATCAGCAGCTTGGTCTCTGCCTTCGGCTGGCCCATGCGAACCCGCACGAACTGACCAGGGATGAGACGTCCGCCGGGATTGTCGAAGACGGCGCGAACGCTGACGGTACCGCTTGCAGCATCGACTTCATTGTCGATCAGCTGCAGCTTGCCCTTGATCGGCGTGCCGTTGTCGCTTGCCGTGCCGATCTGAACAGGGATCTGCTCGACCGGCGGAACGGCGCCGCCGGTGGCGGGCAGTTCGGCCAGCGCGTGGGTCACTGTCTGCTCGTTGGCGCTGAAGCTCGCATAGATCGGATCGACCGAAACGAGCGTCGTCAGCGCCGGAGACGAGGAGCCGGCTGCCACGAGATTGCCGACGGTGACGGCGATCTTGCCGACACGGCCGGCGATGGGCGCGCGGACCTGCGTATAGTCGAGGTTCAGCTGCGCCGTCTGCAGGGCCGCATCCGCAGCCTTCAGGTTGGCGACCGCCTCGGCATAGTTGCTGGCGCGTGTATCCATGTCGCTCTGTGAAATGGTCTTGTTGTCGGAGAGCTTCTGGCCGCGGTCGACTTCGACCTTGGCGAGATCGAGTTTGGCCTTTGCTGCACCAACCTGCGCCTGAGCCTGAGCGACGGCCGCCTCATAGGGTGCGGGATCGATCGTCACCAGCAGGTCGCCCTGCTTGACCAAGGCCCCTTCGCGGAAATGCACCGATTGAATCGCTCCCGCAACACGCGGCCGGACCTCAACGCGGTCGATAGCCTCGAGCCTGCCGGAAAATTCCTGCCAGGATGTGACGTCGCGCGGCTCGACAGCGGAAACGGTGACGGGAATGGCTGGCGGTGCCGCCTGACCGGCCGTTTCGGTTGCCTGAGCGCCGCGCGGCAGCTCCAGATAGAAGGCTGCGCCTGCAACTGCCGCAGCAACACCAATGCCGGCGCCCCACAGGACCCAGCTCTTACCGTTGGACTTCATGTTGGTCTCCTTTGGCTCCGTCTTGGGATACGGGACCGAAAATTCCTATCGTCTCAATAAATTAGGGGCCAGAAGCACTGCGCATCCGCGCAATTATCGCTCCGGTCTCATGCCTTCGACATCAATCCGATCCACGGCCATCCCCAGCGGACTGAATGCTCTTGTCGATCAAGCCTGCACGTCTTCGACAAAGCCCTTGAAACAACAGCAAATGTCCTGCTGCCATGAAGGCCTGTCCTTCGACTGCCCGCCGTAGAGAGTGGGCCAGCCTGTCCCGGCGGGGAGGACTTGCTGGCGAACACGGACGCCGGCCGCTTTCAGCCGACTGCCGTATTCCATGCTCTCGTCGCGGAGCGGGTCGTCCTCGGCCGTGAGCACCAATGCCGGCGCGAGGCCCGAAAGCCGCGAACAGTATCGAGGCGCTGCATAAGGGTGACAGACACCGCCCAGGAAACCCAGGTAACGGTTCCAACCCTCCGTCCAGCGCTCGCGCATGCCGCTTTCCTCCGCCTGGAGGAAAGATTTCGATCCCATGAAGGGATCAAGCAAAGGCGATATCAGCACCTGTCCGTCCAACGAACCGGGCATCTGATCGCGCGCCTTTAAAGCGACGCCCGCTGCAACATTGCCACCCGATTCCTCTCCGGCGACAAACAGCAGCGATTTTTTCGCTCCGCCCAGCGCAAGCATGTTCCGCTTGTTGCTGAGGTAGGCGAGAATCCCGTAGGCGCATTCGAGCACCTTCGGAAAGGCATTCTGATTGCCGCTCGTATAATCCGCGGCAACTACGATGGCACCGGCCTCGGCGAGGCTTGCGGCCACCGGTCTGTTGGTCGCATGATCGGTATCGAAAAAAGCGCCGCCGTGCAGATAGAGCACGAGAGGTGCCGCCTTCTTCAAACTCTCGCCGTTGTAGATCCGAGCTTCGACCGGCCCCGTAGGCACGTTTTCCAGCACAACATCTTTCCACGGCGCACTCATCGACCCAAATCCCTGTCTGCTCGAGCGAATATGTTCCAATCCGGAAGCGGTTTATCACGCTTTACGATCATATTCTCGAAAATGCGGTCTTTGGCGCCCCCATGCCGCATTGCAACAATCACGATAAAAACATATTGTTATTCCGCTTCGAGAATAAGTATCTTATATTCGATCAGACTATTCAGGATAACAAACAATCGACCTCCTTTCCTGACGGTCGAGGGACATCATAGAATGGATCAGTTGTCAGCAATGCGGGCATTCGCGCGCGTGGTGGAGACGGGTAACTTCACCCGCGCCGCGGCCGCCCTTTCCATGCCGAAGGCGACGGTGACGACGCTCATCCAGTCGCTGGAAGCGCACCTGCATGCGAAGCTTCTCAACCGGACGACCCGACGCGTCATGGTGACGACGGATGGCGCGCTCTATTACGAACGTGCGGTTCAGATCCTCTCGGAAATAGAGGAGCTGGACGGCAGCATCAGCAATTCGCAGAGCCTGCCGAGCGGCCGCCTGCGCGTCGAAATGGCCGGCGCCTTCGCCGAGAAGATCGTCATGCCGGCACTGTGCGATTTCCATCAGCGCTATCCCGATATCCATATCGATCTCGGCGTCGGCGACCGGCTGGTCGACTATCTGGCCGAAAATGTCGATTGCGCGCTGCGTGCCGGCATGCCGAGCGACCAGTCGCTGATCGCCCGCCGCGTCGGCGAAATACACCTCGTGACCTGTGCGGCTCCGCTCTATATCGAGAAGCATGGCGTCCCGGAACGGCCGGAAGAGCTTGAGACCAGCCACTATGCGGTCAGCTATTTCCGCGCGCAAACCGGCAGGACGATTCCTTTCCTTTTCGACCGAGGCAACGAATCGCTGGAAATCACCCCACGCTATATCCTTTCGGTGAACGACAGCCGCAGCTACGTTCAGGCGGCGATGCAGGGGCTCGGCATCGCACAGGTCCCGAGCTTCATGGTCAGGGATGCGTTTGCCGCAGGCGACCTCGTGCCCATTCTCGACGGCTGGACCCGACCTGCTCTGCCCATGCACATCGTCTATCCGCCCAATAGACATCTCAGCAACAAGGTCCGCGTTTTCGTCGATTGGCTGGCGAAATTGCTGGTAACCTCGCGGGTCGGGGAAGCCTGAGAGGCAGCCCGCCTTCTCCTTCAACGAAACGGGCCTGCCAGTGCCGAACAGCTCCTTCTCCCCAAGGGGAGAAGGACATTTGTCCGCAACCGGTCAGCTCCAGGAAGCGCCGGCCTGCTGGCGGACCGTCGAGTTCAACCGGTTCCAGACGTTGTCGAGCGCGATCGCAACGATGAGCGCGGACAGCGCCTTTTCGTCATAGTGTCTTGCGGCTTCATTCCAGATTTCGTCGGTCACGGCATCCGGCCGGTCGGCAAGCCGCGTGACAGCCTCGCCAAGTGCAAGCGCCGCGCGTTCGGCATCCGAGAAATAGGGCATCTCCCGCCAGGCGGACACACCGACGATGCGCTCCATGGTCTCGCCATCTTTCTGCAGCTTGCGAAAGCCCATGTCCGTGCAGACGCTGCAGCCGTTGATCTGGCTGACGCGCAGATGCACGAGGTCCATGATATTTTCCGACAGACCGCGATCCCTAATCGAATTGCTGACGGCCAAAAGCGCCTGCAGCGTTTCGGGCAGAACGAGAACCGGATTCTTCATACGAGCTTGCATATTTCTTTCCTCTGATTGTGAGAGCCTGTTGCGGCTCGTCTTACGACGATGCACCTTCCTGCCGATCCGATGTCACACCGGCCGGATTTCGTTCGTCATGGGTTTGACGGAGCAGGATGAGGAGATGTGACCGATGGACGAAAAAAAGTGGCAGGCTGAGAAATTCGAGGCGAACAGGCCGCACCTGCGCGCTGTCGCCTACCGTATGCTCGGCTCGCGCAGCGAGGCCGAAGATGCCGTGCAGGAGACATGGCTGCGTCTCATGAGGAGCGATACGTCCGAGGTTGAAAATCTGAGCGGCTGGTTGACGACGGTCACGGCGCGCATCTGCCTCGATCTGCTGCGGTCGCGCAAATCCCGCCGCGAGGAGCCGCTGACCATCCATGTTCCCGAACCTATGGTGGTGCATGAGGCCGGCAATGGCACCGACCCGGAACAGGACGCATTGCTGGCGGACTCCGTCGGCCTCGCTTTGCTGGTGGTCCTGGAAAAGCTCAATCCGGCCGAGCGGCTTGCCTTTGTCCTGCACGATATCTTCGACATATCGTTCGATGACATCGCCCCGATTCTGGGGCGCACGACGGTGGCGACTCGCCAGCTCGCAAGCCGCGCCCGCCGCCGCGTGCAGGACACGCCGTCGGCGACGGAGGCCGATCTCACCCGCCAGCGCCACGTCGTCGACGCCTTCTTCACAGCCTCGCGTGACGGTGACCTGCAGGCACTGCTCGCCGTTCTCGATCCCGAAGCCGTCTTCCGGCCGGATGCAGTTGCCGCCCGCATGGGATCGGCTGGCGAAATCCGCGGGCGCGCAGACGTCGCGAAGACTTTCCAGGGCCGCGCACGAGGAGCTCGATTGGCCGTTATCAACGGCGCGGTCGGTGCCATCGTGGTCATCGGTGGGCAGCTGCGCATCGCCCTTCGTTGCACCCTCAATGCAGATGGCATGATTACCGTCATCGACGCGATGGCCGATCCGGAAGAATTGTGCAAGCTAGAAATCGTGTTGATCGAGCCATAGAGCATTTCCGCTTTTCCTCGAATCGCGAAAACGCTCCATCCCTTTGTTCTTACGCTATTCCTGACGGAAGACCACTTTTCCTGGAATGCTCCAAGACCTATCGCATCTGCGTCGGGCTAGTCCCGGTCAGCCTGCGGAACATAGCAATAAAGGCCGACGTATTGCTGTAGCCCAATTGCGTTGCGATCCGGTGCACAGGCTCGCCTGCCTCAGTCAGTGACAGCGCGGCGACAAGCTTTAGTCGCTGCCGCCACTCGTTGAAAGAAAGACCGAGATCGTTCTGGCACCGGCGCGACAAGGTACGCTCGGTCGTCCCCATCCTGCGCGCCCATTCCGCGAGGGAATGCCGGTCGCCGGGGTCGGCCTGCAACGCATTGAGTATAGGGCCGAGCAGCGGATCGTCTGAAAGCGGCAGGTAGCTCTCGCAGCGCGGTGCCAGACGAATCTGATCGATCAAAACCTGTGCAAGCCGTAAATCCTCGGCTGTTTCCGGTATGGTGACATCGCGAGCCGCGAGATCGGCGAGGATCGCCTTCAATAGTGGACTGAGACTGAGCGTCGTGGGTCTGTTCGGCAGATCGATGCAGAGCGAACGTTCGACATAGACGGTTACATAGCGCAGATCATGCTTGTTATAGGCGCCATGCATCGTATCCGGTGGCAGCCAGATGGCATAATGTGGCGGCGACAGATAACGTACACCCTGAATGTCGAACTCGCAGACGCCGATAAGCGCATAATTGAGCTCGCCCCAAGGCTGGCTCTTGTTTGGAAAAACCGTGCCCGCCTTATAATTCTCGGTTCGGAAAGAAACCGGGGTCGGCGGATCGCCCTCGATGCGCGGAGGCCTGACGGACATGTCTTCATTTCGCTACCGTTGTCTTGATCTCGCTATATACCACAATTCGGACAGACGGTAGAAAAGCTTCCGGATGGCGACCTATGCCCGCCTCCTTCATTTCGTTCTGGGCTAGAAGACGACGAGAGACCATTCACATGAGCACCCAGCCGAACGCTTCCGCATCCATCGTCAGTGCGGCCGGACTTGCGCCCCTGCTCACCGTCTTGATCTGGTCCGGCAATACCGTGGTCACCAAGGCATCCGCCGGCGTAATCTCTCCAGGTTCCATCTCCTTCTATCGCTGGCTGCTCGCCTTCGTCGTGCTCCTGCCCTTTGTCGGCCGGGCGGCATGGCGCAATCGCGAGCTGCTCCGGCAGCACTGGATGAAACTCGCTGCGCTCGGTGCCCTTGGCATGGTGATCTATCAGAGCCTCGCCTATGAAGCGGCCAAGACCACCTCGGCCGTCAACATGGGCGTCATGATCGCCTTGATGCCGCTTCTCTCCACAGTGCTCGCCGGCATGCTGGCGGGCGAACGGCTCACCGTGGCGAGCCTGATGGGCGGCGCCATCTCGCTGATCGGGCTCGTCTATTTGACATCGCAGGGCGATCCGATGCGCCTTGTGAATGGCGGCTTCCATATCGGTGACGGGCTGATGATCATTGCTGTTCTCTCAAACGCACTCTATGGCGTGATGCTGAGGCGCTGGGCGATGCCGCTGCCGATGTGGCAGCAGCTTTTCTGGCAGATCGGCTTTTCGACCCTGTTGCTCATCCCGATCTTCCTAATGGGCGATATCTCGCCGGTCACCACGGCCAATCTGCCCCTGATCCTCTACGCGGCGATCCCGACCTCGCTTGTCGCGCCGCTCTGCTGGATGATCGGCATCCACAGGCTTGGCGCGAGCCGCACCTCGTTGCTGATCAATCTGCTGCCCATCATCGTTGCAGCACTGGCCTGGGCGCTGCTTGGCGAACAGCTGCATTCCTATCATGCCATCGGCGGTGCGCTTGCCCTCATCGGCGTCGGCCTCGGCTTACGAAAGGCCCCGACGAAAGCTGACCAGACGACGTCTGCGGCAGATGGGACTAGCTGGGAGGCCGAGGAAGCCTGACCGGCGCTCCGAGAGCCCTTTCCTTTCGCCCGCCCTTCGTTCTACCATACCCTTCGTTCTACCATGAGCGAGTCCCCATAAGCGAAGAGGAAGCGAGCGTGCGCATAGCCCTGGAACCGGTGTCCTCCAGAACGACGATCCAGGAGAGCGTCTATCAGCAGCTCAGAAATGCGCTTATGGCCGGCAATTTCGATCCCGGCCAGACGCTGACCATCGCCTCGCTGGCCGAAACCTTCGGAACCAGCAACATGCCGGTGCGCGAGGCGCTGCGCCGGCTCGCGGCTGAAAATGCGCTGGAGGTCGCAGCCAACGGTTCGGCCCGCATCCCGATCGTCACGCTTGCCCGGCTGAACGATCTTTGCCGCGCCCGCATCGCCGTCGAAGGTCTGGCTGCCGAACTCGGTTTTCCGAACCTCACCGTCAGCGACATTGAGGCGCTCGAGCGTATCGCCAGAGAGCAGCATGTGATCGGTCGCGGCGCCAATGTGTATGACCTCATGGCCAAGAACCAGCAGTTTCATTTCACCGTCTACCGCGCCTCCGGCTCAGAGGTGCTGCTGCAGTTGATCGAGACCCTGTGGCTACGCTTCGGCCCGTACATGCGCATGCTCTCCGCCTCGGTAGAGCCTTTGATGCGCAACGGCGAACTCGATCCCGCCGGTGAGCACGTTACCATCGTCAATGCGTTGAAGGCGGGGGACTTCGCCGCCGCCCGCGACGGTATCGTCGCCGACATCAGCCGCACCCACGAAATCCTGCAGGATTACTGTCCGGCCACGCAGGATGAGCCGCGCAAGGGCTCAAGCTCCGGTCGCCGCTAGCTTCCTCCAAAAAACAGGCGGAGGAATTTGGTTGAACCTTAAAGTATTTTGTGATCAAATGATCAAAACTGAGATTTCAATCCCCGTTCAGAGCGAGATCCCCATGAGCTCCTCCCCTTCCGCATCGCAATTCGCCGGCCACAACAGTTTCCCGATTGATGAGATCCGCGCCATGTTTCCGGCCATTCGGAAGGCTGGCGATTTCGTCTTTCTCGACAATGCGGGCGGGGCGCAGGTGCCGCAGACAGTGGTGGATGCGGTTGCCAACCACCTCATCGATTTCAATGTCCAGCGCATGGCAAAATACCAGCATAGTCAGGGCGTCGACCGCAATCTGGAAGAAGCGCGCGAAAGCGTCGCCATGCTGGTCAACGCCTATCGCCCGGAGGAAATCTCCTTCGGCCAGAACGCCACCTCCTTCATCCGCCTTGTCAGCCTCGGCATTGCCAAGCTGCTCGGCGAGCGCAACGAAATCGTCGTCACCGATATGGATCACGATGCCAACATCGCCACCTGGATGGCGCTGGAAGCCGACGGCGCCAAGATCGTCTGGTGGCGCATGCGTGAGGACGGCGCCCTGCATGTGGAAGACCTGAAGCCGCTGCTGAACGACAGGACCCGGCTCGTCGCCTGCACCGTCACGGCCCACTCCATCGGTACGATCGTCGATGTCGCAGCCGTCTGCAAACTGGCCCAGGCGGCCGGCGCCGAAACCTTCCTCGATTGCGTTCATTACGGACCGCATGGCCTGATCGACGTGCAGGCCTGGGGCTGCGATTATCTCGTCTGCTCCGGCTACAAGAATTTTTCGCCGCATATGGGCTTCCTCTGGGGCCGCTACGACGCGCTGGTCAAGCTTCCCACATTCAAGGAAAACTTCATTCCGGACGTGCCGCCCTACAAGATCGAAGTCGGCACCTTCACCTATGAAAATGTCGCCGGCATGAATGCCGCGGTCAAATATCTGGAAGGTCTCGGCCGTCGCTTCCTGCCTGATGGCAACCATAGCCGCCGCCAGGCGCTTGCCGCCGCCATGGGCGCGATCCGCCAATACGAGCTGATGCTGTCACGCGAGATGATCGCCGTTCTCAAGCGCCACGGAGCTACTATCTACGGCATCTCCGACGAGAACCGCCTGGAGCAGCGCGTACCCACGATCTGTTTCAACATGCCAGGCATCACGCCGCAGGAATTCGCCGATGAGATGGGCAAACGGCGCATCGGCCTGCGCGATGGTCACATGTTTGCCCCGCGCCTGATGAAGCGCCTGGGCCTTTCCATGGAAACGGGTGCCATCCGTGTGTCGCTGGTGCATTATAATAAGGTCGAGGAGATCGCCCGGTTCGATGCGGTCCTGACCGAGATCATGGCGCGGCGCAGGTAAGCCGCGCCTGTGAGCGGTGGCGGCGCCCGAACAACTCCGCCACCGCAAATGCCTCCGTGCCACAGTTGTTTAGAACTCAAAGCAGATTGCCGTTCCGCAGTTGTATCTTTCGGTCTATCCCTCGCGGGAAGAGCCATTGAAATAAGAGGATGACGATGAGCGATTTCCGCCGGAACTGCATCGAGCAGAAGCTTCTCATCGGTACGTTTGCGGCTATCCCGCATCCAGTCGCCATCGAAGTCACGGCAGCCGCAGGCGTCGATTTCCTTTGCATCGACTGGGAGCATTCGCAGATCGGCCGCGAACGTATCGAGGATCTGATCCGCGCCGCCGATGTCCATCGCGTTCCCGCCATGGTCCGCGTACCGGGACATGCGGCGGAAGATATTGCGGCCGTTCTGGATGCAGGTGCTGCGGGCGTTCTCGTGCCTCGTGTTTCGACGGCGGAGCAGGCTCGCGCCGCCGTGAAGGCTACCCGCTACCCCCCGCTCGGCACACGCGGTGTCGGCCCTGGCCGTGCTGCGGCCTATGGCTACCGCATTCCGGACTATCTCGCCAAGGCCAATGACGAACTGCTGCTTGCGATCCAGGTCGAAACGGCCGAGGGGCTTGCCAATGTCGCCGAGATCGCTGCAGTCGACGGCATCGACCTCATCTTCGTCGGCCCTGGCGATCTGTCGGTTTCGATCGATGCGATGGGTCCTGCGGGCACGGACAGGCTCGATGCCGCGATCAGATCAATCACGCAAACGGCTTTGTCCGCCGGCCGCGCGGTCGGCATCTTCCGTCCTTCATCGGATGATATCGGCGCATGGTCGGAAGCAGGCATAAGCTTCTTCATGCTGGCAAGCGACACGATGTTTCTAGGCGCCAGCCTGGCCGCCGGGGTTGATGCTGCAAGAGCGGGCAGACGGGGCGGCGGGAGGAAATAAAGCTGATTTTTATCAGATGCTTATCTCAAAGGAATGGCAACGTGAAATCGAGCGGGGAGGCAGACTTTTTAAGCTTAAAATTTGTCCTTGAAATACAGTTGTTTTTGGATAACCATTCGAAATTGAGGGGTGCCCGACTGAGAGCGTCCGCGACCGTTTGAACCCCTCAGCACCGAATTCCCAGGGGAAATTCCTTGTCTCTTCTGCCGCAGCATAACTTGCCGAACGCAATATCAGGCCGCGATGCCCTCGAAGGTATTCGCGCCCAGATCCGCGACATGCGCACCGACAATATCGCCGTGCTGGCCAAGCGCGCCCGCGAGCTCGGCGGCGTCATTCCGCTCTGGTTCGGCGAAGGGGATATCGTAACGCCAGAGTTCATCCGCGATGCCGCGAAGAAAGCGCTCGACGATGGCGCAACCTTCTACGTTCCAAACATGCGCGGATTGGCGACGCTGAACGAAGCCCTGTCGGACTATCAGACACATTGGCATGGCCGCCCCATCCCGATCGAGCGCACGACGGTCGCGCCCGGCGGCATGCAGGCGCTCTACATGGCGCTCGAACTGCTCGTCGATGTCGGCACCAACGTCGTCTACGTCGCACCGCAATGGCCGAACATCCACAACGCCATCCATCTTATTGGCGGCGAGCCCCGCGCTGTATCGCTCGATTTCGATACCGACTGGCGGCTCGATCTCGACAAGCTTTTCGCCCGCTGCGATGCCCGCACGCGCGCCATCTTCCTGTCGACGCCCTCCAATCCGACGGGCTGGACAGCCTCGCGCGAGGAGATGCAGGCGCTGCTCGACTTCAGCCGCCGCACCGGCATCTGGATCATCTCCGACGAAGTCTATGCTCGCCTCTACTTCGATAGCGAAATCGCGCCGTCGATCCTGCAGGTGGCGGAGGATGGCGACCGCGTGATCGCGATCAACAGCTTCTCGAAGGCCTGGGCGATGACCGGCTGGCGCGTCGGCTGGCTGACGCACCCATCGGCTGTCGCCGATCAGCTGGGTGCCATGACGCAGTATATCAACAGCGGCACATCGGCCATGGTCCAGGCAGGTGCTGCCGCCGCTCTGCGCGAAGGCGAGCCGCTGGTCGCCGAAATCCGCGGCCGGATCAAGGCCGGCCTCGATCTGGCCTATGAAAAATTGCCCAAGATACCGGGCATGATCCTGCCGGAAAAGCCGCGCGGCGGCATGTATGCCTTCTTTGCGCTGCAGGGCGAGCCCGATGCGACGGCACTGTGCGAGCGCATTCTGGAGACAGCCCGCGTCGGTTTGGCGCCGGGATATCACTTCGGCGAGTCGTCGCGTGCATTCCTGCGCATGTGCACGTTCCGCGAAACCGAACAGATGCGCATTGCGCTCGATCGCATGGTCAACGCGATGACATGATACGGCCGCCGGTCTGGCGGACGGGAATACCGCGGGTGAGAGGAAAAGCCCGCAGCCATAATCAGAGGGAGACTAAGAACATGCCCATTACTCGTCGCAGTCTGCTGGTCCTTGCGACCGCCGTCGGCCTGGCCGGCGGAAGCCACTTAGCGTATGCCGCCGATGTTCTGAACGTCGGCTCCTATCCGAACAACCCGCCCTTCGAATACAAGACCGCCAATGGCAGCTTCGAAGGCTTCGAGGTCGATATCGTCAACGAAGCGGCCAAGCGCGCCGGCATGACGACCAACATCGCCGACTACGGCTTCCAGGCCCTGTTCGCGGCAACGAGTTCCAAGCGCATCGACGTGGCGATCTCGTCCATCACGATTACGCCGGAACGCCTGAAGTCGCAGTCCTTCACCCAGCCCTATTACGATTCCGACATGGGCGTCGCCGCCAAGGACGGCAGCTCGATCAAGACGCTTGCCGATCTCAAGGGCACGGTCGTCGGCGTGCTTTCCGGCTCCACGGGTGAAAAATGGGCCAATGACAACAAGGCCGCTCAAGGCTTTGCCGACGTCAAGGGCTACAACTCGCAGCAGGACATGTTCCTCGACCTCGGCGCCGGCCGCATCGATGCCGTCGTCAGCGATATTCCGGGCATGCAGTATCTCTTCGTCAAGACCAAGGGCTTCGCCATCAAGGATCGCATCAAGACCGGCGAACAGTACGGCCTGATGATGACGAAGGATTCGCCGCTCGTCGCCAAGATCAACGATGCGATCACCGCGATGAAGAAGGATGGCTCGCTGGAAAAGATCCACGAGAAGTGGTTCGGCAGCAAGGCGCCGGCAGGCTCTTCCACCGTGACTGAATTGCCTATCCCCAAGGCGTGATCAAAAGATCATTATTAAAATGAGCTGCGCCGGTCGCAACGACCGGCGTGGACGTGAGAAATCATATCTTCGTCCTGCACACGGGAGCGCCGATGTCTTTCGTCGATACCTTCTTCAATACCGACGTCATGATTTCGGCCTTCCCGCAGTTGGTGCGCGGGCTCTGGATGACCATCGCGCTCGGCGTGGTCAGCATCCTGATCGGCGTGACCGTCGGCCTCGTCATCAGCCTGATCCGCCTCTATGCACCCAAGCCTTTGCAGCTTCTGACGATCGCCTATATCGACATCATGCGTGCCATGCCGATGCTGGTCGTGCTGATCCTGATCTATTACGCCCTGCCCTTTGTCGGGATCAGCTTTTCCGCATGGTGGTCGGCGATCCTCGGCTTTTCCATCGTCCTTGCCGCCTATTCGGCGGAAGTCTTCCGCTCGGGCATCGAAAGTGTGCCGCGCGGCCAATTCGAGGCGGCCGCAGCCCTCGGCATTCCCTTCCTGATCACGCTCTACAAGGTCGTGCTGCCGCAGGCGGTCCGCATCGTCATCCCGCCGACGACGAGCAACTGCGTCTCCATGTTCAAGGATACGTCGCTCGCTTCGACCGTGGCACTGCCCGAATTGCTCAAGGAGGGGCAGAACGCACAAGGCTTCTATGCCAATCCCTCGCCGCTGATCATGGCCGCACTGATCTACATCATTCTGCTTTGGCCGATGGTGCGCCTCGTCAGCGTGCTGGAAAAGAAATTCAAGAACGAGCGCGCCAGATAAGCGCCACCATCAATCGAAATCGGTGCCCGACAGATGGTTGCTCACCGATGATTTCACCGCGCCGATATCCCGCCACAGCTCCCTGACGATGGCGGGATCGACATCCGCCATCATGTCACGCAGCCAGCCTTCATGGGCCGCAGCCATGGCGCTGAACGACGTCTCGCCCTTCGCCGTGAGCTTCGCGACCGTCACGCGCCGGTCGCCATCGGGCGTCACGCGCTGCACAAGGCCGTCCGCTTCCAGCCGTTCGACCAGCCCCGTGACATTGCCGTTGGTGACCATGGTGCGCTTCGACAGCTCCCCAAGGCGCAACCCCTCGCGCTCGCGATAAAGCTGCGCCATCAGATCGAATTGCGGCAGGGTCGCCCCGAACTCGTTGCGCAGCCGGCGCCGGATTTCCTGCGAGATCAGCTTCGTGGTCGACAGCATGCGCAGCCAAAGCCGCAGCTCCAGCTTTTTGCCTTCCTGCGCGCCCTGGACGATGATCTCCAGATCAACGATTGCACTTTCGGACTCTGCCATGACGTCGCCTCGATCTATCGTTCCGCATCGCTCATCTGAGCGATCTAGGGGACGATATTTGAAATGTCAAAGGTTTGGGCGTCAAGTCGTATGAGGGTCACCTGGCCAGCATTTTCCCCAACATGAAACCCGAACCGGCACCCGTACCCGCACCCGGCCATGTCGAAGCCCCGCACATGTAAAGCGATCTCACTGGCGTCTTGTAGCGCGAATAGCCCGCGACGGGGCGGAACAGGAAATTCTGGTCGAGATGATGGCTACCCGAGAGGTTGTCGCCGCCGACAAGGTTCGGATTCTCGCGCTCCAGATCGACGGGCGAAAAGACCGAGCGCCCCAATATCTTGCCGCGCAAGCCTGGCGCATAGCGCTCGATGAGGTCAAGGACGCGCTCCGCATAGGCATCCTTGACCTCGTCCCAGCTCGCACCGGTGATTTGACCCGTCGCGTCGCCATGGAACTGCGCCGGCAGAACGCGCACTTGAATCCAGAGCACATGCTGCCCGGAAGGTGCACGCGACGGATCGATGGCTGTGGGCTGCCCGACCACCAGCGCAGGCTCGGCCGGCAGCAGACCGCCCATCGCCTCGGCGTAGACGCGCGACATCATCTCGAGATCGGGTGCGATATGGACATAGGCGAAATTCTGGAGCGCCTTGCCCGCCGTCCAGTCCGGAAGGCCCGACAGCGCCAGATGGATCATCATCGTGCCCGGTCCGGCGCGAAAGCGCGATATCTTTGCATCGAATTCCTGGCGTGCGGGATCCCCATCGAGGAGCTTGCCGAACAGAATCTGCGGATGGACATTGGCGATGACGGCACGTTTCGCTTCATAACGGCGTCCATCGGCAAGGACGACACCTGTCGCCTTGCCGCCAGCCGTGACGATCTTGTCGACACGAGTACCCAGCATCAGCTCGCCGCCCTTGCTTTTCAACACGGCCACCATCGCCTTGACGATCGTATCCGCACCGCCCTTGCCGATCACCATCCCGAAGGCCTGGTTGGCCATGGATTCGAGATAGGGAAACAGCGCGCCACCGGCGACGTCAGGCGCAAAATCGAGATGCAGCCCCCAGGCAGCCATCATCGTCTTCAGCTTGGCATTCTGGAAGCGGGCATCGAGAAAATCGCGCGGCGAGGCGAAGAGCATGCGTGCGGTATCGTAAAGCCAACCGGTTCCCTTCTGCCTCCAGGCTTTCCAAACGACTTTGGCCGCGGCCATCGATGGCATGGGCGAACCGAGAAGACCGAAGATGTGCGGTGCGTCCGCACCGAACGCCGAGAGCATGTGCCGCCAGGCTGCGGCATCGTGCGGCGAGATGTCGGCGATCGCGCCTGCGGTCTTTTCCAGATCGGTGCTGACGCCGAGATAGGTGTTGTCGCGGAAGACGCTGGCAAAACAATCCGCAGCAGGCACGAAGTCCAGCCCTTCCGCAGAGAGCTCGTTCCTGTATTGCGCAAAGAAGGCCGAGCCGGCGAACATGGAGAGGTTCATGGCACAGAGGTCGTGCCTGAAACCGGGCAGCGTCACCTCGCGGGTCTTCACCGCACCGCCGGGTTCCGCATTGCCGTCGATGACGGCAACCTTCCAGCCCTTGGAAGCCAGATGCACCGCCGCTGCCAGGCCGTTGTGGCCGGCTCCCACTATGATCGCATCATAGCTCATCGCTTGCCCTCTCTCGTCGATTATTATTGTCACATGCATACATCTTGAGTTTTAAGCTTCAAGTATCAATCGGCACGAACTTTCGGAAGAGGACGCAATCAAGAGTAGCAACGTCTCGAATTTTATCCAGTTTTGCTACATTGTTTCAGCGACTTGCCGATATCCCCGCCGTAAGAAGGACAGTCCACCTTTGCCCTCTGGGAGCATTCGGGAATGCTTGCAATATCATATATTGTGACATAGGCTCCCTGCATTCTGCCACCGCGCGGACCAAGTGTCAGGAGGAAAGGCACCCGCGCCCGGCGATACCGACTTCACGCCCGATCCTGACCAAAAGAGCCCAAACGGTTCTTCACATGGGATCATGCGATAACAAGGGGAACTAGAAAAATGACCGCTACCGCACTCGCCAGCCTCGCCTCGGCCCTGCTTTCGGGCTCCGTCAAGGTAGTCGATCTTACCGCGCCGCTCGGCCCGGATACTCCGGTGCTCTACCTGCCGCCGCAGTTTGGCAAGAACACGCCGAACGTCAAGGTTCATACGATCTCCGAATACAATCAGGACGGCCCGTTCTGGGCTTGGAACTGGCTGGAACTCGGCGAGCATACCGGCACTCACTTCGATGCCCCCTGTCACTGGATCACAGGCAAGGACAATCCGAACAACACGACGGACACCATCCCGCCGCAGAATTTCGTGGCACCGGTCAACGTCATCGACCGCTCCAGGGAAGCCGCTGCCAATCCCGATTACCTGCTGACGGTTGACAGCATCAAGGAGTGGGAAGCTCAGCATGGGACGATCGAAGCCGGCAGCTGGGTGCTGCTGCGCACCGACTGGTACAAGCGCAACGGTTCCACCGAAACTTTCCTGAACGCTGACGAAAACGGCCCGCACTCCCCCGGTCCGACCGCCGAGGCGATCGAATATCTCTTGACCAAGGGCATTATCGGCTGGGGTTCGGAAACGATCGGCACCGACGCCGGATCGGCCGGCGGCATGAACCCGCCCTTCCCGGCGCATAACCTCATGCACAAGGCCAACCGCTATGGCCTCGCCAGCCTCTCCAATCTTGACCAGCTTCCGGCCAAGGGCGCCGTGCTGATCGCCGCGCCGTTGAAGTTCGTCAAGGGCACCGGTTCGCCGGTTCGCGCACTGGCCTTGATTGCATGATAGGCTGGAAAGGCGGGAGCCTGGGGCTGGCTCCTCCTTTCCGTTCATCTTACCAATGAGGGGCGGCGGCAATGGGCGATCATGATTACATCATCGTCGGCAGCGGCATAAATGCGCTTGTCGCTGCTGCGATGCTTGGCAAAAAGGGCCATAAGGTGCTCGTCCTCGAGCGCAACGACCGCATCGGCGGTTGCCTGCGCACCGAGGAGATCACCGAGCCCGGCTTCATCCACGACGTCATGGCGACGACCATGGTGCTGTTCCTCACCTCGCCGGCCTATGGCGCCATCGGCAAGGATCTCGAGGCACGAGGCCTGGAATTCGCACATGCAGACCTTCCGACAGCCGTGCTGCGGCCCGACGGTTCGCACGTCATCTTTTCCAAGGACAGGCGGCGAAACATCGCCACCTTCGACGAACTTGCGCTCGGTGACGGGCAGACCTTCTCCCGCGAGATGGAGGCGCTAGCCGCCGACGCTCCTTTCCTCTTTTCCCTCCTCGGCGGCGCGCTATGGTCGGGATCGATCCTGAAGACAGTCGGCAAGCAAGGCTGGAACCGCGGCCTGCGCAAGCTAGCAGCCTGGTTTGGCGATGCCCTGACGCCGGCACGTGGTTACCTCGAAACCAACTACAGGTCCGAGGACATTCACGCACTCTGGGCGCCCTGGGTGCTTCATTGCGGCCTCGGACCGGAAAGCGCCTATTCTGCGGAAATGCTGAAGGTGATCGGCTTTGCGCTGGAGCTGGGCGGCGCGCCGATCGTCAAGGGCGGCGCCGCGAACCTGCTGACGGCCTTCGAACGGCTGATTGCCGATCATGGCGGCGAAATCCGTGTAAACGCCGATGTCGAAGCCATTATTCCAGGCCCTAATCGCCGCGCCGATGGTGTCCGCCTTGCGAATGGCGAAACGTTGAGCGCAAAGACAGGCGTAATCTGCTCCGTCACCCCCAACCAGCTTTATGAGCGCCTGATAGCCGATTGGCCGGATCCGCTGCCGGCAGAAGTCCAAACGGGTGTTGCCAGCTATCGCTACGGCAAGGGCGACATGCAGATTCACTATGCGCTCTCCGAGCCGCCGCGCTGGAAAGCCGACGACGAACTCGGCAAGGTCGCGCTGCTGCATCTGACCCCCGGTCTCGACGGCGTGTCGCGCGCCGCCAACGAATGCGAGCGCGGGCTATTGCCGGCCGAACCGACCGTCTGCGTCGGCCAGCCGGTCGCTCTCGATCCCAGCCGCGCGCCGGACGGAAAATCGATCCTCTGGCTGCAGCTGCCCGAAGCGCCGCGTCATATCAAGGGCGATGCCGCCGGCGAGATCGAAACGCCTGAGGACGGCCGATGGACAGAGGAAGTGCGCGAGCGCTACGCCGATCGCGCCGAAGCCCTGCTTGCGAACCAGATCGAGAACTTTTCCAGCATAAAGCTGGCACGTCGCGCCTATTCTCCGGCTGATCTCGAAGCAATGAACATGAACCTTGTCGGCGGCGATCCTTATGGCGGCTACTGCGGCCTCGACCAGTTTTTCATCTGGCGTCCCTTCAAGTCATCTGTTAACCACCGCACCCATATAACGGGCCTATACCATATCGGCGCTTCCGCGCATCCCGGTCCAGGCCTTGGTGGGGGCTCCGGCTTCCTGCTCGCATCATCGCTGAAGTAACACGTTTCCTAGGGAGTATCGTCGATGGAGGAGCGGTTTTCAGGCACCGTTTTGAGGCGCAAGCGGGATGAGAACGCGAAACGCCCGACCATGGGCGAAATCGGCCTCAATCACTTCGCGCCCTACCTGATGAACCGGCTGATGGCGCGCTGGAACGCCAATCTGCTGGAGGAGCTACGCGAATACGACATGACGACCGCGAAGATGCGGGCGCTCGCCGTTCTCAGCGTCTCTTCCAGCCTCACGATCAACGAGCTCTCCGTCTTCGCCGTGACCGAGCAGTCGACCATGAGCCGCACCTTGGACTCGCTCGAACAACAGGGCTATATCCGCCGCCAGCCTCGTGCCGAAGACATGCGCATCCGCGACGTCTCGATTACGGAGGAAGGCCGCGCCGCCTTCGAGAAGGTATGGCCGACCATGTACGACCTCTTCCTGCAAATGTTCGACGGCGTCGACGAGGCTGAATACCGTACCTTCATCTCGACGCTGCACAAGGTACTGCACAACATCAGGAAGCATGAGATCTGAAGAGATCGGAGTGTCTGTGGCCGCCCCGTCCTTCGAGGCATCTTTCCGCTGCGCTTCAAGATGCACCTCAGGATGAGGCGGAGCGAATTTCGTAACTAGCGCAAAAGGTTAGACCTCATGGTGAGGTGCGGAGGGCCGAAGGACCGGAGCCTCGAACCACGAGGGCGAGTGGTTGAAACGACTCCATCACAGCGTCTCTACAGTCTTCAGCGCCCCATCAAGCGCAACACCCTTCTCGTCCAGAAGTGCGGCCTGCCTCAGCCGCTTCATCCAGGCGGCCCCGTCCTCGCGATCGCGCAGCATCGGCAGGGCAGACATGACGCGATCGAATTTCGAAAGCCCGCGCGCATGCGTATCGGAATAGCCTTTGACAAGGCGGCGGTTGCCGAGCACCTCGACGGCGAGATCGTAATTCGCGGTCAGCAGATTGGAGGCCGCCGCGAGCCAGGCTTCCCGATGCTCGACCTCTCGCGCATGCCGCAACGTGCCGCGACGGATACGGCGTAGCGCCGAGAGCATGTGGAGGCCGAAGAACCAGAACAGCGTGCCAGTCTGAACGCGGCGTCCCTTGTTGACGAAGCGGTCGAGCCGGGCAAAGAGGCGGGGCCGGTTTTCGATCCAGAGTCCCATCGCCTTCGGCATCGTGCCGCAGACCTCATCCATGCGAGGGTGCATGTATTCGGTCATGTAGACGATCTGATCGTCCTTGGCGCCGACCTCCTTGCGAACACGCTCGAAGCGCGAGCCACGCACCTTCAGATCGGCGACGCGAATGACGTCGTCGTAGGCCATGGCCACAGCCACATATTTCGCCGCCTGCGCGGTGAAGGCAAAGTCCCTGCTTGCGCCGCCCGCCTTGCGATCAAGCGCATGAAGCGCCGCGACACGGCTCAGATATTCATCGGCATAGGCCGGGTCCTGATAGTCGGTCAGCCTCTTGACGCCGGCAAACAGCAGCGGCCAGGCAACTTCCGGAAATTCGGAGCGGATGCGATTGACCAACCGATCCAGAGCCGGATGACCGGCTGTCTCCGGCAGGGCATCGAAATGCTTCGGCGGCGTTGCGGAAACCGCATCGCGGGGCTTTTCCTTGACCCTCTCGAGGGCGGCATTGAACGCCTTCAGGCTGGGCTCGATACCCTTGCCGCCGGCGCGGATCATCGCCTCGAAAGCCTGCTTTGCGAACGGCAGCGCGCCGGAACCGGCCAAAGCGCCGAACATGGATGCGGAAATCACGCTGCCATTCCTGACGGCCATCGTTTCCATATCGAACGCGATAGTCCGTTTTGCCGCGAAATCCGTCGCCTCGACCACCACTCCGGGATTGCCGATGCCATCGCCGGGCTTCTCTTTCTCGCCGACCGCAAAGGAGCGGTGCGTCGAGGCGATCAGCACGGTCTTGTCCGGCGTCACCAGGCCACGCAGCACGGAACGGCCGGCCTCCATCAGTTCGGCCGCCATGACGACATCGACATCGCCGGGTGTCGGCATCAGCGAAAAGATCGGGGCGTGACCATCCTTCGCCGGCAGCATTTCGATATAGTAGATTGTCGCGCCCGTCCGCTGCGCGACGCCGGGCACGGACGTCGTCTGCGCCATCCAGCCTTCGGCTTCGGCAAGCCCGACGATCCAGTCGGCCAGCACGCCGCCGCCCTGCCCGCCCATGGCGAGAATGGCAAGCGACAGCGGCTTGTCCGTCGAAAGCCTGTTGGTCCCAAGATCACCCATGCTCACATGCTCGTTCATATCGCCCTCTCAATCTGAAAAGACGATGCGGCCGGCACGGCGACGCGCCTGCAGCCAGCCGATTACGCGGGAACGCAGGCGGGCGACGAAACGATCCCAACCCGTCGGATTGTGGATGATATCGGCCCGGTAGAAGGAGGGACAGAGCACCGCCGCCTCCGAGACCTCGCCGCAATTGCCGCAGCCGACGCAATTATTGTCGATCGCCGCCACCGGATCGTCCTTCAGCGGATCGTCGGTATGCTTGACCGACAGCGACGGACAGCCGGAAAGGCGGATGCAGGCGTGATCGCCGGTGCAGACATCTTCGTCCACGCCGAAGCGCTCCTTGACCATGCGCTTGCCGTCCTTGACAGCCTTGACGAATTGCGGCTTCACGCGGCGCTGCTTGTTGAGCATGCATTCCGAAGAAGCGACGATGATCTTCGGCCCCGACTCCTTCGAGGTCAGCGCCTCGCGCAGCGTGTCGCGCATCTTGCCGACATCATAGGTGCGGTCGATCTGGCGCACCCAGGTCGCGCCGATGCCCTTGACGGCATTGACGATGGAATTGTTCGTCTTGCGACGGGGATTGAGCGCACGCGAGGACGGTATGTCCTGCCCGCCGGTCGCCGCCGAATAATAGTTGTCGACGACGAGGATGACGCCGTCCTGCTTGTTGAAGACGGCATTGCCGACTGACGTCGCAAGACCGTTGTGCCAGAAGCCGCCGTCGCCCATGACCGAGATCGCGCGCTTATCGGCCGCGACGTTGAAGGCCGACGCAGCCGCCGGCCCGAGCCCATAGCCCATGGTCGTACTGCCGAGATTGAAGGGCGGCAGGATCGAGAACAGATGACAGCCGATATCGCCTGATATGTGATGCTGCCCGAGCTCGCCCTCGACCAGCTTCATTGCCGCAAAGATCGGCCGCTCGGGACAGCCGATGCAGAAGCCCGGCGGACGTGGCGGCACGACATCGGCCAGGGCCTTGACTTTCGGATCGTTGAGGATCGGTGTCGGGTCCGGTAGCGGCGGCTGGTTGCCGAGCAGCACGCGCTGGTGAACTTCCAGGAAATTCTTGATGCCCTTCATCAGCACCGGCGCGGTATATTCGCCGCCCATCGGCAGAACATCCTTGCCCGCAACCTTGGTCTGGATGTCGCGGCGCCGCAGGATGGTATTCAGCGATTGCTCGATATATTCGGGCGCCCCCTCCTCCACCATCAGCACCGCCTTCTTGCTGGTGCAGAACTCGGCGATCTGGTCATCGACCAACGGATAGGCGACATTCAAGATATAAAGCGGCACGGCGGAATTGCCGTAGACGTCCGCGAGGCCAAGCTGCTGCAGTGCGCGCATGACGCCATTGTACATGCCGCCAAGCAGGATGATGCCGACATCGCCTTCCGAGGGGCCGAAATACTCGTTGAGCTGACGCCTCTTGATGAAGTCGACGGCAGCCGGCCAGCGCTTCTCCAGCTTCTCCTTCTCGTGCAGGAAGGATGCCGGCGGCAGCACGATACGGTTGACGTCACGAACAGGCTTTTCCAGCGCCTGCTTCAGCGTATAGGCCGGGCGCTTGTTGTCCTTGGCAACGAACTGGCCATGAACGTGGCAGCTGCGGATACCGACCTGCAGCATGACGGGCGTATTCGAAGCCTCCGAAAGCTCGAACCCCTCCTCGACGGCCTGCACGATCGACGGCAGGTTCGGGCGCGGATTGAGCAGCCACATCTGCGATTTCATCGCATAGGCATGGCTGCGCTCCTGCATGATCGAGGAGCCCTCGCCGTAATCCTCGCCGATGATGATCAGCGCACCGCCGGTGACACCGCCCGAAGACAGGTTGGAAAGCGCGTCGGAAGCGACATTCGTGCCCGCCGTCGATTTCCAGGTGACGGCGCCGCGCACCGGATACATGACGGAGGCCGACAGCATGGCGGCAGCAGCCGCTTCCGATGCCGATGTCTCGAAATGGACGCCCAGATCCTCCATCACGTCCCTGGCGTCGGCCAGCACGTCCATGAGATGGGAGATCGGCGATCCCTGATAGCCGCCGACATAGGAAACGCCGGACTGCAGAAGTGCCTTGGTGATCGCGAGAATACCCTCGCCGCGGAAGATATCGCCTTCCCCGAGCTTCAGATCCTCGACCTCGCGCGCAAATGATCGCTCGGCCATGAACGTTACCCCTTTGCCCTTCAGGGCTTCTTTAAATCGTTTGCAAAATCATATTTTGAACTTCCTTGAACTGTCAACGAACAAATATGAGATTCCGCTGAATGGATTGCCGATCGAGGGCAGAAGCGATGCATTCATTTTCCGAAATCAGAATCCCATCACGATGGGGGCCGGCATATATATGCACATGCATGGAATATATGTGCCACACGAACGCTGGATTTTTTAAAAGAACCAGAGAAAGCGCTTGCCGCTCCGAAAGACGTATTTTAAGATTAAAACATTCCGACAATAAATCGCCAGCGGCAGTTGAGCGTTATGCTTTTCTGTCGCTTAACAGGGGAACGGAGTGACCATGACAACGCTTACTCGGCGCGAGGCCCTGAGCCTCGGCGCGGCAGCATTCATGACTGGGATTTTAGCCGGCAGAACACGCGTGGAAGCGGCCGAATCCGGCACGCTGACCATCGCCTTCAACGTGAACCTGCCATCCTTCGATCCGACGACCGGCCCATCCGCCGTCAACCCGACGATCCAGGCGATCTATCGCTCGGTCTTCGACCAGTATATCGGCCAGGGACCGGACCTGAAATTCCAGCCGGGCCTTTTGACCGCCTGGGGCTGGAACGACGACAAGACCAAGGTCTGGATGGACGTGCGCGAAGGCGTGACATGGCACGACGGTTCCAAGTTCACACCGGATGACGTCGTCTGGTCGCTGGAACGCGCCGCCAAGCAGGAGACGGGCAATCCGATCCAATTCATCTGGTCTACCGCCAATAATTACAAGGTGGAAGGCAACCGCATCACCGGCGATGTCGTTCGCTTCGAGCCGACCTTCTTCAAATGGATGGCGTTCCTCACCGGCTACGTCTTGCCGAAGGGTTATTACACCAAGGTAGGCGCACAAGGCTTCGAAAAGAAGCCGATCGGCACCGGCCCCTACATGGTCGATGCCTATGAGGGCAATTCCTATCTGCGCCTGAAGGCAAACCCGAACTATTTCGGCGGCAAGCCGGCCTTCGATACCGTTATCTTCAAGTTCGTGCCGGATACGACAAGCCGTGTCGCCGAAATCGAGTCCGGCTCGTCCGACGTGACGCTGGAAATCCCCTATGAGGATTTCGACCGGCTGAAGAAGAAGTCGGGGCTATCAGGCGTCACAACTCCGATCTCCGACATCGGGATGATCTTCATCAGCAATGTCGATCCGATGCTCGACAAGAACGTCCGCCTGGCCGCCAATATGGCGATCGACAAGGAAGCAATCATCAAGCGGCTACTGCGCGGCTACGGCAAGCCGCTGTCGACGCTGGAAGCGCCGGAATACGAGGCTTACGACGCCTCCGTCAAAATCCCT
The DNA here is from genome assembly GCA_900468625.1 of Hyphomicrobiales bacterium. GTDB lineage: Bacteria > Pseudomonadota > Alphaproteobacteria > Rhizobiales > Rhizobiaceae > Rhizobium. The sequence goes on from UBUL01000001.1 coordinate 144,689, forward strand.
TACGATCCGGAACAGGCCAAGAAGCTTCTGGCCGCCAGCGGCTACTCGCCGGAGAAGCCGGTAAAGTTCGGCATCAAGACGACCCGCGGCTTCAAGCCGAAGGATTACGAGATGATCCAGGCGATCGTCGGCATGTGGCGCAAGGTCGGCATCGAGGCTGAAATCGAAGTCTACGAAATCGCCAAGCACTACGAGCTGCGCGCCGCCCATCAACTCGGGCCGGCCGCCTTCTACAACTGGGGCAACGCCATCGGCGATCCGACGACCTCGACGGGTTTTGCCATGTTCGGCCCCTCGCCGCACTCGGCTTGGAAGACCAAGGATGTCGACGACATGCTGGGACCGCTCTGGGTGGAAAAAGACGAGACGAAGCGTATTGCCGGCTGGAAGGCGGCGATCAAGTACATTGCCGAACAGGGCTATGTGATCCCGCTGCTGCAATATGCGCAGCCGATCGTCTACAAATCGAGCCTCAAGGTCACGCCGAACGTCTCCGGCGCCCTGCAGCCGACGCTGGTGTCGAAGGCTTAGTGCCGTTCTTGTAGGCTTGCTCCTCACCCTAGCCCTCTCCCGCTCGCGGGGAGAGGGAACGACCTCTTTACCGTCGTCTGGAAAGATGCTCGGAAGGAAGGCTGCGGGTGCGTCTATCCCCTTCTCCCCGTTAAAACGGGGAGAAGGTGGCCGATAGGCCGGATGAGGGGCTGGCAAGCTCCATGTTACAGTCAGCACATGCGATCGGAACCCATAACGCATGATAGCAGTCTCCATTCTCAACCGGCTGATCATGGCCGCGATTACCCTCTTCGGAGTGGCGGTGATCGTCTTCGTCCTGCTGCGCGTCGCGCCGGGCGATCCGATCGCTATGATGATCTCGCCGGGCGCAAGCCCTGCCGATATCGCCGCGCTTCGCGCCCATTACGGCCTCGATGCGAGCCTGACCACGCAATTCTGGCTCTGGCTGAAATCGGTCCTGACCGGCGATTTCGGGACATCGATCTCCTTGAAGCGCGATGTGCTGTCCCTGCTCGGGGAACGGCTACCCGCAACGCTGGAGCTTGCCTTCGCAGCCCTGATACTTGCAGTTCTCCTCGGCGGTGCGGTCGCCATCGTCGGCACGCTTGCCCGCCGCACGATTTTCGAGCCCATCATTGACAGCCTCAACGGCCTTTTCCTTGCCGTGCCGGATTTCGTCTGGGCGCTGGCTCTCGTGCTGGTCCTCGGCGTCCTCTTTCCGCTTTTTCCGCTCTCCGGCCGCATTGATCCGAGCATCGACGCGCAGTTCATGACCCCCTTCTATCTCCTCGAAAGCCTGGTGACGCTTCGCCTCAGTATCTTCGCCGATATCTGCGCGCACATGGTCATGCCGGTCCTGGCGCTCGGCCTGCCGCTCGCCGCCATCATCGCCCGCGTGCTGAAAGCCGCACTTTCCGAGGCCATGGTGCAGGACTATATCCTGCTCGCCAAGCTGAAGGGCATGTCCGAACTGCGGCTGGTGCTGCAGGAGGCGCTGCGCAACGCCGTCGGCCCGACCATAGCGCTGACTGGCGTGCAATTTACCTTTCTGATCGGCGGGACCGTCATCGTCGAGCGCATCTTCGCCTATCCCGGCATCGGCAATATGGCGATCGATGCCGTCATCAACCGCGACTTGCCTCTGATCCAAGGGCTTGTTCTCGTATTTGGCGCCCTCTTCATTCTCGTCAATCTGGCGGTCGATCTGCTGGTTGCGGCCTTCAATCCGAGGCTCGCCCATGGCTGACACTACCTCGCCCGCCATGCCGCGCTCGCCCTCCCGAATGGCGAAACGCATCCACGCGCTACTTTCCGAGCCGAAGGTGATCTTTGGCGGAGGTTTCATTCTTATCCTCCTCATCCTCGCGATCTTTGCGCCTTACATCGCGCCGAAGGACCCGCTGGAGCAGGATCTGATGTCCGGCACCTTGCCGCCGGCATGGATCGAAGGTTCCGATCCCGGCTTCCTGCTAGGCACGGACGATCTCGGCCGCGACGTGCTCTCCCGCGCCATCTTCGGCACGCGCATCGCGCTTACGGTCGCCTTTGTCGCAGCCGGGCTCGCGGCCCTGATCGGCACCCTGCTCGGCCTCCTTGCCGGCTGGTACGGCGGCTGGATCGATAAGGTGATCTCCCGCCTCGTCGATATCTGGATGGCCTTCCCGCCGGTGCTTCTCTCGATCTTGCTCGTCGCCGTCTTCGGCTCCGGCGTGCACTCAGTCATCGCTGCCATTGTCATCATCGACTGGACGCGCTTCTGCCGCGTCGTGCGCTCGGAAACGCAGGCGCAGGCGCGAATGGATTATGTGACCGCCGCCCATACGATCGGCTTTTCGCGCGCCAAAATCCTCTTCAGCGAAATCCTGCCCAATGTGACGCCCATGCTGATCGCCCTTGTCAGCCTGGAAATGGGTATTGCCGTCATCGTCGAAGCCATTCTGTCCTTCGTCGGCCTGTCGGTCGCCTCCGACACCCCGACCTGGGGCGGCATGATCGCCGAGGGGCGTCAAATGATCTATCAGGGCTGGTGGGTGCTGGTCGTGCCGCTGATCGCGCTCTTCGCGACGGTGCTTGCCTTCAATCAACTCGGTGACGGCCTGCGCCGCGCCCTCGATCCGGTAATGCGCCGATGACATCTCCGCTCCTCTCCATCACTGGCCTCGGCGCCACATCCGACCGCGACAGCGGCGCGCCGATCCTGCGCGATGTTTCGCTGACGCTCACGCGCGGCGAAGTGCGCGGGCTCGTCGGCGAAAGCGGCGCCGGAAAATCGACCATCGCCAAGGCCCTGCTCGGCATCCTGCCGCGCAGCGTCCGCATTACCAGCGGATCGATATTGTTCGAAAGCCGTGATCTCCTCACTCTCTCAGCGAAGGAATTGCGCGGCATTATGGGCAGCGATATCTCGCTGATCCCGCAAGATCCGCAAACCGCGCTCAATCCCGGCCGCCGCATCGAGGCGCAGCTGACCGATGGCTTGCGGTTGAAGCGGGGCATGTCCTCAGGTGATGCTCGCCGGCGCGCTCTGAAGCTGCTGGAGGAAGTGCATATCCGCGATCCCGAGCGTGTGCTGCGCGCCTATCCCCACGAATTGTCCGGCGGCATGCGCCAACGCATCCTGATCGCCGCCGCTTTCGCGCTGGAGCCGAAACTGGTCGTTGCCGACGAGCCGACCACGGCGCTCGACGTCACCGTGCAGAAACAGATCCTGCGGCTGATCCGCCGCCTGCAGGAAGCGCACGGCACCGCCGTGATCTTCGTCACGCATGATCTCGGTGTCGTTGCCCAGATCTGCGACAGCGTCACTCTGCTCTACGCCGGCAAGATCATCGAAGAGGGGCGCACGAGCGACGTACTCGCCCATCCCCGGCACATCTACACGAAGTCGCTTCTTGCCGCCGGCCCTCGCTACGACCGGCCAGATGCCGGGCTGAAGCCGGTGCCGCAGACGGTCTTCGAGCAATTGCGTCGCGAAATCGGTATTCCGGAGGGCGGCCGATGAGCGTTTCCGATAATCTCCTATCCGCCAAGGGCATCGAGGTGATCTACGGCGCCAAGCCGCATCTCTTCGGACCGCCTGGCCACGGCATCAAGGTGCTGCACGGAGTCGATATCGATATCCGCCGCGGCGAGACGGTAGGAATCGTCGGTGAGAGCGGCTCGGGCAAGACGACGCTCGGCCGCGCCTTGCTGCGGCTGGTCGACGTGACTGCCGGCAGCATCCATTTCGACGGTCGAGACATCACGCGCCTGCCCGATACGGAGATGCGGCCACTGCGTCGCCGCATGCAGATGATCTTTCAGGACCCGATGGCTTCGCTCAATCCACGCCACACCATCCGCCGCATCCTCGTCGAGCCGCTTCTGCTGCACAAACTCGCTTCGGACAGAAAAGAAGCTGAGTATCATGTCGCTGCAATTCTCGAGCGGGTGACACTGCCGCAAGCCTGCCTCGACCGCAATCCGCATGAACTCTCGGGCGGCCAGCGTCAGCGCATCGGCATTGCGCGTGCCGCCCTGCTGAAGTCAGATTTCGTGCTTGCCGACGAGATCGTCTCCGGCCTCGACGTCTCGACGCAGGCGCAAGTGCTCAATCTGCTGAAGGAGCTTTCGCGCGATCTCGGCCTGTCCATGGCCTTCATCAGCCACGATCTCTCGGTCATCCGCGCCGTCTGCGACCGCGTCTACGTCATGCGCCACGGCCGGGTCGAAGAGGAAGGCGATTGCGAGCGCGTCTTCACCGCACCCGCCTCCGCCTATACCCGCATGCTGCTGGACGCCATCCCCCTGCCGGAAGTCGATCCGCACTGGCTCGGTCGCGAAAGCGTGATGGAAGCGTCCGATGCATGAAGGCTATCAATTGCGCTGCGGGTGTTAGCGAGACTGCGACAATAACGGCATATGAAAGGGGTAGTCGCTATGAAAGGTCCTGTTTCAGTAGCAACAAAGACCACAGGATTGCCCGGTCTTCGTGGTCACGACCATACGGGACTGACGGTGCCGGATATGAAGCAGGCTGTCGATTTCTTCGAGAACGTGCTCGGCTGCGAGGTCATTATGTCGTTCGGCCCGTTTGCCGACGACAAGGGCACGTTCATGACGGATTTGCTTGGTGTCGATCCCAAGGCTCAAATCAAGCAGATAACTCAGGTGCGGTGTGGCTTCGGATCGAACATCGAACTGTTCGAATATTCGGCGCCCGATCAGCGGGATCTCAAACAGAAGAATAGCGATATCGGCGCGTTTCACATCTCGCTCTATGTAGACGACATTGACGCGGCAAAGGCCTATCTGGACAGCAACAACATCGAGACACGGCTGGGACCATTCTCGGTCCAGGATGGCCCGGCCGCCGGCCAATCGATCCTTTATTTTCAGGCGCCATAGGGTCTGCAGTTCGAAGCGATCAGCTATCCCAAGGGCATGGCTTATGAAAAAGATGCAAAGACCGTGTTGTGGGATCCGAAGAATCCAGGCAGATGAGCGGCGCCAGAAAAGCGCCGCCTGATCAGGCCGCCGGCGCCTTCAGACGGAAACGCTGTATTTTACCCGATTCCGTCTTCGGCAATGCTTCGACAAAGACGATGGAGCGCGGATATTTATAGGGTGCAATCACGGCCTTGACGTGCTCCTGCAAGGCCCTGACGAGCAGATCCGATGCGGTGACGCCTGCCGCCAGCACAACATGGGCCTGCACGATATGGCCCCGTTCTTCGTCCGGCTTGCCGATGACGGCGCACTCAAGCACATCGGCATGCGAAAGAAGGGCTGCCTCCACTTCCGGCCCGGCAATATTGTAGCCGGCCGAAAGAATGATGTCGTCGGAACGGGCCGCGAAATGAAAGTAGCCTTCCTCGTCCTGAATGAAACTGTCGCCTGTCACATTCCAGCCGTCCCGCACATAGTCGGCCTGCCGGTGGTCGGCGAGATAGCGGCAGCCGATCGGTCCGCGAACGACGAGCTTGCCGATCGTCCCTCGCGCAACCTCGTTCATCTCGTCATCGACGACGCGGGCCTCATAGCCCCTCAGCGGCTTGCCCGTGCAGTTCGGCCGTGCATCGGAGAGATGATTGGAGATGAAGATGTGCAGCATCTCTGTCGAGCCGATGCCGTCGAGGATGGGCTTTCCGGTCTTGCGCGTCCACTCCTCGAAGATCGGCCCCGGCAGCGTCTCGCCGGCGGACACCGCGACCCGAAGCGAGGATAGATCCGCCCCCTCTTCCATTGCCGCCAGCATGGCGCGATAGGCTGTCGGCGCGGTGAAGCTGATGGTCGCGCCGTATTCCTGGATGATCTCGACCATGTTCTTCGGCGAGGCGTTTTCGAGCAGTGCCGTCGATGCGCCGAAGCGCAAGGGGAAGACGACCAGACCGCCGAGCCCGAAGGTGAAAGCGATCGGAGGCGAACCTATGAAAACGTCCTCCGGCGTCACCTGCAGCACCTCCTTGGCGTAGGCATCGGCAATGATCAGGATATCGCGATGGAAATGCATCGTCGCTTTCGGCACACCCGTCGAGCCCGAGGTGAAGCCTAGCAGCGCCACATCATCCCGTCCGGTCTTCACCGGTTCGAAACGAACGGGCTTGTTGAGCGCGATCCGGTCGAGCTCGGCATCGTGATTGGCCGTACCGTCGAAGCCGACGACCTGCTTCAGGAAGCGGCTGTCCTTGGCTGCGGTAACGAGTTCCTCCAGCAGCCTCGTATCACAAAGCGCAAACGAGATTTCCGCCTTGTCGATGATCTTCGAAAGCTCGCCCGCCCGCAGCATCGGCATGGTGTTGACGGCGACGGCCCCGACCTTCGTCACCGCCAGCCAGCAGGCGATCATGGCGGGGTTGTTGCCGGAGCGGATAAGGACGCGATTGCCGGGCTTGATGCCAAAATTCTCGACGAGAGCATGGGCGATGCGGTTGGTCCAGTCCGCCAGCTCCTTGTAGGTGCGGCGGCGGCCGTTGCCGATCAGAGCCACGTGATCGGCGAAACCCTTCTCCACCATCCGGTCGCTAAGTTCGAAGCCGGCATTCAGCCATTCGGGATAGTCGAAACCCTCCATCCGCAGTTCGGGCCATTCATCGAAAGGCGGCAGATTGTCTCGCGTGAATGTATCGGTATGACCGGTCGGTCCCAGCATGGCCTTGCTCCCGCATTCTTATAGATCAATCGCCACGACAGCCGTTTCCCCACGGCATATGCAGCGCTGCCAAAAAAGATCGCACCGAAGCGCATAATGTTCAAGCAAGAAATTTTAAGCCTAAACTACTTTTGAATTCCCATTGTTTTTGAAGAGAAATTTTCATTTCCCGTGGTATTATGACTATCCGGCGTCGGCACATTCAGGCACGAAACGCCTTGACGAATGGCAACAACAATATATTTTAAACTTAAATTATTTCGAGATCGGCTCCGGCCGAACGAGGAGGGAAAAGCGATGCGCATCGTCTGTGTCGGCGGCGGCCCCGCAGGGCTCTACTTCGCGCTTCTGATGAAGAAGCTCCATCCCGAGCACTCCATTCGCGTCGTCGAGCGCAATCGTCCCTATGACACCTTCGGCTGGGGCGTCGTCTTCTCCGATGCGACCATGGTTTCGATGCGCGAATGGGATCCGGAAAGTGCCGCCGAAATCGAGGACGCCTTCAATCATTGGGACGATATCGAAGTCCTGTTCAAGGGCACGCGCCAGCGCACCTCGGGCCACGGTTTCGTCGGCATCGGGCGCAAGAAGCTTTTGAACATTTTGCAGAAGCGCTGCGAGGCGCTGAACGTGGAATTGATCTTCGAGACGGACGTCAATTCCGATCTCGATTACCCCGACGCCGATCTGGTCATCGGCTCGGACGGCCTCAATTCCAAGATCCGCAATCATTACCCGGAAGTCTTCCAGCCCGACATGATCACCCGGCCGAACCGCTATATCTGGCTCGGCACCAACAAGCTTTTCGACGCCTTCACCTTCGATTTCCGCCGCACCGATCACGGCTGGTTCCAGGCGCATATCTACAAGTTCGACGACAAGACCTCGACCTTCATCGTCGAGACGACGGAAGAAGCCTACCTCGCCCATGGCCTCGACAAGATGGGCCAGGACGGCTCTATCGCCTTTTGCGAAAACCTGTTTTCCGAAGTGCTCGAAGGCGCGTCATTGATGACCAATGCCCGCCATATCCGCGGCTCGGCATGGCTGAATTTCAACCGCCTGATCTGCGGCAAGTGGAGCCACTTCAACGGCAATTCCCATGTCGTGCTGATGGGCGATGCCGCCCACACCGCCCATTTCGCCATCGGCTCCGGCACCAAGCTCGCCATCGATGACGCCATCGAGCTGACCCGCCAATTCCAGATCCACGGGCATGAGAAGGGCAAGATACCGGCCGTTCTCGAAACCTACGAAGAAATCCGCCGCGTCGATGTCGCCCGCATCCAGAATGCCGCCCGCAATGCCATGGAATGGTTCGAAGTCGTCGGCCGCCGCTATGCCGATACGCTGGAGCCGCCGCAGTTCATGTATTCGATGCTGACCCGCTCGCAGCGCATCAGCCACGAAAATCTGCGGCTGCGCGACAAGACCTGGCTCGAAGGCTATGAGCGCTGGTTCGCCGAGAAATCCGGCCTTGCCGTCGGCAACGACCGCTGCCTGCCGCCGATGTTCACGCCCTATCGCCTTCGAGACGTCCAGCTCGTCAACCGCATCGTCGTCTCGCCAATGGCTATGTATTCGGCCACGGATGGCGTGATGAACGACTTCCACATCATCCATCTCGGCTCACGCGCGCTTGGCGGTGCAGGATTGATCTTCGCGGAAATGACCTGCGTCACTCCGGATGCCCGTATCACCCCCGGCTGCCTCGGCCTTTGGAACGAGGAGCAGGCGGCGCAGTGGAAGCGGCTTGTCGATTTCGTTCACACCAACAGCGCTGCCAAGGTCGGCATCCAGCTCGGCCATGCCGGACGCAAGGGCGCGACGAAACTCGCCTGGGAGGGTATCGACCAGCCGCTGGCCGAAGGCGACTGGCCACTGATCTCGGCCTCGTCAGTTCCCTATCTCAAGAACAGCCAGGTGCCGAAGGCTATGGATCGTGCCGATATGGAGCGCGTCAAGGCCGACTTCGTACACTCAACCAAGCTGGCGATCGGGACCGGCGCCGACTGGCTGGAACTGCATTGCGCCCACGGCTATCTGCTGTCGAGCTTCCTGTCGCCGCTGACCAATCTGCGCGACGACGAATATGGCGGCAGCCATGAAAACCGCGCCCGCTATCCGCTGGAAATCTTCCATGCGATGCGCGCTATCTGGCCTGCGGACAAGCCGATGTCAGTCCGTCTTTCCTGCCATGACTGGACTGATGGCGGCAACACGCCGGAAGATGCGGCGATCTTCGCGCGCATGTTCAAGGAGGCCGGCGCCGACCTGATCGACTGCTCTTCGGGCCAGGTCTCCAAGCAGGAAAAGCCGGTTTACGGCCGCCTGTTCCAGACGCCCTTCTCGGACAAGATCCGCAACGAGATCGGCATCCCGACGATCGCCGTTGGTGCGATCTCCGAGGCAGACCATGCCAATTCGATCATCGCTGCCGGCCGCGCCGATCTTTGCGCCGTCGCCCGTCCGCATCTGGCGGACCCGGCCTGGTCGCTGCATGAAGCGGCCAGGATCGGCCTGACTTCCATTCCCTGGCCGAAGCAATATCTTTCCGGCAAGGCGCAGTATGAAACCAACCTCGCCCGTGCGGCCGCGGCAGCACCAGCGAAGTGAGTATGAGATGACAACTTCGGGCAAATTCGCCGGCCGTCACGCCCTCGTCACCGGGGCGGGCAGCGGCATTGGCACCGCGATCGCCAAGGCGCTCGCCGCCGAGGGTGCACATGTCAGCCTGGCCGGGCGTCGTCGCGAGCCGTTGGAAGCGGTTGCCGCCGAGATCGGCGCGGCTGCTTTCGTGGTCGATGGCTTCGATGTCACGAGCCCCGAAGCCGTTACGGCAGGCCTTGCAAAGTCGCGCGAAAAATTCGGCCTCGTCGATATCCTCGTCAACAATGCCGGCGAAGCGCCGAGCGCGCCCTTCGAAAAGACGAGCCTGGGGGCCTGGAACCATGTCCTCACGGTCGATCTGACCGGCGTTTTCCTGGTGACGCAGGCAGTTCTTCCCGACCTGAAGGCTCGTGGCGCCGGTGCGCGCATCATCAACATTGCCTCGACCGCGGGCTTGAAGGGCTATGGCTACGTCTCGGCTTACGTGGCAGCCAAGCATGGCGTCGTCGGCCTGACGCGCTCGCTGGCGCTGGAACTGGCGAAAACCGGCATCACGGTCAATGCCGTCTGCCCCGGCTTTACAGACACGCCGATCATCCAGCGCTCAATCGAAACGATCGTCGCTAAGACCGGGCGTTCGGCCGAGCAGGCGCTTGCCGAGTTCACGAAATCCAATCCGCAGGCGCGTCTTATCAAGCCGGAAGAGGTCGCCGATACCGTGCTATGGCTAGCCTCGCCGGCCGCGGCATCGATCAATGGACAGGCAATCGCGGTTGCCGGTGGGGAGATTTGAACGCCATGAGCGATCGGGACATGACTATGAAGGGGCACCTGAAGCCCTTCAGGGATTACAAGCCGGAACACTTCCTCTGGGATGTCAGCGAAGACGGCCGCGTCGCCACCATCCGCCTGAACCGACCCGAGCGTAAGAACCCGCTGACCTTCGACAGCTATGCCGAGCTGCGCGATCTCTTCCGCGATCTCGTCTATGCGTCGGATATCCGCGCCATTGTGCTGACGGGTGCCGGCGGCAACTTCTCCTCCGGCGGCGACGTCTTTGAGATCATCGAGCCGCTGACACGCATGGCTATGCCCGAGCTTCTGGCCTTCACGCGCATGACCGGCGATCTCGTCAAGGCGATGCGCAAATGCCCGCAGCCGATCGTCTCGGCGGTGGACGGCATCTGCGCCGGCGCCGGTGCCATCCTGGCCATGGCCTCCGACCTGCGACTCGCAACACCGGAAGCCAAGACGGCCTTCCTCTTCACCCGCGTTGGCCTGGCCGGCGCCGATATGGGCGCTTGCGGCATCCTGCCCCGCATCATCGGCCAAGGCCGCGCCGCCGAACTTCTCTTTACCGGCCGTTCTATGACAGCAGCGGAAGGACAGGCCTGGGGCTTTTATAGCGGACTGCACGCGAGCGCCGACCTCGAGAGCGAAGCAGTCAAGCTCGCCCGCTCGCTGGCCGATGGTCCTTGGTTCGCCCATAGCATGACCAAGACCATGCTGAACCAGGAATGGGCCATGGGCATCGAGGAGATGATCGAATCCGAAGCGCAGGCGCAGGCGATCTGCATGGCGACACAGGATTTCCGCCGCGCCTTTGAAGCGTTCGCCGCCAAGCGCCGGCCGGAATTCCAGGGGGATTGAAGTGATACCAACGGCAAGCAGCCTCTCCGGCCCGACCCGCGATCATCTGGACTGGCCCTTCTTCGAGGAGCGTCATCACCGTTTCGCCGCCGAAGTCGATGCCTTTGCAAAGTCCGGCGTCATGGCTTCTATCGATCACGCCGATGTCGATAGCGCATGCCGAAAGCTGGTCAAGGCGCTGGGAGACGCCGGGCTTCTGACCGCCGCGACAGGCTCGTCCGACAGCGAACCGCTGATCGATTCCCGCATGGTCTGCCTCGCCCGCGAAACGCTCGCCTGGCATGACGGTCTTGCCGATTTTGCCTTTGCCATGCAGGGCCTCGGCACCGGTGCGATTGGCCTTTCCGGCTCACTCGAATTGCGCTCGGCCGTTCTGCCCAAGGTGCGCTCGGGCGATTGGCTTGCCGCCTTCGCACTGTCGGAAAAAGACGCCGGCTCCGATGTGGGTGCCATGAGCTGCGCTGCACGCCTCGATGGCGATCATTACGTTCTCAACGGCGAAAAGACCTGGATTTCCAATGGCGGCATAGCAGATGTCTATACCGTCTTCGTGCGCACCGGCGAAGCACCGGGAACCCGCGGCATCTCTGCTTTCGTCGTCTTTGCCGATGATCCCGGCTTCTCGATCGCCGAACGCATCGAGGTGATCGCACCACATCCGCTGGCGACGATCCGCTTCGACAATTGCCGCATTCCCGCATCGCGCCGCCTCGGCGCAGCAGGCGAAGGCTTCAAGATCGCCATGCGCACGCTCGATATCTTCCGCGCTTCGGTCGCCGGTGCCGGCCTCGGATTTGCCCGCCGTGCGCTCGATGAATCGCTTGCCCATGCGCGCTCACGCTCCATGTTCGGCGCGGCCCTTGCCGACCTTCAGTTGACGCAGGCCGCCCTCGGCGATATGGCGACCGGCATCGACGCGGCGGCATTGCTGACCTACCGGGCAGCCTGGCGCCGCGACGTGCAGCGCTTGCCGACAACCCGAGAAGCGGCCATGGCCAAGATGACGGCGACGGAAACCGCGCAAAGCGTCATCGACCACGCCGTCCAGCTTTTCGGTGGACGAGGCGTCAAGGCGGGAGAAATAACGGAAAAACTCTATCGGGAGATCCGCGCGCTTCGCATCTATGAAGGTGCGACGGAGGTTCAGAAACTCATCGTCGCGCGCGAACTTCTGAAGGCATAGAGCAATTCCAGGAAAAGTGCGAAGCGGTTTTCCATCCGGAATTGCGTAGAACAAAGAACTTGAGCGGATTAGTGCTAACTGAAAACACTGAACCGCTCTAATGGGAGATTGATAGCATGAGCCGCGAGATTTTCGACTGGGCCGACCCGTTCAGGCTGACGGAGCAGCTGAGCGACGACGAACGCATGGTGCTGGATACCGCGCATTCCTACGCGCAGGAAAAGCTCGCGCCCCGCGTCCTCGAAGCCTTTCGCCACGAAAAGACCGATCCGGCCATTTTCCGCGAAATGGGCGAACTCGGCCTGCTCGGCCCGACGATCTCCCCGGAATATGGCGGTGCCGGCCTAAGCTACGTTGCCTACGGCCTGATTGCCCGCGAAGTCGAGCGCGTCGATAGCGGCTATCGCTCGATGATGAGCGTGCAGTCCTCGCTCGTCATGGTGCCGATCGAGACCTTCGGTTCGGATGCGCAGAAGCAGAAGTACCTGCCAAAGCTTGCGACCGGCGAATGGATCGGCTGCTTCGGCCTCACCGAGCCGAACCACGGCTCCGATCCGGGTTCCATGGTCACACGCGCGAAGAAGGTCGACGGCGGCTACAGCCTGACGGGGGCCAAGACCTGGATCTCCAACGCACCGATTGCCGATGTCTTCGTCGTCTGGGCGAAGACCGAGGACGGCCTCATCCGGGGCTTCATCCTCGAGAAGGGTTGGAAGGGCCTTTCCGCACCCGCGATCCACGGCAAGGTGGGCCTGCGCGCATCTATCACCGGCGAAGTCGTGATGGATAATGTATTCGTGCCCGAAGAAAACCTGATGCCGAACGTGTCTGGCCTCAAGGGTCCCTTCACCTGCCTCAACTCGGCGCGCTTCGGCATCGCCTGGGGTGCGCTTGGCGCTGCCGAGGATTGTTACGCCAAGGCACGGCAATATGTGCTCGACCGCAAGCAGTTCGGCCGGCCGCTTGCCGCCAACCAGCTGATCCAGAAAAAGCTTGCCGACATGGTGACCGAGATCACGCTCGGCCTGCAGGGCTGCCTGCGCCTCGGCCGCATGAAGGAAGAAGGCCATCCGCCCGTCGAACTGACCTCCATCCTCAAGCGCAACAGCTGCGGCAAGGCGCTGGATATTGCCCGCGCTGCCCGCGACATGCTGGGTGGCAACGGCATTTCCGACGAATTCGGCATCGCGCGCCATCTCGTCAACCTCGAAGTGGTCAACACCTATGAGGGCACGCACGACATCCACGCCCTCATCCTCGGCCGCGCCATCACCGGCATCGCCGCCTTTTCGAACTGAGGCCCGCCTTGGCATTCAAGACCACGAGACCCCTGCGCTTCGGAGATTGCGATCCCTCCGGCATCGCCTATTTCCCATCGTACCTGAACATCCTCGTCGGGGTGCTGGAGGATTATTTCGCTTCGATCGGCTTTTCCTGGCGAAAGCTGATCGACGACCGCCGCCTGGGCGTGCCTACGGTGCGGCTGGATCTGACCTTCGTGAAGCCGGGTCTGCAGGGCGACGAGCTTGAATTCCGGCTTTCGGTCCATGGCGTCGGCCGGTCCTCGCTCGATCTCGAACACCAGGTCTCGGCCAATGGCCATGTGCTTTGGACGGCCAGACACCGTGTCGTCGCCACCTCGCTCGACACGCATAAATCTGTGGAATGGCCGGATGATCTCCGCGCCGCGCTCACCTCTCATCTGGAGACGAACGATGCACACCATCCTGCAACCTGAAGGCTGGGCCAAGCCGATCGGCTATGCCAATGGCGTAGCAGCGACGGGCCGTACGGTGTTCGTTGGCGGGCAGGTCGGCTGGAACGCCGCCTGCGAATTCGAAAGCGACGATTTCGTCGAGCAGGTGCGCCAGACGCTGAAGAATGTCGTCGCCATCCTTGCCGAAGGCGGCGCCGAGCCGAAGCACATTACGTCCATGACCTGGTATTTCACCGACAAGCAGGAATATCTCGGTAATCTGAAGGGTATCGGTCAGGCCTATCGCGAGATCATCGGCCGCCATTTCCCGGCCATGGCCGCCGTGCAGGTCGTCGCTCTCGTCGAGGATCGTGCTAAGATCGAGATCCAGGCGACCGCCGTCATCCCAGAATAACACAGGGGCATTGCATATGGGGCGGATCGGCACTGGAAATTCCTTCTCCCCAGCGGGGAGAAGGTGGCCCGAAGGGTCGGATGAGGGGGCATCGATTTGAATTCATGGATTTTCGTAGTTTTGGCGGCCCCCCCTCATCCGCCTGGTGCCCCTTCTCCCCGCTGGGGAGAAGGGGCACCTGCGATTTCCGTTCATATGCGATACCTACGGAATAACATTTGGATGGGCAGATAGTATCATGTCGGCATTGCGCTTTTCGGACACCATTTCGGCGGCGCTGGCCGACGGGACCCTTATCGTCACCATAGACAACGCGCCCGTCAACGCGCTCTCTGCCGATGTCAGGACCGGGCTGATGGGCGCATTCGAGCATGCGGAGAAGGATGGCAATATTGCCGGCATCGTGCTGACCGGCGCCGGCAGCAGCTTTGTCGGCGGCGCCGATATCAAAGAGTTCGGCAAGCCGCCGGTCGAACCGCATCTACCTGATGTTATCGCCCGCATCGAAGCCTTTGCCAAACCCGTCGTCGCCGCAATCAATGGCGTGGCCCTCGGCGGCGGTCTGGAAGTGGCGCTTGCCTGCCATCGCCGCCTTGCCGCGCCAGCCGCGAAACTCGGCCTTCCCGAAGTCAAGCTCGGCATCGTGCCCGGCGCCGGCGGCACGCAGCGCCTGCCGCGGCTCGCCGGCATCGCCGCCGCCATCGACATGATCGCTAACGGCCGCATCGTTTCGGCCGCCGAAGCGTTGAAGCTCGGTGTCGTGGACAGCGTGTCTCCCGATACTCTGCTCGCAGATGCCATCGCGGATGCAAAGTCGACCAATGCCGCTGCATTGCGCCGCACCGGCCATCTATCCATTCCTGCGGAAGCGGTCGAAGCCATCGACAAGGCGGCATCGGACGCACTGCGCAAATCACGCGCCCAGCACGCGCCTGCCGAGGCCGTCCGTCTCGTGCGCCTGGCGGCGAGCGTCTCTTTATCGGAGGGGCTGGCGGAGGAACGCCGTACCTTCATCGAGCTTCGCGACAGCGAAGAGGCTGCCGCCCTGCGCCACGTCTTCTTCGCGGAGCGCGCCGCGGGCAAGGTCGAAGGACTGGAGGCCGTCGCTCCGCGCAAGATCGAAATCATCGGCATCGTCGGCACCGGTCTGATGGGCTCGGGCATCGCCCTCTCGGCACTCAATGGCGGCTATCGCGTCATCGGCGTCGAGCAGAATGCCGAAGCCGCCCAAAAGGGCCGCGACAGGATCGCCGGTCTGCTCGACAAGGCCGTGCAGTCCGGTCGCCTTGATGCGGCGGGTCGGGAAGATCGCTCAGGCCGGCTGACGGTCACCGCCGATATGGAGCAGTTGGAACAGGCCGATATCGTCATCGAAGCCGTCTTTGACGATCTCACAGTCAAGACCGAGCTGTTCCAGCGTCTCGATGCGATCGTTCGCGCCGATGCGATCCTTGCGACCAACACGAGCTATCTCGATCCCGACGTGATCGCTGCCGCAACACGGCTGCCGGAGCGCGTCGTCGGGCTGCATTTCTTCTCGCCGGCCAATATCATGCGTCTCCTGGAAGTGGTGAATTGCAGGAAGACGGCGCCCGATGTGCTGGCGACGGCCCTTGTCCTCGCCAAACGGTTCGGCAAGCTGCCCATCGTCTCCGGCGTCACCGAAGGCTTCATCGGCAACCGCATCTTTTCCGCCTATCGCCGCGAAGCGGAATATATGGTCGAGGACGGCGCTTCGCCGCAGGAGATCGACGCTGCGCTGGAGGCCTACGGCTTTCCGATGGGGCCGTTCGCCGTCTTCGATATGGCGGGGCTGGAAATCGCCTGGGCACGCCGCAAGAGGCAGGCCGCGACACGCGATCCTGCGGAACGCTATGTGATCATCCCCGACCGGCTCTGCGAAGCCGGCCGCTTCGGCCAGAAGACCGGCCGCGGCTGGTATGCCTACCCCGACGGCAAACGGACTGTTGATCCCGAGGTAACGGCCATGATCGAAACCGCGCGCGCCGAAAAAGGTATCGTGCCGAAGAGCTTCACCAAGGAAGAAATCGTCAGCCGCCTGCTGAAAGCCATGGTTGACGAAGGCGATGCCCTGCTTTCGGAAGGCATCGCCGCGCGCGCCAGCGATATCGATCTCGTGATGATCAACGGCTATGGCTTCCCCGCAAGCAAGGGCGGCCCGATGTTCGCCGCCGGCCGTCGCTGAAAGCGGGCGGCGCAGACGGGTCAGGCCGCCGAAGACAGCAGCGTAAACAGTTCCTGCGGCCGGTTGACGCCGCGCAGCGCGTAACGGCCGACCGAAACGAGATCGTTGCTCTGCTGCCCCGACAGCGCCTCGACGAAATTCGACGACATCAGGATGTTGCGGTCGGCCGATCGGCACATCGAAGCGATGCGGCTGACTTCATTCACCGCCGGCCCGATGACCGTGAAATCCAGCCGGTCCATGCTTCCTATATTGCCGTAGAAGACATCGCCGATATGCAGGCCGAGATAGACGTCCGTCACCGGCCGGCCTTCGATCTGCCGCTGCGAATTGAGATCGCGCAGCCGCTGGCGCAAAAGCGATTCCGCCATCAGCGCCGCAGCACAGGCATCGGCAGAATTCCTGGCCTTGAAGATCGCCAGCGTGCCATCGCCGATCAGCTTCAACACATTGCCGCCGGCCTCGTGGATCGAGGAGATGACCGCATCGGCATAGGCATTCAGCATCGGGATGATTTCGTCCGGCTCGGCCGTATCCGAGATGCGTGTGTAGTTGGCGAGATCGGAAAACCAGAGTGCCGCCGAAATCCGCTCCGTCTTGCCTCGGGTAATCTTGCCTTCGAGCACATGCCGCGCGGCATCCTCGCCGAGATAGACCTCGGCAATGGTGCGGGCGATGCGGCTCATGCCCGTGCACTTGATCGCCAATGCGAGAGCCGGCGTCAGCTTGCGCAGCACGCGCAGATCTTCCTCCGGAAAGCCGACCTCATGTGCGGTGGCAAAGTTGGAATAAAAGCAATCCATCTCGCCGATCGTGCCGCCCTCTTCGAAACGGTGGATCATGGCAATGTAATCGGTGTGACCGTCGGCCAGCAGCGTGTCTAGCCCGTAGAAATCGGCCGGCTCGCCAAAACCAATGCGCCGGCGCACCTCGTCGTCACCTGTCGTCAGCATGTGATAGAAAGCGGAGCGCTGCCAATTCTCCGAGGCAATCCCTTGCTGAGTCGGGCCATATTGGAACTCCCGCTCGATGATCTGGTTGCCATCCCAGCGGAAGGCGCGCCCTTCATAAACCGGATGCAGCGTATCCATCAGCGCCATGGCCCGATCGAGGTTAAGACCATGCTGGCGGCATTGCTCGCAGAAACCGGCCAGTATGTCGGCCTCCGCCATGCCCTTGAGGCCAGCCTGCATGAGCCAGCTGGCAATCTCACCAATGTCCTTCGCGTCCATGGATGTCTCCTGACCCTTTGAAGGATTCGCTTTAGTATGAAACGTGTAGGCTGGGAATGCCGTACGATGCAAAATAGCCCGGATGCAAGCAACAGATCGCCGCCTCTGTGACACAGAAGCGGCGATTTGACACGCTCAAAGGGTGGTGACGGAGCGTCAGGTCCTCGGCCGCGGCTTCAGCAGGTCTTCCAGCCCGATGCGCCGGAAAAGTTCCGCGCGAACCCGGTCGGCAACACCGTTGACGATTTCCGCACCATCCTCGGAAGGGTCTATATGGGTACGGAATGGTCGCGTTCCAAACGGCATATCGACAATATTCACGATTGCTGTCGCCACGGAAGCGGCATCGGCATCCGCCGGTTCCAGCGAGGCAAGTCCCTTCAATGCCTGATCGGGAACGCCGGCATAGGGGCCGTTATCATATTCGGCCGCACGAGTCTTGTCGGCCGGTGAGCCGGAATGGACAAAGTGGCTGGTGCCCTTCGTGAAGGCGCCCGGCACGATGATGGCGGTCTCGATGCCCCAGCGCGTCAGCTCCGACGCATAGGAAACGGCAAGCGAGTCCATGGCCGCCTTGGCCGCGAAGTAGGGCGAAAGGTACGGCGGCGTGCCGCCGCGCGTGCTGGAGGAGGAAACCCAGACGACCAGTCCTTTCCCTTGCCTGCGCATGTAGGGCAGCACGGCGCGATTGACGCGCTGGGTGCTGAGCACGTTGATATCATACAGCTCGGCGAACTGCTCCGGTGTGAACGCCTCGGCCGGGCCGAAGGACATGTGGCCGGCATTGTGGATGATGGTGTCGACGCGACCCTGCTCGGCGATGACGGCAGCAATACCGGCTTCGACAGAGGCGTTCGAGGCGACATCGAGTTCGACGGTCCGCAGATCGACGCCATTCTCCTTTGCAAATGCCGCCGCTGTCGCGACTTGCGCCGCGTTGCGTCCTTGGGTCTCGCGAATGCCCGCATAGACCGTATGGCCTGCCTTGGCGAGCGCCCTTGCCGTCAGAGCGCCGAAGCCGCTCGATGCCCCCGTGATTACGATGACTTGCTTGCTCATGATCCTGTTCCTTTAAAATTGGCTGTCGTTGACGATTGATCAGGGGAGGTCGGCGGCAGGCGTGACCCTGCCGCCTCGCGGGCTCAGATCATGCCGCCATTGGCGCGCAGCGTCTGGCCGTTGATCCAGCCACCGTCGGGACCGACAAGGAAGGAGACGGCAGCGGCGATATCATGTGGTGTGCCCAGGCGCTCCAGCGGGTTCATCTTGGCCATGTGGTCGATCAGCTCATCGGCCTTGCCGTTCAGGAAGAGATCGGTGGCCGTCGGGCCGGGTGCGACAGCATTCACTGTGATGGATCGGCCACGCAGTTCCTTGGCCATGATGCCGGTCAACAGCTCGACCGCAGCCTTCGTCGCAGCATAGACGCCGTAGGTTTCAAGCTTCAGGCCGACGATGCTGGTCGAGAAGTTGACGATGTGGCCGCCGGTCCGCAGCCGCTTGCCGGCTTCGCGCAGCGTATTGAAGGTGCCCTTGAGGTTGATGGCGATATGACGATCGAAATGCGCGTCGTCCGCATCGGCAATCTTGGCAAGCTGCATGATGCCGGCATTGTTGACAAGGACATCGATACCGCCGAAGGCAGTTTCCGCAGCGTCGAACATACGGCGCACGGCTTCGGCATCGGAAACATTGGCCTTCGCGGTCAGCGCCTTGCCGCCCTTTTCCTCGATCTTGCGAGCGAGTTCCTCGGCTGCCGCCTCGCTGCCGGAATAGTTGATGACGACGGTGAAGCCATCCTCTGCCAGGCGCTCGGCAATGGCGGCGCCGATGCCGCGGGATGCGCCGGTGACGATCGCTACCTTATTGGAATTGCTGCTCATTTTCTCATCCTTCGCTGTTTTGCGCCGCAGCGCGTTTCGATGAGGAGAAGATGCTCCTTTTCATTCTGCGGATAATCATCCATTAATCGGCATCACTATCCGAGATCAGCGAACAAATAAGATGGACAGATTCGATGCCATGCGGGTATTCTGCCGGGTCGTAGAGCGGCGCAGTTTCACACTGGCGTCAGAAGACACGGGCCTGCCCCGCTCGACCGTGACAGATGCCATCAAGCAGCTCGAGTCTCGGCTCGGTGTACGCCTGCTGCAACGCACGACGCGGCACGTCAGCCCGACGCTCGACGGCGAAGCCTATTACCAGCGCTGTCTCCGCATCCTCTCCGATATCGAGGATGCCGAAGGCGCCTTTGCCGGTGCGAAGCCTAAGGGAGTACTGCGCGTTGACGTGCACGGCACGCTGGCGCGGCACTTCGTGCTGCCGAACCTGCCTTCCTTCCTCGAAACCTATCCGGACATCGAGCTACAGATCACCGAGGGCGACCGGTTCGTCGATCTCATCCGCGAAGGGATCGATTGCGTGCTGCGCGTCGGCACACTTCAGGATAGCGATATGATTGGCAGGCGCGTTGCGATGCTGGAGGAAGTAACGCTTGCAGCGCCCGCCTATGTCGAACGCTTCGGCATGCCGGCCCATCCGGATAGGCTCGACGGCCACCGCATGGTCGGCTTCCGTTCTTCCGCAACGGGCGGGCTCCTGCCGCTGGAATTCCAGATCGACGGTGTGGTGCGCGAGATCACGCTACCGGCCACCATCTCCGTCAATGCGGCAGAAAGCTATTTCGCCGCCGCCAGACTCGGCCTCGGACTGATCCAGGTTCCGCGTTACCACACCGACGAAGCCATACGATCGGGTGAACTGCTGCATGTGCTCCCGGACTATCCACCCACACGGACGCCTGTCTCGATGCTCTATCCGCGCAGCCGCCAGCTTTCGCCACGAGTCCGTGTCTTCATAGACTGGCTCGTCAAGGTTTTCGCCGGACAGAACAGCACGGAAATGCCGGCCGGATGAAAATTCCATGAAAGCGATCAAATAAATGAAATCGGCTCTTTGAATGCGCGGGTGGCACGCCTACGTCGTAAGGCATTATCCCGCTGGCGATGCCGTTTCGACGTCAAGGCCAGCCTGGCGATTTTCGAGAGAGAGCCGATGACCGAACAGAAGCAATTGAAGCTCGGGGCCTTCATGCGTCCCGTCAGCCTGCATACCGGTGCCTGGCGTTATCCCGGCGCCTATCCGGACGCCAACTTCAATTTCCAGCACATCAAGAGCTTCGCGCAGGAACTGGAAAAGGCGAAGTTCGACGCCTTCTTCATGGCCGATCATCTGGCTGTCCTCAACATGCCGATCGAGGCCTTGAAGCGCAGCCAGACCGTCACCTCCTTCGAGCCCTTCACCCTGCTTTCGGCGCTCGCCGCCGTCACCGACAGGATCGGCCTCGTCGCCACCGCCTCCACGACTTTCGATCTGCCCTATCACATCGCCCGCCGCTTCGCCTCGCTCGACCATATCAGCGGCGGCCGCGCCGGCTGGAACATCGTCACGACATCCAATCCCGATGCCGCGCTTAATTTCGGCCTCGAAGAACATATGGAACATGGCGAGCGCTATCATCGCGCCCGCGAATTCTACGATGTCGTCACCGGCCTCTGGGACAGCTTCGCCGACGATGCCTTTCTCCGCGATCCCGAAAGCGGCATCTTCTTCGATCCCGAGCGGATGCATGTCCTCGGGCACAAGGGCGAGGAACTGAGCGTCCGCGGGCCTCTTAACATCGCGCGACCGCCCCAGGGCTGGCCCGTCATCGTCCAGGCCGGGCAATCGGATGCCGGCCGCCAGCTTGCCGCAGAAACGGCCGAGGCGGTGTTCGCGGCCCCCCGCAATCTCGTCGACGGCAAGTCGATCTTCGCCGATATCAAGGGGCGGATGAAGGCGATCGGCCGCAGCCCGGATCATCTGAAAATCCTGCCCGCCGCCTTCATCGTCGTGGGCGACACGATCGAGGAAGCAAAGGCCAAGCGGGCAAAGCTCGACAGCCTCGTCCATTACGACAGCGCCATTGCGTCGCTATCGATCGCGCTTGGGCATGATGCCTCCAGCTTCGATCCGGGTGGTCCGCTGCCGAAAATTCCGGAGACCAATGCCAGCAAGAGCGGCCGCGAGCGCGTCATCGCCCTTGCCGAAGCCGAAAAGCTTACCGTACGGCAGCTTGCCCAGCGTCTCGGCGGCTATGCCGGCCTCGCCTTCGTCGGCACGCCTGAGAGCATCGCCGACGAGATGGAGCAGTGGCTGCATGAAGAAGGCTCCGATGGTTTCAACGTCGTCTTCCCCTTCCTGCCGCAAGGGCTGCTTGACGTGACCACCCGCGTCGTTCCAGAGCTGCAGCGCCGCGGCATCTTCCGCCGCGATTACGAAGGCACGACATTGCGCGAACACCTCGGCCTGCCGCGCCCGGAAAACCGCTTCTTCAAGGCTGCCGCCGAAGCCGCGCAGTAAGAGAGCCCAGTAAAAGAGATTGACATGAGCCATATCACGCCGATCGACTATGAAACCGCTTCGGACGCCGTGCGCGCCGAACATGACCGCGAAGTGCAGCTGCGCGGCCGCATGACCAACATGAAGCGGACATTGCTGCACTCGCCGGTCGCGCATCGCATCTATGCGGAATGGTTTCCCCTGCGCGAAGAACTGCGCCCGGCACTCGACGATCGCGCCGTCTGGCTGCTTTGCCATGCCATCGCGCTCGAATGCCGCTCGATCATCCCGGTCGGTTTCTTCCGGCGCGCACTGATCAACGCCGGCCTGGCGCCGGAAACGATCGTGCCGACAGAAGACGAAGCCCTGCTGATCGAATTCGGCACGGCAATTGTCAGGGATTCGCACGCCATTCCGGAAGAGGTCTGGGCGCAGCTAAAGGCCCGCTATGACGAGCCGACGCTTGCGAATCTCGTCGCTTTCGCCGGCATCATGATCGCGACGGCGATCTATAACAACGCCGTGAAGGTGGATATCGATCCTGAACTTGCGCCTTATCTCGAAGGGTTTGAGTTTCCGGCGAAGTAAGGAGCCGCGGCTGCCACAGGGCCATCTTGCCCTTGGCGGGCGAGAAAGCAATTTCATTGGTTTAGGAATTGCGGAACAGAACGTTCCACGCTCCCTAATGCCTTGCGCAATTTCTAAGCCATTGAAATTGCAAGAGCGGGGGGCCGCGTCTTGCTCGTTCTACGTCCGGCAAGCCGGTGCGTCCCTGTCTACCCCCTCCCTTGCAAAATCTAGCACTTAGCCTCCCGGCTAATTGCTGATTTTGCTATCCCGCCCGCAAGGGCGGGATAGACCAAAACTCACCCCGAAATGACAGTCGAAAACTGCGGATTGCCGCGAATCGTGTTGCTCACCGTGCAGATCTCATCTTCGGCGGCATGGGCGATCGCGTTACGGATCTCGTCGCCAAAATCGCCCTTGATAGTGAAGGCGATGTTGAACTTTTCGACACGGGAGAGACCTTCGGTCGCCTTTTCGCCCGTCACGACGGCGGTGACTTCGGTGAGCTTGTCGAGCACGCCGAGGCTGCTTGCAGCCATGCGGGCACTTAAGACCAGGCAAGCGGACAGCGAAGAATAAAGCAGATCGAGCGGGTTGAAACCAGGCTGCGACGGCGAAGTGACGATGTCGATCTCACCGCCCGTCACCGAGGTCACATGCGGAAAACCCGTGCGGCCGACCGTGGCGGTGGCGCCCGTCTGCCTCGTCTTCACTTTCAGTTCGGCCATGTCGAAAATCCTTGAAATAAAAGCGGGAAACCATTTTCCTCTACATAGGGGTTCATCGCGCAGGACACAATTGCAGTTGCCGCCCCTTGCGTCTTCCAGCTGGTTAAGCCACCAAATGGTTACAGGCTCTCAGAAGCAATTCCGGGAAAAATGCGTAGCGGTTTTCCGTCCGGAATTGTGTACAAACGCTCTAGCAGACAGGCAGTTCGACATGACCGTTTCCGATCCCCGCGCCTTCCTGACCTCGCTGTTCGATGCCGCCGTTCGCGCCGCCGATCCTCTGACGGGCATACGCACGCATCTGCCGGCGAGGCCGAAGGGCCGGACGATCGTCATCGGCGCCGGCAAGGGCTCAGCTCAGATGGCAGCCGCGCTGGAACAATGCTGGGAAGGTCCGCTGGAAGGTCTGGTGGTAACGCGATACGGCTTTTCCGTCCCCTGCCGCCAGATCGAGATCATCGAGGCCGCCCATCCGGTGCCAGATGAAGCAGGTCTCATCGCCTCCCGCCGATTGTTGAAACGGGTGGAGGGTCTCACCGAGGACGATCTGGTGATCGCCCTGATATCGGGCGGCGGCTCGGCGCTGCTGCCTTCACCGGCAGGCGCTCTGAGCCTCGCCGATGAGATCGCCGTCAACAAGGTGCTGCTTGCCTCCGGCGCGCCGATTTCGGCGATGAATGTCATTCGCAAGCATCTGTCGACCATCAAGGGCGGCCGGCTCGCGGCGGCAGCCCACCCTGCCAAAGTCGTCTCCCTCGTCGTCTCGGACATCCCCGGCGATGATCCAGCTCTCGTGGCCTCCGGCCCAACCGTGCCAGGCGCCGGTACACGCGCCGAAGCGCTCGATCTCATTCGCCTCTACCGCATCGAACTGCCGCCAGTCGTTCTTGCCCATATCGAGAAAGCAGAGGCCGATGCGCCGCGCCCTGACGATCCGCGCTTTGCCGGCAATGAGATCCATCTCATCGCATCCGCCGGCGTCTCGCTGCATGCTGCCGCCGAAGTGGCGCGTGCTTCCGGTATCGAAGCCGCCATCCTTTCCGACGCCATCGAAGGCGAAGCCCGTGAAGCCGCCCATGTTCATGCCGCCATCGCCCGCGAGGTGCTTCATCGCAATCGCCCCTTCGCCAAGCCGATCGTGCTGCTTTCCGGCGGAGAAACGACGGTGACGCTGAAAGGCAAGGGCAAGGGCGGCCGAAACTCTGAATTTCTGCTATCGCTGGCAATCGACATCGACGGCCGCAGCGGCATTCATGCTATGGCCGCCGACACGGACGGTATTGACGGCAGCGAGGACAATGCCGGCGCCTTTGCCGATGCGGGCACGGTGACGCGGCTGCGCAAAGTGGGATTGGTGCCGGCTGAAATGCTGGCAAACAACGATGCCTGGACGGCCTTCAACGCGATCGGCGATCTGTTCGTGCCCGGCCCGACGGGAACGAATGTCAACGACTTCCGCGCCATCCTGATCATATAGGCTCGCGCAGCATGCCCTGATCACATGGTGGCGCTGCAATCGTCGCAGCGCCAATATGCAGCCGCCGTCGATGTCCATCGAAAGAAATGGCGGCTGCAATGGCTGCACTCGATTTCTATCACATGCGTCTTTTCAGAAACGACGAGCGGCTTGGCCTTCGTCATGCGCTCGCTCTTCCACCGCTCAAGCTTCGTCACGGCCACCGCTATCCTCCACGCAATACTCGCGCCTCGACTGAAGAGACACTAAAGTAGACTCAACTAATAAAAGAAATATTACAGAGGTCAAGCTTGCACGCATTCTTACGCTTGTAGAGAAAAACAGGGCAGGTCGACGGTTCCATTTACTCGACATCGTCATGCTGGCGCCGCATCTGCCATAAGCCGCGGCTGATCCCGGCGAAAACCCGGAGATCCATTGCCGGCTCGGATCGCAATGGAACCTCGAAAATTTGCAACTGCGGATATCGCCATTTCCACACAAAGCCCCATTTGAACGATGGGCTTTTTGTTCCCAAGATAATAACGGGAGGCATCATGATGCGCCAATTCCGCCAACGGGCGATCTCATCGGTCACGCTGGTCACATTCGCTCTCTTTTCAGTCACGGCCAGGGCCGCCGCGCCGCCGCCTGTCGAGGCGGAGCATGGCATGGTGGTCACGGCCCAGCATCTCGCCACCGATGTCGGTGTGGAGGTGCTGAAAAACGGCGGCAATGCTGTCGATGCAGCCGTCGCGGTCGGCTATGCACTGGCGGTGGTCTATCCAACCGCCGGCAATATCGGCGGCGGCGGCTTCATGACCATCCGCATGCGCGACGGCAAGACGGACTTCCTCGATTTCCGGGAGCGCGCGCCGCTGGCGGCCAAGAAGGACATGTATCTCGACGACAAGGGCAATGTCGTCAAAGGCGCAAGCACCGATGGCTATCTCGCCGTCGGCGTTCCCGGCTCAGTGATGGGCTTCGAGACCGCCCGCGAGAAATACGGCACGAAATCCCGCCAGGATCTGATGGCGCCGGCCATTCGCTACGCCAAGGAAGGGTTCACGCTGAATCAGGCGGATGCCGCCGAATTGAACGATGGCAGGAAGTGGCTCGCGCGCGACCCGGCCGCCGCCGCCATCTTTACCAAGGCGGATGGAAAACCTTTCGCGACAGGCGACAAGCTCACACAGCCCGACCTCGCCAGCACCCTCTCCGGCATTTCGGATCAAGGACCGGACGGCTTCTACAAGGGGCCGGTTGCCAACGCCATCGTCAAGGCAAGCCAGGACAAGGGTGGCATTCTCGCGAACCAGGATTTCGAGCAATACAAGGTCCGCGAACTCGAACCTGTGAAGTGCGACTATCGCGGCTACCAGATCATTTCCTCGCCGCCGCCCTCCTCCGGCGGCGTCATCATCTGCGAAATCCTCAACGTGCTGGAAGGCTATCCGCTATCCTATACCGGCTACGCCTCGGCCGACACGCTCCACTACATGGCCGAAGCCATGCGCTACGCCTATGTCGACCGCAACTCGGCCCTCGGCGATCCCGATTTCGTCGACAATCCCGTCAGCAGGCTGCTGGACAAGGCCTATGCCCAGAAGATCCGCGACGGCATCTCTCCCTACAAGGCCGGCGTCTCCAAGGAACTGACGCCCAAGGGCCTCGGCGAAAGCCACGAGACGACGCATTATTCGATCATCGACAATGACGGCAATGCCGTCGCCGTCACCTACACGCTGAACGGCTCGTTCGGCGCTGGCGTCGTCGCACCCGGCACCGGCATCCTTCTGAACAACGAGATGGACGACTTCACCTCCAAGCCCGGCGTTCCCAATCTCTACGGCCTGGTGCAGGGCGAGGCCAATGCGATCCAGCCGAAGAAGACGCCACTGTCCTCCATGAGCCCGACCATCATCGCCAAGGACGGCAAACCCTTCATGGTGATCGGTAGCCCCGGCGGCTCGCGCATCATCACCATTACGCTGGAGGCGATCATTAATGTCATCGATTTCGGCATGAACATTCAGGAAGCGATCGACGCCCCGCGCATTCATCACCAATGGCTGCCGGACAAGGTCTATATGGAGCCGCGTGCGCTCTCGCCCGACACGATCAAGCTTTTGACCGGCATGGGCTACACGGTTCAGGTCGACAATAGCTGGCCGATCTGGGGCAAGGCAGCCGGCATTCTCGTCGGCGGCAAGAGCCTGAGCGACATCGCCAAGGGCGGCGGTGCCCGCTATAACGGTGCCATGGACAGCCGCGCCGGCTCCGGACTGGCAGCCGGCTACTGATCACGGCAAGTCCGCATGAACACTGAATCAAACCGGTGCAGACATCGTCGGCGCCGGTCTTTTGCGCCTGACAGGCCTCAAAGCGAGCACATTGTCTTACGCCGCAAAACCAAGCGTGAGCCGTTCGACGCCATTTAGTATCGTTTATTCATCCGGCGTTCATTTACTGCCGCAATCACGCGTATGTGAGGCATTTTCTCCATTTTGATCAATAGGATTTGCGATTTCTGATATAGCAATCGCGCGCAAGCAGGAGTATACAAGCCGCCGTTCAAATAGGCCTTCGCGCCATGACCAGACTTGCGGTTCTGTCTTCGGACCCCACCGCACCATCGAGAGCGATCCCCGACAATGTCGGATCAGATATTCCAGGCTGCCCCCACCCGGAGGGCTGCACCGAATTTTCGTGTAGTGGCACTTATCGTAGCAAGTGCGATGTTCATGGAACAGCTTGACGCGACCGTGCTTGCGACAGCCCTTCCGACCATGGCGAGAGACTTCGGCGTCAGCGCGCCGGCCATGAGTATCTCGCTGACATCTTATCTTCTCAGCCTCGCGATCTTCATTCCCGCCAGCGGCGCCATCGCCGACCGTTTCGGATCGCGGACTGTCTTCCGGTCCGCCATCGCGGTTTTCGTTCTCGGCTCGCTTTTGTGCGCGCAGGCGCCGAACCTGTTCTTCCTCGTCCTCGCACGGCTTCTGCAAGGCCTCGGCGGCGCCATGATGCTGCCGATCGGCCGTCTCGTGCTGATGCGCAGCGTCGCCCGCAAGGACATGGTCAACGCCATGTCCTGGCTGCTGATCCCTGCGCTCGTCGGCCCCATCCTCGGCCCGCCGGTCGGCGGCATGTTTGTCACCTATCTCGACTGGCGCTGGATCTTCTACATCAATGTACCGATCGGCATCATCGGCTTCGTCCTGGTGACCATGTTCATCGAGGAGGTGAAAGGCCCGCGCACCGGCCGCTTCGATCTCTCGGGCTTCATCCTCTCGGGCATCTCGCTGGGATCGCTGCTTTTCGGCTTCGAAATGTCGAGCCGCGAAGGCGAAGGCAATCTCGCCGTTTTTCTGATCTCCATCGGCCTCTTGTTCGGCATCGCCTATCTGCGCCACGCCCGCAGGCATCCTTCGCCGATCATGGATTTCTCGCTGATGAAGGTGCCGACCTTCCGCACCTCCGTAATCGCCGGCTCGCTGACGCGCATCAGCCAGGGCGCCCATCCTTTCCTGATCCCGCTGATGCTGCAGCTCGGCTTCGGCCTTTCGGCCGCCGCCGCCGGTCAGATCGCCATTGCGACGGCACTCGGCTCCATGGCGATGAAGCCTTTCCAGGTTCGCATTCTGCGCACGCTCGGCTTCCGCACCGCCCTCATCATCTTTGGCCTCATCGGCACGCTCGGCTATGGCATGTGCGCCATCTTCAAGCCGGACTGGCCGCTGCCCGTCATCTTCGTGATCCTGTTCTTCTGCGGCTTCTTCATGTCGTTTCAGTTCACGGCCTACAACACGATCGCCTATGACGAGATCGAACGGGACCGCATGAGCATCGCCACCAGCTTCTACTCGACCTTCCAGCAGCTGATGCTCTCGCTCGGCATCTGCGTCGCAGCGCTAGCACTGCATGGCTCGATGCAATTCCGCGGCCAGGCTAAAGCCGAGATGATCGACTTCTCCGTCGCCTTCATCGTCGTCACAGCCATT
Source organism: Hyphomicrobiales bacterium (assembly GCA_900468625.1). Taxonomy (GTDB): domain Bacteria; phylum Pseudomonadota; class Alphaproteobacteria; order Rhizobiales; family Rhizobiaceae; genus Rhizobium. Next base: position 173,459 of record UBUL01000001.1, read on the forward strand.
GCACTGCTCGCGGTGATCTGGAACGCCAGCTTTTCGCGCAGCGCCGGCTCCGAGATCAGCGGCCATCGCCGAAAATCGCCGGAAGACAGCCTCGGCGAGCATTGAAACGCGCCGCTCGCCGATTCAGGCAATAGCGCCTTTTGTGAACAGTGTCTCCATAAAGGCCGCATTGTACTGAACAATAGCCCCGACCTAAATAGCAACTAGAACGAATAACAGTCTGGAGCATCCCATGGTCGCCGGCATCCATCACATCACGCTGATCACCCGCAAGGTTCAGACGAATGTCGATTTCTACGTCGGCTTCCTCGGCCTGCGCCTTGTCAAGCGCACCGGCGGCTTTGAAGACGCCACCCAGCTTCATCTCATCTATGGCGATGCCACGGGCTCGCCCGGCTCGCTGATTACTTTCCTTGTCTGGGAAGACGGTTCGCCGGGCCGCGCCGGCGTCGGCCAGATCGGCGAAATCTCTCTCGCCATCGATCCCGCGAGCATCGGCTTCTGGCTGACGCGTGCTCTGAGCGCCGGCCTCAAGCCCGAAGGCCCCTCCGAGGAATTCGGTGAGCCCGTGCTTCGGCTGAAGGATCCCGATGGCGTCATCATCAAGCTCGTCGGGACCAATGCTCTGCAAGCAACGGCGCCGTGGGTGGGCGATGCTATTCCGCAGGAACACGCGATCCGCCGCATTCGCGGCGCGACGCTGTTCACCGAAACGCCGGGGGAAACGCAGGCCATGCTGGTCGACCACTTCGATTATAGCCCGCTTGCAACCAGCGGAGCGATCAGCCGGCTGATCTCCGTATCGGGCGATATCCTCGACATTCGGGATGCCCGCGGCTTCTGGGCAAGCGCCCCGGGTACGGGCACGGTCGATCATGTCGCCTTTCGCGCCAGCGACGATGCCGAATTGCAGTCGGTCCATGCCGAGCTGCAGGCAATCAATTCCGGGCCGACGACGATGCACGACCGCAAGTATTTCCGCTCGCTTTACGTTCGCGAGCCCGGCCGCATCCTGTTCGAACTCGCGACGGATGCGCCGGGCATGCTGATTGACGAGGACGAAACGACGCTTGGTACGCGTCTCTTCGCCCCCGGCGACAGTCCGAAGCTTTTGGCCGAGCTCAACGTGATCCTGCCGCAGTTCTCCATACCGGGCGAACCGCGCGTCATCTATCGCGATCTGCCCTTCATCCATCGCTTCTTCACGCCCGAGCAGCCGAACGGGAATGTCTTTGTCCTGCTGCACGGCTCAGGCGCCAACGAAACGACGATGCTGCCGCTCGGCCACAAGATCGACGCCGATGCGACCTTGCTCACGGTACGAGGCCGTGCGCTCGAGGAAGGTGCGCCGCGCTGGTTCCGCCGCAACGGTCCGATGTCTTTCGATCAGGCCGATATCATGAGCGAAGCCGAAGCCTTTGCCGCCTTCATCGATGGCGCGATCCATGCCTACGGGCTCGACCCGGATCGCATCGTCTATATCGGCTATTCGAACGGCGCCAACCTGCTGAACGCCATGCTGTCGCTCCAGCCGCATCTTATCCGCCGCGCGGTGCTGCTGCGCTCCATGGCAGTGCTTGAAAATCCGCCTGCCACGGATATGTCGGATGCCGATGTGCTGGTGGTCGCCGGCGAGAAGGATCTCTATGGGCCATACGCCCAGCCTCTCGCCGAACGCCTGCGTGATGGCGGCGCAACGGTCGAGCTTGCGATGGTGCCCGCCGGCCACGAGTTTGACGATGCCGATGTGCCGGTCATTCAAGAGTGGTTGAAGCGGAACGTGTAAGGCCGATATGCCGCGACACCCCTTCTCCCCTCGGGGAGAAGGAGCTTTTAGTACATAATCACCCCTTGAACGTATATTCCTTGATCGATTCCGGCTTCATCTCGATCGAGAAGCCCGGCAGGCTCGGCGGCATGTAGGCCGCGTCGCGGATGATGCAGGGGTCGATGAAATGCTCGTGCAGGTGATCGACATATTCGATCACACGGCCGTCCTTGGTACCTGAGACAGCGATATAGTCGATCATCGACAGGTGCTGCACATATTCGCAGAGGCCGACGCCGCCGGCATGCGGCCAGACCGGCAATCCATACTTCGCGGCGATCAGCAGCACCGCCAGCACTTCGTTGAGACCACCCATGCGGCAGGAGTCGATCTGCACGATGTCGATCGCACCCTCGGCGATGAACTGCTTGAACATGATGCGGTTCTGGCACATCTCGCCGGTCGCGACTTTTACGGGACCGATCGCTTCACGGATCTTGCGGTGTCCGGCGACATCGTCCGGGCTTGTGGGTTCTTCGATGAAGAAGGGCTTGGCGAAGGCGAGCTTGCGCACCCAGTCGATCGCCTGGTTGACTTCCCAGACCTGATTGGCGTCGATCATCAGATAGCGGTCGGGGCCGATCACTTCGCGGGCGATGGTGAGGCGGCGGATATCGTCTTCGAGATCGCGGCCGACCTTCATCTTCACATGGTTGAAGCCGGCGTCGATAGCCTCCTGGCACAGGCGGCGCAGCTTGGCGTCGTCATAGCCGAGCCAGCCGGCTGATGTCGTGTAGCAGGCATAGCCCTCGCGCTCGAGCGTGGCGATGCGATCGGCCTTGCCGGCTTCCGCCTTTTTCAGGATGGCAACGGCCTCGTCCCGGGTGAGAACGTCGGTCAGATAGCGATAGTCGACGATATCGGCGATGTGTTCCGCATCCATCTCCGCGACCAGCCGCCAGACCGGCTTGCCGGCTTCCTTGGCCAGCAAATCCCAGACGGCGTTGACGACCGCCCCCGTCGCCAGATGCATCGCGCCCTTCTCCGGGCCGATCCAGCGCAGCTGGCTGTCGCTGGTCAGATGCCGCCAGTATTTGCCGGGGTTTTCCAGAACGGTCGCAAGCTCCGTGCCGACGACCAGATGCCGCATCGCCTCGATCGCCATGCAGCAGATGTCGTTGCCGCGGCCGATGGTAAAGGTCAGGCCGTGGCCGGCAAGGCCCGGTCTATCGGTATCGAGAATGACATAGGCTGCCGAATAATCCGGGTCCGGATTCATCGCATCCGAACCGTCGAGGCTCTGCGATGTTGGGAAGCGCAAATCGAAAACGCGAAGATTGGTGATGCGCGTCATTGGAAAACTCCTTCTATATCCATCGGCGACCTCTCGATCTCTTCAGCCAAGGTCGAACTCCTCCCAGAGTGCCGCATTATGCTCGCCAACGTGCGGGGCCGCACGCTCGAATTTCGGCCGCTGCCCATCAATGCGGATCGGCGAGCGGGTGGTTGCAGGCAGGCGCCATTATAGCACCCCGACGCTTCAAGAATGCCTCTCCGCCTCAGGGGTCATCCAAGCCGCCGGTTTTGCATCAGCTTCGATTTTCTTATGTGAATAGTATTTTCACATATGGATAAATTTTGCAAACAAAAAGAGGGAGGATATTGAGGGCGCTGTGCACTCATGTCGCCGGAAAATGCATTACTCTCCCATATGATGAGAGTTGCCGAAAGGAGATAAGGAATGGCGACAGTCAAGCTGCTCAACGACGCGGAAGCGGAGGCAGTCCCGGCGGTCAAGGCTGTGTTCGACGACATTCGCGCGGTCAGGAAATCCGACTTCGTCAATAATTTCTGGCGTGGACTGGCCAATGATCCCGCACTGCTGGAACGCACCTGGGAGGGGCTAAAAACGGTCATGATGGCGGAAGGCGCGCTCGACCCGCTGGTGCGCGAAATGATCTATATCGCCGTCTCCACCGCCAACGGTTGCAGCTACTGCATCCACTCGCACACGGCCGCCGCCCGGGCGAAGGGTATGACCGACGCCCAGCATGCGGAGCTGCTGGCAGTCATAGGAATGGCTGGACAGACCAACCATTTGGTCACTGCAATGCAGATCCCCGTCGATCCGCAATTCGACGTTGCCGGCCGCTGAAAATGCAGAAGGCCCGCCGGCGTACTACCGGCGGGCCTTTCGCAAGTACCTTCGCTTTTCAGCGGTCGGATTTTTCCGCAGCTCCGGCGTCTGCAGCCATGGTGGTGACGTTGAGGCCGTTGTTCACGGCCAACAGTCTTTTGCGAACCAGAACGCCCATCACACGGGCAGCCGTCGAAAAGGTCATCGTGTCAAGCGGGCCTTCGCCCTCCCAGGGCTTGGTCAGCCGCTCGGTCACCGCCGAGACGATATTGTTGGGCACGATGTCGGTGCATTCGCGCATGGCTTCGAACACGACGCCGATGGGATGGATACGTCCTTCGAACGTCACGATCGGTTCGGTTACTTCGCTGTCCCATTCCTCGAAGGCATAGAGCGCCTCGCGGAAGAGCTGCTGCAGAGTAATGGGGGCATGACCCTCATGAAGGGGCGGCAAGGCATTCGACATGTCTGTCTCCTTTCAATTGGAAGTCCGGCGCATCTATGGAAGTGGATGGTCTCTCCTCCGAGACCCAGGCGCTGCTTCTTCAGCTTGGCGCGCCTGAATTGGGGCAGCGGCGCGGCAAACTATCTTGCGACCGGCGCAACGCGGGATACACACGAAATGTTCCCACCGGTCATGTAACTTGATCAAGTCTATAGATTAATCTCGACTTGAAAAGCCTCAATGATAAGTTTCTGCAAATCCCTTTATTTTTGAATGGCTTCGCGTAGTATGAAATTACCGTGTGCCGGTGGAAGACACGCGAATCTCTCTCAAAAGGCAAAGGGAAGACCATGTGTGGCGATCATGAACATGAGCCTCGACACGGGCACGATCACGACCATCAGCCCGTCGATTGGCGTGAGCACGGCGTCAAGATCATCCCCGGCAACGCGCTCGATCCGAATACGGCGCAGACCCCCGGCATGAACCGTGCGACCGCGATCAACCATGCCCGCGCGGGCGCGGAAAAGATCTGGGCGGGAACCGTGACGATCCACGCCAACGCTAAGACCGGCGCCCATCATCACGGCGATCTCGAAAGCATCATCTACGTCGTCAAAGGCAGGGCAAGAATGCGCTGGGGCGAAAATCTGGAGTTCGTCGCCGAAGCCGGCCCCGGCGATTTCATCTTCGTGCCGCCCTATGTGCCGCATCAGGAAATCAATGCCAGCCGGGACGAAACGCTGGAATGTGTTCTCGTCCGCTCCGGCCAGGAGCCGGTTGTCGTTAATCTCGACATCGAACCGGTCGAAAAACCGGAAGAGGTTCTCTGGAAAGACCCGATCCATCGCTAATTCGCCTAAATTTTAAGCAAATACCATTTTGCCCCATTAGTAATCTATGGTATTTGTAGAAAATAGTTTGCCCTTTCGCATAGCACTGAAAAGAGTTTTTCAGAACCGCACTGCACAACGCATGATCCTGCTTCGCGGATGGAACGCGCCTCTGAGATGATCCTGATGTCAACGAGAGAACGATCTCGATCATCTGGAATAGGATTTCCCATGACTGAAAAGCTTTCTGGAGGCCTCGACGCGCTGCGCCTTTCCCGCCGCGCCGGCCTTGCCGCCATCCTTGCTTCCGCTGTCGCCGTGTTCGGCTTGACGGCAAGCGCCATGCCGTCTTTCGCTGCGGACAAGACGATCAAGGTCGGTATCATGAGCGGTGAGGACGAGGATGTCTGGCGCGTCGTGGTCGCCGAAGCCGCCAAGAAGGGCTTGAAGGTCGAACCTGTCGTCTTCAACGACTATACTCAGCCGAACGAGGCCCTGGAGCGCGGCGAAATCGATGCCAACGCCTTCCAGCACAAGCCCTACCTCGACAACCAGATCAAGCAGCACGGCTATCACATCGTCGTTGCCGGCTATACGGGCATCTGGCCGATCGGCCTTTACACCAAGAAGTACAAGACCGTGGCCGAGCTCCCGAAGGGCGCCGCCATCGGCGTGCCGAACGACCCGTCCAACGAAGGCCGCGCGCTTCTCGTGCTGCAGCACGAGGGCATCATCAAGCTCAAGGACGGCACCGGCATCCTCGCCACCACCGCCGACATCGCTGAAAACCCGAAGAATGTCGACATCAAGGAACTGGATGCCGGCATCGTCGGCCGCTCGATCGACGATCTCGACGCGGCCGTCGTCAACACCGATTGGGCGCTGAAAGCGGGGCTCTCGGCGAACGACCGCATTGCGCAGGAGCAGACGAAAGATAATCCCTACCGCAACTTCATCGCCGTCAAGCAGAGCGACGAGAACGCGCCCTGGGTCAAGACGCTGGTTGCCTCCTACCAGAACGATACCGTCAAGGCCGAGTTCGATAAGGTCTACAAAGGCACCGGCCAGAGCGCCTATTGAGATCAGGACAGCGCTGAACGGCGGGCGGCCAGGGCATGATGCCCCGGCCGCCTTTGATGTTTTTTCCGTTAGAATGCGATGAAGTTTATAGTTGGTTATGGAGTTCGCGGAGGGTACATAACCCCCCTCTGTCACTTTCGTGACATCTCCCCCACAAGGGCGGAGATCGGAAACTCGTGGCAAGCCATCGCCAGAAACGAACGTCGCATCTGCTGACACCCGGCTGATTTATTTCACAGAGTGCGCAACATACTCTCTACGATCTCCCCCTCTTGTGGGGGAGATGTCGCGAAAGCGACAGAGGGGGGTATAATGGTCTCAACGAACTCAAAGGCCGCTTTTACAAAGAGATACAGAATGAATTCATTCACCCCAGCCATATCAATCGGCGGACAGGCTCCGCCTGAATCGACGGGCGACGAGATCGTCCGCCTCGTCGATGTCCGCCGCCGGTTCGGCACGACGCCGGCGCTGGATGGCATATCGCTGACCGCGCGGCGGGGCGAAATCGTCGGCATCATCGGCCGCAGCGGTGCCGGCAAATCGACACTGATCCGCTGCCTGAACGGGCTGGAGCGTGCAGATAGCGGCGAGATCCACATCGAGGGCCGCGACATCGCCCGCCTTTCGGAAAAGGAGCTGCAGCCGCTGCGCCGCCGCATCGGCATGGTCTTCCAGCATTTCAATCTGCTGTCCTCCAGAACCGTGGAGGAAAACATCGCACTGCCGCTGAAGATCGAGGGCGCAGCTAAGGCGGAACGACTGCAGCGCGCCCGCGAATTGCTCGAGCTCGTCGGCCTCGCCGACAAGGCCAAGGCCTATCCATCCGCCCTTTCCGGCGGCCAGAAGCAGCGCGTCGGCATTGCCCGCGCTCTTGCCGCCCGGCCTGCCATTCTCCTGTCGGACGAAGCGACGTCGGCGCTCGATCCCGAAACCACTCGATCCATCCTGGCGCTTCTGAAGGATATCAACCGCAAGCTCGGCTTGACGATCCTGCTCATCACCCACGAGATGGAAGTGATCCGCTCGATCGCCGACCGTGTCGCGGTCATCGATACCGGCCGGATCGTCGAAGAGGGTTCGGTGTGGGCCGTCTTCGCCGATCCGCAGCAGGACATCACCGCCAGCCTGCTCAGCGGTGCACGTCCGCAGCTCCCTGACCATATCGCCGCGCGCCTTTCCCCGGCATCGGGCGCAGAGGCCATTCTCAGCGTCGATCTTGCCGGCCCTGCCGCACAAGGCGCGCTCTTTGCCGAGCTTTCGGCCGCCCTTCCCCGCTCCTTCCGGCTGGTCCACGGCGGCATCGACCATATCCAGAACCAGCCGGTGGCCCGCTTCTTCGTCGCGGTGCCGACACGCGACGCGACTCTGCCGACGCAGGTCAGTGATTTCTTGAAAGCCCGCTCCGCCCGGGTGGAGGTTCTAGGCTATGACAACTGACGTAATCCTCGGCCTGCTTTGGCGCTCCTTCTGGCAAACGATCTGGATGACGGGCGCATCCGGCTTTCTCTCCCTCATCATCGGCCTGCCGCTCGGGCTTGCCCTCGTCGTCACCAGCCGCGGCGGCATCGCCGAGCAGGGCGCGGTCAACCGCGTTCTCGGCATCCTGGTGGACGGCTTCCGCGCCGTGCCCTTCATCATCCTGCTCATCGCCCTCATCCCGCTGACGCGCTTGATCGTCGGCACGGCGCTCGGCACGACAGCCGCGATCGTGCCGCTGACCATTGCCGCAATCCCCTATTATGCGCGCGTCGCCGAGGTCTCGCTTCGCGACGTCGATCGCGGCCTGATCGATGCCGTGCGCGCCATGGGCGGCAATCGCTGGACCATCGTCCGCGAGGTACTGATACCCGAAGCCATGCCTGGCATCGTCGCCGGCTTCACTGTGACCATGGTGACGCTGATCGGCGCTTCGGCCATGGCCGGCACGATCGGCGGCGGCGGCCTTGGCGACCTTGCCATCCGCTACGGATACCAGCGTTATGAGACGAACGTCATGATCGCGGTCGTCATCATCCTGATCGTTCTGGTCTGGGGCATGCAATGGCTGGGCGATCGCCTCGCCAACCGGCTCGACCGCCGCTAGCTCTGTCGAAACAAACCTATTCCCGCCGCGGGGAAATACTGTGCCGGGAATGGAGAACCATGATCAGTTCCGTGTCACCGGCTTCGAACGCATGCGCGATACCGTCTCCCGCTCTGCGCGCTTGCAGCGCATCGGCGGCAGGCCCCGATCCATCAGATCCATATCTTCCAATACCATCTCACCCATCTTCTTGAAGGCGCTGTCGAGCGCACCGGCGCGATGGGCGGAGCGAAGGAACCCTTTGAGTTTGCGAACGGGATGAGCAAGGCCAAGCGGCTCCTCCGGATAGACGTCGCTCGCCGCGACGATATGGCCGGAAGCGACCGCCGCCATCAGCGCGTCGAAATCGACGACGTCGGCACGGCTGAGCAATATGAAAGCTGCTCCCCTGCGCATCCTGGCGAAGGCTTCGGTGCCGAGAAAGCCCTTGTTCTCGCTTGTAACGGACGCGACCACGAAAACGAAATCGCTGCCTGACAGCACTTCGTCCAATCCGGCAGGCTGCACGCCGTGCTCCCTGAGGATCGAAGGCGGCATCCACGGATCGAACACCTTGATATTTGCGCGGAAGCCGCTGAGAACCCGGTTCAGCGCCTTGCCGAGATCGCCGAAACCGACAATGCCGATATCGCTGCCGGAAATCAGCCGGGCGCTGGTATTGCCATCGCCGCCCCAAAGCTCCCTGCCCTCGCGAAAGTCCCGATCGGCATCGGCAATCTGACGGGCCAGGCTCAGGGCGAATCCGAGGCCGATCTCGGCGACCGGCTCGGCAAAGACCAGACCCGTGGTGACGACATGAATGCCGCGCTCGAAGAGCACTTCATAGGGCATGTTGTTGATGAGATTACTCTCGACATTCAGGATGCAGCGGAGCTGCGGCATGCGGTCGAGCACTTCCTTCGACAAGGGTGGCTGGCCGATGATGTAGCGCGCCTCGCCGAGCACCTCGTCGCTCAGCCCGGCGATATTATTCGGATCAGCCTCGACAATGCGATATTTCGAATGAAGGAGTGAAAGTGCATCCTTGGTGAAGATAAGCTCGAGCGAGCGCGGCTCCGGCGCGCTGATGGCCAAGGGTCTCCTGTCGGTCGTCATTCTGTTTCTCCCTGTGTCGGACGCGATCCAACATCATTCGAGGAACCAGATCAATCAGGGCTCGTTCCCTTCCCTTGGCTCTTCCCCCGGCATTCCGACGGAGAAGGCGCAGATGCGCGAGAGATAGGTGAGCGGCAGGCCTGTCTCATCATGCCAGGCATTGAACTGATCCTGGATCAGCCGCAAGTCCTTCTTGGTCGGCTTGTTTTCCGAAATCGGCACACCGGCCAGCCTCAGGCAGACGAGGACGTCATGACTCATGACGAAGCTGTCGCGGCCGATCGCCCGTAGAAGATATTGCCCGGTCATGCCGCCCAGCCGGCTCGCCTGCTTGTCCAGAACGGCCAGCAGGCCGATCTGATCCGTAAGCGGCCAATCGGCGAAAAAGCGGCCGGCGCTCCCGTGTTCGTCAGCGAGCCTGCGGATGAACTGCGCATTGGCCCGGACCGACATGATCTTGGCGCCATTGCGGATGACCCGCACATCGGAGGTCAGATCATGCCAATAATCGTCCGGCGCGAGATTGAGGAAGGCGGGATCGAATCCTGAAAAGGCGGCCTCGAAACCTTGCCATTTGGAATCGATGACGTTGCGCACGAAGCCAGCATAGAAGATGTAGCGCGTCATTCCCGACAGGATCCGGTCATCCGGCAGCGCATGCAAGGCCTCATGATCCGGCATCCTCGGCATCAGCGTCTTCAATCCGTCGGCGCCCCCCTTGCGTTTCTCGGCGCGCTCCCTGATCTCCGCAAAGCTTCCCATCATTTTCTCCCGTCGGTCGCGCGGCGCACCAAGCCTTTTATGATCTCATGCTTCGGCGCAAGTAATCTCCGCGCAATGATTATCCATGAAAACACGGTGTTGAAAGTTATGACTCGAAAGTTGATCAGCTTGCAGTTCGAATTGATTTTCCTGACGATTGAAAGACTTCCGAGCTGCTCCAGATGTCGTCTCGAAATTAACTTGAGATTTTGCGCACCGCAGCGTTAATTTCGGCGGCGTCGGATCGGAGCCTCGTACCATGAATAATAAAGACTGGAATTGTCCCATCATGGTCATCTGCAAGCGTACCGGGAGAGTCTACACGGTCGCCAACACGGAAGAAGCGTTGGACATGCTGCTGAATGCCTGGCCGGTGGCCGAAGGCAGGGCATTCATGATGGCCCTGCAGATCTGCGCCGATGTCGAAAGAGGCCAGGGGCAACCGCCGGAGGCACGGGACAGTTTTCTCGCGGCAGCGATGGAGGCCGGCGTTCCGATCGAAAGCCCGGTGATCCAATAGAATTGGCCGCCCTCTCATTCCGGGCTTGCGCATGGGTCGGCAGCCTGCCTCATCGCAGGAAGCCTGATTGTTGACCGGATGAAGCCCGGCTGGGATCCGTCATGATCGGCCGCTTCCCATCGCAAATGGACTGGCATCGCTTTTTTCAGACATTGCGAAACCTTTTGCGGCGGCAGGAGTTTCGATGGCAATGTCGGAGCACCATCAAAATGAACTTGATCCTTAGTGCCGGCGATATCCGCTGGCTTGAACCCGTGTACCTGCGTATCGGTTACGGGATCCCGGAAGCAATCAAAAGTCCGAAAGAAGCCTTCAATCATCTGCTCTCCCGCTGGCCCGCCCTTCGAGGCGCAAAATACGAATCGGCGCTCAACCTGTGCCTTAAGGCCGACACCGATCCCCTTCTCTGCGAGAAAGCCAGAGCGGTGTTCATCGAGGCCTGCATCGAGGCCGACGTACTGGCCTAGAGCCGGATACCATCCGAAAACCGATCACGGTTTTCGGCATTATACTCAAGCGTCGTCCCCACGGCGTTGAATTTGCTGCCAATTCGGGAACTCAAAGCGTTCCGGATTCGGGCAGTCCTGATTTGACGGCCGCGTTTTCAGGAACTCGGGAGGGCCGCTGTGGCGCCGAAGCCGGGCCGACCTCAGGCGGAAGGCGCGACGCGGAACGTTTTTTGCAAGGTTACCGAAGCATGTACGTTTCGGAGGTAATGCGTTTTGAAACGAAACACTTTACGGCCATTTCCAACCGTGACGCTGGTCATGGGAGAGACCGGCGGAACTCGTCGCGTCAATTCGGTGCATCAGGTCGCAGAATTGTTATTGGAACATTGGCCGGTGGAAAATGGCGAGGAATATGTGGCTGCGGTGCGGATATGCCTCGAAGCGATGCTTGGCGCCGTCGGGCCGGAAGCCGTAAGAGAGGCCTTGATCAGGGCCGCGCGGGAGGCAGGCATATCCGTAATGCAGTGAAATCACCCTCCCTTCCCGCAGCATGCGGGATCTCTCTGAGATAATTCACTTTTTGTGAACGAGTGCCAGCGATCTTGCCAACAGAGGCAGGCGATTCGCCCTGCCAACGACGGAGAGAATATGTCGCTTCTACCATTCCCGGCCGACAGGCGTACCAGTGATGTCAGACGGTGTGCTACAGCCCTGCAGCAGCTTCACGGAGAGGCGGCAAATCGCTTCTGGCGTTCGGAAATGGCGGGCTTTGCCGCTGCCCTTCGCGAACAGGGGATGGAAGACGGCGAAATCTCCCGACAGGCCGGGCTCTTCATGCATGCAGTGCAGATGGAGTTGCAGTTCGCCTTCGCCGACGAGGAATTGAACGCATCGGCCTGACGGTGCTGGAGTCTTTCCGCTTTTCTTCGAATCGCGAAAACGCTCTATTTTCTTTGTTTTTACGGAGTTCCAGGCGGAAAATCGCATTTTTCCTGGAGCTGCCCTATTTCGGCAATCTGCAAAATGCGATCGACTTGTCACCGCTGGTCGGGGACCGGATCTGCACGGTCCATTCTCCGCCGGGAAAATGGAATCCCTTTGAGGAAGCCACGCCGGCTATCTGCATGCAGGCCTTTCTGGCATCGGCGGGCGGCAGGTCTATCGTTGCCACAACGGCGTTTCGCCTGTTGGCAACCTGGCAGGGCGCGGTGAACAGACCGGTATTGTCGATCATCTTGCAGACCCGGAACGCATTGTTCGCGGCATCGTCTGCAGCCATTGCAGACCCGGCGACCGCCAACGCAGCGGCCACCACAAAAAACAGTCTCATTGAAAACCCCGATCCCCTATGACGGTACGGTGCCAGAGCATGTTTCCTCTTGCAAGCCATGTTGCATGGATTTGAGCCGACTGTTTGATGATACAACGCAACTGGCGGCAAGTGGTTCAGCCTGAGGCAGGTCTCCGGCCGGCCGAAGTCTCGGCCGGAACCGAAACACAGCCCCGGAGCGCCGGCAAACGGGTGATATCACCGGGATCGCGCCATCGGGCCTATGACCACGCCGCGCGTTAAGAATGTGACGACAAGGTCTCCCCGCTCAAGCCTGGCACAAGCTGCCGAACCTAGCCTGCCAGCCGCAGGATAAGGATTGGAAGTCCGCTCGGATGAGGCGCATCCGATTCGGGATCGGATTCCGTCTGCTGCCTGCACGAAGCTTCCGGATACCAGCCGGAGGCCATTCCTCTCGGACTAAAGGCACGAGCGCGGCGGCGCTGGAGAGAACACGACGTGAATACAGCACCGAATTCCAATCAGTTCACCGAGTATCTCATCGGCGCGCCGACGGCAAAGCCCGCCTCCGCTCCCGCTCTCCCGACATTGCCTGAAGCCGCGCGCGCGCTTCCATCCGTCCGCACGTTCGATGTCTTCGATACGCTGATCGCCCGGCGTTGCATCGAACCGTTGAAGGTATTCGAGATCGTTGCAAAGCGCGCCGACCTGCCGGCGTTCGCCGCGGCACGCAAACAGGCAGAAGCGAAGGTTGCCCAGCATCCCTACAACCTCGACATGATCTATGATGAGCTGGCGGCGGCGCTGCAGCTCGATGCGGTCCGGACCGCGGCGCTCAAGGCGCTCGAGATCGATATCGAGCTGGAACAGGTCATCCCGATCGCCGAGAACATGGCACTCGTGCGCCACGGCGACGTGCTGATCTCCGACATGTATCTCGGCCACGAGATCATCCGAAAGCTGCTCGACAAGGCCGGCCTCGACAAAAAGGTGAGCCTGATCGTGACCTCCGACGGCAAGCGGTCCGGCGCAATCTGGCCGCAGGCGCAGGCAAATCTTTCGATCGAAGAGCATCTCGGCGACAATCTTCATTCCGACGTCGAAATGCCCGGCCGTTTCGATATTCCCAATCGCCACACCGGCATTTTCGGCCTCAATCCGGTCGAGGATGTCCTGATGCAGATCGGTCTGCGCCAGCTTGCCGAACTCTGCCGCGAGACCAGGCTTTCGACGTGGTCGGCCAACGCCCCGAGCCGGACCGTGCAGGTTGTCCAGGCAAGCTTGAATTTCCCGATCATGCTGCTTGGAAGCGTCGCTCTGGCAAGACTTGCCGCCCAGCTCGGCAAGCGCTCGATCCTCTTTTCCAGCCGCGACTGCGACGCCTGGATGCCGCTGTTCGAGAAGGTTGCCCAGCGGAGCGGATTTGAATGCCGGGCAACCTATTTCTACACCAGCCGCCTCGCCAAGATGCAGCCGTCGCCCAGCTACACAAGCTACGCAAGGCAGCTGATCTCGGATGATGCCCTCATCGTCGATCTCTGCGGCACCGGCTGGTCGCTCGCCAATTTCGCGGCCACCATCGGTCTCAGCCAGGTCCCGGTATTCTTCCTTCACAAGCTGCCGACTGCGCCGGCCTACGAAGCAATGGCCGCGACGCCGCAGACCTGCCGGTTCCATACCCTCATTCCGGCGGAACAAACGGTCGTCCAGAACACCATGCTGGAAATGTGCAATTACGCGACGCATGGCATGGTCGAGGATGTTCGCCTCATTCAGGACTTCGCCGTCCCGGTCTTTGCGAGCGACAACCGCTCGCCCGAAACGCTGGCGGCCGTCGAGGCGCAGCAGGATTGCTTCCGAACCGCCCTGAAGCTCATGGAGAAATACGATCTCCATGAGGTCTTCGCGCTCGACGACGCGTCGCTCGTCGCCGTGACGACGGCGCTTTACGAAATGCTGTCGCAGCAGATGGAGTTGCGCGAAATTTACGGCAGCAGCCACACGGCTGAAGAAAGCAGCGTCCGCCGGACGCTTGGCTGCGCCTGATGCCGGCTTTCTTTGGAAGGGATTTCCATGCCTGAACTCGTAGAGCTTGCCGATTACTACAAGACCGACAAGGGAACGCAGATCGGCCACGCCCATAATTATGCGACCCTTTACTCGTTTCTCTTCGAACAGTTCCGCAACCAGGACTTTTCGATGCTGGAAATCGGCCTGGAGCGAGGCGGCGTGGAAGCGGGAGCCTCCGTCGATCGCGTCGGCAGCGATGTGCCGTCGATCCGCATGTGGCTCGACTATTTTCCCCGCGCCAAGCTCTATGGCTTCGATCTCTCCGACTTCTCGCATATCCGGCTGGACCGCTTCGAGTTTCACCGTGGCGATCTCGGCAGCATCGCCGATCTCGATCGCCTGAGCACTGCTCTTCCCACCCTGAAGCTGCTCATCGACGACGGTTCGCACGCCTCGTTCCATCAGCAACTCGCCTTTCTCAAGCTCTTCGACAAGGTCGAGCCGGGCGGCTTCTACGTCATCGAGGATTTTCACTGGCAGCCGCCTTTCGAAAGCTCCTTGCCGCCCTGCAGGAAGAGCGCGGAAGTCTTCGAAACCTTCCTGAAAACCGGCAAGCTCGAGATCCCGTTCGCTCATCCGGATTATTTGAGCATGGTCGCCTCGCAGATCCAGAACGTCTATGTCCACCGCAACAATCGCGGCGGCATCAACGACTGGCACTTCAAGATGGTTGCATTGCAGAAGCGGCTTTGAGCACTGGGCGAAAGGCGACGACATGACCTACAGCATCGTGACCGGCTGGTACGCCGACGACAAGGCCCGCGACTACAGGGTACTGGGCGACGATTTCGTCCGCTCGGCCGAATGCTTCGATATCTGGTATCATTGCGTTCGCTCCTTCATGTCGCCCAGCAACATCCTCGTCGTCGATTCGGCTTCACCGCTGCGTCCGAAAATGCCGGACGATCCCCGCATCAGCTGGGTCAGCCTGAAGCGCAACTACGGACATGCCGTCCAGGGACACAGCGCCCTCAGCGGCTGGTCGCGGGCGCTTCTGCTCGGCCTCGGCTATGGCTTTGCCAATGGCGATCTCTACACAGTGCTTGTCGAACAGGGCACGCTGTTTCACGGCAAGGACATCATCGAACGCCAGATCGAAGCCCATCCGGAAGCCGACATCATCGCGCCGAACGGTTCTGGAACGCCGCAGCCCTTGCAGACCGGCATTCTGATCTTCCGCAGCGCCATCATCCCGAAATTCATCGGGAACTACACGCGCGTTGCAGCCGCGGATGACGCATTAAGCCCGGAAAAGAAGGTGGCGCTCGCTGCGGATGGCATGAAGATCGCCTTTTCCAGCCTGCCCTTCGGCCGCCGCCGGCCGCTCGACCTCTCGGCGGATCACTTTTTCCTGCGCCACGGCACCCTCGCCGAACTGCACGCCTTCACGACACGCCTCGGCTTCGGCAAGGACCTTCTGCCGCCTCTTCACCATCAGGTCGCCTGATGGAAAGTGCAGATCTGTTTCTTTAAGCAATTCCACAAAGACCGCACGGCGGCCTTCCGTCCGGAATTCCGTCCAGGCAAAAGCCGGAGCGATTCCGCGACGCCATGCAACGTGGAACCGCTTGAGAGAGCGGGGGGGCAAATTCGGCCGGCCGATTGATGGCCGGCAGCGACGGGAGCAAGCGGTGCGGAACATCATCCGCCACCGCGCATACAGGCTTCGCCTACCACAAGCCGGATGCTTTCACTGATGCAGCGAAAGCAGGCCAACCACGATCATGCAGACGAGCAGGCCGGCGGACAGACAGAACATAACGAGAAGCTTGTAGTTCGACATCAGGAACTCCTTCCGAAGTGACTCTTGGTGTCGTCATGGAAAGCAGCACACTCCCCGCCCGGGCGTTCGCGCCGCTCAAAAGGTGCCTCGTTCTCTCACGGAAGACGGAACGAAGCTGGTCATATCCTTACGCGGGGATTGGCTCTTGGTTCCGATAATCGTTCGGAGAGGCAGCAGGGAATTTTTCGGTGCCGTTAAGCCAGCGCATTTTGTTGGGCAGAGCATCACGGAACCTTCGAGATGATCGTACTTAACCTTACTGCCGAATTGGCCGCCGCGCGGAACCAATTGCAGGCGCTCGCCCCACCGGCCGCGGTCGATACTTCGCGGATGGTGCCTGCCGGCGAAAGCGAGACGAAAGAGCCGGAATCAGCTTGATTTGATAAGCACTCCGGCCGCCCTAAACCGGGCGGCCGCTGCGGTGAAATCCCTACAAAACTGCACTCGACGCTCTCGCAAATGCGTGCCAAGCTTGGCCATCGCGAACGAGATGCTCCAGATGATTGAATATGCGTCTGAACCGAGTGAAGAAAAAATCCACGAGGCAATCGCCGTCATCGTTAACGGCTTAGGAAAAGCGGAACTCGAAATAGTCGCCTCATATACGAGCCCGCTATTCTGGATACTTCGGAATCCCAACGGCGACGAGCAGGTCAAACAGGGCTCCGCCTTTTTTCTCGACACAGGCGAACGGATTTTTGCTGTCACCGCCGCACATGTGGTAACGGAGTGTCTAGAAGATACTAAGTCGGGGATGTTCGTTCAGTGCATGATCGGTAGCAAATATGGGACTCCCGTTCCATTTCACATTGGCGATCGACTCATCGATGCCCACGAGGGAGTAGATATCGCAACGCTTTGGTTCACGCCCGAAGAGATCCAGCAAACAGGCCGAGAGATTCTAAAGGGATATTATCATCCCAGATGGCCGCCCCCCATGGCAGAGAAAGATAGAGGTGTCACATATTGCGATTTTCCCGGCAAAGGCCGGAAACGGCTCGCGCCCAAAGAAATCAGCTTTGGCTGCGTGACGATGGGTGGTATTGCCAACAACTCCCATGAGCGCTCGCTTTCGATCCTGATCGAACGGGAACACCTGCTTCAGCAGCTTGGGGATGAGAGCATGCCCGAAAATTTTGACTTTGGTGGCATAAGTGGAGGGCCGGTTCTCGCAATTGTGGAGAGCCTGACCATCCGCTCCTGGATGCCGGCTGGCGTGATAATTCAAGGGCCAAATCCGAGTGGGATCGAAGGGGAATCTATTTCGGGCCTCGAAATCATAAGGGCGAGGCCCATTCACTTCATTAAGCCTGACGGGTTCATTGATGCCGACCAATGGGAGCAGCTCAGCTAGCCCTCGCAATAATGCTCGAGCGAACTCACGGAAACCCAGCGGTCTGCTCCTTTCAAATACTTCCAACACCCGGTTAACCCCTCTCAGAACAGGCGGACGCGATATGGTGAAAAATGGATATCAGACCGAAATATTCCGGCTCGCAATCTCAAAGTCGCAGTTGGAATCTGTTTCTTCTGTGGAGCGAAGTCTTCTATTGTTGTCGAGCTACGCCATTAACCAGATAAACGTACTCCGCCGCTTGCTTATTTTCTCGACGAATTTTGAGTCAAAGGTAGAAGTGGAAAACGTCCTTAGCGGCGCTCAAACTCAAATGATCTTGCGATTTCTCGTAGGCTCTATGGCTGAAACCTGGGAGATGATTAGGCGTTCCGACAATCAGCTTCTGATTGGGAAATCCCTTAGCGCCGAAATTGAGCGGGAGGGGCATGAGGCACATCAGCGACTGAAAGATTTTTTTGGCAAAAACAATGTAGTGCATCGTCTTAGAAATAGCGTTGCTTACCACTATCCGACAACGGCTGAACTTGACGCTGCTTTCCACGAGGTCCCCGACGACGAGGATTGGGCTTGGTATGTGTCCCCCTCTTTGACGAATAGCCACTACTATTTGTCCGATCTGGTGGTCTCGTCACATATCCTCGAAGTTATGGACGAACGAGACCCTGAAAATGCGTTTAAACGTTTCATGGGTCAGCTGATCCCCGCCACGGACGACCTGTTGGACTTCCTGGCCTATGTCCTAAAAGCACTGGTCGCGCGGCACTTTGGCGCTCAAATGCTCTCGCCGCGGCCCGGTACGGGTATTGTCGTCACAGGGATTCCGAATATGGACGATGTGGCGATTCCCTTCCTGACACATTGGACCTCGTCCGGATCTGCGCCGTTAGGACACTGAACTCAATGAAGACGCCGCCGAAGGTCCCGTCATCCCCCGCAGAACCGGTTCGCAAGCTTGCGATGGCTCTTTTTGGAAGCATTCCTGTGCTCGGAAACATGTCCCAGCTACTGCTTGATCAAGTTTGGAAAGACCCAGGGTACCACCTTCTGAAACAATACGTCGAAAGTATCGCGGAAGACCTGGCGCGCCTTGAGGCTGAAGCAGTGGTCGATTGGCACGAGGCATTGCAAAGACCTGAAACCCGACCGTTGCTGACAATAGCATTCGAAGCGGCAGCTCGCTCAATTGGTGAACGCAAGCTCGAGGCGCTGCGTGCGATCACCGTGCGGGGAATTTTCGAACGACGTTACTCGTTCGACATGTCGGTTATGGTGTTCTCGTTGCTCGATAGAGTGACTGAGGGTCACCTGCGCATGCTGCAGCACATGGTCGAATTAGGGAAAGTGCTGGGTCGTCCGTCCATCGAGGTGTCTTCTCTCTGGTATATGGACGTTGAGTATTCGCCAGATCCGACCGGACAAATGAACCCACAGCATTCAATATTCGACGGCACCTACCATGATCAGCATCAAGTTGATGTAAACATGTTGATCGCCGCCGATTTGGAAAATATGGGCCTTATCGAAACGCGACCTGTAGAAAGTTTCGCTCTTGAAGGTGGAGCGTATGAACAAGTTTCCCCCTACAAACAACTAACGATGAAGGGGCACCTGTTTTACGAGCATATCACAGAAGCACCATGATTGCGGCGTGGGGCATTAAGGTAGTTCTGAAGGCGAACAGTTCGAAGAACTACAAATTAAAATTCCGGAAGTCCGTGTCAAAATTCCGGAAAGTCGCGTCCAGCTACAAAGTCTCGTCCGGCCACAATCAATGTAACTATTTGTTTTTATTGAGAATTTTGGTAGCGGAGGAGGGATTTGAACCCCCGACACAAGGATTATGATTCCTCTGCTCTGACCTACTGAGCTACTCCGCCACGCGACATTTGATGTTGAACATCAAATGCAAAGGTCAAACGAACCGCCGCTCGAAAGCGCTGGCCCGTCGGTTGAGCGGCTTATAAGGTGCGGTTCGGCTTGGTGTCAAGCGGATGATTTGGAAAAATCAGTGCTTTCTCTCGCCGCCGATCCCCACTGCCCTCAGGCGGCCACCGGGCTTGCCAGCAGCGCCTTCAGGGAAGCTTCCGCCATCGGCTCGCGCTCCGAGCGTTCGATGAAGCCGCCGCCATAGACGCGTGCGTCATCGCCGGGTGCCGAATAGAGTGCACAGGCCTGGCCCGGCGCCACGCCGGCCTCGCCGACCGAAAGATCGACATAGATGCCGCTGGCATCGGCATGCAGCACGGCAGGCGACGGCGCGCGGGTGGAGCGCACCTTGGCGAAGCAGGCAAAGCCCTCGCCGGAAGCGGCCTGCGCGAGCGGCTCGTCGCCCAGCCAGTTCACATCCCGCAGATAGACGCGATGCGTTTCCAGCGCCTCCTTCGGGCCGACGATGACGCGGCGCGAGCGGGCGTCGAGATAGACGACATAGAGCGGCTCGCCAGTGGCAATGCCGATGCCGCGACGCTGGCCGATCGTATAATGCAGGATGCCCTCGTGCTGGCCGAGCACGCGGCCGTCGAGATGGACAATCTCGCCGGCAAGCGCCGCATTCGGCTTCAGCTTGGCGATCACGTCGGAATATTTGCCCTGCGGCACGAAACAGATGTCCTGGCTGTCGGCCTTCTTGGCAACGACAAGACCCATCTCTTCGGCGAGCGCGCGCGTTTCCGATTTCGGCATGCCACCGAGCGGAAAGCGCAGATAGTCGATCTGCTCCTGCGTCGTTGCAAAGAGGAAATAGCTCTGGTCGCGATCGGCATCGGCCGGGCGATAGAGCGCGCGGCGATGCGGATGCTCCGGCGATGGGTTCGGGCGCGAGCGGATATAATGGCCGGTCGCCAGCGCATCGGCGCCGAGTTCCTTGGCCGTCGCCAAGAGATCGGCGAACTTGACGGTCTGGTTGCAGGCAACGCAGGGGATCGGCGTTTCGCCGGCGACATAGCTCTCGGCGAAGGGATTGATCACTGTCTCGCGGAAGCGCTTTTCATAGTCGAGCACATAATGCGGGATACCGAGCGTCTCGCAGACACGGCGTGCATCGTCGATATCCTGGCCGGCGCAGCAGGAACCAGCGCGATGCACGGCCGCGCCATGGTCATAGAGCTGCAGCGTGATGCCGAGCACATCATAGCCCTGCCGCTTCAAAATGCCGGCAACGACGGAGCTGTCGACACCGCCCGACATGGCGACGACGACACGGGTATCTTCCGGCCTCTTGTCAAAATCCAGTGTATTCACGGTCGTTGCCGCCAGTCTTGAACGATCTTCGATGCTGCCGAGCGGGATGACGTTCCTGTCGTCACGCTCTCACGATTTGATTTCGCATGATCTGATCCAAAACCGCTGCACACTTCTCGGGATCATGCTGCTTACCGCCGGATGCCATGCAAAAACGGCGAATTTTCATGCGGGCAATGGGCCGCATTCTCCGCAGCCTGCCTAATTCTGGAGGGATATAGAAAGGATCGCCAGCCGGCGCAAGGGGTCGGCAAAAGTGCCGATCACCCCTTTGCCTGCAAATGCCCGATCAGATTGCGGCTGCGCCGCAATACGGTGACCGCCGATCCGATGGCGACGATCCAGAGCGCAAGGGTCAAAACCCATACGCCGCCACTCCAAAAAGCTTCGATAATGGAGAGGAGTGCCGCCCCCGTAGCAACGGCCATGCGATGCTGCTTCGCCATCGGGCCGCCGAAATCGCTCGGATTGCCGGTCGCGCGTCCAAGTTCGCGGACATAGGCCGTCAGCACCGCAAGGGCGGCAGCGGCCCATCCGAGGCCCGGCATTGCGATGCCATAGCCAATGCCGGCAAAGATGAGGATATCGGCGACGCGGTCCGGAAACTCGTTCCAGAACGGCCCGTCGGCCTCGCCCTTCCCGCCCTCGACGGCCACCATGCCGTCGAGCAGATTGCAGAGCAGACGCAGCTGGCAGAACAATGCCGCCAGGATCAGCAAGACGGCGCGCATCCCCAAACTGCCGGCGGCACCGAAAAGCCAGAACGACACCCCCGCCAAAGCCGCCATGAGCATGCTTGCCTGCGATATCTGGTTCGGCGTCACCGAAAGCGCGGTCATGCGCCGCGCCAGCGTCTGCGCCCATCGCGTGTTGCGGCTCGCCAGCGGCCGCCTGTCGCCGGCTCTTTTGTCTGCCTGGCCCTTGCCTGTCATGGCCCCTCACCTCTCATGGTTTCGCAACCTCCCGCCCGATATCGAGTAATTATAGATCGCCGCATAGCTGGAGGAGACCAGCAGCGGCACGGCAATGGTCTTCAGGATTTCGGGCGTGCCGCTCAGCGCATGGATGACGACCAGGATCGTTGCCGAACCCAGGCAGGCGATCAGCGGCGGCGCCCAAAGACGTGTGAAGCCGCCGAACCGCCGCGACAAAGCTTCGACCACAGATTTCAGGAACAGCGTCAGGCAGCCGGAAAGCACGCCCTGCACGAAGCCCGCGATCAGTGGCCTCGGCATCGGATGCATGCGATTGGCGAAAACGGCCCAGCCACCCATGGCAAGGAAGGCGAAAAGCACATGCACGATGCTGCTGCCGGCAAGCGCTTTCAGCTTTCCTGTCATGTCAGCGACCACCAGTAGCGCACGAGATGGAAGAAGATCGGCGCGGAGAACACGACCGAATCCAGCCGGTCGATCAGCCCGCCATGCCCCTCGATCAGATGCCCCCAATCCTTGACGCCGCGATCCCGCTTGATCGCCGACATCACAAGCCCGCCGAAAAAGCCCATGAGCGTAATGACGAAGGCGAGAAGCCCGGCCTCCAGCGGCGTGAACGGCGTCACCCACCAGAGTGCCGCCCCGATCAGCGAGGCGCTGATGACGCCGCCGACGAAACCCTCCACCGTCTTCGACGGCGACAGCCGTGGCGCGATCTTCGTTTTGCCGAAGAGCTTGCCCCAAACATATTGCAGCACGTCGCTGAGCTGCACGACGATCACCAGGAAGGCGATCAGCAGCACATTGCGGCCCTCGTAGCCGGGAATATGCAGCGTCAGCAGCGCCGGCACATGCGAGGCGCAGAAGACGCAGATCATCAGTGCCCATTGCACCTCGGCGATCCGTACCAGAAAGCGTTCTGTGTCGCCACGCAGCACCGCGATGATCGGCATGAAGAGGAAGGCGTAGACGGGAATGAAGATCGAATAGATGCCGTACTGCTCCGCCCAAAGCAGGTAATATTGCACCGGCAAGGCCACGAAGAAGGCAGCGGCAAGCGCCCAATGGTCTGCCCGCTTCGTATTGATCAGCGTCACGAATTCGCGCAGCGCCGCAAAGGAACAGAAAGCGAAAAGCAGAATGACGCCGGCACGGCCGGCAATGAAGGCGATGCCGATCAGCACCACCATCACCCACCAGGCCTTGATGCGCGCATTCAGGTTTTCGATCGCCGCGTTCGATCCGTCGGGCGACAGCCGCCGTTCCAGCACATAGCCGATGATCGAGGCGACGATCAGGACGCCGAAAATGCCGAGAACAAGATGAATGAGATCGGCGCTTGCTGCCTCCATGCTCAATCTCCCGCCCGTTTCGGCGCAAGCGCCAGGAGTGCCGCTTCGGCTCTCGCCAAAAACTCCGCCTTCTCCTCTGCCTCACCGATATGCAGCGGCTCGCCGAAGCTGACGGTGCAAATCAATGGAATAGGTACGAACTCGCCCTTGGGCATGACGCGATTGAGATTGTCGATCCAGACGGGGACGAGATCGATATCAGGGCGCGCCTGCGCAAGGTGGAAAAGCCCGCTCTTGAAAGGCTGCAGTATCTGTTCGGTCAGATTGCGGGTGCCTTCCGGAAACAGGATCAGCGACGAGCCGGCGTCGAGCGCCTGCGTCATCTGCGTAACCGGATCTGCCTTGCGCGCTTCGCGATCCCGCTCGATCAGCACGGCGTTGAAAACATCCCGGCCGATGAAGCTGTTCAGCGTCGATTTCAGCCAATAATCCGCGCCCGCCACCGGGCGCAGGCGCCGGCGCAATCGAGGCGGCAGAACGGTCCAGATCAGGATGAAATCACCATGGCTGGAATGGTTGGCGAAGTAGACGCAGCGGCGGGTTTGCATGCCGCTCTCGGGCCAGCTGGCGCGAACGGCGGTGATGGCCCGCGCAAAGAGCACGATCGCCACCGAGACCGGCTTCGCTAGCCATTCGATCGGCGTGCCCATCCCTTCCCCGAGAATGTTCTTCCGCAAAGCCTCCATGACATAGAGATAGGCGCGTTTCGTTGCCCCCGATAGTCTGCGGACCGGGCTTATCCACAACCCTCACAACCACGAAGAAAGCCCGGCGCAACTCGCGTCGCGTCGGGCTTTCGGATTGGCTCTTGGGAGGAGCAAACTCTATGGCTGCCGCCCTGCATCAGGGCGGACAGGCTCAGAGCATGATGCCGAAAAGTGTGACCGGTTTTCGGACGGCATCATGCTCCACTTCTTTATTTCTCGCGCGGATTCAGATTTTAGGTCGAACAGACCTAAAATCATCCGGCTCTAGTCGACGTTGAACACCAGCGGCTTTGCCTGACGGATCGCCTGATGTGCCGTCAGCTTGGCAAGCACATCGTCGCTGATCGCACCGTCGACATAGAGAAGCGCGATGGCATCTCCGCCCTGCTTGTCGCGGCCGAGCTGGAAGTTGGCGATGTTGACGCCGGCAGAGCCGAGCGTCGTGCCGATGAAGCCGATCATGCCGGGAACGTCGGTATTGGCGATATAGACCATATGGTTGCCGACATCGGCGTCGAGGTTGATGCCCTTGATCTGGATGAAGCGCGGCTTGCCGTCCGAGAAGACGGTGCCGGCAACGGAGCGTGTCATGCTGTCCGTCGTGACGGTCAGCTTGATGTAGCCGTCATAGACGCCGGTCTTGTCGCGCTTGACTTCGGCAAGCACGATGCCCTTTTCCTTGATCATGATCGGTGCCGAAACCATGTTGACGTCGGCAACCTGATTGCGGATCAGACCGGCGAGCAGCGCGCTCGTCAGAGCCTTCGTATTCATGCCGGCCGTCACGCCGTCGTAGAGAATCTCGATTTCCTTGATCGGATCGTCCGTGACCTGGCCGACGAAAGCGCCGAGAACATCGGCAAGCTTGATGAACGGCTTCAGGATCGGCGCTTCTTCAGCGGTGATCGAGGGCATGTTGATGGCGTTGGAGACGGCGCCCTTCATGAGGTAGTCCGACATTTGCTCGGCGACCTGGAGAGCGACATTCTCCTGGGCTTCCGTCGTCGAGGCGCCGAGATGCGGCGTGCAGACGACATTCGGCAGGCCGAAGAGCGGGCTTTCCTTGGCCGGCTCGACCTCGAAGACGTCGAAGGCGGCACCGGCAACGTGGCCAGACTTGATGGCGGCGGCAAGGGCTGCCTCATCGACGAGACCACCGCGGGCGCAGTTGATGATGCGCACACCTTCCTTCATCTTGGCGATGGCGCTGGCGTCGATGATATTGCGGGTCTTATCGGTCAGCGGCACATGCAGCGTGATGAAATCGGCGCGGGCGAAAAGCTCGTCGAGCTCGACCTTGGTCACACCCATTTCCTCGGCACGCTCCTTCGACAGGAACGGGTCGTAGGCAGCGACATGCATCTTCAGGCCGAGAGCACGGGCGATCACGATGGAGCCGATATTGCCGGCGCCGATGACGCCGAGCGTCTTGCCGGTGATTTCGACCCCCATGAATTTCGACTTTTCCCATTTGCCGGCCTGTGTCGAGCTGTCGGCAGCCGGAAGCTGGCGGGCAACCGCGAACATCAGGGCGATAGCATGCTCGGCCGTGGTGATCGAATTGCCGAACGGCGTGTTCATGACGATGATACCGCGGCGCGAGGCAGCCGGGATGTCGACATTGTCGACGCCGATGCCGGCCCGGCCGACGACCTTGAGATTCTTGGCCGCTTCGATGATCTTCTCCGTCACCTTGGTGGCGGAACGGATGGCAAGGCCGTCATACCGGCCGATGATTTCGAACAGTTTGTCCTTGTCCTTGCCAAGCTGCGGCTGGAAATCGACTTCGACGCCGCGGTCACGGAAGATTTGGACGGCGGTTTCCGACAATTCGTCGGACACGAGAACGCGAGGTGCCATGGAGGCCTCCTGAAAAGATCAGCTAAGAATAAATTCGGAATGCCGGGCTCCGCCCGTTGGCGGAGCCGTAAACGCTTCAAACCTCAGACAGCAGCCTGGGAGAGCGTCGCCTTCTGCGTTTCAAAAGCCCAGGCGAGCCAGGGCATCAGCTTCTGCATGTCGGAAGCTTCGATCGTCGCACCGGCCCAGATACGCAGGCCCGATGGAGCGTCGCGGTAGTGACCGACGTCATAGGCGACGCCTTCCTTCTCAAGCAGCGCTACCAAGCCCTTGGCGAAATTCGCCTGACCGTCGGCATCGAGAGCGACGACATCCTTGTCGACGATCTTCAGGCAGACGGAGGTGTTGGATTCCGTCTCGGCCTTGACGGCAAGATTGGCGATCCAGCCGTTGGCGGCAACGAAGTCGTGGATGACCTTGGCGTTGGCATCGGCGCGGCCGATCAGCGCCTTGAGACCGCCGAGATCCTTCGCCCAGAGTAGCGCGTCGATATAGTCTTCGACGCAGAGCATCGACGGCGTGTTGATCGTCTCGCCGGTGAAGATGCCTTCGATCAGCTTGCCGCCGCTAGTCATGCGGAAGATCTTCGGCAGCGGCCAGGCCGGCTGATAGGTCGTCAGGCGCTCGACGGCGCGGGGTGACAGGATGATGACGCCATGCGCGCCCTCACCGCCCAGGACCTTCTGCCAGGAGAAGGTGACGACGTCGAGTTTGGCAAAATCGAGGTTCTGAGCGAAGGCGGCCGAGGTGGCGTCGCAGATCGTCAGGCCCTTGCGGTCGGCCGGGATGAAATCGCCGTTCGGAACGCGCACGCCCGAGGTGGTGCCATTCCAGGTGAAGACCACGTCGCGGTCGAAATCGACGGCGGAAAGATCGGGCAGCTCGCCATAGGCGGCTTCGAGCTTGCGGACATCCTTGAGCTTCAGCTGCTTGACGACGTCGGTCACCCAGCCGGCACCGAAGCTTTCCCAGGCGAGCATATCGACACCGCGTTCGCCGAGCAGCGACCATAGCGCCATTTCGACGGCGCCGGTATCGGAAGCCGGAACGATGCCGATGCGGTAGTCCGCCGGAACTTCCAGAATTTCGCGGGTAAGATCGATGGCCTGCTTCAGCTTTGCCTTGCCGACCTTCGCGCGGTGCGAACGGCCAAGAGCCGCATCGGAAAGAGCGTTAAGCGTCCAACCGGGGCGCTTCGAGCATGGACCAGAAGAGAAATGGGTATTATTCGGACGGATGTCCGGCTTGGCGAGCTTAGTCATGATGCTATCCTCTCAGATAGAAAGCTCCTCGTTGGGGAGGAGTGTCCCGCCGCCGGATATATTGGAAGCTGCCCGCGAGCGCAACAGGAAAATACATGGGCAGCACTCCATCACGAACTCGTGCGGAAATTTTGATGGGATGCAAGGCACGCGCAATGCAACTAAACCAAAATAGCCCCATAAAAGCTGGTTTCCGTGTCGATGCGTAAACATATAAGGCCTGGCGCCCGCTGATGCGCCGATGGAAATTACAAGTGTGCTCGATGCCTCCAACTGCACTCGCCGAAATCTCTTTCACACCCGCACAGACCATGCCGGTCTATCTTATCAATATCGACCGAGCAGCGGAACGGCTGGCCGAGATCCAGAGGCAGAGCGATGAGTTCGGCTTCCGATTCGAGCGCGTCGACGGCATAGACGGCACCCTCGTTCCGCGCGACCGGTGGATCGACGTGGATCACGATCGCTTCCGGCGCAGGCACGGCCGCACTATCCTGCCCGGCGAATACGGCTGCTACCGCAGCCATCTGACGGCGCTGAACCGTTTTTTGGCCAGCGGCGACGAGATGGCCGTCATCATTGAAGACGATGTCGCCTTGGATATCGATTTCCTCGCACGCGCCATGGCGGCGAAGGAAGCCGCCCCGACTGCGGACCTGATCAAGCTCGTCAATCACCGCTGGAACGGCTTTCGCCCCATGACGCGCAGCAGGAAGGGCGATATCGTCGGCCGCTGCCTCTTCGGCCCGCAGGGCTCCACTGCCTGCTATCTCGTCACGCGCGGCGGTGCCGAAAAGATCGTGAAATCGCTGGCCGTCATGTCGCTGCCTTGGGATGTGGCCGTGGAGCGCGGCTGGGACATGCGGATATCCATCGTCAGCACACGCACGAATATTGCCGGTTTCAGCCAGCTGCAAAGAACGACCATGATCGGCTGGCGCCGGGATTATCGCGCCGCCAAATCGTCCGCGTTGCGGCGCATACCCGCTCACATCTTCCGGACCTTGGATTTCTTCCGGCGTATCGCCTATGTGCTGACGACGCCTTAGAGCGGTTCCAGGAAAAGTGCGAAGCGGTTTTCCGTCCGGAATTGCGCAAAAACAAAAGGATAGAGTTTTTTCGCGATTCGAAGAAAAGCGAAAAGACTTAAGGCGTCTGGCCTTACCAGGTGGTGATCCGCAGACCGACGCGAATTTCGTGCCGCGAAAGTGCACCATCGCGGCCCGCGGTACCGGCTGCAGCCGAATCCGCGGCCGAATAGCCGAACATGTCGCCACCCGCGACATGGGAAAAGCGGTAGCCGAGATCGATCTTGATGTTCGGTGCAACCTCATAGGCGACACCCGCCATCAGGGCATAGGTCATGCGCCAGTCGCTGTCGCCGGGATAGCGCGCGCTGACCGAGGCAGCACCGGCGCAGCCCGATGCGGCATCGACGCAGGAACCGAGGGCACTGACGCTGCTCCAGGAAACCCGCGTGGCGCCGAGACCGGCGCCGACATAGGGCGTGAAGCCCGCAAGCGTGCCGAGATCGACATAGCCGTTGACCATCAGGCTGCCCGCTCTGAAGGAGGAATGCGCCTTCGTGGAGCAAGCCGTGCCGCCCGCTCCGCCGGAGCAAGGCGAACCGCTCGAGATACGGCCATCGAAATCACCGCTGAAGAAATCGCCGGTGACATCGGCACGAACCAGATCGTTGAACTGATAGCCGACACCGAGGCCGCCGGAAAAATCGCCGCCGAAGCGGGTCGAATCAAAGCTGCTTGAACTGTAATCGCCGCTTGCGGGGTCATAGGCGCGGAATTTCGTATCGTTGCGGCTGGCATTGACGGCATAGCCGACATCGCCGCGCACATACCATCCCTTGGCATCCGTGACGCTGACCTCCGGCATCTTGATTTCCGGCGGTGTTGTATCGGCGGCAAAGGCAATGCCCGCCGATACGCCTGCCATCGCTGCGGCCAGCGCCAAAGCGTCAAAACGGATCATTACCCCTCGCCTTCCATCCTCGGGCAGACGCCCGCGCGTCGAACCGGCTGGCTTCTGCGCCCCGCCTCGGCCCCTCAAGCGAGGCGCTTTGCGGAAAAGCCGCCATTCTCATTCCATTAACCATAGGGAATTCATGGTTAATGAAGCTTTAAAACCACGAGGAATTGCTTAACGGCGGAGATGAAAAGGAAAAGCCGCCCGGATGAAACCGAGCGGCTTTTCAATAGCTTGGATAAGAACTGCTTACTTGTAGACCGGCGGCTGCACCGGAATATCGGCCGGCGGCATGTAGCTTGCTGTCTGGCAGCCGCCGAAGGTGTAGCGGGCACCGATGCGGGCTTCGTGCAGGTTCAGGCCCTTATCGTAGCCGGGACCGCCATTCTCGTTGTAACCGAACATATCGCCGCCCTGGACGTGGCGATAGCGATAGCCGACATCGGCCTTGAGGTTGCAGCTCAGGTCGATGGATGTACCGGCCATCAGTGCATAGGTGAAGCGCCAGCTGCCGCGGCCGTTATGCGTGACCGTTCCATCGCAAGAATCCGGATTGGCGTCGGAGCAGGACGTGTTCTTCAGATTGCTCCACTTGACATAGGTGCCGCCGAGACCGCCACCGACATAGGGCGTGAAGATCCCGTAGGTGCCGAGATCGACATAGGCGTTGGCAAGCAAGCTATAGGCCGTCAGGGTGGCAAGATCGCGCGAGGTCGCCGCCGTCGGCGTAAAGCCCGGGCCGCAAGCACCGCAATCGCCCTTCGTGGAGCCCTTGAAATCGGACTTGAAGAGATAGTCGAGCGTCAAGTCCGTGCGCAGGTAGTTGTTGATCTGGTAACCGACGCCGCCGCCGAGCGTGACATTACCGTCCAGCTTCGCGCTATCGAAATCGACCAGGCTGGAATTGGAACCCTGGAAGTAGTTGGCGCCGCGCAGGTTCGTGAAGGCGTAGCCCACGTCGCCGCGCAGATACCAGCCGCTGGATTGGGCAACAGTTACTTCCGGCGCCGGTTGCTGGGGCTCGGGTGTATAAAGATCAGCGGAAAAGGCCGACGTGCCGATAAGCAAAGTGGCAAGTGCGCCGATCACGGTTCTCATCATGGCTTTGGCTCCAAATTTCTTGCTCTTGGCACAACACAGAGGCTTGCCAATCGAAATGACATGACGAGGATAATGATGAAAAGGAGTTAAAACCTGATTAACTACGAATATTTACCCTATTTATTAGCATCTATACTTCATCCAATATATTAGATATCGGTAATTTTGTAGTAAGAAGAATGGGATGCGGCTGACGGCACCTCCTTCGTTCTCCCGACGCTTCGAAACTGCACGACCATCGGCCGTCCTCCTTCTAAACCGATTGGCAAGAAACGAGCCATTACAATGCGAAGGCCGGGAAGCCAACTCAGGAGGAAGTCTTTGACTTGCCATCGAAAAATATGGGGCTGCCTGGGCCTCGTCCTTGTCTTCCTGAGCTCTGCCGCTCTGGCCGGCCCCATGCCGGTAAAGCCCGTCGCCGCAGCCGCGGTATGGAACAAAGGGCGTGAAACGGGGCTGCCAATCCCGCGTTATGTTTCGCTCAGAGCTCAGAAGGCGCGCATGCGCGTCGGACCGTCGACGATCTATGCGACCAAATGGATCTATATGAAGCCGGGCCTCCCGCTGGAGATCATCGACGAATACGGCCATTGGCGGCAGGTCCGCGACGATACCGGAGTAACCGGCTGGATGCACAGCGCCCTGCTCTCAGGCGCCCGCACCGCCGTGGTCGCTCCCTGGCTGGCCGGGAATGCGATGCTGCGCGCCGATCCCAATCCGACCGGAAGGGCAATCGCGGAACTCCAGCCGCGCGTGCTGGTATCGCTCCAGTCCTGCTCCGGCACATGGTGCCGCGTTTCGGTAAGGGAGCATTCGGCAAAAGGCTATATCAGACAGGACAAGCTCTGGGGCGCCTATCCCGGCGAAATGTTCCAGTAGACCAACCGTCGATCCGGCCGCAGGAAGCGATATGGCCGCCTCGACGAGACGGCCATGGATCCGGATATGCAATGCTTTTCCTGGGTCGCTCAGGCGGCCGAACGCACGTTCGAGATCACGTCGATCAACCCGCCGACGATACGCTCGATCTGGCCGCGATCGTCGCCTTCCGCCATGACGCGGATCAACGGTTCCGTGCCGGACGGACGGATCACCAGCCGTCCGTTGCGGGAAAGTTCGCTTTCCGCATCGGCGATCGCCTGACGCACCTGAATGTCCTCCAGCGGCTTGCCGCCGGAAATGCGGACATTGCGCAGCAGCTGCGGCACCGGCTCGAAACGGCGGCAGACCTCGCTGACCGGCTTGCCCGTGCGCTTCACCGCAGCGAGGATTTGCAGCGCCGCCACGAGGCCATCTCCTGTCGTGCCGTAATCGGACAGCACGATATGGCCGGATTGTTCGCCCCCGACATTGTAATTGTGCTGACGCATGTGCTCGACGACATAACGGTCACCCACGGCCGTGCGGGCAAGCGACATGCCGCGCTCTTCGAGGAAACGCTCCAGGCCGAGATTGGACATGACGGTTGCGACGATGCCGTTGCCGCGCAGCGTCTGGCTCTCGGCCCAGCTTTCGGCGATGACGGCCATCAGCTGGTCTCCATCGATGATCGTGCCCGTCTCATCGACGATGATCACACGGTCGGCATCGCCATCGAGCGCGATGCCGATATCGGCGCGCACCTCATCCACCTTCTTCTGCAGGGCGACGGGGCTCGTGGAGCCGCAATTGAGGTTGATGTTCGTGCCGTTCGGCTCGTTGCCGATGGTCACGACCTCCGCGCCAAGCTCCCAAAGGGCGGCCGGAGCGACCTTGTAGGCGGCCCCATTGGCGCAGTCGATGGCGATACGCAGTCCCTGCAGCGTGACGTCGCGCGGCAGCGTGCGCTTGGCATGTTCGATGTAGCGGTCATGCACGCCGTCGATACGCTTGGCACGGCCGATATTCTCCGCCTTGGCAAGATGTTCCGACATGTCCTTGTCGAGCATGTCCTCGATCTTCATTTCCAGATCGTCGGAAAGCTTGTAGCCATCCGGGCCGAAAAGCTTGATGCCGTTATCCTGATAGGGGTTATGCGAGGCCGAGATCATGACGCCGATATCCGCGCGCAGCGAACGCGTCAGCATGGCGACTGCCGGCGTTGGAATAGGGCCGAGAACGAAGGCATCGACGCCGGCTGCGGTAAAGCCAGCCACCATGGCATTTTCCAGCATATAGCCGGAAAGACGCGTGTCCTTGCCGATCACGACGCGATGACGATGATTACCTCGATGGAAGATCGTGCCGGCTGCGATACCCACGCGCATGGCAAGATCCGGCGTCATCGGATAGATATTGGATTGACCGCGAATTCCGTCAGTTCCGAAATAGCGACGTTTCATATGCACTCCTGTCGTTGCCGCATCCTTGCGGGAGATGCAGCGCCATCGGCACCGCAGCTCCAGGATTGCGAGAACCGGCAGGTGTCGATGCTTGTGGCTCATGCCACACATTGTAAAATTCGGCACTTAAATTACCGAGAACGCCTATTACAACGCGTTACCATTAATAAGCACTAAAAAAGCTTATTCCCCAAGAAACGGAACCAGCCTTTCGCCTGTCAGCGCAAATGTGGCGCCTATGGACAGGACTGCAGTTCAGAGGCCGTCCTCACACATCCCTGATCGACTTGGCCGCCTGAGCCTGGATCGGCGGGCAAGGAACGGTTCCATATGAGCAGAACACACAGCAATCACCTGCCTTCGGGAGAAGGACGGCACCGCAGCCCTTGCATTCGTAGAGATGCTGGCAGGCGTCGGTCGGCATCGTTTCGGCCGCCGAGAAGCGGCAGACCGGACAGGTAATCGTCGAGCTGAGGATGGGGGATGCTTCAAGCATGGAAATATCCGATCGTCGGTCTGGGCAGCGGCGACCTCAGCCTCCGTTCGTTACCCTCAACCATTAAAAAAGGCCGGTTCCCTCCTCAAAGGAGAACCGGCCTCTTCGTTTACATGTTCAATCGCTCCTAGAGCGTGATGCCGAAAACTGTGGGCGGCTTTCGAACGGCATCACACTCTACTTCTTTGATTCCAGAGCAGATTCAGATTTTAGGTCGAACGAACTTGAAATCATCCGGCTCTAACGTCAGCGCGGCTGCGGCTCGAAACCGCCTTCGGGTTCATCACCTTTGGCGCCAAGCGAACCGTCCTTTTTCGCGCCGGTCTTCGGCACGGCCGAACCACGGCTCGGCGGCGTATCGTCGCCGAGATCGCGTGCCGGTTTCTCGCCGCGGATCAGCGCCTTGATTTCCTCGCCCGTCAGCGTCTCATATTCAAGAAGACCTTCCGCCAGAGCCACGAACTCGTCGTGCTTCGAAGTGAGAATGTCCTTGGCCTGCCGATAAGCCTGATCGATCAAGCGGCGAACCTCGTTGTCGATCTTTTGCGCCGTGGCTTCCGAAACATTCTTCGACTGCGAGACGGAGTGACCGAGGAAAACCTCCTGCTGGTTCTCGCCATAGGCAACCTGGCCGAGCTCGTCGGAGAAGCCCCATTGGGTCACCATCGCACGGGCAAGCTTGGTCGCCTGCTCGATGTCGGAGGACGCACCCGAAGTGATGTTCTCCTTGCCGAAGGTCAGTTCTTCGGCGACGCGGCCGCCCATCATGATGCAAAGGCGCGAAACCATCCACTTGTAGCTCATCGAGTAGCGATCGCCCTCGGGAAGCTGCATGACCATGCCGAGCGCGCGGCCGCGCGGAATGATGGTCGCCTTGTGCAAGGGGTCGGCGACGGCGACATTGAGTGCCGTGATCGCGTGACCGGCTTCATGATAGGCGGTGAGCTTCTTTTCCGCTTCGGTCATCGCCGAAGAGCGGCGCTCGGCGCCCATCATGATCTTGTCCTTGGCGTCTTCGAATTCCTGCATCGTCACCAGGCGCTTGTTGCGGCGGGCGGCCATGAGGGCGGCTTCGTTGACGAGGTTCATCAGGTCGGCACCGGAGAAGCCGGGCGTACCGCGGGCCAGCGTCTTCAGATCCACGTTCGGAGCCAGCGGCACGTTGCGGGCATGAACCTTGAGGATGCGTTCGCGGCCGACGATATCCGGGTTCGGAACCACGACCTGACGGTCGAAACGGCCAGGACGCAGCAGCGCGGGGTCGAGCACGTCGGGGCGGTTAGTGGCGGCAATCAGGATGATGCCTTCATTGGCCTCGAAACCGTCCATCTCGACCAGCAACTGGTTGAGCGTCTGCTCGCGTTCGTCGTTGCCGCCGCCGAGACCGGCGCCACGATGGCGGCCGACGGCGTCGATTTCGTCGATGAAGATGATGCAGGGTGCATTCTTCTTGGCCTGCTCGAACATGTCGCGGACGCGGCTTGCGCCGACGCCGACGAACATTTCCACGAAGTCCGAACCGGAAATGGTGAAGAACGGCACGTTGGCCTCACCCGCTATGGCGCGAGCCAGAAGCGTCTTACCCGTACCGGGAGGCCCGACAAGCAGGACGCCGCGCGGGATGCGGCCACCCAGACGCTGGAACTTCTGCGGATCGCGCAGGAATTCCACGATCTCTTCCAGATCCTGCTTGGCTTCATCGACACCAGCGACATCATCGAAGGTGACGCGCCCATGCGCCTCCGTCAGGAGCTTGGCCTTGGACTTGCCGAAACCCATCGCGCCGCGCGAACCGCCCTGCATCTGACGCATGAAGAACAGCCAGACGCCGAGGATCAGGAGCATCGGCAGCAACGTGCCGAGATAGCTGAGGAAGCTCGACGAACCGTCCGATTCCGGACGGGCGACGATGTTGACGTTCTTGGTCTGCAGGCGCTCAAGCAGGCTGTCATCGATGACCGGAGCATAGGTCTGGAAGGGCGTGCCGTTTTCGACATAGCTGCCGACGACGCGATTGCCCGTGACGGTCACGTCACGAACGCGGCCGGAATCAACTTCCCGGAGGAACTGCGAATACGGTATTTCCCTGGAGCCTGTTTGTGCCGGCGCGTTCTGAAACATGCTGAACAGGGCAATCAACAGCAACGCTATGATTGCCCACAGAGCGAAATTACGAAAATTAGGGTTCATCGAACTCCCCAGCACTGAAACTTCCGCCGCCTAAGCGACGGCATTACTTGATCCCTAACATAGGGTTGCGCCAAGCCCTTGCCAAGGCAAACCGCACTGCCGCATGCTTTTTCCGTCTATAGGGCCGAAAACGGCAGCCGCCTATAGGCCTTGCGCCCAAAAGCCGCGGAAAGGCGATCTGCAAATGTGAGATCGAATCGTGTCAAAAAGCGGTCGAAAGGTGCAAGATAGGGAGTAACCACAGACGCGGCCGCAGCAGCGGATCCGTCGACCTCGATCAACGGCAATGCCGCCCTGGCGCGCTGTACCGCTCCCTTCGCCAGCTCCGGCGGGAAAGTCGCCGTACCTTCCGCTCCGCAGGCACGCACGCGAATGGATGTTCGCCCTGAATTCAGCACCTCGAAACGGCCGTCCCAACACCCCTTTTCACCCGGCATGAGCAAGAGCGAGCCGATATTGCGGCCCTCGCGCATCAGATAGAGCGCCTCCCGGCGCAGATCGAAAACAACGCCACCTGCCGTGCGCCGCCCGGTATTCCCCGCCCTTATGAAGCCAAGGATATGCCGCATCTGCTCGCGCCCGGGCGCATAGGCCTTACCGCCGAAAGCCGCGGCGAGATAGGATAAGGCATAGGCGGCAATCGCCTCCTCCGCTGCGAAGGCGGATCGATCGATGACGCAAAGCGCATTGGAATGAATGGTCACATGAGCGTCCAGCCATGCGGATGCCTTGCCGGAAAGCACCGCGCGATCGGCGGCACCATCCGCAGGCACCTCCGCTTCCGCCCGATGCCGAGCGAGATCCGCGCGCGTGCGGACACGCTCGTACGTCGTGTCCTCATTGCTTGGATCGTCGAGCCAGGATAGGCCCCGCGCCGCAAGATAGGCTCTGATACCAACCCGCCGGCAGGCCAGAAACGGCCTGGCAATCCAGATGCGCCGGTCAAACAGCACCGCATCGGCTATGCCGGTACCGCTCTCGCCCTGTGGCCTGCGCTTGCTGCGCATGGCCATCGTCTCGCGCTGATCGTCCATCGTGTGTGCGGTCACGATGACATCGGCCAAAATCTCGGCTGCAAGATCGGCAAGCAGCTCATAGCGTGCCTCGCGGGCGGCCGCCATGATGCCGGTCGCGGGCTTCTCGCCTTCCCAGCGCCGTATAAAATGGGAAATACCGCGCGAGGCGCAGAGTGCGGCGACCTCTCGCGCTTCGTCCGCCGCTTCGGCTCTCAAGCCATGGTCTACGGTCGCAGCGCTGAGAGTTACATCTTCGTGAGGAAGGGATTGCAGCCGTTCGGCAAGGGCAATCAAAAGCCCGGTTGAATCGCTGCCGCCCGAAATGGCGACCAGGATATGAGCAGGCTTCGATAGGGAAAGCAGAAATTCACTTGCAGCGTCCTCGGGCAAGAGAACCGTGGCGCCGCCGGTCACAGCGTCACCTGACATGGCAATCAGCAGGCAAGCCGCTTCTCTTCGCTGGCAACTTTGCCGGTTACGGCCTTGGAAGCCTTCGGATAACGCTTGGTCACTTCGCGAAGCGTCGCGCAGGCGGTATCCTTGTTGTCGAGTGCGGCAAGCGACATGCCGAGCTTCAGCAGCATTTCGGGCGCCTTTTCGGAGCCGCTGTACTTCTGGTGCGCATTCAGGAACGTCTTGGCGGCCTCGTTATATTTGCCCTGGGAATAAAGCGCCTCTCCGAGCCAGAAATTCGCATCCGCAGCCTTTGAGCTGCTCGGGTAGCTGTCGAGATATTGGCGGAACTCCTGTTCGGCGACACTGTAGTCGCCGGACAGGACATGGCCGTAGGCGGCCTTGTATTGATCGTTCTCGCTGCCGAGCGAAGCCGTCTGGGTGTTGGAGCCGGCGCTCGGCGCCGCACCCGAGCCATTGCTGGCTCCCGTCATCGAGGAGCCGACCTGGTTTCCGTTCGGGTCGAACTGGATGGAACCGAGCTCGCTCGGCGGCTTGCCCGCGCCGCTGCCGCGCGACGAAACGGCACTGCCGTTCTGCGAGTCGGTGATGACGCCGGCGATATCGTCCTGCTGGCCGCCGCTGCCCTGTGCGGGGACGTTTGCTTCGCTCTTCTTCATCGCGCCACCCGCCGCAGGCGCGCCACCGCCGCGCTTTTCGAGCTGCTGGAAGCGGAATTCGTTGTCTTCCTGCGCCTTGCGGATCTGCTCCTGCATCTGAAGAAGCTGATAGCTCATTTCCTCGACACGGCCGTTCAGCTGGCGCATCTGGTCCTCAAGCTGCTGCAGACGAACTTCGGCGTCGCTGCTTTGAACCCTGACGACCGGTGCCTGGCCGTATTGTGCTTGTCTTTGATACGCATTGTCGGGGGCCGCCTGCGTGGAGGCATTGCGGCCTCCAAGGTGGATTCCAAACAGCGACAAGGCAGAAGCATCGCGCTCGCTACCCGCAAAGGCGGCGAGACAAAGCATGCTCGCCACGACAAGTTTTCTCATATGGATCGTCCTGTCTCATTGATTCTTCGGACCATAGGCTCGAACAGGAGATTTTTACAATTGCTCTCAAAAAGCAACGGAGTTCGGCCAAAGTGTGGTCAAAAAAGTAAAGGCGACCGTGAGGCCGCCTTTATGCATTCGACCAGTCGTGTGACCTATCAGGAACCGGCGCCGTTCAGGACGGTGACAGCACGGCGGTTCTGCGACCAGCAGGAAATATCGTCGCAGGTGGCGACGGGACGTTCCTTGCCGTAGGAGATCGTCTTCATGCGCTTGGCCGGAACGCCGCGCGAAGCCAGGTAGTCCTTGGTGGCAGCCGCACGACGGGCGCCGAGAGCCAGGTTGTATTCACGCGTGCCGCGTTCGTCGGCATGGCCTTCGACGGTGATCGCATAGTTCGGGTAGCGCGCCAGCCACTGTGCCTGACGATCGAGCGTCTGGGCGGCATCGGTGCGAATGGAGGTGCTGTCGGTGTCGAAGAAGATGCGGTCGCCGACATTGACCGTGAAGTCCTGCGGCGAACCCGGAGTAGCATTGCCGGCACCGTTCAGGCCAAGACCATTGGCATCGTTCGGCAGACCCTTCTTCGACGCGCAGCCGGCCAGAGAAAGGCCAACGAAAAGCGCGATCATGATCGGGTTGCGGGCGAGGTTCTGCATGTGGCCAACGGCCTGGTTTGCGGTGCGGCTCATGGCCGGTCTCTCCTTAAGTCTCTATCAGGGTTGCCAGACTGTAACCGGGTTCGGTTAATCGGATTCCAACGAGTATGGTTAATGATGTCCTAAAATCGTCGTGAAACGGTCCAGTCACAGGACTTTGCGGCGATAAAGTGGCAAGCCGCTTCATCACTCGAGCAGCGGCGACCAGGCGGGGTCGGAAGCGAAGCCCGGCGTCGGGATCTTCTGTTCGTTATAGCCGGTCAGATCGATGGAGAAGAGCTGCGGGCCGCCTGCGCCGGCCGGCTGGCGGAAGAACATGATGACGCGGCCGTTCGGCGCCCAGGTCGGACCTTCATTATGGAAGCCGGTGGTCAGCAGGCGCTCGCCCGAACCATCCGTCTTCATGACGCCGATGGAGAAACTTCCGCCGGACTGTTTGGTGAAGGCGATGAGATCGCCGCGCGGCGACCAGACCGGCGTGGAATAGGAGCCGTCACCGAAAGAAATGCGGCGCTGATTGGAGCCATCGGCATTCATCACATAGATCTGCGGCTTACCGCCGCGGTCACTTTCAAAGGCGACCTGCGTGCCGTCGGGCGAATAGGACGGCGACGTGTCGATCGCGGCCGTCGAGGTCAGGCGGGTCGTGGTGCGCGAACGCAGGTCCATCGTGTAGATATTGGCATTACCTTCCTGCTGCAGGCTCATGATCACGCGCTGGCCGTCCGGCGAGAAGCGCGGCGAGAAGGTCATGCCCGGGAAGTTGCCGACCAGTTCGCGCTGGCCCGTCTGCAGCTGCAGCAGGTAGACGCGCGGCTGCTGATTGGCGAAGGACATGTAGGTCACTTCCTGCCGGTTCGGCGAAAAGCGCGGTGTCAGCACGAGATCGCTGCCGTCGGTCAGCATGCGCACGTTGGCGCCGTCCTGGTCCATGATGCCGAGCTGCGTCTTGCGGGCCGTCTTCGGGCCGCTTTCCGCGACGAAAACGACGCGCGTATCGAAATAACCCTTCTCGCCGGTGATCTTCTGATAGATCGCATCGGCGATGATATGGGCAACGCGGCGCCAGTTGTCCGGCTGGGCAAAGAACTGCTGGCCGATCATCTGGCTGTTGCCGAACGTGTCCCACAGGCGGAATTCGGCACGAAGGCGGCCGCCTTCCTGCGTCACCCGGCCCGTTACGAGCGCCTGCGCGTTGATCGAGGTCCAATCCTGGAAGCGCGGGGTCGAATCCGGATTGGTGATCTTTTCGATGAAGGCCTGCTTGTTGATCGGAGCGAACAGGCCGGAACGCTGCAGGTCGGCGGCAATCACGCCTGAGATCTGCGGGCCGAGGCTATCATTCGACAGAAGGTCGGTGATGGCGATCGGCATGGGCTGGACGTTGCCCTTGTTGATGTTGAGCTCGACCACGGCGTAGGCCGGGGTGGATGCCACAGCCATCAGGCCTGCCAGCACCAGCAGGAGACGAACGAGGGAGTTTCTGATCATATGTATCAAGCCTTTCAGCATTAATTCGCTGGATCGCTGGCATCGAAGCGAAGCGTCACTTCTTTCCAGTCGTCATATTGATCTATTGGTAGGTTTTTGAACGGAGCGGCCCGGAGCACGGCTCGCACAGCGGCGGCCTCCATAGCTTGTTGCGTCGCCTTGGGTCCACCGGCGGCGGTAACCTTCGGTTCGCCCACGATCTCTCCGCTTCGGCTGAGCTTGAGATGCACCCGGACGTGAACATGCTTCGCCCCTGCCATGCCGGGCACGATATTCCAATTCTTCGCCACATCCTCACGCAGACTGTTCTTGGCCGAATTTTCTCGCGGCTGCGTCGCGCTTGCAGCCTGTGCGGACACGAAGCCGATCAACATCATCCCCAAGGCCGCAAGCAAGCTCAGGCCGAAACGGAGACAGTGGTTTATTGAACGCTGCATTCCCCGCATCACATTCCCAAGTCTCTCGGATCGAAGTTGAGCACCAGCTCGTTCCAGCCGTCCGAGCCATCGTACTTGTCCGGTGGCAACAACCCTCCGGCATTTACTTCCTTCTGCAGATCGGCGCGGCTTTTCATCACCGCACGCTCAGCAGCCCCCCTCAGGGCATTCTGGGTGGTTGTCGGTCCACCGCTGACGGAGACTTCCGGTGTGCCGATAATCTGTCCTGACTTGTCGAGGCGAACATGAACCTTGATCGTGACATCGCTTGCCCCTTCCATGCCGGGGATGACAAGCCAGTTCTTACTGATCAGATCGCGCAAACCGTCCTTCTGACTCTGGCTGAGCTTACCGCCGCCAAGCGATTTCATCCCACCGCGCGAAGCAACCTGCGTATCAGCGCCGGCTGAGGCTTGCTGGGACGAACGTTTCGCACCGCCCTTCGACGAGGTGTTGTTCAACATCGCCGAAATCTGATCCTCATTGAAATCGCTGGCACTCGACTTGGGTCCCTTGGCGGACTCACGTTTCTTATCAGCGTCCTTTTTTCCGTCGTCGACCGACTTTTCCTTGCTGATGCTCTGAGTCGCGGTTTTATCGGCAGGCGTCACGCTGGCCACTTTCGGGTCCGGCTTCGTCTGCGGAGTCGCGTCTGGCTTGGGTTCCGCAGCCTTCGGCGGCGTCGGTTGCGGCTTGACAAATGGAACCGGAGCATTGGTTGGCAGCTGGATTTCGGCCTGGTCGGCCGGCTGTTGTGCAGGCGGCGGCGTGGGCGTTGCATCGGCCTTCGGGGTCGGTGGTGCGGGATCCGGCTTCGGAGTCGGCGTCACATCCGGCTTCTGCTGGGGAATGGCGGCCACTTCCTTCGGCGCGGCTTCCGTTTCCTGCTGCTCGATCGTCTTGGCGTCATTCGGGCGCGGATCGTCCTGCGGTACAGGCGTCTCCACCTTCTTCGGCGCTAGGGCTGCAGTCTCACTTTCCGGCCGTTGCGTCGGCACGACCGGGTTCTTGATATCGACCTTGTTCTCGCCGACATTCTGCGCGTTGGCGACCTGATCCTGCTTGGTCGTCTGCTTGCGCGAGACGTGATCCGTCACCGGCGCTTTCTTCTCACCCTGCTGGAGCTGGTCAGCCTGCACGATATCGACATCCATCGCCGTGCTTTCCGGCGTTTCCAGCGGCGCCGGCGCACTCAGCGTCACCATGGCGGCAATCAGCACCAGGATGTGAATGACAGCAGATGTAGCAAGGCTGCGCTTCATGTCGGTTCGTCAGTGATCCGTTATCTGCTGCGTGACCAGACCGATATTCTTGTAACCGGCTTCCTGAATGCGCGACATGACATCGGCGATCACGCCATAGGGCGCCTTGCCGTCACCGCGCACGAAAATGCGCTCGTTGTAGCCAGTGGTTGCGATCGCCTTGAGTTTGGCGGCGACTTCGGCGACGTCGATCTGTGTCTCCTGCAGGAACACCTGGCCATCGGCCTTGATCGAAATGGTAATGGGCTGGGTCTGGGCATTCAGCGCGCCCGCCTGCGTCTGCGGCAGATCGATCGGAACACCAGACGTCATCATCGGCGCCGCCACCATGAAGATGATCAGCAGCACGAGCATGACGTCAACCAGCGGCGTCACGTTGATATCGGCGATCGGGCCGCCTCGGCCTCCGCCGCGGCGACCGCCCCGGCGGCCACCGCCGCCGCCCTTGCCTCCAACAGACATTGCCATGTGAGCTACTCCGGTTCTGTCCGCAACTTATTGAGCAGCCTGGCGCGGCTGCAGCTTCTCATCGATCTGGCGCGAAAGGATGGCGGAGAATTCATCCGCAAAGCCTTCCATGCGCGCCGAAAGCTTGCCGGCATCGCCGGAAAACTTGTTGTAGGCGATAACCGCCGGGATAGCCGCGACCAGACCGATGGCGGTTGCCAGCAGCGCTTCGGCAATACCGGGCGCAACGACCGCCAGGTTGGTCGATTTCGAGCCGGCGATCGCCTGGAACGAGGTCATGATACCGACGACCGTACCGAAAAGACCGATGAACGGACCGGCTGAACCGATGGTCGCGAGCGATGCGAGGCGGGCGGTCAGATGTTCCGATTCGCGAGCCAGCGTCACGTCCATGGCACGGTCGATACGCATCTGCAGGCCGATCGGCGAACGGGCGCCGCGCTCGAAGGATTTCTTCCATTCACGCATAGCCGCGACGAAGATGGCGCCGAGGCCCGTATTGTTGCGTTCGGAAAGCGTCCGGTACAGCTCTTCGAGGGACTGGCCGGACCAGAAGACCTGCTCGAAGTGATCGAACTGCCGCCGCGCCCGTGCGTAGCTTAGATATTTATCGATAACGATCGCCCAGGTCCATACGGACGCTGCCAGCAGGCCGATCATGACGAGCTTGACCACCAGGCCCGCCTGCATGAAGAGCGACCAGAGCGTGATGTCCGGTGTGGTGGCCGCTGCCAATGCTACTTGTTCCATTGATCCAAAATCCCCGAATCCAAACGCCCGGCGCTAGACCGGGCGGCTAAAAGTGATCTCACAAGAATTGTTTGGCAGCCGCCGCTGAACGCCCTGGTCAAGCCTTCCAAGCTTACAACTGCCTTCTTGCCGTCAAATTTGGTCAAAGGAAGGCGTGCACCGCACAAACTCCGACAGAACCAGTAAGACACTATTATGGTTAAAAGAATGTTAGCGTCGAAACATGAAGGATTTAACGGCGGCGAAGGCTATTCTGGCTCCAGGGAAGAACTGACCGGACGAAACCGGCGACAAACGCAGACAAAGCTTGCGTGGAGAATTCCTTCACACAGA
Source organism: Hyphomicrobiales bacterium (assembly GCA_900468625.1). Taxonomy (GTDB): domain Bacteria; phylum Pseudomonadota; class Alphaproteobacteria; order Rhizobiales; family Rhizobiaceae; genus Rhizobium. The sequence continues at coordinate 216,446 of UBUL01000001.1, forward strand.
ACTCAAGTTATTGCAAGCAACCTGTTCGCAATGACGGCCTGCCTGCAAGCGGCCGCCACAGCCGCGAGCCGGCGAACACCGGCCTAACCAGCGTTTTCCGATGCCGTCAGCATCTGCGCGGCAAGCTTTTCCGGCAGGCGGCGCGGACGACCCTTTGCGTTGATCACGGCTATGATGACCTTGGCTGCGATCAGCAGCATGTCGCCGCGCCGGATCTCCTGCGACAGCACCATCTTGGCGCCGCCGGCCTTTTCAGTCACCGTGCGGATCGTCAGAACGTCATCCATGCGCGCCGGCCCTTTGAAGTCGATCTCCATGCGGTGGACGACGAAAACCAGCCCCTCTTCATCGGCCTTCAGGAGCTCGCGCTGCTCCACGCCGAGACAGCGAAGATAGTCCGTGCGTCCCCGCTCGAGGAAATGCAGGTAGCGCGCGTGATAGACGAGGCCGGAAAAATCCGTATCCTCATAGTAGACTCGCTGCACCAGCCGATGGTTTCCGGCTTCCAGTTCCCCAGCAATCAGAAAGGGGCTGTTCATCTTTGCCGCATCTCCTTGAATGTCCGGCATCTCTTTGGCCGAAGTTCTGCCATCAAGCAAGCTTTGAACAATTGTCATAAACTCCGACTATCCGGAATGGTGCCGGCTAGCGGATCGGCGCAGAAGGAAAAATCTCATGAAAATAGCGGTTATGGGCGGCGACGGATTCATCGGCTGGCCGACCTCGCTCCATCTCTCCGACGCTGGTCATGAGATCCACATCCTGGACAACCTCTCCCGCCGCTGGATCGACACGGAATTGGGCGTCCAGTCGCTGACGCCGATGGATTCGATCCAGGAGCGCACCCGCATCTGGCATGCCGAAACCGGCCGCCGCATCCATTGCAACCTGATCGATTTGGCCAAGGACTACGAGCTTCTGAAGAAGTGGCTGGCAGAGCACCGCCCCGATGCCATCGTGCATTTCGCCGAGCAGCGCGCCGCCCCCTATTCGATGAAGAGCGACCGCCACAAGAACTACACGGTCAACAATAACGTCAACGCCACCCATAATCTGCTGAACGCGCTGGTCGAACTCAATCTCGACGCGCATCTCGTGCATCTCGGCACGATGGGCGTCTATGGCTATTCCACCATCGGCGCCGCCATCCCCGAAGGCTATCTGCCTGTCGGCATCGATACCGCCGACGGCCGCACGGTCAGCCAGGAGATCCTCTATCCGGCCAATCCCGGCTCGGTCTACCACATGACGAAATGCCTCGATCAGCTGCTCTTCCAGTTCTATGCCAAGAATGACGGGGTGAGGATCACCGACCTGCATCAGGGCATCGTCTGGGGCACGCATACCGAGCAGACGCGCCGGCATACGCAGCTGATCAACCGTTTCGACTATGATGGCGACTACGGAACCGTGCTCAACCGTTTCCTCATCCAGGCGGCGATCGGCTATCCCCTGACGGTGCACGGCACCGGCGGCCAGACCCGCGCCTTCATCCATATCCAGGACTCCGTGCGCTGCATCGAACTGGCTCTGAAGAACCCGCCGGCCCACGGGGCGCGCGTCGAAATCTTCAACCAGATGACAGAGACCCATCGCGTGCGCGACCTCGCCGACATGATCGCCAGGATGAGCGGCGCGGAAGTGGTCCGCCTGCCCAATCCGCGCAAGGAAGCACCTGAGAACGACCTCGTCGTCAAGAACGACAAGTTCCTCGATCTCGGGCTGGCGCCGATCACGCTCGAAACTGGGCTGCTGGGAGAAATCGTCGATGTCGCCAGGAAATACGCCTACCGCGTCGATCGTTCGCGCGTTCCGGCCGTCTCCGCCTGGACCAGAGATCTTGCCGCAACGGTCAATCATGACCCGGAGGGCAAGAGGCTGAAGTCCGTGTCATGATGCCGGGAAGTGAAATGCTGCAGGGATTGCGCCCGCGGACCCGCCCTCGCGCCAGGCAGGCATTCGTGACGCTCGTCACGAATGCCAATTACGCCATGGGCGCGCTGGCGCTGGCACGTTCGATCGTTCATGCCGGCACGAAAGCCGATATCGTCGCATTGCATACGGCCGGCGCCGGTGAAGCGGACCTCGCGCCGCTGGCTGCGCTCGACTGCCGGCTGGTCGAAGTCGAGCACCTTCCCTTGTCGGACGCCTTCAACGAGCGGCATGCCCGCAGCAACCTCCATGCCGCTGCTCCCTTCAGCAAGGGCCGCAAGCCTTCCTTCCACACGCCACTCGACAATTTCTGCAAGCTACGGCTCTGGCAGCTGATCGAATACGACACCTGCGTCTTCATCGATGCGGATGCGCTGGTGCTGCGAAACGTCGATCGGCTCTTCGACTATCCGGAATTTTCCGCCGCGCCGAACGTCTACGAAAGCCTTGCCGATTTCCACCGGTTGAATTCGGGCGTCTTCGTCGCCAAGCCGTCGCTTGCGACCTTTCAGCACATGCTGGAGAGCCTCGATCGCCCCGACGTCTTCTGGCGGCGCACCGACCAGACCTTCCTCGAGACCTTCTTCCCGGATTGGCACGGACTGCCCATCTTCATGAACATGCTGCAATATGTCTGGTTCAGCATGCCCGAGCTCTGGAACTGGAACAGCGTCTCGATCCTGCATTATCAATATGAGAAGCCCTGGGAGGAAAACCATCCCAAGGCCGAACAGCTCAAGCCGCTGATCGACCTGTGGCATAGCTTCCATACCGGCCGAGACATGCCGGATATCGCCACGCTCGCAAATCCGAAAGCGGCGGCATGAAAGTCCTCATTTCAGGCGGAACCGGCCTCGTCGGCCGATACATTGCCGAAGAGCTGCTATCTGCCGGGTACAAGGTTGCGGTCGGCGGACGCAGCCCGCCGCCAAAAGGTTTCTTTCAGCAGCCAACCTCCTTCGTGCCTCTGAGCCTCGATCCTGCAGAAAATCAGAGCAATGTTTTCGACGACGCCTATTTCTTCGTGCACGCGGCTTTCAGCCATGTCGCAGGCAAATATCGCGGCGGCGAAGGCAACGATCCGGAAGGATTTCGCCGGCTCAATCTCGACGGCTCCGTCAAACTCTTCGAGACCGCCAGAAAGGCCGGCATCCGCCGCTGCATCTTTCTTTCCTCCCGCGCCGTCTATGGTGATGGGATCGCCGGAAAGGAGCTGACCGAGGCGACCAGACCGGAGCCGAACACGCTCTACGGCGAGGTGAAGCGCGACGCAGAACATGCCCTGTTTTCCCTGTCTACGCCCGGCTTCGCGACTGCGAGCCTGCGCGCAACGGGCGTTTATGGCGACCTGCGGCCCAACAAATGGGACAAATTGTTCGAAGACTATCTGAACGGCAAACCGGTTTCTTCCCGTGCGGGAACCGAAGTTCACGGCCGCGACCTCGGCCGCGCGGTTCGTCTTCTGCTGGAAACGGAAGCCGGCCGCATCGACCGCGAGACCTTCAACCTATCGGATATTCTGACCGATACACACGAAATCCTGGGCAATCTTCAAAGCGCAACGGGCTGTCCTCACGCAGTGCCGGCACCTGCAGCTCACGACGCGCTCAGCACCATGAATACGTCGAGGATCCATGCCCTCGGCTGGCGAGGCGGCGGAAAGGACTTACTCCGGCAAACGATAGAAACGCTGGCAAAATCGCGGCCGCGCCACGGCATCAGCGCATCAGCTTCGTCTCGTCCCAATTGAGCGCGGCCAATTCCTCTTCCCTGAACCGCGCATCGTCGGAAACGATGAATTCGTCAAGCTGCGGCGGCGCGACACTGGTTCCTGCCAGCATGGCATGCACCTGGCCGCGATGATGCGTCTGATGCTGAAACAGATGGTTCAGCACATCGTCCGCTCGCTCTCGCTGGATGCGGCCATCGCGTCGGATATCGACGATCCGCATCGCCGTCTCCGGCGTCAGATCTTCGCAGAAGGCCACCAGCCGCCGATCGACATCCGTCTGCTGCTTGCTCAATTCGTCGGGGCGGTCGAAAGGCTCCTCGACATCGAATGCCTTCAGACCCAGCGTGCCGCCTTCCAGCGCATCGGCATAGAACCAGTCGACCGTCAGGATATGGTTGAGGGTCGCCCTGATCGACGGAAAGAAGCTCACCCGCGTGGCTTCGAACTCGCCGGGTTGAAGCGCCGCGCAGGCCTGGTGCAGCCGGACATTCGCCAAGGCGTTGTTATAGGCAAGCTTGCGAAAGCTGCGGACCGGATCGAAAGCAACCATCAAGTCCCCCTAGGCGCTGTCCAGATCGCCATCCCGCCAGACGAGATGGCGAGAGGTTAGCGGCAGGTTCTCGATTTCCTCGGCAATGAAATAGGGCGGGATATCGAGCGCAACCAGCGCCTCGCGCGTGGCTCGCACCCATTTGAATTCCAGCTCGTTGTCGCCATCCTCGATGCGATGCACGATCCGCTTGGGATCGAAGGGAAACTCGGCTGGAATATCCATCAGGTAGTAGAGGCCGAGCTCATGCCAGTCCAGCTGCTCGTAATGGAAGAAGTTCTCGACCGACCAGAGGAGGCGCCCGACCACCACGTCGACGCCGAGCTCTTCCATCATCTCCCGCCGCAAGGTTTCTTCCGAGGTCTCGCCGATCTCGGCGCGGCCGCCGGGAAAGGTCCAGAAGCTCTCGTGCACCGCCCGGTGCACCAAGACATGTCCCTCACGAAATCCGAGACCTGCGACGCGTACCTGGAAACGTGCGCGGCCGGCGTTCAATCTGATGTGTTTGCGTTTCGGCATGATCCCTTATCCTACATCGATCAGGAGGATCTCAGGCGGAACGCCGAAGCGGACCGGCGCGATGGAACAGCCGAGGCCGCCGGATACGATGATATGGCGTTCCTCCTCGACGATATGGCCGTAGACATATCGGTCACCATAACGCGAGGGCGAGTAGGGCGACCAGCCGAAAATCCTCACCTGTCCGCCATGCGTGTGTCCCGACAGGGTGAGCGACACCCGCGACGGTACGGCAGGAAAGATATCCGGCTCGTGCGCGAGAAGGATGACGGGGGCGTCATCCATAACCTGCGCCAGTGTCCCGTCGAGATCGTCGAGTCCTCTTGTAAAGGGGCGCTTCCAGCGCATGCTCCGGCGCAGAGCAAGCTGATCCTCGACGCCGGCGAGCCAGAATCCGTGCCCGTCCTTTTCCAGGCGCACGGCTCGGTTGGAATAAACTTCGATGTCCACGGCCGACAAGGCTCGGTGGCTGAAGGTAGGCCCATGACCGATTCTTTGAGCCGTTGCGTCATGCCACCAGTCGTGATTGCCGACGATGGCGTGAACGCCAAGCGGCGCCTTCAGCTGCGCAAGCTCTGCCGCCCATATGCGATGATCGACGCGGCCGGTAATGAGATTGGTTCCCGAGGTATAGTCGCCAAGCAGCAGGATGATATCGCCGCCAAGCTCGTTGGCATGAGCGCAGATCGAGGCGATGCGCTCGGCCGTCATCCAGGGCTCGCAGGCGTGGAAATCGGCAAGCGCCACGATCCTGAGCTTCAGCCCGGGCGTCCATCCCGGTGGGCTCAATGCATAGCGGGTGACATTCAGGCGAACGACGGGCTCATATCCGAGAGCATATCCTCCGAGTGCCATCAAACCGAACAGACTGCCGCCGAAAAGCTTCAGGAAGGCGCGACGGCCGAGCATTCAGTCTCCCTCCTGGAACAGCCGGAATTGCGCGGCCTCCAGATCCTTGGGTGGCTGCATGCCGAGATGTTTCCAGGCAATCGCGGTCAAAACCCGGCCGCGGGGCGTCCTTTGAATGAAGCCCTGCTGGATCATATAGGGTTCGATAATGTCCTCGATCGCGTCGCGCGGCTCGGAAAGACCGGCCGCAATGGTTTCGATGCCGACAGGCCCGCCGCCAAAATTGACTGCGATCATGTTGAGATAGCGCTTGTCGAGTTGATCGAAGCCGACATTGTCGACGAGAAGCCGTGTCAGCGCCTCGTCGGCAATCTCCCGCGTCACCGCTTCCGCCTTGGCGACTTCGGCAAAATCGCGCACGCGGCGCAGCAGGCGGCCGGCGATACGCGGCGTACCGCGGGCACGACGCGCAATCTCGCGCGCGCCCTCATCCGTCATGCCGAGGCCCATCAGCCTCGCGCCGCGCCGGACGATCAGCTCAAGCTCTTCGACCGTATAGAAGCTCAGCCGGACGGGGATGCCGAAACGGTCGCGCAGCGGCGTCGTCAGCAGTCCGAGGCGGGTCGTCGCGGCAACCAGCGTGAATTTGGCGAGATCGATCTTCACCGAGCGCGCCGCTGGCCCCTCGCCGATGATGAGGTCGAGCTGGAAATCCTCCATGGCCGGATACAGGATTTCTTCGACAGCCGGATTGAGACGATGGATTTCGTCGATGAAAAGCACGTCGCGCTCTTCGAGATTGGTGAGCAGTGCGGCAAGATCGCCCGCCTTGGCGATGACGGGTCCGGATGTCGAGCGGAAATTGACGCCGAGTTCCTTGGCCATGATCTGCGCTAGCGTCGTCTTGCCGAGGCCGGGCGGACCGACGAACAGCACATGGTCCAGCGCCTCGCCGCGTCCCTTGGCCGCCTCGATGAAAATCTTCAGGTTGGCGCGCGCTTCCGCCTGGCCGGTGAATTCGTCCAGCGACTGCGGCCTGAGCGTCGCATCGATGTCTTCGCCCCGCTTTTCCGGCGATATCAGACGTGCGGCTTCACTCATGTCAGAGGTTCCATTCCGGGTATGCGCTTTGCGGTTCCAGCGCCGAAGGCGTTATCACATCCGCCGCATCAAAAATACTCTTTGACGAAGGAGTGCAGAAGCTCGATCTCGCGACTTTGCGACAATAGTCAGGATTGCGGAAGGTGCAAAGCCTCACCGCGACAGTTCCTTGAGACCGAAGCGGATGAGCTTGGCGCTGTCGGCGCCGTCGCCAGCCGCTTTCATCGCCGCGGCAACGGCGTTCGCCGCCTGATCGCGCGAATAGCCGAGATTGGTGAGTGCCGAAACCGCGTCGGCAACGGGCGCTGCGGCAAACCCGTCTCCCAGTTCCTGCTTGAGCCCGATATTGGCTGCATCGCCGGCAAAAGCCGGCGCCTTGTTCTTGAGCTCCGTCACGATGCGCATGGCGACTTTCGGACCTACCCCCGGCGCCCGCGAAACGGCGGCACGATCCTGTAGGGCGATCGCATTGGCAAGCTCAGAGGGCGTCAGCGTCGATAGCAGCGCCAGCGCCACCTTGGCGCCCACGCCCTGCACTGTCTGCACGATATTGAACCATTCGCGTTCCAGCGCCGTCATGAAGCCGAAGAGCCGGATCTGATCCTCGCGGACATAGGTCTCGATGAAAAGGATGCAGGCCTCGCCGACGGAACCGAGCTTCGACAATGTTCGGGCTGAGCAATAGGCGACATAGCAGACGCCGTGGACGTCCACGAGCACATAGTCTTCGCCGATCTCTTCGATTGTGCCTTTCAGCTTGCCGATCATGGATGATGTCCGTCAGGGATGGGTTTCGGGAGAGATGAGCTCAACGGCCGGGAAATAGGATCGATAGCCTTTGGAATCTCGCGTCAATATCGAGTAACCGCGAATAGCGGCATGTGCACCGATCAGAAAGTCGGGAAGAACACGCTCGCGTACCCCACCACTCTGACGATAGATCTTGAAAGCCGCGGCAGCGGCAAATGCAGCGGCCCAAGGCAGGTTTTCGCGACGAAATTCGCTTTGCGGCAACAGTTCGTCCACCTGGTCCACACTGCTGTAGCGCACCGAGAATTCCGCATAGATAATGGGGTTGATGACGACCGGTCCTCGCTTGAAAGCAGAAAGAACCTGCCCGCTGGACCACCCATGCCAAGTTGAATTGGATATCGCCAAATCAACCAGCACATTCGTATCGACGATGGTGACCATATTCACCGGTCACGCGTCATCGACATCAGCGCTTCGGCGTCGATATCTTGATCGCCGGTACCTTCCAAGCGCTTGAGAGCGGCCATGAACCGATCGAGCCGCTGCCGATCTTCCATTTCCCGCTTACCGTTCTTGGGCGAAACAACCAGCTTTCCATCCTCGACGGAAAATATGACTTCACTGTTGAGCTCTATGCCAGCCAATTCACGCAAGTCGCGGGGAATGGTCACTTGCCCTTTGGATGTCACACGCATTCTTACTCTCCTATCTTGGAGTAAGAATTATCATTACCACAGGAACAAGTCAAGAACAAACTATCCCGCCAACGCCGCCTGCCGCAGCCGGCTGGCGCCGCGGTTATGGGCATGGCAGATAGCAATGGCGAGCGCATCGGCAGCGTCATTGCCCTTGAATTCCACTTTGGGCATCAGGATCTTGAGCATCATGTGGATCTGCTGCTTCTCGCCATGTCCCACGCCGATGACCGCCTTCTTGACCGCATTCGGCGCATATTCCGATACCGGCAGGCCGGCGCGTGCCGGAACCAGCATGACGACACCGCGGGCCTGTCCGAGCTTCAAGGTTGCCACCGCATCCTTGTTGACGAAGGTCTGCTCGACGGCCGCCTCGTCCGGCTGGTAGCTGTGCACGACATCGGCAAGCCCGTCGTGCAGTTGACACAGACGGGACGCGAGATCCATCTCTCCATCCGAAGTCACGGTTCCCGATGCGACGAAACGCAGGGAGTTGCCAAGCGTATCGATGATACCCCAACCAGTGCGGCGCAGGCCCGGATCGATGCCGATGATGCGAATCGTATTCTGCATAAGCCAACCTATCTTTCGGGCGGAAGATGTGCCAGCAAAATGTGAACAAAACAAAAACGGGGCACTGATTGGGCCGCGGGAGCCGTGCCGGAAACATCGTGACGAAATTGCGGCAACAGGGTTTGGAATAGGCACGCAGCACTCCTACATGTGCAAGCGACCCTCCCCTCCACCACGCAGGTTTCTTGCCATGGTTCCCTTTTCCATCCTCGACCTTTCGCCCGTTGCCGAAGGCAGCACCATAAGCCAGTCCTTCGAGAGTTCGAAGCGCATGGCGCAGAAGGCGGAGGAGCTTGGCTACAACAGGTTCTGGCTTGCCGAACATCACGGCATGCCCGGCGTCGCAAGTGCTGCGACTTCAGTCGTCATCGGCCATGTCGGCGCGGCGACCTCGCGTATCCGCATCGGCTCGGGCGGCGTCATGCTGCCAAACCATTCGCCGCTCGTCATCGCCGAACAGTTCGGCACGCTGGAAGCGCTGTTTCCCGGCCGAGTCGACCTCGGCCTCGGCCGCGCGCCCGGCACCGACATGCGCACGGCACAGGCCCTGCGCCGCAATATCGATGCCGGCGCGCAAAGCTTCCCGCAGGATATCGTCGAGCTTCAGCATCTCCTCAGTCCCGCCGACGAAGGCCAGATCATTCTTGCCGTTCCCGGCCATGGCGCCAACGTACCGATCTGGCTGCTCGGCTCCAGCCTCTACAGCGCCCACCTCGCCGCCATGCTCGGCCTGCCCTATGCCTTCGCCTCGCATTTCGCCCCGGAAGCATTGATGGATGCCATCGCCATCTATCGCGAGCGCTTCACGCCATCGGCCACGCTCGACAAGCCCTATGTGATGGTCGGCATCATGGGCGCAGTAGCGGATACGGACGAAGAGGCGCAATATCACTTCACCTCCGCACAGCAGCAATTCGTCAATCTCCGCCGCAACGTGCGCGGCCCCTTCCCGCGTCCGCGCCGCGACATGGATGATTTCTGGACGCCGATGGAAAAGATGAACGTGGAAAACACGCTGCGCTACGCAGTGGTCGGCTCACCCGGAACGGGGGAGGCGAAGCTTTCGCAATTCATCAAGGACACGGAAGCCGATGAAGTCATCATATCGATGCCGATCCATGACATCGAGGCGCGCTTGAAATCGGTGGAACTCTTCGCGACGCTTCCAAGCTTCAGGAAGATCTCCTGATTTTCAGGCAGTCTATGCGGTGAGCCGATCTCATATACGCGGCTCACCGGCCGATCGACGGGCTCAAGCCACGAGCCTCGTCTTCCAATGACGCCGGATGAGCATATCGAGCGACAGCTTGCCCGCACCGGCGACGATCAGGGCGAACATGCCGCCTGCAATCGCCAAATCCTTTTCGAAGTGCAGCAGCTCGTTATGGCTGGCGAAGTTGTTGTGAAAGAGCAGCGCCGTCAGCAGGCAGAACAGGCCGAGGCCAAAAGCCGCGAGGCGAGTCATCAGCCCGAGCGCAATGGCAAGTCCGGCGGCAAGCTGCAGCACGATCGTTGCCGTGGCGATGGGAGCGGTGACGCCGAGCCTTGCCATCGCCTCCAATGCAGTATCGAGATTGCTGGCAAGTTCGAAGCCTTCTTCCAGAAAGAGCAGCGACAGCAGCAGGCGGCCGAACAGCAGTGCCATGTCGGCCATATTCACAAGAACGGCATTCTCCTCTTCGAATTCCATGACCTTTCTCCTTCCCGTCGGGATCCACACGCTTTCCGGTCCTGCCCGGCAGCATCCCCTCGATGTGATCGAGGGGATGCTGCCGGATCGGTTGAGGTCGTGCGCTAGTTGGTGCTCTTGGCGGTGATCGCCTTGGTCAGATCTTCAAGTTCTTCGCATCCCGCCGGGCAAAGCTTGGTTAGGGCGGCAAGCTGCTCGCGAGCCTTGGGCATATCGCCGGTCTCGACATAGAGTTCGCCGAGATATTCGTGCGCGCCCTTGTGATCCGGCTGCAGTTCCAGGGCCTTGGTGTAGTAGGTCAGCGATGTCTTGAAGTCGCCGGTCTTGCGTAGGGTGAAGCCCATTAGGTTATAGACGTCGGCCTGCTGATGCTCTTCGGCGATATCGCGAAGCTCGGCAAGCGCACCGGCATAGTCCTTCGCGTCGATCTTGGCGCGAACCGAAGTCAGGTCGGGCGCATCGGTCGATTCCATATTGTCGACAGCGAAGGCAATGCCTGCGGTGGCAGCAGGCAGGATGGCGACGGCGCATAGGCCGGCGATCCCAAGAATGGCATTTCTGAACATGGTACTTGCTCCTGCTTTTTGGCCGGTCAGGCCTGGATGGTGGGGGTGAAGCCATAGGCGTTGCCGTCCTTGACGAAGGTGCCGGAGCCCGGGAATGNNGAAATGCGAGCCGCAAATCCTGATTTTGTCGGCAATGACGCGATCGATCAGCCTGCGGCGGGTGGCGACGGCCATCGGGCCGTCCTGGTCGTAAGCGCCTTCCCATTCCGGATGGGGCGCCAGCAGCGCCGGCACATACATGATGTCGGCAGAGACCATCAGCTGCTCGCTGCCGCCATCAATGAGGAAGACGGAATGACCGGGCGTATGGCCGTATGCGGCCAGCATGTGCACGCCGGGCACAACTTCCGCATTATCCTCGACCAGCTTCCAATTCTTCCATGTCGGGAAAACGGAGGCGATGCGCCGGCCGGCTTCCTTGCGGCCTTCCGCCAGCTTGTCGACGCGGCCGGGATCGGTCCACCAATTGTATTCGGCGGCGTTGACGACCAGCTCGGCATTCGGGAAGACGGCGGCATTCGTCCCCTTTTCCATCAGGCCCCAGACATGGTCCGGGTGAAAATGCGAGATCATGATCGTATCGATCTTCTTGTAGTCGATGCCGGCGGCAGCCATGTTGGCCGGCAGATGCGTGGCGTTGGTCTGCCATTGGCCGACGCCCGAGCCGGCATCCATCATGATCTTGCGTCCGCCGATATCGAGAACGACAACGGTCAGGGGAATGGGCATGAAATCGGTCGTCAGGCCGGCTTTGGAAAGCGCTTCCTTGGTATCTTCGACGGAAGCGTTCTTGATGAAGGCCGGATCATGCGGCTTGCGCCAGATGCCGTCATAGATGGCCGTCACCTCGATCGAGCCGACTTTGTATTTGTAGAAGCCGACCGTCGGCTCCAGCGGCGTGGCTGCAAAGGCTTGCGGGATGAATTCGAGCTTCGCCGACAGTCCGAAGGCTGCCGCAGCTGCGGCCGTGCCGAGAACGGCGCGGCGGGTCATATCAAACATCGCAATATCTCCTCAGGGTTATGGCTTTCGGGCTAGGCGGAGGTCGCAAGCGATTGCGGCCATCCACTGAGGAAGAAGATCGGCGGTCACGGGTGCTTATTCCCCGTCGACCGAAGATTTCTTGCAAGCCATTGAAATCCAATGGATTATTTTGCGGCGGGAGAATTACCGGATGCGATGGCGGACATTCCGCGTTCCGTGACTTCGACTTTTTTCATCCGACCAGGAATAAAACGCGCGCGAGCGCGATCTAGCTTTTCAGGCAACATTGCAAGCGCCTTAGCTGACGCTTATAGTCACAGCGGCGTTTTGCGGGGATCACGATGACAGACGCCCGACCTATGAGTTCGATGATACTTGGCGGCCAGCTCCGCCCATGGACATGGCGTTCGCTGCAAAACACCGCGATCAGCAGGTTTGCGCGATTTCTGGCTCGCCTGCGGGCCTTCATCACAGAACCGAAAACGATCAAACATGCCGCTTCCATGAAGGCAGAGCGATCGCATATGAGGCACGTCGGCGCCGCAAGC
>UBUL01000001.1:228948-510612 GCA_900468625.1 Hyphomicrobiales bacterium
TCTCCCCGAGGGGAGAAGGGCATGCGGCAACAACCTCATTTCATATGCAATTGCCCTGTTCATGACGGTGGCAGAATCTTCGGCAAATGCAGCGCCTTCAAAGCGCGCAATCTCCTCACCCGACGAAACCATGCGCCGCTTCCAGCGCACCATCATCCCGCATCTGGACGCCGCCTATAATTTCGCGCGCTTCCTGAGCCGGGACGCCGATGCCGCACAGGATATCGTGCAGGAGGCATATCTTCGTGCCTATCGCGGCTTTGGCGGCTTTCGGGACGGCGATGCCCGCGCCTGGACCTTCACCATCGTCCGCAATTGCTATCATGCCTGGCTGCAGGAGGGCCGGCGCAAGACTCGTTACGAACAGCCGATGACCGACGAAAGAGATTTGGAGGAAGGCTCGTCCTCTCCCGAGCCAGCCTCGGAGGAGGATACGCCGGAAGCCGCCTTCATCCGTAAATCGGAAACGCAGCGGGTGCGTGCGGTCATCAACATGTTGCCCGATGCCATGCGCGAGGTTCTGGTTCTGCGCGAACTCGAGGACCTCTCCTACAAGGAAATCGCCGACATTATCGATGCGCCGATCGGTACCGTCATGTCGCGCCTGGCCCGCGCCCGCCGCGATTTCGGCGAAGTCTGGCGCAGCCTCGAAGAAAAAGGGGCGGCGCGATGAGCGGTGAAGAACTTAATGATCACAGCGAATGGGCAGACCTACTGCACGGCTTCATCGACGGCGAGTTGGACGCAGCCAATGCCGCCCGTTTCGAGGCGCATCTGGCAACTTGCCCAGAATGTGCCCGTGCAATGGAGAGTGCCATGATGGTCAAGCGTCTTTCCGCACGCGAAGGCGTCAAATGGCAAGCACCGGAGGCTGTGCATACCCGCGTTCAGGCCGCACTTTCGCTGGAACAGGCCATGACGAAACGCGCGACGACGGCAGCGGTCCAGACGGAGAGCCCATGGCATCGCGTTTGGCGATGGGTTCGCGAATGGAGCTTCGTGCCTTCGCTCGCTGTTCTGGCCGCGAGCCTCATGCTCGTGCTGAACGTGCCGCAGCAGAGCCAGACGATCGAGGATCAGCTTCTTGCGAGCCACGTCCGTTCGATGCTTGCCGATCACCTGACCGACGTGCTGACTTCAGACCAGCACACGGTCAAACCATGGTTCAACGGCAAGATCGACTTCTCTCCCCCTGTGGTCGATCTGGCGGCGCAGGGCTTCCCCTTGGTCGGCGGCCGGGTGGATTATCTCGATAGCCGCGTGGTGGCGGCGCTGATCTATCGCCGGCATGGCCATGTCATCAATCTCTTCATCTGGCCTGGCGCCGCAGGAGCCCAAATCAATGCGGAGAAGGACGGCTACAATTTCGTCGAATGGCATGCGGACGGGCTGGTCTTCTGGGCTGTCTCAGATGTCGCGGCGCCTGATCTTTCCGCCTTCCGCGACGATTTTATCCGCGCGACGGCGCCATAAAGCAATTCCAGGAAAANNTTCCGTCCGGAATTGCGCAAATAACCAACGCGATAAAGTGTTTTCGCATTTCGGAGAAAAGCGAAAATGCTCTCAAGCAAAAAAGCCGGCTGCAGCGATGCGGCCGGCTTTTGCAATGGATAGGAACGGGTCAGGCCGAGAGCTTGGCCATAACTTCGTCCGAAACTTCGAAGTTCGAATAGACGTTCTGTACGTCGTCATCGTCTTCAAGGTTTTCGATGAGCTTCATCAGCGACTGGGCCTTTTCTTCGTCGACCGGCACGTTGTTCTGCGCGCGCCAGATCGCCTTCACGGTTTCGGCTTCGCCGAGCGTCGCTTCGAGCGCCTTGGCGACTTCACCGAGGGATTCGAAGGCGCAGATGATCACATGGCCTTCTTCATCGCTTTCGACGTCATCGGCACCGGCTTCGATCGCCGCTTCCATGACCTTGTCGGCATCGCCGGCGGAAGGCTTGTAGGTGATTTCGCCGACGTGATCGAAAGAGAAGGACACCGAACCGGTTTCGCCAAGCGCACCGCCGGCCTTGGTGAAGATCGAGCGAACGTTGGATGCCGTGCGGTTGCGGTTGTCGGTCAGCGCTTCGACGATGATCGCCGTACCGCCCGGACCGTAGCCCTCGTAACGGATCGCATCGTAATTCTCGGTGTCGGCACCGGAAGCCTTCTTGATGGCGCGATCGATGTTGTCCTTCGGCATCGACTGGGCCTTGGCGTTCTGGATTGCCAGACGCAGGCTCGCGTTCATGCTCGGGTCGGGCAAGCCCGATTTGGCAGCGACCGTGATTTCGCGCGCCAGCTTCGAGAACATTTTCGAGCGCACAGAGTCCTGACGACCCTTGCGGTGCATGATGTTTTTAAACTGTGAATGGCCAGCCATGGCACCCCTGTTCACGTCTTTTGTTGGGAATGGCCGCCTTATAAGAGCGAAGCGGCCTTCATTCAAGTAAAAAGCCGGATAATGGGGATGCGAGACATCAGCCGTCAAGAAGAGCCAAAAACCGTTCCTCGCAATCAAAGCCCCTTGAGCACATAGATCAGCGGCTTGCGCGGCAAGCTCTTCACCGACACCGTGACGCTCGGTGTCGGCGCGTAACCGACATCGAAATCGGGACCGAACAAGGCCAGGAACTGGTCGATCGGCGGTCCCCATCGATGCATCGGCAGGATCAGCGATGAACGCAGCCGCTTGACGACACGGCTCATGCTGTCGGCGCCCATGGTCAGCCCGCCATCGACCGGCACCATCACCACATCAAGCCGACCGATCTCGGCATATTGCTGGTCGGTCAGCTCGAAATGCAGATGCCCCAGATGGCCGATGCAGAGGCCCGCCGCCTCGAAGATGAAGATCGAATTGCCATTGGCCTCGATGCCGCCGCCCCAGGAGCGAATGTCGGTCACGACATTGCGGATCAACGTATCGCCTACGGTCAGATGGATCTTCGCCGGCTCTCCAGGCACGTCGCTCCACCCGTGTAGCACATATTTGATCGCCGGATCGGGCGTCAAAGTGTAATGGCTCGGATGCGCCTTGTTCATCGTCACGACTTCGGGCGTATACGGCGGCGGATAGGCGCCGCTGTAATCCGTGGCGATGGAAACGCCGCCTGGCGTTTCGATGAAGAACGTCGAGTGGCCAAGAAAGGTGATCTTCACATCACCATCGACGGGGTCATTGGTAAGCGTGGGGCCGGGAGTAGAAAAGCTGGCGAATGTCGCCTTGGGCAGGGATTGCGCGATCGCCTGGCATTGGCTGGGCTCCGGACGCGCCGGCTTTTGCTGGGCATCCGCCGCGCCCGAAGCAAAGATCATCATCAGGAAGAACGCGGCAAGGACAGGAAATCCCGGCATCATGCCATCCCTTCAAGCCAGACATTGGCGAAAGGATGCGGCATGACCCGAAACAGGTCCAGCGGCAATCAGACGCAATTGCTCACAATCGCGTCATCCCTCGAGAATGATGGATTATCGTCCAGCGATCAGCGCCAGAACTCCGGAATGGTTTCAGCAAGCCGCGGGCCGAGCCGCAAGGGCGCGATCTTTTCGGCCAGTCCCGTGACGTCGGAAATCTCGACGCCGACGCCGCAAATTGTCGCAGGCCCGGAAGCCGCTTCGAACCGTCCCTTCGGCATTTTCGAAATGAACCGGTTGAGCGGTTCTTCCTTTTCCATGCCGAGCGAGGAATCGTAATCGCCGCACATGCCGGCATCCGACATATAGGCCGTGCCGCCGTTCAGGATCTGCGCGTCCGCGGTCGGCACATGTGTATGCGTACCGACGACGAAGCTCGCGCGGCCATCGACGAAATGACCGAAACACTGCTTTTCGCTCGTCGCCTCAGCATGGAAATCGAAAATGATCGCATCCGCCTGCTCCTTCAGCGGGCAGGCATCGAGGATGGCTTCGGCCGACTTGAAGGGGTCGTCCAGCTCCGGATGCATGAAGACGCGACCCATGATGTTGGCCACGAGAACGCGCGCGCCGTTGCGGGCATAATAAAGACCGGCCCCACGGCCGGGCGTGCCGGCCGGATAGTTGGCCGGACGCAGGAACTGGTCGTGGCGCTCGCAGAAGACGACGGCTTCCTTCTGGTCCCAGACATGGTTGCCCGTCGTCACGACATCGGCGCCGGCATTGATCGTTTCGAGGAAGATGTCCTCGGTGATGCCGAAGCCGCCGGCGGCATTCTCGCCGTTGACGATCACGAAATCGAGCTTCAGGTCGGATGCGAGCCCCGGAAGACGGTCCCATACCGCGGTCCGTCCGGTCTTGCCGACCATATCTCCCAGAAAAAGCAGCCGCATTCGCTATCCAATCACTTCCGAAACGAAATTGAGTCCGCTCTCGGTCAAAATCGCGTCAAGACGGACATCATGCGGCTCAGCTGGTACTGATGGCACTTCTTGGCAATCGAATGCAATGCCGATCAGCCGCGGATTCAGGCCTTTTTGATGCAAGCGCTCGATCGCCCGGTCGTAATGACCGGCACCATAGCCGATGCGATGGCCGCTTCTGTCGAAGGCCGAAAGCGGCACGAGCATGATATCGGGATCGAGCACCGCCGCGTCAGGCCCCGGCCCCGAAGTTCCGAATCCAACCGGAACCAATGGCACGCCGGCAACGAGCTCACGAAAGACGATCGTGCTGCGGTCAAGGATTACGGGTACGCAAAGCCGCGCCCCACGCTCCCGCAGGCGCGCCATCAACGGTCTTATGTCCACTTCCGAACGGATCGGCAGAAAGCCGGAGACGATGTCTCCCGGCCCGATATCGATGGCGTCGCCGCCATGCACCACCATGGCGAGACCCTTTTCGATACGGTCCTCCGCCGGAATGGCGTCCCGTGCCGCCAGGCGCTCGTTGCGGTATCGGGCTTTCAGCTCTTTGGGCGTCATCGGATCTTCGCGAAAATTTATATTATCGCAAGATACATAATGAGCCGGCAGCCCATTGCAAAGCGCGAAAGCGACATGCCGTGGTCGCAGAAGGGAGCGGGCTGCGTCAGCCTTTGCGGATGATCGATAATTTTCCGTCGCCATCCACATGCGCGCGAACATTTTCGTAATTCGGCAGCATGGTGTGATTGGTCTCGATCGGATGCGAATGCGTGGCGGTGATGACCACCACATCCGCACCAGCCGTCTCGCCCGCCTTGACGCCGGCCAAGACGTCTTCGAACACCAGGCATTCCGACGGACTGAGGCCAAGGCGCTGCGCTCCGAGGATATAGCCCTGCGGATCGGGCTTGCCGACCTTCACGTCCTCCGCGGTAACCATGAAGCGCGGCACAGGAATTCCGGCAGCATCCAGCCGCGCCAGCGCCAACCGATAGGGCGACGAGGTGACGATCGCCCAGCGCTCCGGCGGCAATGACGCAAGGAAATCGACGGCACCCGGCAGCGCGATCACACCTTCGACATCGGCAATCTCGGCTTCGGTGATCTTCAGCGCTTCCGCGACCGGATCGACGCCAGGCAGGTTCAGCTGGCCAATCGTATCCACTCCGCGCTTGCCGTGCATGGTCGGCATGAACGTCTCGACATCGAGACCCTGAGCGCGCGCCCAATTGCCCCAGACACGCTCGGCGGCGGCGATCGAATTGATGATCGTGCCGTCCATGTCGAACAGGAAGCCGGAATAGGTCTTGGCGAAGGCGGAATTCGATGCGGCGAACAAGGATGGACCTTTCTGGATAAGACGGTGAGCGGCAGCAAACGCGGCGCTCATGATATGAGCTCTTCCCGACTAGCGGCAGCCATCGAAAGAAGCAAATAAATGCTGTGCTGGACGCTCAGGAAAAGTCGGCCGGAGACAGGTGACTGAGAAAGACGAGAAAGGGCGCGCGGCGAACGAGTGTGCCGCGCGCCATGACTGTTATTCGCCGAGGCGGCTCTTCAGACCGTTGATGATGTGGTTTGCAAGTGCCTCATAGTCGTCATCGAAATGGTGGCCGCCATCCATGGCGATAACTTCGGCACCGGTGCCCTTCAGCAGCGGGCATGCCACATCCTCGTCGTCGTCCTTGCCGTAGACGCATTGCACCATCTTCGGATTGATGGATTTTAGGTCGCTGACCGGATCGCCACCCTTGCCCTCGCTCGAAGCGCCGAGCCAGCCCATGACCGAGATCACGTAGTCCACCTTCTGCGACAGCGACAGCAGCGACATCTGCACGATCTTGTCCTTCGCAGCCTGCGGCAGGCGATTGTAGCTTGCCGGCAGCACATCGGCGCCGAAGGAGTAGCCGACCAGTACCACATGCTTGACCTTGAAGCGCTTGGTGTAGAAGTCGATGATCCTGGCAAGGTCATTGGCCGTCTGCTGCGGATCCCGCTCCGACCAGAAATAGTGCAGGGAATCGACACCCACGACCGGAATGCCCTGATCCTGCAGATAGCTGCCGACTTCCTTGTCGATATCGCGCCAGCCGCCATCGCCCGAATAAACGATCGCAAGCGTGTCTTCCGTCGGCGTCGTTTCCATGATGTCGAGAGGCAGGCCGAGCGGCGACTTCGAGCTGTCGATCGACTTCATCAGATCGGCCAGCGAGGCCTCGAGCGTCGCATAACCATCGGTATTGCCGGAATCCGTGGTCTGGACTTCGGGATGCTCTTTCTGGATCTCCGTGACATGGTCGCGTCCATCCTTCGGAGCATTCGGCGTAAAGGTCACGAGGATCGGATTAGGCAGCGCGCCTTCCTGCAGGCCGAAGGAAACCATGTCGTCATCGGTCTTCTTCTCGGCCGGCGTGCAGAGTTCCTGCTTCAAAGCGATGCCCGCCGTCGGATCGACGGCAAGCGTACCGGCGACCGTTGCATCCGGCGTCTGGGCCGCGATCGTCAGCGCCATCGCGCCGCCGGCGCCGACGCCAGCGATGACGGGCAGCTGATAGGTGCTGTCGGCAAAGGAGCGCTGTATCTGCTGGCTCAGCGATTCCAGGTCCGCGACGATATAGATGCAGCCGTCATTCTTGCTGACGTCGTATTTGTTGAGCGAGGCCAGAAAGGAGGGATAGTCGATGCCGATGACAAGCGAGCCATTGGCAACGAGCTTGTCGGCCACCGCCTTTTCCTTGTCGCCCCAGCCGGCGAGATCGGAAATAAGCACGACTTCGTTGGAGACCTTGCCCTGCGGTCGCATGATATGCGGCGCCGGGATCATGCCCAGATCGTATTTGGTATCGTCGGCTTCCGCGCGCGCCGGACCCGACACCAGCAGGCTCATCGACAAGATGCATGCGAAAGCCAATGACATTGCGTATTTCAAGATCATTTCCTCACGACCCCCTTAAGTCCGCCCCCGATGAGGAATGTGGCATCCATCAACGCGATCATTGGACTGACACCTCCCGAAACCGCCAGATAGCGCGGCTGCCATTCGGGATGGAATTTGGATTTGAAGGCACGAAGCCCTTTGAAATTGTAAAAGCGCTCGCCGTGCTCGAAGACGGTCCCCCCGACCCTGTCCCATACCGGCGCCGATTCCCGTCTCGACATGCCCGATAGCGGCGCCATGCCGAGGTTGAAACGGTGAAAGCCCTGTTCCCTAAGATATTCGAGGATCTGCACGAACAGAAAATCCATCGAACCCTTGGGGGCCTCGGGCGAAAAACGCATCAGGTCGACGGATCCCTCCTCCTTGGTTTCCGTCATCAGAATATTCGCAAAAGCGACGATTTTACCATCCTTTTTCAACACGCCGATCGGTTGCGAACACACGTATTCCGGATCGAACGCACCAAGCGAGAAGCCCTTTTCCTTGGCATTGTGATCGGCAAGCCATGTATCGGATACATGGGTAAGCTCATCCATGAACCTGGGTATATCTTGAGGCTCGATAACGGCAAATTCTAGTCCGTCGCGAACCGCGCGGCTCGCGGTCTGCCTAAGGTTGGCCCATTTGCCGCCCTTGAGCTCGAAATTGGCGAGGTTGACCACGGCCAATTCGCCGAGCTTGAAGGCACGCAGGCCCGCATCCGCGCAATAGGACAGAAGCGCCGGCGAAATCTGGTAGAACACCGAACGGCAGCCTGCCGCGCGCGCGGTCTCGACGAAACGCCAGATGAGATCGGGCAGCGCCTGGCGCGGACCGACCGGATCGAAGAGCGCAATCCACGAGCGGCCCTGCTTGCCGTACATGATGAAGGCATCGCCCTTTTCCGAGAACATGATGTTCTTGTCGCCCATGCGCACCAGATTGGCGTCGGCCACGCCCTGTTTGCGGACGATTTCGACGGCACGCGCCACCGCATCGTCGGTCACCGGCTCCAGGCGCTTCGTTGCGGGACGCAGGAGGCTGAAGATTGCGATCGCCGACGACAGGATGGAGATGCCGAGTGCCGCGCGAAGGCCGCGCGGCGCCTCGTCGGCGAACTCGAACTGCCACCAGAGCTGATTGCTGTATCCGACATCGCGGTACACGAAGAACAGGACCACGATGGCACCGATGCAGATCACTGCGATGGCCGTCAGCCAGCCGGCCGTCAGCGTCTGGTTGAGCAGCGAAGCAGGCCGACTGAACAGGCGACGGCTGATGACGAGGCTGAAGACGAAGAAGGCCAGCAATCCGGCCTCGACGACAGCGATGGCCTTCAGCAGCGACAGGAACAGGGCCAGCAGCGCTGAAAAGCTCGACACCCACCAGGCGCCGTCGAGGCGCTGGCTGAGACCGCGCGCCGCCACGATGATCGCAAGCCCGAGAAGGCTCGAGAGGAAATGCGCACTTTCGACAAGCGACAGCGGCAGGTAATCGGACAGGACGATCAGGTTCTGGTCCGGCGTCGGCGTCACGCTCGAGAAGACCAGCATCATGCCGAGCAGCAGCGCGAAGGCCGACAATAGCTGCGGCATGAGGCGGGCGCCGATGCGGCGCATGCTGGAAGCCGCCGGATGATCCACGAAACGGCGCAGCTCCGCCACCGATACTGCGGCGATTGCGATGATGAGGGGAATGACGTTGTAGATGACGCGATAGAGGACGAGCGAACTCAGCACGGCATCTTCATTCACCGAGCTGCCGAGCCAGGCGATGATGATCGTCTCGAAAACGCCGAAACCGGCCGGAACATGGCTGAGCACGCCAAGGCCTACAGCGATGGCATAGATGGCGAAGAAGCCCGGCCATCCGATGGAGGTTTCCGGCAGCAACACATAGAGCACGGAGGCCGATGCTGCGATATCGAATGCCGTGACGAGGAACTGCCGCGACCAGGTGCGCGAATCCGGCAGGCGCACGGCGATCGGTCCGATGCGGACCTCGTGGCCATTGCGGCCGGCATAGACGACGAAAGCCAGCGCCGCGAGAATGACGATGGCGATCAGCCGCAGCCACAACCCATCGACGCTGATCAGCGGGCCGATCTCGTCGGCGATGACCAGAAGCGCGATAGCTCCCACGGCCGCAAGACCAAGACCGAAGGCGAGCGTGACGAAGGCGATGACGCGGGTGATGTCGTCGGGCGACAGCCCGAGCCGGGTATAGGCGCGGTAGCGGATCGCACCGGCGCTGAGCGCGCCGAAGCCCGCGGTATTGCCGACCGCATAGGCGCTGAAGGAGGTCAGCGCCACATGCGGGAACGGCAGCCGCTTGCCGATATATTCCAGCGCGTTCTGGTCATAATAGATCAGGGAGACGAAACTCAGGCCGGTGAACAGCAGCGCCAGCAGTACCGACGAGATCTTCGTCGTCGTCAAGGCGTGAACGACGTCGTCGTAGCGCACTTCGGTGGTCAGGTCGTAGATCGCATAACCGGCGATGCAGAAGACGGCGACGGTAAGAAGAGCGACGATCAGGGTCCGGTAGCGGTTCAGCAGACCGACGATACCGCGACTCTCTTCCAATTCCTCATCGGCATTTTCCAGATCGATTGGGCTCGACATGCTCTACCTGTTTATATTGACCTTCTCGGTCCCGATTGTTCGGATGTCCAGTAACACCGGCGATGTGTTTGCGCGTCGCCGTATACACTTCTTTCACAGGCCCGTTATGACGCGCGCTCCCATCGTTTTAAATTTAGGCAATTTTGGCGCAGACCCCTGTTCTGCCAGCAATGAATCCGCCGTTATTCAAAGGATTTTGTCATTTCCCCGGCTTTTGAGCTCATCCCTACGCGCAAAAGTGATCCTTGCTCCCACCCCCGAGTGCAGCTCCGTATCAGGAATCGGCTGCCCGGTCACCTGCCCTGCCGCGCCTTTCGAACGGAGATCTCCGTGTCGCCGCATAGGCGCCGGAAAAGCAGATTTTGCCGGATACCCCAGAGCGCGTCACGACGCTAAGTAGATCTCCGTCTTACCCAGTCAACCGGATCGCGGAATGAGAGATTGGGGCGCAGCGGCAAATACAAAATCGGCTCATCCACGCCAGTTTGCGTGGATGAGCCGAGGGAGCCCTTCACTGTATCCGGGCATTTTCAGCGATCCGGCGCTTCCGCCGGTTCGCCACGCATTTCGCTGAGGAAGAACCCTTCACGCAGGTTGATGCCGTATTCGACGAAGGCCTTCATGCAGCAGAGCATCTGCGTCCACCCCTCGCAATTCAGATAGGTGCCGCGACGGCCGGCCTCGTCTTCGCGCCAGCCGGATTCTTCGATGATCACAAGCGTACCGCCGTCCTCGAGGGCGTCGAAGGTCATCTCCACCTTCGTCCTGTAACGAACGCCATCCTCGCCGGTGCCGCCATCCCAGTGAAAGACGATGCGCTTGTTTTCCTCCACTTGATTGACCTCGACGGGCGCCTTGTTCCACCAGATGACCGTAGTCCCCGCCACGAGCGGCGCACTCGCCCCGCCGACCGTCGTAAAATAGCTCGAAAGCTTCTTCGGATTGACGACCGCATCGAAGACTTCGTCAACCTTGCGGCCGATCCGTCCTGAAATCCGAACATTCAATGTCATGACATCTGCTCCGTTGTCCGTTTGTCGCTATCGCTCCATTGCGAGCAGCCCCATTATGTTATAAAAATATAACATGTCAAACGAATCGGACGGCGACCTCATTTTCAAGGCCCTTGCGCATCGTCGCCGGCGCGAGATCCTCGATCTGCTCAAGGATGCTCCGCGCACGACCGGCATGCTCTGCGAAGCCTTCACGGATATGGACCGCTGCACTGTCATGCAGCACCTGAAAGTGCTGGAAGAAGCCAATCTCGTGATCGCCAGGAAGGATGGCCGCGAGCGCTGGAACCATCTGAACAGCCTTCCGATCAAGCAGATTCACGACCGCTGGATCAGCGCCTACGCCGGCCACGCGCTGTCCATCCTCGATCGGCTGAAAAACGATCTGGAAAGCTGAAAGCTAGGCGATGCTGTTCCGGCGCAGCAGTTCCTTCAGCCTGCCGCTCGTCCCATCTTCGTCAAGCGGCGTATAGACCACCAGCTTCATATCGGGCCGGTCCATGACCGCCAGGGCGGTATATTCGAATGTCATCAGCCCGCCTTCAGGGTGGCGCAGCCGCTTGTGCCCGGCAAGGGGCCGCAACACGTCCTGTCTCGGCCACCAGGCGCGGAACTCGGGGCTTGCCCGCATCAAGGTGGCAATCAGCCGTTCGAAATCGGGATCGCCGGCATAGCGGGCGCTGTCGGCGCGAAACATCGCTAGCGAATTCGCCGCCACGCTCTCCCAATCGACGAGAAGCTGCCGATGGGTCTGATCTGTAAACACGCGATGGACGCTGTTGCGCGCGTCGCCCTGCAACAGGCCGTAGTCGCCGAAAAGTGCGACAGCCGCCGCATTCCAGGCCAATACGTCCCAGCGACGGCCGAGAACATAGGCCGGCTGGCCGGCAAGGCTTGCAAGCATCCGCCCCAGTGCATCGGGCACATCCTCCGGCCCGTGCGACGGCTGATCCGCTGAAGGTCGATCGCTGAGAGTGAAGAGGTGGCGCCGCTCGGCCGGATCAAGCCGCAAGGCATCCGCCAGTGCCCCAAGAACCTCCGCAGAGGCACGCACATCCCTGCCCTGTTCCAGCCACGTATACCAAGTGGTCCCGACACCGGCGAGAAGTGCCACTTCCTCGCGCCTGAGCCCAGGCGTCCGGCGCCGAAACCCTTCCGGAAGGCCGACGCCGGCCGGCGTCAGCTTCTCTCGCCTGGAACGCAGGAAGGCGCCGAACTCGCGGCGCCTGGCTTCCAGAATGGTCTGGTTTGGATTGATGGTCATCCCTTATCATAGCAGGATCGATACTAGGATAAAATCAGAACTGTTTGCAGCCTCCGTAAGCTGCCAAATATCAGTTCGTCGTTGATGTGGAGACGAATGCGATGAACATGAGCGGTAAGACAGTCCTAATCACCGGTTCGACCGATGGCGTCGGCCGCCGGGTTGCCGAAAGGCTGGCGGCAGCGGGTGCCTCCGTGCTAGTGCACGGCCGAAACGAGGTGCGAGCCGAAACTCTGGTTTCCCGCATCCGCGATACGGGAGGGAAAGCGGCCTTCTACCTTGCGGATTTCTCCTCGCTGGATGAGGTCCGGACTCTGGCCGATGCTATCGAGCGCGACCATGATCGTCTCGACATCCTGATCAACAACGCCGGCATCGGCACCAGCGGCGGCGATGCGGGGCGCAAGACAAGCCGCGACGGACACGAGCTGCGTTTTGCCGTCAATTATTTAGCCGGTTTCCTGCTGACGCGCCGACTGCTGTCGCTATTGCGGGCGGGCAGCCCAGCCCGCATCGTCAATGTGTCTTCCGTCGGCCAGCAGCCTATCGACTTCGACGACGTCATGCTGACGCGCGGCTACAGCGGCGTGCGCGCCTATTGTCAGAGCAAACTGGCGCAGATCATCTTCACCTTCGATCTTGCCGAGGAACTGATGGGTTCCGGCATCACCGTCAATTGCCTCCATCCGGCGACCTATATGGATACGACGATGGTGCGTCAGGCTGGCGTTGCGCCGCTAAGCACAGTCGAGCAGGGCGCCGATGCCATCCTCAATCTCGCAATGAGCGATGCTCTGGACGGACGCACCGGTCTCTATTTCGACGGGCTGCGTCCTTCACGCGCCAATGCTCAGGCCTACGACGCAGCCGCGCGCAGCAGCCTGCGGACACTCAGCCAGAG
Source organism: Hyphomicrobiales bacterium (assembly GCA_900468625.1). Taxonomy (GTDB): domain Bacteria; phylum Pseudomonadota; class Alphaproteobacteria; order Rhizobiales; family Rhizobiaceae; genus Rhizobium. The sequence goes on from UBUL01000001.1 coordinate 241,996, forward strand.
CCTTACCGGCATGGCCTGAATCCTTACCCCTTATCCACTCCCGCCCCCTTAGAAAGGAGACACCCATGTCGTCTCAACATGCCGTTATTGTCGGTGGTTCATCCGGTATCGGCCTTGCGACCGCCGCCCATCTTCTCGAAAAAGGATATCGGGTCACGATCACCGGCCGCGATGCCGCAAAGCTGCGTACAGCAGCGGAGAACCTAGACGGCGATGTCGCCGCAGCCGTCATGGATGCCGCCGACCTCGCCGGTCTTCCCGCCGCCTTCGCGGCGATCGGCCCGCTCGACCATCTCGTCCTGGCATTGGGCGGAGGCAACGGCGCCGGCCCCTTCGCCACGGTTGATCTCGTCGATGTCAGGAAAGGCTTCGAGCAGAAGACGATGGCGCATTTCGCCTGTGCCCAGGCCTGCCTGCCCTATCTGTCGAAGCAGGGCAGCATCACCTTCGTCTCCGCCGTATCGGCACAGGCCGCCATGCCCGGAACGGCGGGACTCGGAGCCATCAATGCCGCCATTGCCGCGCTCGCACCGATTCTCGCTATCGAGCTCAAGCCGATCCGGGTGAACTGCATTTCGCCGGGAGTCGTCGACACGCCCTGGTGGGATTTCCTGAGCGCGGATCAGAAAGAGCCGACATTTGCCAGCTTTGCAGCCCGTACACCCGTCGGTCGCGTCGGCCGGCCTGGGGAAATAGCCGAGGCCATCGCGTTCCTGATCGGCAACGGCTTTACCAGCGGCCACACGCTGATTTGTGACGGCGGCATCCGCCTCGGTCAATGATTTCCAGCGCCATCGCCGGCCGGTAGCGGCGATGGCATCCTCATCTGTCTTGGACGCCCGCCTGCAGATGCGTGAGAATCTCGATCAGCCTCGGCGCCATATCGCGAATTTCGGCCAGATGGATCGAGCTGAGCCGCTGCAGAACCTCTTCGGACTTCTCCGTCAATTGCAAGGTCTGGCGGCGCTTGTCGGCGGGATCGGGGTGGCGGGTGACATAGCCGCCATCGATCAGCCGCCCCACAAGCTCCGTCGCCGTATGCGGCGCAATCAGCAGCTTTTCCGCCAGCATGCCGATCGTCATCGCCTCGCCGGCGCGGTTTCCCCGGATGGCAAGCAGCGCCTGATGCTGCTGGGGGGGCAAACCCGCCTCATGCGCTGCCGAGGTGCTGAAATCCATGAACTTGCGCAGGGTATGGCGCAACGTCGCAAGTGCCTCGTAATCCGCCTGCGAAAGGGTTTCGTTCAAACGTCGCACCATCAAATCATCCTCTTTGCCGCTGCTCGCGATCCCAGTTGATTTATATCGCATTACGATATATTTGCCATCTCGAAGCGCGGAACGGCTGAAGGATGGCCGCGCACGCTTAGCACAGAAGGCCCCCAATGCAGGACAGCACTACCCAACAAAGTCACAGCCACGATTTCTCCGGCGGGGCCTCCCGCAAGGACAACGGCGATTTCACCACGGACAAGCGTGTCCTGGTCCTGATTGCCATGGCGCTCATCGTAGGCACCGGCGGCGCATTCGCCGCCTGGGTGCTGATCAACCTCATCGCGCTCGTCAGCAATGCCGTTTGGCTGTTCAAGATCAGCACCGAACCGCTATCCTTTGCTGTGGTGACGCGCTCACCCTGGATGGTCGCCGCTCCCATTCTCGGCGGCCTCGTCATCGGCCTCATGGCGCGATACGGCTCGGAAAAGATCCGCGGGCACGGCATTCCAGAAGCCATCGAGGCAATCCTGATCGGCGGAAGCCGCATGTCGCCGAAAGTGGCGGTACTGAAGCCGCTGTCGTCGGCAATCTCGATCGGCTCCGGCGGCCCCTTCGGCGCGGAAGGCCCGATCATCATGACGGGCGGCGCTATCGGCTCGCTCTTTGCGCAGCTCTTCCATATGAGTGCCGCTGAACGCAAGACCCTGCTCGTCGCCGGCGCCGCAGCCGGCATGACCGCGGTCTTCGGCACACCGATCGCCGCCGTCATGCTCGCCGTCGAACTGTTGCTCTTCGAATGGAAGCCGCGCAGCTTCATTCCCGTCGCGGTCGCAGCCTGCGTTTCCGTCGTCTGGCGTCCGTTGCTGATCGGCAGCGGTGCATTGTTTCCCGCCCATTTCGATATGGCGCTCTCCTGGTGGGGCATCCTCCTCGCTACCGGCCTCGGCATTGTCGCGGGCCTGCAATCCGGCCTGCTGACGACCCTTCTCTATAAGATCGAGGACGCTTTCGAAAAGCTGCCGATCCACTGGATGTGGTGGCCGGCGCTCGGCGGCCTCGTCGTCGGGCTTGGCGGGTTGATCGAGCCCCGCTCGCTCGGTGTCGGTTACGACATCATCGCCGATCTCCTGCACAGCCGCATCGCAGTCGGCGCCGTGCTTGCGATCCTGCTGGTCAAGGCGGGCATCTGGCTGGTCGCGCTGTCTTCGGGCACGTCGGGCGGCGTCCTGGCGCCGCTGCTCATCCTTGGCGGCGCGCTCGGCTGGCTGGTCGGCCTTGTCCTGCCCGGCGATCCCGGCTTCTGGGCGATGCTGGGCATGGCAGCGATGATGGGCGGCACGATGCGCGCCCCGCTGACAGGCACCTTCTTCGCCGTCGAGCTGACGGGAGATACGAGCGCGCTGGTGCCCCTGCTTGCCGCCACCGTAGCGGCCTATGCCGTCACGGTGCTGCTGCTGAAACGATCCATTCTGACGGAAAAGATTGCCCGGCGCGGCCAGCACATCACCCGCGAATATGGCATCGACCCGTTCGAGCTCACCCGCGCCCGCGACATCATGATCGCCAAGGTCGATACCTTGCCGGCGTCCATGCGGCTGTCGGAAGCGCTGGCGCAGATGACGGATCGGCCGGATGCGCATCGCTTCTATCCCGTCGTCGGCGACAATGATCGCCTCGTCGGCATGATCTCGCGCGCCGATGCCCTGCGCTGGCAGGGCGAGCCGGAGCTCATGGACCAGTCGCTCTATGACGTGATCTCGGATACGTCGCTTCCCGTCGCCCATGCGGAGGATACGGTCGGCCGCGTCGCCGACATCATGATCCAGGCCGATACGGGACGCGTTCCCGTCGTCGAACCACAGACTGGCCGCCTCGTCGGGCTGATCGCCCGCAAGGATCTGCTGCGGCTGCGTAGCGCGATCAACCGCGCGGAACTCGAACGCGGTGCCTACTTGCGCTCGAAAAGCTAGGGACGCTCGAAAAGTCAAGGGGAGGAGGAGTGGCGCCAGCGCGGCAAAAGAACTGCGCGGCGCCTTCCTTTGCTATCGGCCGGAAAATCGGCCATCAGCCGGAAAATTTGAAGAGCGATCCACGACAACCGATGGATGTTTACGATCCTGGGCGCCTACAAACGTAGGTGGGCACCGTGTGTCCAGGCCCACAGGCCTGGTCAGGGACAGCTCCCTTTGGATCGAGTATGGCCCCAGGGATTGTGGTTCCTGTCGGGAAGCGCAGACCGCCTGAACTATATAAAGAGCTTTCGGGCCGGATGCCAGTGGCGGACGGCCGGCATCCGCAGAAAATAAACTCAAGCCTGCTCGACGCCCGGCCGCTCCAGAAGCTTCTCGGTAATGCCATGGATGCGCGTCGTCACCTCGTCGATGACGCTCGCCAGCGTTTCCTCGGCGCGGGCATTGGCGGCAAGCGTCGTGTCGCGATTGCTGGTGAGCGATTGCAGCTCGGCTTCAAGCGTGGAGACACGGCGTGTCAGCTCCGATACCTCGTCCATGATCATGATGCCGGCCATGACGGTCAGCCTGAGGTCGCCGATTTCGCCGAACTGGCTCTTCAAATGCAGGACGTAACGGTCGAAACGGCTGGCGAGATCCGTCAGATGCTCTTCCTGGCCCTCTTCGCAGGCCATCCGGTAGGCTTTGCCGTCGATCGTTACCGTTACTTGTGCCATTCGACTTTCCGATCATTGCCGCGCTTCGCCGGCTGCCTCCCGAGAGATCAGCGGTCCAGCACGGCTCTTATGGTTTCCATCGCCGTAACCAGCCGGCGCGACACTTCACGATTGACCTCTTCGAGCCGGTTCGCGCGGAACTCGGCCTGGTCCAATTCCTGCGCAAGGCGCGAACGGTCGGCGTGAACTCTGCGGACCTCGCCTTCTATATCGCTCTGCGCCCGTTCCCGCTCGAACCGTCCGTCGACGGCGCTCTCCAAAGTCGAGAGCGCCTGGCGCAACTGGGCGAGCGCCGCGTCCACCGTTTTGCCTGAAGGTGTCATACCCTTCGCTTCTCCGCGCGAGGCCCCGAATCAAAACATCCGGCCACTTGTCTGATTTCGCAACAATATTCAACTCGGCAACAGCACGTCAATAAAGGCCGTCATGTGGCAGCCCCCCTATTCTGTGGATGAACGCCACCTTTGCCCGCCACACAGGCCCTGTCGCATGATTGTCGTCTTTTGTAAAAGTGAACGGGCAAATGTCAAAAAATTGCCTCTGAGGGGCCGGATTGAGCCCTCGATTTGTTGACTTGCTCGCCCTAGCTGCTATGTCTCAGCCGCCTGAGGCGACGTTGGAAATGGCGTTCGGAAGAGCGCCTCCCTTCATCCGCCTTTCAACCGATGGCCTCCCTCCCAAGCGTGCGGTCATCCCTCGAACCCGGAACATTGCGGAAAAACCCATGAACTCTCGCGAACAACACGATCGGATGGCGAATGCGATCCGTTTCCTTGCCATGGATGCTGTCGAGAAGGCCAATTCCGGTCACCCCGGTTTGCCGATGGGGATGGCCGATGTCGCCACCGTTCTCTTTGGCAAATATCTGCGCTTTGATCCGAAGAACCCCCATTGGCCGGACCGTGACCGTTTCGTCCTGTCGGCCGGCCACGGTTCGATGCTGCTTTACTCGGTTCTCTATCTCACCGGCTATCCGGACATGACGGTCGAAGAGCTCCAGCGCTTCCGCCAGCTCGGCTCCAAGACCGCAGGCCATCCGGAATATGGCCACGCCACCGGTATCGAAACCACAACCGGTCCGCTCGGACAGGGCATTGCCAATGCCGTCGGCATGGCGATCGCCGAGCGCAAGCTGCGCGAGGAATTCGGCCCCGAGCTGCAGGATCACTACACCTATGCCATGTGCGGCGACGGCTGCCTGATGGAAGGCATCAGCCATGAGGCGATCGCGCTTGCCGGCCACCTCAAGCTCAACAAGCTGATCCTCTTCTGGGACAACAACTCCATCACCATCGACGGCGCTGTCTCGCTTTCGGATTCGACCGATCAGGTTGCCCGCTTCAAGGCCGTTCACTGGAACACCATCGAAATCGACGGTCACGACCAGGCCGCCATCGCAGCCGCCATCGAAGCCGCACATAAGTCCGACCGCCCGACGCTGATCGCCTGCAAGACGATCATCGGCTTCGGCGCTCCGAACAAGCAGGGCACGCACAAGGTCCATGGCTCGCCGCTTGGCGCTGAGGAAATCGCTGCGACCCGCGTCGCACTCGACTGGCCCTACGAGCCCTTCGTCATCCCGAACGACGTCCTCGGTGAATGGCGCGCCGCCGGCGAACGCTCCATCGGCACCCGCGAAGCCTGGGAAGGCCGCCTTGCCGCAGCCGACGCAGCCAAGAAGGCTGAATTCACCCGCCGCTTCGATCACAAGCTGCCCGTTGGATTCGACGCCGCCATCAGCGACTACAAGAAGAAGCTCGCCGAAACCAAGCCGACGGTCGCCACCCGCAAGGCATCGGAAGATGCGCTCGAAGTCATCAACGGCTTCGTTCCGGAAACGATCGGCGGCTCCGCCGACCTGACGCCGTCGAACAACACCAAGACCAGCCAGATGAAGTCGATCACCCCGACCGATTTCTCCGGCCGTTACATGCACTGGGGTATCCGCGAGCACGGCATGGCTGCCGCGATGAACGGTATCGCGCTGCACGGTGGTCTCATCCCCTACAGCGGCGGCTTCCTGATCTTCTCGGATTATTGCCGCCCGTCGCTGCGTCTTGCCGCCCTGATGGGCATCCGCGCCATCCACGTCCTGACGCATGATTCTATCGGCGTCGGCGAAGACGGCCCGACCCACCAGCCGGTCGAGCAGGTCGCCAGCCTGCGCGCTATCCCGAATTTCCAGCTCTTCCGCCCGGCGGACGCCACGGAAACGGCCGAATGCTGGCAGATCGCCATCAAGACGACCAACCGTCCGTCCGGCCTCGCCCTGACCCGTCAGAACCTGCTGGCCGCCCGTACCGAGTACAGCGAAAAGAACCTCTGCGAACAGGGCGCCTACACATTGGCCGGCAATGCCGACGCCAAGGTTACGATCTTCGCTTCGGGCTCCGAAGTCGAACTCGCCGTTGCCGCCCGCACGGTTCTCGAAGGCAAGGGCGTCTCCACGCGCGTCGTTTCCGTTCCCTGCACCGAACTCTTCTTCGAGCAGCCTGAAGCCTACCGCAAGGATGTCATCGGCAACTCGCCGGTCAAGATCGCTGTCGAAGCCGGCGTCCGCGAAGGCTGGGATGCCTTCATCGGGCCGGAAGGCGCCTTCGTCGGCATGAAGAGCTTCGGCGCTTCGGCCCCGTACAAGGACGTCTACAAGCACTTCGGCATCACGACGGAAGCCGTCGTCGCGGCCGCTGAGGCAAAGCTTTCCTGAGGGCGCTGACAAGCGCTCTCAAATCCAATAGATAAACACCCTGAGTGAACGGGAGTGAATTTCAATGACTGTAAAAGTAGCCATCAACGGTTTTGGCCGCATCGGCCGTAACGTACTGCGCGCAATCGTCGAATCGGGACGCACCGACATCGAAGTCGTTGCCATCAACGACCTCGGCCCGGTCGAGACCAACGCTCATCTGCTGCGTTACGATTCCATCCACGGCAAGTTCCCGGCCGAAGTGAAGGTCGAAGGCGACACGATCATCGTTGGCGGCGGCAAGCCGATCAAGGTCACCGCGATCAAGGATCCGGCAACGCTGCCGCACCGGGAACTCGGCGTCGACATCGCCATGGAATGCACGGGCATCTTCACGGCCCGCGACAAGGCCGCCGCTCACCTGACGGCCGGCGCCAAGCGCGTCATCGTTTCGGCTCCTGCCGACGGCGCCGACCTGACCGTCGTTTTCGGCGTCAACCACGACCAGCTCACCAGGGAGCACATGGTCATCTCCAACGCCTCCTGCACCACGAACTGCCTGGTGCCGGTCGTCAAGGTTCTCGACGACGCCGTCGGCATCGACCACGGCTTCATGACGACAATCCATTCCTACACCGGCGACCAGCCGACGCTCGACACCATGCACAAGGACCTGTACCGCGCCCGCGCCGCAGCCCTGTCCATGATCCCGACCTCGACCGGTGCCGCAAAGGCCGTTGGTCTCGTTCTGCCGCACCTGAAGGGCAAGCTCGACGGCACCTCGATCCGCGTTCCCACCCCGAACGTCTCGGTTGTCGACTTCAAGTTCGTGGCCAAGAAGGCAACGACGGTCGGCGAAATCAACGAAGCCATCAAGGCTGCTTCGAACGGCAAGCTGAAGGGCATCCTCGGCTACACCGACGAGCCGCTGGTTTCCCGCGACTTCAACCATGACAGCCACTCGTCGATCTTCGCGACCGACCAGACCAAGGTCATGGAAGGCAACTTCGTGCGCGTCCTGTCGTGGTACGACAACGAATGGGGCTTCTCCAGCCGCATGTCCGACACGGCAGTTGCCTTTGCAAAGCTGATCTGATCGTGACCTTCCGCCCGCTCCTTCCGACGACAGTCCGCTGGCGTCCCATGGAAGGAGACGGGCTGGAGCATCTCACTGTCGCTCCCATCCCTAATGCCGGCGCCGCGGTCATCCGCGCCGCCGGCATTATCATTGGCGGACGCGGCGGCACGCCCTACGGCGTCTCCTACCGCATAGACTGCTCCGCCGGCTGGGCCGTTCTTTCCTTTTCCGTCGAAACCACCGATGGACGCCGTCTCGCGCTGCTGTCGGACGGCAAGGGGCATTGGCGCACCGAGGATGGCGAGCCCCTGCCGCAATTCGATGGCTGCATCGATATCGACCTCTACGGCTCGCCCTTCACCAACAGCCTGCCGATCCGCCGGCTGGAGATGGCCCCGGAAAGCGGAACCGCCAGGCTTTCCATGCTCTATATCCCGTTCGACACTTTCGAGCCGGTACGAGACGGTCAGCACTACGCCTGCATCGTGCCGGAGAAACTCTATCGCTACGCCGCCGAAGACAGGGATTTCACCGTCGATCTTCCGGTGGACGAGGATGGGCTGGTGATCGACTATCCAATCTATTTCAAGCGCGTGGATGTGTGAGCGGCGGTATCGATACCCTTACTCATTCGGCGCGAGCCTTTCAGTATGGGCCAAAGCATTCATGAGCACTTCATCGCTATCCGTGAATTTAAACGTTTCGGGCTGCAGAATGACTTATTGTCAATTTCGAAATGCGTTCTGGGGTTTCAGTAACGCCAATCGCAGTTGCCCTTCAAAACGCCCCAATCTTTGCCCTCCCTGCCCTGCTATGGTCCAGATTTAACAATAAATTTTGGGTAGGAAGTCTCCGAGGGCATTCTAAGCCGCTTCGCCGTTCTGGCAAAAGCGCATCACACCATGACGTCGCAGTCGTCAGAGCGGGCTTCGGTCGTAAAGCTTTCCTCTGAATAAGGCCATATTTGCCAATATGGCCGGCAAGACTGCATCATGGGATGACGAAGGGATTTTCGCATTCCGGGTTTTGGCCCGGCATCGGCGCACGGAAAGGGGAAGACAAGGTGGAGGCATTTTACGTCATCGTGCTGATCAGCACGGTCCTCATTCTCATTGCGGCCTTCTCCAGCCTCCTCGCCTTCCGCTTCGGTGCTCCCTTGCTGCTGCTCTTCCTGATGATCGGCCTTGCTGCCGGCACCGACGGCCTCGGCATTGAATTCTCCAACAACTATCTCGCCTATATCCTCGGCTCGCTGGCGCTTGCCATCATCCTCTTCGATTCCGGCTATGGCACGCCGATCCAGGCCTTCAAACTTGCTGCCGCACCGGCGCTGACCATTGCCTCCGTCGGCGTCATCGTAACCGCAGCATTGTTCGGCCTTGCCGCCACCTGGCTGCTTGGCTTCACCTGGCTGCAGGGCCTGCTGCTCGGCTCCATCGTCGCCTCGACGGATGCGGCCGCCGTCTTCTTCCTGCTGCGTATCGGCGGCATCAATATCCGTGACAAGGTGCGTTCCACGCTGGAAGTCGAATCCGGCACCAACGACCCGATGGCGATCTTCCTGACGCTTGCCCTGGTCGAGCTTCTCGCAAGCGGCGAAGGCTATGCCGGCATCAATCTCGCCATGCTCGCAACCTTCGTCCAGCAGATGGGGCTCGGCGTCATTCTCGGTCTGCTCGGCGGCATGATGATCGTCCTGATCGTCGGCCGGCTGGAAACGGATCGTGGCCTGACGCCGATTTTCGTGCTGGCGCTGGCGCTCCTCGTCTTCTCCTTCACCGGCGCCGTCGGCGGCAGCGGCTTCCTCGCGGTCTATGTCGCCGGCATCTATGCCGGCAATCGGAAGCTGCCGGCATCCGCCTCGATCAAACGCTTCCAGGACGGCATGACCTGGCTGGCGCAGATCATCATGTTTCTCGTGCTCGGCCTGCTCGCAACGCCATCGGAATTTCCGGCGATCGCCATTCCTGCCGTGGCGCTGGCGCTGTTCCTGATCTTCATCGCCCGGCCGATCGCCGTGTGGCTCTGCTTGCTGCCCTTCGACTACACACAGCGGGAGACCGGCTTCGTCGCCTGGGTCGGCCTGCGCGGCGCAGTCTCCATTCTTCTGGCGATCATGCCGATACTCGGCAATCTGCAGTCGGGCCAAACCTATTTCAACGTCGCCTTCATCGTGGTGCTGGTGTCGCTGCTCGTCCAGGGCTGGACCATCAAACCGATGGCACGTCGCCTCGGCCTCATCGTTCCCCCGCGCATGGGGGCGATCGACAAGGTCGAAGTTGATCTGCCTGGTACCGTCAACCACGAGCTTCTCTCCTATCGCGTCGTGAAAGACAGTCCGGTTCTGCGCGGCGAACGCATTCCCCGCTGGGCCACGCCTTCGCTCGTCGTGCGCGACGGCAAATCCATGCGCTATCAATATGCCGGCCGCCTGCGCGAAAGCGATATCGTCTATCTTTTCGTCTCCCCCAACTATTCGCGCCTGCTCGACCGCATCTTCGCCAGCCGCGCGCCGGTCGATCCGGATGATGCCGAATTCTTCGGCGCTTTCTCGATCTCGCCGCTGCGTCCAGCCGCAGATCTCGATGCCGCCTATGGACCAGGATTGCTGAGCGAACAGGAGAAGGGCCTCACGATAGCCGAACTCATGCGCCATCGGCTGGGCGGCAAGGCTGATTATGCCGATCGCGTTCGTCTGGGCGAGATCATCCTCATCGTCCGCGACCTCGACGAGAACGACCATATCCAGTCCGTCGGCATGTCGCTGGAAGCGGTGGAACCGCCCGTCATCCTGCCGATCTTCATCAATCTCCATGATATCCTGCAGGGCATCCGCGCATACGTGCACAAACGCCGCGAGCGCGCGGACGAAACAGTCTCGGGCGATTCGACGACGGGCAAGAACGACGCCTGAATGCCTTGAGCCGGATGATTTCAGGTCTGTTCGACCTGAAATCATCCGGCTCCAAATCAAAAGGTGAGAGCGGGATGTCGTCCGAAAACCGCTCACACTTTTCGGCATCCCGCTCGAGAGCAACTCCAGGAAAAACGTGCAACGGTTTGCGTTCGGAATGGAGAAAAATTAAAGGAACGGAATGCTTCAGCGCGCCGATGAAACGCTGAACCGTCCTTGCGTCTCCGATCATCCGTAGTATGGTCGGCGCGCTTCACGCCACCAACAATATTGGATCCTCCCATGGCAGCCTTCAAAACCCTCGACGATCTCACCGACATCACCGGCAAGCGCGTGCTCGTCCGCGTCGACCTCAACGTGCCGGTCAAGGATGGCAAGGTCACCGATGCGACCCGCATCGAACGTGTCGCTCCGACGATTCTCGAACTGTCCGAAAAGGGCGCCAAGGTCATCCTGCTTGCCCATTTCGGCCGCCCGAAGGACGGCCCTTCCCCGGATCTTTCCCTTGGCCTTATCGTGCCGGCCGTCGAGGAGGTTCTGGATCATGCCGTTCTCTTCGCCTCGGATTGCATCGGCGCCCCGGCATCAGACGCCGTTGCCAAGATGAACAACGGCGACATTCTGCTGCTTGAAAACACTCGCTTCCACAAGGAAGAAGAAAAGAACGACGCAGCCTTCACCAAAGCGCTCGCCGCCAATGGCGATATCTACGTCAACGACGCCTTCTCCGCTGCGCACCGCGCCCATTCTTCGACCGAAGGCCTCGCCCGACTGTTGCCGGCCTATGCCGGCCGCACGATGCAGGCGGAGCTCGAAGCCCTTGAAAAGGGTCTGGGCAATCCGGTCCGTCCGGTCGTTGCTATCGTCGGCGGCGCCAAGGTTTCCACGAAGATCGACCTTCTGATGAACCTCGTGAAGAAGGTCGATGCGCTTGTCATCGGCGGCGGCATGGCCAACACCTTCCTCGCCGCCCGCGGCACCAATGTCGGCAAGTCGCTCTGCGAGCATGATCTCGCCGATACCGCCAAGCAGATCATGATCGAAGCCGCCTCCTCCGGCTGCGCGATCGTTCTGCCGGAAGACGGCGTTGTCGCCCGCGAGTTCAAGGCCGGCGCCGACAATGAAGTCGTCGCCATCGAAGCCATTCCGGCCGATGCCATGGTGCTCGATGTCGGCCCGAAGTCGGTCGAGGCCATCAAGAATTGGATCGGCCGCGCCACGACGCTGGTCTGGAACGGCCCGCTCGGCGCCTTCGAAATCACACCCTTCGATGCAGCGACCGTCGCGGCTGCCAAATATGCCGCCGAATGCACCAAGGCCGGCAAGCTGACCTCCGTCGCCGGCGGCGGCGACACCGTTTCCGCGCTCAACCATGCCGGCGTTGCCGATGACTTCACCTATGTCTCGACAGCCGGCGGCGCCTTCCTCGAATGGATGGAAGGCAAGGTCCTGCCGGGCGTCGCCGTCCTGCAGGCCGGCAAGTAAGCAAGCCTTACAGCTATGAACCGCAGAGCCGCGAAAGCTAGATCTTTCGCGGCTTTTCCATGGATGCTAGGATCATATGCAAGACTTTCAAACGGTTGAAATCATTTCAATCGTTTCAATTAGTTAGCCTGCCATTTCCCTCCTTCTACACTTCTGTTATCGCCGATCTATATTGTTCTTGACGCCGACTGAAATCGCCTTGGAGAAACAAAATGAGCGAACGAATTGAAGACATTGCCGTAAAGATGGTTGCCGGTGGCAAGGGCCTCCTGGCGGCGGACGAGTCCACCGCCACGATCAAGAAGCGTTTCGACACTATCTCTCTCGTATCCACGGAAGAGAGCCGCCGCGACTATCGCGAAATGCTCTTTCGCTCCGACGACGCAATGCGGAAGTACATCTCCGGGGTCATCCTCTATGAGGAAACCCTCTTCCAGAAGGCTGCGAACGGCACGCCTTTCGTTGACATCATCAAGGCTGCAGACAGCATCCCCGGCATCAAAGTCGACGTCGGCGCCAAGCCGCTGGCCGGCTTCCCCGGCGAAACCGTCACCGAAGGTCTCGACGGCCTTGCCGATCGCCTGGCGAAATATTATGAGGCCGGCGCCCGCTTCGCCAAGTGGCGCGGCGTGATCGCCGTTTCCGACACGCTGCCGACCTTCGGCGCCATCAAGGCCAACGCTCACGCGCTCGCCCGCTACGCCGCTCTTTGCCAGCAGGCCAAGATCGTCCCGATCGTCGAACCGGAAGTGCTGATGGATGGCGAGCCCGGCACGCAGAGCCTCGACCGCAGCGAAGAAGTTACCCGCTGGACGCTGCAGGTCGTCTTCCAGGAGCTCGCGGAAGCCCGCATCAATCTCGAAGGCATGATCCTGAAGCCGAGCATGGTTATCGACGGCAAGAAGGTCCGCAAGGCTTCCGTCGAACAGGTCGCCGAGCGTACCGTCAAGGTTCTGAAGGAAACCGTTCCTTCCGCCGTTCCCGGCATCGCCTTCCTCTCCGGCGGCCAGTCCACCGAAGAGGCGACCGCGCATCTCTCCGCCATCAACTCCGGCCATGATCTGCCCTGGCATGTGACCTTCTCTTACGGGCGCGCCCTGCAGGACAGCGCACTGAAGGCATGGGGCGGCAAGCCGGAAAACGTCGCCGCCGGCCAGCGCGCCTTCACCCATCGCGCCGAGATGAATTATCTTGCCGCCAAGGGGAACTGGACGAAGGATCGCGAACAGGCTGCCTGATTTCAGCTGGGGTTTCAGGAAAAGTGCGCAGCGGTTTCTGTCAGGAATTGCGTGGAAACGAAGGATAGAGCGGTTCAATGACCCCATGAAAAGCTGAATCGCTCTGGCATTCGAATGAGCAAAAGCTCTGGTCGCATTGCGACCAGAGCTTTTTGCATTTGGGCAATAGCCGAGCGAGCATTCAGAACGGAGCAAGCCGCATCTGTCACAATGGCAAGAACAGGTTTGCTGTGATATCGGAAAACAAGCCATGTCACATGGATGTTACGAAAGCGCGGCACTAGAGCCGGATGATTTCAAGTCTGTTCGGCCTGAAATCTGAATCCGCTCTAGAAACAAAGAAGTAGAGCATGATGTCGTCCGAAAACCGATCATACTTTTCGGCATCATGCTCTAGGTGCTCCACTTGTAATAAAGGGCGAAATAGAGGGGTTGCCATATGCTTGCTTGGCGCAATTTTATAGCCGTTTTTGCTATAGTATTAGTTGCTCAAATAGATATTGTGCGCTCCCAACAGTTGCAGACGGCCGTTCCCATCTTTTCGTCGACCGGACCAGATGCAGAGGCTTACGGTCAGAAACTCGGATATCCCGTCGGTCTGCCGCTTAGCGAACAACGCAACATGATCGGCAACTTCAGCCACGCCGACCAGCTTGCGCCAACACACACCATCGCCGCCGCCGAGCATCCGCTACCGCTCTTACGCGCCCCATCCGAGATTTCGGTCAAGTTCACGTTCGGCACGGAAACCGCCTCTTTGCCGAAATATCTCGACACCAACCCCACTACGGGATTGCTGATTGCCCGCAACGACACGATCCTGTTCGAACACTACCAATATGGCCGCATCGACCGCGACCGGCTTGTCTCGCAATCCATGGCGAAAACCTTGACCGGCATGATGATCGGAATTGCGATCTCCGAAGGTTCCATCCACTCGATCGACGATACCGTTGAGACCTATGTGCCGGAGCTGAAAGGCACGGAGATGGGCGGCACGCCGATCCGCGCATTGCTGCATATGGCCTCCGGCATCGCCTTCACCGAGAACTTCGGCAATCCCGACGACAACATTCATCTCAGCAACTCATTGCTTGGACCGGAAAAGCTCGACCCCATTACGGCCGTATCGCGGTTCAACAAGCGGGTCGCGCCTCCCGATACGGTATGGCATTACAGCAATCTCGATACCGAAGGGCTGAGCCTGGTCCTGACCCACGCCACGCATATGAGCATGTCGGACTATCTCCAGACCCGCATATGGCAACCGATGGGCGCGGAAGCCAGCGCAAATTGGCAGGTCGACGGCACAGGCCAGGAAGTCGGTTACTGCTGCTTCAGCGCGACGCTTCGCGACTATGCCCGCTTTGGACTGCTGCTCGCTCATGACGGTGCCTTGAACGGCCGGCAGATCATACCCCGCCAATGGCTGCTGGATGCGACGCAGCCGGTTACGCAAGGCTCATTCCTCGCAGTCGATCACGAGAAGAATCCCTGGGGCTATGGCTATCAAACCTGGCTCATGCCCGGTCCACGCCGAACGTTTTTTCTGGACGGCCGGGCAGGCCAGCGCATTCTCGTCGATCCAACGACACATTTGGTCCTCGTGCACACTGCGGTACGCGCGAAACCGGGCGATGCAGGCAGTGCCGAATTGGTCGAGCTCTGGTCCAGCGTGCTCAAGCAGTTCCAGAGCAATTGAAGTAATCCCGATGCGTGCCGCAGACTTGCAGGACGCGACGTAAAGGGCACTGCTCCCAAAGAGGTCGCTGGCGAACTTGTCACCGGCACAAGTTCCCGCTTCCAGGTTCGGCCGGGCAGCGGCTAAATCCTGACAGTTCGACTAAAACTGCCGGGAACCGCCATGAATACCGTCGCCTATGTCACCGTCGACGTCTTCACATCCGAACGCTTCGTCGGCAATCCCTTAGCCGTCATTCCGGACGCCCGCGGCCTGAGCAGCGAGGCCATGCAGAAGATCGCGGCCGAATTCTGCTATTCGGAAACGACATTCGTGTTGCCGCCGGAAAACCCGGAGCATACAGCCCGCGTCCGCATCTTTACACCGACGGCAGAAATCCCCTTCGCCGGCCACCCCAATGTCGGCACTGCTTTCGTCCTCGGCCAGCAGCAAGTGATCTTCGGAAAACCCACCGGCGACTGGCTGACCTTCGAAGAGGATGCCGGGCTCGTGGAGATAACCTTGTTGCGCAATGGTAGCGATGTTGCAGGCGCAAGCATTCGCGCGCCGGGCAAGCTCACGATCGGCGAGACCATTGCCGACGAGCTGATTGCCGCCTGCGTGCAGATCGACCCGCAATCGATCCGCCATGCAACCCACGCGCCGGTCTTCGCATCGGTCGGTCTGCCCTTCGCCTTTGCGGAACTGGACAGCCTCGAAACGCTCGGCAAGGCACGGCCGAATGCCGCCATTTTTGCCGAGGCGGCCGCCCGGCACAAGGAAGACAAGACCGGCTTCTCGCTCTTTCTCTACGTGCGCTCCCCTGAAAACCCGTGGGCTATCCGCGGCCGCATGTTTGCCCCGCTCGACAATGTGACGGAAGACCCGGCAACCGGCAGCGCCTCCGCCGCACTCGGCGCCTATCTGACCTCCCTGCTCCCCGCGCAGGATGCGGAGGTGAAAATCGCCATCGAACAGGGTGTGGAGATGGGAAGACGCAGCACTATCGGCGTCGATGTCCGGAAATCTGCGGGCACGGTAAACGAAGTCTTGCTGTCGGGCAGCAGCATCTGCGTCATGCGCGGGGAGATCCGGCTTTAGGTAGACGCGTGTGACGGGCTTGAAGTCCCGAATCCTGGCTCAAATGCGCTAAAACACCTCGTTGGCGAGCAGCGCGACCGTCCAGATCGCGAAGGCGAAGATGGCAATCTTCCAAAAATCGGCCCTGCGCCTCAGGCCCGGCAACCCCAAAGGCTTGACGAGATGCACTGCCATGGCGAGCAGGAGCAGCACCGCAATGGCTTTTGTCACGCTATTTTTCCCCGTTTATGCAAGAGTGAGAGCAGCCGCGACCAAAAACCGCTGCACCGCTTTCGCGATCATGCTCTAAATGTCATAGGACGGACATTTTTCCGCGCCAACAGACTGTTTCCACAGGCCGATAGCGGCAATCCGGGACACAATCAATAGCGAAAACAGGCAGGGCGGGATCCTGCCTTGTCGGTTCCTGAAATGGATCCGCATGAAGGTGGGGGAGCATGAAAAGAAACATATTGCCGGTACTCGCGCTGCTGTTCGGCACGCTGTTCCTGTTTACGGGCAATGGCCTGCATAGCCTGCTGCTGCCCGTGCGAGGCACGGCGGAAGGCTATGCGACGACGACGCTCGGCCTGCTCGGCACGACATGGGCAACGGGCTTCGTGCTCGGCTGCCTGACGGCGCCGAAGCTGGTCAGACGCATCGGCCATGTGCGCGCCTTCTCGGGCTTCATCTCCGTCATCGCCATCATCGCGCTTTTGACCGGCATCATCGTCGATCCCATCTGGTGGGTGGCCTTGCGCGCCGTGACCGGCTTCTGTACTGCCGGCACCTCGATGATCATCGAAAGCTGGCTCAACGAGCGCGCCACCAATGAAAGCCGCGGCGCGATCTTCTCGCTCTACATCGGCATTACGCTGATCGGCGCCGTCGCCGGCCAGATGATGGTGCCTTTCGCCGATATCCATACGCCCATCCTCTTCATGATGTGCGGCATCTGCTATTGCGTCGCCATGCTGCCGACCACGCTGTCGACCGCCGCCTCGCCGCAGCCGCTCAAGGCCGTCAGCCTCGACCTGAGGGCGCTCTACCGCAATTCGCCCGTCGCTTCGATCGGCATCCTGCTCGTCGGCATCGCCAATGGCGCCTACGGCACGCTCGGCGCCGTCTTCGGCGCCAATGCGGGCCTTTCGGAAAGCAATATCGCGCTGATGATGAGTTTGACCATCTTTGCCGGCGCCGTCATGCAGTTGCCCGCCGGCCGCCTTTCGGATCGCATCGACCGCCGCTACGTGCTGGCGGGCATGGCTGCAATCGCCGCTCTGGATGGCATCCTGCTCTTCCTTTTGAAGCCCGGCAGCCCCTTCTTCCTCATCGGCATGGTCGTCGTCTATGGCGCCGTCGCCAACACGCTCTACCCGATCGCCGTCGCCCATGCCAACGACTTCGCCGCGCCGGAGGATTTCGTCAAGGTTTCGGGCGGTCTGCTGCTGCTCTACGGCATCGGCACGATCATCGGCCCGACGCTGAGCGGTCCCGTCATGTCCTCCATCGGCCCCTACTCGCTGTTCTTCGTTACCGCCATCGCCCATGTGCTGATTACCTCCTATTCGATCTTCCGCAGCCGCATGCGTGCCGCAAAGCCGGCCGGCGATCGCGACGCCTACACGACCATGCCCTCGGCCAACGCACAGATGATCACGCCGGAGAGCATGGCGCTGGCGCGAAGCGAGACTTCAAAAAAGGACGATGTAACTGTAAATTACGGCACCTGATCCCTCTTGAAGGGAAGGAGGAGCCGAAATGAGCATATTCGACGATGACCGCCCGAAGCAGCCGTCCGCCCATGAGATCGGCAGCGATCTGTCGCTGCTATCCGTGGACGAGTTGAAAAGCCGCGTGGCGCTGCTCCAGGACGAGATAGCCCGGCTGGAAGCGGAAATCGCCACTAAGGCCTCCGGTCGCAAGGCGGCGGACAGTCTTTTCCGCTTCTGAAGCACTTGCTTGACGGCGTTTGGCGGCAACACGAAATCTGTGCGGCGCAGCCCGGGTTTAAGGCATGCTCAACTGAATATTAAGCTTTACGACATATTACTATGACCATCCAGATTCGTTCTGGACTCAGACAGTTCCTCCACTTGGCGAATTGGTCTGATTTTTCTCCCTGTTTTACCTTGAGAGCCGCTTTTGCGGCTCTTCTTTTTCGACCTGTGTCGCGGTCCTTGCCGAAACTGTGGAGATTAACCCTTTCTTAAGAATCACCTTGCGAATTTCAGTTAAAACCAGCATCTTAAAGTCATAAAAGCGGATGCCGAAAGCTCTTAGGGACTTGACCGGCTTTTCCTGAACAAAAGTGTTGCGTGAAGCAGGGATTTATTCGATGTCGGAACTTGGGTTGAACACGATCAGCTTTGCTGGCCACGCCGCATCCTCGGCACAGTTCAGGGCACTGTATTCTGAAGGCATGTCGCTGGTCGAGGAAACCGCCGGCTATCTCGACGGCCAGGGCCGCGCCGCCTCCAAGGTTCTGCCGCGCATGGCCTCGGTGCTCTACGCCGCTGAATCCATGCGGCTCACGACCCGCCTCATGCAGATGGCTTCCTGGCTGCTGCTGCAGCGCGCCGTCAACAACGGTGAAATGTCCCGCGATCAGGTACTCGCCGAAAAGAACAAGGTTCGCCTCGACGGCTTCAACGTCGACCGCAACGCTCCGGGCTGGAACGATCTGCCGGAATCTTTCCGCGATCTCGTCGAACGCTCGCTGCGCCTCCAGAACCGCGTCGCCATCCTCGACCGCGAAATCTACCGCCCGACGGAACCCGCGATCGTTCCGGACAACCAGAACAGCGTCAAGGCACAGCTGACCCTGCTGCAGACGGCCTTCGGCGGCAACTGAGCCGATCCCAGCGTCGGTAAAGGATTTCAATCGGCCGTGCTTTGCGCGGCCGGTTTTGTTTTGACGCGTATTATAATGACTGCGCTGCTCGCGCGTGATCTTGCCAGACAACGCAAAAAGCCCGGCAAAACCGGGCTCTTTTCATGCGGCAGATCGCAATGCGATTAGATGCCGAGACCGCCGAAGCGCTTGTTGAACTTCGAAACGCGGCCGGCACGGTCCATCATCTGCTGGTTGCCGCCGGTCCAAGCCGGATGGGACTTGGAGTCGATTTCGAGGTTCATGACAGCGCCTTCAGAACCCCAGGTCGAGCGGGTTTCATATTCGGTGCCGTCGGTCATGACTACCTTGATCGTGTGGTAGTCGGGATGAATGTTGGCCTTCATAACAATCTTCCTGTCATGCCAGGGTCCATTTGTCGCAAGCCATTGCGGCAACCGAACCGATTGAATAAATGAAGCCGCAGTCCGTTAAAGGCCACGGCTTCCAATTAAGATGGCGTGCCTATACATGAAGCCAGCGGCGATAACAAGGGGCGAAACGTCGAGTCCCTTGCTGATATGGGGATTGGAGACGACTTGTCAGAGACTGGCCAGGCTGAGGAAAAGAAAAACCGATCAATCCGCCCTCTCGGACGACTGGCACCCTACCTCCGGCGATATCGAGGCATGGTGGCCGGGGCGATTGTTTCGCTCGTCGCTGCCGCCGTCACCTCGCTCGCGCTGCCGGTCGCCGTGCGCCGCATGATCGATCACGGCTTCGATCAGGCCGACCGTGGGCTGATCGACAGCTATTTCGTCGCGATCATGATCATGGCCCTGCTGCTCGCCGCTGCGAGCGCACTGCGCTACTATTTCGTCATCTCCATTGGCGAGCGCATCGTCTCCGACATGCGCCGCGAAGTCTTCGACCATGTCACGCGGCTGTCGCCCTCCTTCTTCGACGTCAATCAATCGGGCGAGATCGTCTCGCGGCTGACGGCCGATACGACTCAGATCAAGTCCGCGGTCGGCGCCACCGCGTCCGTCGCGCTGCGCAACCTCATCCTCTGTCTCGGCGCCGTGATCATGATGATCGTCACCAGCCCGAAGCTGTCGAGCATCGTGCTGGTCGCCATTCCGGTCATTGTCCTGCCGCTTGTCAGTTTCGGACGTTCCGTGCGCAAGCGTTCACGGGCGGCGCAGGAGACGCTGGCGCAAGCGTCGGCCTATGCCAACGAGACCATCGCGGCCAACCGCACCATTCAGGCCTATAACGGCGAGAACGCAGCCGCGCGCCGTTACGGCAGCGCCGTCGAGGATGCCTATCAGGCGGCACGCGCGGCGATCAAATCCCGCTCGCTGCTGACGGGCTTCGCCATTGCCATGGTCTTCGGCAGCATCGTCGCGGTTCTCTGGGTCGGCGCGCAGAACGTTCTCGCCGGCACCATGTCCGCCGGCACGCTCGGCCAGTTCCTGCTCTATTCCGTCATCGCCGGCTCCTCGCTCGGCTCGCTGTCGGAAGTCTGGGGCGAGCTGTCCCAAGCAGCGGGGGCTGCCGACCGCCTCGGCGAGCTGCTTGCCGAGGTATCGCCGATCGCCGCACCGGCCAATCCGCTGCCCTTGCCGCAACCGCCGCAGGGCCGTGTGGAATTCTCCGATGTCCACTTCTCCTACCCGTCGCGACCGAACAGATCGGCGCTGCATGGGCTCTCCTTCTCCGTAACTCCGGGGGAAACAGTCGCAATCGTGGGCGCGTCGGGTGCCGGGAAGAGCACCATCTTTTCGCTGCTGCTGCGCTTCTACGATCCGCAGAAGGGTCGCGTCGCCCTGGATGGCATCGATGCCCGCGACGTGCTGCCGGATGCCTTGCGCGAACGCATTGCCATCGTGCCTCAGGATACGACGATCTTTGCCGCCACGATCCATGATAACATCGCCTTCGGCCGCCCGGACGCCTCCCGCGAGGAGGTCTGTGCCGCCGCGGCCGCTGCGCAGGCGGATGAATTCATCTCACGCCTGGAGCAAGGATACGATACCGAGGTCGGCGAGCGGGGCGTCACTCTTTCCGGCGGCCAGCGCCAGCGTGTCGCCATTGCACGCGCCATCCTGAAGAATGCGCCGATCCTCCTGCTCGACGAGGCGACCTCAGCCCTCGATGCCGAGAGCGAGACCCTGGTGCAGAAGGCGCTGGAGGGTCTGATGGAGGGACGCACGACCCTCGTGATCGCCCATCGTCTGGCGACCGTTCTGAAAGCCGATCGCATTCTGGTGCTTGATCAGGGCCGCATCGTCGAGGAAGGCACGCATCAGAGCCTGATCCGCCACGGCGGCATCTACGCCAAGCTTGCGCGCCTGCAGTTCGATGCAGGCATCGAGGAGCACATGCTCATCGCCAGATAGCGATAACCGCGTAAATCGCACCAAATACAACTCTGTGGAAATAGTCTGGAATTTGAGCTAGGTTTTCAACGCCATCTCGCGCTGACGCGATTCTAGGAGACGAGAACCATGTATAAATTTGAAGTCTACAAGGACAAGGCCGGCGAGTTTCGCTTCCGCTTCAAAGCTTCGAACGGCGAAACCATGTTCGGTTCCGAAGGCTACAAGGCGAAAGCCTCCGCCCTGCATGCTATCGAGTCGATCAAGGCCCATGTCGGCGGCGCTGTCATCGACGATCAGACCGTCGCAACCGCATAATATCTCGCGTCACGCATTCGCTGCAAAGCCACTTACGGCCGGCTGCCCATCGGGCACGCCGGCCGTTTCGATTTTTGGCGACGAGTTTCAAAAAATCTTTTCGCGAGTGTCGAATTCGTCCCGGCACGCGGCTCATTCTATCGAAACGGCAGGAAGCCGTTTTGCCTGCGGTGTTGTATAGTCCGGCAATCAGCTTGCAGGGCACACCGTCCGGCCATCGTCAAAACTGCAAATGGGAGACTTATCTCATGCAATATGCTTTGATCATCCGTGAATCAGCCGAGGATTTCGAGCGTCGCGCCGATCCGACCTATAAGAACGGCTGGATTGCCTATACCCAGGCCCTTGCGCAGGCCGGCATCATGACGGGGGGCGCGGGATTGACCGCACCGGAGACGGCGACAGTCGTCCGTCGCCAAGGCGAGGACCATGAAGTCAGGGACGGCCCCTTCCCTGACGGTAAGGAGCAGCTTGGCGGCTTCTTTCTGATCGACGTACCGGATCTCGATGCCGCGCTGGAATGGGCCTTGCGCATACCGATCTCCCAGCAAGGCTCGGTCGAAATACGGCCGCGATTGCAGATGTAACCATCATGACATTGGATGCCCGACGCGCTGCCGAGCAAGCGGCGCGTCAATCCTACGGCAAGCTGGTTGCTTTTCTCGCCGCGCGCTTCCGCGACGTGCCGGCGGCCGAGGATGCTTTGTCCGATGCGATCGCGGCAGCGTTGAGTACCTGGCCGGAACGCGGTATCCCCGACAATCCGGAAGCCTGGCTGCTGGTTGTGGCCAAGCGCAACCTCCTTCGCCGGGTCAGGCACGAAAATGTCAGGGTCGGAGCGCGCGACAGGATCATGATGGCCTTCGAAGAAGCGGAGGAGCGCATGAATGCCGACAATTCCACCTTTCCGGACGAGCGCCTGAAGCTCCTCTTCGTCTGCGCCCATCCGGCCCTGGATCGCTCGGCTCACACGCCGCTGATGCTGCAATCCGTACTGGCCGTCGATGCCGCAACCATAGCCAAGGCATTCCTCGTTTCGCCGCAAGCCATGAGCCAGCGGCTGGTGCGGGCAAAAATCAAGATCCGCGACGCACATATTCCTTTTATCGTTCCGGAGCGGTCCGTTTTGCCGGACCGATTGGAAAGCGTGCTCTCGGCGATATATGCCGCCTATGGCCTCGGCTGGGATGGGGTAGACGGAGAGATCGGCAAACAAGGATCTCTTGCGGAGGAGGCCATCTGGCTCGGCCGCACTCTGCTTGCGACCTTGCCGCAGGAGCCGGAGGCGGCGGGCTTGCTGTCGCTGATGCTCTACAGCCAATCCCGCCGTGAAGCGCGGCGCGATGCGGATGGACGATATGTCTCGCTCGACCAGCAGGAAATGGCCCTCTGGGATGCTGAAATGATCGCGGAGGCCGACAATCTGTTGCGAAAGGCCGGTGCATTCGGGCGTTTCGGTCCGTTCCAGTGCCAGGCGGCTATCCAGTCCGTGCATGCCGACCGGCGACGCTCCGGCGCGACCGATTGGCAGGCTCTCGCCAAGCTCTATGAGGCACTGATGATGATGGAGCCGACGACCGGCGCGCGCATCAGTCAGGCCGCGGTGATCGGCAAGGTCCGCGGCGCGAGCGCCGGGCTGGATTTGCTGGACCGGATGGCCGAGCGCGATATTGCAAGCTATCAGCCCTATTGGGCCGTGCGCGCGCATTTGCTTGCCGAATCCGGCGATATGGAGAAGGCCGCCTCCGCCTATCGCTCGGCGATCGGGCTAAGCAGCAGCGAGGCGGTGCGGCAATTTCTGCTGCAGCGCCTCGAGGCCATTTCGCCAAGGAACGGCTGACCGATTATTTTTCCGTCAGCTTCAGCTCGATGCGGCGGTTGGTAGCGCGCGCATCCGGCGTATCGCCGGGGGCGATCGGCTGGAATTCGCCGAAGCCGGCAGCGACAAGCCTGTCGGCCGGAACGCCCTGCGAGATCAGGAACTTGACGACGGCGATGGCGCGCGCGGACGATAGCGCCCAGTTATCCGGGTAACGGCCGGTGCCCGAAAGCGGCACATTGTCCGTATGGCCGTCGACGCGCAGCACCCAATTGATTTCAGGCGGAATTTCCTTGGCGAGGTCGATAAGAGCTGCGGCAAGCTTCGTCATCTCCGCCTGTCCTGCCGGATTGAGATCGGCAGCGCCGGATGGGAACAGCACCTCGGACTGGAACACGAAACGGTCGCCGACAATGCGGATATTGTCACGGTCGGAAAGGATTTCGCGCAAGCGGCCGAAGAAGTCGGAACGATAGCGGTTCAGCTCCTGGACACGCTGCGCCAGCGCCACGTTCAGCCGCCGCCCGAGATCGGCAATCTTCACCTGCGATGACTGGTCCTTGACCTCGGATGCCTGAAGTGCGGCCTCCACGGCGGCGATCTGGCTGCGCAGGGCGGCGATCTGCTGATTGAGGAGATCGACCTGGCTGAGCGCCCGCGCGCTCACCTGCTTCTGTGCATCGAGTTCCTGCGAAAGGGAGCCGGCACGCTGTTCGGCCGCCTGGCTGTTGCCGGACCCGGCGGCCAGCAGTGTCTGCAGCCGCGAGCGCTCGCTCTCCGCCGAGGAAAGTGATGCCTGCAGATTGGCGACGGCATCCTCCAGATCCTGCTTGCCGCTCTTTTCCAGCGCCAGTTGCTGCACCAGATCGTTGATGCGGCTATTGAGGCGGTTGAGCACCTCGTCACGGCCGGAAATCTCGCGGCTGAGGATGAACTGGCCGACGACGAAAACCGTCAGCAGGAACATGATGGCCATCAGCAGCGTGGACAGCGCATCGACGAAGCCGGGCCAGTAGTCGACGCTTCTCTGGTGGCGTCGGTTGCGGGCGAGCGCCATGGCCTACTTGCTCCCGGTCTTCTCGATATGGCCGATACGGTCGGCGAGGCGATCGAGCGTGCGGCGCATCGATTTCGCCTCTTCCTGCTGTGCCTCGATCCAGTCGCGCAGCATCTGCTGTTCGTTGCGCATATTCTTGACCAGGCCCTGAATGCCCTCGGCAAGATTAGCCATGGCCGTCACCGAGCGCTGGCCGCCCCCTTCGTCGGCGATCTTGCGCAGATAGTCCGACAGCGCCCGTACGTCCTCGGAAGAAGCGCCCGTGGTGCCTTCAATGACCGGGGCGATGTCGGAGCCGACGTCCGTCACCGAGGAAAGCCAGTTTTCGAGTTCGGTATAGAAGCGGTTCTGCGCGCGGCCGGCCTGCAGGTCGAGAAAGCCGAGGATCAGGGAGCCGGAAAGACCGAGCAGCGAAGACGAAAACGCCGTGCCCATGCCGACCAGCGGGCCGGAGAGGCCCGTCTTCAGGGCGCTCAGAATATCGCCTGTATCGCCGCTGCCGGCATCGAGGCCTTGAATGACGTCGTTGATCGAGCCGATCGTGCCGATCAGGCCCCAGAAAGTGCCGAGCAGGCCGAGAAAGACAAGCAGGCCGATGAGATAGCGCGAGGTATCGCGGGATTCGTCGAGGCGCGTGGCGATCGAATCGAGAATGGATCGCAGCGTCGCCGTGGAAAGCTGCATCGCACGGCGGTTGCCCAGCAGCGCCCGCATCGGCGCCAGAAGCCGCGGATTGCGGCCGACCTTGTCCGCATTGCCGACGGCGCGGAAGTGATTGAACCAGCGAACCTCCGGCCTCAGCATCAGCACATGATTGAAGACAAGCAGGATGCCGACGGCCAGCACGCCGACGATCAGGCCGTTGAGGCCAGGATTGTGCAGGAAGGCGACCTGGGCCTGACGGAAAAGGATGGCCACGATGAAACCGACGATGACGAGGAAAAGAACCATCGTCCAGAAGAAGGCCATCGGGCTTGAGAGCTTGTAGGTGTAATTTCCCGATATGTTGTCGGTCGATCCGAGATCCGACAAATTTACATTTTCCATCACACGCTCCGCCACCGCATTTTCCGCAGGCGGAGACTAGAGCAACATTGTGCCGAATTGAAGAGACGGAAAGCACAAAACAGCCCGTTGGCAACAGACTGTTTTATCGCATGAAAGGCAGCCGAAGCCTGATCTATTTCGTCGGGATCGGACGCTTGACCACTTCGGCGAGCGCCTTCTGGATATGCTCGTTGCCGCAGATGATCGAATTCGTTCCGAGCATGTCGGTGCCGCCATGGAAATCCGAAACGAATCCGCCGGCCTCGCGGATCAGCAGAATGCCGGCTGCGATGTCCCAGGGAGACAGGCCGGTTTCCCAGAAGCCGTCGAAACGGCCCGCCGCTACATAGGCAAGATCGAGCGATGCGGAGCCGAGACGGCGGACACCGGCGACTTCGCCCATGACATGGCGCAGCTCGACCAGGAATTTGCCGTGATTGCCGCGGCCGAGATGCGGAACGCCGCAGCCGATGACGCTGTCCGACAGCACGCGGCGCGAGGCCACGCGCAGGCGGCGGTCATTGAGGAAAGCGCCGCCACCGCGTTCGGTCGTGTAGAGTTCGTCGGTCGCCGGATTGAAGATGACGCCGGCGACGATCTCGTCGTTGCGTTCCAGAGCGATCGAAACGGCAAACATCGGAATGCCGTGCAGGAAGTTCGTGGTGCCATCGAGCGGGTCGACGATCCAGCGATGAGCGCCATCCGTGCCCTTGACCTCTTCGCCTTCCTCACCGAGGAAACCGTAAGTGGGACGTGCCTTCAGCAGCTCGTCGCGGATGATCTTCTGCGCCTTCAGATCCGCCTGGCTCACGAAATCGCCCGGTCCCTTCACCGACACCTGCAGGTTCTGCACTTCGCCGAAATCGCGGCTGAGCGACTTGCCTGCCTTGAGGGCAGCCTGAACCATGACATTGAGAAGAGCAGAACGGGCCATCGGGTTTCCTTGGATAATGCAGAAAGCGCTGACCGGGCCTAAAAGCAGGCCCCGACTAAGCGGGAGCGTCAGCGGAAATAAAAGATTGGCGGCCTCAAGACCATAAAATCGGGCGAATTTCAAGTGGTGAGGCCACTGCACACGCAAACTGGCCTCATATCGGCTCCGAGCCGGTCGGATTTCACCTCGCCGCTACTGCGCGCGCCGATATTTGTTGGCCGCCTCGATGGCCGCCTTCTGCTGATAATCCTCGATACCCTGATAGAAATCCTCGAGCTCGGGATCCTTCAGGCCGGCGCGGCGGGAAATGACGTACCAGGTGGCAGCAGCCACCGGATCCTGCTTCGTGCCGATGGCGTTGATGTAGAGATGCGCCAGCTTGTTCTGCGCAACGACGTTGCCGCGATAGGCGGCGACGCGCATCCAGTTGAAGCCGTTTTCGAGGTCCTGCTTGCCGCCCGTGCCGTTGATAAGCCAGATGCCCATGTCAAGCTGCGCGGTATCGAAACCGGCATTGGCGGCGCGCGACAGCCACTCGCGGGCACGCGCCTTCTTTTCCGGCGGCAGGTCGGGAAGATTGAGATAGAGCTGCGAAACCGCATATTGCGCGTCGGCGATGCCCTGCTCGGCAGATTTTTCATAGTAGGGAAGCGCCATCTGCAGGCCCTTCAGACCGGGGTTGGCCGCGGTCAGCATCTGCGCCACGTTGAATTCGGCGGATGGCTGACCGGCCTCGGCCGCCTTCTTCATCCAGTC
Organism: Hyphomicrobiales bacterium; assembly: GCA_900468625.1. Taxonomy (GTDB): domain Bacteria; phylum Pseudomonadota; class Alphaproteobacteria; order Rhizobiales; family Rhizobiaceae; genus Rhizobium. The sequence goes on from UBUL01000001.1 coordinate 269,204, forward strand.
ATCCGCCTTTTTCTGGTCGCGGGGCACGTCGTGCCCCTCCATCAGGATCAGCGCATATTTGAACATCGAAGTGGCGTCGCCACCCTCGGCTGCCTTGCTGTACCAGAACGCGGCATCCTTGGTATCGCGCTTGACGCCGAGCCCCTGCGACATCAACTCGGCAATGAGCGTCTGCGCGGCAGGATCCCCGAGCTGCGCCCTTGGCAGGGCTCGTTGAAAAGCGGTCAGGTAATAGCCGCGCTGGAAGGCGCCATAGGCGTCGTCCGCCTTGCCGGCGTAGGGCTTTTCCGGCGGCAGATCGGGCAGCCTCGCCCCCATGCGCTCGAAGACGCCGACGCCTTGGGAAGGCTTGATGTCGCCGTCGGCCTTAGGCTCGGCGCCCGGCTGGATCTTCTCGTTCTTGAAAGTGCTTGCATCGGTGCCTAGCGGCCGCGTCACGATGCTTTCGTTGCGCGGTGGAGCGTCCGGCACGGTCGATTCATCGCCGGATTGCGCGCTGTCATCCGGCCGCGCGCCCTTGTCCGCCGGCTGAGAAACGCCCGGCAACGATGGATCGCCATTGCCCGATTGCGCCGCGGCCAGCAATGGAAATGCTGCAAGCCCGGCGGCAAGCACGGCAAGAAGGGATCGATGGCGGAATCGAGGCGTTGACGACATGAATCGCTATCAATCCTCAAACCGTGGCGCTTTTTCGTCCAGAAGCGCATTCACTTCAGCAACGATGGACGGGGCCGCGGCAGGATCGGCAAAGACAGCCTTATGCAATGCTACGAACTCCGCACCCGTCAGGGCCACCTCGAGCACAGACTTCGGATCGGTGCCGCCCATGACGATGCAGGGAATTTCGATCATCGAGGCCCACCATTCGCCGAGCGCCAGATTTTTCGGATGCGCCTCGGGCTTGATGTCGCCATCGAGCTTGCCGAAAAAAATATAGTCCGGCCGCAGCTCGCCGATCTCCAGCGCGCTATGCCGGTCGGTGGCGCTGCCGCCGCCGACGATCAGCTTCGGCACGAATTTCTCGACAGCTTCGGTCAGCTCGGCGATATTGCCCGCGATATGCAGCCCATCGGCCTTGGCGCGGCCCGCCACGCGGCTGTCGCCGGCAATGAGCGCTGCGGCACCCGCGGCCTGAATGGCCGGCACCAGCTTTTCCGCATGTTTCTGGAAGGTGCTGTCATCGAGCCCATACTGGGGAATGATCACCGACGCGACGTCCCCGCCCCTGAGCGCATCGGCAACCGCCTTCGCCTGCTGCTCGATATCGGCGATGTCGGGAACGATGAGAACGAGGCGGCAACGATCTTCGGGCACGGTCATGCGAGCTTCCATGGTTTCGGCTTCCATCGTCAGCGATGGCGCACCGGTTCGATAATCGTGAGTAAATCCGTTAGCTCTCTCTGACAAGGGGCAGTGACCGAAACCGGCAGTTCGCGGCGGAGGACGGCCGCGGCGCGAACCTTCGCAGACGACCATCCTCACAATATATCATGCAGCGCACAATTAACTTGCCGCCATTGGGTGTTTGACGTAGCTTTCCGCCATGTCGACCATGGACCCTTTCGCAGCCATCGCGGACCCGAACCGGCGTCATCTGCTGGAGGAATTGCGCCGCGCACCCAAGACGGTCAACGAACTGGCGCTGGGCCTGCCGATCAGCCGCCCGGCCGTCTCGCAGCATCTGAAGGCGCTGCTCGACAGCAACCTCGTTTCCGTTACCAATGAAGGCACGAAGCGCATATACGCGGTGAACAGCCGCGGCTTCGACAAGCTGAATTTGTGGCTGGATCAGTTCTGGTCCTGAAGACGTCGTTTCAGGAAAATTGCGCCAACCCTACCTCCGACGCTATGAAGCTGGCGCATCCGTTTTGGCGGAAATGCTCTTCGATCCTGGCTGGGGAATTGCCTCGAGACCTTTCGATCTGCCTCTCTTGCCCCCAAGATCGATGGCTTTTTGAACTTTGGAGCCGTTGCCTCAGTGGACCGAGGAACGCAGACGTTGGATTTCGTCCTTGACCCGCAGTTTCCTGCGTTTGATGTCGGCTATTTCCGTATCATTGCTAGAGGGAGATGACATTGCCAGATGAAGCGCCTCCTCGAGCGCGACATGTTTCTTTTCGAGCGATTCAAGATGAGCTTGAACAGTCATATGACCCTTCCTTCCTCTTTAAGAGCCCTGACCATCCATTCGCCAAGGCTCTAGGTGTCAACCTTGCCACTGTGCCATAATATCGGGCCTTTGTCGAAGGCGAAAACGTGGCCCATAGGCGGCAAATTCGTGAAGAAGGATAACTTCCCGTTGTCGCCTTTTGGTGATAGGAGCTTGCGGGATTCAGGAGGCGGAACGAATACGATTCCGCGATATGCTGGGGAAATGAACATGGCCGATCAGGAACAGGCAGAAATCAGGCTGATCGTGGCGCGGTTGCGCCAGGAACACGAGGATTATGATGCCGCAATCAATGCCATGATCGAGACGGGCTGCGATGCCCTCCGTATCCAGCGCATGAAGAAGAAGAAGCTCGTCATCAAGGATAAGCTGACCAAGCTGGAAGATCAGATCATCCCCGATATCATTGCCTGAGGAGCTTAACGCAACGATGATGACCGAAAGACCGCCTGTCGCCATCATCATGGGAAGCCAGTCCGACTGGGAGACCATGAAAAATGCCGCGGACACTTTGGAAGCGCTCGAGATCACCTATGATGCGCGCATCATTTCGGCGCACCGCACGCCGGACAGGCTGGTGAGCTTCGCCAAAGGCGCAAAGGACGAAGGCTTCAAAGTCATCATCGCCGGCGCCGGCGGCGCAGCGCACCTGCCGGGCATGGCGGCATCCATGACGCCTCTGCCTGTTTTCGGCGTGCCCGTGCAATCCCGCGCCCTCTCCGGTCAGGACAGTCTCCTCTCCATCGTACAGATGCCGGCTGGCATTCCTGTGGGCACACTCGCAATCGGCAAGGCCGGCGCGGTCAATGCCGCCCTTCTTGCCGCCGCCGTCCTCGCCCTTGGCGATGAAGAGATTGCCGATCGCCTCGACGAATGGCGTGCCCGCCAGAGCGCGGCAGTCGCCGAATATCCGATGGACGACCTATGAACAAGACGATCGGCATCATCGGCGGCGGCCAGCTTGGCCGCATGCTGGCCATGGCGGCCGCACGCCTGAATTTCCGCACGGTCGTCCTCGAGCCGCAGACCGACTGTCCCGCAGCCCATGTTGCCAACGAGCAGATTGTCGCCGCCTATGACGACACGACCGCTCTTGCCGAGCTGGCAAAGCGTTGCGACGTCGTCACCTACGAGTTCGAAAACGTGCCCGTTGCGGCCGCCGAAGAGCTTGCCGCGCAGGTCACCGTCTATCCGCCGCCGAAAGCGCTGGAGATGGCGCAGGACCGGCTGACCGAAAAGAGCTTCATCAACGGCTGCGGCATCCCAACGGCTCGTTTCCACGCCGTCGGCAGTCAGGCCGATCTCGAAAAGGCTCTCGCCGATTTCGGCGGCCAGGGCGTGCTGAAAACCCGCCGCCTGGGTTACGACGGCAAGGGCCAGCGCGTCTATCGCTCCATCGCCGACAGCCCTGAAGGCGGCTATGCGGCCTTGGGCAGCGTGCCGCTGATTCTGGAAAGTTTCGTGTCCTTCGAGCGCGAGATTTCCATCATTGGCGCGCGCGGCATCGATGGAACTGTCGCCTGCTACGATCCGGCCGAGAACGTCCATCGCAACGGCATTCTCCACACTTCGACGCTGCCGGCGGGCATTTCGGAGCAGACGGCTGCCGCAGCCCGAGCGGCCGCGGAAAAGATATTGACCGCGCTCGGCTATGTCGGCGTCATCGGCATCGAGTTCTTCGTGCTTGCCGATGGCAGCCTGATCGCCAATGAAATGGCGCCGCGCGTCCATAATTCCGGCCACTGGACGGAAGCCGCCTGCGTCATCTCGCAATTCGAGCAGCATATCCGCGCCGTCGCCGGCCTGCCGCTTGGAAAGCCTGACCGCCATTCGGATTGTGTCATGACCAATCTGATCGGCGACGACATCCTGGCGCTGCCAGAATGGCTGCGGCTTGACGACACGCTCGTCCATCTTTACGGCAAGACCGAAGCACGGCCGGGCCGCAAGATGGGCCATGTTACACAGCTTCTGCGCTGAGAGCAGCGGGAAAAAGCCCCTGACATGGTTGACAGAGCCGGTATGACAGGGTATTTGCTCCCCACCCTAAAGAGCGCGCCCTGAGCGCGCTTTTGATTGTTAAAGACACGGGCGAATGTGACATTCCCCCTCAGAGATCGCGGATCAGAAAAATGAAGATCAAGAATTCGCTCAAGTCGCTCAAGGCGCGCCACCGTGACAACCGTCTCGTCCGCCGCAAGGGCCGCATCTACATCATCAACAAGCTGAACCCGCGCTACAAGGCTCGTCAGGGCTAATAGAGCGCGCGGCTCGGATCTTACAGATCGAGCCTCAGTTTTAGTTGATCGCATCAAATTTGTTTTGATCTTCGACATTGGCGGGCTACTATGCCCGCCATGCGCGTTTTTGCTTTGTCATATCTAGCCCTGCCGATTCTGTTTGCCCTGACCGCCTCCCCGCCCCATGCGGCGCTGGCCGATGATCCAAATCTTGTGGAAAAGCAGAATCCCGGCGTTTCCTCCGGCAGCCTGTCGCCCAAGCAGCAGCTCGACAATCTGTTCATGGCGCTGAAGCGGCAACGCGATCCCGATCAGGCAAACCTTATCGCCGAGCAGATCAATGCCGAGTTCAACGATTCCGGCAGCGCCACCGTCAATCTCCTGATGCAATGGGCCGACAAGGCCATTCAGGACAAGCGCAATGCCGCAGCCATGGACTATCTGGATCAGGTGATCTCGCTGAAGCCCGATTACGTCGAAGGCTGGAATCGGCGCGCGACTCTCAACTTCGCCATCGGCGACTATCGCAAATCGATGGAGGACATCAATCAGGTCCTGCGGATAGAGCCGCGCCATTTCGGGGCGCTGGCGGGCATGGCGGCCATGCTGACCGAACGCGGCAACGATGCCCTCGCCCTCAAGGCCTGGGAGCGCTTCCTTGAAATCTATCCGGCGAATCGATCAGCCCAGGAAGAAGCAAGCAAGCTTTCGGAAAAGATTGCCGGTAGCCGAACCTGATATTTCTGAAACGCCGGCTTCTCCCTGTCATTGAAATGTCGCCGGAAGGGATGAAAAGGCGAAACAACGCGCTAGATTAGTGGCTCAAGATATTTGATCCGTGCCGAAATGACCGATTTTCTGCTCGTCGCCATTGTTTTGCTCGTCGTCGTCGCCGCGGGTTTTTCCGCCTACAAGTCCCGCGCCATCGAGCAGGCCTACCCCAATATCGGCGAACTTACCGATATCGGCGGCTACCGCCTCAATGCCGTACATCTGCCACGCCCGAAAACGGCGGATTTGCCGGCGCTCGTCTTCATCCATGGCGCCAGCGGCAATCTGCGCGATCAGTTCGAAGCTTTTGCGGCGCCTTTGAGTGGCCGTGCCGAAATGCTGTTCGTCGACCGTCCCGGCCACGGTTACTCCGAGCGCGGAAGTGCCGAAAACGCCTTGCCCTCGGGCCAGGCCGATGCCATCGCAAGGCTGATGGAGAAACGCGGCATCAAGAGCGCCATCATCGTTGGACACTCCTTCGGCGGCGCGATCGCCGCCGCCTTCGGCATGCGCCACCCCGAAAAGACCGAGGGCCTGCTTTTCCTCGCTCCGGCCACTCATCCCTGGCCGGGCGGTGTCGATTGGTACTACACGCTTGCCGCCACGCCCGTCTTCGGCTGGCTCTTCACCCAGCTCTTCGTAATCCCGATTGGCCTGCGCCGGGTCGAGACCGGCACGCTCAGCATCTTCCGTCCGAATGCAAGACCGGCGGACTATATCATGAAGACGGCGCCGGAGCTGGTGCTGCGGCCGCAGACCTTCCGCAACAATGTGATCGACGTGGTCAATCTCTTTGCCTATGTCTCCGCCCATGCGCCGCGCTACAGCGAGATCAAGGCGCCCACCGTGATCATCACCGGCGATAGCGACGAGGTCGTGCTGGAGGAACTGCATTCGCGCGGGCTCGCCCGGGACATCGCAGACGCAGAGCTCGTCACCATCCGCAATCTCGGCCACAAGCCGGATTATGTGACGACGGATGTGGCGATCGCCGCCTTGGAACGGCTGGCAGGCCAGCCGCGTGACCTGTATGAGCTGGCTGCGCAGGCCGAAATACGCATTGCCAGCCTGACGGGGGAAGCTCCGCAGTCGAGCAGCGCCGTGTCTCAGGCCGTCACGACATCATAGCCACGCGTATCCTCGAATATCCGGCTCTGCGGCACGGCCTCGACCGTCTACCGAACCGCCTGCAGGATGATAGATGCCAATCGTTCCGTCGCCGGACTTGCTTCCGCTTCGGCGCGGTGCAGCACGAGATCGAGTTTCGGCAAAGCCGGCAGACCGGCCTCACCCGGCGCCAGTTGCCGCACCTTCGGTGGAAGGCCGAGCGGCGTGCGCAGCGCCAGACCGAGGCCTGCCGCCGTCGCCGCCCAAAGCCCTCCAAGGCTTGGGCTGACAAAGGATATCCGCCAGCCGATGCCGGCGCGATCGAGCGTCTTCGTGGCGATGTCGCGCAGCAGGCATGGCGCCTCGAGCGAGGCCAGAGGCATGCTTTCGCCGCAATCGGCATGCCAAAGCATCGCGCCGCTCGCCGGGCCGACCCAGCAGAGCGGCACTTCGGCGACCCGATCGCAATGAGCCGTGCGGAAGCCATCGCTCCAGGCAAGCGCCAGATCGAGCTTGCCAGATGTCACACGCTCCACAAGCTCCACATTGCGCACCACGCGCGCCTCGATGCGCACCTTGGGATGCGCACGCGCAAAACGCCCCAGCACCTCGGGCAGCAGCGTCTCGCCGAAATCCTCCTGCAAGCCGAGGCGCACCCAACCTTCCAGCTCCGTCCCGTGCAGTGCCGTGGCCGCCTCGTCGTTCAGGTCCAGCAGCCGCCGCGCATAGCCAAGCATGATCTCGCCGGCCTCCGTCAGCGCCAGTCCCCGGCCCGCCTTGCGGAAGATCGGCGTGCCCGCCTGCTCCTCCAGCTTCTTGAGCTGGGCACTGATGGCAGAAGTCGAGCGTCCGAGCCGATCTGCCGCCCTGGCATAGCTGCCGAGCTCGATGCCGGTGACGAAGCTGCGCAGGACATCGAGATCGAAGACAATCTTCCGCATGGATAACTATCCACATTTTTAGGACTATAAATCCTGAATTATCTGATTTTCGGGACGATTATCCGCTGGCATTCTATGCTCGTCAAGTGACACGGAAACAGGAGCAATCCCATGCCATTCACCCGCATCACCCTTCTGCGCGGCAAGCCGCCGGAATATCTCAAGGCACTGTCCGACAGCTTTCATCGCGCTCTGGTCGAAGCCTTCGAAGTGCCGCCGGCAGACCGTTTCCAGTCCATTCACCAGCTGGAGCCGCATGAACTCATCTTCGACCGGACCTATTTCGCCAGCAAGCCGCGCTCGGACGACTACGTCTTCTTCGATGTCACTATCGGCAAGCCGCGCAGCACCGAAGTCAAGAAAGCCTTCTATCGCCGGGTCGCTGAACTTCTTGCCGATGCGCCTGGCGTTCGCGCCGAGGACACCATGATCACCATCACGACGGCGACACGCGAGGACTGGTCCTTTGCCGATGGCCGCGCCCAGATGATCGAACAGGTCTGAGAGACATGCCTCAAACCACCTCAACGCCATCGCCCGTTATCCATCGTGCCGGCACGAATATGCGCCCGTCGCCCGAAGGCATCGCAACCGCCTCTTTCCTAGTGGAGTCACTCGTGGAGAACGGTGAAAACGGCGGTCTCACAGCCATGCGCTGCGCCCTCGAGCCCGGCGTGATGACACACTGGCATACGCATCCGCATGGGCAGATCCTCTATGTTCTGTCCGGTGTCGGACTGGCCGAACGCTTCGGCGGTCCGGCCGAGGAACTGCACGCCGGCGACTGCGTCAGCTTCGCACCGAACGAACGCCATCGGCACGGTGCGGCGCCGGAAAATGCCTTTTCCTATATCAGCATCCAGGCGGCGCAGGATGGAAGCGCCGTGACCTGGCTGGAGGAATGACCGATGATCGCCATGCAATATAACTTCCTCCTCCCCGCAGATTACGACATGGCGATCATCGATCGCCGCATCCGCGAAAAAGGTCCCCTGCTCGACAATCTCCCAGGCCTGAAGTTCAAGGCCTATCTGACGGCAAGGAAGGACGATGCCATTATAGGGAGCCGACAGAATCTCTATTCCCCCTTCTATGTCTGGCATGAAGAAGAGGGCCTGAGCGACTTCGTCTGCGGCCCCGGCTTTCTCGCCCTGACCGAGAATTTCGGCCGCCCGCAGGTCAACACCTGGATCGCATGGTACACCGGGACGTCTGCGGATATTCGCCGCGCCAAATTCGCGACACGCGAGGTGGTCGCAATCGACGCCGAAACATCGCTTGCCGAACTCCGCGCGCACGAAACTGAGGCGGCGGCGCAAGCCCTGTCGAACGGCGAAGCCCTCGCCTCGGTCGCCGCCTTCGAGCCGACGCACTGGACGCTGGTACGCTTCCGCCTGCTGGCCGAGCCGCCGAAAGATCCGGCTCGGCCAGGTGTCCAGGCCTACGACGTCGGGCATCTCTCGCTGCCTGGCATCGCTTGAAGTGTCATGGAGACAATCTGCTTGTTTCAAAGGACAGGCGGGCGCTTTATGGATGGAAAGTCTTTCTAAATCAGAAGAGTGATCCCTCCATGGTCGACATCGCAATGATCGAAGCCGCACGCACGCGCCTCGGCGGTCGGGCACGGCGCACGCCGCTGCTCTCCTCGCCCTTCCTTGATGAAATCGCCGGGCGCCGTCTATTCGTGAAGGCCGAATGCCTGCAGCATTCCGGCTCCTTCAAGTTCCGCGGCGGCTGGTCGGCGGTTTCGGCACTGGAACCGGCCGTGCGTGCCAGAGGCGTCATCGCCTTTTCCTCAGGCAATCACGCACAAGGCGTGGCATTGGCTGCAAAACTGCATGGCGTCCCTGCCGTCATCATCATGCCGGCCGACGCCCCGAAACTGAAGATCGCCAATACCCGCGCCTTCGGCGCCGAAGTCGTGCTCTACGACCGTATAAAAGAAGACCGCGACGAGATCGGCGCCCGCATCTCGAAGGAGCGCAGCCTCACACTCATCAAGCCCTTCGACGAACCGCAAGTGATTGCCGGCCAAGGAACGACCGGACTCGAAATCGCCGAACAAGCCACCGAGGAGGGCATCGAGGCCGCAAGCGTCCTTGTCCCCTGTGGTGGCGGCGGCCTGACCTCCGGTATCGCGCTGGCCCTCGAATCCCGCGCACCGGGCTTGAAGGTGCGCCCCTGCGAACCTCAGGATTTCGACGATACCGCCCGTTCGCTGGCTTCCGGCAAGATCGAGCGCAATGCCGCGCTGCAGGGCTCGATCTGCGACGCCATCATCACGCCGCAGCCGGGCAACATCACCTTTCCGATCCTGAAGCGCCTTTGCGGCCCCGGCCTCGCCGTGACGGACGAAGAGGCACAAAAGGCCATGGCGCTCGCCTTTACCCGTTTGAAAATCGTGGTTGAGCCGGGCGGCGCCGTGGCACTGGCAGCAGCGCTCTTCCACGGCAAGGATATCGACGGTGACACGGTGATCGCCGTTACCTCAGGCGGCAATGTCGACAGGGAAGTCTTCGAAGCGGCGCTGAGTCTTTAGAGCATTTCCGCTTTTCTTCGAATCGCGAAAACGCTCTATCCTCTTGTTTTTTATGCATTCCGGACGAAAAACCGCTACCGCACTTTTCCTGGAAATGCTCTAATTCACGGCGCGGCGATAGAGCGCCAGCGACCCGGCAAGAGCCAAAAGCGCGCCGCCGCAGGCGCGCTCGAGCCATTTCGCCCCTTCCGATTTCAGGACGCGCACGGCCTGCGAACCGAAAACGGCATAGCCGAACATGATCATGAAATCGAGCGCAGCAAAGATCGCACCGAGCACGATATATTGCTGCATCTGCGGCGCCGAGGGATCGATGAACTGCGGCAGGAAGGCCGAGAAGAAGAGATAGCCCTTGGGATTGGTAACCGCGACCATGAAGCTCTTCAGGCCAATGGAAAAGGCGCCTCCCTTCGATGGGTTCGCGCCCGCCTGCAAGGCACCGTCTATGCTTCCCTTCGAGCGCAGCATCATGATGCCGAGAAAGGCGAGATAGGCCGCACCCACCCATTTCAGAGCCGAGAACCAGAACTCGGAAGCAGCCAGCAGCGCCCCGAGGCCGATAGCGACGGCGCTGATCAGCACGGCATCGGAAAGAACGGCGCCGACCGTGCCCGGCAAGGCGCGCTTGACGCCGAAACGCGAGCCGTTGGTCAGCGCCAGAAGCACGGTCGGCCCCGGCGTCGCGATACCGATGAAGGAAACGGCAGCAAAGGCGAGCAGTGTGGTGAGATGCATGATGTCCCTCCTCTGGAAGAGAGGAAGGTTGCATGTGAGGTGGTGGTAATCAAGTGTCTGCTTGCTTCCAGTCTGCCGCACCTCTGATACCCCCCTTTGTCGCTTTCGCGACAGAGGGGGGTGCAGCACTCCCCACAAACTCGAGCGTCGATGACACACTCCGCGCTACCCCTCCAATCCCGCATCCTTCGCCGCCAGCGCGCCGATCGCCGACCAATCCAGTTCCTCGCCGCCATGCGCAAGCAAGGTCAGGAACCGATCACGCAGCAGACTTGCCAATGGCAACGGCACGTTCAGCGCCTCGCCGGCTGCCAATGCCAGCCGGACATCTTTCTGGCCAAGCGGCGCCGTAAAGCCCGCCGGCTTGAACTTGCGGTCCGCGATCAGCCCGCCATAGGTCTTGTAGACGGGCGCATTGAACAGCGTCGAGGTCAGAAGATCGAGATAGGCATGCCGGTCGACACCACCCTTCTCGACCAGTGCCATGGCTTCGCCGAGCGACTCGATGACCGAAGCGATGAGGAAATTGCCGCTGAGCTTGACGAGATTGGCTGCCTTCGGCTCTTCGCCGAGCACGAATGTACGCTGACCGATGGCTTCGAAGAGCGGCATGACCGACCGGACGGCATCAGGCGCACCTGCTGCAGCAACGAAGAGCTTCGCCGCAGCAGCGGCTTCCGGACGGCCGAAGACGGGTGCCGCCACGAAACGCTGGCCTGCGGCCGCGTGCTCTTTGGTAAGCCGTTCGGACATGGCGACGCTGATCGTGCTTGCGGAAATATGAACCGCGCCCCTGCCAAGGTTTGCCAAAACGCCACCATCGCCATGAACGACGGCCGAAAGCGCATCGTCATGCGCGAGCATCGTGAATACGGCATCGCCAGCGCAGGCTTCCGCCACCGTTCCGGCAACCCTCGCGCCTTCGCTAGCCAAAGCCTCAGCTTTATCGCGCGAGCGATTGTAGACGGTTACCTCATGCCCGGCCTTGACGAGGTTGACGGCCATGGCGCTGCCCATTTGGCCCAATCCGATAAATCCGACTTTCACTGGCATATCTCCTTCTCACTCAGCCTGGGGGATCGCAGGCACTCCGCTTCAAGAAAAAACCCGCCGTCTTTCGACAGCGGGTTTTGGATGTTTCAGGGTGCTGCCGCAGTCAGATGTCGGCAATCACACGCCGGACTGGCCGTCCGAGCCGATATAGGCAATGCGCAGCATGTTGGTGGCGCCTGGCGTGCCGAGCGGAACACCGGCCGAAATGATGATGCGGTCGCCCGGCTTGCCGAAGCCTTCCTCGGCAACGATGCGGCAGGCATTGTTGACCATGTCGTCGAGGTCGGTCGCATCGTGCGTGACGACGCAGTGCATGCCCCAGACGACGGAGAGACGGCGCGCCGTCTGGATGATCGGTGACAGCGCCAGGATCGGAACCTGCGGACGCTCGCGCGAGGCACGCAGGCCGGTAGTGCCCGACGAGGTATAGCAGACGATGGCGGCGAGCTTCAGCGTTTCGGCGATCTGGCGTGCGGCGAGCGAAATCGCGTCGGCACCAGTCGCTTCCGGAAGTGCGCGCTGAGCATAGATGATGCCTGGATAATGCGGCTCGCGCTCGATGGTGCCGGCGATCGAGGCCATCATGGAAACGGCTTCGACCGGATAGTCGCCGGAGGCGGATTCTGCCGAAAGCATGACGGCATCTGCGCCTTCGAAGACGGCGGTTGCGACGTCGGAAACTTCGGCGCGGGTCGGGACCGGCGCGGAGATCATCGATTCCAGCATCTGCGTGGCGACGACAACCGGCTTGCCGGAGCGGCGGCAGGCGCGGATCAGCTGCTTCTGGATGCCTGGAACGGATTCCAGCGGCATTTCCACGCCGAGATCGCCGCGGGCGACCATCAGAGCGTCGGAAAGCTCGATGATTTCCTCGATGCGCTCGACAGCCTGCGGCTTCTCGATCTTTGACATCAGGCCGACGCGGCCATGCGAGATCTTGCGGACTTCCGTCAGATCTTCCGGGCGCTGGATGAAGGAAAGCGCGACCCAGTCGACTTCGTTGGTGGCCAGGACGGCATCGAGGTCGGTGCGGTCCTTGTCGGTCAGCGCGCCGACGCCGAGCAGAGTGTCAGGCAGGCTGACGCCCTTGCGGTCGGAGATCTTCGTGCCCGAAATGACTGTCGTCACGATGCTCTTGCCGTCGCATTTTTCGGCACGCAGCGCCAGCTTGCCGTCGTCGATCAGCAGACGATGGCCGGGCTGCACCGATTCCAGGATTTCCGGATGCGGCAGGTAAACGCGCGTGTTGTCGCCGGGCGTATCCTGATTGTCGAGCGTGAAGGTCTGGCCAGGCTTCAGATCGACCTTGCCCTCGGCAAACTTGCCGACGCGCAGCTTGGGACCCTGCAAGTCAGCGAGAATGCCGATCGGACGGCCACAGCGGCTTTCGACGGCGCGAATGCGCTGGATCAGCATGCGCATCACATCGTGGCTGGCGTGGCTCATGTTGATGCGGAATAGGTCCGCCCCGGCCTCATGAAGCTTCTGGATCATCTCCTCGGAGGAAGATGCCGGACCGAGTGTTGCGAGGATTTTGACTTTTCGGTTTCGTCTCATCAATTCTGGCTTTCCTGGCTGCCCGGGGTATCGGAAAGCTGAACCATCCAGCTCGCCTGACGCCCCGTGTCGTATTCCTTGAATCCCATCTTCTGATAACCGCGAGCGTAGCAGTCCTTCACGCCTGGGATTTTAAATTCGTTTTCCGCCACGCACATTTCGACGTCGCCCGTCCAGCGGCCGCCGCGAGCCGCATCTTCTGCGTAGAGATAATAGTAGCGGGATTGGAGCGGCCCCTCGATCAAAGTGGCGCAGGTGTTGGCCGGAATCTGCCACCACCCTTCCGTTACCCAGCCTTCCTTGGCACGATAGCCGATCGCCACACCGACGAGGTTCTGCGTACCGTTGCATGTTCGGAAGTCGGCATGAGCGGCATCCGGCATGAAAAAGAAGAACGGCGCTGCCGCAGCAAGGATGAGGAAGGCGATTCGGGCTAGCGGACCTGACCGCTTAACGAAACGTGGCGCGACTTGGCTGGACACGGCTTCCAATTGGCTCCCGGTTGTTCGTTGTTGCGTCTTCTTGCGCTGCCATCCCATGAATGTCAACGCAACTCTAATCGATTATATTTTCTTCACGGCATGGTGACGGCACCAGGCGCCGCTCTCCATCCGATCGAAGCTGCAAACCTTGCACCTTCCATCCGCACATGCAATCAAACAAAGAGTTGAAAATTTCAATAATCGACAATCTGCATGACCGACTTCAGACCGTTTGAAATCATACCCGGCAATCGTGACAAAGGCATGGTCATTCTCGGCGATCACGCCATGCGCCATCTGCCGCAGCGCTATGGCAGCCTCGGCCTGCCGGAAACTGCCTTTTCCCGCCATATCGCCTATGACATCGGTATCGAAAGCCTGTGCCGCCATCTCTGTGCGCGGCTGGACGTACCCGGCGTGCTCGGCGGCTTTTCCCGCCTGCTGATCGATCCGAACCGCGGCGAGGACGACCCGACGCTGATCATGAAAATCTCCGACGGCGCAATCATATCAGGCAACCATCCGATCACCGACGAGGAATGGAACTACCGCATAGAGGCCTTCCACAGGCCCTATCACGCTGCGGTCGACCGGACGATTTCCGCGGTGGCCGAAACGACGGGCAAGGCACCTTTGGTATTCTCGATGCATTCCTTCACGCCGGCATGGAAGAGCGTGCCGCGCCCCTGGCATGCAAGCGTGCTCTGGGATAGCGACGAGCGTGCCGTCGCGCCGCTTCTTGCAAAGCTAAGCACCGATACCGATCTCGTTATTGGCGACAACGAGCCTTACGACGGCGCCTTGCGCAACGACACCATGTTCCGCCATTGCATGATGAAAGGCATTCCGCACGCGCTGCTGGAGGTCCGCCAGGATCTGATCGGTGACGACGCCGGCGTTGTCGAATGGGTCGACCGGCTGGCGCCGATCTTCGCCGAGATCAATGCCGATCCGGCTCTGCACGAATACAAACGCTATGCTTCGCGCACCGGCCCCTACGAGGCATGAACCGGCGAGCGAACCGAGGAGAATAGAAATGACCATGCTCACCAAGCAACAAGAGACCGAGCTCGAGGCCGCCGCGTTCCGCCGCCTCGTCGCGCACCTGCGCGAACGCAGCGATGTCCAGAACATTGACCTTATGAATCTCGCCGGCTTCTGCCGCAACTGCCTTTCCAACTGGTATCGCGAAGCGGCCGAAGAGGCAGGCTTGCCCGTCAGCAAGGACGAGTCGCGCGAGGTGATCTACGGCATGCCCTACGAGGATTGGAAAAACCTGCATCAGAAAGAAGCCTCGCCTGTGCAAAAAGCCGCTTTCGAGCGAAACAAGCCGAAAGATTAACCCTCCCTTCACCAATCCGGCTTGACCTTGCGCGCCATTCGCGGCACGTCAACTGCCCGATCGAATTCGAAATACCGCGCAGGCCGTGAAGCGATGAGCCCTATGGGGACACTCGATCTTATCCGCGGCCGGCTGCAAGCGACCCTTTGAGACCCTTTAGGAGAAGTGCATGGAAGAGAACAGCGTCGAGAATGTGGCCGCGGCGGAACTCCGCCAATTCATCGAGCGCATCGAGCGTCTGGAAGAAGAAAAGGCCGCGATCGCCAGTGACATCAAGGACGTCATGGGCGAGGCCAAGGGCCGCGGCTACGACACCAAGGCGATCCGCACC
Source organism: Hyphomicrobiales bacterium (assembly GCA_900468625.1). Lineage (GTDB taxonomy): Bacteria > Pseudomonadota > Alphaproteobacteria > Rhizobiales > Rhizobiaceae > Rhizobium. The sequence continues at coordinate 284,472 of UBUL01000001.1, forward strand.
ATCATCCGCCTTCGCAAGAAGGACGCCAACGAACGCCTGGAAGAAGAATCCATCCTGCAGACCTATATGGCCGCACTCGGCATGGAATAATCAGGGCTTTATCAGCCTTGAGAGATGATCGGGAGCCGGCTTGCCGGCTCCTTTCTTTTTGAGTGTCACTCTGCGAAAAGACGATGGATCAATTCGGCAGCACTGCCCTGCCAGAGCTCGCCCTTACCGGTTCCCGACCAGAGCGACAGGAAATCCGGCGATCCCTTCGCCGTCGACGCACCGCGTATGTCCCGCGTGAACTTGTTTTGCGCCGGAAAGGGAAGAATGGCGTCAGCCTTCCCATCCATCTCATCCATGAAGCGGTTCTCGATGCCGCGCGCGAAGCGGCCCGAAAAGGCGCGTGTCGTCCGCGTTCTGCGTTCCGGCGTTTCGAGCAGCTTCTTGCGATAGGGTGCCGATGTTCCGGCTTCCGCGCAGGCAAGAAAGGCCGTGCCCATCTGGACGGCCTGCGCGCCCGCCTGCAGCGCCGCCCGGATATCGCTTGGGGTCATGATGCCGCCGGCTGCGATCAGCGGCAAACGAATGGTGCCGACGCATTGCGCCAGGAGATCGCGCATCCCGATTTCCGGATCCGCTGCCCCCGCGTCGAAAATGCCGCGATGACCACCCGCTTCGAAGCCCTGCAGCACGATCGCATCGACGCCGCTCTCTTCCAGCGCCCTCGCCTCGTCGAGCGCCGTCGCCGTGCCGATCAGCGGGATACCAGCCTTTTTCGCTTCTCGCACATGGTCGGCCGGCAATAGGCCGAAGACGAAGCTGAAACAGGCCGGCCTGACGCGCAGAACGGCCTCGAACTGTGCATCGAAATCCTCCTCATAGGGAGGAGAAAGCTGCGGCGAAGGCAGTTCCAACTCCTGGCGATATCGTGCGGTCGCGGCCGCCGCGCGCTCAACCCGATCGGCAGCTATCTCCGGAATCGAATGCGGAATGAAGAGATTGATGGAGAAAGGTTTATCCGTTCGCTGCCGCACCTGAGCTGCAAAGGCTTCGATGGCCGCGGCATTAAAATAGGCGCCGCCCATGGCGCCGAGCGTGCCGGAGGCCGAAGCCGCCGCCACCAGATCCACCGAGGTAGGACCGCCCGCCATCGGCGCGACGATCAGCGGATGCTTCAAACCAAGTCGTTGAAAAAGATCGCTGTCCGTAGGGGCAGACATGTCCGGCTTCCTTTCAGAAATGTCTGTTCAGATATGCATGCAACATAGGTGCCGTACCGCAGCTTCCCAAGCGAAACCTTGCGGAAACCCGCAGGTCCATCAGCTCCGCTTGAGCCCGGCGGAAGAGCATACTGCGTTTCCCGCCGGGTATCGATCGCCGTCCGGTCAAAGCTTGACGTGGATTGCGCGGCTTCCAGCTTAGAACAGGCGGTCGAGCCACTTATTCTTGTCCGGCGCGCGGCCGAACTGGATATCGGTCAGTGCGGCCTTCAGACGGAGCGTGGTGGCACCGGCATTGCCGTCGCCGATCGTGAAGTTGTGCTTGCGGCCCTTGACCGTGCCGATCGGCGTCACGACAGCTGCCGTGCCGCAGGCGAAGGATTCGCGCAGACGTCCGCTCTCGGCATCGGCCTGCCACTGCTCGATCGAATAGGGCTCTTCGCGAACGGTGAGGCCCATGTCGCGTCCCAACTTGATCAGCGAATCGCGGGTGATGCCCGGCAGAATCGTGCCTGTCAGCGGCGGCGTCTGCAGCGAGCCGTCGTCGAAGACGAAGAAGATGTTCATGCCGCCAAGCTCTTCGATCCAGCGCTTTTCGACGGCATCGAGGAAGACGACCTGATCGCAGCCTTCACGCTGGCCTTCGGCAAGCGCGGAAAGGCTTGCGGCATAATTGCCGCCGCACTTGGCAGCACCGGTGCCGCCGGGAGCAGCGCGCGTGTAATTCTCGGAGACCCAGAGCGTAACGGCAGATGCGCCGCCCTTGAAATAGGAAGCAACCGGAGAGGCAATGACACAGAAAAGATAATCGGTGGCCGGCCGTGTGCCGAGCGCGGCTTCCGAACCGATCATGAACGGACGGAGGTAAAGCGATGCGCCTTCGGCGGTCGGAATCCACTCCCGATCGATCTTGACCAGCTCGCGGACGGATTCGACGAAGACCTTTTCCGGCAGCGGCGGCATGGCCAGCCGCTCGGCCGAATTGTGGAAGCGCTCCGCGTTGGCGCTCGGACGGAAGACCGCCGCACCGCCGTCCGGCAGGTGGTAGGCCTTCATGCCTTCGAAGATTTCCTGCGCATAATGCAGCACCACGGTCGCCGGATCGAGAGCCAGCGCCTTGCGCGCCTCAACCTTGGCGCCATGCCAGCCACGGTCCTGCGAATAGCGGATCGTCACCATATGGTCTGTGAAGACACGGCCGAAGCCCGGGTTCTGCAGCAGCGCTTCCCGCTCGCTGGCCGTCGCGGGATTGGGGTTTTTATGGATGTCGAAGGTTAACGTCTCGCCGTTGCTCATGGCTCCTCCAATGCTTCTCTTGTCGCGGCTCACGCCGGCCATCTCCCGAAGGATGGTGTAAATCAAATCGGGTGGTATTTGATTGCGTTTACGCCTGTTCCCACGCAAGTTTAAGAGTGATTTTCATAAATTCGTGGGGCAAATCGTCATTTCGCGCCCGCAAGTGAGTTCGCGCTCCTTGTCAAGCTCGATCATAGCGCTTTCGCGACCGCCTCTGCGGCAACAACGCCGCTTTCATAGGCGCCGTGTGCAGTCGAGTATCGCGACCGCGAGCAGGCTTCGCCGGCAAAGAACAGACGATCGTCGCAGGGGGCAGCCAAGACCCCGCGCAGATCCGATGCGCCGGGTGTCGCATAGGAATAGGAGCCTCCCACGAAGGGCTCGCTAGCCCAGGCAGACATGACGAGAGGCGAGAATTTCGCACCGATACCGGCACCGAAGACGCGCTTCAGCTGCTCCACCGAGAAATCAAACATGGCATCGATGCCCCGCCGCTCGAGATCGAGCGCAAGATCGGCGGCGAAATAGGCTTCGATGACAGGGGCGCCGAAGGGTTTGAGCTGATATGCGCCTGTCCGGCGGCTATGCTGCGATCCCATCGCATGAGTATCGTCGGGAAACATGTCCGGTTCGGCGATACGAATGAAAAGCTTGTTTGCCAGGCCAAGCGGCAGGCGCGACGCCGCCTCGATCTTCTCCGGCAGCGGCGGCCAGAACGCAATGCGTTCGGCAGCCAGTACATTTGTGGAAACGGTGACGATGACAGCCCCGGCTCGCAGCTCGCCCTTGCCCGTCGAAAGCACGATATGGTCGGCGCCGCTGTGGTCAACGCGACTGACCTCCACGCCGAGAACGGTCGGCACCGGCAGGCCATAGGTCGCCACCAGCGTTCCATAGCCTTGGCGCACACGCCAGTCCGGACCAGGACCGGGATCGTAGCGGCCAAGATCGATCACCGAAGACTTGTCGAGCTCTCCCCCGGTCATGAACGCGCCGACGGCGTAAATCCTTTCACGCCACGGATCGTCGGGCGACAGCATGGTCGAAAGATCCGTGTCTTTGTCGCCGTCATAGTCGTAAACGCGATCGAAGAAGCGGTTGACGGCCGCACCCGCAGCCCTTGCGCCCGGATCGTCCTGCTCGAGCCGGCGGCCGCCGTCACTCCAGGGCGCGGGGGTACGATCGACAGTCAGGCCAACCTCTTCGGCGATCCCGGTCCAGGCATTGGTGCGGGCGCCATGCAGCCAGCCGCAGCCAAGATCGAGTGCGGCAGCATCGGTTCCGAACGGATGGATCGAGCGAGCGCGGCCGCCGACGCGATCGGAAGCTTCGAGCAGCACGACCGAAAGATCGGGTCGTAGCAATTGCAGACGCCTGGCCGCAGCCACACCGGCCGCTCCAGCACCGATCACGGCAACATCGACCTCGCCGCCTTTCCAGGATTCGATGGGCATTCCAATTCCTCTTCGCGCGAGCGCCGGAGAATGATCCGGCCGCGCGACCTTGGCTGATATGAGGCTCGCCGATCCGCCAGCGCAAGCCCCTGCAATCATCTGTAGCCGACCTCGGCGCGGCATGTAAACGGGCACTTCGATGGGGATACCAAATTGCCGCATTGAGCTGAAACGACGAATGTCGTAGGTGCTTCATCCAAGCTGGCAACGGGGAAGAGATCGTGCTGAAGCGGATCTTCGCAACAACGCAGGAACTGATGCGCATTCTATGCGCCCTCGCGTTGATGTCCGTCGGCTTCGCGCATCATCCGGCCGTTTCCAACGCCGCCGAACTGCCTCTTCTGGAGCTTGCACAGTATCGTTTGCCAGACGGAAGCCTGCCGGTCATGTGCACCACCGAGAAAACGCCTGACGGCAAGGAACACGGCAAGGCCTATATGCCCGGCTGCGAGGCATGCCGCATCTCCGCCGCAGCACTCCTTCCCCACCCGCCGGCAGCCGTATGCGACCGTCTCGAATGCGCGCGGCAGGATATGATCGTTCCCGAAAGCGCACGATTCCGCCGACAGCTTTATCCGCCCAACAGCGGACCACGCGCGCCCCCTGCTCTTCAGAACCTCGTCTGAGCCTCTTCCGGGCGAAGACGGCGTAGCGGGCTCACGGACCCGCATATCGCTCTGCGGCGGATCAAATCGGCATCCGTTCCCTGCAGGCAACTCCCCTTCTCATGAAAAGCCTCGCGGCGGAATTTGCCGCAAGGCGCACCACTCCCTCAAGGAAACCGATCATGAACCGATTGATACGCCGTCGCGCTGCCTTCGGCCCCGACACTGCCGAAATGGCCGATATTGGCTTCGCTTTTCAAACCGAGACGTATACCTCTGGAGGCGACGATGCCGACGCAGCTCAATAAGACGGCGGCCGCGCGTCGCGCCACTTTCAAGCGTCGCCTGGAAACACCGATGTTCGCGAAGGAGTGGTCCATTCCGGCGATATTGACCGTCTTTCTGCTCGGTGTCTGCGGCCTGATCGCCTATTTCACATGGACCCTCATGCCGCCGTCGGCGGCAGTACAAAATCGTGCCGGCGGCCCCTACACGCTCAGCGACGGCAATGACCATCCCATCGTGGATTCCGCGCCGAAAAAACAGCAGTAACCGACAGCCCAGAATTTGCCGCGGCCACGACCGCGCAAACAGGAAAGGAAAACCGAGATGCCTCGAATGAAGACGCTGCTCCTCGCTGCGGCCATGGCGAGCATTGCTCTCGCGGGCCAGGCCCTTGCGCACGCCCATCTCAAATCCTCGGCACCCGCTGCCAACAGCACCGTCAAGCAGGCGCCTTCAGTGCTCGATCTCAGCTTCACTGAAAGCCTCAACCTGAAATTCAGCGGCGCGACCGTGACCGGACCGGACAAGAAGACCATCAAAACCGGTGACGCCGCCTTGGCGGATGGCGACAAGACGCTGACGGTGCCCGTGAGCGACAAGCTCGCTCCCGGTACGTACACGGTCGAATGGCATGTGCTCTCGACCGATGGCCACAAGACCAACGGCAGCTACAGTTTCACCATCACACCGTGATCTAGCCGGTCCGAGAAGGCCGGCAATTGCGGACGATCGATCTGCCCGCTATCCGACGACGCATTTCTTGACGAAATGCAGCCAGCTGTCGTTGCGCCGGATGGTCGCCCGCGGCAGGCCGAAAGGGTCGTCGCCCGTCCGCGCCCGGCCCCTGCGGGTTGTGGTTGCGGCGCTGTAGCCGGCTTCATAGGTCAGCACGCGATCGAGCGGCGTTTCATCGCCATAAGGAAAGCAAAAGGACGAGACCCCCTCATCGAGCAGATCCTCGAGCAGTTCGCGCGAGTGCGCGATCTGGCGACGCGCCTCTTCCATCGGCAATTGGGGCAGATGAACATGGTCGAGAGTATGCGACCCCACCTCGTGCCCAAGGCTGTGCCAATGCCGCAGCTGCTCGGCCGACATGCATGGCGAATGTGCGACGCCAAGCGGCGTATCCCAAACGTTGCTGCCGCCGATCTGGTTCGCCACCACGAAATTCGTGGCGGTGAAGCCATACTCCTGCAGCACGGGCAGGGCATTCTCGTAGACGTTGACATAGCTGTCGTCGAAGGTGATGGCGGCAACCTTGCCGGCCTTTTCGCCCCTGATGTAGGGCATGGCCTCACGCAGCGACATGCCCTGAATTCCGAGCCTTTTCAGCCACCCCATCTGACGATGGAAGGCCTCTGGATGGACGACCATGCTTCTGAACGGCGCCTTGCGCGAAGGCGGCACCGCAATCTGATGATATGCGAGGATGGGAACAGCCACGATGTATCGTCTCAGATGTAGCGGCGCGAGCGAAGGGCGATTTTCGCGCGATAGAGCGGCCGCAAAACCTCTCTGGAAAGGGTTTCCATCAACGTCTTGCTGCTTTTGATGGTGCTGCCGCCGAGCTGCGGGGAAATCTCACGGACACCGCCCGGCAGGACCGTCAGCGGGAACACATGGGTAAACCAGCTCATTTGAATGGTCGTATCGACGGGCCGGTCGAAGACGGATGTCACCTCCAGCAGCCGGATTGCGGCGTCGCGGCTGACGAGCTGGGCCACCATGCCCAAGCCGATGCGCGTCGGCTGAATGACATTGGTCTCTCCGTGAGTGAGAACGCAACTGCCATGTTCTTTTCCCATGCGGAATGGGAAGCGGATGAACGAACCGGGCTTCAGGCAAGCCTTGGCTGCGGCAAAAGCGGCATGGAACGAATCATCGATCTCGACGTCGTCCTCGAAGACAAGACCTGCATCGATACCCTGCTCGACAATCGCAGCCCATGCTTTTCGATGGGACAGGAAACAGGCGATCTCACCCATGCTCATCGCAAATGGGTAGTACGGCTTCTGCAGCCGGCGGCGATAGACGCGATCCGTCTCGGCTTCGGTCAGCACACGGCCGTCAACGGCTTCGATGATCTCCGTGGATACCGGAAGTTTTGCAACAAGCCTTTCCACCTGCGGCAGGCGATCGCGAGCCCGGTCGAGATGGACGATAAAGCCGCGAATGACGGGCTGGCTCGGCTCATCCGCACCGGCGGTCGATTTGGACGCTTGGTCGAACTCGAATCCCGTGTGAGATCCTTCGAGCGGCATCGCTGAAGACCGGTTGAATTCGCGGCTTTGCATTACGGATACCTCGGTCATATTTCGCGAGGCTCTAGCAACCGTGAATGAATGCGGCATTAGGCAAACCTGAGGCGAAACTGAAGATGGTTGCTTTCAGCCGGTCTGAACAACTGAAAGAAGGGTGGATAGGCATGCCGATAAGACCATTCGTCATCTTGTCGTCAACCTGGCGGCCTCATTCAGCCAAGTATGACGCTCCCATTTTTCCCAACTGAAGTTCTGCAAGTTAAACATTATATCAAACAAGATGCAATCTCATAAGTTGTAAACGTGGGGCTCTCGGTATATGAGCCGCCTGCCAATGCGCCCTTTTGGCCGGTTGAAGCGCACACAAATTCCGCATTGTCCATGATCTCTGTGAGATCGCGCTCCAGCTTGCCGTTGCCGATTATGATTTGCCATTGCCCGGCGAAATGAACGAAAAGAAGCCTGAAGAGGCTCCTGAGAGCGAGATGACGACCATATGACCTCGGCCTACTCGACCGAATTGAACTTCTTCACCTGAAGAAAATTCACCGCGGTCCCGCTGAAGCGCTCGGGATCGATCGAAGCCGTCTGAACCTTGAATCCGTCGGTATAAACGGCGGTCGGCTGAGCACGAAGCGTCGGGCTTACGAAACGCGGCGCCTTGACAGGGCGGTTTACGATCTCGACACGAGCTTTTGCGATCGCCCACTGCGAAATCATCTTCTCCGTCAGTTTCGGCGCAGTCGTCACCGTGGCGTGTCCGGCATCGGCATCCGCCGCATCCTGCTTGCTCGGCCTTGCGCCCTTGGCTGCAATACCTGCGGCAATCGCGCGTTCCTGCGGCGTCGGCGTTTCGAAATTGTCGCCGAAGCGATGGCTGCCGGCCTTCACCTCGTTGCGGATCGGCGCAAGCGCAGCCACCTGCATCGGCATCTGCTGAGCCGGCCGCTGCTGCGGCAGGACCGCCGCGATCGCCTGCGCCGCATCATTGCTCATGGCACTACCATTGCCCGAAGGCGGGAGCTGATCCTTCGATGCGACATTGTTCAACGGCGCCGCCACCGGAACGGCGTTGTTCGCATCCGCTCGATCGGGCCGGCTCTGCTCCAGGGCCGCAACGACGGAAGGCGAGAGCGCGCCTGCATCGGCCTGGTCGTCGATCGCTTCCTGATCGGCATCGGCGGAGGCCAGAAGGTTTTCGGCAATTTCAGGACGCTGCGCCGGCACAGGAACGGCGGCAAGCTGTCCCCTCATGTCAGCTTCGGCAGAGGCCAGTTCGGCATCGCCGGGCGCGCGGCGATCCAGCAAGGACGGCACCGGCACATGATAGGAGCGAAGATCGGCATATTGCTGCTGATCGTCCGCATTCGGCATGGCAGCGGCAAGCGCATCCTGAGCAGCATTACGCGAGGGCGACACGAGAGCGGAAGCGACATCGCTGCCTGCAGGCTGGTTTCCGAAGGCCGGGCGAACCTGCGGAACAGGCGCGTTCACGCTGGCAACCTGAACCTGGGCAGGAGCTTGAGCCGGGCTATCGTCGCCTTCGTCACTTGCGGCCGGAGCCGGCTGACCCTTGGGGGTCGCCGAAGCGACAGCCACCGGCGCCGCAGTCGTGCCGCTATCGGCATTGTCCTCTTCCTCGTCGGCACCGCCGCCACCGAACAGGCGGGCAAAGAAGCCGCGGCGCGGCGACGAAGAGCTTGCAATCTGGATATTGTCCGACGACATCCGGCGCTTATAGTCGGCGACTGCTTCCTGGTAGCCAGGCAACGGCCGTCCGTCCGCCGGTATATGCATCGTCTTGCCGTTCGGGAACAGGCGGACGAGATCCTGACGATCCATGCGCGGCCATGCGCGCACGCCGCCGACGTCCATATGCACGAAGGGCGAACCGGAAGTCGGATAATAGCCGACGCCACCCACCTGCAGCTTCATGCCGATTTCGCGCAGCTTGGAAAGCTTGACGTCCGGGAGATAGAAATCCATCGCATTGCCGAGCATGTGCTGGCTCTTCTTGGCAACGCCGGTATGGGCAGAGCGTGTGCGCAGCATCTCGTTGGTGCCGGGAGAACGGAACCCGCAGATGACGTAGATGAATTCGTGCGATCCGCTTTCGCGATAGGCTTCCCAGATGAGATCGAAAAGCCGCGGGTTCATCTTGGTCGGCTGATTCTTGCGCCAGTCGCGCAGGATGCGGTTCAGCTTCTCCAGACCGTCCGGATCGAACTTGCCGTTGCGCTTGTAGGTGATGACGGCCTTTTCGCCGGTGTGGACGTAATAGATCTTCAGGCTGCGGGTTTCGCCGCCTGCCTGAGAGGGGGTGCCAACGAAAACAGGGGTGGAAACAGCCAAAGCAAGGAGACCAACGGCTGCTACCTTGGCCACCTTGCGAAATAAATCCGAGCACGCAGAAAACCTGCTCAAGCTTTTAGGCTTGGTATTTCCACTCAAATTCGGCAATTCGATCCCCGTCCGACAGACAATGTCGCATCGTGTTCCAAATGGCTGTCAATTGCGGTGACACGATGACAAAAATGCCACACATGGTCGCCCTCTTCATACATGGTGAACGATGCACTAACAAGTGCTTTACGACGGGTAACAAAATATGCTTGCCTAAACGTTAAGCTTTCCTTCATGCGGCGCTTTTTTGCGGGTCATCCGGGTCTATCCCATAGTCTTTCAACTTGCGATAGAGAGTTGAACGTCCGATACCAAGCTTTCTTGCCACTTGACTCATCTGCCCGCGATAGAATTTGAGAGCAAATCGGATCAGTTCCTCCTCCACATCCGCCAGTTTCCGCACATCGCCCGATGTGTTGGTGCTGACGATGACATTGTCGGAAGCCGAAGCCGAAACATCGCCGGCAGGAAGCGGAGAAGTTGCAGCGGCACCAAGGGAAATCCCGTGCGGGAACCGCTCGGCTCTTTCATCCACGGCGGCGTCGGCCGAATAGGCATGCGAATTATCCACAACTAAGGCCGGATGTTCGGCAGCGAAATAACCAGGCAACTGCGCTGCGATCTGCGGAAAATCCGTGTCGAGCAGCTCCGGCCCTTCGGACAGGACCACCGCACGGAAGATCGCATTTTCGAGCTGACGGATGTTGCCGGGCCAATCATAGGCCGTCAGCAACGCAAGCGCGTCGCTGCTGATCCCAAGCGGGTGGTCAAGCTTTTGCTCCAGTGCGAACCGGTCGGCAAAGGCGCGCGCCAGATGCGGGATATCCTCCTTGCGGCGGCGCAGGGCCGGCATGGTGATCGGGAAGACGTTGAGGCGATAGTAGAGATCCTCGCGGAACCGTCCTGCCTTGACTTCTTCGATCAGATCCTTGTTGGTCGCCGAGATCAGCCGGACGTTGACCTTCTGCGCGACGCGCGCGCCGACGGTCTCGATTTCGCCCTGCTGCACGGCGCGCAGCAGCTTGACCTGGACTTCCAGCGGCAGATCGCCGATCTCGTCGAGGAACAGCGTGCCGCCGTCGGCCTCCATGAACTTGCCGACATGACGCTCGGCCGCGCCTGTAAACGCGCCCTTCTCATGTCCGAAGAGGATGCTCTCGACCAGATTGTGCGGGATCGCGCCGCAGTTGACAGTCACGAACGGCTTGCCGGCCCGATCGCTGGCAGCCTGGATGGCGCGGGCCACCAGTTCCTTGCCCACGCCGGATTCGCCTTCCAGCACGACCGGGATGTTCGATTGCGCCGCGCGATGGGCGAGATCGAGCACGCGCATCATCGCCGGGCTTGCGGAAACGATGTCATCGAAGGTAATGGCGCTGGAGCGCGACTTGCGCCCGGCACGAGCTTTTGCCTCACGCTGGTCGAGCTTGAGTGCATTGGCGATGGACGCAGCTATGCGTTCCGGCGACACCGGCTTGACGACGAAATCGAAGGCGCCGGCACGCATGGCCTGCACCACGGTGTCGATGCCGCCCTGCCCCGTCTGCACGATCACAGGCAGGTCGATACCCATATCGTTCAGTGCGCCCAGGAACTCGATGCCGTTCATTTCCGGCATCATGAGATCGAGCACGATCACATTGATCTGATCGTTGCCACGCTTCAGGAACTCTAGGCCGAGACGGCCATTTTCTGCCAAATGGGCAACGTGTCCGTGCCGCTCGATGGCATTTTTGAGCAGACGGCGTTGAATCGGATCATCCTCAACAACGAGAATCTGCGCGCCCCCCTTGGCGCTATTGTAAACGGTCATTGGTGCCTCACTTCATGCGAAACCTGACATGGACATTCGCAGAAAGGCTTGAACATGAAGTTTTGCCAAACCATCGCATTTTAATCATTATGACGAATATAAAATTGCTTATGAATCAATCGCGGGTGCTGGAAAATCAGGCCTTGCCGTGGCCACTTCAGCCGACTAGACACGAACGTATCGGACCGTCCGAAAAATAAAAGCAGAGGAAATATCGCCCATGAGCCCGACCTCGCTCCGCTCCTCCCTTAACTTCTCCGCAAGCTCGGCCGCCGGCCAGGCGCTCGGTGACCTGCCGGCCTGGAAGCTCAGCGATCTCTATCCGTCGGCGACCTCGCCGGAATTCCTCGGCGACATGGAAAAGGCCGGCAAGATGTCCGTCGCCTTCGAGGAAAAATGGAAGGGCAAGCTTACCGATGCTGCCGCCAAATCGGGCGAAGCCGGCATCGGCGCCGCCATCAGGGAGTATGAGGCACTCGATGACATCATGGGCCGCCTCGGTTCTTACGCCGGCCTCACCTATTTTTCGAATACCATCGATCCGGCCAACGGCAAGCTCTACGGCGACGTCCAGGCGAAGCTGACGGATTACGCCGCACATCTGCTGTTCTTTCCGCTGGAGCTCAACCGCATCGACGACGCCGTCATGGATGCCTGCATGGCGAACGACCCCGCGGCCGGCCACTATCGCCCCTGGATCGTCGACCTTCGCAAGGACAAGCCGCATCAGCTCGATGACAAGCTGGAGCAGCTGTTCCTCGAGAAATCGATGACGAGCGCCGCCGCCTTCAACCGGCTGTTCGACGAGACGATGGCAGAACTGCGCTTCGAGATCGACGGAGAAAAGCAGCCGCTGGAAGTCGCGCTCAACATGCTGCAGGAGCAGGACCCGCAAGTGCGCCGCAAGGCGGCAATGGCGCTTGCCGAAACCTTCAAGGCGAACCTGCGCACCTTCACGCTGATCACCAACACGCTTACCAAGGACAAGGAAATTTCCGACCGCTGGCGCGGCTTCGCGGATATTGCCGATTCGCGGCATCTGGCAAACCGCGTCGAGCGCGAGGTCGTCGATGCCTTGGCAGCCGCCGTTCGCGACGCCTATCCGCGCCTGTCGCATCGCTATTACAAGATGAAAGCCAAGTGGCTCGGCATGGACCAGATGAATTTCTGGGACCGCAATGCGCCGCTGCCGGAAACGCCGAATGCGCTGATTCCCTGGACCGATGCGAAAGAAACGGTTCTCTCGGCCTACGGCAATTTCGCGCCGGAAATGGCCGCCATCGCCAAGCGCTTCTTCGACGAGGAATGGATCGACGCGCCGGTTCGCCCAGGCAAGGCGCCGGGCGCTTTTGCACATCCGACCGTGCCCTCGGCTCACCCTTACGTGCTGGTCAACTACATGGGCAAGCCCCGCGATGTCATGACGCTGGCCCACGAGCTTGGCCATGGCGTACATCAGGTGCTGGCCGGCGGTCAGGGCGCGCTGATGTGCCAGACGCCTTTGACGCTGGCCGAGACCGCCTCCGTCTTCGGCGAAATGCTGACTTTCCGCGCGCTCCTCGACAAGACCACCGACAAGCGCGAACGCAAGGCGATGCTCGCCCAGAAGGTCGAGGACATGATCAATACGGTCGTGCGCCAGATCGCCTTCTATGAGTTCGAGCGCAAGGTGCATACCGCCCGCAAGAATGGCGAGCTGACATCGGACAATATCGGCGAGCTGTGGCTCTCGGTACAGGCCGAAAGCTTAGGCCCTGCGATCAAGATCTCCGAGGGCTACGAGACCTATTGGGCCTATATCCCCCATTTCATCCACTCGCCCTTCTACGTCTATGCCTATGCCTTCGGCGACTGCCTGGTGAACTCGCTCTATGCGGTCTACCGCAACGCCGAAAAAGGCTTCCGAGAAAAGTATTTCGAGCTTCTGAAGGCCGGCGGCACCAAGCATCATTCCGAACTCCTGAAGCCGTTCGGCCTCGACGCGACCGATCCGTCGTTCTGGAGCAAGGGTCTGTCGATGATCGAAGGGCTGATCGACGAGCTGGAAGCGCTAGATAAGGGCGCCTGACACCCTACCGCTGAAGAAGTGCTCAATGGCCGACGCCATACCCTACGTCCTCTTCAGGGACGACAGCACCGGACAGGTGATGCTCTTTGCCGAACCGGCCGAGATCATCACGGCCCATGCGCGGGCTGACTTCTTCGATGCCCTCGACCGCATGGAAAAGGCCAGACGGCAAGGAAAGTGGCTTGCCGGCTATATCGCTTACGAAGCCGGGCATCTTTTCGAAGAGAAACTCGCATCCTTCGCCGAGGAGAACAGGGAAACGCCGCTCCTCTGCTTTGGCGTTTTCGATGGCCCCGCCGACGAGGATCATCCGCTTGGCCAGCCGGCGCAGCGCCTGGAAAACCAGGAATTTCTGACGGAGCCGAAAGCCGCCTGGAATTTCGATACATATAAGGAGCGTTTCCACAGGCTGCACCAGCACCTGCGCCTGGGCGACTGCTATCAGGCGAACCTCACAATGCCCATCCATGCCCGCTGGAGCGGCGATCCCCGCGCGGCCTTCTGGTCGCTGATCGAACGGCAGCCGGTGAAATACGGCGCGCTTGTCGATCTCGGAGGCCCGATCATTCTTTCGCGTTCGCCGGAGCTCTTCTTCCGCACGGACGAGGGCGGCTGGATCGAGACGCATCCGATGAAGGGGACGGCCAGGCGTGGCGCAAATGCCGCCGAGGACGAGCACATCATCGCCGCCATGCTTACCGACGAAAAAACGCAGGCCGAAAACCGCATGATCGTCGACTTGCTGCGCAACGATATCTCGCGCATCACCGAGGTCGGCACGCTCGACGTCCCCAAGCTTTTCGAGATCGAGACCTATCCGACGCTGCACCAGATGGTCAGTCATGTGCAGGCCAAGCTGCTTCCGGGCATATCGATCCGCGATATCCTTGCCGCCCTCTTCCCCTGCGGCTCGATAACAGGCGCCCCCAAAATGCGGGCTATGGAAATCCTGCACGACCTCGAAGTCGGCCCGCGCGATGCCTATTGCGGCGCGATCGGCATGATCTCGCCGACAGGTGCAATGCGTTTTTCGGTGGCGATCCGCACGATCACGCTTTTCGGCGACGGCCGGGCGGTGTTCAATGTCGGCGGAGGTATTGTCTTCGATTCCACGGCGGAAGCGGAATATGAAGAATGCCTTCTCAAGGCACGCTTCGCTGTGGGGGACAGATGGATCGACCGGTAGAGGATTTTTCCCTGATCGAGACGCTGCGCTACGAGCCGGAAGCCGGCTTCGTTCGTCTGCGTCTGCATCTCGCCCGGCTGCAGCGCTCAGCCCGCCGCCTCGGCTTTTCCACCCCCAAGAGCGTGCTCGGAAACCTGGAACAGGCTGTCGCTGGCGCCGCCACACCCTTGAGGGTTCGGCTGACGCTGAAGCGGGAGGGCAAAATGGAGGTAACGACCGCCCCCTTTGTTCCGCTGCCGCGCGATACGGTCTGGCGCGTCCGCATTGCCGCAACCAGACTCGATTCCGCCGACAAGCTGCTACGCGTCAAGACTACACGCCGAGGCGTCTACGAAGCAGCTCGCGCGGAATACCGGCCCGACGAGGCAGACGAAGTGCTGCTCCTCAATGAGAAGGGTGAGGTGTGCGAGGGAACGATCACCTCCGTCTTCCTCGAAGATGGCCCGAATGCGCTCCGCACCCCGCCCATATCAGCCGGCCTGCTCGCCGGCGTCCTGCGTACCGAACTCATCTGCCAGCGCAAGGCCCGCGTCGGCCGCATCCGCCTCGACGAGTTGAAAGACCGCACCCTTTACGTCGGAAACTCCCTGCGCGGCCTGATCCGCGCGCAACTCCTATGGAATTGATTGAATGTTCATCCTCTCGCTCACCTACCTCAAGGGCAATGACGAAGCCGACAAGCATATGGAACCGCATATGGCTTGGGTGAAAGAGGGCTATGCGAAGGGCTGGTTCCTCGCATCGGGACGCAAGGTGCCGCGCACCGGCGGCGTCATCTTCGCCCGTGGCGGGCGTGCCGAACTGGAGGCCTACGTCGCCGCGGACCCTTTCACCATCCATGGCGTCGCAGCTTACGAGGTCCAGGAAATCGCACTCACCACTTTCACCGATGGCCTGGAGGCTCTCAAAGCGTGATTGGCGGGAGACGCCACATTCCGCCGTCACATTCCGCCTATGTCAGCGAAAACCAACCTTTAAGGCAACAAACTCGTCGCATAAGGCGTGTATGTTGCCCCCACTTGACTTTGCCCGGCTAACCCTCAACAGCTCTTTATTGTGACATCAAATTATGATTAGAGCCGCTCACCTCGCGTTTTCGCGCAAACTCTGCCAGCGCTTTCGCGCAAACTCTAATTGGATTTCGTGAACCGAACGGCACCCTGCCTTTCGAAGGAGAAAAGAATGACGAAACACAACTATCCGGTATATGCCGAAATTACCGGTCCGATCGTAATGATCGGCTTTGGCTCCATCGGCCGTGGCACCTTGCCCCTGATCGAGCGCCATTTCAAATTCGACAAGAGCCGGATGGTCGTCATCGACCCGCAGATGGACGCCGAGCACCTGGCGATCCTGGAAAAGCATGGCGTCCGCCATATCCAGGAATATGTCACCAAGGACAATTACAAGGATCTCCTGAAACCGCTTCTGACGGAAGGCAGCGGCCAGGGCTTCTGCGTCAACCTTTCGGTCGATACCGGCTCGCTCGACCTGGTCAAGCTCTGCCGCAAGCTCGACGTGCTCTACATCGATACCGTCGTCGAACCCTGGCTCGGCTTCTACTTCGACAAGGGTCTGAAAAACGCCGACCGCACCAACTATGCGCTGCGCGAAACCATGCGCAAGGAGAAGGAAAAGAACCCGGGCGGCGCGACGGCCGTTTCCACCTGCGGCGCCAATCCGGGCATGGTCTCCTGGTTCGTCAAGCAGGCGCTCGTCAACCTCGCCAAGGATATCGGCCTGAAGTTCGAAGAGCCGGATCAGCATGACCGCGAAGGCTGGGCCAAGCTGATGAAGAAGGTCGGCGTCAAGGGCGTCCACATTGCCGAGCGCGACACGCAGCGTACCAAGCATCCGAAGCCGCTCAACGTCTTCTGGAACACCTGGTCCGTCGAAGGCTTCATCTCCGAAGGCATGCAGCCGGCCGAACTCGGCTGGGGCACCCATGAAGAATGGATGCCGAAGAACGCCAAGAAGCACAAGAAGGGCTGCAAGGCTGCCATCTATCTGGAACAGCCCGGCGCCAACACCCGCGTCCGCACCTGGTGCCCGACGCCGGGTCCGCAGTACGGCTTCCTCGTCACGCATAACGAGTCGATCTCGATCGCCGATTATTTCACCGTACGCGACAAGGACGGCGAAGTCACCTTCCGCCCGACCTGCCACTACGCTTACCATCCCGCCAACGACGCCGTGCTTTCGCTGCACGAAATGTTCGGCAATGGCGGCAACCCGCAGCCGGTTCACCACGTTCTTGACGAAGACGAACTGGAAGACGGCATCGACGAACTCGGCGTGCTGCTCTATGGCCATGCCAAGAACGCCTACTGGTACGGTTCGCGCCTGTCTCTCGACGAGACCCGCCGCATCGCTCCCTACCAGAATGCCACGGGCCTTCAGGTGACCTCGGCCGTTCTCGCCGGCATGGTCTGGGCACTCGAAAACCCGACCGCCGGCATCGTCGAAGCCGACGAGATCGACTACAAGCGCTGCCTCGAAGTGCAGCTGCCCTATCTCGGCCCGGTTGAAGGTCACTACACCGACTGGACCCCGCTCGATGGCCGCCCGGGCCTGTTCCCGGAAGACATCGACACGAAGGATCCCTGGCAGTTCAGGAACATCCTCGTTCGCTAAAAGGCATAGCATTCGCGAAATGCAATGCTCGAATGCCCGCACAAGTCGTGCGGGCATTTTTGTTACGCAAACCAGATAAATCAAGCAGATCGCCTGTGAAGCCTTGCTTTAGCCCAATGGTCACGGCATCTTCGCTGCAACCGATACGCCTTTAGTCCGCTCTTATTCGCGGGAGATATTTATGAAGATGCGAACCACTCTTGCCCTCGTTGCTGCCGCGGCAGCTCTGTCTGCCTGCGTCGATTTCGGCGGCTCAAGACCGCCGCCGATGGCAATGAACACCGGCGCGGCGCCGCGAGCAAACGCGGTGGAAGGCAGCTGGGCCGATTCGAACGGCCTGAATTCGACCTTCATCGCCGGTCGATTCGAAACGCATACCACAGACGGCACCAACCAGCAGATGGCCTCGGGAACCTACACCACCGACCCATCCGGCATGATCCAGATCAATCTCTATTCGAATATCAAGCGCACCTCATCGAAGGTCAATTGCTTCCTGGCCAATCCCAGCCAGCTCAATTGCACCTCCGAAACCGGCGGCCATTTCTCGCTCAATCGCCAAGGCTGATAGAGACCCGATGGACGGATAAGGCATCATGCGCCGCACGCTGATCCTTTATCTGGCACTTATCACAGCATTGCCCGTCGCCCTTCTGGCGACGGTCCTCCCCGTGAACAGCTATCAGGCTGAGGGCATCGACGCCCTTGATTGCGACGGCCCGGCAAGCGTTCTCCTTTTTGCCATACCCGCTTTGCTCATCTACGGCGCCGGTGCTATCCTGCTATATCGAAAGCGGATCGGCGCCTTCATCTTGTCGCCTCCCTCTGTTGTGCCTCGTCTTCTGCTCCGTCGGCTGGAATGCCGCTGCGGCGCTACGCGAATCCTATGGGGCGGCCTCGGTCGAAGCCTGCGGCTGATCCGCGGCTGCTTTGCGAAATCCCAATGAAGCCAACAGCTTTTGCTTGCACTCGCTCCGCTGTGATGAAAACATCTGCGTGGGGGACCGCCGCAGGGGCGCAGGCGGGCCGGATTGCAATGAGCAACAGGAGAGACAGATGAAGCAGCCCTTCGCAGTGGGTCTTTTGGCCGCCACGCTGCTGGCGCTGAGCACCAGCGCCGCCTTCGCGGACTATCAGCTCAACATCCTGCACTTTAACGATTTCCATTCGCGCGTGGAGTCCATCAACAAGTTCGACGCGACCTGCTCCGCGGCCGAGGAGGCCAAGAACGAATGCTTCGGCGGCGCTGCGCGCTTGAAGGCGGCTATCGACCAGAGGCGCGCCGCACTTGCCGGCCAGAACCTGCTTGTCCTCGATGCCGGCGACAATTTCCAGGGGTCCCTGTTCTACACGACCTATAAAGGGGCCGCCGAAGTCGAATTCCTCAATGACATGAAGATCGATGCCATGACGGTCGGCAATCATGAGTTCGATGATGGCGAAGGCCCGCTGGCCGCGTTCCTCGACAAGGCGCAATTCCCGGTCGTGACGGCGAATCTGGTGGTCGACGACCAGTCGAAGCTCGGCAACCGCATCAAGAAGTCGATCGTGCTCGATATTGGCGGCCAGAAGATCGGCATCGTCGGCGCCGTCACGACCGAAACGCCCGACCTCGCCTCTCCCGGGCCGCATGTGAAGATCACCGACGATGCCGCCGCCATCAACGCCGAGGTGGATGCGCTGAAGTCGCAGGGCGTCAACAAGATCATCGCGCTGACCCATGTCGGCTATCCCCGTGATGTCGAAAAGATCGCCAAGATCGCCGGCGTCAGCGTCGTCGTCGGCGGTCACTCGCATACGCTCTTGTCGAACACGGACCCGAAGGCAGCCGGCCCTTATCCGACCATGGTCGACAATCCGGCCGGTTATAAGGTTCCCGTCGTCCAGGCTGCTTCCTACAGCAAGTATCTCGGCGATCTCGTCATCACCTTCGACGACAACGGCGCCGTCAAGGACGCCAAGGGCGATCCGATCCTGCTCGATTCCTCCATAAAGCCTGATCCGGCGATCCTCGCACGCGTGCAGGAGATGGCCAAACCGATCGAGGAATTGCGCAAGAAAGTCATCGGCAGCTCGCAAGGCCCGATCGAAGGCGCCCGTGAAGTCTGCCGTGTACGGGAATGCTCGATGGGTAACCTCGTCGCCGATGCCATGCTCGACCGCACCAAGGCGCAGGGCATTTCCATCGCTATCCAGAACGGCGGCGGTCTGCGCGCCTCCATCGGCGCCGGCGATGTCAGCATGGGCGACGTGCTGACCGTGTTGCCCTTCCAGAACACGGTTGCGACGTTCCAGCTGACCGGCGCGGATGTGAAGGCAGCGCTCGAAAACGGCCTCAGCCAGATCGATGACGGTGCCGGACGCTTCCCACAGGTTGCCGGCCTCAAATACAGCTTCGACAAGTCGAAGCCGGCAGGCAGCCGCCTTGTCTCCGTCGAGGTACAGGAAGGCACCGAATTCAAGCCGCTCGACCCCGCAAAGACCTACGGCGTCGTCAGCAACAATTACATGCGCGCCGGCGGCGACGGCTACACGGTTTTCGCGAAGAATGCCAAGAATGCCTATGATTTCGGCCCAAATCTGGAATCGGTGGTCGCCGACTATCTTGCCGCGCACAACCCCTACAAGCCCTATACGGACGGCCGCGTGACCCAAGTCGCGCCCGTAGCTCAGGCTGCCCCTGCCCAGACTGTCCCCGCCCAGACTGCCGCGCAGCCGGAACCGGCAAAACCCGCCGATACCAAGCCCCAGGCTGCGCCGGAGCAAAAACCGGCACCCGCCGCAGCCGAAGGCACCCCTGCCTCGCCCGCAGTGAAGGCGCCTGCCTCTTCGCCTCCTGCGGTGACTGCGCCTAGCGCGGCCACGCCGGCAAACCCGACGCCGACGCCAACACCGTCCGCTCCGGCAAATTCGGAATCGGCAAAGCCGGCGCCGGCGACATCGGCCCCAGCGGCAGAAAGCCCGGCCGCGTCCGCGCCGACAACCACGGCTCCGGCAGCAGCCGCTCCGCAGGCAAAGACAAACGAGCCGCCGAAAACACCGACGACCCATGTTGTCGTCGCCGGCGACACGCTCTGGGATCTGGCCAAGACCTATTATGGCAACGCCAGGCAATGGCGCAAACTCGTGGCCGCCAACCGCAACATCAAGCCGCATCACCTGACCATCGGCGAAAAGCTGAGGATTCCGGCCAAGTAAGGACGATTTGTCTCGTATGTCAAAGCCGGTCCGGGCTTTCCCGGGCCGGCTTTTGTTCCTAAAACGCCGCATCATATTATGACGCGCAAAAGTCGCTGCAGCACTTTAAAGCTGCTGCATAATTCCTTAAATCGATCCCGATCCAAGGAATTATGCAGTATGTGAAGTGCTTCGTATCTTGAGAGGAATTCATTCCATGACAGCAAACCAGACCGCGTTTCCGTCCGACCATCCGAGCGTGAAATACGGCAAGGTTGGCGTGCTGCTCATCAACCTGGGAACGCCCGACGGCACCGACTATTCCTCGATGCGCCGCTACTTGCGGGAATTCCTCTCCGATCGCCGCGTCATCGAGTGGTCGCGGTGGAAATGGTATCCGATCCTCTTCGGCATCGTGCTCAACACCCGTCCGCAAAAGGTCGGCAAGGCCTATGAAACCATCTGGAACAAGGAAAAGAACGAGAGCTACCTGCGCACCTATACGCGCAACCAGGCCGACCTGATGGCCGAGCGGCTGCGCGACCTGCCCAATATCCGGGTGGACTGGGCCATGCGCTACGGCCACCCCTCGATTGCCGACCGTATCCAGGCATTGAAGGACGAAGGCTGCGAGCGCATCGTGCTCTTTCCGCTTTATCCGCAATATGCGGCGGCAACGACGGCAACCGTCAACGACAAGGCATTCGAGAAGCTCCAGAAGATGCGCTGGCAGCCAGCAATCCGTACCGTGCCGCAGTATCACGACGACGAAACCTATATCGAAGCGCTTGCCAATTCCGTGACCCGACACCTCTCGACGCTGGACTGGCAGCCCGAAAAGGTCATCGCGTCCTTCCACGGCATCCCGATGTCCTATTTCAGGCTGGGCGACCCCTACTACTGTTTCTGTCAGACGACCGGCCGCCTGCTGCGCGAGAAGCTTGGCCTATCCGAGGACCAATTCATGGTCACCTTCCAGTCCCGCTTCGGTCCGGAGGAATGGCTGCAGCCCTACACCGACAAGACGGTGGAGGAGCTCGCCAGGGGCGGCATCAAGCGTATCGCCGTACTCAATCCGGGTTTCGTCTCGGATTGCCTGGAAACGCTGGAAGAGATCGCCGAACAGGCAGCCGAATCCTTCCATCACAATGGCGGCGACAAGTTCACCCATATCCCCTGTCTCAACGACAGCGAAGACGGCATGAATGTGCTGGAAAAGGTCGTGCGGCGGGAACTGCTCGGCTGGGCCTGAGGGGATCGCCGGGCTGATCCCCCGGCGACCATCCGGTTCTATTGAAGCTGCGGCTTCTTGAGGAAGCTTGCACGGTCGGCGGATTTGATCCGCAGCCAGGCCTCGCGGCCGTCGCGCAGCACCCGCATGGGAATCTCGGCGCCGGCCGGCCCGCTCTGCCATACCTTGCGGTAGAAATCTGCGAGCCCGTCGACTTCGCCGTCGCGGATCTCGGAAATGACGTCGCCTCGGCGCAAGCCCGCTTTGGCTGCCGGCCCGCCCTCGGTGACGCTCATGACGACGACCTCGCCGTTGCTTTCGGCGGAGAAGGCGCCGAGCCAGGGCCGCGGCGCCTTGTTGACATGGCCGCGCTTGATCAGATCGTCCAGGATCGGCGTCAAAAGATTGATCGGCACGATCATGTTGATGTCGGCACTGTCGCCATTCTGGGTCGCCATCTGCAGGTGTAATGAACCGATGCCGAGAAGCTTGCCGTCTTCGTCAAGAAGCGCCGCTCCGCCCCAGGAGGGATGGGCCGGTGCCGTGAAGATCGCCTCGTCGAGCAGATATTCCCAATAGCCGGCGAACTCCTGCTTGGCGACGATTCTCGCTTCGACGAACTGACCGATCCCGTCGGCAACGACAACCTCGTCGTCGATCTCCGCCTTGTTGGCATCGCCGAATTCGAGGGCGGGAACATCGAGCGGGCCGAGAGCCTGCACCAGGCCGAACCCGGTTTCCTGATCGTAAGCCAGGGCATGCCCGGGCACGACGCGGCCGCTGTTGGTCGTCAGCCAGACATCGTCGGCTTCTGTGATCAGATATCCAATGGTCAAGACCAGGCCGTTCCCCCGGATGACCACGCCGCTGCCTTCCCTGCGGGTGCCGAGCGTTGCAGCCGTGAAGGCGTCTTCCGGAATTGATGCGTGAACGGCCACGACCGACCGCAAGGTCCTATCTATGTTCATAGCTTCACCCTGATGATGCGCGATGGCTTGGCTCGAAAGGCTGCGTGGCAGCCGAGCCGGAAATTCACATAATAAGGTATGAAGATCAATCGCCGCGCGCAAGACCTTGATCGCGATTGATTGATCGTACTTCGGCGCTGCAACTGTTTTGGACACCTGGCGCAGCCCCATTCCTCACTTGTCGAGAACGTGCTAACCCACCACATCTGATTGAGCTGCGGCTTCATGGGTTCGACCGGGTACGGGAAGGCCGGGCGGCGGCAATTTGCGCGATGCGAGCCTGCCGGAAGCGGGCGCATCCAGGGAGGAATTCGATGGTAGTGGGTGGTTTCAGCATTGTCGTGATTGCCCTGGTGGTCTTGGTCGTCCTGGTGCTGTTTGCCGGCATCAAGACCGTTCCGCAGGGCTATCGGTACACGGTCCAGCGTTTCGGCCGCTATATCCGCACGCTGGAACCGGGGCTCAATCTGATCGTGCCCTTCATCGAAACGATCGGCGCACGCATGAACGTGATGGAGCAGGTTCTCGCCGTGCCGACGCAAGAGGTCATCACCAAGGACAACGCCAGCATCTCCGCCGATGCGGTGGCCTTCTTCCAGGTGCTGAACGCCGCTCAGGCGGCTTACCAGATCACCAATCTCGAAACCGCGATCCTCAACCTCACCAAGACCAACATCCGCTCCGTGATGGGCTCGATGGACCTCGACGAGTTGCTGTCCAACCGCGACGTCATCAACGAACGCCTGCTGCGCGTCGTCGACGAGGCCGCCGAGCCCTGGGGAATCAAGGTGACGCGCGTCGAGATCAAGGATATCCAGCCGCCGAAGGATCTGGTGGACGCCATGGGCCGGCAGATGAAGGCCGAGCGTGAAAAGCGCGCTCAGGTGCTGGAGGCCGAAGGCCTGCGCAACGCCCAGATCCTGCGCGCGGAAGGCGCCAAGCAGGCTGCCGTCTTGCAGGCCGAAGGCCAGCGCGAAGCCGCCTTCCGCAATGCCGAGGCCCGCGAACGCCTGGCCGAAGCGGAGGCGAAAGCGACCCGCGTGGTGTCCGAGGCGATCGCCGAGGGCAACGTGCAGGCGATCAACTATTTCATCGCACAAAAATACACCGAGGCCCTGACCGCGATCGGCTCGGCCGGCAATTCGAAGATCGTACTCATGCCGGTGGAAGCCAGCTCCATCATCGGCTCGCTCGGCGGCATCGGTGCCATTGCCCGCGAAGTCTTCGGTGACAACGGCGACGGCGCACCGCAGCCTCCCCGTCCGCGCTCCGGCCCCGCTCGCACCACGCCGTCGGTCAATCCGCTGACGTTGAAGGAGACCTGAGATGTTCAACAATCTCATCGTCGAACTCGGCCCCTGGAGCTGGTGGCTTGCGGGTCTGGTGCTGCTTGCCGCGGAGCTGGTCCTGCCGGGCTTCTTCCTGGTGTGGATCGGGCTCGCCGGCATCATCGTCGGCGCCTTGTCGCTGCTCTTCTGGGAGAACGCCTTCTGGATCTGGCAGGTGCAGGGGCTTGTCTTCGCAGCCACGGCCGTGATCGTCACCCTGCTCGGCCGCCGTTATCTTTATAACAACGATCAGGCCACCGACGAGCCCTTCCTGAACCGGCGCAGCGCCAGCCTCGTCGGACGCACGGCAACGCTCGACCAGCCGATCACCGAAGGCCGGGGACGCATTCGCCTGAACGATACCTATTGGACCGTCAACGGGCCTGACTTGCCGGTCGGCACGCGCGTCAAGGTCGTTGCCAGCAGCGGCCGCGAACTCACGGTCGAGCCGGTCTGATCAGGCGACGCCGATCCGCAGCAGATCATGGAAGTGCACGAGACCGATCGGACGTCGCTCGTTGTCGACAACGATCAGCGCCGAAATATTGTGGCGGTTGAGTACGGCCATGGCGCTCGTCGCCAGCGTCGTTTCCTTCACTGTCTTCGGATTGCGGGTCATCACTTCGTCCACCAGCTTCTCCGCCAGGCTGGCGCCGAGATTGCGTGCAATATCGCCATCCGTAACGATGCCGCACAGGCAGCCGTCGTCATCGATCACGCCGACGCAGCCGAAGCGCATTTTCGATAGCGTCATCGCCGCTTCCGGCATGCCGGTTCCAAGCTTGACCAGCGGCACGCGGTCGCCCTTGTGCATGATATCGGCAACATGCGAAAGGCTGGCCCCCAGCTTGCCGCCCGGATGGAATGTACGGAAATCCTCGGCCGTGAAGCCGCGCGCCTCAAGCAGGGCCACGGTCAGCGCGTCGCCGATGGCAAGCTGCAGCAGCGTCGATGTCGTCGGTGCGAGCCCGTGCGGACAGGCCTCCTGCTCCTTGGGCAGCAGCAGCACAACATCCGACTCGCGCGCGAGCGTGGAAGTCTCGCCGGCCGTAATCGCGATCATAGGGATCGAGAAGCGGCGGGAATAGCTGATAATGCCGCGCAGTTCGGCGCTCTCGCCGCCCCAGGACATAGCAATGATGACATCGTCCTGCGTGATCATGCCGAGATCGCCGTGATTGGCTTCGACGGGATGGACGAAGAAAGCCGGCGTGCCCGTGGAAGCCAGACTTGCGGCGAGCTTGTTGCCGATATGGCCGCTCTTGCCGACGCCGGTGATGACCACACGGCCGCTGATGTTGCCGACAATCTCCACCGCGCGGCTGAAAGGCGCGGCCAAGCCGTCGCTCAGCGCCCGTTCCAGCGCCTCCATGCCCCTTCTTTCGGTCTCGATCGTTCGCATCGCGGACTCGATCGCACCGTTCTCGATGAATTTCACAGCTCTCTTATTCATGAGGGAGGCCTAACGCTTTTCCGCAAATCTGTCCACCAAAGATCGGCCCATCGCGACCGTAACGACCTGCGCTGCCGTCCCGATAATCTTGCTCGGTCGTTGCATGTTGCCGCGCTTTGGCAACCAAGCGTTAACCACGCAGCTTTACACTTGAGTAAGAATTTAAATCATTTCCAGCAGGGTCAGTCATAAATAAATGAACATCGGCAAGAACAAGGCGGGCCAAAGCGCCCTCCGGCTGACGGCATGGGCGACCTGCGCCGCGCTCGGCTGGGGCATAGCGTTCGCCGCGCCGATGTCCGCCGATGCGCAATCGCTCACAGCCAACCAGAATCTCGACGATACTTCCGCTGTCCCGGCATCCCCGGCGGATCCGGCGGTTGCGCCCTCGAACGATGCACAGGCAGCCGTACCGACAAATCAGCCGGCATCCACTGGGGATGCGCCGCCGAACATGCGCCTTCGCCTCGGCAACGTCGATCCAACAACGACAGGTTCCACCCTCGACAACGATCTGCGCCGCGTCAACACCGCCGAGCCGAGCATAGACGGGCTGAGAACGCGTCAGCACCCTGATCGTGCGGATGCGCAGGGAATACCGCTCGGCACGTTCACTCTGCGCCCCTCGATCAATCAATCGATCAATACCGAGCGGGATCGGACAGGTTCCATCGACAACAACCGCACATTCCTGCAGACGGATCTCCGCAGCACCCTGACATCGGATTGGGACCGGCATGGGCTGACCATCACCGGCGAAGGCGTCTGGCAAAGGAACGTCAGCGGCACGGGCGAGGAAAAGCCGACCGTCAGCCTCAATGCCGACCTGCGCCTGGATCTTCCCGCCAGCACGACGGCGCATATTACTGCCGGCTATCAATTCTACCGCGAAGACACGAGCGATCCGAACGCGATTGCCGGCGCCACGAAACAGTCAGCCGTCAACCAGTTCACCACCGGGCTCTCGCTGGAACGCGACTTCGGTGTCCTGCGCGGCACGACGGCCGTGGCATTGACGCGCACCGTCTATTCCGATGCCGTGCTGTCGGATGGCACGACGGTCACGCTCAGCGACCGCGACCAGACGGCCGGCACCTGGCGCGGACGCATCGGCTACGAGCTCTCGCCAGTCATCATCCCCTTCGTGGAAGTCGATCTCGGCCGCGCGGTCTATGATCAGACGCGCGACAGCAATGGCTATGCCCGCTCAAACCAGAGCTATGGCGGCAGGGGCGGCGTCGAATTCGACCTTGGCGAAAAATTCAAGGGCGAACTCGGCTTCGGCTACCAGCACACGCAGTTCGACGATTCGCGCCTGGCCTCGGTCGATTCGCCGACGATCGATGGCAATCTCGCCTGGTCGCCGCAGCGGGGTACCGATATCAGCGTCGGTCTTTCGACCACGGTACAGCCTTCCACCACGGCCGGTCTCAGCGGCTACACCGCTTACCAACTCACCAGCACCGTCAGCCATCGGCTGCGCGACGACCTCACCGCGAAGCTGACGGGCGGAACGATCTGGCGTGACTATCCTTCGAACGGCAGTGGCTCCGACGAGACTGAATATGACACGGCTCTCGGCCTGACCTGGGGGATCAACCGCTACCTCGATCTGACGGGCAATATCGGCTATCAGCTGACAACCAGAAAGACAGGCGACGATACCCGCCAGCTCCAGGCCGGCGTGGGTCTGACGGTGAAGCGCTGACCGCTGGACGGTAACGCCGTCGACGCGGCGCGGCCATTCATTCAAGCCAGCCTTTCCTCCCAAACGAAACGAGGCCCGGCATGGGCCAGGCCTCGACATTTTTTCCGAAAGGGCCGGCAGCTTATTTCAAAGCGGCGATCAGCGCCTTCAGCTCATTTTCGATGGTCGGACGGATATCCGCACGCGCCAGCGAGAAGGCGACGTTGGCGAGAATGAAGCCATCCTTCGCGCCGCAGTCGAAGGTCTGCCCCTGGAAATGGTAGCCCGCGAAGTCCTGCGTCTGCGCCAGCTTCAGCATGCCGTCCGTCAGCTGGATCTCGTTGCCGGCACCGCGCTCCTGGCTTTCCAGGATGCGGAAGATTTCCGGCTGCAGGATATAGCGGCCGTTGATGAAGAAATTGGACGGAGCCGTACCCTTGGCCGGCTTTTCGACCATTTCCGTGATGCGGAAACCGTTGCCGATCGTCTCACCGACGCCGACGATACCGTATTTATGGGTCTGATCGGGCGCACATTCTTCGACGGCGATGACGTTGCCGCCGCTGTGCTCGTAAAGTTCGATCATGCCCTTCATGCAGCCCTTTTCGGCGCGCATGACCATATCGGGCAAAAGCAGAGCGAAGGGCTCGTCGCCAACGATCTCGCGGGCGCACCAGACGGCATGGCCGAGGCCGAGCGGCTCCTGCTGGCGTGTGAAGCTCGCCGTGCCTGCCTTCGGCAGCAGACCGTTCAGCAGCGAAAGTTCGGCATTCTTGTTGCGCTGGCGCAGCGTCTGCTCGAGTTCGAACTGAATATCGAAATAGTCTTCGATGACGTGCTTGCTGCGGCCCGTGACGAACACGAAATGCTCGATACCGGCTTCCATCGCCTCGTCGACGACATACTGGATAACCGGCTTGTCCACGACGGTCAGCATCTCCTTCGGCACCGCCTTGGTCGCCGGCAAAAACCGCGTCCCTAGTCCGGCGACCGGAAATACTGCCTTACGAACCTTCTTATGCTGTCCCACTCATACCTCCTGGGCATTAAAATGCTTGGCGCCAAGCCATTCTAGAAGTCAGTAGATTAAATTTGCTACCGTTTTGCAAATAATGACTGACCCCGACTTCCATGGTAAAGAATTTGTTGACTTCGTTCCTTTAGTGTCACGCTTGGGCCGATGCCATGCGCATCGCCGCACCGAAATCCAACGATTGATGGACAAGGCTGTAGATGACCGTAATCCGTAAACACTCCCTTCGTGGTCTCGCTTTGGCGCTCGCGCTCGGCGCCTTGGCGGGATTCCTTCCCGTCAACGCCAATGCAGACCCTGGGTTCCAGAAATGGATCGCGGGCTTTTACGCGACCGCCGCAAAGAGCGGCATCACGCAGTCGACCTATCGCAATGCATTTGCCGGCGTGACGGACCCCGACCCCACGGTCCTCGAAAAGGCGCAGTACCAACCGGAATTCAAGTCCCAAATCTGGGATTACCTCGACTCCCGTGTCAATCCCTATACTGTCGATATTGGCCGGAAGATGGCGGTCAAATATGCCTCCACACTGCGCGGGCTCGAACAGCGCTTCGGCGTCGATCGAAACGTCATGCTGGCGATCTGGTCGATGGAGTCGAATTACGGCGCCGTTCTCGCCAAGAACGATCGGCTGCACTATGTGCCTCGCGCGCTCGCGACGCTCGCCTATGCCGATCCCAAGCGGGCGGGCTATGCCAAGAAGCAGCTCATCGCCGCGCTGAAGATCCTGCAGAAGGGCGACATCTCGCGCAACGAGCTGAACGGTTCCTGGGCCGGCGCCATGGGTCATACGCAGTTCATTCCGACCAGCTACCTGCTCTATGCCGTGGATGCCGACGGCAGCGGCCATCCCGATATCTGGAACTCCATTCCCGATGCGTTGGCGACGACGGCCAATCTCCTCGCCAAGAACGGCTGGGAAACTGGCCGCACCTGGGGCTATGAAGTCGTCGTACCGCCGGGCGGCAGCGCTCAGGCAGGCAAGACGCACACCGTTGCCCAGTGGGCAGCCCTCGGCTTCGTGCGCCCCAACGGCAAGGCCTTCCGGCAGACTTCGGACCGCGCGCAACTGAAGATGCCTGGTGGCCCGAACGGCCCCGGCTTCCTGATGACCGGCAACTTCTTCACCGTCAAGCGCTACAACGCCTCCGACAGCTATGCTCTTGCCGTTGGACTGCTCGCAGACCAGATCGCCGGCTATGGTGGCATGCAGCAATCCTGGCCACGCCCGAGCGGTACGCTCGACGTCAAGCAGAAGTTCGAGTTGCAGACGCGCCTGAAGCAGCTCGGCTATTATGACGGCGTGGTTGACGGCAATTTCGGATCGGGCTCCAAGGCTGCGATATCAGCCGTTCAGGAGCGCATGGGTCTGGATGCGGATGGCGAACCGTCGATGAACCTGCTGAAGGCCTTGCGCAAGTAAGCCGCCTCAAGCGAATTCGGGGCGCCGGACGGTGAAATCGTCGCCATGCGGCCGGGATCGTGAGCGGAAAAGAAGCTATGATAAGACGACCTGCCCGCGCGACCATGGCAACCGTGAGAATTGTTCTAACGGCGTTACTCTCCGCCGTCATCGCACTCGGCTGCCTGTCGGACATGGCTGAGGCGCAGGAACGCCCGCGCAGAAATCTGTTCGACATGCTCTTCGGCACCCGCGAGC
Source organism: Hyphomicrobiales bacterium (assembly GCA_900468625.1). Lineage (GTDB taxonomy): Bacteria > Pseudomonadota > Alphaproteobacteria > Rhizobiales > Rhizobiaceae > Rhizobium. The sequence goes on from UBUL01000001.1 coordinate 314,223, forward strand.
CCGACTACCCCGATCAGCCCGTGGAGCAGCCACCGCCAAGACGCAAGATACAGCCACGAAAGCGGCCGACGCCGCCGCCACGCCAGCCGGTCGCGCAGCCGGAAACGCCGCCGCCGGCTGAAAAGCTTCCCGACGCCAAAACCATCCTCGTTGTCGGCGACTTCCTGGCAAGCGGACTGGCCACCGGGCTGTCGGACGCTTTCTCCACCTCCCCCGGCGTCGTCGTCCAGGGGCGCGGCAACGTCGCATCCGGCCTTGTTCGTCAGGACTACTACAACTGGCCGCAGCAATTGCCCGGGATGATCGACCAGCTGAAACCGGCCATGGTCGTCGTCATGCTCGGCGCCAACGACCGCCAGCAGATGATCGGCGACGGGCTCAACGAGAAATACGGCACCGATCCGTGGTTTCTCGCCTACGAGGAGCGCGTGCAGCAATTCGCCAAGCTGGTAACGAGCCGCCACATCCCGCTGCTTTGGGTGGGACTGCCTTCCTTCGGCTCGGACCAGCTGACGGCCAGCGCAGTCAAGCTCAACCAGATCTTTCAAAGCCAGACGACAAGCGTCGGTGGAGAGTTCATAGACATCTGGGACGGCTTTGCCGATCAGAGCGGCCAATTCATCGTGACCGGCTCCGATATCAACGGCCAGCAGGTGCGGTTGAGAACGGCTGATGGTGTCAACTTGACGGCCGCAGGCAAGCGCAAACTCGCCTTCTATCTCGAAAAGTCCGCACGCCGGATATTGGGCGATCAGGCAAGTCCCGACATCACCCGCCTCGACACGAACAATCCGTTACCTGCACAACAGGCCAATCTTCCCGGCGCGGAATCGGAAAAGATTACGCGTACCCAGCCGATCAGCCTTTCGGACCCGGATCTCGATGGCGGCTCGCAGCTTCTGGGCGGCGCACCAGCTCCGGCGGCAACGGCACCATCGCCCCGCGATCTTCTGGTCGAGAAGGGCCTGATGGACCCGGCGCCGGCAGGGCGCGTGGACGACTATCGTTTGCCGGGATCGGTGGCGCGATAGGTGTCGCGGATGCGGTTTGACAATGTCGCGACCCGCCAATAGAAGAACTGCATGAGCATCGACAGCGCAGATCAGATCGATCGTTACCGCACCTGCCCGCAGGCTGCGGTTTTGCGCGCTTTCTCCGGCCGAGGTCTCCGCGTCCAGTCGTGACGGTCGGAGGCGTTGATGCGTCCGGCGGCGGCTGGACGTAAAGCCCCACCTCAAGACATCAACGTTGCCCATGGAGAATGGCGCGTGCTCAATATCTATAACGTCAATTCGCTGGTTCACTGGGAAGAGCGAGACATCAAGCTGCGCGACGATTTCGTTCGCTTCTTTTCCGATGAAGTTGCCGGCTTTCTGCGATCCGAAAACCAGGCATGGAATATCCGAAGGGTCGAAGCTCCGGCCCTGATGCCGCGAAACCTCGTCTCCGACGCATATTCCAACGCGGACATATGGGTCCAGGAACAGGTCTCCAAGACCGATGCCGAACTGGTGCTGCGGCCGGAAACCACACCGTCAACCTATATCTACATGCAGCACTTGCTCGGAAATCATTCAAGAACGCGGCTGCCGCTATGCGTCTGGCAGGCCGGGAAGTCCTATCGACGTGAGCAGGACCAACCGAGCAAGCATGTGCGGCTCAAGGAATTCTGGCAGCTCGAATTCCAATGCGCGTTCACCGCCGACAGCGGCAATGATTACCATGCCGCCTCACTGGAACCGGTTCGCCGAATGATCGCCTCAGTCATTCATCTGCCGACCCGGATCGTGCCGTCCGATCGCCTTCCGGCCTATTCCGAGGTCACCATGGATATCGAAGTCGGCAACGGCGACAAATGGATGGAAGTCTGCTCGATTTCGAGACGCACGGACTTCCCGCAGCGCTATCGCAGCCAGCCGAAGAAAGGCCCGGCCATAGACCACGATGTCGCAGTGCTCGAAATCGCCATCGGCCTCGACCGCTGTGTCTACAACTGGAACATCGCCGCAAGCCGATAACGACAAAGGCCGGGTTCATCGCGAGCCCGGCCTTCGATCATTGCAGGAAAACAGCGGTAAAGCTCAGCTCGGCAGAACCGTCGACCCCATCAGGGCCTCGTCGATCGCGCGGGCTGCCTGGCGGCCCTCGCGGATCGCCCAGACCACCAGCGACTGGCCGCGGCGAACGTCGCCGGCGGTCCAGAGCTTGTCGACCGAGGTCTTGTAATCCTTGTCGTTGGCAACGACGTTGGTCGAACCGCGGCGGTCGGTATTCACAGTCAGCTTGCCGTCGAGTTCCTTGAGCACGCTGTCGGTGAACGGGCCGCGGAAGCCGATGGCGATGAAGGCGAGATCGGCGCGGATGACGAATTCCGTGCCGGCGATCGGCTTGCGGCGCTCATCCACTTCGCAGCACTTCACGCCGGTCAGCACGCCGTCTTCGCCGATGAATTCGAGCGTTGCGACCTGGAATTCGCGAACCGCACCTTCGGCCTGCGAGGAAGAGGTGCGCATCTTCGTCGCCCAGAAGGGCCAAACGGCGAGCTTATCTTCCTTTTCCGGCGGCTGCGGACGAATGTCGAGCTGGGTCACCTTCACCGCGCCCTGGCGGAATGCCGTGCCGACGCAATCGGAGGCGGTATCGCCACCGCCGACGACGACGACATGCTTGCCGCCGGCGAGGATCGGATCGGCAGGCCAGCCGACGCTGTCGATGTTTTCGCGACCGACACGGCGGTTCTGCTGCACGAGATAGGGCATGGCGTCATGAACACCGGCCAGCGTCGCGCCGGGGATGCCCGCTTCGCGCGGAGTTTCCGAGCCGCCGCAATAGAGCACGGCATCATAATCGGCCAGGAGCTGCTCCATCTTGACGTCGATGCCGACATTGACGCCGCAATGGAAGGTGACGCCTTCGCCCTTCATCTGCTCGACGCGGCGATCGATGAAGTTCTTCTCCATCTTGAAATCCGGGATTCCATAGCGCAGCAAGCCGCCCGGCTTGCTTTCGCGCTCATAGAGATGAACGTCGTGACCGGCGCGGCCAAGCTGCTGGGCGGCTGCCATGCCGGCAGGGCCGGAGCCGATGATCGCGACCTTCTTGCCCGTATGCACGGTTGCCGGCTGCGGCCGGATGAAGCCGAGCTCATAGGCCTTATCGGCAATCGCCTGCTCCACGGTCTTGATGGCGACCGGTGCGTCTTCCAGGTTCAGCGTGCAGGCTTCCTCGCAAGGTGCGGGGCAGACGCGGCCGGTGAATTCCGGGAAGTTGTTGGTCGAATGCAGGTTGTGGATCGCCTGTTCCCAATTGTTGTTGTAAACGAGGTCGTTCCAATCGGGGATCTGGTTGTGCACCGGGCAGCCGGTTGGGCCGTGGCAATAGGGAATGCCGCAGTCCATGCAGCGAGCTGCCTGTTTCTGCACTTCCTGGTCCGACATGGGGATCGTAAATTCGCGGAAATGCCGGATGCGATCCGACGCCGGCTGATACTTCGCCACCTGCCGGTCGATTTCCAAGAAGCCTGTTACCTTGCCCATGCTTTCGTTTCCTCACTCAAAAGAGGAGCTCGCGGCTCCTGTGCCTGAGGGTCATCTCGGTTTCCCTGCCGGCACTTTAATTCAAATCCGATTCCGCTGTTCGACAGTCGCGATCGCCATGGCGGCGACCGCAATGCGAGGCGAAACCCTCGGCTGGCTTCAGAACCGGGGCGGATTACTCCGCCGCCACGTTCATCCGGCTGCGCTCCATTTCCTCGAGGGCACGGCGGTACTCGACCGGCATGACCTTGCGGAATTTCGGGCGGTAGTCGGCCCAGCGATCGAGGATCTCCTTGGCCCGTGTCGAGCCCGTATAGTGGACGTGGTTCGAAATCAGCTGGAAGAGACGCTCTTCATCATGGCGCGTCATGTCGTCGGAGACGTCGACACGTCCCTTGTGCATGATATCGCCGCCGTGATGATGCAGCTTCTCCAGCAGTTCGTCCTCTTCGGGAACCGGTTCCAGTTCGACCATCGCCATGTTGCAGCGACGGGCGAAATCGCCCTTCTCATCGAGAACATAGGCCACGCCGCCCGACATGCCGGCCGCGAAGTTGCGCCCGGTTTCACCGAGCACGACGACGACGCCGCCGGTCATGTATTCGCAGCCATGGTCGCCCACGCCTTCGACGACGGCGATCGCGCCGGAGTTTCTGACCGCAAAGCGCTCGCCCGCAACACCGCGGAAGTAGCACTCGCCCTCGGTTGCGCCGTAAAGCACGGTATTGCCGACGATGATCGAGTGCTCAGCGACGATCTTCGAATTCTCCGGCGGACGGATGATGATGCGGCCGCCCGAAAGGCCCTTGCCGACATAGTCGTTGCCATCGCCGACGAGGTTGAAGGTAACACCGCGTGCGAGGAATGCGCCGAAAGACTGGCCGGCCGTTCCCTTCAGGGTGACGTTGATCGTGTCGTCCTTCAGGCCGCGATGGCCGTAGCGCTTGGCGACCGCGCCGGACAGCATGGCGCCGGCCGAACGGTCGACGTTCTTGATGTCGACTTCGAAGGCGACAGGCGTCTTCGAAGAGAGCGCCGGCTCCGCCTTCTCGATCAGCTTGCGGTCGAGAATGTCGTCGATCGGGTGCTTCTGTACCGTCGTCCAATAGGTCTCTTCCTTCGGCGCATCGACCTTGTGGAAGATACGGCTGAAGTCGAGCCCCTTCGCCTTCCAGTGGGCCAGCATCTCATCCTTCTCGAGAAGCTCGGAAGCGCCGATGATATCGTCCAGCTTGGCAACGCCGAGCGAGGCGAGGATTTCGCGCACTTCTTCGGCCACGAAGAAGAAGTAGTTGATGACATGCTCCGGCGCGCCCTTGAAGCGCTTGCGCAAAACCGGGTCCTGGGTGGCGACACCAACCGGACAGGTGTTGAGGTGGCACTTGCGCATCATGATGCAGCCGGCCGCAATCAGCGGCGCGGTGGCGAAGCCGAATTCGTCGGCACCGAGCAGCGCGCCGATGATGACGTCGCGGCCGGTCTTCAGACCGCCATCCACCTGCAGGGCGATGCGCGAGCGCAGCCCGTTCAGCACCAGCGTCTGCTGGGTCTCGGCAAGGCCGATTTCCCAGGGTGAACCGGCGTGCTTCAGCGAAGTCAGCGGCGAAGCGCCGGTGCCGCCGTCATAGCCGGAGACGGTGATGTGATCGGCGCGCGCCTTGGCGACGCCGGCGGCAACCGTGCCGACGCCGACTTCCGAGACGAGCTTGACCGACACATCCGAGGTCGGGTTGACGTTCTTCAGATCGTAGATCAGCTGCGCCAGATCCTCGATCGAATAGATGTCATGGTGCGGCGGCGGCGAGATCAGGCCGACGCCCGGCGTCGAATGCCTAGTTTTGGCAACCGTCGCATCGACCTTGTGGCCGGGCAATTGGCCGCCTTCGCCGGGCTTGGCGCCCTGCGCCACCTTGATCTGCAGCACGTCGGCATTGACCAGATATTCCGTCGTCACGCCGAAGCGGCCAGACGCGATCTGCTTGATGGCAGAGCGTTCCGGGTTCGGCGAGCCGTCGAAGAGCGGCATGTAGCGGTCGGCTTCCTCGCCGCCCTCGCCGGTGTTCGATTTGCCGCCGATGCGGTTCATGGCGATTGCCAGCGTCGTATGCGCCTCGCGGCTGATGGAGCCGAAGGACATGGCGCCCGTCGAGAAACGCTTGACGATATCGGCGGCCGGCTCGACCTCGTCGATCGAGATCGGCTTGCGGCCGAGCGCTTCCGCACCCTTGATCTTGAAGAGGCCGCGGATGGTGTTCATCCGCAGCGCCGATTCGTTGACCATTTCGGAGAATTCGCGGTAGCGGTCCTCGGCATTCCCTCGCACGGCATGCTGCAGCGCTGCCACGGCATCCGGCGTCCAGGCATGGCTTTCGCCGCGCATGCGGTAGGCATATTCGCCGCCGATGTCGAGCGTGCTTGCCAGTAGCGGATCGCGGCCGAAAGCAGCCTTGTGACGGGAAACGGTTTCCTCGGCGATCGTCTCGAGGCCGATGCCCTCGATCATCGTCGCGGTGCCGAAGAAGTACTGATCGACCAGCTCCTGCTGCAAGCCCACGGCATCGAAGATCTGCGCGCCGCAATAGGACTGATAGGTCGAAATGCCCATCTTCGACATGACCTTGAGGATGCCTTTGCCGACTGCCTTGATGTAGCGGTAGACGACTTCGGTCGCATCCACTTCCTTCGGGAATTCGCCGCGCTGATGCATGTCGAGCAGCGTGTCGAAGGCGAGATAGGGGTTGATCGCTTCCGCGCCGTAGCCGGCCAGCAGGCAGAAGTGATGCACTTCGCGCGGCTCGCCGGTTTCGACGACGATACCGACCGAGGTGCGCAGGCCCTTGCGGATCAGGTGATGGTGCACGGCGGCCGTCGCCAGCAGCGCCGGGATCGCGATGCGGTCCGGTCCGATCTGGCGGTCTGAGAGCACGATGATGTTGTAGCCGCCGCGAACGGCCGCTTCCGCCCGCTCGCACAGACGATCGAGCATCTCGGGCATGCCTTCGGCGCCGCGTTCGACATCATAGGTGAAGTCGAGCGTCTTCGTGTCGAAGCGATCTTCCGTATGACCGATCGAGCGGATCTTTTCGAGATCGCCGTTGGTCAGGATCGGCTGGCGCACTTCCAGGCGCTTGGCGTTGGCCATGCCGGTATGGTCGAGCAGGTTCGGGCGCGGGCCGATAAACGACACGAGGCTCATGACCAGCTCTTCGCGGATCGGATCGATCGGCGGGTTCGTCACCTGCGCGAAGTTCTGCTTGAAGTAGGTATAGAGCAGCTTCGGCTTGTCGGACATGGCCGAGATCGGGGTATCCGTGCCCATGGAACCGACGGCTTCCTGCCCCGTCGTCGCCATCGGCGACATCAGGAGCTTGGTGTCTTCCGCCGTGTAGCCGAAAGCCTGCTGGCGGTCGAGAAGAGACACGTCGCGGCGCAGCGCCCGCGGCTCAACCGGCTTCAGATCTTCCAGGATCAGCTGCGTGCGGTTCAGCCAGCTACGATAGGGATGCTTGCCTGATAGTTCCGACTTCACCTCGTCATCCGAGATGATGCGGCCCTTTTCCATGTCGATCAGCAGCATCTTGCCCGGCTGCAGGCGCCACTTCTGGATGATCTTCTCTTCCTCGACAGGCAGAACGCCGGCTTCGGAAGCCATGATGATGCGGTCGTCGTTAGTGACGAGATAGCGGGCCGGACGCAGGCCGTTGCGGTCGAGCGTCGCGCCGATCTGCTTGCCATCGGTGAAGGCGACGGCGGCTGGGCCGTCCCATGGCTCCATCAGAGCGGCGTGATACTCGTAGAATGCCTTGCGTTCCGGCGCCATCAGCTGGTTGCCGGCCCATGCCTCGGGAATGAGCATCATCATGGCATGCGCCAGCGAGTATCCGCCGCGCACGAGGAATTCGAGCGCGTTGTCGAAACAGGCCGTGTCCGACTGTCCCTCATAGGAGATCGGCCAGAGCTTGGAGATATCGTCGCCGAACAGCGGCGAGGATACCGATGCCTGGCGGGCAGCCATCCAGTTCACGTTGCCGCGCAGCGTGTTGATTTCGCCGTTATGCGCAACCATGCGGTAGGGATGCGCGAGCTTCCACGACGGGAATGTGTTGGTCGAGAAACGCTGGTGCACAAGCGCAACCGCCGTCTCGAAACGCGGGTCGGCCAGGTCCTTGTAATAGGCGCCTACTTGGTAGGCGAGGAACATGCCCTTGTAGACGATGGTCGAGCTCGACAGCGACACGGGGTAGAAGCTGCTCTCCTCGCCCTCATATTCCGCATAGATACGGTTGGAGATCACCTTGCGAAGGGTGAAGAGGCGGCGCTCGAACTCCTCGTTCGTGCCGGCATCGCGGCCGGCGCCGATAAACACCTGCACATGGTGCGGCTCGGTGGCGGCAATATCCGGCGCCTTCGACAGCGAGGAGTTGTCGACCGGCACGTCGCGGAAGCCGAGCAGTACCTGGCCTTCTTCGGCAACGACCTGCGTGATAGCGGTCTTGAAATGTTCGATCAGCGCCTCGTCGCGCGGCAGGAAGAAATGGCCGACGCCATATTCGCCCGCCTTCGGCAGAATGACGCCCTGCTTGGCCATCTCTTCGCGGAAGAAACGGTCGGGAATCTGCACGAGAATGCCGGCGCCGTCGCCCATCAGCGGATCGGCGCCGACGGCGCCGCGATGCGTCAAGTTTTCAAGGATGAACAGACCGTCGCGCACGATCTGGTGCGACTTCTGACCCTTCATATGCGCGACGAAGCCGACGCCGCAAGCATCATGCTCGTTACGAGGATCGTAGAGGCCCTGCTTCGGGGGGAGGCCGGGACGATTGGCGCGTTTCGACGTTTTGGCCGTAGCGGCAGCATTCACTGCAGCGGTCTGGTCAAAACTCGTAAACGTCGTCCTGTTGGTCATCGTCTTCCCTCCGGTAAGGCCCGCGTCGCGGGCGCTCCTTCGTCCCGCGCGGTCCGTTTCCGGGGCCGACGCGCGACAGCTCTGTTGCATTGTGAAGATCCGGCCGCGAACCATGACCCCTTGAGTGGAGCCCGTCGTCAGCGTTCCGCGCCTTGCTATTCCACCGCCGCACTGCCCGCCGCCTGAAAGGCTTGAAAAGCATGCTCCCGGTAACTATAGCTCGAAATCCCGACATCGTCAGGACCTCCAGCGCATCTTCGGCCTCGGCGGCCAAAATAGGACAGCAACCCTGTCCTAATTCATCAGCTCTATGCCAGAAAGCTTCCGCCTTCGCAAGAGCAAAACGGCAAAAATTCGTCGATGAAAGACGGAAGATTGCCTTTGCTGCATAAATCAAGCAATAAAGTTTCGCTGCGGCGCATCATTTTATTTGTTGATTGCGTAGATCAATTTCTGTGATGCATTCTTCAAGCTCGTGCGCTTGATAGGTTTTTGCATTGGCGTAATGTCTCGCCGACCCTATTTATCTCAGCTGCAATTCACTCTCTACAATTGGTGCACTTTCCATGTTTTTTGCCTCCGATAATTGGGCTGGCGCCCACTCCAAGATCGCTGAACGTCTTCTCGCAGAGTCGGGAGGTTTTGCGACCGCCTATGGCTTGAGCGAGCTGGATCGGAAGGTGGAGACGAAGTTTTCGGAGATCTTCGAGCTCGACGTTGCCATCTTCTTCGTTGCGACCGGTTCTGCCGCCAATTCATTGTCGCTCGCCAGCGTCCAGAAGCCGGGAGGTATCACCTTCTGCCATAGCGAGGCACATGTGGCCGAGGACGAATGCGGTTCGCCGGATTTCTTCAGCAGCGCACGGCTGGCAACCGTCAGCGGCGCGGCCGGCAAGATCGATCCTGGAGCGCTTGCCGCCAAGATCGCCCGCTTCCCGCAGGACGCCGTGCATCATGGCCGCGCCGCTGCGGTAACGATTACCCAGGCGACGGAAATCGGCACGGTCTATTCGCTGGATGAGATCGACGCCATCGCCGCCGCCGCCAAGGCGAACGGCCTGCCGCTGCACATGGATGGCGCGCGGTTCGCCAACGCCCTGGTCGCGCTCGGCACTACGCCGGCCGAGATGACGTGGAAGCGCGGCGTCGATATCCTCTCTTTCGGCGGCACCAAGAACGGCTGCTGGTGCGCCGAGGCGATCGTCTTCTTCGATCCCGGGAAGGCAAAGGAGATGCACTTCATCCGCAAGCGCGCCGCCCAGCTTTTCTCCAAGTCGCGCTTCATAGCCTCCCAGTTTGACGGCTATTTCCAGGATGGCCTCTGGCTCGATCTTGCCCGCCACTCCAACGGCATGGCCGATCGCCTGCGCTCCGGCCTGGAGAAGACCCATGGCGCCCGCCTTGCATGGCCGACTACCTCCAACGAGGTTTTCGCGATCGTCCCGAAATCCTCCGCCAAGACTGCCGAGGACAAGGGAGCGAAGTTCTACGAATGGCCGATCCCGGAATCGCAGCCGGGTCTGGTCGGCAGCGATGAGACGCTGATCCGCCTTGTGACCAGCTTTGCCACGACCGAAGCCCATGTGGCAAATTTCCTTGCCTGCTTGGCCTGACCCCGCATGAAAAAAAGCGCCGGAGCCAGCTTCAGAGCTGGACGGCGCTCATAATGGGGGCAAGAGGTCAATTTTGATTGCGATGAGCGATCATTGCGGAGTTCGATAAATCGTCGTGATCGGACGCTGATGGGAAACGGCTTTTAGCGATACTTTATAAATGCTTCTGCCGTCAGCCTGAACGCGGTCTCCTGACCTTCGCCAGAATATCGTCCGAGAGCGCATTAACCAGAAGTTGGTCCGCGCCCTTGCGCGGCACGAGCACGAATTCCACATCCTCCAGCGTCGGCAGCCAGCCCGGCGCGGTCTCCAGCAAGCCGGCAGGCGCCATGCTCTTCGGCTGCACGAGAACGCCCATGCCAGCGCGCGCCGCCGCCGTCAAACCACTGAGGCTGCCGCAGGTGCAGACGATCCGCCATGGCATCTGCTGACGGCGCAGCGCTTCCAGAGCAACCGCGCGCGTAACGCTCGGGGTGGGAAAAGCGATCAGCGGCAGCGGCGCCGCAAGCTTGCGGATGCGGTCCGGATCGCGTGCCAACCAGACCAGCGGCTCACGGTAGACGAGTTTGCCTCTTACGCCGCCGAGCCGGCGCTTGGCAAGCACGAGATCGAGATCGCCATTATCCTGCATCTCATAAAGCACGCCGCTGAGCGCGACCGTCAGCTCGAGATCGACCGATGGATGCGAGCGGACGAATTCCTCCAGAACGTCCGGGAGCTGGCTGGTGACGAAATCCTCGGAAACGCCGAGCCGAAGATTGCCGCGCAGGCTGTTGCCGGCAAAAAGCTGCCGCACCTCCCCTTCGATCGACAGCATCTGGCGCGCATGGCCCAGCAATGCCTCGCCATCGCCGGTCAGGACGACCCGGTGCGTGTCGCGCGCCAAAAGCTTTCGCCCCAATTCGGCTTCCAACCGCTGTATGTGCTGACTGACCGTTGATTGCCCCAGCCCCAGCCGCTCCGCCGCCAGCGTGAAGCTGCCCATCTGCTCGACGGCGACGAAGCTGCGCAACTGCGAGAGATCGAGCATGGCGTATCCTGTATCGCGATAACTGTTATTCCTTGCATCGTGGATCACAATAGGTCTATCTGCAAGGAGTAATTATCGAGACTTGCAAATGCGATTGGGGTAGGCACGATGCGCCGCTTTCTTCCAGACACCTTCACCATGCTGCTGGTGCTCACCGTTCTGACGGCATCCTTCTTTCCGGTGCAGGGGACAAGCGCTCACTATTTCGGCATTGCCACCAACTTCGCCATCGGCCTGCTGTTCTTCCTGCATGGCGCGCGCCTGTCGCGTGATGTCGTTATCGCCGGCATGCTGCATTGGCGGCTGCATCTCGTTATCCTGCTGACGACCTTCGGCATCTTTCCGCTGCTGGTGCTGGCCATGGGCCATATCGTGCCGAACAGCATCCTGCCCGTGTCGCTCTACACCGGCCTGCTCTTCCTCAGCGTGCTGCCTTCGACGGTGCAATCCTCCATTGCCTTTACCTCCATCGCCGGCGGCAATGTGCCGGCGGCGATCTGCGCGGCGTCGGCCTCGAACATTTTCGGCATGTTCCTGACGCCGCTGCTCGTCGGCATCCTGTTTTCGGTCGGCGGCCAGGGCGGTGGCTTTTCCTGGGATGTTCTATGGCAGATCATGCTGCAGCTGCTCGCCCCCTTCATTGCCGGCCAATTGCTGCAGCCCTGGATCGGCGACTGGATTCGCTCGAAGAAGAAGATCTTGATGCCGGTCGATCGCGGCTCGATCCTCATGGTCGTCTATTCGGCCTTCAGCGAGGCCGTTGTGGAGGGTTTGTGGCATACCTTCTCGGTGATCGATATCGCAACGGTGATCGTCGCCAACATGGTGCTGCTTGCGATGGTGATCTGCATCACCATGTTCGGCAGCCGTGCTCTCGGTTTCGGAAAAGCCGACGAGATCACCATCACCTTCTGCGGCTCGAAGAAGTCGCTGGCAAGCGGCGTGCCGATGGCCAACGTCATCTTCGCCGGCCAGAGTATCGGCGCCATCGTGCTGCCGCTCATGCTGTTTCATCAGATCCAGCTGATGGCATGTGCCGTGATTGCCCAGAAATACGCCGATGCCGCCAAACGGCGGGAGGCTGCGAAGGCTCACGCAGGCGGAAATTCCGGCGAAGCCAGCAATGCGGCCTGAAGCCCCTGACGACACGCAAAGCGAAAGCGGCGCCCCGATGGAGCGCCGCCTCTTTCGATCTTGGGAGGATCAGAGTCTGACGGCTTGTCCCTCAGACCTCTTTAGAGCAATTCCAGGAAAAGTGCGCAGCGGTTTTCCGTCCGGAATTGCGCGAAAACAAGGAGATAGAGCGGTTCAGAGATTCCGTGAAAAACTGAACCGCTCTAGTTGATGTGGGCCTCGATGGCCTTCGGGGTTTCCACCGGCTCTGCCGCGATGGAGATACGGCGGGGCTTCATGGCTTCCGGAATGTTGCGCAGCAGATCGATGTGCAGCAGACCGTTCTTCAGCGAAGCAGCCTGGACCTCGACATGGTCGGCGAGCTGGAAACGACGTTCGAAGGCACGCTTGGCGATACCGCGATAGAGATATTCGCTGGTTTCAGCCGGCTCTTCGCTCTTTTCGCCCTTGACCTGAAGGACATGGGCGTGGGCCTCGATGCTCAGTTCCTTTTCGTCGAAACCGGCAACGGCCATGGTGATGCGGTAGATGTTTTCACCGGTCCGCTCGATGTTGTAGGGCGGGTAGGTCTGAGCCTGATCCGGCTGACCAAGGCTGTCGAGCATGGTGAACAGACGGTCGAAACCGACGGTGGAACGGTAAAGGGGAGAGAAGTCTACGTGACGCATGGAAGTCCTCCTGTGAGCGACAATTGCGATTACAGTTCTTGTCCCATGACCCCACTCTGGCGGCCTCGGGACGGTTTCGCGAGCCCGTTTGGCACCCGCGAAAAAGAGATGGGGATCGCTTTTCTTCAGTTCAAGCCCCCTGCATTGCCACGCCCGTTCTGCCGAAAATCACTGCGTGAACCGCAGATGAACGGCTGGTTCGGGACCCGTTCAGGCTGGCTGACCTATCGTCAAACCATCGGAACACCATCGTCCGATGACTGAAGTGTATCGTCCCTTCTTCTTCAGTCCTTGCTCGGCCGGCGAAGCGGATCTCTCTATCTCCGCAAGCCGGCCTTTTTTCTTTGCGGGCACTATCTCAGCAATTTCAGCGACCCGGTGAGCGACTTCACCCATTTCGATGGGCCGGCTATTCCCAGCCCGTCGATCACCTCTTCCGCAAGATCGCGGCCGGGAAATGTAGCCTCATACTCCCTGTAGTCGTGCAGAGACCGCGCGAAAGCCGGAAAGGCGACGACCGCCCGCTCCCCCTGCTGGGGCAGGGCCTTCAGCAGTAGCGATCGGATGGCATCGGCATCGGCCTGCAACATCGGCACCGGCATGTTCGAGCTTATGTCTATCGCGCGCTCTTCTCTGTCCGCCAATCGCCGGGCCGCAAGTGCGGGAAACCGCGCGCCCAATCCGATCGCGATCGCGCCTGCGGTATTGGCAATCAGCCCGAGAGGCAGAGCCGGATTGATGACAATGGCGAGACGGATGTCGGGAAGCATGGAAAACCTTTGCTTTTGTCACGTTGGCTCGCAGAGTATCTCCAACGTTGTGGATATTCCTACCTTTCATTGCCAGAAATCGATGATATTAGGTAGAAGCTACCGGTATAGATCGATATTCGAGTCATATATGCCTTCTGCCCTAGAGCCCATCGACCTGAAAATTCTCAACGCCCTGCAAAAGGACGGACGCCTGACCAACCAGGCGCTTTCATCCGAAGTCGGGCTCTCGACCTCGCCGTGCTGGCGGCGCGTGCGCCAGCTCGAGGAAACCGGCGTGATCCAAGGCTATACGGCCACCCTCGACCGGCGTCAGATCGGCCTCGGCGTCCTTGCCTTCATCCGGGTCAAGATCGACAGCCACAGCGAGGCGGAAGCAGAAGAATTCTCCCGCGACGTGCTGAAGCTCAGCGAGGTCGTCGCCTGCTACAGCATCGCCGGAGACGCGGATTTCCTGCTGCAGGTCGTGGCCGCCGATCTCGACAGCTATGCCGATTTTGCCATGGCCGTCGTTCGCCGTCTGCCGCGTATCAAGGAAATGCAGACGACCTTCGTGCTGAAAGAAATCAAGCCCTTCAAGGGTTTTCCGCTTGGGGTCGGCCAGCGATAGCGGCACAAGGCACGGATGCCAGGTACGGTATCGGGGAGACAGCGCGCCCATGCGCCTCTTTACGTTTGGATCGAAGCCATCCTATTCTCAGGCAAGTGGCGGCCCGCCCCCGGGTATTGCCTGGGGGTATTGAATGTCGGCGCTCTCTTTCTCGAAGATTTCCTCGTCGCTGAATGTATTGCTGGCAGTCATTGGTCTGCTGATAGTGGCGGTGCTTACGGCGCCCGACATAGCCGAACAGACAAGGTTCATCCTGGAAGTCCTGCTTGCCGGCGTCTGGGCCGTCTATGTTCTGCAATTGATCGAGACGCTGGTCATACATCGCGCAAAAGACGTTCGCGGCAGGGCACCGGAAATTGCCGTCGACGTGCTGGCCGTGCTGGTCCCTCTGGCCGCATTCCTTCTCATCCGCGGGCGTGATCAAAGCCTCTATTGCGCCATCTGGCTTTTGAAGCCGCTGCGCGGCTCGACCTTCTTCCGGCTGCTGGGCAGGGTCCTGACCAAGGAAGCACGCAACCTGATCGGCGTCACCTCGATCTTCGGCATCGTTCTGTTCGCCGCAGCGCTTGCCGCTTACATCATCGAGCGCGACGTCCAGCCCGACAAGTTTGGCAGCATTCCCCTCGCGATGTGGTGGGCTGTGACGACGCTGTCGACGACGGGCTATGGCGACGAGATTCCGCAAAGTTTCGCCGGCCGCGTCCTTGCCGGGCTGGTCATGATGTGCGGGATCGGCATCTTTGCCCTATGGGCCGGCATTCTCGCCACCGGCTTCTATGAAGAGGTTCGCCGTCAGGACTTCGTGCGCAACTGGCAGCTGGTGGCGGGAGTGCCGCTGTTTCAGAAGCTCGGTTCGGGCGCCCTCATCGAGATCGTACGGGCGCTGAGACCTCGCGTCGTGCCGGCCGGCGGCATTATCTGCCGCAAGGGCGAGGCCGGCGACCAGATGTATTTCATCGTCGAAGGCCGCGTCAGCGTCGCCACGCCGACCCCGGTGGAACTCGGCTCCGGCAGCTTCTTCGGGGAGATGGCGCTGATCACCGGCGAGCCCCGGTCTGCAACCGTCAGCGCCGCGACCGAAGTCTCGCTGCTGTCGCTCTATTCATCGGATTTCCAGATGCTGTCGAGCAGCAGCCCGGAGATCGCCGATATCATCCGCAAGACCGCGCTGGAGCGACGCGGCACGGCGCCGAAGAGCTGATGTGGACGATCTTCATGGCGTCGGTCCTTGCACGCACCCTCCGGACAAAAGACAACAAACCTGTTGCAATTCCCCCCGCCTGCGCTATCCCCTTGAGATGAGACATTGGTCAGCGAGGCGCGACACCGTCATGGATTCGATCCTCTATTCCACCGCGGACAATCCGGTGCCGGAAAACCGTACCGAAGGCTTCTTTGAAAGTTTCGACGCACGCAAGCTGCGCTATGCCGTCTTTCGCTGCGAGCAGCCGGTCGCCAAGGGAACGGTCGTGCTGCTGCAGGGCCGTAACGAATTCATCGAGAAATATTACGAGACGATCCGCGACCTTACAGGGAGGGGCCTTTGGGTAGCGACCTTCGATCTGCGCGGCCAGGGCGGATCGGAGCGACTGCTGAGAGACCCTTTGCGCGGCCACATCCGGCACTTTTCCGATTATGAGCGCGACCTGACGGCCTTCCTCGACAAGATCGTCCTGCCGGATACGCGCCTGCCTTTTTTTCTCCTCGCCCATTCGACGGGCGGACTGATTGCCCTGTCTGCCGCGCCGAGGCTTGCAAGCCGCATCGACCGCATGGTGCTGTCGGCCCCCTTTATCGGCCTTACCGGTCACGGCGCCTCGCCGGGCTTTATCCGCCTCCTCTCCGGTGCCGTCAGCGGCATCGGTCTTGGCCGCATGCAATTCAGCAAGAAGTTCAAGGAAAGGCCATTTGCCGAGAATCCTCTGACGACGGACGAGCAACGCTACCGGCGCAACGTCGGTATCAGCACTGCCTACCCGCAGCTTTGCCTGGGGCCGCCGACGGCACGCTGGCTATCGCAGGCCTTGCGGGCGATCGGACAGGTCAACATGCCCGAACATCTGTTTTCGATTCAGATCCCGACGGTGCTGATCGCGCCGACGCGGGACGGCGTGGTACCCTATGCCGATCAGGAGCGGCTATCTCGCTATTTTCGCGCGGCACAGCTCGTACCTGTCCACGGCGCCAAGCATGAAATCCTGCAGGAACGGGATATCTACCGTAATCAGGCGCTGGCCGCGATCCATGCCTTCATCCCCGGCAGCGATGCTGAAACCAATGCCTACGAGATCGAAGCGGAAGCCTGATCTCAGCGAGACAGCACAGCCAGAGCCTGCTCGTAAACCGTGCGGCTGCCGGCTGCGATGATCGTTCCGCCTATTTCGGGGCGGCCGCCATCCCAGGTGGTCATGATGCCGCCGGCCTGCTCGACGACCGGAATGATGCCGCCGACGTCATAGGGCTTCAGCGAATTCTCGATGACGAGGTCGATATGGCCTGCGGCCAGCAGCGCATAGGCGTAGCAATCGCAGCCATAACGGAAGAGCCGGACCTGGTTCTCGATTTCGCGATATTTGGCAAGCTCCTCGCCGAGGAAGAGATGCGGCGAGGTGGTGAAAAGAGTTGCGTTCGAGAGGCTGCCGCAATCGCGGACCTGCAGCCGCCTTTCGCCGTCAGGACCGGAATAGGTGGCGCCATTGCCGTCGGCGAAATAGCGCTCGCCGGTAAAGGGCTGGTCGATCATCCCCATGGTGGCGCGGCCGTTCTTCTGCAGGCCGATCAGCGTGCCCCAGACGGGAACGCCCGAGATGAAGGCGCGCGTGCCGTCGATCGGGTCGATCACCCAGACATGCTCCCGGTCGAGCCCGACATTGCCATGCTCCTCGCCCAGGATACCGTGATCGGGGAACTCGGCCTCGATCAATGCGCGAATCGCCTCTTCGGCGGCGCGATCGCCTTCCGTCACCGGATCAAAGCCCTTGGCTTCCTTGTTGACCACGTCGATGCCGGCCCGGAAGCGCGGCAATGTTTCGGCCTTGGCCACTTCGGCAAGACGATAGAAGAACGAGCGATCAGGAAGCATGGTCAATCCGGGTAAATGGCGGGATGAGCGATGTCATAACCCATATGGGCCTTGAAGCAAACCGGATGATGACGCGGCAGGCGGAATGCCTGCCGATCAGGCAGGATTTTCGAATATGCCTAAATATTTTGCACCGCAATAAAATGCTTGACATTTGTGCAGTGCGGCAGCAACATGCAACTACAGTCTTCTGACTGTAAATACCCTCCTTGGGTGTTTCCTCCCTAGACTTAGCCGCGCCACAAGCGCGGTTCTTTTTTTGTTGGGGCCATCCCCTCGCCCCGCTTGCAGGTAGACGGTCAAAGCAAGGGGCCGGGCACGATGATGCGGCAGCGACAAACACGCCCGACCATCACTACAGCCAAGCGATTCGACGGCTTCTGTTCGCTCTGAAAGTTCCGAGACAGCCCCTCATCCGAGGTGTCGACATTTCGCCCTGCTCAATGTCTCGCCCAGCCTTCTCCCCGCCTCTGCGGGGCGAAGAGGCTTTGCCCTACTCCGCAGCCAGTGCCGGATCGCCCGTATAGGACTCCACATGCTCGGCCATGCGCTTCATGAAGAGCGTGATGCCGGCAGCGACCTTGTCGAAATCCGGACGTTTCTCGAGCGTCGTCTCGTCGACATAGAGAGAGCGGTTGACCTCGATCTGCAGGGCATGCAGCCCGCGGGAGGGGCGGCCGTAGTGTTCGGTAATGAAGCCTCCGGCGTAAGGCTTGTTACGCACCGCATTGAAGCCGAGCTCCTCGAGGATCTGCATGGCGGCGCGCGACAGCTCGGCCGAGGCGCTCGTGCCATAGCGATCGCCGAGGATGAAATCGGGTCGCATATTGCTGCCGGCTATGCGGATATTGCCTGGCATGGAATGGCAATCGACCAGCACGCCGAAACCGAATTTGACATGAGTGCGCGCGATCAGCCGCCGAAGCGTGGCATGATAGGGCTTGTAGATGGTGTCGATGCGCCGCAATGCATCCTCCACCGGCACACGGCGCGCATAGATCTCCATATTCTCGGCGACGATTCGCGGAATCGTGCCAAGCCCGCCGGCGACCCGCAGCGAATTGATATTGGCGTAGGATGGCAAAGCGCCGTCGAACATGCGCGGATCGAGCTCATAGGGCTCGCGATTCACATCGATGTACGCACGCGGAAAATTGGCAAAGAGCAACGGCGCGCCAAGAGAACTCGCCGCCGAAAAGAGCTCATCGACGTAGTGATCCTCTGAGCGGCGGATAGCGATGCCCTGCAGGCGGGATTGAGCGATGAAATCGGGGGGGTAGATGCGACCGCTATGAGGCGAGCTGTAGACAAACGGGATGGTCTGGGAAGCAGGCTCCAACACCTCGAAAATCTCAAAACTGCGCATTTCCGCGGACATCAACGTCTTTACCATATCAACAACTTGTCGCAGCAATCATGTTGCCAGTTGCATGACCGCAAGTCCATAGTAACTTGACCGAAATGGCCTTAATCCAAAGCGCCGTATTCGAAATCTCCGGATACCTCGTCAGCGGAAACGCAAGGCGTTTTCGGGGAACGCACTTGCGTTTCGAACAAATGTCGGAATGACGCGTTTTGGCTGACCATTCACGGCTTGTTTACGGCGCGGCGCTACCCTAAACGTTGGACGAGTCCAACAAGACAAGATTGATTAGCGATAGAGATGATGACCCAGAAGATACTTCTTGCCGAAGACGACAACGACATGCGTCGCTTTCTCGTGAAGGCACTCGAAAAAGCCGGCTACAAGGTCTTGTCCTTCGACAATGGAGCAAGCGCTTACGACAGGCTGCGCGAAGAGCCGTTCTCGCTGCTTTTGACCGACATCGTCATGCCCGAGATGGACGGCATCGAGCTGGCGCGGCGCGCCACCGAGCTCGACCCCGACCTGAAAGTGATGTTCATCACCGGTTTTGCCGCTGTCGCCTTGAACCCCGATTCGAAGGCGCCGAAGGATGCCAAGGTTCTTTCCAAGCCTTTCCACCTCCGCGAACTCGTTGACGAAGTCAACAAACTCCTTGCCGCATAAGGCTTTCGGCGGCCGCGTCACAAAACCGAAAAAAAGCCTATTGACGGCGACCAAGGTTTTGTGATCTATGCGCCGCCATCGGATGGGCGTGTAGCTCAGCGGGAGAGCACTACGTTGACATCGTAGGGGTCACAAGTTCGATCCTTGTCACGCCCACCATCCTAATTCGCTGAAAAGCAAGGCCTTTCGAGAAATCGAAAGGCCTTTTTCATTTCCTCCCGCCCGACTAGGCCTGCGTATATCGCGAAGGTTTTTGCATCGGCAAATGTTCCGCAAGACCGCAACCGTTCGTCGGCCGTCATTGCTCCAGAATATGTCGGAATACCGCCGTCGTGGGGTAGGCATAGGCGCCACGATCCACGAAGCCGTGGCGGTAGAGACAATTTCTCAAGGCGAGCCAGTAGAACGTACTGTCTGGATCCGGCGATCCGCGCCGCCAGGAATAGGCTTCGGGCTCGCAACGATCGAGAACCCTCTCGTATGTTGCCAGCACCACCGGGTCGGCGTCGGCGCGAATGCCGTGATAGGTCTGATAGTTTGAAGGCGCCTCGCCGGCGGAGACGCATGCCAGGCTCAAAATCGCACCCAGCGCTAACATCATTCTCATGTGCTTCGATCTCCAACTTGCCGCGTCTCGAAAAATTCGAGCGCAGGTCGAGAATAGTAGCCTTTTGAAAGATATCCAATCACATGCTGATGTTCGCGGCCATCGCAGCCGGTGCGAACCCTGCGACACAACTTCCCGCCACAAGCCGCTTGACTTCCGGCCTCGCCGTCATCCTACTGTCATATCAGCGCATCGATCATACGGGAGGACGAGATGACGGTGGTGAAGCGGCAGTTCTACAAAAACCATAAGTCCAACGGCGACGAATATATGTTCCATCTCGCCCGCGATACCGAAAGCGGTGAGGTCTACGTCATCCGCCAGGCGGATTATGTCGTCGACGGCGGCAGCGAGAAGAGCATGACCCTTTATGAATTCCTGGCCGGCGGCGGCAATCGCCAGAATGCTCTGCTGCAGTTGATCGGCTCGCTTGTTCCGGAACCGGCGCAACAACATTGAGGCGCACAACGGCTGCGGCGACCTTACGACAGCGGCATTCTCACATCAGGCTCTGACGTGCCCGGCCTAAGTCCGGGCGCCGTCTGTGGTTTCGGACTTGTGCACCGCTTCGGGTTGACTGCCACATTTTGATCGGCGAATCTGCAGGGGCTTGAAAGGAGCCCCTCTTATGCGATTCGCAGGCATTGCTTTTGGATTCACGGCGCTGGTCGCTACACAGGCCGCAGCTGCTACCGTCGAGAATTTTCCGGCACAGGGTGCTACCGTCGTCAGCGGAAAATGCTCCAAGCTCGTGGTCGGCAAATTCGATGCCTCAAAGGGATGTAAGGCAGAACTCGCCAGCGTCACTGCACCCGACGGCTCCGTGACTTTCATTTTCACATCCGGCGGCAAAATGCTCGCCTTCCGCGGCAATGGGAAAGGCATCAAGCCCGGCAGCCAGAAAGGCACCGCGCAATTGCCGATTGAGGTTATCGCGACGGGAGCCGGCAACAATATATCGAATCAAGTCCCGGCAAAGGGCGCCTGCACCTTTGCCAACCCCTATGCCGGCAAGCCGGTTGCCATCGAATGCTCCGCGAAATCGACCGAAATGAGCTTCAACGGCAGCTTCACCTCTGACGGCAAGACACCCCGCCACAAATGATCATGGTTTTGGCATACGGCGCAGGCCCGCGTTAATGCCGCTGGCCGCTCTTCGGCTTATGCCCGTGACTGGTACCAGCCGGTGCTTCGCGTGACAGATCTGCACCGTTGACATGGGCCGGGACATGCACCTCCTCGTGCGTCACCGGCTGCAGCGTCAGATCTACATGATGCGGCGGCAAGACCTGTGCTTGACGCAGCGTATTCGGGCGAGCCTTCTTCTGCCGATCGGTCAATTCCGGCTTTTTCGCTTGCCCTTTGCTATAATTGGAAGTGGGGGTCGGGCTCATGAGAGCTTCTCCTGTCTATCGTTGATCGAGACGATAAATCCGCCGACGGGCGGCACAAACATGCTTGAAAGGCAAACGCAGCCTTTGTCGGTTTGGTTCCCAAATTTCAATTGGCGGGAGCAATCGTGACGACGGCTGATTCAACCCTTGACCTGCGTCGCGACTTCATTAACTATTGATCATCTCCGCGCCTCTCTGACATCGGCGGCGGATTGAACTTTGGTGCCGGGCCCCTCTGGCGAGAGTTTTCACGGCGCTCTCGCGATGTCGGTACCGCCTGCAGATGAGCCGGCGGACTTCTTTCCATGATCAGCTTGACCATGCCTCGCCCGCATGCCGTCTTCGGTATGCGGCTATGCGCGCAATCCGCGCGTACCCATTCATTTTACAGCGAGGTGTCCCCATGACCTCGCCGATCGCCTCAAAATCCGTGCTCGGCTATTTCGGCTGGGCATTTGCCGCCACCGTCGGCGGTCTTGTCCTCGGTGGCCTGCTCGGCTGGAATACCACC
This sequence comes from Hyphomicrobiales bacterium, assembly GCA_900468625.1. Taxonomy (GTDB): domain Bacteria; phylum Pseudomonadota; class Alphaproteobacteria; order Rhizobiales; family Rhizobiaceae; genus Rhizobium. Next base: position 336,113 of record UBUL01000001.1, read on the forward strand.
GGCACCTTCGGTGGCCTCGCCACGGCCTTCTTCATCTGCACGGTCCTTGCCGTGCTGGAGATCTCGCTCTCCTTCGACAATGCCATCGTCAATGCCAACAAGCTCAAGGAAATGACCCCGGTCTGGCAGCATCGCTTCCTGACCTGGGGCATCATCATCGCCGTCTTCGGCATGCGCATCATCTTTCCGCTGGCAATCGTCGCCATCGCGGCATGGATCAATCCATGGGAAGCGCTGAAACTTGCGGCCGCAAAGCCCGAGCAATATGCCGAGATCATGCAGGCTGCGCACCTGCCCATCGCCGCCTTCGGCGGCACCTTCCTGATGATGGTCGGCCTCACCTACTTTTTCAATTACGAAAAGGACGTGCACTGGATCGGCTTCATCGAAAAGCGGATGGCGCATTTTGCCACCGTCAAGGGCGTCGAAATCGCCTTCGTGCTGATCCTCATTCTCGTCTTCACCTCCATACTGGACGGTGATGATGCCACGGCTTTCCTGCATGCCGCAATCTACGGCCTTCTGACCTTCCTGCTCGTGGAGGTTCTCGCTGGCTTTCTGGATGCCTCGCAGCAAACCATGAGCGCGGCGGCAAGGGGCGGCTTCGGCGCTTTTCTCTATCTCGAAATCCTCGATGCCAGCTTCTCCTTCGACGGCGTCATCGGCGCTTTCGCTCTCACCCAGAACCTCTTCATCATCGCCATCGGCCTCGGCATCGGCGCGATGTATGTCCGCTCCATGACGATCATGCTGGTGGAGAAAGGTACGCTCGCCCATTACCGCTACCTGGAGCATGGCGCCTTCTACGCCATCCTGATCCTTTCGGTGATCATGTATATGCAAACACTGATGCATATCCCCGAAGTCCTCACCGGCCTCGGCGGCGCAGCTTTGATCGGCATCTCGCTCTGGTCGTCGATCCGCTACAACAGGCGCAACGGCATCAACCATGCGGCGGCGCAAGATAAGCAGCGGGATCGGGCGGAGGCATAGGCCGCGAAGAAACAGCCGCGGCTCGAAGATCCGTGGCTGCCTTTTGCGAGAAAGGTGCCAGCGACAGACTTTCCTTGGAATTTCCGCGCCAAGATCGCCGAATGTTTACGCTCACGACACATTAGCGCTAGCGTTTTGTGCAAAAATATCGCAATGGCGATTGAAGTTGTCCAAGGAGCATAAGCAGGAAACGCAGTGGTTGCGTATCTTTGCGGGCGGCTCTCGAATGTAGTATCCAGGAGAGGCAATATGGCAGCCAAAATCGTTCCAGTGATCATGGCAGGGGGCAAGGGCACGCGGCTTTGGCCGCTATCGCGCGCATCTGCCCCGAAGCAATTCATCCAGTTCATCGGCGACAGGACGCTGTTTCAGAACACTTTGGAGCGGGTGGCCGATCCCGAGCTCTACGAAGCGCCGATCGTTCTCACCAATGAGGAGTTTCGTTTCCTCGTCGCAGAGCAGGCGCGCGAGCTCGACTTGAAACTGGCGGCGGTGCTGCTGGAGCCGGTCGCCCGCAATACGGCTGCCGCCGTTGCCGCCGCCGCCGCGCTCGTCACCGAGCTTTTCGGCAAGGACGCGATCATGCACGTCCTCGGCTCCGACTATGAGATCGATGCCAATACGACCTATTACGATTGCGTCCGTCTGGCGCGCGACACGGCACTGCAGGGCAAACTCGTCACCTTCGGCATCAAGCCGACGGAGCCTGCAACCGGCTACGGCTACATCGAAAGCGGCAAGGCACTCCCGACCGGCGCCCATGCCGTCAAGTGTTTCGTCGAAAAACCGGCACTGGACAAAGCCCAGGAGATGGTTGCCAGCGGCAGCTTCTACTGGAACTCGGGCATGTTCATGTTCTCGGCTTCCCAGCTTCTGGCCGAAATGAAGGAGTTTGCGCCCGACGTCGAAAAGGCTGCCAGCAAGGCGGTGTCCAAATCGACGCGCGACCTCGATTTCACCCGCCTGGACGCCGATCATTTCGCAAAGAGCCCCAACATCTCCATCGACTACGCGCTCATGGAAAAGACGGCCAATGCCGCCGTCGTTCCCTCGCCTTTCACCTGGTCCGATCTCGGCAGCTGGGATGCGGTGTGGAAAGTCGGCAGCCGTGACGAAAGCGGCAACGTGTCGGCGGGCGCCACAACGCTGGTCAACACGAAGAATTCGCTCGTCATGTCGCACAGCCTGCATGTCGCCGTACAGGGGCTTGAGGACGTCGCCGTCATTGCCAGCGAAGACGCCGTCTATGTCGGCCATCTCAAGGATAGCCAGGAAGTCGGCAAGCTCGTCAAGCTGCTGGCAAGCGAGAAGAAGACTGCCAAGCTCACCGAGACGCATCCGACCTCCTATCGCCCCTGGGGCGGCTATACATCGGTGCTGAACGGCGAACGCTTCCAGGTGAAGCGTATCTTCGTGCTACCGGGCAAGAAGCTGTCGCTGCAGAAGCATCATCATCGCTCCGAGCACTGGATCGTCGTCAAGGGCACGGCCGAAGTGACGGTCGGCGAGAATGTGCAGATGCTGCGCGAAAACGAATCGATCTATATCCCGCTCGGCGAAGTGCATCGCCTGGCCAATCCAGGCAAGATCCTGCTGGAGCTCATCGAAGTACAGACCGGCTCCTATCTCGGCGAAGACGATATCATCCGTCTCGTCGACGAGTTCGGCAGAAGCTGATTGCAACAACCGGATCGAGTTTTCAAAACGGCGGGCAAAAAGCTCGCCGTTTTTGTTTTGGCGGCGCACGGCGGGAGCTCTTGAAGCGCCGAGAGACGCCTTGCTTTCTTTCGCTGCATTGCACACACTGGCCGCGGGAACAGCAATCACCGCACAACGATGCGGGCTAGGCGAAGAGACATATGGCGATCAAGGCAAGCATCTATCATCTCACCCACTATAAATACGACAATCCGGTCCGCCTCGGCCCCCAGATCATCCGCCTGAAACCCGCCTCGCATTCCAAGACCCGCGTGCTGAGCCATTCGCTGAAGGTCACGCCGTCGAACCATTTCGTGAACCTGCAGCAAGATCCCTACGGCAATTACCTCGCCCGCTTCGTCTTTCCCGATCCGGTGACGGAGCTGAAGATCGAGGTCGATCTCGTCGCCGACATGACGGTCTACAATCCCTTCGACTTCTTCGTCGAAGAGGAAGCGACGCAATGGCCCTTCGGCTACCCCGAGACCATCCGTGAAGATCTTTCCATCTACATGAAGCCGGAGGAGCCCGGCCCCAGGCTGAAAGCCTTCCTCGCCACGCTCGATCGCTCGGAACAAAAGACCGTCGATATGATCGTCGGCCTCAATACGCGCCTGCAGCAAGAGATCGGCTATGTCATCCGCATGGAAGCCGGCGTGCAGACGCCCGAGGAGACGCTGGAGACCGCCAAGGGCTCCTGCCGCGATACGAGCTGGCTGCTCGTTCAGGTGCTGCGTCACCTCGGCCTCGCCGCCCGCTTCGTCTCCGGCTACCTCATCCAGCTCACACCCGACCTCAAAGCGCTCGACGGCCCCTCGGGCACGGAGGTCGATTTCACCGACCTGCATGCCTGGGCCGAAGTCTATCTTCCCGGCGCCGGCTGGGTCGGCCTCGACCCGACCTCCGGCCTGCTGACCGGCGAAAGTCATATTCCGCTGGCCGCCACGCCGCATTACCGCAATGCCGCGCCGATCTCCGGCGGCTATTTCGGCGAGGCCAAGACGGAATTCGATTTCGGAATGAAGGTCGCGCGCGTCGCCGAGCATCCGCGCATCACCAAGCCCTTCTCCGACGAAAGCTGGGATGCCTTGAATGCACTCGGCGAAAAGGTCGACGCGATCCTGAGGGAAGACGATGTGCGCCTGACCATGGGCGGCGAGCCGACCTTCATTTCGATCGACGATTTCCAGTCGGAGGAATGGAACACCGCCGCCGTCGGCCCGACCAAGCGCGACATGGCGGATCAGCTGATCCGCCGCCTGCGCGAGCGCTTCGCGCCCGGCGGCTTCCTGCACTACGGCCAGGGCAAATGGTATCCGGGCGAAAGCCTACCGCGCTGGACCTTCTCTCTTTACTGGCGCAAAGACGGAAAGCCCGTTTGGCAAAATCCCGCCTTGATCGCCGAAGAGACAGCGAGAACCGGCGTGGGTGCGGACGATGCCGGCAAGCTTCTCAACGCGATCGCCGGGGAATTGGGCATCGAGCCGGAAATGGTGCAGCCGGCCTACGAAGACCCGGCCGAATGGATCATCAAGGAAGGCAGCCTGCCTGAAAATGTCGATCCCTCCAATTCGAAATTGAAGGACCCCGAGGAGCGCAGCCGTATCGCCCGTGTCTTCGAGCGCGGCCTGACCACCGCGACTGGCTATATTCTACCGGTACAAGCATGGAACGCCCGTGCCGGTGCCACGCGTTGGGTCAGCGAAAAGTGGCGAACGCGTCGCGGCAAGATTTTCCTGGTGCCAGGCGATTCGCCGGTCGGATACCGCCTTCCTCTCGGCACACTGCCCTATGTGCCTCCGTCGCACTATCCCTATATCCATACCGCCGATCCGTCCGTCCCGCGCGTACCCTTGCCAGATGTCGTCGTGCCAGCAGGCCGTGCAATGCCGGAAGCCTCATTCCACGCCGACGAGAGTTCGCAATCGCGCATCGAGCAGACACTCGGTGAGATCGGCGGTGCAGTGCGTACGGCGATCTCGGTCGAACCGCGCGACGGCCGGCTTTGCGTGTTCATGCCGCCTGTCGAACGAATCGAGCACTATCTCGAATTGCTGGCCGCCGCGGAGAATGCAGCCGCCAATCTCGGGCTGCCGGTGCATATCGAGGGCTACTCGCCGCCGCAGGACGAGCGCATCAACGTCATCCGCGTCGCACCCGATCCCGGCGTCATCGAGGTCAACGTCCATCCCGCATCGAACTGGCAGGAGTGCGTTGACATTACCACGGCGGTTTATGAGGAGGCACGGCAAACGCGTCTCGGTACCGACAAGTTCCTGATCGATGGCCGTCACACCGGCACCGGCGGCGGCAACCATGTCGTCGTCGGCGGCGCCAATCCGAGCGACAGCCCCTTCCTGCGCCGTCCCGACGTATTGAAGAGCCTGGTGCTACATTGGCAACGCCACCCTTCTCTCTCCTATCTCTTTTCCGGCTTGTTCATCGGCCCGACCAGCCAGGCCCCGCGCATCGACGAAGCACGCCATGACAGCCTCTACGAGCTGGAAATCGCGCTGGCCCAGGTGCCGGCGCCGGGTCGCGGGCTGCAGCCGCTCCCGTGGCTGGTGGACCGGCTCTTCCGCAATCTGCTGACCGATGTCACCGGCAACACCCACCGCTCGGAAATCTGCATCGACAAGCTGTTCTCGCCTGATGGACCAACGGGGCGGCTTGGCCTTGTCGAATTCCGCGGCTTCGAAATGCCGCCGAATGCCCGTATGAGCCTTGCCCAGCAATTGCTGGTGCGCGCGCTGATTGCTCGCTTCTGGCGCAATCCGATCGATGGCCGATTCGTGCGCTGGGGCACGACGCTGCACGATCGCTTCATGCTGCCGCATTATATCTGGCAAGATTTCCTCGACGTGCTCGCCGATCTCCGTGAAAATGGCTTCGACCTGCGGCCGGAATGGTTCCAGGCGCAGCTCGAGTTCCGCTTCCCCTTCTGCGGCGAAGTCGAATACGAGGGCAGCAAGCTGGAGCTGCGCCAGGCGTTGGAGCCGTGGCATGTGCTGGGCGAAGAAGGCGCGATCGGCGGCACCGTACGCTACGTCGATTCATCGGTCGAGCGCCTGCAGGTTCGCTTCGAAACCTCCAATCCTTCGCGCTATACGGTGACCTGCAACGGCCGCCCCGTGCCGCTGACGCCGGCAGGAATGGCTGGTGTCTCGGTCGCCGGCGTGCGCTACAAGGCATGGCATCCGGCCTCGGGCCTGCATCCGGTGCTCCCCATCGACACGCCGCTGACCTTCGATATCTACGATACATGGTCGCGCCGCTCGATCGGCGGCTGCATCTACCATGTCGCCCATCCCGGTGGCCGCAACTACGACACCTTTCCCGTCAATGGCAACGAGGCGGAGGCGCGACGTCTTGCGCGTTTCGAGCCTTGGGGGCATACAGCAGGTGGCTATGCCGTAAGACCGGAGACTGCATCGGTGGAATTCCCGCTGACGCTCGACCTCAGGCGTCCGGCGGGAATTTGAAACGAGACTGTGCATGGGTAGAAAACCGGCGACGGAACGACGGGATGAGGTAAAGACCGGTATCGGCAACGATTCGGCCTTTGCCTATCGTCCCCTGCCCGGCGTCGCGGATGAAATGGTCGACAACAAAGGCGCCGTCCGCCCCGTCTGGCAAAACTTCCTGTCGGCGCTGATGCGCATGACGGAAGAGGAGCTGGCCGAGCGCTTCGCCCGCGCCGACCGCTATCTTCGCGATGCCGGTGTTTTCTATCGAGCCTATGGGACGACCGGGATCAGCGAACGCGGCTGGCCGATCTCGCATATCCCGGTGCTTATCGACGAGCGCGAATGGCAGGCGCTCTCCGAAGGCCTGCAGCAGCGTGCCGATCTGTTGGAATCGATCATCGCGGACATTTATGGCGACAGCCGGCTGGTCGGCGAAGGACTGCTGCCGCCGGCCCTGATCGCCGCCAATCCGGAGTTCCTACGCCCGCTCGTCGGCATCAAGCCGGCAAGCGGTCATTATCTGCATTTCCTGGCTTTCGAAGTCGGCCGCGGTCCGGATGGCAACTGGTGGGTGCTGGCCGACCGCGCGCAGGCGCCATCCGGCGCTGGCTTCGCACTGGAAACCCGAGTCGCCACCACCCGCGCCTTTTCGGATATCTATGCCGAAACCAAGGTCCATCGCCTCGCCTCCTTTTTCGGCGCTTTTCGCGATGCCCTCCTGGGTGGCAAGCGCAGCGGCGAAGGCCGCGTCGCCGTCCTGACGCCGGGACCGGCTAACGAAACCTATTACGAGCACGCCTATATCGCCCGCTACCTCGGCTTCATGCTGCTCGAAGGCGAAGACATCACCGTCGTCAACGATCGGCTGATGGTGCGCACCGTCGCAGGCCTGCGGCCGATCAGCGTGCTCTGGCGTCGCCTCGACGCGGCTTACGCCGATCCGCTGGAGCTCAATCAGCAATCCCATATCGGCACGCCCGGCATGGTGGAGGCGCTGCGGGCGCAAACGGTGACCATCGTCAACGCGCTCGGCTCCGGTATTCTCGAGACACGCGCTTTGCTCGCTTTCATGCCGACCATCTGCCGGCATCTGCGCGGCGAGGAACTGAAGCTGCCCTCGATCGCGACCTGGTGGTGCGGCCAGAAGAGCGAGCGCGAACATGTCGCGGCCAATATCGAGAAGATGGTCATCGGCCCGGCCTATTCCCGCATGCCCTTCTTCGACGACAACGGCCAATCGGTGCTGGGCTCGACATTGCGCAGCACCGCCCGCGATTCGATTGCGGACTGGCTGGCGACCGAAGGCCATAAGCTGGTCGGCCAGGAGGTCGTGACACTTTCGACCACACCGGCCTGGGTCAACGGCAAGCTGACGCCACGGCCGATGAGCCTACGTGTCTTCGCCGCCCGCACGGAAAACGGCTGGCAGATCATGCCCGGCGGCTTCGCTCGCATCGGCAGCGGCGACGATGTCGCGGCGATTGCCATGCAGGCCGGCGGCTCGGCCGCCGATGTCTGGATCGTCTCCGACAAGCCCGTCGAGGCACACACGCTGCTGCCGGCCGAAGAGACCTTCACCCGAAACATGCCGGGCAGTCTTCCGAGCCGGGCCGCCGACAACCTCTTCTGGCTTGGCCGCTATATCGAGCGCGCCGAGGGCGCCCTGCGCATCCTGCGCGCCTGGCACGGGCGTTTCGCCGAAGCGGCTGATCCGAACCAGCCGCTGCTTGCCGATGTCAGCGCCTATCTCGCCGCCATCGACATCGATACTCAGGAAGCAGTGCCCGAAAACCTGGTTCGCAACATCGATAGTGCGGTTTACTCGGCCAGCAATATCCGCGACCGGTTTTCGCCGGATGGCTGGCTCGCGCTGAACGACCTCGCCAAGACCGCGCGACGCTTCAAGGAAAGGGTCAAGCATGGTGACGATGCCAGCCATGCCATGACGATCCTGCTGCGCAAGCTCGCAGGCTTTGCCGGGCTCGTACACGAGAACATGTACCGCTTCACCGGCTGGCGCTTCCTGTCGCTCGGCCGCTATATCGAGCGCGGCCTGCACATGACAAGGCTTCTCGGCCATATGTCCGGCCCTGATGCGCCCGACGGCGCCCTCGATATGCTGCTGGAAATCGGCGACAGCGTCATGACCCATCGCCGCCGCTACAACGTCAATACCGCCCGCCTGACTGTGACGGATCTTCTGGCGCTCGATCCCCTCAACCCGCGCTCGATCCTCTTCCAGATGAACGAGATCCACCGCGAGGTCGAGCAACTGCCGAATGCCTTCGTCAACGGCCAGATGTCGCCCTTCTACCGCGAGGCCATGCGGCTGCATTCGGGCCTAGCCGTGATGACGCCCGAAACGATGACCGTCGAAGTCTACCAGCAGCTGGCACGCGAACTGGAGCGGCTTTCCGACCTGCTGGCACGCACCTATCTCGGATGACGTGATGCTCTACGACCTTTCGCTTCACATGGGCTATATCTACGACGTGCCGGCGAGCGGCGCTCGGCATATTTTGCGCGTCATGCCGCTTTCCCTGCCCGATCGGCAGCGGCTGATCGCCGGCTCGGTGAAAATAACTCCAAGCCCGGACGAGCAATCGAACTTCACGGATTTCTTCCAGCATCCGGCAACCTCGATCCTGGTGCGCGATCCGCATGAAAGGCTCGACATCCGCATGCAGGCACGCGTCCAGGTGGAAAGCCAGCCGGTCGGGGCGGACTTCTCGCCGCTGCTTGCGAAGCTGCCTGAAGAGATCGACGACTGCTGGTCGGTCGATCCTTCCTCCCCTCACCATTTCCTCGGCAACAGCCCGCGTCTGCCCGATACGAGGGAGATCGCAGATTACGGCAAGCAGTGGAAATCAACCAATCTGACGACCCTGCAGATCGCCCACGCGGTCTGCTCGCAGATACACAAGGACTTCGTCTACGATCCCGAGGCGACGACGGTGGACACCACGCCGAAGGAAGCCTTCCGCCTCAAGCGCGGCGTCTGCCAGGATTTTTCGCATGTGATGATCATCGCGCTGCGCAGCCTCGGCATTCCTGCGGGCTATGTCAGCGGCTTCCTGCGCACCATTCCGCCACCCGGCAAGGAAAGACTGGAAGGCGCCGACGCCATGCACGCGTGGGTGCGCGTCTGGTGCGGCGAGACGACCGGCTGGATCGAGCTCGATCCGACCAACAACATGCCCGCCGGCACCGATCACATCGTCGTGGCCTATGGCCGCGATTATTCGGATGTGTCGCCCGTCATCGGCGTGCTCAAGGGCTACGGCAGTCAGAAATCCATTCAGGCCGTAAATGTTATTCCTCTAAAATAGAATAACTTAAATCAATAGAATCTTGCTCAAACCAAGATTGATCGGCCAATTTGCTAAATTTCAACCCGCCGCATAAACGATCAACTAATGTTTGTAATCGATAGTATCGCCATTCTCAGGGTTGAAACTCCTTTATAGGCGGACATGATGGTTGCCGGCTCGGATTTACTTCGCACAGCAAAACAACTTCTATTTGATAGAGCCGGAAATTTTGGCATCCTAACGGCGATCGCGGCGCCCGTGCTGGTAGCAGCCGGCGGCGTCGCAATCGATGTTGCGAACATGTCGCTGTCGCGCAGTCAGCTTCAGCAGGCAACGGACGCCGCCGCTCTCGCTACCGCGACGGCGCTCGCTGAAGGTAGCAAGACCACTACGGACGCCAAGGACTTCGCTGATAACTTCGTTCTAGGCCAGATGGCAAACTACCTCGGCGGCGACGTCGATACCGCAAACTCGCTAAAGGCGGGTACCGGCACCACGGTAACAAAGACCACGGATTCCTCCGGAAACGCCAGCTACTCGGTCGTCGTGAGCGCATCCTATTCCATGCCCGTGAACAGCATGACCCGCCTGCTCGGCCAAAGTTCAATGGGCGTCGCCGCCTCCAGCACCTCGGTCAGCGGCAAGACTTCCGAAACCCGGAAGAATGCGTTGTCGATGTATTTCGTTCTGGACCGTTCTGGATCGATGGATGAAGCCACGGACACGGTCAACGCCGAACAACCCACTCAAACATATAGCTATAGCTGCCTGAAAACAAACTCGCGGGGCTGGCAGGAGTGGAGTACGTGCACCGCCACCAAGGCGAATTACTATACAAAAATGGAATCGCTGAAGATTGCGACGTCCAATCTCGCCGCGCAGCTGAACAGCGCCGACCCGAACATGATATACGTTCGAACCGGGGCGGATTCCTATAACAACGTCGCCCAAACGGCGACGGCCTTGGCCTGGGGTACGAGCGGCATCACAACATATGTCAACAACTTGACGTCAAAAGGCTCCACAAATTCGGCACCCGCCTTTACGGCAGCAGTCGACGCGCTGACGAAACCATCCACGACGGCTGGGCTGACGAACGAGCAGCTCCTGCACAAGAATAAGAGCGGCGTCACAAATCCGACCATGTACATCGTTTTCATGACCGACGGCGAGAACAACGTGGCGAATGCGGATGCGGATACCAAAGCGCAGTGCGATAAGGCGCGGAGCAATGGCATCCATGTGTACACAATCGCCTTCATGGCGCCGGAAAATGGCCAGGCCCTGCTGAAGTACTGCGCCACGTCATCTTCCGATTACTTCACCCCCCAAAGCGCGGCGGATCTTTTCAAGGCGTTCACGACGATCGCCACGGAAACGTCGAAGCAGATGACGCTGCTGACAAAGTGATCCTATCCGCAGCTGCGCAAAGCAACCATAGCTAGACGACAAAGAAAAAGCCACGCAATACGAGTATTGCATGGCTTTTGTTTTTTCAATTCGCGGATAAGAGCCCGAAATATCATCGGAATCAAGTCTTTTCCCGCAAATGGCATTCGTTTGGCGGCAATTTTCGCATCTGCCAAACTCGCTTGTTGCAACTGCTTTACATCAGTGCGTAAACTGATAGTGAAACGGAAAGGCAAATCGATTTAATTAGCCGTAACACGCTGAATATAAATCACAAATGGGGAGAGTTGATAGTATGAATAACTTGACGAAGGCTGATCTCCCCGTTCCAGCCCCGCGCAGTTCCCGCCCCGAAATCCTTGCTGAAGAAATCATCGAGCGCCTGACATACCGCATCGGCAAGGACGCGAAGGTCGCCAAACCGCACGATTGGCTGACCGCGACGATCCTCGTCATCCGCGACCGCGTCATCGACAAATGGATAGAATCGACCCGCAAAACCTATCAGACGGGCGCCAAGCGCGTTTACTACCTATCTCTCGAATTCCTGATCGGCCGCCTGATGCGCGACGCCATCTCCAACCTCGGCCTGATGGAGGAAATCACCAACGCGCTGTCCTCTCTCGGCGTCGACATCCGCGTCATTGCCGGCCTCGAGCCCGATGCCGCGCTGGGTAACGGCGGCCTCGGCCGCCTCGCGGCCTGCTTCATGGAATCCATGGCGACCGTCGATGTGCCGGCCTATGGCTACGGCATTCGCTACGTCCACGGCCTGTTCCGCCAGCAGATGGCCGATGGATGGCAGGTGGAATTGCCCGAAACCTGGCTCGCACACGGCAACCCCTGGGAATTCGAACGCCAGGAAAGCTCCTATGAAATCGGCTTCGGCGGCGGCGTCGAAACCATCGGCGGCCATGACGATCAGCCGCGCTACGTCTGGAAGCCCGCCGAACGCGTCATCGCTACGGCCTTCGATACGCCCGTCGTCGGCTGGCGCGGCCAGCGCGTCAACACCCTGCGCCTTTGGTCGGCGCAGCCGATCGACCCGATCTTGCTCGATGCCTTCAATGCCGGCGACCATATCGGCGCGCTGCGCGAGAGCAACAAGGCCGAAAGCCTGACGCGCGTTCTCTATCCGGCCGATGCTACGCCCGCCGGTCAGGAGTTGCGCCTGCGCCAGGAATTCTTCTTCTCGTCCGCATCGCTGCAGGACATCCTGCGCCGGCACCTGCAGCAATATGACGATCTGACCAATCTCGCAGACAAGGTTGCGATCCAGCTGAACGACACGCATCCGGCCGTCTCCGTCACGGAAATGATGCGCCTGCTGGTCGATGTTCATGGCTTCGAATTCGACAAGGCCTGGGATATTACCCGCGGCACATTCGGCTACACCAACCACACCCTGCTGCCGGAAGCGCTGGAAAGCTGGCCGGTGCCGCTGTTCGAACGGCTGCTGCCGCGGCATATGCAGATCGTCTACGCCATCAACGCCAAGGTTCTTGTGGAAGCGCGCAAGCTGCGCAATTTCAGCGACGGCGAAATCCGCTCGATCTCCCTGATCGACGAGAATGGCGATCGCCGCGTGCGCATGGGCAATCTCGCCTTCGTCGGCTCGCATTCGATCAACGGCGTTTCCGCACTTCATACCGACCTGATGAAGGTCACGGTCTTCGCCGACCTGCACAAGCTCTATCCCGACCGCATCAACAACAAGACGAACGGCATCACCCCACGCCGCTGGCTGATGCAGTGCAATCCAGGCCTGACCAATCTCGTGCGCGAAACCATCGGCGACACCTTCCTCGACGATGCCGAACAGCTGAAGCCGCTGGATCAGTTTGCCCGCGACAGCGCCTTCCAGGAGAAGTTCGCCGCGGTCAAGCGCGCCAACAAGGTGCAGCTCTCCAATCTCGTCGCCAGCCGCATGGGCATCAAGCTCGATCCGAACGCAATGTTCGACATCCAGATCAAGCGCATCCATGAATACAAGCGCCAGCTTCTGAACGTCATCGAAGCGGTCGCGCTCTACGACCAGATCCGCTCGCATCCGGAACTCGACTGGCAGCCGCGCGTCAAGCTCTTCGCCGGCAAGGCGGCACCGAGCTACCACAACGCGAAGCTCATCATCAAACTGATCAACGACGTCGCCCGCGTCATCAACAACGACCCATCCGTGCGCGGCCTGCTGAAGGTCGTCTTCGTGCCGAACTACAATGTCTCTCTCGCCGAAGTCATGGTTCCCGCCGCCGACCTTTCCGAGCAGATTTCGACGGCCGGCATGGAAGCTTCGGGCACCGGCAACATGAAATTCGCTCTCAACGGCGCGCTGACCATCGGCACGCTCGATGGCGCCAACGTCGAAATGCGCGACAATGTCGGCGAGGACAATATCGTCATCTTCGGATTGCGGGCCGATGAGGTCGCCAACCTGCGCAGCGACGGCCACAATCCCCGCGCCGTCATCGAGCGTTCGCGCGAACTCGCGCAGGCGCTGTCGGCCATCGCTTCCGGCGTCTTCTCCCCCGACGATCGCAATCGCTACGCGGGCCTGATCGATGGCATCTATAGCCATGACTGGTTCATGGTCGCCGCCGATTTCGATGCCTATGCCTCGGCACAGCGCGAGGTCGATATCCTTTGGGCCAATCCGTCCGAGTGGTATGCGAAGACGATCAACAATACCGCTCGCATGGGCTGGTTCTCCTCCGACCGGACGATCCGTCAATATGCCAAGGAAATCTGGAGAGCCGGATGAAAAAGCCGAAGAAACCCGCTGACGGCATGAGCTTGAGGGATATTTCGGCAGAGGATATTGCTGCAATTCTCGCGGGCACGCATTCCGATCCGTTTTCCGTTCTCGGCGTTCACAAGACGGATGAAGGCTATGTGGCCCGCTGTTTCATCCTTGGTGCCGAGGCCGTTACCGCGACCGCTCTCGACGGTTCCGTCGTCGGCGAGCTGGATCGTCTCGATCCCGAAGGTTTCTTTTCCGGCGACGTCAAGCTCGCCAAGCAGCAGCCGGTCCGCTACCGCGCGAGGCGCGGCGATGCCGAATGGGCTATAACCGACCCCTATAGTTTCGGCCCGGTCCTCGGGCCGATGGACGATTATTTCGCCCGCCAGGGCACGCATCTGCGCCTCTTCGATAAGATGGGCGCCCATCCGCTGAAGCACGAAGGCGTCCAGGGCTTCCATTTCGCCGTCTGGGCGCCCAATGCGCAGCGCGTTTCCGTCGTGGGTGACTTCAACAATTGGGATGGCCGCCGGCACGTCATGCGCTTCCGCTCCGACAGCGGCATATGGGAAATTTTCGCTCCGGATGTTCCCGCCGGGGTCGCCTATAAATTCGAGATCCGCGGCCATGACGGCGTAGTGTTGCCGTTGAAGGCCGATCCCTTTGCCCGGCGCAGCGAGCTGCGCCCAAAGACGGCTTCGGTAACCGCCAACGAGCTGCATCAGGTTTGGGAAGATGCGGCGCACCGCGAACATTGGGCAAGCGTCGACATGCGGCGCCAGCCCGTCACCATCTACGAGGTGCATGCCGGCTCCTGGCAGCGTCGCGATGACGGCTCGATGCTTTCATGGGACGAGCTTGCCTCACGTCTCATCCCCTATTGCGTCGATATGGGCTTCACCCATATCGAATTCCTGCCGATTACCGAACATCCCTATGACCCATCCTGGGGCTATCAGACCACGGGCCTTTACGCACCGACGGCCCGCTTCGGCGAACCGGAAGGCTTTGCCCGCTTCGTCAACGGCTGCCATAAGGTCGGGATCGGCGTCATCCTGGATTGGGTGCCGGCGCATTTCCCCACCGACGAACACGGCCTTCGCTGGTTCGATGGCACGGCGCTCTATGAGCATGAAGACCCGCGCAAGGGCTTTCATCCCGACTGGAATACGGCGATCTACAATTTCGGCCGCACCGAGGTCCTCGCCTATCTGCTGAACAACGCACTCTATTGGGCCGAAAAATACCATTTGGACGGTTTGCGCGTCGATGCCGTCGCCTCCATGCTTTACCTCGACTATTCGCGCAAGCATGGCGAATGGATCCCGAACGAATATGGCGGCAATGAAAATCTCGAGGCCGTCCGTTTTCTGCAATCGATGAACACCCGGATCTACGGTGCGCATCCTGGTGTGATGACCATCGCGGAGGAATCGACCTCCTGGCCGAAAGTATCCCAGCCGGTCCACGAAGGCGGCCTCGGCTTCGGCTTCAAGTGGAATATGGGCTTCATGCACGATACGCTGAGCTATCTCGCCAGGGAGCCCGTACACCGCAAATATCACCACAACGAACTGACCTTCGGCCTGATCTACGCCTTCTCGGAAAATTTCGTCCTGCCGCTCTCGCATGATGAAGTCGTGCACGGCAAGGGTTCGCTGATTGCCAAGATGGCCGGCGACGACTGGCAGAAATTCGCCAATCTGCGTGCCTACTACGCTTTCATGTGGGGCTATCCCGGCAAGAAGCTGCTCTTCATGGGTCAGGAATTCGCGCAATGGAGCGAGTGGAGCGAAGAGCGCGCGCTCGACTGGAACCTGCTGCAATATCGCATGCACGAAGGCATGCGCCGTCTCGTTCGCGATCTCAATTTCACCTATCGAAGCAAACCGGCGCTCCATGCCCGCGACTGCGAAGGCGACGGCTTCGAATGGCTTGTCGTCGACGATTTCGAAAACTCGGTCTTTGCATGGCTGCGCAAGGCGCCCGGCGAAAAGCCGGTTGCCGTCATCACCAATTTCACGCCAGTCTATCGAGAGAATTATACCTTGCACCTGCCGGCCGAGGGGCGGTGGCGCGAGATATTGAATACCGATGCCGATATCTACGGCGGCAGCGGCAAGGGGAACGGCGGGCGCGTACAGGCGGTTAACGCCGGTGGTGGCATACAAGCGACAATAACGCTGCCTCCGCTGGCGACGATCATGCTCGAACCGGAATTTTGAGACCAATACGGATGGGAGGAATGAAATGGTAGAAAAACGTTTCCAGCCGCTGGCACGCGATGCCATGGCCTACGTTCTTGCCGGGGGGCGCGGCAGCCGCCTGAAAGAGCTGACCGACCGCCGTGCCAAACCAGCAGTCTATTTCGGCGGCAAAACCAGAATCATCGATTTTGCCCTGTCCAACGCGCTCAATTCCGGTATCCGCCGCATCGGCGTCGCCACGCAATACAAGGCGCACTCGCTGATCCGCCATATGCAGCGCGGCTGGAACTTCTTCCGCCCGGAACGAAACGAAAGCTTCGACATTCTGCCGGCATCGCAGCGCGTCTCGGAGACGCAATGGTATGAAGGCACGGCGGACGCCGTCTACCAGAACATCGACATCATCGAGCCCTACGGTCCGGAATATATGGTCATCCTCGCCGGCGACCATATCTACAAAATGGACTATGAATGGATGCTGCAGCAGCACGTCGATTCCGGCGCGGATGTCACCATCGGCTGCCTGGAAGTGCCGCGCATGGAGGCCGTCGGCTTCGGCGTCATGCACGTCGACGACAAGGACCGGATCATAGATTTCGTCGAGAAGCCGGCCGATCCGCCGGGCATTCCGGGCAATCCGGATTTTGCGCTTGCCTCCATGGGCATCTATGTCTTTCACACGAAATTCCTGATCGATTGCCTGCGCCGCGATGCAGCCGACCCGAATTCCAGCCGTGACTTCGGCAAGGACATCATTCCGCACATCGTCAAGAACGGCAAAGCCATCGCTCACCGCTTCACGCAGTCCTGCGTCCGCTCCGATTTCGAACGCGAAGCCTATTGGCGGGACGTCGGAACGGTGGACGCCTATTGGCAGGCCAATATCGATTTGACCGCCGTGGTGCCGGAACTCGACATCTACGACAAGTCCTGGCCGATCTGGACCTATGCCGAAATCACGCCGCCTGCCAAATTCGTCCATGACGACGAGGACCGCCGAGGCTCGGCCATCTCCTCGGTCGTCGCCGGCGATTGCATCATTTCCGGCGCCAGCCTCTATAACAGCCTGCTCTTTACCGGCGTCCGTGCCAATTCCTACTCCAAGCTGGAGGGTGCCGTCGTACTGCCGAGCGTCAAGATCGGCCGCCGTGCGCAGCTCAAGAATGTCGTCATCGACCACGGCGTCACCATTCCGGAAGGATTGGTCGTCGGTGAGGATCCCGAGCTCGATGCCAAGCGCTGGCGCCGCACGGAGAATGGCATCTGCCTGATCACCCAATCGATGATCGACAAGCTGGATTTGTAACCTATGAAGGTTCTCTCGGTTTCGTCCGAAGTCTTCCCCCTGATCAAGACAGGGGGTCTGGCCGATGTGGCCGGCGCCCTGCCTATTGCGCTGAAGCCCTATGGCGTCGAAACCAAGACCCTCATTCCGGGCTACCCCGCGGTCATGAAAGCCATTCGCGATCCGGTCGCTCGTCTCGAGCTTCCGGATCTTCTCGGCGAACCGGCCACCATTCTCGAAGCCGAGCACGCGGGCATTTCCTTTCTCGTCCTCGACGCACCGACCTATTACAGCCGTACCGGCGGCCCCTATGTCGATGCGACAGGCAAGGACTATCCCGACAACTGGCGGCGTTTTGCGGCGCTGTCGCTGGCTGGCGCGGAAATTGCCGCCGGTCTTCTGCCGGGCTGGCGGCCGGATCTTGTCCATGCGCATGATTGGCAGTCGGCCATGGTGCCGGTCTACATGCGCTACTATCCGACGCCGGAATTGCCGAGCGTTCTGACCATCCACAACATCGCATTCCAGGGCCAGTTCGGCGCCAGCATCTTCCCTGGCCTGCGCCTGCCGGCGCACGCCTTTTCCATGGAAGGCATCGAATATTACGGCGATGTCGGTTTCCTCAAGGGTGGGCTGCAGACGGCACATGCCCTGACCACCGTCAGCCCGTCCTACGCCGAGGAAATCCTGACGCCCGAATTCGGCATGGGCCTCGAAGGCGTCATCGCCAGCAAGGCCTACAACCTCCACGGAATCGTCAACGGCATCGACGACGACATCTGGAATCCGGCGACCGATCCGATGATCGCCCAGACCTATAGCGCGACGACGCTGAAGGATCGCGCCGTCAACCGCCATCGCGTCGTCGAGCATTTCGGGCTCGACGACGATGATGGTCCGATCTTCTGCGTCGTCAGCCGGCTTACCTGGCAGAAGGGCATGGATCTTCTGGCAAGTGTCGCCAGCGACATTGTCCACATGGGCGGCAAGCTTGCCATTCTCGGCGCAGGCGACGCAGCGCTGGAGGGCGCGCTTTTTGCGGCAGCCGGCCGCCATCGCGGCCGTATCGGCGTTTCCGCGGGCTACAACGAACCCATGTCGCATCTGATGCAGGCCGGCTGCGACGCGATTATCATTCCCTCGCGCTTCGAACCCTGTGGCCTCACGCAGCTTTATGGCTTACGCTATGGCTGCCTGCCGATCGTCGCTCGGACGGGTGGGCTCAACGATACGATTATCGACGCCAACCACGCCGCACTGCAGGCGAAAGTCGCGACCGGCATCCAGTTTTCGCCCGTCACCGCCGAGGGGCTGCTGCAGGCCGTGCGCCGTGCGATGCACCTCTTCCAGGATCGAAAGGTCTGGACGCAGATGCAAAAGCAGGGCATGAAATCCGACGTATCCTGGGGCAGGAGCGCAGAACGCTACGCCGCTCTCTACTCCAGTCTAGTCTCGAGAGGCGCTTAACCCGATGATTAAAACCGTACCCACCACCCCCTTTGCGGACCAGAAGCCAGGCACTTCGGGCCTGCGGAAGAAGGTTCCCGTATTCCAGCAGCCGAACTACGCGGAAAACTTCATCCAGTCGATTTTTGATTCGCTCGAAGGCTATCAGGGCAAGTGCCTGGTCATCGGCGGCGACGGCCGCTACTACAATCGAGAAGTCATCCAGAAGGCCATCAAGATGGCCGCCGCGAACGGCTTCGGCAAGGTGATGGTCGGCAAGGGCGGCATCCTCTCGACGCCCGCAGCCTCCAACGTCATCCGCAAATACAAGGCCTTCGGCGGCATCATTCTGTCGGCCAGCCACAACCCCGGCGGTCCGACCGAAGATTTCGGTATCAAGTACAATATCGGCAATGGCGGCCCGGCGCCTGAAAAGATCACCGACGCCATCTATGAGCGCTCGAAGGTGATCGACAGCTACAAGATATCGGACTTCCCAGACATCAACCTCGATCGTATCGCCCGCGAAGATGTCGGCGGCATGATCGTTTCGGTCATCGATCCGGTCGAAGATTATGCCGCTCTGATGGAGGAGCTGTTCGATTTCGGCGCGATCCGCAATCTGATCAGCCTCGGCTTCCGCCTCAATTTCGATGCGATGAGCGCCGTGACCGGCCCTTACGCCAAGGAAATCTTCGAGATCCGCCTCGGAGCGCCGGATGGATCGGTGCGCAACTTCCTGCCGCTGCCGGATTTCGGCGGTCATCACCCCGATCCGAACCTCGTCTACTGCAAGGAGCTTTACGACGAGATGATGAGCGACGATGCGCCCGATTTCGGCGCCGCATCGGATGGCGACGGCGACCGCAACCTCATCATCGGCAAGGGCATCTACGTCACCCCGTCCGACAGCCTGGCGATCCTGGCGGCCAACGCCAATCTCGCCCCCGGCTACTCGCATGGCATCGCCGGCATTGCCCGCTCCATGCCGACCAGCGGCGCTGCCGACCGCGTTGCCGAGAAACGCGGCATCGGCATCTACGAAACGCCGACCGGCTGGAAATTCTTCGGCAACCTGCTCGATGCCGGCATGGCGACGATCTGTGGCGAGGAAAGCTCCGGCACCGGTTCGAACCACGTTCGCGAAAAGGATGGTCTCTGGGCCGTATTGCTCTGGCTGAACATTCTGGCCGTTCGCGGCGAGAGCGTCATCGATATCGTCACGCAGCATTGGGCCACCTATGGCCGCAACTATTATTCCCGCCACGACTATGAAGGCGTCGACACCGATGCCGCCAACGGCCTGATCGCGGCTCTGCGCGAAAAGCTGCCGACGCTGCCGGGCACGAAGTTCGGGGACCTCACCGTTTCCGCCGCCGATGATTTCGCCTATCACGATCCGGTCGACAAGTCCGTCAGCCAGCACCAGGGCATCCGCATCATGTTCGAGGGCGGCTCCCGCGTGGTCTTCCGCCTCTCCGGCACCGGCACGACGGGTGCGACGCTGCGCGTCTACATCGAGCGCTACGAGCCCGATCCGACCCGCCACAATATCGAAACCCAGGAAGCGTTGGCCGATCTGATCGCCGCCGCCCAGGATGTCGCTGATATCAAGGGCCGCACTGGCCGCGATGCACCGACGGTGATTACCTGACGGCAACTTTTACAGAGTTCCCCCTCACCCTACCCTCTCCCCGAGGGGAAAGAGGATTGTGCCATAAGGATCTTCTCCCCTTGGGGAGAAGGTGGATTTCGGTGATTGAGCAGAGCGAAATCACCGAAAGACGGATGAGGGGGTTATCCAGGAACGACGGCAAATTGTATCGCCCTCGTTCCGGCGCCCGAAAATGGAAAGCCCGCGAGACATGTCAGAACCGACACCCCGATGCCTGGGCGCCACCCTCACCGACTCGGGCGTTGAATTTGCCGTCTGGTCCAGGAACGCCGAACGGATCGAATTGTGCCTGTTCGATGCCGAAGGCCACAAGGAAATTTCGCGCCTGCCGCTCGCCCGCGATAGCGACGAACATCGCCTCTTTGTAAGAGGCTGCGGAGAGGGCACCCGCTACGGTCTGCGCGCCCACGGCACCTATGATCCCGATCGCGGCCTCTGGTTCGACCCTTCCAAACTGCTGGTCGATCCCTATGCCAGGGAAATAGACCGGCCGTTCCGCTATGACCCGCGTCTGGGCGTCTTCGGGGCCGACACACAGGATTTGATGCCGAAGGCGATCGTCTCGCGCGATATCGCCGTCAAGCCGGCCAAGCCTCTGTTTCAGCCCGGCGGCCTGATCTATGAAATCGCCGTGAGGCCCTTCACCATGCTGCATCCCGATGTGCCGGCGAAGCAGCGCGGCACGCTCGGCGCCCTCGCCCATCCGGTCATCATTGCGCATCTCAAGCGCCTGCAGATCGACGCCGTCGAGCTGATGCCGATCACGGCATGGATCGACGAACGGCATCTGCCGCCTCTCGGCCTCACCAACGGCTGGGGCTACAATCCCATCGCCTTCATGGCGCTCGATCCGCGTCTCGCTCCCGGCGGCATGAAGGAGCTGCGCGAGACGGTTGCTGCCCTCCACGCCGAAGGGATCGCCGTGATCCTCGATCTCGTCTTCAACCATACGGGCGAGAGCGACCGACAGGGGCCGACCCTGTCACTGCGCGGCCTCGACAACCCCACCTATTTCCGCCATCTGCCTGACCAGCCCGGCACGCTCGTCAACGATACCGGCACGGGCAATACCATCGCTTGCGACCAGCCGGCGACGCGCAAGCTCATCATCGACAGCTTGCGCCACTTCGTCCGGAATGCTGGCATCGACGGCTTCCGCTTTGATCTCGCCACTGTGCTCGGCCGCAACGGCAAGGGCTTCGATCCGGAAAGCATGACGCTGCGCACCATGCTGGCGGACGAGGTGCTGCAGGATCGCATCATGATCGCCGAACCGTGGGACATCGGCCCTGGTGGCTATCAGCTCGGAAATTTTCCCGCACCTTTCCTCGAATGGAACGACCGCGCCCGCGACGACCTGCGCCGCTTCTGGCGCGGCGATGCCGGTGTCGGCGATCTCGCGACCGTGCTTGCCGGCTCCTCTTCCGTCTTCGGCCGTGACGGGCGCACGCAGACGCGTAGCGTCAATTTCCTCGCAGCCCATGACGGCTTCACGCTGATGGACCTCGTTTCCTACGAGAACAAGCACAATGACGCCAATGGCGAGGAAAATCGTGACGGCCACAACGAGAACTTCTCCTGGAACAACGGCATAGAAGGCAAGACAGACGATCCGTCGATCCAGCGCAAGCGCCGCGCCGATATCGAAGCCATGCTGTCGACGCTCTTTGCCACGCGCGGCACGATCATGCTGACCGCTGGCGACGAAGCCGCGCGCAGCCAGCAGGGCAACAACAATGCCTATTGCCAGGACAATGCCATCACCTGGATGGACTGGAAGTTGCTGGACGAGGAACTGATCGGCCATACGGCATGGCTCGCCGCCCTGCGCCGCCGTTTCACCGCTTTTGACGATATGGACTTCTTCCGTGGCAATGGCGACGTGCTCTGGTTCTCAGGCGCGGGGGCGCCGATGGCGGTGCCGGATTGGGAGGCGCCGAGAGCGGTCGTTCTCGGCATGGCACTGCAAACGCGAGATCGCACTACGGGCCGATCAACACGGCTTGCCATAATCTTCAATCGCGCCGCAGACGAACGCCCAGTGACATTGCCCTCTTCTGAGAGCGGCGGCTGGTCTCTGCTGACGGCGGCAGGCGAGAATGCAGCCGGTGTGCAGATCTCCATTCCCGCCCGCTCCGTCGCCTTCCTTGTCGAAAACTGATCGCGGTTGCACTTTCAGTCCCTATTCGCCAGAAAGGGTTTGACGACACAGACTGACGAGGATGGCATGGCCGGCGAAATTTCGCTTGTTGAGATCATGAAACTAATTGGAACCGAGATCGGCGTTTCCGACTGGATCGCAGTCGACCAAACCATGATCGACACCTTTGCCGATGCGACGCTCGATCACCAGTTCATCCACGTCGATCCCGAGCGCGCCAAGGCGGAAACGCCCTATGGCGGCACCATCGCCCACGGCTTCCTGACGCTCTCGCTGCTCTCGGCAATGAACTACAGTGCCTTGCCGAAGATTCGCGAACAGACCTTGGGCATCAATTACGGCTTCGAGAAGGTCCGTTTCATGTCGCCGGTCAAGTGCGGCGCGCAGGTACGCGGGCGTTTTACGCTCGCCGAAACCCGGCTGCGCGGCGCCAACATGCTGATGCTGACCTACGACGTGACCGTCGAAATCGAAAACGAGCGCAAGCCGGCGATGACCGCGACATGGACGACCATATCGCAGTTCGATCCGAAGGATCGGCCGGACGCGGGTTAAAGCCCCGCATCCTCCGCACCCTCAGCCAGCAGGCCGAAAGCGTAGTCGGAGAAGGAACGCCAGACTTCGACGCGGAAGGTTTCCTCATCGAGCCGCAGCACCACGACTTCGGCCTTGCCAAGAAGCGTGCGCGAACAGGCGCCAACGGGAAATGCGCTCAACGAAACGTCCTGCGGGCAGCCGGCGGCAAGCGTCGCTTCAGCACCGGGGCCGGACACGATGACGGCAGTATTGCGGTGCGAGACATCGGTCGCCGAATGCAGCACCTCAGACAATGTGGCCTGACCGACCAGCTCGGCACCGTTTTCATCGATGACGAGCCATTCGTCCGGGCCAAGCCACAGGGCATGACGACCATTGGCACTGGCCGACGTCTTCGGCCGGGTCGGCAGCTGCAGGCCGAGCGCCAGCGAAAGACCGCCGACCGAATCGGCCGGCGCGCGCAGCGAAATGCGGCTTGCGGGTGCTGCGGGCGTCAACCGGACGGTGGCAGAACCGCCGTGGCGGCCGGCGAGCGGCAGTTTGCGGGTAGCGAGATCAGCCATTGATCCGGCCTCCTTCCTTGTCAAAGAACACCAGATCCGTCACCTCGACTGATATCGTCTTGTCGGGCATCGGCACATAGAGCGTCTTGCCCATGCGCTCGCGCCCGCCGGCAACCAGCGCGAAGGCGATGGAGCGGCCGAGATTTTCGGACCAGTAGGCCGAAGTGACATGGCCGAGCATGGTCATCGGTTTCGGCTCATTGGGATCGGCGACGATCTGCGCGCCTTCCTCCAGCACCATCTTCGGATCGCGGGTGACGAGACCGACGAGCTGCTTGCGCCCTTCCTTGACCAGATCCGGCCGCTTCAGGCCGCGAATACCGACGAAATCGGTCTTCTTCTTGGAAACGGCCCAAGCAAGACCGGCATCCTCGGGCGTGACCGTGCCGTCGGTATCCTGGCCGACGATGATGTAGCCCTTCTCGGCGCGAAGAACGTGCATGGTCTCCGTGCCGTAGGCGCAGGCGCCCAGCGGTTCGGCGCGAGCCCAGACGGCTTCCCATACCGACTGGCCGTAGTCGGCCGGTACGTTGATTTCGTAGCCGACTTCACCGGTGAAGGAGACGCGAAACAGCCGTGCCGGCACGCCGCAGACCTTGCACTCGGCCACGCTCATATGCGGGAAGGCTTCGTTGGACAAATCCTGGCCCTCGACGAGCGGCTCGATGATCTCGCGCGCCTTCGGCCCCTGCACGGCGATAACAGCCCATTGCTCGGTAGTCGAGGTCAGCCAGACCTTCAGATGCGGGAACTCGGTCTGCAGATAGTCTTCCATATGATGCAGCACGCGCGGCGCGCCGCCGGTCGTGGTGGTCACATGGAAACGATCCTCGGCCAGGCGTCCGACGACGCCGTCGTCATAAACGAAACCGTCCTCGCGGGTCATGATGCCGTAGCGGCACCGGCCGGGCTTCAGCGTATCCCAGGCATTGGTGTAGATCAAATTCAGGAACTCGGCCGCATCCGGCCCGACCACTTCGATCTTGCCGAGCGTCGAGGCATCGAACACGCCGGCCACGTCGCGCGCCGTGCGGCACTCGCGATTGACGGCCTGATGCATGGTCTCTCCGGCGCGCGGATAGAACCAGGCGCGCTTCCAGTTGCCGACATCTTCGAAGATGGCCCCATGCGCCTCTTCCCAGGCATGCATCGGCGTCTTGCGGGCGGGATCGAAGAGAGCCCCGCGCGAATGGCTGATCAGCGTGCCGTAGGTGACGGGCGTATAGGGCGCGCGGAAGGTGGTAAGACCGACCTGCGGAATATCCTTGCCGAGCATTTCGGCAGCGATCGCCAGCCCGTGCATGTTGGAAAGCTTGCCCTGGTCGGACGCCATGCCGTTGGTGGTGAAACGCTTGATATGCTCGATGGAATGCATGCCTTCGCGCACGGCGAGGCGGATATCCTTGGCGCAGACATCATGCTGGAAATCGACGAACGCTTTCGCATTCGTGTCGGGTCCGGCGCCTTCGGCGGCACCGATCATGCCGCCGGTCCATTCGAAAGCCTGCTCGGCCTGGAGCTGGATCTTCTCGCCGCCATTGGTGCTTCCGGTGGCGCGCGCCATCAGCTCGCCAGCGGCAAGCGATTCCTCGATCGCGGCCTGCAGGCCATCCGTGCCGTTGCACGCACCGACCGAAAGGCAATCCTGAACATAGGTGCCCGGCAGGAAGCGTTGCTTCTCGGCATCGAATTTCAGCTTGCCGCGCGATTGTGAAAAGAGATGAACGGAAGGCGTCCATCCTGCCGAAACCAGCAGCGCGTCGATCGCAATTTTGCGCTTGGCGGAACTGCCGTTGCGAGAAACCGTCATGGAGGAGACGCGCAGCTTGCCTGATGTATCGACGACGGCATAGTCGGTCATCACCTCGATGCCGAGCCGCTTCGCCTCGGCGAGCACGGCCTCGCCGGGCCGCGCGCGGCTGTCGACGATGGCGGCAACGGAAACGCCGGCGCGCTTGAGGTCGAAAGCGGCCTCGTAGGCCGAATCATGCGCCGTATAGACGCCGATCTTCGCGCCGACGGCAACGCCATAATGGTTGAGATAGGCGCGCGCGGCAGAGGCGAGCATGATGCCCGGACGGTCGTTGTTCGGAAACACCATGTGGCGTTCGATGGCGCCTGTCGCCAGGATGGCCCGCTTGGCGCGGACCTGCCACAGGCGTTCGCGCGGCAGATCGCGGTCCGGCCTTGCCAGATGGTCGGTCACCCGTTCGGCAAGACCGAAGAAATTGTGATTGTAGTAGCCGAAGGCGGTCGTGCGGGTCAGTACCTGCACGTTCGCCATTGCCGTGAGCTTGGCGAGGATAGCCTGCGCCCAGTCATAGCCCCCGACGCCGTCGATCTTGATGCCGGTGTCGAAACGCAGCGCGCCGCCGACTTCCGGCTGCTCGTCGCAGAGGATGACCTTGGCGCCAGTTTCGGCAGCGGCGAGTGCTGCGGAAAGGCCGGCAATGCCGGCACCGACGACAAGCACGTCGCAATGGGCGTAACGGCTGGCATAGTGATCCGGATCCTCTTCCGTCGGCGCGACGCCGAGGCCGGCGGCACGGCGGATGAAGGGCTCGTAAATGTGCTTCCAGGCCGACTTCGGCCACATGAAGGTCTTGTAATAGAAGCCGGCGGCAAAGAACGGTGACATCAGATTGTTGACGCCGCCGATATCGAAGGCGAGCGACGGCCAGCGGTTCTGCGACTGAGCCTTCATGCCGTCGAAGACCTCCTGCACGCTGGCACGCACGTTCGGCTGCCGCCGCGCCGCATCGCGGGAGATATCGAGCAGTGCATTCGGCTCTTCGGCTCCCGCCGACAGGATGCCGCGCGGACGGTGGTACTTGAAGGACCGGCCGACGAGATGGACGCCGTTGGCAAGCAGCGCCGAGGCGACGGTATCGCCTTCGAGCGCGGTATAGGTCTTGCCGTCAAAAGTGAAGCGAGCGGTTCTGGCCGGCGTCAGACGACCCTTGCCCGCGATACGATTGGCGCCGCTCATTCAGCAAATCCCTCTGTTCTTATCGTCTGTTCTTGTTCGTTCTGATGCTGTGCCGCCGGCTCGGAAGTGCGCGGCAGCAACGTCGCCGGATCCGGCTTCGGCTCGCCGGCCTTGTAGGTTCGGTAGAAGTGATCGCTCACCGTATCGCGCGCCGCATTGAAGAAGCGGCCGCAGCCATGGATGTGCCGCCAGCGCTCGAAGATCAGCCCCTTCGGATTGTCGCGCAGGAAGAAATATTCCTCGAATTCTTCGTCCGAGATCCCGGCAATATTGGCCGGCCGCACGATATGCGCATCACCGGCGTTGCGGAATTCGAGTTCCGAACGCTCTTCCTCGCAATAGGGGCAGTAAATCAGCAGCATCGTTTTCTACCTGTGTTAAAGCTCCGAGCCTGTAAGGCTTGTGCCGGGAGGCTGCGCGCAGAGCCGCCGTCCCATGGTGACGAAAGGTGTTATGCGCTTCAGCAGCGCCTCCAGCGATCCGTAGGGTTTCAGCACATTGGTCATTCCTATATTGACCAGACTCATACCCAGGAGATCCGTATCGAGCACGAAAGCTCTCGTCGCCTCGGGCGTCTGGTCCGGCACGAAATAGACCGACGGCTTGTTCAGCACCTTGGCGCAGGCAATCACGCCGCTTTCGGCCACGAAGGGCCAGTCGGCCTCATCCTTTGCCTTGTGGATCACCTGCATGCGAAAATCCTCAGCCCCCGGGACAAGATCGCTGACTTCGGCCGCGATCGTTCCAGTCGGCAGGGAAAGCCCTGCCGCAAGAACGATCCCGACCGCCGCCGGCATCAGTGCGCCACGGCGGCTGCCGCCGCCTCATCGATCAGTCGGCCTGTGCGGAAGCGATCCAGCGTCAGGCCGGCATTGAACCGGTGCGGCTCGTCGCGGGCGATGAGATGGGCAAAGAGATTGGCCGAACCCGGCGTCGCCTTGAAGCCACCTGTGCCCCAGCCGCAATTGACATAGAGCCCCGGCACCGGCGTCTTCGACTGGATCGCCGAGCGGTCCGGCGTGTTGTCGACGATGCCGCCCCAGGAGCGCATCATCTTCACGCGGCGGAACATCGGGAAGAGCTCGCAGATCGCATCCAGCGTATGGGTGATGATCTGCAGGCCGCCGGTCTGGCTGTAGGAATTATACTGGTCCGTACCCGCGCCGATGACGAGCTCGCCCTTGTCGGACTGCGAGATATAGGCATGCACCGTGTTCGACATGACGACGCAGGGGAAGATCGGCTTCAGCGGTTCGGAGACCAGCGCCTGCAGCGGGCTCGATTGCAGCGGCACGCGCACGCCGGCCATCTGCATGACGACTGTGGTATGGCCGGCTGCGGAAACGCCGACCTTCTTGGCGCCGATGAAGCCCTTGCTCGTGTCGACGCCGGTGACGCGGCCGTCCGGCCCGCGGCGGATGCCGGTCACTTCGCAATTCTGGATGATATGCACGCCGCGATCGGAAGCGGCGCGGGCAAAGCCCCAGGCAACGGCATCGTGGCGCGCCGTGCCGCCGCGCCGCTGCAGGGCCGCGCCGTTGATCGGATAGCGGGCGGTCTTGGAAATATCGAGCGGCGGACAGTAGGCCTTGGCCTGCTCGGGCGTCAGCCATTCATTGTCGATACCGTAGAGACGATTGGCATGGATATGCCGCTTGAATGACTGCTGATCGTGCACATTGTGCGACAGCATCATCACGCCGCGCGGCGAATACATGACATTGTAGTTGAGATCCTGAGACAGCCCTTCCCAGAGCTTCATCGAATGCTCGTAGATGTGCATGCTCTCTTCGTAGAGATAGTTCGAGCGGATGATGGTCGTGTTGCGGCCTGTGTTGCCGCCGCCGAGCCAGCCCTTCTCGATCACCGCGACATTGGTGATGCCATGCTCCTTGGCGAGGTAATAGGCCGCACCCAGGCCATGACCGCCGGCGCCGACGATGATGACGTCATACTCCTTGCGCGGCTCCGGCGAGGTCCACTGAGCCTCCCAGCCCTTGTGAGCCCGCATCGCTTCCCTTGCCACGGCAAAACCCGAGTATTTACGCATTCGCCCTCAACTCCTTCAGGCAAGACGTCCTTTTTCTGGGTCATACAAATCGCAAATCGAAAACCGACACAACGGCTCTTTTGCGACGCATTCAGGACCGTCTTTCGACACGGTTAAAATTGCCATGCAGTAAAGTCATCGGCTCATTGCCATCAGCAGATCTATTTGCGTCGCAGATGGCAGACCTTCACTCGACCACCATGGCCGTCCTTGCGCCAGACGCATCCTTCGTTCCGCGGCTTTCCCTTGTAAAGATAGATCTTCGCACGATGTTTGCTGTCAAAAGTCTGGTTCGAAAAATCGTGGCCACCGACCCGGACGTTCTTGCCGAAGCGCACTTCGCCGGCTGCGGCTGTTCCAAACGCCGCGGCAAGAACGAAAAGGGCAAGCACGGGCACCGCAAGCAACCTCGCAGCGACAGCGAAATCGGGCGATTTCATGAAGCGGCTCCCCCTGGCTTCAGACAACTGCTCGAACGGCGCAATCGCCGTGACACACGAAACGACGGTGATCAGAAATACTCTCATAAGCATGTCAATGTCGCAAAAAATCGACCCGCGAACCCTCATTCAACAGCTTCGATGACTCGTCGCAGGCATCTGCGGCCCAATTCAACCCTCGACAACTAGCTTTTTCCTCTGCAAACTCACG
The DNA here is from genome assembly GCA_900468625.1 of Hyphomicrobiales bacterium. Lineage (GTDB taxonomy): Bacteria > Pseudomonadota > Alphaproteobacteria > Rhizobiales > Rhizobiaceae > Rhizobium. Next base: position 365,293 of record UBUL01000001.1, read on the forward strand.
ATCTGGCTAGACTTTGACAAACCGATCTGTTATCCCGCCTACCAATCGCAAGGCTGCGGCTGCGCGAACGTTATATTTTTGCCTCCAGGCGTTGCCGTCGCCGCTGGCATCAACCAAACCAAAGGAACGTGATTCTCGTGCAGGTACTTGTCCGCGATAACAATGTCGACCAGGCTCTCCGCGCTCTCAAGAAGAAGATGCAGCGCGAAGGTATTTTCCGCGAAATGAAGATGCGCGACTACTATGAAAAGCCGTCGCAGAAGCGTGCTCGCGAGAAGGCTGAAGCTGTTCGTCGCGTTCGCAAGCTTGCTCGCAAGCGCGCTCAGCGCGAAGGCCTTGTTGCCAAGTAATCGCCGTTTTTTCGACGTTTTCAGATGCATGTGTGGCGGGGGCGAGTCGTTCGCCGCCGCCTTTTTGATTTATTCTCTAGGCAAATCGGATTAAATCAGAAAAGCCTGATATGACGCATGGGGAAAGCGAACCCGATAATGGCAATGACGACTTCCGTAAAGTTCCGCACTTCGAGCCTCTCCTTGTCCGTTTCGAAGCGCGCCGCGGCCCTGCCTGCCTTGGCGATACTTGCCGCAATCAGCCTTTCCGGCTGCCAGACCGCCACCACCGATAACGTGATCCGGATCGACAAGGCGCAAGGCTCTTCGGAAAATATCGCCTCGCTGACATCGGTCATCAATGCCAATCCGCAAGACCCGGAAGGCTATAATGTGCGCGGCACGGCCTATGGCCGCGGTGGTGATTTCAACCGCGCGCTTGCCGACTTCAATCAGGCGATCCAGCTCAATCCGAAGTTCTATCAGGCCTACGCCAACCGCGCGCTCATCTACCGCAACATGGGCAAGCTGCCGGAAGCGATTGCGGACTACAATGCCGCCCTGCAGATCAATGGCAATTATGATGTCGCCTATATCGGCCGGGGCAATCTCTATCGCCAGGCCGGCCGCGACAACGACGCTTTCAACGATTATTCGAAGGCAATCAGCCTCGGCACGACCGATGGGCGCGCCTATAACGGCCGCGGCGTGATCTATCAGAAGCGCAACCAGCAGGACAAGGCGATCGACGATTTCTCGAAGGCGATCTCGCTCTCGCCGAATTCGCCGGAGCCTTACAACAGCCGCGGCATTTCCTACCTCGCGCAGAACGACGACGACAACGCTTTTGCGGATTTCAACCATGCCATCGAGCTGAACAACAAGCTCGCAGAATCCTGGGCAAACCAGGCCTTCGTCTATGAGCGCAAAGGCGACAAGGCGAAAGCCCGCCGCTCCTATCAGCACGCGGTCAACCTCGATCCCAACTATCAGCCGGCCAGGGATGGCCTGGCACGCGTCGGCGCCGGCGCCTGACAGGGGCCGCACGCTAAAACCGTTCAGCCGCCGGCATCCCTCGCCCGGCGGCTTTTCTTTGCCTTGTCGAACGCTTAGTCTCGGCCCACCCCATTCGAGTGAGACAGCGACATGCCTTCCCCGCAGAAAATCATCGTCATCGGCGCCGGCATCATCGGCGCCTCCATTGCCTGGCATCTGAGCCGCAAAGGCGCATCCGTCACGGTGATCGCCCAGCAGACCGGCGGCGTTGCAACCGCGAACTCCTTTGCCTGGATCAATGCAAGCTGGGGCAATCCGGAGTTCTACTTCCATTTCCGGCGCCGCTCGATGGCCGAATGGTCGAGGCTGAAGGCCGATCTGCCTGATATCCCTCTCTCCTGGTGCGGCGGCCTGTGCTGGGATCTCCCCGAGCCGGAGCTGGACGCCTATGCGGCGCAGCATCATGGCTGGGGCTATGGTATACAGCCGGTCAATCGGGCGACGAGCACGATGCTCGAACCGAGCCTCGTCAATCCTCCCGACTATGCGCTGCATGTTGCCGAGGAAGGCGCCGTTGAACCTGCCACAGCCTCCAGACTGCTGCTGGAAGATGCACAACGTCATGGCGCGATCCTGCTGTCGGGTATCCGTGTCAAGAGCCTGCTGAAAGAGGCTGGCCGCATCACCGGCGTCGAAACGGACGAAGGGCCGATGCGCGCCGATCACGTCGCCCTTGCGGCCGGTGCGGGCACGGCGGCGCTTGCCGCCTCGGCCGATATCTTCGTGCCACTCGAAACGCCACCGGGGCTTATCGTTCATTCCCGCCCCACACGGAAACTGCTGAACGGTCTGGTGATGACGCCGGAGCTTCATATGCGCCAGACGGCGGAGGGACGGGTCATCGCTGGCAGCGACTTTGGCGGCACCGATCCCGGCAACGATCCGCAGGTAGCCGCTCGCGAACTTTTCGCCAAGGTGAAAGCCGCCTTGAAAGGTGGCGAGGCTTTGGAGCTTGATTTCCACACGGTCGGTTATCGCCCGACACCGAAGGATGGTCTGCCCATTCTGGGTCGAGTGGAAACCGTGCCGGGCCTTTATCTCGCGGTTCTGCATTCGGGCGTGACGCTTGCGCCGCTTGTCGGCCTGCTCGCGGCTGAGGAAATCGCCGACGGCAGGGAAGATTATCAGCTTGCCCCCTTCCGTCCCGAACGCTTCAATTAGCCTAGCCGGAAAAAAACCAGAGTAATTCCAGGAAAAGTGTGAAGCGGTTTTCCGTCCGGAATTGCGTAAAACAAAAAGACGGAGCATTTCGCGATTCGAAGAAAAGCGGAAAGGCTCTGGGAAGGCTCAACTCAGGGGTACATCATTGTGCCCGTAAATACCTGTGATCACTTATGATTTTGAAGTAATGACTTTTCATATGTTGCAAGGAAAATTACCGGGCAATAACATAACGCCTCTGGAGCATGTAGCTCTGATCTGGGCACGGGGGCGCTGGGCATGATGACCAACGGTATTCTTTTCGCGTTTGCCAGCGTTCCGGAGCGCCATGGAGGCACGATCGGTTGATCGCCTCATGAGGAAACCGCATTTCCCGAAAGCGTCGATTGGGGCCTATCTTATCGCTATTGCCCTGGCGATTGCATTGCCTATTCTGGCCTTTGTCGCACTGCTTCTGGTCCAGCTCGAAAACAATGAACGGGATGTGTTGAAGGGCGATACGGTTCAGGACGCACAGGCTCTTTCGCGTGTCATCGACCGGCAATTGCAGGACATGGCGACAACACTGCGGCTTCTGTCCTCCTCGCCGGAATTGGAGCGCAACGACATCGCCACCTTCTTCGCCCGGACGGAAACCGTCCTGCGTACCGATTCGCTCTTCGTCCTTCTGATGGAAAAGGATGGCCAGCTCCGGCTGAATACGCGCTGGCCTCTCGGTAAGCCTCTTGGCAAGACGGGCAACATGGCTGCGCTGCAATCGGCGCTGGATTCCGGACGCATCGAAGCCTCCGATGTCTTCGTGGGATCGAACGCCCGGCGATGGGTCTACAATGTCACCCTGCCCCTCGAACACTCGCCGGCAGGTGCCGCGTTGGCCGTGACCCAGGATGCGAATGAGCTGGCCAAGCTCGTGACGACGGAAGCCCTGCCGCCGGGCTGGTCGGCTGCCGTCCTGGACAAATCCGGTCATGTCGTCGCGGCCGGCGGTCCGACGACCCTTGCGCCGGGCGATGCATTCAACAAAGACATCCTGCCGAAGCTGATCGCCTCCAGCGGCGTCTACCAGGATGAGAAGGTCCTGCCGAACGCCGTGCTCGGCTATGCGCAGATCTCGGGCTGGTCTTGGAAGGCCGTCGTCTGGGGTCCGATCGCATCGGCGCAGGCATCGCTGATGAGCACCTGGCGTTTTCTGATCTACGGCGGCGTGACATTGCTGCTGATCGCGCTCATCGCCGTCTATGCGCTGGCCCGTCAGGTACGCATCACTATACAGAGCATCGCCGACATGGCGGATCGGATGGGCCGGGGCGAGATCGTGTCGCCGGTCGACACCAGCGTTATCGAAGCAAATCAGGTAGCGATTGCGCTTTCCAACGCCTCATTCGACCGCAGCGTTACGGAGGACCGGCTGCATTTCGTCATGCACGAACTCGTCCACCGCACCAAGAACCTGCTGGCGCTCGCCCAGGCAATGACCCGCCAGCTGGCGCGGCAGACGGACAGCGTCGATACGTTCCAGCGCGCCGTCGCCGATCGGCTGGAAGGCCTGGCGCGCTCGATCGAAGTCCTGACCAGCGAGCAATGGTCCGGCGTCTCCCTGCGCCGCGTGATCGACATCCATCTGGCAACTTTCCTGCAGGGGCCGCAGCAGCTCGAGGTGCTCGGCAACGATTTCCTGCTGAAGCCGGAGGCGGTGCAGAATCTTGGCCTGGTCCTGCACGAGCTTGCCACCAATTCTGTAAAATATGGCGCGCTTTCCGCACCGGAGGGCAAGATCACAATCGAATGGACGAACGAAGCCGGCGAAACCGGCACGATGATCCGCTTCGTCTGGACCGAAAGCGGCGGTCCGACGGTCAGACCGCCGAGCGAAACGGGCTTCGGCACGACTGTTACGAAAACCCACGCCGCGGCATCTTTCAGCGGCAATGTCGAGGTCGATTTCCGTCCGGCTGGACTCGTCTGGATACTGACGGCACCGCGCACCATGATGGAGCGTCAAAGAAACTGAGAGCGGAAACGCTGCCCTTGCGAGCGCCGGAGCAACCTACTCGTTCATCGCCTTGACGATTTCCTCGGTCACCTTTTTGGCGTCGCCCAGAAGCATCATCGTGCCGTCCTTGTAGAACAGCGTATTGTCGATACCGGCATAGCCCGAGCCGAGCGACCGCTTGACGAAGAGGCAGGTCTTGGCCTTGTCGACATCGAGGATCGGCATGCCGTAGATCGGCGAGGTCTTGTCGTCGCGTGCCGCCGGATTGGTGACATCGTTGGCGCCGATGACATAGGCGACATCGGCCTGGGCGAATTCCGAATTGATGTCCTCGAGCTCGAAGACCTCGTCATAGGGCACATTTGCTTCGGCGAGCAGCACGTTCATATGACCCGGCATGCGGCCGGCAACAGGGTGAATGGCATATTTCACCTCGACGCCATGCGCCTTCAGCCGATCGGCCATTTCGCGCAGCGCATGCTGGGCCTGCGCCACCGCCATGCCGTAGCCCGGCACGATGATGACCTTGGAGGCGTTCGCCATCAGATAGGCAGCGTCCTCGGCCGAGCCGAGCTTCACGGTCTTGTCGGAGTTGTCGGCTCCGCCCGATGCGGTCTCACCGCCGAAGCCGCCGAGAATGACGGAGATGAAGGAGCGGTTCATGCCCTTGCACATGATGTAGGACAGAATCGCACCAGACGACCCGACGAGCGCGCCGGTGATGATGAGCGCGAGATTACCGAGCGTGAAGCCGATGCCGGCGGCGGCCCAGCCGGAATAGGAGTTCAGCATCGACACGACGACCGGCATGTCGGCGCCGCCGATCGGCACGATCAAAAGCACGCCGAGCGCCAGCGACAGCAGCACGACCGCCCAGAAGGCGAAATGGCTCTCGCTCGCTGCCAGGCTGATGATGGAGAACACGATCAGCACGAGCAGGGCGGCGTTGATGACGTGCCGGTTCGGCAGCAGGATCGGCTTGCCGGACATGCGTCCGTCGAGCTTGAGGAAAGCGATGATCGAGCCGGTGAAGGTCAAGGCGCCGATCGCAACGCCGATCGCCATCTCGATGCGGGCTTCGGTATGGATATGGCCGATCTCGCCGATACCGAAGGAAGACGGCGTATAGAGCGCCGAAGCGGCGACGAGGACTGCCGCAAGACCGACGAGCGAGTGGAAGCCGGCCACGAGCTGCGGCATCGACGTCATCGGGATGACGCGCGCGATATAGGCGCCTGCTCCGCCGCCGATGGCAAGGCCGAGAACGATCAGCACGAAGCCGCCGAAAGAAGGCGCCGCCAGCACCAGCGTCGTGGCGATGGCAATGCCCATGCCGATCATGCCGTAGAGATTGCCGCGCCGGCTGGTTGCCGGATGGGACAAGCCGCGCAGCGCGAGGACGAACAGCACGCCGGAAACGAGATAGAGGAAAGCCGCGATATTGCTCAGCATGCCGCCCTCACTTGTCCTTCTTCTTGTACATCGCCAGCATTCGCTGGGTGACAAGGAAACCGCCGAAGATATTGACCGAGACGAGCACCAGCGCCACGAAGCCAAAGCCGGTGGCAAGACCGCTCGCCGAAATTCCCACAGCCAGCAAAGCACCGACGACGATGACCGAGGAGATGGCATTGGTGACGGCCATCAGCGGCGTGTGCAGGGCCGGCGTCACCGACCAGACGACGTAATAGCCGACGAAGATCGCCAGCACGAAGATGGCCAGCTGGAAGACGAAGGGGTCGATCGCTCCGCCCGTTGCGGCACTGGCCGCTTCGGGCACCTGTGCCGCAGCGGTCCTGACGGCGGTGACGGCATCGTTCAGTTGCTGAAGTGCCTGGTCCATTGCTTGGCTGGCCATCTCAGAGATCTCCCTTCTTGATCGTCGGCTGGTCGGGATCGACGAAATTCGGGTTCACGACCTCGCCGCCGTCGGTCAGCATCGTCGCCTTGATCAGCTCGTCGGTGCGGTTGAGGCCGAGGCTCTTCGTATCCTTGTCGACCATCGTCTCCAGGAAGGTGACGAGGTTCTTGGCATAGAGAGCCGATGCACTTGCCGCGATCCGGCCGGCCATATTGGGATAGCCGACCACCCTGACGCCTTCTACCTCGGCGATCTTGCCGTATTCCGCACCCTCGATATTGCCGCCACGCTCGACAGCAAGATCGACGGCGACCGCACCGGGACGCATCGCTTTCAGCATATCGCGGCTGACGAGACGCGGCGCCGGCCGGCCGGGTATCAGCGCCGTGGTGATGACGATATCCTGCTTGGCGATATGATCGGCAACGAGTGCTGCCTGCTTGACCTGATATTCCCTCGACATTTCCTTGGCGTAGCCGCCGGCGGTCTCCGCCGCCTTGAACTCCTCGTCCTCGACAGCGACGAATTTCGCGCCGAGCGAGGCGACCTGTTCCTTGGCCGCCGGGCGCACATCCGTCGCGGAGACCAGAGCGCCGAGACGCCGTGCCGTGGCGATCGCCTGCAGGCCGGCAACGCCGGCGCCCATGACGAACACCTTTGCCGCCGGCACGGTGCCGGCCGCCGTCATCATCATCGGCAGCGCCCGGTCATAGACCGCCGCAGCCTCGATGACGGCTTGATATCCCGCAAGATTGGCCTGCGACGAGAGGACATCCATCGATTGCGCGCGCGTGATACGCGGCATCAGCTCCATGGCAAAGCTCGTGAGCCCTGCCCGCGCCATCTCCGCAAGTGCCGCCTCGTTGCCATAGGGGTCCATGATGGCGATGACGATCGCGCCGCTCTTGTAACCGGCGATCTCCTTAGTCGTCGGCCGCCTGACCTTGAGCACGACATCGGCCGCCTTTGCATCCTTGACGGAGCCGATCCTTGCACCGACGGCTTGATACTCGGCATCCGGGATACGCGACAAAGTGCCCGCGCCGGCTTCGATCACGACATCGAAACCGAAGCTCCTCATCTTCTTTACCGTCTCCGCCGAGGCCGCAACACGCGTCTCCTCAGCCACGCTTTCCTTGGCCACGAAAACCAGATTGCTCAACGACAACACCTCGCATCGAACGGCGGCACGCCCGCTAAGGCGGCGCTGCAGCCTGCAGAATCAGGGAAAGGCTCGGACCGAAAAGGTCCGGCGTCGGTCAGCTCTGGAACGTCAGCGCAACAGGATGATGCTGGCGACGGAAAGAACGGCGAAAATGACGATGCCGCCAAGGAAGCCGGCATGGCCGAAGAAGCCGGCTGCCATCGCGATCAGCAATGCCGCAACGATCGCACTTCCCACGCGGGCGGCCGAGATGAAAAGATTGTAAGTCTTCTCATGTTCCTTGTAGTCCATCGCAGCGCCAGTTTCCGCCGGTCCGGTATGATGTTCGGCCATTCAGAATTCTCCCCTCGATCCTCTCCTCCGGCAGACGACATCGACTGGCGGCTGGAGTTCGCCCTCAAAAGTCGCGGCATCCCTGAAAAAGATGCCGCAACCAAATTTCCTCCACCGAGGGGTTACACAAAGCGAGGAAAAATGCAATGCACGACAAGGTCGCACGGATGCGCAGCCAGAGCAGGATGCCGAAAAACGTGATCGTTTTTCGGGCGACATCATATTCTACTTCTTTGATTCTAAAGCGGATTCAGATGTCAGGCCGAACAGACCTGACATCATCCCGCTCTAAAGCAATTCCCGGAAAAATGCGCAGTGGTTTTCCGTCCGGAATTGCGTAAAGACAAAGAGATAGAGCAGTCAAGAGATTCCGTGAAAACAGAACCGCTCTAGCCGAATTGCCCGCGGATTTCGCGCCGGTCGCCGCTTGCCGACCGCGCGGTCGGCAGAATGGTCAGCGGCGGCGAGCCCATATCTTCCCCGCGGTAAAACATCATGCGCCGTTCATAGGGCTCCGAATCGAAGAACGGGTACCGTTTCATCAGCTTGCCGCGGATCTCCTTCGAACGGGACGCCAGCAGCGTCAGCTCGAAACCATAGGTCTTGGTCATCCGCGGCGGTACGATCGTATCGGCATAAAAGACGCGCTTGTAAAAAGCCGCGTGCGCAGGACGGATATGCTGCATCACCCGATCCGTATCGAAGTAGATGGCGCCGACGATCGCCGGCCGCAGCGTCAGATAGGGCAATGCCGGCAAATCCAACTCGAAGTCCGGATCGACGGCAAAGCGCGCCGGATCGATCAGAGTCATCCCGGCATCGAGAAAGGCGTGTATCTCGTCCGGAAAGATGCCGGTCGATTGGCATACGCGATGATCCGGCGTGACGTGATGTATTCGCACGGTACTCACCAGCTGCTCGAAGTAGTAGACCCCGAAGACAAAGGCATGGTCATCGAAGTCGACATCATCGATCAGATTTTTCGCCGCCACCGGCAGGACGTCGCGCGTCTTGTAAGCCTTGTACCGCAGGCGCGCGACATCCTCCATGTCTTCGCTGCTTTCGATTCGGCGGTATTCTACGTTATCGAGCACCGCCATCAGCTTGCCGGCAAAGCTGTCTTGCAAAGTACCCACATGTGTCATGGTTAAGGTTCCGTAATGGTTAACGGATCATTATTGGTATTAACGGAAGATTTGATCAATATTTTATTTACTTTTTAATAGCTATTTATTCGCTATGGTTAATTTTTTTAACGAATACCGGTATAGGTCCGGCGCGCTTGAGAAAACGCTCGGGCTTTCGTTGCTGTGAAGCGGGAAGCTTGCAGATTTGTCCGACTGTTTCGCCCGAACAAAGCGAACACGGATTTATGCGTTACGACGCCTGCAAGCACGAGAGCCGGATGATTTCAGTCTGTTCGGCCTGAAATCTGAATCCGCTCTGGAATCAAAGAAGTAGAGCATGATGTCATCCGAAAGCCGATCACACTTTTCGGCATCATGCTCTGAAGCGCGCCGCGATCTTTCAGATTCGCTTCCTGCGCCCTGGTCTCGGATTTCACGCATGTCCTGATCGCAAAACCGCTGAACAATTCTACGCGACATGCTTCAAAAATACTGCGAATGACCCGCCACCGATGATTGTCGCGGCGCAATGTGATGGCCCGCGTCCGGATTGCCGCGGCCTCTGGGCAATGATACCCGTCATTCGATCCGTCAGGCGACGTGATCCTGCCGCACGCCCGGCAGGCGCCGGCCGAGGCTCTCCACCATCTCCGCCACCTGCTCCCGCGACACGGGCGCCGAGAACACATAACCCTGGATGATATCGGCCAGATTCTTCTCGACGACGAGTGCCAGTTGCTCCAGCGTCTCGACACCCTCGATCACGATATGGAGGCTGAGCGCACGGGAAAGATCGACAATGCCGCACAGCAGCTTGAAACGGCGGCTGTCCGTCGTAATGTCGCGAACGAAAGACCGATCGATCTTGACGACATCCACAGGCAGGGAATCGAGATAGCTGAGGCTGGAAAAACCCGTTCCGAAATCGTCGATCGCAATCGTGATGCCTTTGGCGCGCAGATCGGCGAGTATGGACCGGACGGTTGCCACCTCATCCATCAGGCAGCTTTCGGTAACCTCGAGATGAAGCCGCGAAGGCGCCAACCCCGACGCTTCGAGTGCCTGCACGACGATGCCGACGATATTGTCGCTGCGCAGATCCTGCGCCGAGAGGTTCACTGAGACGGCAAGCGGCGCCGGCCATGAGGCGCAGTCCCGGCAGGCCTGATTGATCATGAAACGGGTGATGCCGGCCACGATGCCCATCTCCTCGGCGATCTGCACGAAGATATTGGGCGGGATGGAGCCCTTTTCCGGATGAATCCAGCGCGCCAATGCCTCGCAGCAGTCGATGCGGGAGCCATCTGGCGTGAACATCGGCTGATAAACGGCGTGCAGCCTGCCGGCTTCAACCGCTTCGCGCAAATCATCCTTCAGCTTCTGGCGCTCGACATAACGCGCATCCATCTCCTGCTCGAATGCGCTGCAGCCGCCCTTCATCCGGGATTTGGCGTCGAACAACGCCAGATCGACCTTGATCTGCCATTCCTCCGGACGGAATTCCCGGCTCGACATCGTCACATATCCGCCGCTGGCGGAAATCCGGAAGCTGTAGTCGTCGACGTCGTAAGTCCCCGTCATCGCCGCATGCAGCGCGCGGATACGGCCGTCGATGTCCGTGGCATTGTCCTCGCTGGGAAAGAACAGCACGAATTGATCGCCGACAAGACGGGCCGCCAATGCCGCAGTACCGGCAAGCCCTTTCAGGCGCTCGGCGATGGCGACCAGCAGGCGGTCTCCGGCCACATGCCCCTTGGTATCGTTGACGTGCTTGAAGTCGTCGACATCGAGAACCAGAATTCCGATCCGGCTTTCCCGGGGAAGCGCTGCGAGCCTTTCCTTGACCAGATCGATGAAATACTCCCGGTTCGGCAATCCCGTCAAAGGATCGTAGCGCACCATATGCAGGATCTTGCGTTCCGCCCGGATGCGCACGGTCACATCCTCAAAGATCAGGATGACGATCCCATCGGCGCGGCGGCTGGCCGAAAACTCGAGGAACTGGTCCTCGTTGAACTGTATGAGGGTGCGCGAAAGCGTGCCGCTGACGAGTTGCGCCATCTGTCGCTGGATGAGACCGGGCAAAGACCCGTCGATGAAGGCATGGCGGGCACCATAGCGCAGGACGACATCGAACTCGCAGTCCCTGAGCTGCTCGGGATGCGCGAAATTCAAAAGTTCGCATGCCTTGCGATTGACGACGAGAATGCGATTGTGAGCATCCAGCATGAACAGGCCGTGCGTCATGTTGTTGAGCGCGGTATCGAACCTGTCGGCGATCAAGGATATCTCACGCGACGCAATGACATTCTTGTAGAGGAATTCGCGCACGCCGTTCGCCATCGCACGCGTCGTCAGCCCGAACGGAACGAGCATGATGGAAACGATTGCCTTGTAGAGCTGCTGCGACATGAGACAGGCGATGATGATCGGCAGGCAACAGGCAAGCGTCTGCAGGTCGATAGCCTTCTGCGAACCGTAGTTTCGGCCGACGATCGACACCATCGAAGCCATGGTGACGGCAATGCAGATGAATTCCGCCAGCGGATCCTGCACGATCAGGATAGCGTAGCCGCTGCCGATACCAAGAATGGCTGCCGTCGCCGCCGCGCCGATAACATAGCGTGTTTCCCACTCGGCGATGTCGGCCCGCGTGAAACTGTGCTTGTCGGCCGCGTCGAACAGCCTGAACGAATACATGCGCAAGCAGAAAACGGCGCCGAAAGCGACGCAAAGCAGGAGATAGATATTCGCGCCTGTGCTCAGGAAAACGATGACATAAGTCAGAATGTGAACGAACACCCCCGTAAAAAGCGTTTTACGGTTTCCGAAAAGCGAACTGACGAACGACAGATAAACATCCGTCGGCACGGTGTCCGGGCTTGGAGGCTTCATTCAGACTTCCCCTGATGCGGCCGAGACCCTAGTGTAAACGTTTTAAAATTTGATTGCCCGAAATGAATGCATCTGGGCCGATTTTCCAATTATGCCGGTCACTTACGCCGAAATCAGGCTACGATCCGCATCGTATTAGTGCAATTATCTTCAGTGAATTCTATCTGGGATATAATATCCGGATCGCCAGCAAACAAAGCAAGACATCGTGAAAGACTTATGAAATACGATCAAAGCTTACCAGCGCGTTGCTGGATCATCATGAATGTATCAAAAGTATACTCGGAAAGCTGCATCCAAAGGTAAGCATCCTTCTTGTAAGCAACCTGATCCTCATAGATGCGCTTGAAATAGGCGTTGGACTTGGAGAGATCGGCATAAAGCCCATTGGCTGCCTGGAAACAGGCATCCATGATCTCCTGACTGAAGGGCCTGAGCGTCACGCCCTGCTGCACGATATCCTTCAGCGCCTGAGGATTTTTGACGTCGTATTTTGCCAGCATGTTGGTGTTGGCGAAGGCACAGGCGTCACTGAGGATCACCTGATAGTTCTTCGGCAATGCGTTCCATTTTTCCAGATTGAAGAAGGCGTGCACCACGGCACCGCCCTCCCACCAGCCCGGATAATAGTAGTATTTGGCGATCTTCTGCAGACCGAGCTTCAGATCGTCATAGGGGCCGACCCATTCGACCGCATCGATCGTGCCCTTGCTCAGCGCATCGTATATGCCATTGACCGGAATATCCTGCTGCGGCGCCACGCCGATTTTCTCGATCACCTTGCCGGCAAGGCCGGCGATGCGCATCTTCAACCCTTTGAGATCGTCAAGCGTGTTGATTTCCTTACGAAACCAGCCGCCCATCTGCGCGCCGGTATTGCCTGCGGGCAAGCCCAGTATGCCTTGCGTGGCATAGAATTCATTCATCAGCTTGTTGCCGTTGCTCTGATAGAACCAGGCGTTGGTCAGCCGGGCGTTGAGGCCGAACGGCAGTGCCGTGCCGATGGCATAGGTCGGGTCCTTTTGCCAGAAATAATAGGAGCAGGTATGGGCGGCATCGACAGCGCCGGCGCTCACCGCATCGGCAGCCTGGGCGCCGGGCACGATTTCGCCCGCCTCGTAGGTCTGGATGACGAAATTGCCGTTCGTCGCATCGGATACGCGCGCGGCGATATCCTCCGCACCGCCATAGACGGTGTCCAGGCTCTTGGGAAAGGAGGAGGTCATCTTCCAGGTGATCTTCGGATATTCCTGGGCAAGGGCCGGACTGGCAAGCGCGGACGCGGCGGCACCTGCGCCAACGGCCCCTGCCTGCCTTATGAAGGAACGGCGATCCATCGAATTCTCCCATACGGACGGCATTGCTGGGGAACGGTGCGCTCCCCCGTCACGGCGCAAGCGATGGAACTAACCATGCCGCACACAGTCTTTCAAGCTTGCTCTGGCATCGCATTATGGCGATTCCTGTACATCGGCATGACGAGCCGGAACAAAGCCTTACGGAAATCGCTGCGCGTTGCCGGCCAAGCCCGATTCACGTAGACTGAGATCACGGACAACCGCCCTCTGATTGACATCTTCGTCATCCAGGGATGACGGCAAATAGCAATTCAGCACCTTCCGGAGCCTTGAATGCCCAGACCGATCATCGCCATTCCCGCCGACGTCCGTGAGTTGGATGGCACGAGCTGGCACGCCGTGCAGCTCCAATATGTCCGCGCTGTCGTGAAGGCTGCGGGATTGATGGCGCTGATCGTTCCGGCGCTTGAGGACGGCAACGATGCGGATGCCATTCTGGACCGGGTCGATGGCCTGCTCGTCTCTGGTTCGGCGACCAACGTGCATCCATCCCTTTACGGAAAGGAAGCAAAAGACAGCGATGGCCCCTTCGATCCGGCACGCGACGCCACATCCCTTCCGCTCATCCGCCGCGCGATCGACCGCGCCATCCCGATGCTCGCCATCTGCCGGGGTATTCAGGAGCTGAATGTTGCTCTCGGCGGCACACTCGCCAGCGAAATCCAGGACCAGCCCGGCATCTGGGATCACCGCAAGCCGCAGGATGTCGATCGCGACACGATGTATTCCATCCGCCAGAGCGTTTTCGTCAAGGAAGGCTCCTGCATCGCCCGTGTCATCGGCCCTGGCGAAGTGCGTGTCAACTCGCTGCATCGCCAGGCGATTGCCGATACGGCGCCGGGATTGCAGGTGGAAGCCCTGGCCGAGGACGGCACGATCGAGGCCGTCTCCGTCATCGGCGCCAAGGCCTTTGCCGTCGGCGTGCAATGGCATCCGGAATATTGGGCCGAAACGGATTCATCGTCGCGCAAGCTCTTCGCCGCCTTCGGCGATGCCGTGCGCAATTATGCTGCAGATAAGGAGCAGCTCGCCGCCGTTCCTTATCAGCAGAAAGCTGTGTAATCAGCCGCGCGGTTTGACCGGCGTTTCCGGCACCGGCGTCACAGGCTCGCCTCTGGCGAACCATTCGATGATATTGTCGGCAACGAGATCGGCCATGGCATCGCGCGTCGGCACCGAAGCGGAGGCCACATGCGGCAGCAGCGAAACGTTGGCCAGGGAGAGATAGCCGGCCGGCACGTTCGGTTCGTCGTAGAAAACATCGAGGCCGGCAGCACCCAAGGTCCCATTGCCGAGGGCGGCGATCAGCGCATCGTCATCGACGGACCAGCCGCGCCCGACATTGATGAACACACCTTGCGGTCCGAGCGCCGACAGGATCTCGGCATTGATGACCTTATGCGTCTCAGGCGTCTTCGGCACGATGGAGATCAGCGTATCCACCGACTGCGCCATCTCCTTCAAGGTCGGATAATAGTCGTAAGGCAGCGCGTCGCGCGGCGAGCGCGTATGATAGCCGATCTTCACCTTGAAGGGCTCCAGCCGCCTTGCGATCTCCAGGCCAATGCGGCCGAGACCGTTGATGCCGATACGTCGCCCCTTCATCGAAAAGGGCGAGAGCGGGAACGCTCCCTCCTTCGCCCAGCGCCCCTCGCGCAGCCAGGTCTCCGCCTTCGGAAACTGCCGCAGCGTGTTCAGCAGCAGGGCAATGGCGGTATCCGCCACCTCGTCGTTCAGAACGTCGGGCGTATTGGTGACGACAATACCCTTCGAGCCGGCATGCCTGACATCGACGCCGTCATAGCCGACGCCGAAATTGGCGATGACTTCGACATTCGGAAAGGCGTCGATCCAGGCCGCATTCAAGCTGCCGGAGACGGCAATGCCGCGGATGCGGGCGGCTGTCTCCGCATCGACCCGCGGACCGTCGTTGCGTTCGACGGAAACGATATCGAACTGCTTTCCGAGCCTTTCCAGGACACGCGGGTGTATCTTCCCCGGAACGAGGACGGCGACGCGGCTATCGGACATGGATATTTCCTCTTGCGATAAGGTTCGGTGCTACTGGCGAGCCTTGTAGGGCGCCGTCGACTGGCGGATGCGCATTTCCGGCTTGATAAGATGGATACCATCCGGTTCATGGCTTCCTGCCAGCCTATCCAAAAGCGCTCGCGCCGCAAGCCTTCCGACCTCGGCCTGACCATTCCAGACTGTCGTCAGCGCCGGCGTCGCAATCGCCGCCTCCTCCAGATCGTCATAGCCGGTGACCGAAATGTCCCGTCCGGGGACGAGACCGGCACGCGAAATGCCGTTCATGAGGCCGATGGCGACCAGATCGTTCCAGCAGACGGCAGCCGTCGGCTTTTGCGGCAGCGACAGAAAGTGCACAGCCGCTTCGAAACCGCCCTGCTTGGAGCGCGCGCCGGGAATGCGCAGATTGGGATCGACCTCTATACCGGCCTTGCGCAGCGCATTCACATAGCCCTGGTAGCGGTCGCGACCGGTCGAGGTCTGATCCGTACCGCCGATCATGGCGATCGACCGGTGGCCGAGGCTGATCAGATGATTGGTGGCAAGCGAGATTCCATAGCTGTCGTCGCCGCGAAAGGTCGGCAGGTCGAGCGCCTCGATCTGACGGGCCACGAGAATGGCCGGCATGCCGTTTTCTTCCGCCAGCTCGAAATCTTCCGGCGGCGTCCCGATCGCCGGCGACATGATGACGCCGTCGCCGCCGAGCTGCAGCAGCGTCTCGATGAAGGTTCGCTGCTTTTCGACCGAGTCGTAATGGTTGGAGAGAATGAAGGTGTGCCGGCTGCGGTCGAGCTCGCTTTCGATCGCCTTCAGGATTTCCCCATAGAAGGGGTTCATGATGTCATGAACGACGACGCCGATAATGCCCGATCGCGATGTCCTGAGGCTCGCTGCGCGCCGATTGTAGATATATCCCAGAGCACGGGCCTGGTCC
The DNA here is from genome assembly GCA_900468625.1 of Hyphomicrobiales bacterium. Classification (GTDB taxonomy): domain Bacteria; phylum Pseudomonadota; class Alphaproteobacteria; order Rhizobiales; family Rhizobiaceae; genus Rhizobium. Next base: position 381,536 of record UBUL01000001.1, read on the forward strand.
TTGATCTTCTCGCGGGTATTGACCGCAACCAACGGACTGTCGCGTAAGGCCAGAGATACAGTTGCCGTTGAAATGCCCAGCGTTTCCGCAATCGTAGAAAGCTTTATCTTTTGCGCCACGCGCTCCCTCCCCGTGAAACGCAGCCGTAAACCTATTCCGTTCGTTTTATGATTCCGGAATTTAAAATCTTTAATTAAAAGCTTTAATCACATCGCGCAACACGAATTCTCGGGGATTCTCAGAATTCATCTTCATCCTCGCCATCATCGCCGGCCTGAAGATTGTGCTCGATCGTCTTGAGCAGGCGCACGAGCGAGCGGATGTCTTTTTCGGAGAAGCCGCGGGTCGCCAGCTCATCGCAGCTCGCAGCCGAACTTTCGATCTCGGTGACGCTGTTTCGCCCGGCTTCGGTCAGATAAACCTTGGTCAGACGCGCATCCTCGGCATCCGGCCGCCGTTCGACGAAGCCTTGCGCCTCCATGCGCCCGATCGTCCGCGTCATCGTGGGCGCCTTGACGCCGAGCTTCTGCGCCAGCGTACCGGCGGGAAGCCCGTCATTCGCCGCCAGGGCGAGAATGACACCATCCTGCCCGGCATAGAGACCGCTTGCCGTCAGGCTGCGTGTCATCACCGTCCGCATGGATCGCGCCGCCTGCGTCAAAGCCGGCGACAGATCGGCAAGCGTGTAGTCGCGGTGATCCTTCTTTTTACCTGACTTACTTTTCTTCCCGACCTTGTTCTTCTTACCCATCGTGATTCCGTTGACCTTTTCGCCGATGTGTCATCACGCTATGACATTGCGCAGGTTATTGACATAAACAAGAGGCACATCTTCAGATGGCACATCCTTTGCCATGTTTCGATGACAATGATGAAACATTGACACCTCGGGAGCGAACCAGATGGATCGCCGTGCTGCCACTTGGCGCCCATGAGCAACATGGCCCGCATCTGCCCTTCGATACCGACACGCTGATCGCCGAGGGCATCGTCTCGCGCCTCAAGGCTGCGCTGCCCGCCGATCTGCCGGTCACGTTCCTGGCGGCCGAGCCTGTCGGCTATTCCATCGAGCATATGGATGTCGCCGGCTCGCGGACCCTCTCCTTCGACGAAGCCGTGAAACGCTGGCTCGACATCGCGGAGCGGATGAACGATCTCGGCATCCGCAAATTCGTCCTGCTGAATGCCCACGGCGGCAACTCGCCGCTGATGACCGTCGTCACGACGGAAGCGCGCGTGCGCTTCGACATGCTCGCGGTCGCGACCAGCTGGACCCGCTTCGGCATACCTGAAGGGCTGATCGCACCGGACGACAAGGCAATCGACATTCATGGCGGCGATATCGAGACATCGGTCATGCTCGCTCTCCATCCGGAGAAGGTCGATATGTCGAAGGCGGCAGATTTCCCGTCCCGCCAGTCCGAGTTCATCAGGGGCTTCAAGCATCTGCGCGCCTACGGCCCGCATGCGTTCGGCTGGAAGATGTCCGATCTGAATGAGCAGGGCGTCGCCGGCAACGCAGGCGCGGCGACGGCCGAAAAGGGCGAAAGACTGATCGCACACGCGGTCAAGGGCCTCGTCGAACTGCTTGAAGATGTCGATAAATTCGATCCAGCGACGCTGGCTCGATCCGGCGCCTGACCGCGCCGCCATAATCGATGTGATCTTATAACATATAAAAGCCTTTGAACTGACGCCGCCAACTCCTTATATGGAACGCGACACTTGTCCGCTCCCCGGGGCAACCTTCCCTATTTCGAGGCTCCCATGACCGAAACAGCCACGCAAAAGCCCGTTCCCGTCACCGTTCTCACCGGCTATCTCGGTGCCGGCAAGACGACGCTGCTCAACCGCATCCTGTCTGAAAACCACGGCAAGAAATACGCCGTCATCGTCAACGAGTTCGGCGAGATCGGCATCGACAACGATCTCATCGTCGAGTCGGACGAAGAAATCTACGAGATGAACAATGGCTGCGTCTGCTGCACCGTCCGCGGCGACCTGATCCGCGTGGTCGAAGGCCTGATGCGCCGCCCCGGCCGCTTCGACGGCATCATCGTTGAGACCACCGGACTTGCCGATCCGGTTCCCGTCGCCCAGACCTTCTTCATGGACGACGATGTCCGCGCCAAGACCGAACTCGATGCCGTCGTCGCGCTCGTCGATGCCAAGCACCTGCCGCTGCGTCTGAAAGACAGCCGCGAGGCCGAAGACCAGATCGCCTTTGCCGACGTCGTCGTCATCAACAAGTCCGATCTCGTCTCGCCGGAAGAGCTGGCTCAGATCGAGGACATTGTCCGCGCGATCAACCCGGCCGCCCGCGTCTACAAGACGACCCGCTCCGGCGTCGAGCTCGCACGCGTATTGAACCAGGGCGCCTTCAACCTGGAACGCGCCCTCGAAAACGACCCGCATTTCCTCGAGCACGGTCATGAGGATCATGTCTGCGGCCCGGATTGCGATCATCATCACGACCATGACCATGATCATGATCACCACCATCATCATGATCACGATCATCATCACCACGGCATGTCGCCGATCCACGACGTGACCGTTCAGTCGGTTTCGCTTCGCGGCGGCGAGATGAATGCCGAGCGTTTCTTCCCCTGGATCCAGAAGATCACGCAGATGCAAGGCCCGAACATCCTGCGCCTGAAGGGCATCATCGCCTTCAAGGACGATCCGGAACGCTACGTCGTTCAGGGCGTGCACATGATCATCGAAGGCGATCATCAGCGCCCATGGAAGGACGGCGAGAAGCATGAAAGCCGCCTCGTCTTCATCGGTCGCGAGCTCGACCGCGAAAAGCTGGAAGCCAGCTTCAAGGCGTGCGAGGCGTCCGCCTGATGCCGACTGTCGCTCCGCTTGATATCGACGGCCACGTTCTGGCCGTCGAATTTTTAGGTGACACCCCCTTCTTCGCCAGCGCCGCCGGCGCGATCCACCGCCTCGAAGGCGGCGAGAAGGTCACCGAAGCCCATCAGGGGATGCTGGCCTGCATCCGCGATCCCTATAGCGACAGCCTGATTTCGGGCGGTGAGGACGGCAAGGTGCTGCGGATCGCATCCGACGGCAGCACGACGACGCTGGCCGAAGCGCCGCGCAAATGGATCGGCCAGCTTGCTGCCGGTCCGCAAGGCGCCGTCGCCTATTCCTATGGCAAGAGCACCTTTGTGCGCCTCGCCGACGGTACGACGAAAGAATTTGCCGAGGAGCGCACGGTCGAAGGCATCGCCTTTGCGCCCAAAGGCCTGCGCATCGCCGTCGCCCGCTACAACGGCGTGTCGCTGCACTGGGTCGGCATGAGCGCCCAGCCGGTCAATCTGGAATGGAAGGGTGCCCATACGAGCGTCACCTTCTCGCCGGACGGCCAGTTCATCGTCACGACCATGCAGGAAAACGCCCTGCACGGCTGGAAGCTGGACACGAAGCCCGGCGCCGAAGCCCGCCATATGCGCATGACCGGCTATCCCGCCAAGGTGAAGTCGCTCTCCTGGTCCAACAAGGGCAAATGGCTTGCCTCGTCGGGCGCGCCCGCGGCGATCGTGTGGCCTTTCCAGGGCAAGGACGGCCCGATGGGCAAGGCGCCGCTCGAGCTCGGCACGCGCGCCAACATCATGGCGACTTCGGTAAAATTCCACCCCGCCGAGGATGTTCTTGCCATCGGCTTCATCGACGGTATGATTCTGGCGGTGCGCCTCGGCGACGCCAAGGAGGCGCTCCTCCGCCGGCCCGGCAAGGGTGCGATCACGTCGATGAGCTGGAGCAAGTCCGGCAAGTTGCTCGCCTTCGCTTCCGAAGCCGGCGACTGCGGTGTCGTCGATGTATCCGGTTAAAGCAATTCCAGGAAAAGTGCGCAGCGGTTTTCCGTCCGGGATTGCGTGAAAGCAAAGAGATTGGAACAGTTCGAAGCTTCCGTGAGCCGAACTGTTCCAAGCAGAAAGACAGGATCATGCCCCAGTCAGGAACGGCAATCGCTGGAAATGCATCTGCCCCAGCCGAAAACGTCTGGGACGCAATCCGTTGCGAAGCTGTCGAACTGGCGGCGCGCGAGCCGACGCTTGCGCCGCTGCTGCAGGCACAATTGCTTGCCGGAAGCTCCGATGCCGAAAGCCTTGCCAACGTACTGGCGGCACGGCTCTGCGTTGTCAGAGTCGAGCATGGTGACCTGCTTTCGCTGTTGTCCGACGTACTGACGCAAAATCCCGCAATCCTGCAGGCAACCGAAGCGGATCTTGTCGCGGTGCGCACCCGCGACCCCGCGTGCAAGACCTACCTGCATGCGCTCTTGAATCTGAAGGGCTTCCACGCCCTGCAGACGCACCGCATCGCCCATGCACTCTGGATGGAAGGCCGCACGGAAATTGCGAGCTGGCTCTCCAACCTTGTCTCGTTGGTCTTCGGTCCGGATATCCATCCGGCCGCGAAGATCGGCACCTCGATCATGCTCGACCACGGCTCCGGCATCGTCATCGGCGAAACCGCCGTCGTCGAGGATGAGGTGTCAATCCTGCAGAACGTGACGCTCGGGGGCACCGGCAAGGAAAGCGGCGACCGCCATCCAAAGATCCGCCACGGCGTGATGATCGGCGCCGGCGCCAAGATCCTCGGCAATATCGAAGTCGGCGCCTACAGCAAAGTCGCTGCCGGCAGCGTCGTTGTGAAGGCCGTTCCCCCGCATTGCACGGTCGCAGGCGTCCCGGCCACGGTCGTCCGCATCCATCGCGCTGATGAAATTCCGGCCGAAATGATGGACCAGAATATCTAACCGTCCTATTTGGTGACGGGCCGCCCGTAACATAAGGCGGCATCGCCATTTTTCCCGCCAGACGCTCCCCATCGGTCATCGGCCGTCACCGCAGAATCGTCCTTTGTCGCCCCTGTGCTCGACAGAAGCGAAATCCTTTCACCGCGCCCTTCATGGAACTGTCATACTCCATTGATAGCTCGAAAGGGTTCTCTATGTCCGGCGTGGCGCAAATGCGCCGGAGCAATACCCCCACTCGAAGAGGATATGACGATGACCCGTTTTTCACGTCGCGCTGCCCTTGCAACCGGCAGCGCGCTCAGCCTTGTTTTGCTCTGTTCCACCACCGGTGCCGCTGATTTAAGCCCGGCGCCGAATACCGCGACACCGATCAAGCATCTTGTCGTTATTTTCCAGGAAAACGTTTCCTTCGACCATTATTTCGCGACCTACCCCAAAGCCGCAAATGTCGATGGCGAACCGGCATTCAAGGCCTCCGACAACACGCCGACCGACATCAATACGCTCGCCCATGCCGGGCTCATCGACAACAACCCGAACAAGACGAATACCGCAAACGGCGCCGATGCCGCGGCACCCTTCCGGCTCGACCGGACGCAGGCCGCGACTCAGTCGCAGAACCACGGCTATACCGCCGAGCAAGCCGCCTACAACAACTTCGCCATGGACCTTTTCCCGGCCAATACCGGCCGTGGCACCAAGGGAGCCGCCGGCGCTTTCGGCACCAAAGGTCAGGTCATGGGCTATTATGACGGCAACACCGTCACGGCGCTCTGGAACTACGCCCAGCACTACGCAATGAGCGATAATTCCTTCTCCACCAATTTCGGCCCCTCCACCCCCGGCGCGCTGAACCTGATTTCCGGCCAGACCAATGGCGCGATCCTGCCGCCTGGCTACACGCTGGAAAGCGACGGCACCTATTCCAAGGGCCGTATCGTGCCCGACGGCAATGGCGGCTGGACCGCGATCAGCGACTTCGATCCGACAGGCGACGTCTGCTCCGTCGGCCAGACGGCATTGATGTACGGCAAGAACATCGGCGACATGCTGAACGAACACAAGATCACCTGGGGCTTCTTCGAGGGCGGCTTCGACCTCTCGCTGACCAACCCCGACGGCACGACCGGCTGCAAGCGCGCGACGACGTCGACGGTCACCAAGGTCAACTACACGGACTACATTCCGCATCACCAGCCGTTCCAATACTATGCTTCGACCGCCAATCCGACGCACGCGCGCCCGTCCTCCGTGGCGGCGATCGGCACGACGGATGCGGCAAACCATCAGTACGACATGACCGACTTCTATGCGGCCCTGAAGAACGGCAACATGCCCACGATCAGCTTCCTGAAGGCGCCTGCCTATCAGGACGGCCATGCCGGCTATTCCGATCCGCTCGACGAACAGGAATTCGTGACCGAAGTCGTCAACACTGTGCAGAATTCGCCGGATTGGAAGGACACCGCCATCGTGGTCCTCTACGACGATTCCGACGGCTGGTATGATCATGCCCGTGCGGTCGTCAATCCGTCGAAGCTCCCGGTCAAGGGCTACGACGTGCTGAGCGGCGACAGCTGCTCCACCGGCACGGCGCTGCCAGGCGTCAACGGCCTGCCGGCGCAGGGACGCTGCGGCTACGGCACGCGCCAGCCGCTGCTCGTCATCTCGCCCTACGCCAAGGTCAACTTCGTCGACCACACGCTGACCGACCAGACCTCCGTCATGCGTTTCATCGAGGATAACTGGATGGCCGGCGCCCGCCTCGGCGGCGGCTCCTTCGATGTGCTCTCGGGCTCGCTGAACAACATGTTCGACTGGTCCAAGGGCGACGCACCGAAGCTGATACTCGACCCGAAGACCGGCAACCAGGCATCGTAAAGCCGGAAGGGAGACGGAAATGCGCGTGCAGATCAACCACCGTCTCCTGCCGCTCATTACACTCGCGGGCCTCTCACTCGCGGGTGCGGCTGTGGGCATGGCAAGTGAGCCGGCGGCGAACGCCACGATGACGGACGGCTATGACGGCCAGGCGCCGCTGAGCGCGGTGGCGCAGCTTGGCAAGAAGCTGTTCTTCGATCCGTCGCTCTCTGGCGGCGGCCAGATATCATGCGCGACTTGCCACGACCCTGCCAACCACTATGCGCCCGCCAACGGCCTCGCCGTCCAGCTCGGCGGCTTGCACCTCGATCAGCCGGGTATCCGCGCAGTGCCCAGCCTCGCCTACAAGATGTCGACGCCCTCCTTCTCGATCGGCGAGGAAAGTGCTGGCGACGAGGCCGCGGAAGCCTCGCCGATGACGGAGGCCTCCGGCGTGGCCCTCGCCAATGCTCCCGCTGCCATCGCCGGCCCGCTGACTGCCCAAGCCGTCGTAAAGGCCGATGCGGCCGCCGCCAATCTCGTGCCGCAGGGCGGCATGTTCTGGGATGGGCGTGTCGATTCGCTGGAAGAACAGGCCCTGCAGCCGATGATCTCGCCCTTCGAAATGGCGTGTGCCGATGCGGCCACGGTCTATGCCAAGCTGAAGAAAGGTTATGGCAAGGAGATTTCGGCACTTTTCGGCGACAACATCGCCAACGATCAGGACATGATGATCTCCGAGATCGGCTTTGCGCTTGCCCGCTATCAGATCGAGGAGCGCTCCTTCCATCCCTATACCAGCAAGTATGACGACTATCTGCGCGGCAAGGCGATCCTGACGGATGCGGAAGCCAGGGGCTTGAAGCTGTTCGACGATCCCAACAAGGGCAATTGCGCCTCCTGCCATCTCGACAAGATGACCGGCGACGGACAGATGCCGAATTTCACCGATTTCGAATTCGAGGCGCTCGGTGCGCCACGCAATCCGGCCATTCCAGCCAATGCCGATGCGCACTATTACGACACCGGCATTTGCGGCCCGCTGCGCAACGACACCTATTCCACCCAGCAGCAGAATTGCGGGCTGTTCAAGACGCCGACGCTGCGCAATGTCGCCACGCGCCACGTTTTCTTCCACAATGGCGTCTACCGCACGCTGGAGGATGTGACGCGCTTCTACGTCAAGCGCGACACCAATCCGGAGGAGATCTATCCGAAGGATGCGAGCGGCAAAGTGCTGAAATACGATGACCTGCCGTCGCAATATCAAGCCAATATCGACGTGATCGATGCGCCGATGAACCGCAAGCTCGGCGATGCCCCTGCCCTGAACGATGCCGAGATCGCCGATATCGTGACCTTCCTGAAAACCCTGACGGATGGCTACGATCCGGCGAAAGATGGCGTGAAGGCGGCCAAATAAAAAACCTCCGGCCAAATGGGCGGAGGTTTTTGGTATTTCAGGACCGCTCGTGCACTTTACGCAGCCTTAGATATCGGCGGCTGGGCGAGCTTGCGGCCGCTAGCGACGATCATGCCGGCAGCACTATCCAGCCAGCCATCCTTCAGCTCAAGAGCGAGGAACCGATCGCGCTGGAACGGACCCGGCATGACAAGGTGGCGGGTCTTGGACGCAAAGAAGCCGAAACGCTCGTAGTAAGGCGCGTCTCCGACGAGCAGGATAGCGCCGTGGCCGCGCTTCTTGGCTTCCATGATGGCGGCGCGCATCAGCGCCGAGCCGATGCCCTTGCCTTCATAGGAGGGATCGATCGCCAGCGGGCCGAGCAGCAGCGCTTCGACCGGGCGGGTCTCACGATCGACGCCGGCTTCGATGTTCCAAAGACGAACGGTGCCGATGACATGGCCGGCACGATCACGCGCGACCAGTGCCAGGCCGTCGGACGGAACGCGACCCTGGCGCAGTTTTTCCGACGACTTCTTGCGGCGGTCGGGACCCATGGCGCGATCCAGCAGGTTTTCGCGCGCAACGACATCGCCTGCATTTTCCAGGTCGAGGGTGAAAGTGGACGGCGCAAAGAATGCGCGGACAGAATCAAGAACAGCGGCCATATCGGCCTCCCGTGCCCAATACCGTTATCAGCGGTGGTGACGAACTATTGTGAGGGTGCCGCCCCGGCTGGCTACGGGGGCAGCTTTGTCAGACCTCAGCTTCAGCTGAGATTTTTCTCTTGGCATGATCTGATCCGAAAACCGCTTCGCACTTTTCGGGATACATGCCTTAGATAATGTAGGCCTTCAGCGGGTCGAAACCGTTGAATGCCACAGCCGAGTAGGTCGTGGTGTAGGCGCCGGTGCCTTCGATCAGGACCTCGTCGCCGATGATGAGCGACACCGGCAGCGGATAGAGGTTCTTCTCATAGAGCACGTCGGCCGAATCGCAGGTCGGGCCGGCAATGACGCAGGGCTCCATTTCGTCGCCGTCGCGCGTCGTGCGGATCGGGTAGCGGATCGCCTCGTCCATGGTTTCGGCGAGACCGCCGAACTTGCCGATGTCGAGGAACACCCACCGAGCGGTATCGTTATCCGACTTCTTCGAAATCAGGACGACTTCAGCCTTGATCACGCCGGCATTGCCGACCATGCCGCGGCCCGGCTCGATGATCGTGTGCGGGATCTGGTTGCCGAAATGGGCGCGCAGGGACGCAAAGATCGCCTTGCCATAGGCTTCGGCCGAGGGAACGTCGCGCAGGTACTTGGTCGGGAAACCGCCGCCCATGTTGACCATCTGCAGATGAATGCCCTGCTTGGCGAGCGAGACGAAGACGCGCTTGGCATCGGCAAGAGCATCGTCCCAGGCATCGACCTTGGTCATCTGCGAGCCGACGTGGAAAGACACGCCATAGGATTCCAGACCCAGCTGATGGGCATAGACGAGAACGTCGACGGCCATCTGCGGGACGCAGCCGAACTTGCGCGACAGCGGCCATTCCGCACCTTCGCCATCCGTCAGAACGCGGCAGAACACGCGGGCGCCAGGAGCGGCGCGGGAAATCTTCTCGACTTCCTCGTGGCTATCGACGGCGAAGAGGTTGATACCGAGTGCATGCGCACGGGCGATATCGCGCTCCTTCTTGATGGTGTTGCCATAGGAGATACGCTGTGCGGTCGCGCCGGCGTCGAGCGCCATTTCGATTTCGGCGACGGACGCGCAATCGAAGTTGGAGCCGAGGCTTGCGAGCAGGCGCAGCACTTCCGGAGCCGGGTTGGCCTTGACGGCATAGTAGATGGCGCTGTCCGGCATGGCATGACGGAAGGCGTGAAAATTGTCGCGGACGACGTCGAGATCGACCACCAGGCAAGGACCGTCCGGACGTCGGGTAGCGAGGAAATCGCGAATACGTTGCGTGGTCATGTCAATTCCCTTTCAATTCCAAAGGCTCCGGGGAAAACCCAGAGGACAAAGGGCGACGCTCACTTGCCCAGGAACCAGCCGGTGGAGACCCCGGTACCATGCAAATGCGCGAAGCGCGGATGATGAACAAGTGCCGCAAGCGGCGCTAATTCGCTTTGTCTGCCATGGATTGGAGGGAATATCCCAACCGCACTTCCGGCAATGAAGGTGTGCCTCTTCAGTATCCCCGGCTGATGGAAAGCCGGGAGAGAACAAAAAGGCCCGCACCGTCGTTGCTTCAGATGTCCTCGCATTTTTCGGTTGGCCGAAATAGCGACTGGAGGGGTTAGTTCCAGGTACCTTACCGATTTTCTCACCACATCGAGGATCGGCGGACACCCACGGGCACGTGCGACTTTGGGCTGTTCGGGAAATAGGAATATTCGCCGTAATAATCAAGAAAATTTTTCAGCCATGCCCGAAAAAAATAATTGAACAAATCAAGGCATTTTGTTCAACATCCGGAAACAGTTAGCGGGAGGCTTCACCATGGATACTTTGACCCGGATTCGCGCCTTTATCGACGTGGTCGAGGCCGAGGGATTTTCGGCCGCCGCGCGCAAGACCGGCCGCTCCAAGGCGCTTCTTTCGAAATATGTCCGCGAGCTGGAAGACGAGCTCGGCGCGCTGCTGCTCAACCGCACGACTAGGCAGTTTTCGATGACGGAGGCGGGTCACACCTATTACCGCACCGCCTCCGACATCCTGAAGGAGATCGACAATCTTGCCGACCTCGTGCGCGAAAACAACCAGCAGCTTAAAGGTCGGCTGCGCATTTCGGTGCCTCGCACCTTCGTCGACGCCGAGGTCGGACAATCGCTGATCGACTTCGCCAAGGAAAATCCCGACCTAGCACTGGAGATCGCTGCCGACGACCGCTTCGTCGACCTGATCGAAGAAGGCTTCGACGTCGCCGTGCGCATCACCAAGCTCGAAGATTCGGGCATGATCGCCCGCAAGATCTCGGACTTCCGCGTCCATCTCTGCGCGACGCAAGAGTTCCTCGATCGCTATCCGACGCTGGAACATCCGACTGACCTGACGCGTGTCCCCTTCATCATCGACACCAACACCCGCTCGCAAGGCACCGTTCGCTTCGTGGATGCCGACAGCACCATCTTCAACGTTGCCATCAACGGCACGCTCGAAGTCAACAGCCCGCATGCGACACTGCGGGCAGCGCTGGCCGGCCTCGGGATTGCTATCGTGCCGGATTTCATCGGCCGCAAGGCGATCGAAAGCGGACAGTTGCTGACGCTGTTCAACGATTACCTGCCGACCGATCGCGGCATCTATGCCGTTTATCCGCACCGCCGCTATCTCCCCGCAAAGGTGCGCATCTTTGTGGACTACCTGCACAACTGGTTCCGCAAGAACGGCTGAACACTCCGGCTGTTAAAACCAGCGAGGCTTGCGGCGATTGCCCATGTCCCGCATGGTCAATGGAAGAAATGTGTCCAACTCTGTCTCGGTTGAAATTTCTCCCCGCGCCCTGTCAAAATCGCGCCGGCTCAAACGTCACTGCTGCAGCGGGCACTGAAGCTCCGCGTAACGCGAGAAAGGAGCGCGTCATGCAATATATGCTATTGGTGTATTGGAACGAAGCCGAACACAAGAATGCTACAAAAGAGCAGAAGGCTGAGACGTTTGCGGCCTACGCTGCCTACACGGAAGTGTTGAAAAAGGCCGGAGCATTCCTGGCAGGCAGTGGATTGCAGGATTCCTCGGCGGCAACCGTGGTGCGTGCGCCGGATGGCAAGCCCTCGGTTCTCAACGGCCCCTATATCGAGAGCAAAGAGCAGTTAGGCGGCTATTATCTCATCGAGGCGACTGATCTCGACAGCGCCGTCGTCTGGGCAGCCCGTTGTCCGGGCGCTCAGCACGACACGGTGGAGATTCGCCCTCTCATGGTCTACTGACGCCATGTCGGGAGAAGACGACCAGCCTGCCATTAAGGCTGCCGAGGCGGTTGCGCGCCGAAGCTATGGCAAACTGGTCGCCATTCTCGCGGCGCGCACGCGCGATGTGGCTGGCGCCGAAGACGCCTTGTCGGATGCTTTTGCCTCTGCCCTGGCCGATTGGCCTATCAATGGCGCGCCGCATAGCCCCGAGGCTTGGCTGCTTGCCGTTGCCCGGCGCAGGATGATCGACGCCATCAGACGCGGACGGGTCAGCGCCGCCGCCTCCGAACATCTTCGGCTCATGGCGGAGGAGTTGGAGGCAACCGCCAGCCAGGCACCAGAAATTCCCGACGAGCGCCTTGCTTTGATGTTCGCTTGCGCACATCCGGCAATAGAGCCTGGGATCAGGGCGCCGCTAATCCTACAGACGATCCTCGGGTTTGACGCACAGACAATCGGTTCCGCCTTCCTGGTCTCGCCCGCGGCAATGGGCCAAAGACTGGCGCGGGCCAAAAACAGGATTCGACGCACCAAGATTCCTTTGCGGGTGCCCGGCAAGGCAGACATGCGCAGGCGCCTTGGCGCAGTCCTGGAGGCGGTCTACGCGGCCTATACGGAAGGCTGGAGTGATCCGGCCGGCGCCGATGCGAGCTTACGCAACCTGGCTGAGGAGGCGATTTGGCTCGGCCGGCTGATTGTCGCGCTCTTACCAAAGGAGGCCGAAGCACTCGGCTTGCTTGCGCTGATGCTTTATTCACATGCTCGGCTTGGCGCCCGGCGCAGTTCGGCCGGCGAATTCGTACCGCTGGCCAATCAGGATCCTGCTCTTTGGGACGAAGGGTTGATCGACGAAGCTGAGAGGTTGCTTATTCACGCCAGTGCGTTTGACGCCTTCGACCGCTATCAATTGGAAGCGGCAATCCAATCGGCTCATGTCGCGCGACGCCGAACAGGCCAGACCGACTGGGTGGCGATCGAACATCTCTATGATGGCCTCTGCGCAATTACCGGCTCGCCGGTGGCGGCCATCAATCGCGCGATCGCCGTGGCGCAGACGCGCGGCGCGGCCGCAGGGCTGGCGGCACTGCCGCCGCTAGGCCCCGGCAGCCGGCTTATAGAGTATCAACCCTATTGGGCAGCGCGAGCCGAACTTCATACGAGGGCAGGAGAAATGATGGCGGCACGCGAGGCCTATGACCAAGCGATTGCGCTGGAAATAGATCCTGCGGTCCGCCGCTTCTTGCAAAAACGACGGGCGGAAAGCTTGGCGCCCGCTAACCCCGAGAAGCGTCAGGCGAGGAAAGATCCTAACAAACAATCTTGCATTGAGTGACCCCAATACTTACGCGCTCGTCAGGTTAGCGCATCGGCGGATTTGTTCTTCGTAAAATGAAACTCTTCTTCTTGGCAGGTATTGCGAGATCAAATATTTGAATGAATCGCCTTGAATTGGTTTTGATACCGGTTCCGCCGACCGGTCCCAATTCCGTCTCATTTCCTGACCAGAAACGAAGTGAATCAATGCTCACGAAACATATCGGACGCATGAGAAAATCCATGATCGCTCACGCCCTCGCGCTCGCCGGCGGCCTGCTGCTTGCGCCGGCCATCGCGTCGGCGCATCCGCATATTTTCGTGGAGGCCCGTCTGGAAGTGCTCGCTGGCCCTGACGGCAATGTGCAGGAGCTGCGCAACGTCTGGCGCTTCGACGAAGTATTCTCGTCCTCCGTCCTGATGGATTTCGACAAGAACACCAATCTGAAGCTCGATCCTGACGAGCTGAAGGAAGTCGGTAAGACCGTGCGCGAGTCTCTGGCCGACTACGATTACTATGCCAACCTGACGCTGAACGGCAAAGTGATCAAGGTCAACAAACCTGACGTCATCAATGTCGACTTCCGCGACGGTCAGCTCCTGATGTTCTTCGCTGTCAAACCGTCCGAGCCGATGCCGCTCACCAAGGGCAACAAGCTGAGCTTCGGCATTTACGACTCAACGCTCTACACCTCCATCGATTTCCCGAGCGACAAGGAGCTGGCGACGGAGGGCGATGCCTTCAAGAGCTGCACGCAGAAGGTGGTCCGACCCAATCCGGACGAGGTCATTGCCGAGAACAGATCGACGCTGACGGATGCGTTCTTCAACGATCCGACGGGAACGACCATGTCGAAACTCTTCGCAACGCGGATAGATGTCCAATGCTGATTTCGAGGTTAAGGAAGCTTATACCGGCCGCGGCTGTCGCCCTTTTGGCGGCAGCCGGTCTCGCCCATGCCGCCGGCTCGCCGCTCGGTATCGGTACGGCCGAGCCGAGCTTCCAGCCGATGGGCGGGCCGCTCGCGCCGATCTTTCTCTACGTGAATTACGAGCAGCAGGCTTTCTATCGGGCGCTTACCAAATCCATCGAAGCCATGCGCCAGGACCCCTGGCAGCTCTGGACCCTGATCGGCCTTTCCTTCGCCTATGGTATCTTCCACGCCGCCGGTCCCGGCCATGGCAAGGCTGTCATCTCCTCCTACATGGTCGCCAATGAGATCGAGCTGAAGCGTGGCGTTGCCATCTCCTTCGTCTCCGCCCTCATTCAGGGACTCGTCGCAGTCCTTGTCGTCGGCGCCGCCTATTTCGTCCTGCGCGGTTCGGGCATCACCATGACGATGGCGACCAACGCCATGGAGATCACCAGCTTCGTCATGGTCATCCTGTTCGGCAGCTGGCTCTTGTTCCGCAAGCTGCGGGCGATGATGCAAGGCCGGGTGCAGCGCCAGAAAATGCAGCTCGCGACATCGGCGGGGCCAATCAGCCTCTCGCTTTTCGAAGGAGCGGCGACGGGCACGGATTCGGCAAGAGGTTTTGCGCGCAGCAGCGCCGCGATACCCGCTGCCGGCAGCTATCAATGCTACGATCCCGCCCATACGACCGGAGATGGGGCCTACTGCGAGGCTTGCGGTCACGCCCATCTTCCCGATCCGAAGATGCTGTCGAACGAAAAGTTCAGCGCCCGCGAAGCGTGGTCCGCCATCGCCGCCGTCGGCCTGCGGCCATGCTCCGGCGCACTGCTGGTCATGACTTTTTCGATGCTGAACGGGCTCTATCTCGGCGGCCTATTATCGGTCCTCGCCATGTCGATCGGCACGGCGCTCACCGTCTCGATGCTTGCCATCATCGCGGTCTTCGCAAAAGGTACCGCCGTCCGTTTCACCGGCAGGGGCTCGAGACTTTCGGTTTGGGTCGGCAACGGCATCGAGATCCTCGGCGCACTGCTCGTTATCTGCACGGGCGTCATCCTGCTCGGCGCCTCGCTGCAGAACTGAGCGATTTCCGGGAGTTCGGGCGATCCTTACGCCAGAGCCTATCGCCCGTTGCGCCGCTGATAGCGCGCCCGAAGCCAGAATACGAAGAAGAACGCCAGGATGACGAGTACGCCGAAGCCGGTGCCGAGCCATGGCGAAATCGAGCCGAGCCAGACGATGACATTCGGCATCAGGTAAAGCACGACTGTCGCAACCAGCAAAATGATACCGGCTGCAATCGCCGCCGAGCGGGTCTCGCTTTTCTTATCCGTCAATGTAGCCATCCCTGACGCCCTGACATGAGTTTCGGCGAAGGCTTAAAGCGCGTCGCGATCCTTCAGATTCGCTCCCTGCGCCTTAAGCTCTTGATTTTACGCATGTCGTTGTCGCAAAATCGTTGCGCGCTTTTGCGCGACATGCTTTAGGCCAGCTGCCGAGGAAAGGCAACCGGCCCTATCCGTCAGAGCTGAACTTTGGCGCCCGCAACAGTCGCCTCGATATGATCGACCAGCGCGTCAGCGAGACCAAGCCGTCCGGCCAAGAGATCGAGATAGCCGCGCTCGGCCCGCGAATCCGGCTCGATCGCCAGCCGCGATGCGGTATAGACCTGCACCCGCTGCTCCTCGCTCTTTGCCGAGGCGACGATGGCATCGAGATCGACGGGATTGGCAAGCTCACGCTGGAAGAAGGCTTCCGCCTCCGACCCGACTCCGGCCTCCTGTACCTTCCCGAGAATGCGCTGGCGCTCCGTATCGTCGATATGGCCGTCGGCGCGGGCAGCCGCGATCATCGCCCGGACGAGGGAAAGCGTAAAATCATTGCTCGCAACGGCCGGCGCCGTGCTGAAACCGGAATCCGTCGGAGGCGGCAGGAACTGCGGTTCGGTCTGCGGAGCCGATTGCGGCGCTGGCTGCGGCTGATTGCCGTCCCGATAATTCTTATAGGCCTGATAGCCGAGCCCGGCGATGGCTGCGAGGCCGCCGAACGCTAATGCATTGCCCGCAACCTGACGCCCGGTCTTCGTGCCGAGCAGCACACCGGCGATCGCGCTTGTCGCCATCGGATTGTCCCTGGCGAGATTGATGGCCTGGGTTGCCCTGTCTTTCACCGTTCCCTGCAATCCCGGAACCTGCGACCCCAGGAATTGGTCAAGAAGCTTACGGGCGTCGATCATATGGATGGTCCTCCGTCCTTGTGATGGTGAAGGGAGATAGGAAGCGCGACCGCAAATACAAATCCACACCATGCAAAAAGGCGCGCAGAAAGCTCCGCGCGCCTTTGAAA
The DNA here is from genome assembly GCA_900468625.1 of Hyphomicrobiales bacterium. Taxonomy (GTDB): domain Bacteria; phylum Pseudomonadota; class Alphaproteobacteria; order Rhizobiales; family Rhizobiaceae; genus Rhizobium. The sequence continues at coordinate 398,054 of UBUL01000001.1, forward strand.
TCGAATTGGATAGGCTCGGTCTCAACCTTTTAGCGCTGCGGCCTCTGCTGCAAGCTTGGTGATGCCGGCCCAGTCGCCTGATGCAACCAGCTCCTTCGGCGCAACCCAGGAGCCGCCGATGCAGATGACGTTCGGCAGCGACAGATAATCGTGGGCATTCTTCAGCGAAATGCCGCCGGTCGGGCAGAAGATCGTGCCTGATAGCGGCGAGGACAGAGCCTTGAGATAGGCGGCACCGCCGGCCTGCTCGGCCGGGAAGAACTTCAGCACCGTATAGCCCTCCTCGCGCAGCGCCATGACTTCGCTGGCGGTCGCAGCACCCGGCAGCAGCGGCACATGCGAGGAACGCGCAGCATCGAGCAGCTCCTGCGTCGTGCCGGGGCTGACGATGAACTTGGAGCCGGCTTCGACGGCCGCATCCCACTGGCTGGCATTGAGGATGGTGCCGGCGCCGACTTCGGCCCCTTCCACCTCGTCTGCCACGGCGCGGATCGCATCGAGCGCGCCGGCGGTGCGCAGCGTAATCTCGATGGCCTTCAGGCCGCCTGCGACGAGCGCCCGGGCAAGCGGCACGGCCGATTTCGCATCGTCGACAATCAGCACCGGAACGACGGGCTGCAGTTTCAGGATGGAAAGAAGCTTCTCGGTTTTCTCGCCCATGGTCGGCACACTTCCTTTAAAACGATTGAAATCCGACTTTCGAATAACCTTCCCGAAGGTGCTTGTCGAGATAAAAGCACGCTTTGGATACGACGGGTAGGAATTCGTCCTGACATACTATAGTCTAGTGTCGTGTGTGCCGGTGGAGCATGTCAAACGCATGGCAAAAGAGATCGAGCGAAAGTTTCTGGTGCGCGGCGATCATTGGCGTAATCTCGTTTCCGAAAGGCTGATCCTGAGACAGGGATATATTGCCTCGCTGGAAGGTCGTTCCGTGAGGGTACGGCTGACCGACGAAACGAAAGCGACCTTGACGATCAAGATCGGCAAAGCAATGACGAGGGATGAGTTCGAATACGATATCCCAGTCGATGATGCGGAAGAATTGCTCGACGCGGCGATCGGCCTCGTCATCGAGAAAACACGTCACAAGGTGCCCTTCAAGGGCTTCACCTGGGAAGTGGATGTCTTCGGCGGCGCTCATCGCGGCCTGGTGATCGCCGAGGTGGAAATGGCGGACGAAAACGACGATCCGGAATTGCCTGATTGGATCGGCCGTGAAGTGACCGGCGACTACCGCTACTCCAATCAGGCCCTCGCGACGCAGTTCGAGCAGGAGTACGATGAGCTATCGCATACGGCCTGACCGGGCCTTTGATGACGAGGTGCACAAAGCCGCAGCGCACCAACTCGGCAAGGCGATGGCCGAACTGAGAGACAGGCCGCAGGGCCTGCACGAAGCAGTTCACGATGTCCGCAAGAACATCAAGCGTGTGCGAGCCCTCTACCGATTGATAGCCCCGATCGCGCGGGAATTTCAAAAGCAGGAGAACGACCGGCTGCGGGACATGGCGCGCACGCTTTCCGGAGTCCGCGAGGCGACCGCGCTGATCGAGATCGGCCACTATCTGCAGGCGACCGCCACATCTGCGGAGGAATTGCATGCGCTGACCCGCGTAAGGGATCTGCTGATCGCCAGGCGCGACCGTCTTGCGGAGGCGGAAACCGACCTCGAAAACAAGGCGCAGGCGGCGATCGCGACATGTGAGGAGGCACGCGAGGCGTTGAAGGGCACATCCTTCGACTGCGGACGCCGCGATACGGCCCGTCTTTTTCAGAAAAGCTGGCGCAAGAACGTCCGCAAGGCGATGGAAGCGCTTTCCCAGTGCCATGCGGAATCGGCTCATACCGAGAACTTTCACGATCTGCGCAAACGCAGCCAGGACTACTGGATGCATCATATGCTGCTGCGCGATGTCTGGCCGGCCGCCATGCATGCCAAGCAGCTTGAAGCCAAAGCTTTGATCGACGTGCTCGGCCGCTATCTCGACATGTCGATATTGGCCGGCGTCGCGGATCGCGAACCGCATCTCTTCCAGAGGAGCGACGATCACGCCCGTTTGCTGGAAGCGATCATTTCGCGGCGGCAGACCGCCCGCGAAGAGGCACTGAGCCGAGCCCGCTGGGTCTTCGCCGACAAGCCGGAGAACGAGGCGCGAACCATCAAGCGCCTCTGGCTGGAGGCGGCGGACTGAAGCGTAACCCGGGAGCGGGAACCCTCACCCGCCGTCGTTTTCCGGGCACGGAAGTCACTCCACCCTCATGGTGAGGTGCCTCAGCATCGTAGCGTTGGCGAAGACGATGGGGCCTCGAACGACGAGGGTGGCCGGATCGAACAACGTCAAAATACGAATCCCGATTGCCTGAACGCCCACAAAATTGTATCTCCCCGCCATGACCGACATGCTTTCAGATCCACGGCGCGACGCGACCGGCGCATTCCTCGTTGCCGCGCTCTATTATTTTGTTTCCTTTCCGCGCTTCGAGAGCCTGCGCGAGCCTCTGCTTGCGCTCTGCGAGGAAAATGGGGTGAAGGGTACGCTGCTGCTCGCGCATGAAGGAATCAACGGCACCATCGCCGGCACCGATGCCGCCATCGGCACGGTGCTCGCCTTCCTGCGCACCCAGCCGGAATTTGCCGGCCTCGAGCACAAGGAAAGCCGCGCTTCGAAAATGCCTTTCGTACGCATGAAGGTGAAGCTCAAGAAAGAGATCGTCACCATGGGCGTCGAGGATATCGACCCGACCAAGGTCGTCGGCACCTATGTCGCGCCGAAGGACTGGAATGCCCTCATCTCCGATCCCGATACTATCATCATCGACACCCGCAACGACTATGAGACCGCCATCGGCGTCTTCAAGGGCGCGGTCGATCCGAAGACCAAGACCTTCCGCGAATTTCCCGAATGGGTGCGGGAGAATACCGGCCTGCACAACAAGCCGAAGATCGCCATGTATTGCACCGGCGGCATCCGCTGCGAGAAGGCGACCGCCTTCATGAAGCAGCAGGGCTTCGACGAGGTCTACCATCTCAAGGGCGGCATTCTGAAATATCTTGAGGAAGTACCGCCGGAAGAGAGCCTGTGGGAAGGCGCCTGCTTCGTCTTCGACGAGCGCGTCTCCGTGGAGCATGGCCTGAAAGAGGGCAATCATAAGCTCTGCCACGCCTGCCGCAACCCGATCACGGCCGAGGAAGTGACCTCACCCTTCTATGAGGCCGGCGTCTCGTGCAGCCATTGCTATCATGAGCGCAGCGAGGAGGACCGCGAGCGCTACCGCGAGAGGCAGCGGCAGATCGCGCTCGCTCGCAAGCGCGGCCGGGAACATATCGGCTAGGCATTTCCAGGAAAAGTGCACGCGGTTTTTCCGTCCGGACCGCAGACATGCTCCAGGCATGTCAGGCGGCAGCGTGTTCCGCGTCCACAGCCGCAGCCATTTGAATGGCGAGCCGTTTGCTGATTTCGGCCTCCGGCATGGGCTTGCCGTAGAAATAACCCTGCAGTTCGTCGCAGCCGAATTCTTCCAGCGCCCTTCCCTGCTCCTCGGTTTCGATGCCTTCGGCCGTGACGGGAATGTCGAGCGAACGGGCCAAGGCCACCGTCGCCTTCACCATTTCGCGGGCGCGGCTGTTTTCCAGCACATCCATCGTCAGCGAGCGATCGACCTTGATACGGTCGAAGCCGAACTGGCGAAGATAGCCGATGGAGGAGAAGCCCGATCCGAAATCGTCGAGCGCCACCTTGACGCCGATGGTCTTCAGCCGCTCGATCGACTGGCGGGTTCGCTCCGGATTCTGAATAATATAGCCTTCGGTAATTTCCAGCGTCACGCGGCCGGGCTCGATCCCGGTGCTGTTCAGCACGTTGCGGACGTAATCGGCAAAAGCGGGACTGCGGAACTGGCCGGGCGATACGTTGACGGCTACGTGGAGATCCGGCCATTGCTGTGCTGCCTTGCAAGCCCTGCGCAGCACGAGCAGACCCAGAGCTTCGATCAGCCCGCTGGTTTCGGCGATGGGGATGAAGGTTTCCGGCGAAATCGGCCCGTGACCGGGCCGGTTCCAGCGCACGAGCGCCTCGACACCGATCATCTCGCAGCTCGATGCATCGACCAGCGGCTGGTAGGCGAGCGTCAGCTCCTCGGTCTCGATCGCATGACGCAGGTCGAGTTCCAGCGCGTTGCGTTCCTCGCGATGCGCATCCATGCCCGTCTCATAGCAGGTCATGCGGGCACGGCCGGCTTCCTTGGCCTTGTACATGGCAAGATCGGCACGGCGTACCAGCTCCTCGCGGTCGATACGGCCTTCCGGTGAACTCGCAATGCCGATGCTGGCACCGACCACGACCACCCGGCGGCCGATCTCGAGAGGTTCGGCAAGAAAATCCAGAATCTGTTCGGCCAGCCGCAAGGCCGGTGCGTCATTGAGCTCCTTCGTGGGGAAGGCGATGGCGAACTCGTCGCCGCCGAGACGCGCCAACAAGGCCTGTGGCGGCACAAGTACCTTGAGGCCGGCTGCTACGGCACGAATGAGCTGATCGCCCGTGCCATGCCCATAGGCGTCGTTGATTTCCTTGAAGCCGTCGAGATCGAGGTAGAGAAGCAGAACATTGGTGCCGTCGGAGCGCGCCCGCTCGACCAGGCGGTCCACATCGAGCCGCAATCCCTCGCGATTGAGGAGCCCGCTCAGCCGGTCGCGCAGAGAAACCTGACGCGCCTGAACCTCCTCTGCCCGCAACCTGCGCGCGGCAAGCGATCCCAGAATCAGCAGCACCACGAAGAACAGGCCCACCAGGCCGAGTGCACCGAGAACCAGCGGGCGCACCTGCTGATAGCTCATATCGCCCGGTTCGCGGGAGTTCCATACAAGCCGCCCCAGCGATTTGCCGAGCGGATCGACGATCGAAACGGCGTATCGGGCGACGGTTTCCGGCGGCACCAGTTTCAGGCCACTGATGACGTAGGTGTTGGACATCATCTTGATGTGGTCGGCATCGAGGTAGCGCACGAGGATCAGATAGCGCCGCCTGCCTTCAGGCACCGGAATACGGCCGGATCTTTCACGGATCGTCGCTGCGCCGGCGACGGCGATGCCGTCCCTGGTCATGATATAGCCCGCGGCCTCCGGCACGCCGGTCACCCTCATTGTGCGCGCCTGATCGACGAGCGCCCAGATGGCGCTTCCGAGAACATCCTCGATGTTTTCCGTCACCGGTTCGCCGTCGTGATAGGCAAAGAGCGGCTTGTTGTGGTCGTCAACGATGATGGCAATGTCGAACGGCGCGCCGTGGGAGGAAATGTCACCATAATTGCCGGCAATCCAGCCCTGGTCATCAAGCCCGTAGACGCTTCGCGCCGCATCGTTGCGCGCGGAGTGGTCGTGCAGCGTCACCTCCAGCTGCCCCTGAAAGGTCTTCAGCGCACCGACGGTCGTCTCCCAGGAGCGTTCGTCGTCCAGCTTGTCGGAGTAGTCGGCGACCCGGCCGATCGCGGTAAGCACCATCAGCGTTACAACGGCAACGACCAATGCAAAGGAAATCAGAACGGCGGTCACGATGGAATGACGACCGATCTGCGCGCTCTGCCGTGGTGATTTGAAAGCTGCTCCCAACGCTTTTTCTCCTTGGCGGAGAAGTCTGCCGTCAGGTCTTCAATAAACGGTTAAGGCGTATCCGAGATTCATACAGGAAAGAGTTGTATATTTGCCGAAGCCGAAAGAATTCATGTCCCGGCGGCGATCGCTTGTCTAAAACGATTGAGGCTCGTCGACAAAAGGCCGCTTTCACGCGCTTCCAGCAGCATTGCCGCCTGGGTCTCATCGCTCTTGCCGGCAATCGGCAGGCGCAGAAAAGCGTCCTGCACGATAGTCAGCGACATGGTCTGCAATACGTCCGTCAGCTGCGCCAACACGAGATCGCCGCGATGCGAGGCATGGGCGAACATCAGCGGCTTGAACGGCACCTCGTCGCGCGACACCAGCCAATCCAGCGCGTTTTTAAAACCGCCGGGTATGCCATGAGCATATTCCGGGCAGGAGACGATCAGACCGTCGGCCTTGCGAATCTCGGCGGCAAATTTCTCGACCGCCGGTGGCGTTCTCTCGCCTTCATTGTCGGGATTGAAGATCGGCAGTTCGCCAATCAGATCGGAGATCGTGATGCGGAGGCCATCGGGACATGCAAGCTGCAGCGCTTCCAGCAGCCTGCGGCTGGCCGAAGCTTGGCGCTGGCTGCCGGAAAGCGCATAAAGAGAAATTGCCCGTTGGATCATGCGCAATGTCTATCAGGCCTTGCCGATTCGGGCGAGAGACTCTCCCTCGATTGGAGGCACGGACCGGAGGTCCGGGTTGGGGTGACCGTTGCGAACACGGAAACCACCTCAACCCGCGCGTTCCGCGCGACCTCCCCCTCAAGAGCGAGGCAAAGCCCGCATCAGACCGGCTTGTGATTGCCCTTCGGGAACTGTGAGGCAAGCTCCCTGTACCATTTGCCGCTCTTCTTGATGGTGCGCACCTGTGTCTCGTAATCGACATGCACGAGGCCGAAACGCATACGATAGCCTTCCGCCCATTCGAAATTGTCCATCAGGCTCCAGGCAAAATAGCCGCGCATCGGATAGCCGTCCTTGATGAGATCGGCGACGACACCGAGATGCTCTGCATAGTAGTCGAGCCGCGGCTGGTCATCGACCTCGCCCTTGACGACGCCCATATTGTAGCAGGCGCCGTTTTCGGTGATGTAGCACTCCGGTAGTTCGTAGCGCTTGTTGAGGTCCTCGACGACGTGCTTCAGGCCTGGCGAATAGACCTCCCAGCCGATATCCATCTTGACGTCGCTCACCGGCGGCGCTTCCTTCGTCCAGGGGAAATCGCCGCTCTTGGATACATCGTCGGAGACGCGCATCGGCATATAGTAATTCAGACCCCACCAATCGAGCTTCTGGTTGATGGTCTTGAGATCGCCGTCCTCGATGACGGGCATGCGGTCGCCAAGCGCCTCGACGAACTCCTTCGGATATTCGCCCTTGAAGATCGGATCGAAGAAGGCGCCATTGTGGAACTGATGCGCGCGTTCGACGGCGGCCAGATCTTCCGCGCGGCCGGAGCCCGGCAGAATGGAGGCGGCATTGAGCACGATGCCGACAGGCACCTTCGGCGCGACGGAGCGGATCGCTTCGACGCCGAGACCATGAGCGAGGTTCATATAGTGCATCGCGTAGAGTGCGGCCTGCATATTGCGCTCGCCCGGCGCATGAACGCCGTAAAGATGGCTCAGCCAGACGATGCACCAAGGCTCGTTGAAGGTGGCAACGGAATCCAGACGGTCGCCAAGGCGAGCCATGACCGTCTTGGCATAGCGCTGGAAGGCATGCGCGGTCGAGCGCGCCGTCCAGCCGCCATCGCCGGCAAGCGCGAGCGGCAGATCCCAATGATAGAGGGTCGCGAAGGTCTTGATGCCGCGCGCCTTGCAGCCGTCGACCAGGCGATCGTAGAAATCGAGGCCGGCCTCGTTCACCGGGCCGGTGCCTTCTGGAATGACGCGCGGCCAGGCGATCGAGAAACGATAGGCCTCGACGCCCATCTCCTTGATCAGATCGAGATCCTGCTCCAGACGGTTATAGTGATCGCAGGCGACATCGCCATTGTTGCGCTGATAGACGCGGCCGGGCATGTTGGCGAAGGCATCCCATATGGATGGCTTGCGGCCGTCGGCCTTGGTGGCGCCTTCGATCTGAAAGGCGGCGGTGGCAACGCCGAATGTGAAGTCGCCGGGGAAGCGATCGGCAAGAAGCTTCGGATGGATCATGATGAAAATCCTGTCTGTTATGGCTTCGTTGGCTGCGGTTTAACCACGCCGCCCCTCAAAGTACAGGGCCATGCAGGAAAACTGCAGCGTTGCAGGTGCCGACAAACCAAGCCGGCTAGGTGGCACCTCGGAGAATTCCGCCGGTGGCAGCGACACTCTTCGCACGCCTCGATAACAGCAATGTCAACGGTCGTGACTTGCCTTTTCGACGTAGGTCGATCGGGGGTAGCATTCAAACTTGACAACGAAAGGATACGATGATCCGTGCGCTCGACGCTGTCCACCCGATCTGCTGAGCCCCCTGCGCGTCGTCGCCTCGCTGGTACCGTTCAGCTGCGGAACGCAGAAGGTGCTGCATTTCCCGGTCGCCGAGAACGTCTCCACCATCCTCTTCCTGTTTCTGGTCGGAGCCGACGGCGGCCCCCTGAGCATGGATACTCTGAAAAAGCGCAAGAAGAACGTCGCGGCCTGAAGAAAAGGCCCGCGGCGGTTGCACCGCCTCGGGCCTCGCTAATAATTAGAGCTTGACCCAGGCGCCGTTGCGCTTCGAGGAAGCGACACAAGCCTCGACGAATGCCACCCCCTTCACACCGTCATCGACGGTCGGATAGATCACGGCCGGATCGACCGCCACACCCTTCTTGCGGGCATTGATGGCGCGTGCGGCCTCGGTATAGATCGTAGCGAAAGCTTCCAGATAGCCTTCCGGATGCCCCGACGGGATGCGCGAGACGCGCGCCGCGGCGGCACCAGAACCAGCACCGTTGCGCGTGATCAACCGCTTCTGGTCGCCGAACGGCGTGTACCAGAGATAGTTCGGATCGGCCTGTGTCCACTCTATGCCGCCCTTGGTGCCATAGACCCGGAGCTTCAAGCCGTTCTCATGGCCGGGCGCCACCTGGCTGCACCAGAGCATGCCTTTAGCCGGCTTTTCCTTGCCCCTCGCCTTGAAGCGCAGCAGCACATGGCCGTTGTCATCGAGACGGCGGCCTTCAACGAAGCTATCGAGATCGGCGGCAAGGCTGTCGAGCTCGAGGCCGGTGACGAAGGACGCGAGGTTATAGGCATGCGTGCCGATATCGCCGGTGGAGCCGCCGGCGCCGGATTGGGCCGGATCGGTGCGCCATGCCGCCTGCTTCTGGCCGGACTGCTCGATATTTTCCGTCAGCCAGTCCTGAGGATATTCCACCTGTACGATACGGATATCGCCGAGTTCGCCATTCTCCACCATCTCGCGCGCCTGACGGACCATCGGATAGCCGGTATAGTTATGCGTGAGGATGAAGAGCGCGCCGCTCTCGTCGGCCACCTTCTTCAGCTTCTTGGCATCGGCGAGATTGGAGGTCAGCGGCTTGTCGCAGATGACGTGGATGCCGCGACGCAGGAATTCCTTGGCGGCATCGTAATGAACATGGTTCGGCGTGACGATCGAAACCGCCTCGATGCCGTTCTTCAGCTTGGCTTCGCGGATCGCCATCTCGCGATAGCTGGAATAGGTGCGCGAGGGATCGAGACCGAGATCGCGGCCGGATGCCGCGGCCTTTTCCGGCGATGACGAGAGCGCGCCGGCGATGAGATCGAACTGGTCGTCAATGCGCGCGGCAATGCGATGCACCGCGCCGATGAATGCGCCGGCGCCGCCGCCCACCATGCCGAGCCGGATGCGCGGCTCCCGCGTCTGTTCCGATGATCCTTCGATTGCCATTTTTGTCCTCCTGAGAATTGAATTAAATATCCCTTCTCCCCAGCCGGGAGAAGGCCGCCCGAAGGGTCGGATGAGGGGGATTTCGGCGAACACAGCTTTCGCTTGCCGCTCAAGGCACTCGTCGCGACGCTCCTCGCCCCCCTCATCTGTCCTTCGGATATCTTCTCCCCGCTGGGGAGAAGAGGAAATTACGACAGCCCCAGCATGCGCCGGTTGGCGGCCTGATCCGTGCCGCTGCCGGCAAAGTCGTCGAAGGCCTTTTCCGTGACGCGGATGATGTGTGCCTTGACAAATTCGGAGCCTTCGCGGGCGCCGTCTTCGGGATGCTTCAGCGCGCATTCCCATTCGACCACGGCCCAGCCGTCGAAATTATTGGCGGTCATCTTCGAGAAGACGGCACCGAAATCGACCTGACCGTCGCCCAGCGAACGGAAGCGGCCCGCGCGCTCGACCCAACCCTGATAGCCGCCATAGACACCCTGGCGCCCGGTCGGATTGAACTCCGCATCCTTGACGTGGAACATCTTGATGCGGTCCTTGTAGATGTCGATGTTCTCGAGATAATCGAGGCACTGCAGGACGTAATGCGAGGGATCGTAGAGCATGTTGGCGCGCGGGTGGTTCTTTACGCGCTCCAGGAACATCTCGAAGGTGATGCCGTCATGCAGGTCTTCGCCCGGATGGATCTCGTAGCAGACGTCGACGCCGTTTTCGTCGGCATGGTTGAGGATCGGCGTCCAGCGGCGGGCAAGCTCCTCGAAAGCGGTTTCGACGAGGCCGGCCGGGCGCTGCGGCCAGGGATAGATGAAGGGCCAGGCAAGGGCGCCGGAGAAGGTCGCATGCGCCTTGATGCCGAGATGCTTGGAAGCGGTCAGCGCCATCTTCACCTGTTCGACGGCCCATTCCTGACGAGCCTTCGGATTCCCTCGCACTTCCGGCGCCGCAAAGCCGTCGAAGGCTTCGTCATAGGCCGGATGCACGGCAACAAGCTGGCCCTGGAGGTGGGTGGAGAGCTCGGTAACCTCGACGCCGTTGGCGCGAGCGACACCGGCGAATTCGTCGCAATAATCCTTGGAGGAGGCCGCTTTCTTCAGGTCGATGAGCTGGCTTGCCCAGGTCGGAACCTGCACGCCGATATACCCGGCATCGGCCGCCCATTTCGTGATCGAATCCCACGAATTGAACGGTGCCGCATCACCGGCGAACTGGCCGAGAAACAGGCCTGGCCCCTTGATCGTCTTCATCAGTAATTCCTCCCTAATCGCGTTCTGTAAACGTTTCCGATGCCTTCCGGACCCATATCCGAGGCGGCTAGGATGCCTTAGCCTCAAAAAACTATAGGGTCTTCAGGATGAAAGTCGAATGCCTTCCGACCTAATCACGGCCAGCCGCCGACGGCAAGAGGTACGTGCCGCAAAATTTCCATTGCATATGAAACGAGCCGCCATCCGCATAAAAAAACGCCCGCCGAAGCCGGCGGGCGTATCTGTCTGAATCAGCCGATCAGAACGGTGAATCGGCGAAGTAGAAGTCCTTGGCATTGTCCTTGGTTACGAGCGTCGCGTCGAGGATGTAGTTGCCGCGAACCGGAACCTGATTGTAGAAATTGGCAGCCGTTAGCTCCATGGCCGTGCCGACCATTGCCGGCGGATAGAGCACGTCGACCGGGATCAGCTTGTCGCCATCCATGACCTTCTTCACCATGTCCTTCGAGCCGGCGCCTGCGATGATATACTTGATGTCGGTGCGCTTGGCCTGATCGATCGCCTGCAGCACACCGACGGCCATGTCGTCATCCTGACACCAGACGACATCGATCTTCGGGAACTTGGTCAGATAGTCCTGCATGACCTTGAAGGCGTCGTCGCGGTTCCAGTTGCCATACTGGCGGTCGAGAACCTTGACCTTCGAGCCGGCAATACCCTTGTCGAAGCCGTCCTGGCGCTGCTGGTCGATCGGGATCGGCAAGCCGCGAATGACGACGACCTGCGCTTCCGGCGTATTCTTCTTGATGTATTCGCCTGCCGTCTGGCCCAGCGCCGGATTGTTGCCGGCGACGTAAAGGTCGCGGACGGAATTGTCGTTGTTGCTCGGCGCACGGTCGACGAGCGTCACGAACTTGCCCTTGTCCTTGACTTCCTTAATGGCGTTGACGAGCGGATCCGGGTCCGACGGCAGGATCACGAGGGCGTCGATGCCCTGGGTCTCGAGGTCCTGGACCGCATTGGCCTGGCTTGCGGCATCGGGCGAAGTCTTGACGATGACATTGAGCCCCGGATGCTCCGCCATCAGGAGCTTGGCGATACGCTCGGCATGGAACACCACGCCCGATGTCCAGCCATGGTCGGCGGCCGGAATGGAAACGCCGATAGTCACCTTCTTGTCCGCGGCATGAACGGCACCGGCCAAAGCCACCATCGCGACCGCGAGCCCCAATAGTTTTTTACGCATGTTCTTCCTCCCAGATAGAGACAGGGCCTTGTCATTAAGGACCGGGCGCCCCCTGACCCGGTTATTCACGATCTACGTACGAGCGAGCGCTGAACGAGCATGGCGATGATGATGATCGCACCCTGGATGGCGCCGATCAGATACTCGCTGATGAAATTGGAAAGCAGCATGATATTGCCGACGAGTTCCAGGATGAAGGCGCCGCAGATCGTGCCCCATACCCTGCCCGCGCCACCCTTCAATGCCGTGCCGCCGACGACGACGGCGGTGATCGCCTGCAGTTCCCAGAGAATGCCCGTCGTTGCCGAGGTCGAGCCGAGCCGCGGCACGTAAAGAAGCACGGCGATAGCGACACAAAGGCCCTGAATGACGAAGGCGATGGTGCGCACGCGGTTGACCGCGATCCCCGAATAGCGCGCAACGTCGCTGTTGGAGCCGACGGCGACGACATGGCGTCCGTAGCGGGTGCGGTAAAGAATGAATGCGGCGATGCCCGTAACCGCGAGGATCACGATGATCGGGACCGGCACGCCGAAAATGGAGCCGAAATAGGCCGGACGGTAGAGTGCCTGCAGTTCCGGCGAGCGCAGCGTAATCGCTCCGCCCTGCGACAGCCAGGTCGTCAGGCCCCGATAAACGCCCATCGTGCCGAGCGTCGCGATGAAGGGCTCGATCTTGCCTACGGTGGTAATCAGGCCATTGGCAAGGCCGCACAGTGCGCCCGCCACGATCCCGAAGGCCACGGCCGCGGCCAGCATCAGAGTGGGATCGGCAATGACGCCGGAATTCATCAGCAGGATCATCAAGCTCGCCACGAAGGCGACCATCGACCCAACGGAAAGATCAAGGTCGCCTGCCGAGATCACAAAGGTAGCACCGACCGCGATGATGGCAATGAAGGCGCTTCGGGTTGCGACATTAGCAAGATTGGTAATGCCGATGAAGTTCGGGTTGACCAAGGCGCCCACGATCAAAAGCAGCACCAGCGCTGCAAACGGCGCAACGGCCCTCAGATCGACATCCCGCCAGGAGCGCCCTCGCCGGCTGGCCTTGCCGCTGCTGTCTTCACCCACGCTCATAACCAAAACCAACCTCCCGTCCCATGATTGCAGGGAATTCGCCCTGCTCTCCGCCGCCCTCTCAGGCGGCCGTCTTTTTCTTCAGGCCCGCCGCATAACGCATGATTTCCTGCTCGGAGATTTCCTCGCCTTCGAGCACGCCGACGATCCGGCCGTCGCGCATAACGGCAACCCGCGTGCAAAGCCCGATGACCTCGGGCATTTCCGAGGACACCACGATGATCGAATGGCCGTCGCGCGCCAGCGACGAAATGAAATGATAGATCTGCTGCTTCGTGCCGACATCGATGCCGCGCGTCGGTTCATCGATGATGATGATCTGCGGCTCGGTCTCCATGATTTTCGCCAGAAGCAGCTTCTGCTGATTGCCGCCGGACATGCGGCCGGCAACGATGTTTCCGTCGCGCACGCGGATATCGAAACGGCGGCGCGCTCGTGTCAGCGCCTTCGCCTCGCTGGAGGCGCTAAGATAACCGAACTTGCCGTGCCGATCGAGCGACTGGAGCGTCAGGTTGACGGCCATGCCCGAGTTCAGCAGCAAGCCCTTGGATTTCCGGTCCTTGGTCATATAGGCGAGGCCGGCATCGATGGCGGCGTGCACATCGTGCGGCGGCACAGTCTGGTCGTTGGCGACGACTTCGCCGGATGCGCGCGAGCGCAGACCGACGATCGCCTCCATCAGCTCGGTCCTGCCCGAGCCGATCATGCCGGAAAAGCCCAATATCTCGCCCTTGCGCAGCTCGAAACTCGCATCGCGGACATAACCGGTCGAAAGCGAACTGACGCTCAGCACCACTTTCTCGTCGACATCGGGCTCGCTCTTGGCCGGATAGAGGCTGGAGAGTTCGCGTCCGACCATCAGCTGGGCGATCGATTCGCCGTCGAGCAGCGAGGTCGGCGACGTCTTCACCCATTGGCCGTCGCGCAGGACCGTGACGCGATCCGTCAGCTCCATGACTTCATCGAGCTTATGGGAGACGAAGACGAAGCTGGTCCCCTGATCGCGCAGCTTGCGCACCTGCTTAAACAGGAAATTGGTTTCCTCGCGCGACAGGACGGCGGTCGGCTCGTCCATGAAGACGATGCGCGCATCGCGGCTGATCGCTTTGGCGATTTCGACCATCTGCTTGTCGGCGATGGAAAGCGAGCCGATCATGGCATTCTCGTCGACATGCGATCCGAGAAGGTCGAGTACGCGCCGCGTCTCCGCGCGCATGAGCTTGCGGTCGAGCACGCCGAAGCGCGTGACTTCGCGGCCGAGAAACAGGCTCTCGGTGACGGTCAGATGCTCCGCGAGATTGAATTCCTGATGGATGATGACGATGCCGAGCGCCTCGGCAGCGCCGTTCGGCGGCAGCTTTACCGGCCTGCCATCGAGAAGGATTTCGCCTGAGGTCGGTTGCTCGAATCCGGACAGGACCTTGACGAGCGTCGACTTGCCGGCGCCGTTTTCACCCATGAGCGCATGGATTTCGCCGGCTCGCAGATCGAAGTTGACGCTGAACAGCACCTGCACGCCGTTGAAGGACTTGGATATCCCTCTCGCAGACAGCACGACCGCACCGTCGACGGCTTCCGAACTCATTGAATCCTCCCTGCGGTCCCACCCGCTTTCCAGGGTATGTAAACCTTTACATACATCGTGTAAAGGTTTACATCATTGGATATCGTACAAAATTTCGCGGTTACCTTTGACCTCCACGTAAGTCTGTGTAGTCTCCAGCCCGAGACGAGACCCCAAGGCAGAGCGCAGTGTCGAATTCCACGCCCGCAACCATCGAAGACGTCGCCCGAATTGCCAATGTTTCGATCGCAACGGTTTCGCGGGCCATCCATACACCGGAGAAAGTCGCCAATTCGACGCGGCTGAAGGTCAATCAGGCTATCGCCGTCACCGGTTATACCACCAATGCCATGGCGCGCAGCCTCAGGCTCGGCCGTTCGAACATGATTCTGGTCGTCGCGCCCGATATCGGCGACCCCAACTTTTCCAATATCCTGATAGGCCTGGAGAACGAAGCCCGTTCGCATGGCTACGGGATCCTCATCGGCCACACGCAGAACGACGCGCAGCGCGGGCTGGAATATTTGAAATTCCTGAATTCAAACCAGGCGGCGGGGCTCATCCTCTTCACCGGCATCCTGCCCTTCGGGCACCAGACGATGACGGCACGGCTGCCGCCGAGCGTCGGCGTTTTCGAACCGGTCTTCAACGGCGGCATTCCCTACGTGGGCGTCGACGATATCGCCGGCGCCCGCAAGGCAGTGGACCTCCTGATTGCCGAAGGTCATCGCAAGATTGCCTTCATCGGCGATTCCCGCACCCGCCTCGCCTATAGCCGCAGACGCATGGGCTATGAAGCCGGGCTGGATGCCGCCGGTATCGGCCACGATCTGCGCATCGTCCTGGACGGCGACGGCACTATCGAGAGCGGGCGGCTGGCGGTCGAGCAGCTCTTCATGCGCGACACGCTGCCGACAGCCTTCATGTGCGTCAACGACCAGACCGCGATCGGCGTGATGATCGGCCTGAAAACACGCGGCTACGATATCCCTGAAGATTTCTCGGTGACCGGTTTCGACGACGTGCCGCAGGCCGTCTTCATGACGCCGTCGCTGACGACGGTCCGGCAGCCGCGCACCGCCATCGGCAAGCATGCCATGGCGCTGCTGCTCGAACTGCTTTCTGATGGCGAGCCGCCAGAGACGGAGATCCTGCTGCGGCCGGATCTCGTGGTGCGAAACTCGGTTTCGGCACCGTCGCGCACGCGACGATAGGCAGGTGTCGCGATGCCGCTCGGCAGGCTGATCCTGTATGTCCGCGATGTGGAGGCGACAATCCGCTTCTACGAGAAGCATTTCGGATTCAAGCCGCATCGTCAGGAGGGCGATCGGATTGTCGAGCTGCTCGCTCCGGAGGGCGGCGCCAATCTGATGATCCATCCAGCAGCCAAGGCGCAGAAGATGGGTCAAGCGCTGGTAAAACTGGTGTTCGACGTCGAGCATGTCGAAGCTTTCCGCGCAAGATGCGTGGAGAAAGGCCTTGAGTTCGGCCCCATGCATCAGGCCGATGGCTGTATCTTCGCCAACGCCAAAGACCCTTCGGGAAATTCCATATCCATTTCCAGCCGCGCCTTCAGGCCGAAGTCGGGAGGCGATGAACCACCGCCTCCCGAAGCTGTCGATCAAACGTAGCGATTGACGATGTTTTCCAGGAGTTCCTGCTTGCCGGACTTCGGTTGCGGGTTGACGTCCTTGGTCTCGACCCACTGGGCGATCTGGTCGAGCGAGTATTCGCCGCGCAGCAGCTTCTGTCCTTCGGCCGAATCCCAGCCGGCGTAACGGTCGGCGAGCGGCTTGGAGAGCGCCTTGTCCTCGATCATCTTGGCAGCAGCCTTCAGGCCGCGGGCGCAGCAATCCATGCCACCGATGTGGCCGATGAGCAGGTCTTCCGCATCGAGCGACTGACGGCGCAGCTTGGCGTCGAAGTTCGTGCCGCCGGTCTTGAAACCGCCGCCTGCCAGAACCTGGTAGTAGGCCAGCGTCATTTCCGGAACGTTGTTCGGGAATTGGTCGGTATCCCAACCGGACTGGTAGTCGTTGCGGTTCATGTCGATCGAGCCGAAGATGCCGAGCGCATTGGCAAGCGCCAGCTCATGCTCGAAGGAATGGCCGGCGAGGATGGCATGGCCCTGCTCGATGTTGACCTTCACTTCATTTTCCAGGCCGTACTTCTTCAGGAAGCCGTAAACCGTGGCGACGTCATAGTCATACTGGTGCTTGGTCGGCTCCTGCGGCTTCGGCTCGATCAGGATCGTACCCTTGAAGCCGATCTTGTGCTTGTACTCGACGACGAGGTTGAGGAAGCGGCCCATCTGGTCCAGCTCACGCTTCAGGTCGGTGTTGAGCAGCGTCTCGTAGCCTTCGCGGCCGCCCCAGAGGACGTAGTTTTCGCCGCCGAGCTTGTGGGTTGCGTCCATGCAGGTCTTCACGGTTGCCGCCGAAAAGGCGAAGACATCCGGATCAGGGTTCGTGGCGGCGCCCGACATGAAGCGGCGGTTGGAGAAGAGGTTTGCCGTGCCCCACAGCAGCTTCACGCCGGTATCGGCCTGCTTCTTGGCGAAGTAGTCGACGATCTCGTTGAGGTTCTTGGTGTTTTCGGCAAAATTCTTGCCTTCCGGACGCACGTCGGCATCGTGGAAGCAATAATAAGGAGTGCCGAGCAAGGTGAAGAATTCGAAAGCGACGTCGGCTTTCAGCTTCGCGGCTTCCATCGTGTCGTTGAACCACGGGCGCAGGAAGGTCTGGCCGCCGAAGGGATCGCCGCCTGGCCAGGTGAAGGTGTGCCAGTAGGCGACGGCAAAGCGCAGATGATCTTCCATGCGCTTGCCGGCAACGACTTCGTCCTTGTTGTAATAGCGGAAGGCCAGCGGATTGGTGCTGTCGGGGCCTTCGTACTTTACCTTGCTGATGTCACCAAAAAATCCGGTGCTCATGTCTTGTCTCCTTGGGTTTTGGGTACTGCTAGTGTTCTTCATTTGTCGGAAGCCCCCTCATCCGACCCTTCGGGCCACCTTCTCCCCACGGGGAGAAGGGTATGGGCGGCTGCCGCAATCTCACCCTGCCCTCTCCCCTCGGGGAGAGGGCAGGGTGAGGGGGTTTCCCTCAAACTACGCTCAGCGGCTTGATCGCCGGATAAACCGCCCGGTAGCGCCTGTAGGCATCCGCATAGGTATCCGTCAGTGACGCCACGGGATCGATCGTGCCGGCCGTCTGCGGCGGTGTGCAGACCGAGACAGGGTCGGCGCCGGTGGCGGCGATCAGGCCGAGACGCGCTGCACCGAAAGCAGCACCGAAATCGCCGTCGGCCGGCAGGTCGACGGGTACGCCGAGCGCGGTCGCGATCGAGGCCAGCCAGTAGCGGGAGCGCGATCCGCCACCGATGGCGGTCACGCGCGCAATGTCGGTGCCGGCCGAGCGCAGCGCTTCCAGATTGTCGCGGATTGCAAAGGAAACACCTTCGAGCACGGCCTGCGTCAGCACGGCGCGGCCGCTCTCATGACCGAGGCCGATGAAAGCGCCGCGGATGGTCGCGTCGTTGTGCGGCGTGCGCTCGCCCGAGAGATAGGGAAGGAAGGTGACACTGGTCGGCGCCTTCAGCGTCTCGCCAAGCTCGGTGGTGAGTTCGGCGGCAGACTTGCCCGTCACATGCGAGTGCCAGTTCAGCGCATCGGTGGCCGAGAGGATGACGCCCATCTGATGCCAGGTATTCGGCAGCGCATGGCAGAAAGCATGGACGGCGCTTTCCGGCTTCGGCAGATAGGAGCCGTTGGCGGCGAAAAGCACGCCCGATGTGCCGAGCGAAACGAAAGCCGCGCCGTGGCGGACCGTGCCCATACCGCAGGCCGAGGCCGCATTGTCCCCTGCCCCGCCGGCCACGACGACATCGCCGCCGATACCCCATTTCGAGGCCAGTTCGCCGCGCAGCTTGCCGGCGGCCTCCGTGCCTTCGACCAGCGTCGGCATCTGCTTCTCGTCAAGATCGGTGGCCGCCAAAAGCTCGGAAGACCATTTGCGCTTGCCGGTATCGAGCCAGGACGTGCCGGCGGAGTCGGACATTTCCGACATGTGTTCGCCCGTCAGCCACAGGCGCAGATAGTCCTTCGGCAACAGCACCCAGCGCACTTTAGCGAAAATCTCCGGCTCGTGCTTGGCGACCCATGCAAGCTTCGGCGCCGTGAATCCAGGGAAGACGATATTGCCGGTCAACGCGCGGAAACGCGGATCGGCATCCAGCGCGGCAGCCTCATGATAGCTGCGGGTATCGTTCCAGAGAATGCAGGGACGCAGCACCTTGTCATCGGCGTCGAGCAGCGTCGCGCCGTGCATCTGTCCGGAAAGGCCGATGCCGCGTACGGCCGCCAGCTCCTTCGGATGCGCGGCTTTCAGCCCGGCAACGGCTTCTTCCGTCGCGCGAATCCAGTGGGCGGGATCCTGCTCGGACCAGCCGGAATGCGGACGCGATACGTCGAGCCCGCCATTGGCGGAGCCGACGATCTTCTGATTGCCGTCGATCAGCATCGCTTTGACGCCGGACGTTCCGAGATCGAGACCCAAATACATCAGATATTACTCCCTATGCTCTGCCGCGTTCGAATGCTCAGGGCAGATTATCCTTCAAGAAAATGTCGAGACGAATGCGCTCCTGGTCGGCGATAACAGCCTGACCGTCGGCGGTCGCCTTCATGACGCGGATGGCGCTGCGGACCTCATGGCCGGCATCCTGATTGAGAACGGCGTCGATCGTGCCGTCCAGCAGTGCCGCCCGCGTATGCTGCGTCAGTTCATGCACGACCACGGTCAGCTCACGTTCAGGCCGTACGGCCTTCAGGGCCGCGATCAGACCGCGGTTGCCGGCGCCAAGACTATAGATGCCGATGATATTCCTATTCTCGGAGAGCGCTTTGGAAACGAGCGATCGGGTTCGCTCGGGATCATCTCGCCCTTCCAGCACAGGCAGCAGCCGCAACTTGGGAAATTCCTCCGCCATCACGGCGGAAAAGCCCTGCAGGCGCTCTCGGTGGTCGCGCACCAGCATGGAGCCGGCGAGAACGGTCAGATCGCCATCGCGTCCGCCCAGAAAGCGCCCGAGCAGCCGGGCAGCGGTGCGGCCGGCGGCAATATTGTCGATGCCGGCATAATGATGGCGGGTGGAATCGGTGAGATCGGAGACCAGCGTAACGACGGGGATGCGCTCCGACACCAGCCGGTCGACGGCGGCTCGGACTTCCGGCGCATCGGTCGCCACCAGGGCAACACCGGCGATATTCCGCCCCAGCAGCGCGTCAAGCGCGGCCACGAGCGCCGGCACATCGAAAGCCGGCACTTCGACGATGCGGATATCCGTGCGCTCTATGCTCGCGCGCAAGGTCGCGTGATGCACTTCCGAGCGCAGCCCGTGCATGAAGGAATTGTCGCCGGTCGGCACGATGAAAACGAGGGGATAAATGCGGCCCTTCGCCAGATTGGCGGCGGCGACATCGCGGATATAGCCGATCTGTCGGATGGCCTCCTCCACCTTTTCGCGCGTCACCAGCCGCACACCGGGCCGCTGGTTCAGGACGCGGTCCACGGTAGCGAGGCTGACGCCCGCGGCGGCGGCGATGTCATGCACGGTCGGTCTCATCGGTTCCTCCTGCAGAAACCCTTAGCGCCATTTCTGATGTACGTAAATCAAAAATTTCCGGCCATGCGCTTTTCCGCTCGTTCCTTCGGAATAAAAAAGGCCCCTCACTGCGAGGGGCCATGCCTTGGGAGCATTATCGAATGCTGGATCAGTGGCCTCCGCCACCTCCGCCGCTGCCCGGCACATTGGGCTTGCTGAGCATGAGGACGCCGACAATCATCGCCAGGAACAGCACGGTCAGCATCAGGAAGATATCCCCGAAGGACATGACGACCGCCTGCCGCGTCGCCATGCCGACCATCTGCTTCAAGGCGGCCTGCTCGCCGTCGAGGCCGGCTGCATTGAAGCTGGCGGCCATATTGTTCAGCTGGGTAACGGCGGCATGGCTGCCCCAATGAACATGGTCGCGCAGGCTGAAATAGTGCTGGTCCTGCCGGTTCGTCAGCAGCGTGTTGATGATCGCAAGACCGACGGCACCACCGAGATTGCGCGTCAGATTGAACAGGCCGGACGCGCCGCGCATGCGAGCGGGCGGCATGGTTCCGAGCGCGATGTTGTTGATCGGCACCATGCAGAGCATCAGGCCGAAGCCGCGCAGTATCTGCGGGATCAGCAGTTCCCAGAAATCCCAGTCCGTCGTCAGGTGCATCATGATGTAGGTACCGGCCGAGAAGCTGGTAAAGCCGATAATCATCAGTATGCGCAGATCAACCCTGCTCGCCAGGAAGCCGGCAAGCGGCGCCGTGAAGAACATGGCGAGACCCGAGACGAACATCGTCTCGCCGATCTGCAGCGAATCGTAGCCGCGAATGCGCGCAAGAAAGAGCGGATAGATATAAGTCAGGCCATAAAGGCCGATGCCCATGACAAAGGAGAACATCGAACCGAAAGCGAAGTTCTTGTTCGTGAAGGCTCTGAGATCCACCACCGGAAATTCGACCGTAAACGCCCGGTAGAAGAAGATGACCGCGCCGATGGCCGAGGCGATGGCGCAGGTGACTATATAATTGTCGGCGAACCAGTCCTTCGTATTGCCTTCCTCGAGAACATATTCCAGCGCGCCGAGAAAAACGCCCATGGAAAAGAGGCCCCACCAGTCGAATTTCTTCATCAGCGACAGTTCGGGCTTGTCGAAATCGATGAAGTTCCAGGTCACGATGGTAACGACAATACCCGGGGGGATGTTGACCAGGAACAGCCAGTGCCAGGAGAAGGCATTGGAAAGATAGCCGCCAACGGTCGGGCCGATGGTGGGCGCGAGCGTCGCGATCAGACCGATGATCGGCGAGACGACGTTGCGCTTGGATGGCGGGAAAATGGTGAATGCCGCCGCGAACACGGAAGGGATCATGCCGCCGCCGATGAAACCCTGAAGGGCACGGTAGATGATCATCTGGTCGATATTCGTTGCGGTCGCGGCAAGCGCGCTCGATGCCGTGAAGCCGGCGGCCGATATCGCAAACAGGTAGCGCGTCGAAATGATGCGGGCCAGCGTTCCCGATAGCGGGATCATGATGACCTCGGCGATCAGATAGGCCGTCTGCACCCAGGGGATCTCATCCGAGCCTGCACTGAGGCCCGCCTGAATTTCGCTGAGCGAGGCGGACACGATCTGAATGTCGAGGATCGACATGAACATGCCGAGCACCATCGCCAGAAAGGCGATGAGCTTTTTGGTGTCGATATGATCCGCCGCTGGCGCGGCGGGACCGGCCACGCGTGGAGGCGACCCGGCTGTAGTGCTGGCGGACGACATTTCGTCTCTCCCGAGCTTGATCGCTTACTTGTCCGGTGCCGTGCGGGTATCGACGTCGACGACGACGCTGAGGCCTGCGCGCAGACGGCCGGTATTGAGCGCATCCTGCGGCAATGCGATGCGGACAGGCACGCGCTGGATGATCTTGGTGAAGTTACCCGTCGCGTTTTCCGGCGGCAGCAGCGAGAAGACCGAGCCCGAAGCCGGCGAGATGGACTCGACGGTGCCGACGATCGGATGATCGCTGAAGGCATCGACATGGACATTCACCTTGGAACCGGGAACCAGATGCTGGATCTGCGTTTCCTTGAAGTTCGCGTCGATATAGAGCTGCTTGGTCGGTACGATCGCCATCAGTTTCTGGCCGGGAGAGACGAGATCGCCTTCCTGGACCGAGCGGTTGCCGACGATGCCGTCATAAGGCGCCTTAAGCACGGTGAAGGACAGATCGCGGGCGGCCTTGTCACGAGCGGCCTCCAGCCCCTTGATCGTGCTCTCGGCTTGGCGGCGCTGGGCCTGCAGCAGGTTGATGTTGGCCTGTGCGGACGCGATGGCGGCGTCGCCGCCGACCAGATTGGCCTTGGCCTGATCAAGCGCGATATTGGCGCTATCCAAAGCGGCCGTGGTGCCGACCGACTTCGACTGCAGTTCGGCAGCGCGCGTCTGGGTGATCTGGGCGCCGCGGACCGTGGCTTCCAGGGCAACCTTCTGCGCCTGCGACTGGGCAAGGGCCGCCTGGCCGGCAGCGATCTGTGCATCGATGGTATGGAGCGAGAGCTGTTCGGTATCGAGCGAGGCCTGCGCCTGGCCCAATGCCAGCTTGTAGTCGCCGTCATCAAGCGTTGCGAGCACGTCGCCGGCCTTGACCTGCTGATTGGCAACGACGTTCACCTTGGCGACATAGCCCGTCACCTTAGGCGAAATCGTCGCGATATCGCCTCCGATATAGGCGTCGTCGGTCGAGACCATGAAGCGGCCGTTCGTCCACCAGTCATAGCCATACCAGCCGCCGCCTGCGAGAGCCGCGACGACGATGATCGGAAAAACCAGGCTGCGCCGCTTCTTCTCCGATGGCGGTGGGGCCGCAGGGGCCGGAGCAGCAGGCGCAGCCTGGGCGGGAGCAGGATTGCCGCGCGTCTCGGCAACAGGAGCATCCGCAGGTGCACCGGCTTCCCGAGCTTCCACGTCTGCATCAGCGGGCTCGTTCACGATACGCGCTACATTGTTTCCATGACTTGACGACATTTCCCTACCACCGAAAATTTGGCAAAATAATCGAACCGAACGGTTCGGTTCAATTGACATAGAGCCTTTTTCACTCCATATCAAGAGTTATCGAACCGAGCGGTTCGATTTATTTGGCGAATCTGTTTAAGATTCAGAAAAAATGATCGAGTGAAGGAGACGATGAAACACGAATCGCAAAATGCCGCTGTGTTGAACGCACCCGCGCCAGGCTCCGGTGGACGTTGGGCCGCCGGCGAAGATCCGGCCAAGCGTCATCAAATTCTCGAAGGCGCCAAGCGTGTCTTTATGAAGATGGGTTTCGATGCGGCGAGCATGAACGACGTCACCCGCGAGGCGGGCGTTTCCAAGGGCACTCTCTACGTCTATTTCGCCAACAAGGAAGATCTGTTCGCCGCCATGATGGAGAGCGAGCGTACCCAATTCGTCAATCTCGTGCGCACCGCACTTGCAGACGAAGCGGATGTCACGACCTCGCTTTATGATTTCGGCATCGTCTTCGTCACGCACGTCACCTCGGACAAGACCATCAGCGCCATGCGCACGGTCATCGGCGTGCGCGAACGCATGCCTTCCCTCTGTCAACGCTTCTTCACCGGTCCGGAGAATCTGCGGACGGTGCTGCGCGGCTTCCTCGAGCGGCAGGTTGCCGCCGGCCATCTGAAGATCGATGACTTCGACATGGCCGCCCGTCATTTTCTTGAAATGGCCAGTGGCGGCTATTTCAAGCTGCGGCTGTTCGGCGACATGGACGAACCGCCATCGAAGGAAGAGATCGACTATGTCGTGCGCGGCGCCGTGCGGGTTTTCCTGGCGGGCTATGGTCCGGATCGCAAGGATTAGAGCAATTCCAGGAAAAGTGCGCAGCGGTTTTCCGTCCGGGATTGCGGGAAAACAAAGAGATAGAGCGTTTTCGCGATTCGAAGAAAAGCGGAAATGCTCCAGGTTGAACAGGCCTACCCTGCCGTCCGCGAGCGTGCAGTGATCCAACTTCGCAATGGCGATCAAGCATCGCTTCTGCCAGCAGCCTATGAGTGGTCCGGCAACCAGGGGAGTTGAAATGAGCGCGATCGGCAGAGCGATATGGTTTATCGAAAGCCATTTTAAATCCGATATATCGCTCGAAGAGATCGCCGAGACGGCCGGGCTGTCGCGCTATCATCTTTCGCGTGTCTTCGGGATGACGACGGGCCATTCGATCAGCGGCTATATCAGAAGCCGTCGCCTGAGCGGGGCGGCTCTCGCACTGACCGACGGCTCCTCCTCCATTCTCCAGGTTGCCCTCGACGCCGGCTACGGCTCGCACGAGGCCTTCACCCGTGCCTTTCGCGAGCAATTCGGCATGACACCGGAAAGCCTGCGCAAACAGGGGCACGTCCGCAACCTCGCCCTACAGGAGCCGATCAGAATGGACGACACCCGCCTTCCCAAGCTCGATGCGCCGCGCTTCGAGACCCACGCCGCAATGCTGCTTGCCGGCCTTGCGGAAACCTATGCCCATGAAGCCACGCAGGCGATCCCTTCGCTCTGGCAGAAATTCAACCAGCATTTCGGCCATATTCCCGGCCAGATCGGAAATGTCGCCTATGGCGTCTGCACCCAGGCGGAAGACGGCAGCGAGAGCTTCCGCTATATGTCGGCCGCCGAAGTCTCCGGCACCGACGACCTGCCCGAAGGCTTCGTCATCACGAAACTCCCGCCACAGTGCTATGCGATCTTCACGCATCGCGGCCATGTTTCCGGCATTTCGGCGACGGTGCACCAGATCTTCGGCGAGTGGCTCCCGCAATCAGGCCAACAGCATGCCGGCACCCTCGACATGATGGAACGCTACGACGATCGCTTCGACCCGCGCACCGGCATGGGCGTGACCGAAATCTGGATTCCGCTGAAAGCCTGAACAGCGCGCCGCCGCTATGAAAATGGCGGCGGCGCTTGTACCAGAGACGGCACTCCTTACATTACAGCCATTCTTAAAGGCCGGAGCTGGGGGTCAGCATCGGCAGGGTCGAAAAGCTGACAAGGGGAAGTCACCTATGGATATTGTGGGGCTGATGCAGGACCCGAGTGCGTGGATAGCGCTCGTCACGCTCGTTGTCATGGAGGTGGTCCTCGGCATCGACAACCTCATCTTCATATCGATCCTGACCAACAAGCTGCCTGCCGAACATCGGGACAGGGCTCGCAAGGTCGGCATCGGCCTTGCCCTCGTCATGCGCCTTGCCCTGCTCGGAACGGTCGCCTGGATCGTGCAGCTCACCCAGCCGGTTTTCGAGCTTTTGGGACAAGGCTTTTCCTGGAAGGACATGATCCTGATCGGCGGCGGTCTCTTCCTCGTCTGGAAGGCGACGAAGGAGATCCATCACAATGTCGATCCTCAGGAACAGGGCGAGGATTTCATCGCCAAGTCGACCACTACGACCTTCGCTTCGGCA
The DNA here is from genome assembly GCA_900468625.1 of Hyphomicrobiales bacterium. Lineage (GTDB taxonomy): Bacteria > Pseudomonadota > Alphaproteobacteria > Rhizobiales > Rhizobiaceae > Rhizobium. The sequence continues at coordinate 423,713 of UBUL01000001.1, forward strand.
ATCGGCCAGATCCTGCTGCTCGACCTAGTCTTCTCGATCGACAGCATCATCACCGCCGTCGGCATGACGCCGCATCTGCCGATCATGTTCATTGCCGTGATCGCCGCCGTCACGGTCATGCTGGTGGCCGCCAACCCACTCGCCAATTTCATCGAGAAGAACCCGAGCATCGTCATGCTGGCGCTCGCCTTCCTGCTGATGATCGGCACGACGCTGATCGCCGAGGGCATGGGCGTGCATGTGCCCAAGGGCTACATCTACGCCGCCATGGCCTTTTCCGCCCTCGTGGAAGTGCTCAACATGATAGCGCGCAACCGTCGGAAAAAGGCACCCGGCGGCCATTGACCGGGAAAGCCGCATCCAGGAACGGGTGCGGCTTTGATAGCGTCAAATCAGTCCTGGACGTGGATGTCGACCCATTCGCCGACATCGCCGCGCCCGTAAATATCCACTTTCACCCAGACATTGCCGCGAACGATGAGGTTGCCGGCGTCATTGGCGATATTGCCATTTGCCAGCATGGCTTCCAGCTTCTGGCGATTGGACGGCAGCGAGAAGAAGCTGTCGCCCTCGTCGCCACGGTCGCGGCGGCGATAGGCGTGGTAATTGGCGCGGTCCTGGCGGATGATCTGCCATGGCGCCGTCAGCCGCTCGCCCTTGGAATTGTAAAGGTCGTCACTACCGATATAGGCACGATAGGACTCGATCAGATGCGCCGAGCTGTCGCGCGTAATGGTCGATTGAGCCGCAGCAACGTCGATCGTGGCAGCGGTCAACAAAAGGCTCAAAATCAATTTCTTCATTGCTTCCTCGCGGTGAACGATTGAAGACCTATTTCGCAACTGCCGCGAAAATTGCAAATCAAATTCGCCGCGCGGCTCGCCTTTATTTCTGAAGAGTAAAGAGATCTCTAGGAATCAAGGGATCGGCTCAAATCGATGCGGCACAATGCCTGCAACCTTGCCGCAGCAGCCTTGCGGCGCAGTTTCCCTTGACGCCATCACTTGAATATGGCCTAAGCCAGCCATACGGAAAACGCGGAATGGAAACGGCAATGCGCCCTTTTCCGGCCCGTTTCCTAATTCAGATACATCTTCGGCTGGACGGCGCTCGTCCCGAGCGCGGCCCGGCCCTTTATGACGGGCAAACAAGATGACCACTTCAGGCGTTCGCGTCCGCATCGCACCCTCCCCCACCGGCGAGCCGCATGTCGGCACCGCCTACATCGCGCTGTTCAACTATCTCTTCGCCAAGAAACACGGCGGCGAGTTCATCCTGCGCATCGAGGATACCGACGCGACCCGCTCCACCCCGGAATTCGAGACCAAGGTGCTCGATGCATTGAAATGGTGCGGCCTGAAATGGTCCGAAGGTCCGGATATCGGCGGCCCCTACGGCCCCTATCGACAGAGCGACCGCAAGGAACTCTACAAGCCCTATGTCGAGCAGATCGTCTCGGCCGGTCACGGCTTCCGCTGCTTCTGCACGCCGGAGCGCCTGGAAAAGATGCGCGAGGCGCAGCGCGCCGCCGGCCTGCCGCCGAAGTATGACGGCCATTGTTTGAACCTTACGGCAGAGGAAGTCACCACGCGCGTTGCCGCAGGCGAGCCGCATGTCGTGCGCATGAAGATCCCGACGGAGGGCTCCTGCAAGTTCCATGACGGCGTCTATGGCGATGTGGAAATCCCATGGGATGCCGTCGACATGCAGGTTCTCTTGAAGGCCGACGGCATGCCGACCTATCATATGGCAAACGTGGTCGACGACCATCTGATGAAGATCACCCACGTCGCGCGCGGCGAAGAATGGCTCGCGTCGGTGCCGAAGCACATCCTGATCTATCAGTATCTCGGCTGGGAACCGCCGGTGTTCATGCACCTGTCGCTCATGCGCAATGCCGACAAGTCGAAGCTGTCGAAGCGCAAGAACCCGACCTCGATCTCCTACTATACCGCCCTCGGCTATATCCCTGAGGCGCTGATGAACTTCCTCGGCTTGTTCTTCATCCAGATCGCCGAAGGCGAAGAGCTCCTCACCATGGACGAGCTCGCCGGAAAGTTCGATCCGGAAAACCTCTCCAAGGCCGGCGCGATCTTCGATATCCAGAAGCTCGACTGGCTGAACGGCCGCTGGATTCGCGAAAAACTCTCGGAAGAGGAATTCCAGCACCGTGTCCTCGCCTGGGCTATGGAAAACGACCGCCTGAAGGAAGGCCTGAAGCTGTCCCAGTCGCGCATCACCAAGCTCGGCGAGCTGCCTGACCTCGCCGGCTTCCTGTTCAAGTCCGACCTCAACCTCGATCCCTCGGCCTTCGCCAAGATCAAGTCGACGCCGGAAGAGCTCCTGGAAATCCTGAACACGGTGCAGCCGGATCTCGAGAAGATCCTCGAATGGAATGTCGAGACGATCGAAGCCGAGCTGCGCGCCATTGCCGACCGCATGGGCAAGAAGCTGAAGGTCATCGTCGCACCGCTTTTCGTCGCCGTATCGGGCTCCTCGCGCTCGCTGCCGCTTTTCGATAGCATGGCCATCCTCGGCCGCTCCGTCGTGCGCCAGCGGTTGAAACTGGCTGCGCAGACCGTTGCGAGCCTCGTCGGCCCGAAAAATTGAACCGGACTTTAAAACCATGAACGACAAGACCGAAGCATCCGCCCTCTCCTCCGACGCGACTGAAGTCCGCCGCCAGAAGCTGAAGCTGCTGCGCGAGCAGATCGGCGACGTCTATCCGGCGCATTTCCACCGCACGCTGACCAATGCCGAGCTGGCTGCGAAATATGAAGGCCTGGAGCCGGACACCGAGACCACGGATGCCGTCACCGTCGCCGGCCGCGTCTATTCCTCGCGCAATTCCGGCATGTTCATGGACATCCATGACGCCTCGGGCAAGATTCAGATCTTCAGCCACAAGGACGTAACCTCGGAAGAGGCGCGCTCCCTGCTGCCGATGATCGATCTCGGCGATATCATCGGCGTGACGGGCGTCGTGCGCCGCACCAAGCGCGGCGAGCTGACCATCAACGCGCAGCAGATCACCATGCTGACGAAGACGCTGCTGCCGATGCCGGAAAAGTGGCACGGTGTCTCCGACATCGAGCTGCGCTACCGCAAGCGCCACCTCGACATCATGACCAACGAGGAATCGAAGCTCCGATTCCAGCAGCGCAGCCGCATCGTTTCCGGCATCCGCCGCTTCATGGAAAATGACAGCTTCATGGAAGTCGAGACGCCGATGCTGCAGTCGGTCTACGGCGGCGCCACCGCCGAGCCGTTCAAGACGCATCACAACACGCTGAAGCTCGACATGTACCTGCGCATCGCGCCGGAACTATACCTGAAGCGCACGCTGGTTTCGGCGCTCGCAGACAAGGTCTTCGAAATCAACCGAAACTTCCGCAACGAAGGCGTCTCCACCCGGCACAATCCCGAATTCACCATGATGGAGTGCTATTGGGCCTATGCCGACTACGAGGACATGATGGATCTTGTCGAGCGCCTGTTCTCGACGCTTGCCATGTCGATCCACGGCAGCACGGAATTCGCCTTCGGCGACAAGCAGATCTCCTTCAAGGGTCCGTTCCGCCGCGTGCCTATGCCTGATGCCGTCAAGGAAGCGACCGGTATCGACTTCCTGGCAATCAAGACCGACGAAGAAGCCCGCGCCGCCGCCAAGGCCGCCGGCTTTGCCGTCGAAAAGGATGCGACCTGGGGCGAATGCCTTGCCTTCATCTTCGAAGAGAAGGTCGAGGGCACGCTGATCCAGCCCGCGCACGTCACGCATTTTCCGAAGGACATCTCGCCCTTCGCCAAGGAAGTGCCGGGCGAGCCGCGTCTCGTCGAGCGCTTCGAGACCTATTGCAACGCCTGGGAACTCGGCAACGCCTTCTCGGAACTCAACGATCCGGAAGAACAGCGCGCCCGTATGGTCGAGCAGCTCGAGCAGGCGCATGCGCGCGGCGAAAAGCAGAAGGAACTGGACGAGGAATTCCTCGACGCAATCGATCAGGGCATGCCGCCCGCGGGCGGCCTCGGCATTGGTGTCGATCGTCTGATCATGCTTTTGACCAACTCGCCGTCGATCCGCGACATCATCCTTTTCCCGGCACGTCGCAACAAGGCGGACTGAGACCGTTTGGCCGCTCGAACATCAAAGGCGCAGACAATGACCGAAAAAGAGATACCGGCCGCGGATGCCGACAACGAGCGTCAGCGGCTGGCCGACCTTGCAGAGATCGGCGACGTCGATCTCTCGCAATACGCACCGGGAACGTTCGGCTGCCACGAAGCAATGCACACGACGTCGCTCATGCTCGACATGACCGACGATCAGCTATTGCAGCACCCCGCCATTCTGGCGGACCCGAACTTCTACCGTCTTGCCGGCGAAGTTCACGAAGCGCTCTTTGCGCTTTACCAGGCTATCGGCGAAAAACATCTGGCGGATTGACGTTATTGTCTTTCCGCTCGACAGCCCAAAGCTGATTTCGATCAGTTCGTGACGGGTGAGCGTACGTCGGCAGCACCCGTCATGGTCGGATCCAGTCCGGGCGACGGGCTCTTTTCCTTAGCCCCGGCATCGGCGCCGATGAATTCGCCGTTCTCGTCATAACCCGGCCGTACGTTGCCGGTCGATTTCGGCTCCGGCGGCAGCGGTTTGGCATCGTGTTCCGCCGCCTGCTTTGCCGCCGCCTTTTCTTCCGCGGCGATCGCCGCTTTCATCTTGTCCTTCTTGGCATCGCCGTGCGCGGCCGCATCGGTTGCCAGCGCATTGTCGCAATCGCTATAATCTTTCAATCCGGCAATCGCGGCGTCGATATCCTGCGGCAGCATGGTGACCTGTTCGCCATAGAACAGGCCCGCGGCGCTCGCATCGCCATTGTAATAGCGCGCGGTGAGCGGAGCCTCGGCGCTGCCGTCGGCAAGTTTATCCGGATGCGGCACATAGACGACATCCGCCCCCAGCGCCCGGCCGCGTATGTCGGAGCGCAGCGTCGGTCCATTCCGATCGAGAACCACAACCTGGACGAGATCAGGCTTCTGCTCCCTGTAGAGGGCCTTGGCAACGCGCAGCGCTGTTTTCACGCGTGTCAGGCCATCGGTCGGTTCGGTGTTGATATATTTGCGGACCCAGAAGCGGTTATCCTTGCGGATGGTCACGAGATTGACGTCGGTACACTGGAGACCGTTGGGAGACGCCGATGCGAGATCGAGCAGCTTGTCCTTGCCGACATAAAGCGCCAAAACGCCGGAGCAGCCGATAAGAATGGCCGCTCCGCCGATCATGACGACAAACTTCCGGGGTATCCGGAAAATGTGCAGTAAGGCGCTCACGCCAACTGCTCCAGCATAGACCACTCCAAGGCGATAAAGATGATCAACCCTCACGTTAGGGAATTGGCGTTTCGGAATACTTAAAGCAGAAGCGAAACTTGCATCGCTCGCGCCATCGTTACCAAAAAAGGTCCAAACTTTCACAGCTATTGCGAGCGCTTGCCTTTCTATCCGCGGACATGCTCTAACCCTGTCATGGCTTTCACTTTGAGACAGCTGCAATACTTCGTCGCAGTGGCGGAACAAGGCTCCGTGACGCGTGCGGCGCAGAACCTGTCCATCTCGCAATCCTCGGTCACCGAAGCCCTGAAGGAGCTCGAAAGCGACCTCGGCGTCGCGCTGTTCGAGCGCCATCCGCGCGGATTGTCGATCACCCATAACGGCCATCAGTTCCTACGGCACGCGACGAAGATTCTCGCGACCGTTTCCGACGCGCGCACCAGCTTTTCCGGCAAGCGGAACGAGGCTGGCGGCACCTTGAACATCGGCGTGACGTCCCTTGTCGCCGGCTATGTGCTATCCGATCTTCTGGCGCGCTACCGCCGCGCCTGCCCCGGCGTCGAAGTCAGCGCCATCGAGGACAATGGCGGTTATCTGGAACATCTTCTGGTTGGTGGCGAACTCGACGTCGCCGTCATGGTCATTTCCAATCTGCGCGACCGCATGGCGCTGCAGGCCGAGATCCTCGAAACCTCGCCCTATCGCCTCTGGCTACCCATGGGCCATCCCCTCGTCTCGGCCGATATCATCAGCGTCGCCGATATCAGCCGTGAGCCCCTGATCATGCTGACCATCGACGAGATCGAGGAGAATACGGGCAAGCTTCTGACCGCGCTCGGAGCCCGCCCTCACGTCGCCTTCCGTACCCGCTCGGTCGAGGCGGTGCGCAGCCTGGTCGCAACCGGCGCGGGCGTCGCCCTCTTACCGGACCTCGTCTATCGCCCGTGGTCGCTGGAAGGCGATCGCATCGAGAGCCGTGACGTCTCCGGCTCGCTGCCGGTGGTCCAGGTCGGCATGGTCTGGCGCAAAGGATCGAGCCTCCCACAGGCCGCCCGCGATTTCGTCGGCATTGCCGAAAGCATGCGCTCGGGGCGACAGAGGTAGCGGCACCCCACCCTATCCCCAGGCAGGTAAAGGCTTTTCCATGGAGCAACGGAGCCATATCCATATCTATCGGAATTTCCGATATCGACTTTCTGATAAATGAATTTGCGAATGCGGCGAAATCGCGTCACCTTTTCTTCCGGGAACAGGAAGCCAGCTACTGGCTCCACACGATCAAGGCTCAAAAAACCGGGAGAGTCCGATGAAGCATCTGCTGAAATCATGCACGGCCGCACTCGCATGCCTAAGTTTCGCCACGCAGGTCATTGCCGCCGAACCGCTGAAGACACTCGGAAAGGGTGAAGGCGCCGTCAGCATCGTCGCATGGGCCGGCTATATCGAACGCGGCGAAAGCGACAAGAATTACGATTGGGTCACCGGCTTCGAGAAGGAGACCGGCTGCAAGGTCAGCGTCAAGACCGCGGCGACATCGGACGAAATGGTCGCGCTGATGAACGAAGGCGGCTTCGACCTCGTCACCGCTTCAGGCGACGCATCGCTGCGTCTCGTTGCCGGCAAGCGCGTCCAGCCGATCAATACCGATCTGATTCCGAGCTGGAAGAACCTCGACGACCGCCTGAAGAATGCTCCCTGGCACACGGTCAACGGCGTCCATTACGGCGTTCCCTACCTCTGGGGGCCGAATGTGCTGATGTACAGCACCGCCGCCTTCAAGGACCAGCCGCCGAAGAGCTGGAACGTCGTCTTCGAAGAAATGAACCTGCCCGACGGCAAGTCCAACAAGGGCCGCGTGCAAGCCTATGACGGGCCGATCTACATTGCCGATGCCGCCCTCTACCTCATGGCCCACAAGCCGGAGCTGGGCATCAAGGATCCGTACGAACTCAACGAAGATCAGTACAAGGCCGCACTCGAATTGCTGCGCGGGCAGCGCAAGATCGTCAGCCGCTATTGGCATGATGCGATGATCCAGACGGACGACTTCAAGAACGAAGGCGTCGTTGCCTCCGGTTCCTGGCCGTTCCAGGTGAACCTCCTGCAGGCAGACAAGCAGAAGATCGCCTCCACCTTCCCGGACGAGGGAACGACGGGCTGGGCCGATACCACCATGCTGCATGCCGACAGCGAACACCCGAACTGCGCCTATATGTGGATGGAACACTCCCTGCAGGCCAAGGTCCAGGGCGATGCCGCCGCATGGTTCGGCGCCGTACCCTCCGTTCCGGCGGCCTGCAAGGGCGATGAGCTGCTCACCGATAGCGGTTGCGCCACCAACGGCTACGATCATTTCGACAAGATCAAGTTCTGGAAGACTCCGGTCGCAAAATGCAGCACGCAGAGCGAATGCGTGCCCTATCATCGCTGGGTTTCCGACTATATCGGCGTGATCGGCGGTAGATAACCTTTCCCCTTCTCCCCGGCGGGGAGAAGATGCCCGTCAGGGCAGATGAGGGGGATGAGGAGCGAAGCGACGAACGTCCTGAGCAAAAGGCGAAGGACAGCCCAAGCCGCATCACCCCCTCATCCGACCCTTCGGGCCACCTTCTCCCCGCCGGGGAGAAGGAAAGAAAACCTCTTCCTGGAGAAACCAATGAACGCCGTTCGCTTCCAGCAGGTGTCGCGCCATTTCGGCCAGGTCCGCGCTGTGGACCGCGTCGATCTGGAGATCGCGCCGGGCGAATTCTTTGCCATGCTCGGCCCCTCCGGTTCCGGCAAGACCACTTGCCTCAGGCTGATCGCCGGCTTCGAGCAGCCCACCGGCGGCCATATCGAGATCTTCGGCGAAACCGCCGAAGGCGTGCCGCCCTACCGGCGCAACGTCAACACGGTCTTCCAGGATTATGCGCTGTTTCCGCATCTCAATATCCTCGATAACGTCGCCTATGGGCTGATGGTCAAGGGTGTCGGCAAGGCCGAACGGCTGCGTGCCGCCGAACAGGCCTTGGAACTGGTGAAGCTGCCGGGCTATGGCACCCGCCGTCCCGGCCAGCTCTCCGGCGGCCAGCGCCAGCGCGTGGCGCTCGCCCGCGCCCTGGTCAACAAGCCGAAGGTGCTGCTGCTCGACGAGCCGCTCGGCGCTCTCGACCTCAAACTGCGCGAGCAGATGCAGGAGGAGCTGAAGAGCCTGCAGCGCGCGCTCGGCATTACCTTCGTCTTCGTCACCCACGATCAGGGCGAGGCCCTGTCCATGGCCGACCGGGTCGCCGTCTTCAACGACGGCCGCATCGTGCAGCACGGCACGCCGCACGATATCTATCAACGGCCGAAGACCCGCTTCGTCGCCGATTTCGTCGGCTCCTCCAATGTCATCGCCCCCGAAACCATGTCGTCGCTCGGCGGCGAGCGGCGCTGGGCCAGCCTGCGCCCCGAAGCAATACGGTTGACTGAGGAGAGCGGCGTGGCGGCGACCGTGAAAGCGACGAGCTTTCTCGGCGCCGCTACCCGCCTCTCCGTCGAGACGAACGGTGCCCGCCTGCATGTGACGGTGCCGGCCGGCCAGCCGGCCCCGGATACCGGCGCCTCCGTCCGCCTCGCATGGCTGCCGGCGGATGTGCACTACATGGATGACGCCGCATGAACGCCGCCGCCTTCCCCGCCTCGTCGAACCAGGCGCCGGCCTCGATCCTGCCGCGCCGTGGCGGCATCTTCGGCCGTCTCTCCGATCTCTTCTGGCGGCGTCCGAAGCTGCTGCTGTTCCTGATGCTGACGCCGCCGCTGCTCTGGCTCGGCATCATCTATATCGGCTCGCTGATTGCGCTCTTGTTGCAGAGCTTCTTCTCGATCGACGACTTCTCGGGAATGGTGAATTACGAATTCACGCTGTCGACCTATGCCCAGCTTCTGAACTCGACGAATTTCGACATCATCCTGCGTACGGTCGTGATGGCCGCCCTCGTCACCATTGCTTCTGCCCTGATCGCCTTCCCCATCGCCTATTATGCGGCCCGCTATGCCCAGGGGAAATGGAAGGCGCTGTTCTATCTCGGCATCATGCTGCCGCTCTGGTCGAGCTATCTGGTCAAGGTCTATGCCTGGAAACTCATCCTCGCCAAGGAAGGCATCCTCACCTGGATCTTCGCCAAGCTGCATCTCGGCTGGCTGCTCGATGGCGTGCTCGCTTTGCCCGTCATCGGCGGCAATTCGCTCTCGGTCAGCTATATCGGCACCTTCCTCGTCTTCGTCTATATCTGGCTGCCCTATATGATCCTGCCGACGCAGGCCGCCCTCGAGCGCGTGCCGGCAAATCTGCTGGAAGCCTCCTCGGATCTCGGCGCGACGCCGAACCAAACCTTCCGCATGGTGCTGCTGCCGCTGGCATTGCCCGGTGTCGTCGCCGGCTCCATCTTCACCTTCTCGCTGACATTGGGCGATTACATCATCCCGCAGATCGTCGGCTCCTCCCGCCTCTTCATCGGCCAGGCCGTCTATGCGCAGCAGGGCACCGCCGGCAACGTGCCGCTGGCCGCCGCCTTCTCGGTCGTACCCATCGTCATCATGGCCATCTATCTCTGGATCGCCAAGAAACAGGGAGCTTTCGATGCGCTCTGATCGTGGCCAACGCGCCTCATTCCCTTTGAAGATCGCGGCCGCCGGCGGCCTGCTCTTCCTACACCTGCCGATCCTGCTGATCTTCGTCTACGCCTTCACGACGGAGGAAAAGAGCTATCAGTGGCCGCCGCCGGGGCTGACGCTGCAATGGTTCGGCATTGCCTGGAACCGGCCGGATATCTGGTCGGCACTGGCGCTCTCCGTTCAAGTCGCAACGATCGCAACCGCAATCGCCCTGCTGCTCGGCACACTCTGCGCCGCCGCCGTCAGCCAGACGAAGTTCTTCGGTCGCGAGGCGATTTCGCTGCTGGTCATCCTGCCGATCGCGCTGCCCGGCATCATCACCGGTATCGCGCTGCGCTCCGCCTTCAGCCTGTTCGATATCCCGTTCTCGGTCTGGACGATCGTTCTCGGCCATGCCACCTTCTGCGTCGTCGTGGTCTATAACAACGCCGTCGCCCGCTTCCGTCGCACCTCCGGTTCGCTCATCGAAGCGTCGATGGATCTTGGCGCCGATGGCTTCCAGACCTTCCGCCACGTCGTCCTGCCGAATATCGGCACGGCGCTGCTCGCCGGCGGCATGCTCGCCTTCGCGCTGTCCTTCGACGAAGTCATCGTCACCACCTTCACCGGCGGCCAGCAGATGACGCTGCCGATCTGGATGCTGGAGGAGCTCATCCGCCCGCGCCAGCGGCCCGTCACCAACGTCGTCGCCATGGTCGTCGTGCTTGTCACCTTCCTGCCGATCCTGGCAGCCTACTATCTCACCCGCGACGGCGACCAGATCGCCGGCGGCGGCAAATGAAAGGGGAATAATCATGGATACCCAAATGCTGATCGGCTCCCGCTTCGAAGCCGGCACGGAAACGGAAGAGCGCGTCCTCAACCCGAAGACGGGAGAGACCGTGCTAAACTTGCCGGAGGCCTCGCTAGGCCAGATCGATGCCGCCGTCGATGCCGCCGAAAAAGCCTTCACACGCTGGTCGCAGACCACGCCCAGCCAGCGCTCGGCCTACCTCCTCAAGATCGCCGACGCTATCGAGCGCGATGCCGAAGGCTTCGCAGCGCTGGAGGCGCTGAACTGCGGCAAGCCGATCAACGCCGTGCTCAACGATGAAATCCCGGCGATCGTCGATTGCTATCGTTTCTTTGCCGGCGCGGTTCGCAGCCTTCACGGCCCGGTCGCCGGCGAATATCTGCCCGGTCACACTTCGATGATCCGCCGCGACCCGATCGGCATCGTCGGCTCCATCGCACCCTGGAACTACCCGCTGATGATGATGGCCTGGAAGCTGGCGCCGGCCATTGCCGGCGGCAACACCGTCGTCTTCAAGCCCTCCGAACAGACGCCGCTGACCGCCCTGAAGATGGCGAAGCTTTTGGCGGATATCCTGCCGGAAGGCGTCGTCAACGTCATCCTCGGCCGTGGCGAGAGCGTCGGCAATGCGCTGATCAACCATCCGAAGATCGGCATGGTCTCCATCACCGGCGATGTCGCAACCGGCAAGAAGGTCTTGCAGGCCGCGGCCAAGACGGTCAAGCGCACGCATCTCGAACTCGGCGGCAAGGCGCCCGTCATCGTCTTCGACGATGCAGACATCGAAGCCGTCGTGTCAGGCATCCGCACCTTCGGCTACTACAATGCCGGCCAGGACTGCACCGCTGCCTGCCGCATCTATGCCGACGCCAAGGTCTACGACAATTTCGTCGCCGACCTCACCTCCGCCGTGTCAAGCATCAGGTTCAACCTCGCCGACGACACCAAGAACGAAATCGGCCCGCTGATTTCCAAGCGCCAGCGCGACCGCGTCGAGAGCTTCGTCACCCGCGCCGCCGAACACAAGCACATGGAGATCACGACAGGCGGCAAGATCTCCGGCGAACGCGGCTTCTTCTATGCGCCGACCATCGTCGCCGGCGCCACGCAGGACGACGAGATTGTCCGCCGCGAGGTCTTCGGCCCGGTCGTCTCGGTGACACGCTTCACCAACCCCGACGATGCCGTTACCTGGGCCAATGACAGCGACTACGGCCTCGCCTCCTCGGTGTGGACCAAGGACATCAGCCGCGGCATGCAGACAGCCGCCCGGCTGCAATATGGCTGCACCTGGATCAACACCCACTTCATGCTGGTCAACGAAATGCCGCATGGCGGGCTCAAGCAATCCGGCTACGGCAAGGATATGTCAGTCTACGCTATCGAAGATTATACGGCGGTGCGGCATGTGATGATCAATCACGGGTGAGAGGAGTTTGGAATAAGGCGTCCGGTCAAACAAGCGCCCTTGTGCTTGTTGTGACACCATACCCCCCTCTGTCACTTCGTGACATCTCCCCCACATGAGGGGAGATCGTTGGGAGCTTGCCGCCCGCTCTGCAAAAATAACAGCCTTAGCTTCAACAAATACGATATTGATTTAGATGCTATAGGTTGCAGCGAGTTACCAATCTCCCCCATGTGGGGGAGATGTCCCGAAAGGGACCGAGGGGGTATCCGCACTCTCCGCAAACTCCACGTAAATCGACAACACATCAATCAAAGCCACCCTCGGAACAAATCACCCTCCTCCCGCGTCTTTAAGAAGTACAACGCAGAGGAGATTGCTAATGCTGAAATGGGCTCTCATTTTCTTTGTGATTTCGCTGATCAGCGGCTTTTTCGGCTTTTCAGGGGTATCGGCGGCAACCGCAACCATCGCGCGCGTTCTCTTCGCCATCTTCCTGATCATCTTCCTGGTGTTCCTGATCCTGGCCGTCATGGCAGGCAATGCCGTCATGTGACGGTATAAGCCACGACTGTCGAAGGGGCGGGCTAGATCAAGCTCGCCCCAACGTTTATGGCGAGCGCGAGGATCGTCGTATTGAACAGGAACGACAGGATGGAATGCAGCAGCGCCAGCTTACGCATGGAAACGGTGGAAATACCGATATCGGCGGTCTGCGCCGCGACGCCGATGGTGAAGGAGAAATACAGGAAATCCCAATAGATCGGTTCTTCCACCGGTTCGGCGAATTTCAGCCCCTGTCCCTTGCCCGGGCTGCTGTAGAAGCGGTGCGCATAGTGGATGGTGAACAGAATGTGCAGGAACGCCCAGGATATCAGGATCGTCACGATCGCCATCATCACGCGGAAAAAGGCGACTTCCGGGGAGGCGTCCTTGACCCCGAGCAGATCGAGCGCGATGCCGCCGATGCTTGCGAGCGCTGCGGCAATCGAGAGGAACAGCAGGAAACCATCTGAAAAATCGAGATCCGCGGAGCGCTTGCGGATGCGCTGCGGATCGGCCGTCAGCATGCGATAAAGACTGTAGACGATGAAGACGATAGCCGTGGCGTCCCAAGCGATCAGCAGGTTGCCGGCGTTCAACTCGCGAGAGGTCAGAAGCAGGAAAACGGCGAGACCGGCAAGCACGGAAAACGCGATGACATGGTGCTTGCGCCACAGCACACGCCATCTGGAATGATGCAAATGTCCTTGCGCATCCATGCCGCTCTCCCGATTGCAAATCGTCTTTCAAAACAACGATTCGCCGATGAGAGTGGCAAATAAAAGGAGGCCCCGCAATACGGGGCCTCCGATCGGAAAATGAACCCTCAGCCTGTCCAGCCGCCGTCGATGACGTGGATCTGGCCGGTCGTGAAGCCCGCCTCGTCGCCGGCAAGGTAAGTCACCAGTGCGGCGATCTCCTCGGCGGTCGCGATGCGGCCCATCGGCTGGCGCGCGATGAAATCCTTCATCGCCTTGTCGTAGTCGCCGGTTGCCCGCAGCCGCTCATGCAGGGAAGGGCTGTCGACGGTGCCTGGGCAAATGGCGTTGGCGCGGATACCCTTGGAAACGAAATCGGCGGCGATCGACTTGGTGAGGCCGATGACGGCAGCCTTGGAGGCGCAATAGGCGAAGCGGTTGGGCACGCCCTTCACGCTGGAAGCAACCGAGGACATATTGACGATCGAGCCCTTGCCCTTTTCCAGCATGCCGGGAAGGAAGGCGCGGCAGGTGGTGTACATCGCCTTGGCATTGAGGTTGAAAGAGAAATCCCAATCCTTCTCTTCGCAGTCGAGGATAGTGCCAGCATGGACGAAGCCGGCGCAGTTGAAGAGCGCGTCGATTGGACCGATCTCTTCGGCGTAGGCCTTGACGGCGGCGCTATCGAGCACGTTCAGCACATGCTTGGTGGCGCCATCCAGCGTCGAGAGCGTCTGCTCGTTGATGTCGGTGGCGTAAACATGTGCGCCAAGCGAGATGAAGCGCTCCGCCGATGCCCGGCCGATGCCCTGTCCCGCCGCCGTAATGACGACTTTCCTGCCTTCCAACCCGTGACCCATAACCCTTATCCTTTCCTCGGGACTACGATCCTATTCATCTCGGGCGCATCGCCAGCAACTTGAACAAGATCCTGCAATAACAATTAGTTGGCATAGCCGCTCTCTATGCTTCGAAGGACTGCGCCAAGCGGCCGCTCAGCTCGTTGAGGAGGACTGTATGTTGTTCGCCACTTGGCAGTCCATCGCTAATCATTCGGATGCATCGCCTCATCGAACTTCCTCCTTCCAAGCTCGGACCTTTCGTCCGGTTTCTCTTAAAGACTCTTGAAGGTCGATGATTTATAAGCAAACATTTTATTCATTGGTCGTCAAGCCGTGATCATTAGCTTGTAAATTATCGTCATTCATATATGAATGATGATCGCACATCATCGCGTGAGGGCTTGTTACATGGGCATAGAAGACGACAGTGATCGCTACCGCGCGCCTGCCTTGGATAAGGGACTCGACATTCTCGAATTGCTGGCGACGATCGACGGCGGCCTGACGCAGGCGGAAATCGCCAAGGCGCTCAACAAGAGCCCCAACGAATTCTACCGCATGCTCGATCGCCTCGTGCGGCGCGGCTATGTGCAGCGGCAGGATGGCGACCGCTTTTATCTGACGCTGAAGCTCTTCGGGCTTGCGCATTATCATGCGCCGGTGCGCCGCCTTGTCTCCTTCGCAACGCCGCTCATGCGCGAATTCTCCAACCGCGCCGAACAGGCCTGTCATCTGGCGATATACGATCGCGGCTCCGTCGTTGTCATCGCCCAGCAGGATTCGCCGACCTATTGGGGCATCTCGATCCGCGTCGGCGCCCAGCTCAATCTCTATAATACCGGCTCGGGGCACATTCTCCTGGCATTCCGGGATGCAAAGCAGCGCCAGATGATGATCAACGAGCAGAGACGTCAGGAGCAGGACACGGAAGAGCCGCCGGCCGATCTCGAGGAAAAGCTGCTGGCGATCCGTGAGAAGGGCTTCGAGACCATGAGCAGCCTGCAGACGAGCGGCGTGCACAATATTTCCGCCCCGGTGCTGGCGATGGACGGCAATGCGCTTGCGGCGCTGACCTGTCCCTATATCGAGCCCGTGAACCCAAAGGCGCCGACGCGTGAGCAGGTGGTGGAATATGTGCGGGAGGCGGCAAAGCGGATCTCGGAGACCGTGGCCGGCACGGTCGAAAAAGCCGAGTTATAATTTTTATTTGAATAAACTATTCTTATGTGAGCATATATTGAGCAAGCAGGTATGGGAGGAAAACCATGCTTTTCGACAGCCATTTGCATATCGTCGACCGGAAACGTCTCGCCTATCCCTGGCTGGCCGACGCCGGCGCACTCGATCGCGACAGCCTTTACCAAGACTACGCACGGGAAGCCAAACGCCTGGGGATCACCGACGCGCTTCATATGGAGGTCGATGTCGCCGAAGACGATATCGAGCGGGAAACCGACTACATCAAAGGCCTGAGCCGCGAACCCGGCAGCCTGCTGCGCGGCGCCATCGCCGCCTGCCGCCCAGAAAGCACGCACTTCCCTGCCTATCTCGAACGCGCACTTGCCGACCCCTTCGTCAAGGGCTTCCGCCGCGTGCTGCATGTCGTACCGGATGATATCTCGGAGGGTGTCCTCTTCCGCGAAAACCTGAAACGGCTCGCCGATACCCGCCTCACCTTCGATCTCTGCGTCCTGCCGCATCAGATCTCCAAGGCGATCGCGCTGATCGACCTCAATCCCAACATCCGTTTCATTCTCGACCATTGCGGCGTGCCGGCGGTGAAGGATGGATTGAGCGAAAGCTGGGCATCCGGCATCAAGGACGTTGCGAAACGCCCGAATGTCATCGCGAAGATTTCCGGCGTCGTCGCCTATGCGGATCCGGAAAACTGGTCGCCGCAAACGCTGCGCCCCTTCGTCGAACATTGCATCGCGAGCTTCGGCTGGGATCGCGTCATATGGGGCAGCGATTGGCCGGTCTGCACGCTTGGCGGCAATCTCTCCACCTGGGTCGCCGCCACCCATGCCCTGATGCACGGTGTCAGTTCCGACGAACGCGATCGGCTTTATCACCTTAATGCAAAGCGTCTTTGGTCTCTCTGAGACCGGACGCATTTTTATCAAGGCCATACCCCGCCCCGCCGCCGTCTAACTGCGGCGCACGCGAAGTCCCGCCTCAAACAAAAAAGGCACCGCATCCCTGCGGCACCCCTCTCAAATCAGAGCTCCCCTTAATGGAGAGAAGCCCGGTCACCTTCAAGCAGCAGCGAGCTGCAGTTCCTTGCCGACCATGGCGCGCAGCGTGCCGAGGTCCTTGGCGAAGGCGCGGATGCCTTCGGAGAGCTTCTCGGTTGCCATCGCATCTTCGTTCATCATCCAGCGGAAGGTCTTCTCGTCCACGGCGATCTTGCCGGCGGCGCCCTTGTCTTCCGGCGAGAGCTTGCGCTCCAGCTTGCCTTCGTCCTTGGAAAGCTCGTCGAGCAGGTTCGGGCTGATCGTCAGACGGTCGCATCCGGCCAGCGCTTCGATTTCGCCGGTGTTGCGGAAGGAAGCGCCCATGACGATGGTCTTGATGTCGTTGGACTTGTAATAGTGGTAGATGTCGCGCACCGAGATGACGCCTGGATCTTCCTCAGCCGTGTAGTCCTTGCCCGTCGACTTCTTGTACCAGTCGAGGATGCGGCCGACGAAGGGCGAGATCAGAAACACCTTGGCGTCGGCGCAGGCGATGGCCTGAGCCTTGCTGAAGAGCAGCGTCAGATTGCAGTCGATGCCTTCCTTCTGCAGCACTTCGGCCGCACGGATGCCTTCCCAGGTGGAAGCGAGCTTGATCAGGATGCGGTCACGCTCGATGCCGCGCTCCTTGTAGGCGGCAATGATGGCGCGCGCCTTGGCGATCGAAGCTTCGGTGTCGAACGAGAGGTCGGCATCGACCTCGGTCGAAACACGGCCGGGGACGAGGCCGGAAAGAGCGGCACCGACGGAGATCGCCAGACGGTCGCCGACGGCTGCGGCGATCGCTTCCGAAGTGCCGCCCTGCTTCTTGCCCCAGCCAACGGCTTCCTTGATCGCATCGGCGAACATCGGCGTGCCGAGCGCCTTCAGCACGATGGTCGGGTTGGTGGTGCAATCCACCGGCTTCAGGCGAGCGACTGCCTCGATATCGCCGGTATCGGCCACGACCGTCGTCATGGCACGGAGTTGATCAAGCTTGGAAGTCATAACAGGTATCCTTGTTGAATGAGGCTCGTTCGGATGGAGATATCGGGCAGCAGAGCCGGTCTTTTCGTCGGACGGGACTTGAAAGCGTCAAGTGTGCAGCCTTCCTTCTCCTATATTTCGGTAACGGGATAAAAAGCGCGAAAGTTCCATTTCCGGTGACGGCCGAGCGACGAGGAGACGACGTTCCGAAAACTGGCTTTTCACCGGCACGGGGCGCCCTATATGGCCCCCTGACCGGCCTGGCACTTGCTCGGAACAGCATCTGCACATTGTCCTCCTCGATTGGACAAGACCGAATTCCTCACCACCGACTATCAGCAATCTCGCACGGAAAAGTCAAGGACATTTGTGCAATTCGATTGACATAAGTTTCATGTCATAGAATATCGGCAGCAGAAGAGCCGATCTCGCTTGCTCCCGTCGTCTGCCACGGTGCCCTCTCGCATCCATGGCGGATCATGACGTTGAACGGCGCAAGCGGCAATCTTGTCGGAGGACCTGTGGTCAAACTGAGACGCGGAACCCATACCGCCTATTCGGAGACCTCGTCTCTGAGGCTTCGCGCCGCATGGCTCTATTATAACCAGGGCCTGACGCAGAAGGACGTTGCCGAGCAGCTCGGCATCAGCCGCACCACGGTCATCCGCCTGCTCGACGAGGCCATGCGCCGCGCCGAAGTGCAGATCTGGATCACGGAAGGCATCGACGATTGCGTGGAGCTTGCGATCAAGCTCGAACGTACATTTGGCCTCGACGAGGCGATCGTCGTTCCCGAGCCGGCCGGCGGCAATGTGAACGCTCAGGCAAAGAGCGTCGGCCTGGCGCTCGGCCAGTTCCTGACGGAAGCCATCCCCGACAATTCCACCATCGGCGTCGGCTGGGGCCGTACGATGACGGCGTCGCTTGCAAGCTTCCGCCCAACCCGCCGCGACAATTGCAAGGTGGTCTCCCTGCTCGGCGGCATCGTCGCCGTCCACCAGACCAACCCGATCGACTACACCTGGCGCCTGGCAAGCCAGCTGGGCGCGGAATGCTATATGTTCCTTGCACCGCTTCTCGTCGACTCCGTCGAGACCAAGCGCAATCTCATCGAGAAATGCGGGCTGGAAGCCATCTACCGGCTGGCGGAAAACCTCGATCTTGCGATTGTCAGCTGCGGCGATATCGGCCCGCAATCGACCTCGCTGTCGGAGGGTTTCATCTCGAAGCGGGAGCTGGAAGAACTGATCGAAATGGGCTGCGTCTGCGACACCATGTTCAACTTTCTCGATGCCGAGGGCAACTCCGTCGATCACCCCATCAACAAGCGCGTAATGTCCGTCGATCTCGAAACGCTGAAAAAGGCAAAGCACATCGTCATCTCCTCCGGCGGCGCCCACCGCGCCCAGGCAATCGGCGCCACTATCAAGCGCATCGGCTGCAACACGCTGATCACGGATGAAAGTGCGGCCAAGGCGCTGCTGCAGATGGCGGTGGCGAAGGCGGCTTGAGAGCGCTTCGGCCGTCAGCTCCGAGCGCGTCGAAAGTTCGTACCCCCTCTGTCACTTCGTGACAGAGGGGGTACAGTCTCCAGAGACTCAAATCCTATCGCAATACCCCCTTAAGCATCCCCCGCTTCCCATCCGAGCATCGCGCGCTTGCGCGTCAGCCCCCAGTGATACCCCGTCAGCTGGCCGTTCTTGCCGAGCGCCCGGTGGCAGGGCACAACAAAAGAGATTGGATTGCGTCCGACGGCCGCCCCCACGGCCCGCATTGCCGTCGGCTGTCCGATATCCCTGGCGATGTCGGAATAGGTCACCGCCCGGCCCATCGGAATCTTCAACAGGCTTTCCCAGACGCGAAGCTGGAAATCCGAGCCGATCAGCACAACCCGCAACGGCTGGTCGCTCGACCAGTTCGAACGCTCGAAGATGCGCGCCGCATAAGGTGCCGTCGCATGCGGATCCTCGATGAATTGCGCATTCGGCCAGCGGCAGGTCATGTCAGCCAGGCAGGCTTTCTCATTGCCGGGATCACTGAAGGCGAGGCCAGCAAGGCCGCGATCGGTGACCATGATCAGGGCGAGGCCGAAGGGGGAGATGTGAAACGCATAGCGCATCACCAGACCGCTGCCCCTTGCCTTCCATTCGCCGGGCGACATTGCCTCATGCGTTACGAAAAGATCGTGCAGCCGGCTCGGGCCGGAAAGGCCGACTTCGAACGAGGTCTCCAGCAACGGCAGATCCTCCTTGCGCAGCAGACGCTTGGCATGATCGAGCGTGACGGCCTGCAGGAAGGCCTTGGGCGACAGCCCGGCCCAGCGTGTAAACGTCTTCTGCAGCTGGGTCGGCGATTGGGCGAGCCTTTCGGCCAGCATCTCCAGCGACGGCTGGTCGCGATATTCCTCGGTGATGAGCTCGATGACTTCACGCACCGTCTCGTAATCCTGACCTTCCGGGGTGATATCTTTCTTCAGCTGTGCAATCGCATTCATGATCTTTCTCCTTGGAAAGGAGAAAACCACGGCAAGAGGGCTAAAACCACCCGTTTCTTGCGCAAGTGGTCTCTCTGCGAAAATGTGATTGGCCCATGTCGATCCGCCCGCTCAGATCCTCTGCGTGACGGTCGCCAACGCGCGTTTGAAGGCCTTGGCAAAGCTCTCGCGATCCTCCGGATTGAGGAAGGAACCGACATCGGTGTCGTGGCTTCTGTCGCGGACATGCATGGAGACGACACCGATCTCGCGGTGGCGGCGAACGAGGAACCGCGTCCAGAACGGATTGAAATCATGTTCCACCATACGGCCCGTCGGCGAGAACTTGCGGACGGACACATTGGTGCGCGATACCGTCACCTCTTCGCGCACGCGCCCCGAACGATAATTCAGCCGGAAGGCGCCGTAGAGCAGGAAGAAATCGGCGCCGAAGAAGATGCCGATCGGCCAGGCGCCGCGCGTGACGAAAATGATGCTGTAGAAGAGGCAAAAACTGCCGGCCAAGGCCAGCATGATCTTGTACCCCTTTCGTCCGAGCGAGCGATGGGGAAACAATTCGGCGGCAAAAACCGGCCTGTTGCCGTCTGCAGCCTTATCGGCGTTGCGTTCCGTCATAGGACTTGAGTATAGGTCGTTCATGGCAAATCCCAAGATCAAATCCAGCGCCCGAACCGCGAAAAAGTCAAATGCGGCCGCAGGCCGCAAGCCGGCGGGAAAGAGCCTCTATTCCAAGGCGGACCTGGAAGAGATCTTCCGCCGCTTCTCCATCCAGCGGCCGGAGCCGAAGGGCGAGCTGGAGCACGTCAATCCTTTCACACTCGTTGTCGCAGTGGCGCTTTCGGCGCAGGCGACCGATGCCGGCGTCAACAAGGCGACACGCGCCCTCTTCGCCGTCGCCGACACGCCGCAGAAAATGCTCGATCTCGGCGAGGCGCGCATTCGCGAATATATCAAGACGATCGGCCTTTACCGCAACAAGGCGAAGAACGTGGTGGCCTTGTCGGAAAGGCTGATCACCGATTTCGGCGGCGAGGTGCCGCGCACCCGCGAGGAACTGGTGACGCTGCCTGGCGTCGGCCGAAAGACCGCGAACGTGGTGCTTTCCATGGCTTTCGGCCAGGCGACGATGGCCGTCGACACGCATATTTTCCGCATCGCCAATCGGCTGCTGCTCGCCCCCGGCAAGACGCCTGATGAGGTCGAACAGCGGCTGATGAAGATCATTCCCGATCAGTATCTCTACCATGCCCACCACTGGCTGATCCTGCATGGCCGCTATGTCTGCAAGGCGCGCAAGCCGGAATGCGAGCGCTGCGTCATTGCCGACCTCTGTCGCTCGCCGGAAAAGACCTGCGACGTTCCAGCCCCTCTGGTCGAACTGCCGCCCCAGACCGTCGGGGCGGAAGCGACAGGCTAAGCCCGTCTTGTTGCCCGCAGGCTTGTTTGCCTGTGCGAGATCAGCTTGTGCAGATGCACCATCAGCCCAGCGGCAAACAGCGGCGTCAGCAGATTGAGAAGCGGGATGGCGAGGAAAGCGGCGATCACGAGGCCGGCCAGAAAGACCGTGAGGGCGTGCTTGACGCGGAACTGCCGTGCGTCGTCCGGCGAGCGAAAACGCATGGCGGCGAATTCGAAGAATTCCCGTCCGAGCAGATAGCCGTTCACCAGAAAGAAGGCGACGAGATTGACGCCCGGAATGAACAGCAGGACCAGCGCCACGATATTGCCGACGATGACGACACCGAGAAACCGCAGTGAACTTCTCATGGCCGCGGCGATCGGCATGGCGGTCCCAGGCGCATCGCCGGGATAATCGCGTTTTTCTACAACCTTAGCAACATCGTCGAGAAAGAGGCCTGCAATCAGCGCTGTCACCGGCGAGATGAGCAAAGCCATTGCCAAAGCCAGCGCAATACCCGCGAAAATGGCAAGAAAAAGCGTAAGCCAGCCCGTCCAGTCCGGTGAGGCCGGCATGAAGCTTTGCAGCCAGGGCAGGACGAAGGAATTGAACACGCCGCGCAACGCGAACCAAAGCGCGACAAGCGCCAGCAATGTCAGGCCCAGAACCTTCCAGAAAACCTTGCGTGTCTCCGGCGCAAAGAGATTGGCGAAGGAAAGGCGTGCAGCAAGGACAATCATTCGGTCGACCTCTTTCGGTGGCAATGGAACACCTAGGAAACGGTTGCATCGATATCAATATCTCGCGTAAGGCATATGAATAAACTCAATTAAAAATTTGGATTATTGTAATATAGTCTAGAATAATATATTCTGCGCGCACGGTAACAATAACAACAAAAACAAGATCGACGGCCACATGAGATTTGCACCCCCGGTTGCCTCAGCAATTGGTGCGGGCTGAACATCAAAAAGACCGTCAGTGAGGCATATGATTTGGAAGACCTTAGCCAGAAACTTAGACAATATATCAAGATCGGCACACCAGCCGAACGAAGAATTGCTAAGTATTTCTCCGAACACCTGAATGAACTGCCATTCGAAACGGCTTCTTCCGTTGCCGACAGGCTGGAACTGAGCCCGATGACCGTAGGGCGTTTCCTGCGCTCCCTTGGCTATCATGGCCTGGATGGGATCAAGGTTCATCTTAAAGAGAACGTATCCCCGGTTACGTCGCACCTGCCCAACATTCTTGAGCGGCTTCAGAAAGACGCGAGCGAAGGCCAGCCGCTTGCAACGCAGATTGCCGAACAGGTTGAAATGCTGCAGCATATCTACAACCTGGCCGGTCAATCGCAGTGGCGGGAGGCGGTGGCGGCGATCCTTTCGTCCAGCCATGTCTTTATAGCAGCCCAGCCCGGCCTTGCGGGTATCGGACGCCATTTCCGCGACCGACTGACTTTTGCGCGTGATCAGGTCCTGTTCCTCGACGGCGTCAATGGCAGCTATATCGAGCTGTTCGGTGAGCCATCCGAAGACGGCCTGCTCGTGATTATCGATTCGCCGAGCTTCGTCTCCTCGCGTTTGCTGGCGCGCTCCGCGCGCCGGGCTGGATGCAAAGTATTGCTGGTAACCGGTCAATTTACCGAATGGGCGCACGAATTTGCCAACATCACGCTGTCTCTGCCGCCGCAGCGAGCCAACAGCCGCGAAAATCTCGCGGCGCTGATGTCGCTGCTGGAATATCTGGCGTCAGGCGTCATTCAGGCTGCCGGGGAAGCGGCGGAGATCAGAACTCGCCGCATCGAAGAGCTTCAGGGCATGTTCGCGCACGCCCCGCTTCGGTAGGGCATCTCGCGCAAAAGTGCACAGCGGTTTTGCGCCAACGACATGCGCAAAGCGCGAAAAACGAATCCGAAAGATCGCGACGCGTTTCAGATGGCCTATTCCATGGCATCGAGTTCTGCGCGATGCCGGTACATGGCGAGGAACCGCCGGTAGTCGCGATCGTAGAGCCCTTTCTTTTCGGCATTCGGCAGCCGTTCATACCCTCCCGGATACATGGCGGCGCCGGCAGCTCCCAGGCTGTCGTGGAGCCCACAGGCGACGGAAGCGGCAACCGCCGTGCCGAGAAGCACCGTCTCGTTCATCTTCGGAATGACGACCTTGCAGCCGGTCACGTCGGAATAGAGCTCCATGAGCACCGAATTCTTCACATGGCCGCCGGCGACGTGCAGCGTGTCGGGCATATAGCCGTAATCGCGCATCCGCTCCAGGATGTGGCGGATGCCGAGCGCGATGCCGACGCTGGTACGCCAGTAGAGCCGGCAAAGACCATCGAAGGACGCGTCCAGCGTCATGCCGCTGATCACACCCAGCGCATGCGGATCGGCAAGCGGCGAGCGATTGCCGTGAAAATCGGGCAGCACATGAATGCGGCCACCAAGGACATCACCCTCGCCAAGCCTGAGCTCGGCGATCCGCTGGACGATGCGGTCATGCAACGCTGCCGTCGGAGAACCGCCGGCCGCGTGCATGCTGACGATATGGTCGAGCAGCGCGCCGGTTGCCGATTGCCCCGCCTCGGCCAGCCACATGCCCGGCAGGACGGCTTCGTAATAAGGCCCCCACATGCCGGTGCTGCGCTTGCGCTCGCGCGCGAAGGATACGACACAGCTCGAGGTTCCGGCAATCAGCGCCAGCTGATGCTCCAATGCGGCGGCATCGCCCGCATGGCCGGCTAGCGCACCAAGCGCCCCGGCATAAGCGTCGATCATGCCCGCACCGACATGGCAGGCGCGGTCGAGCCCGAGAGCTTCCGCCGCCTCGGCCGTTAGCGTCCCGATGCTCTTTCCGACCGGCACGCTCCCGTCGGGCAGACCGCCGCGCTCCCTCAGGTCGCCGAGGCCGATCACATTGAGAAAATCCGCCTGCCAGCCCGGCTGGCGATGAGCAAGGTAGTTCCATTTCGCGACCAGCGTCGAGCGAGACCGGGCAAGCGAACCCGTCGCCTTCCAGGTCATGAAATCGGCGAGATCGAAGAAATAGCCGGCCTCGGCCCAGCTTTCCGGCAGGTTTTCCTTCAGCCACATCAGCTTCGGCATTTCCATCTCCGGCGACATGAATTCGCCGGAATAGGACAGAACTTCATGCTTCGTCGCGGTGCAATAGTCCGCTTCGGCGAGCGCCCGATGATCGAGCCAGACGATGGTGTCGAACCTCTTCTCGCCGCCTGTGGAAACGGTGAGCTGACGACCATCGCGATCGCGCACGACCAGCGAGCAGGTCGCATCGAAACCGATGGCACCGATGACGGAGGCACCGGTGCCCGACGCTTTCACAGCCTTGCGAACGGCGGCGCAGACGGCCGCCCAGACATCTTCGGAATCATGCTCGGCGTGGTTTTCACGCGGGCGGTTCATCAGGATCGGATGTTCGCTTTTGCCCAGCAGTGAGCCGCTCGCCGTGAAGACACCGGCGCGCGCGCTGCCTGTGCCGATATCGACCGCAACCACGTGATCACGCATGCAAAGGAGGTCCCGACCACTTATCTCTTGTTGCGGACAAGTTGTATCAATTCCGGCATCGCGTCAAACACGACTTCCGGTGAAAGCCGCTCCAACTCAGCTCGATAACTCGGCGAATGCGCATGCGAACCGCCGGTGAAGGCAAAGACCGTCATGCCGGCCGCGCGCGCAGCCGTAATCCCTGCCGGACTATCTTCCACGACGATGCAATCCTTTGGCGGAATGCCCATTTTTTCAGCCGCGTAAAGGAAAAGATCCGGCGCAGGCTTGCCGCGCTTGACCATGCTGGCGCTGAAGATATTCGGCTCCAGCCTGTCCAGAAGGCCTGCCACGCCAAGCGAAAGGCGGATACGCTCCAGCTGACTCGACGAGGCGACGCAGCGCGGCAGCGAAAGCGCATCCAGCGTCGCGGCAATGCCGTCGATCGGCTTCAATTCATGCTTGAAGCGCTCATAGAGATCGTTGCGGATGCGATCGAGAAATGCCTGGTCGATGAAGACGTCGAATTCGGTCTGCATCGTATCGACAAGCGTCGCCAGGCTCTTGCCGAGAAAGCGGCTGTAGACATCCTCCTCGCTCATCTCGACGCCGACATCGTGCATCGCCTGGATGAGGACGCTGACCGACAGCGGTTCGCTGTCCACGAGCACGCCGTCGCAGTCGAAGATTACGAGCCCTGTTCCCGCACCTGTCATCCCGGATCCAACCTGAATTCTGTTGTTGTGCCGCCTGCCCGATTGCCGGGGGCGGCAATGGAAAACGGCCGGAACAGGAGAAGTCCGGCCGTTTGAAAATTATTCCGCGAGTTTGTTGTCCAAGTATAGCTGCAGGGTGACGCGGGTACCCTTTTCCCACAGCGTTTTCAGTGCATGCGCGAAGCGCTTGCGGAAGAGATCGGATTTGGCGACATCACCGAAGATATCGTCGAATACCAGGAAGGCATTCGGATCATCCTTCGCCTTGATGGCCGCTTCGTGCAGCCGGTCGGCGCTGGCATCGTTGAAGACGATGTCCTTGCCGCTGTCGCTCTTGCCGGCGAAGTAGCGGCACCAGAGCGCCGAAACGAGCGCAAGGCCGACGATATCCTCGCCACGGCGGAGACGGTCGGCCGTGGATGGCAGGATGAATTTCGGCTGGCGGTTGGAGCCGTCCTGCGCCAGGCGCGGAATGGTGTCGGCGATCTTCGGATTGGAGAAACGCCGCTCGATCAGCTTGAAGTAATCGGCCAGAACCGTGTTCGGCACCGGCGGGATGACGGGAATGATCTCATCGTTTTCGAGCTTGGCGAGGAAAGCGCGGATCAGCGGCTCCTCCATGGCTTCGTGCACGAAATGGATATCCATCAGCGCCGCCGGATAGGCAATCGCCGCATGGCCGCCGTTGAGAATGCGGATCTTCATGTGTTCATAGGGCGTCACGTCTGGCACGAAGGTCACGCCGACTTTTTCGAGCGCCGGCCGGCCGGCGGGGAAATTGTCCTCCAGCACCCACTGCTTGAACTCTTCGCAATAGACGGGCCAGTTGTCTTCGATATCGAAAGCTTCTTTGAGCAAGTCGATTTCGCGCGCACCCGTTGCCGGCGTGATGCGGTCGACCATGCCATTCGGAAAGGCGACGTTCGCGGCAATCCAATCGGCAAAGGCCGGATCGGAAAGCTTTGCCGTACCGACAACGGCGGCTTTGGTGACGCCGCCATTATGGGGGATGTTGTCGCAAGACATGACGGTGAAAGGCTGCAGGCCGGCGGCGCGGCGCGCCTTGAGGCCGGCCACGATCAGGCCGAACACGGTCTTCGGCGCATTCGGATTCTGCCCGTCGGCAACGATCGCCGGATGAGCGGGATTGAACTTACCCGAAGCGTCGATGAAGTAGCCGCCCTCGGTAATCGTCATCGAGACGATGCGGATTGTCGGGTCAGCTAGCTTGGCAATGATCGCCCTGGCGTCGCCGACCGGCAGGATGTCGATCATGGGCGCGGTGACACGCGCAGCCGTGCGGTTGTTGTCCTGCTCGACAACGGTCGTCAGGAAGTCCTGGGCGGCCAGCTTCTCCCGCATGGCTGCATCGGACGGCAGCACGCCGGCGCCGATGATTGCCCAATCATGCGCCTCACCGGCATTGAAGAGATCGTCGAGATAGACAGCCTGATGGGCGCGATGGAAATTGCCGACACCGAAATGCACGATACCAGCCGAAAGCGACTTCCGGTCATAGGCGGGAATGGCCGCCTTAGCCGCCGCCTGCTGGAGAGTTGCGAGCGATAATTTGCACGTCATGTCTCTAGTCCTTCTGAAAGGTCGCTGGCTCCGGGCGGCTGGGGGCCGCGCCGGCTGGTACGCTTGCCTGTCTGCTGCGATCGATGGATGCGGACCGGCGGAAATGCAATTGGCCGTGCGCGGTGATCGCGTACGGCCTTTGGCGCCTTAGGCTGAGATCGCCAGCCCTTCGGCGTTGAACCGGTGAATATGCGTCTTGTCCGGCGTCAGGTAGACGGTATCGCCGGCCCGGGCCGGGAAATCGCCTGAACCGCGTGCCGTCACCGTGCCGATTCCCTCGACGTCGATATGCAGGAAGGTGTCGGAACCGAGATGCTCGGCGACGAGTACCTTGCCCTGCCAGTCGCCGGCGGTGGTCGACAGCAGCACATGCTCGGGCCGCACGCCGATCGTGTCGGCGCTGAGGGTCTGTGCATAGGCGCCCTTGACGAAATTCATCTTCGGCGAGCCGATGAAGCCGGCGACGAAGAGGTTACGCGGGTTGCGATAGAGCTCCAGCGGCGAGCCGACCTGTTCGATATTGCCGCGGTTGAGCACGACGATCTTGTCGGCCATGGTCATGGCCTCGACCTGATCGTGCGTCACATAGATCATCGTCGTCTTGAGCTGCTGATGCAGTTCGCTGATCTCGAGGCGCATGTTGACGCGCAGCGCGGCATCAAGGTTCGACAGGGGCTCGTCGAAGAGGAAAGCCGCCGGCTGGCGCACGATGGCGCGTCCGATGGCGACGCGCTGGCGCTGGCCGCCGGAAAGCTGGCGCGGCTTGCGCTCCAGATAATCGGTGAGGTTCAGAACGCGCGCGGCATCCGCGACCTTCTTGTCGATCTCCGCCTGCGGCATGTTCGCCATCTTGAGCGGAAAGGCGATGTTCTTGCGAACGCTCATATGCGGATAGAGCGCATAGGACTGGAAGACCATGGCAAGGCCGCGTTCGGACGGCTTCAGATTGGTGCCGTCCTTGCCGTCGATCATGATCTGGCCGCCGGAGACATCTTCGAGGCCGGCGATTAGACGCAGCAGCGTGGACTTGCCGCAGCCGGACGGGCCGACGAACACGACGAACTCGCCATTGTCGATCTCGAGGTCGATGGAAGGGATGACCTTGGCTTCGCCGAAGACCTTGGAAACCTGTTTGAGAACAATGCTACCCATGTTTGTCTTCCTTACTTAACCGCGCCGAAGGTCAGGCCGCGAACGAGTTGTTTTTGGCTGAACCAGCCGAGGACCAGGATCGGAGCGATCGCCATGGTCGATGCCGCCGAGAGTTTGGCATAGAACAGGCCCTCAGGGCTGGAATAGGAGGCGATGAAGGTGCTCAGCGGTGCGGCGTCTACCGCCGAAAGGTTGAGCGTCCAGAAGGCTTCGTTCCAGGCGAGAATGATATTGAGCAGCATCGTCGAGGCAAGGCCGGGGATCGCCATCGGCGTCAGGACGTAGATGATCTCCTTTGCCAGCGTCGCACCGTCCATACGGGCTGCTTCGAGGATCTCGCCGGGGATTTCCTTGAAGTAGGTGTAGAGCATCCAGACGATGATCGGCAGGTTGATGAGCATCAGCACGATGACCATGCCCACCCGGCTGGCGAACTGGTTGTTCAGGAGGCCGAAGCTCTGGAACAACAGGTAGATCGGGATGAAGGCGCCGACCGGCGGCATCATCTTCGTCGACAGCATCCACATCAGCACGTCCTTGGTCCGCTTGGTCGGCGAAAATGCCATGGCCCAGGCGGCGGGCACCGCAACGAGCAGACCGAGAATGGTCGAACCGAAGGCGATGATGACCGAGTTGCCGAAGTGGAGGAAATAGTCCGAGCGCGACTGCACCTCGAAATAATTCTGCAGCGTCCAGTGGAAGAAGAGGAACTGCGGCGGCGAGGCGATCGCATCGCCTTCCGTCTTGAAGCTCGTCAGGATCGTCCACAGGATCGGGAAGAAGATGAGGATTGCCACGATCCAGGCGGCGATCGATACGACGATCTTGCGTTGCGTGGTGACTTTGCGTGCCATCTCAAGCCTCCAGGTTCTTGCCGACTGCGCGCATCAGGAAGATCGCGACGATATTGGCGAGGATGACCGCGATGATGCCGCCCGCCGATGCGCCGCCGACGTCCTGCGACAGAACGATCTGCGAATAGACGAGATAAGTGAGGTTGGTCGTCGCCGTGCCCGGTCCGCCATTGGTGGTGACGAGGATCTCGGCGAAGGCCGACAGCATGAAGATCGTCTCGATCAGGATCACAACGGTGATGGCGCGCGCCAGATGCGGCAGGATGATGTAGATAAACTTCGAAACCGGGCCGGCGCCATCCATCTCGGCGGCCTCCTTCTGCTCCTCGTCCAGTGACTGCAGGGCCGTCAGCAGGATGAGCGTTGCGAAAGGCAGCCATTGCCAAGCAACGATGATGATGATCGACAAGAGCGGAACCGTCTCCAGCCAGGTCAGCGGATCGAGCCCGAAGAACCGGAAGAGATGTGCCAGAAGCCCGTTCACGGGATTCATGAACATATGCTTCCAGATGAGGGCGGCGACCGTCGGCATCACGAAAAAGGGCGCAAGCACCAGCATGCGCACGATACCCTGGCCGAAGATCGGCTGATCAAGAAGGAGCGCCAGCGCGATGCCGCCGATGACGGTGATCAGCAGCGCGCCGCCGACAAGCAAAAGCGTCACGATCAGCGAGCTCAGAAAGGCCGGATCGCTGATGAAATATTCGTAGTTGAGCCAGCCGATGAAATCATGCGTGCCGGGATTGAGCAGATTGTAGTTGAGCGTCGAGAAATAGATCGTCATCACGAGCGGGACGATCATCCACGCAAAGAGAAGCAGAACCGAAGGCGCCATCATGACGCGTGCGGTGGAACGGGTGTGCAACGTTGCCATGGCAAGTACCGACCTATCTTTGAGAAGGAAGAGGTGGCCGTGGACCGGCTGAAACGAAAAGGGCCGCCAAGGGCAATTCGGCGCTCGGCGGCCTAGGGGAAAGCAATGATCGAGAGGAGGCAATGCTTTCCTTAGTTTCAAAAGCGCTTACTTCGGATAGCCGGCCTTCTTCATTTCGCGTTCGGTCAGCTGCTGTGCAGCCTTCAGAGCCTGATCGACCGAGATCTGGCCGGCAAGGGCAGCCGAGAACTGCTGGCCGACAGCCGTGCCGATGCCCTGGAACTCGGGGATGGCGACGAACTGGACGCCGACATAGGGAACCGGCTTCACGGTCGGATGGGTCGGATCAGCCGAGTTGATCGAGTCGAGCGTCATCTTTGCGAACGGAGCTGCCTTCTGGTAGTCCGGATTCGCATAGAGCGACGTGCGGGTGCCGGGAGGTGCGTTCAGCCAGCCTTCCTTCTGCGCGACCAGGTTGGTGTATTCCTTGCTGGTTGCCCAGGAGATGAACTTCTCCGCGGCTTCCATCTTCTTCGACGAAGCGGGGATGGCAAGGTTCCATGCCCAGAGCCAGTTGCCGCGCTTGCCGAGACCCTTGTCCGGAGCCAGAGCGAAGCCGACCTTGTCGGCAACCTTCGATTCCTTCGGATCGGAGACGAAGGACGCTGCGACCGTCGCATCGATCCACATTCCGCACTTGCCGGACTGGAACAGAGCCAGGTTTTCGTTAAAGCCGTTGGAGGAGGCACCCGGAGGGCCGGCATCCTTCATCAGCTTGACGTAGAAGTCGAGCGTGTCCTTCCATTCCGGCTGGTCGAACTGTGCCTTCCACTTCTCGTCGAACCAGCGGGCGCCGAACGAATTCGACATCGCCGTCAGGAACGCCATGTTCTCGCCCCAGCCCGCCTTACCGCGAAGGCAGATGCCGTAGACTTCATGATCCTTGTCGGTGATCTTGCGGGCCGCATCGGCAACGAAGTCCCAGGTCGGCGCGTCCGGCATCTTCAGGCCGGCCTTGTCGAACAGGTCCTTGCGGTACATCACCATCGAGCTTTCGCCGTAGAACGGTGCCGCATAGAGCTTGCCGTCGGTCGTCAGACCGCTGCGAATGGCCGGGAGAAGGTCATTCACGTCATAGTCCTTGTCGGCGGAAAGCTTATCGAGCGAGGCAAGCCAGCCGAGCTTGCTCCAGATCGGCACTTCATAGGTGCCGATGGTCAGCACGTCGTACTGGCCGGCCTTGGTGGCGATGTCGGTCGTAACCTTCTGGCGCAATACGTTTTCTTCAAGCGTGACCCACTGCAGGTCGATACCGGGGTTCTTGGCTTTGAAATCGTCCGTCAGCTTCTGCATGCGGACCATGTCGCCATTGTTGACGGTTGCAATCGTCAGGGTTTCGGCGGACGCCAGGCCGGCAAACATCAGCGCCGAGCAGGCGCTCAGCAGTAAAGTTTTCAATTTCATATCTTCCTCCCAGAAGACTAAAAATGAGCATTCGCTTTGCTCATGGGCAATTACTCACATCTTGCGACAAAATGTCAATGCGGATTCGTTGCTGCATTGCCGAGCAGACAGCCTATCATTTTGTTTTTACGGATTAAATTTTTTGCTCAATCCTTGAGCAAAAACTCGGCAACTGCCTCGTCAGTGATCAAACCATTGATTTGACGGCCGATGACGGCCGCCCTGATCGCCTCGAATTTGCGTCTTCCCTTGGCGATTCCGATGACGGAAGAGGCATCGCGCGACGGCAAGGGAGCGCTTGCGACGCGCTCGTTGACATCGTCGGGCATGAGTTTGCCGCCACCATCGAAAATCCAGCCGCAGATCTCGCCCGCAGCACCGCGCTTCATCAGCGCCAGCATCTCGTCCCTCTCAAGGAAGCCGTCGAGGCAGAGCGGCGCCTCCACGCCCATCTCGCCGATGCCGACGAAGGTCACGTCGGCCTGCGCGCTGATATCGAGCGTCGAGCGCACCAGCGCCTGCGCATGCAGCAGCTCGCGCTCCTCCGCGGAAGATACGAGCACAGGCAGCGGCATCGGAAAATGCCGCGCCTTGATGACGTCGGCCATACTGAAAATGACGTTGTAGTAGGCGGCGGAACCGTCCGGGCCGATATTGCCTGTCAGCGACACCACACGGTGCTGCAGACATTCGATGGCTGGCAGCTGATCGACCGCAGCCTTCAGCGTGCGGCCCGTGCCGATCGCCAGCACGATCGGGTCGCTGCGACGCAGCCAGCGCTCGATTTCGGCAGCACCCGCTTCGGCAATGCCGATGGTGGAGGATGTGCTGTCCGGATCGCTCGGCACGATATCGACATGCCGCAGATTGAACTTTTTCTTGAGCTCCGACGCATATTCCATGCAGACCGCGATCGGATGATCCAGCCGGACCTTGATCAGCCGTTCGGCGACGGCGAGCGACACCAGCCTCTGCGCTGACTGGCGGGATATTCCCATCGCGACGGCGATCTCATCCTGCGTGCGACCAGCGACATAATAGAGCCATCCGGCCCGCGCCGCATCATCCAGCCGCCCTTGGGAATCCAGCTTCTTCGCCATCGCATTCCTTCATCGAAACAGCACCCGTTCCCCGATACGGTGTCCGGAGCCCGGATACGCCGGCCGGATCACTCAGTCTCTGGCGGGATGACGCCCTTGGTCAAGGTGAAACAACCGTAGAAGCGACGCTCGCCGGTCTGAATCACGCAAAAGGCATCCTTGGCACGCTCGTAGAAGGCAAAGCGCTCGACCGGCGCCAGCGGCCAATGCTTGCCCTCGGCCTTGTCGATCACGGCCTGGACTTCACGCTGCACCTGCGGCACCTCATCCGGCGCGCCGACCACTTCCATGCGCGCCGCCGCATCATCGACAAAGGTATCGAGCGGCATCAGCGACAGGATTGCCGCGACTGCATCGGCAGACGACACGTTATCGATGCGCAGCAGCTCGCCCAGGACGGTCTGGCTTGCCACCGATTCTGCAGGGAAATTCGTATCGACGACGGCGAGCATGTCGCCATGTCCCATGGACTTCAGCGCATAGAGCACATCCGCGTTCAAAAGCGGCGAAATTCCCTTCAGCATGATCGAGCATCCTCCAATGACGTGTGACGGCCATCCTGAGGCCGCTTCGTTCTCCGCGCAAACAAGTAACCACCGCGTTCGCGTCTGTCCATAGGCGCCGGGAACGTTTTCGGCAGACGAGCAGGACAGGAACTGTGCATCCACGCATGGCTTATTTCAGCCGTTATTGACCCGATAGGTTCGTCGGCATTAACTGAAGCGCGTTCAATGGTTGAGAGGTGCAGGTGCGCATTCTTCTGATAGAGGATGACGATACGATCGGCAGCGCGGTCCGCGACCACATTGCGACCGGTCCCCATGCCGTCGATTGGGTCAAGAATCTGATCGATGCCGAGGAGGTCACCAGCGCCGTGCAGTATGGCCTCATCCTGTTGGACCTGCAGCTCCCGGACGGCAGCGGCATCGACTTCCTCAAGCGCCTGCGCCGCAAGCCCGACGAAACGCCCGTGATCATCCTGACGGCGCGCGACCAGATTTCCGACCGCATCGAGGGTCTGAACAGCGGCGCCGACGACTACCTCGTCAAGCCTTTCAATCTCGGCGAACTCACGGCTCGTATCCTTGCGGTCGCCCGGCGCTATGCTGGCAGCCCGCAGCCGACCCTCCGCTTTGCCGATCTCGAAATCGATCAGCCGCAGCGCCGCGTCCGGCTGGCGGGCAAGGATGTGATTCTGACCGGCCGCGAATGGGCCGTGCTCGATCTTTTGATCGTGCGGCCGGGCGCGATCGTATCGAAGGACAAGATTGAGGAAGCGCTCTATGCCTTCGGTTCGGAGATCGAGAGCAATACGGTAGAGGTCTATGTCAGCCGCCTGCGCAAGAAGATCGGCAGGGATCGCATCCGAACGGCCCGCGGCGTCGGCTATTGCCTGGGTGAGCGATGACCGAGCGCAGGGAACCCAGCCGTTCCAGCATCACCCGCCGCCTGATCACCGCGCTTACTGGCACCGTCGTCGTCTTCTGGCTGATTGCCGTCGGGATCGGCGTCCATGTGGTCAACAAGGAGCTCGCCGAGACCTTTGACGGCGCGTTGCAGGAAACCGCCGAACGGCTGATGCCCCTGGTGCTCGACGATCTCGCCAACCGCAGCCCTTCGGGCGATCCGCAAAGCCTCGAGGAACTCAACAAGGGGCTGAACCGCGAATATCTGACCTATCAGGTGCTCGACGGAAACGGCAAGGTCATCCTGCATTCCCACGATGCCCCGGCAACAGCCTATGAGGTGCCGCTGAAGATCGGCTTCCACAATACGCCGCGCTACCGGATCTACACGGAATCCTCGGCGGACGGCACGATCTTCCTGCACGTCGCCGATGCCTTCAAGAACCGCCGCGAAGCATCGCGCGAAAGCGGCGTTGCCCTGCTCTGGCCGCTGCTTGCCCTCATCCCTGCCAGTATCGTCGCCATCGGCATCATCGTCGGCCGATCCCTGCGGCCCATCGACCGTCTGCGGTCGCAGATCGCAACCAAGGACGGCGGCAACATGGTGCCGCTCGAAAGCGAAACGCTGCCGCTCGAACTGCAGCCGATCGCCCGCTCCGTCAACCTGCTGCTCGAGCGCCTGCGCCTCGCTCTGGAGGCCGAACGCGAATTCACCGCCAACAGCGCCCACGAGCTGCGCACTCCGATTGCAGGCGCGCTTGCCCAGACCCAGCGGCTGATCGCCGAGCTGCCGCAGGGACAACTGACGGAACGCGCCGGCCGCATCGAGGCATCGCTCTCTAATCTTAGCCGCCTGTCGGAAAAGCTGCTGCAGCTCTCCCGCGCGCAAGCCGGCATAGGCGCCGGGGACAAGCCTGCCGACCTGATGGCTGTCATCGAAACCGTCATAGGCGATTATGATCGCGACACCGGCACAGCCGGACGCGTCCTGCTGGAAAACGAAACGACGAAGAAACTGGTCCGAAACATCGATATCGACGCTTTCGCTATCGTCATGCGCAACCTCATCGAAAATGCGCTGATCCACGGTCCGGCCGACGACGAGGTGATCGTCAGCGTCGAAGACGGTGTCGTTCGCGTCACCAACGGCGGCACCGTGCTTTCCAAGGATGAACTCGCCGGCCTCAAGAAGCGCTTCTGGCGCGGCAAGACCAAAGCCGCGGGCTCCGGCCTCGGGCTCTCGATCGTCGAACGCATCGTCGGGCAGATCGGCGGACAAATCGACTTTCTGTCGCCGGCCACCGGCAGGACTGACGGTTTCGAAGCCAGAATTACCCTGCCATCGGGTTGACCGCGGTTCCATGCCCGGCAAGGATTGATCTTGCAAAGACCGGCAAAGGGTGCGAGCAAGGCCGCAATGTTTCCAGCAGGTCGGTATTCATGATCGTTTCCTTCGACATCGGCGGCAGCGCCATCAAAGGCGGGATCGCCCACACCATGACGGATATCGTTCCGCTGGCGCGGCGCCCGACGCCAAGGCTCGATTTCGCCGAGTTCGTCGCTGTCCTGCGCGAGGTGATTGCCGAAGCGGGGGATAAGCCGGATTGCCTCTCCTTCTCCATCGCCGGTGTCGTCGATCCTGATACGCAGGCGCTCACCTGCGCCAATATTCCCTGCATTCACGGCCGGCGCCTTGCCGCCGATCTGGAAGCGGAACTCGGCTCCCCCGTACTGATCGCCAACGACGCCGATTGCTTCGCCATGGCCGAGGCCATGTCCGGCGCCGGCCGCGGCCATCGCATCGTCTTCGGCGCCATTCTGGGTACGGGCGTCGGCGGCGGCCTCGTCGCGGACGGCCGGCTGGTCAATGCCGCCGGCGGCTTTGCCGGGGAATGGGGCCATGGCCCTATCATCGCCTCCTTCGCCGGCAATCCACCCGTCGCCATTCCCGCCTATCCCTGCGGCTGCGGCCAAAAGGGCTGTGTCGATACCGTCGGTGGCGCCCGCGGCATCGAACGGCTGCACAAGACGCTTCACGGCCTGGAACTTTCCAGCGAAGAGATCATCGACGAGTGGCTCAAAGGTGAAAGCCGCGCGGAACGAACGATCGAGGTCATGGTCGATCTGGTCGCCTCGCCGCTCGCCCTGACGATCAACATAACGGGCGCGACCATCGTGCCGGTCGGCGGTGGCCTTTCCAACGTCGAACCGCTCCTTGCAAGGCTGGACGAGACGGTACGCGCCCGCATCCTGCGCAAATTCGGCAGGCCGCTCGTCGTGCCCAGCGTGTGTAAGCTGGAACCTGGCCTCATCGGCGCCGCCCTGCTCGGATTGCAATATGCCGCGGAACGCAGCCATGCTGCTTGAAGTCTGCGTCGAGGATATTGCCGGCCTCAAGGCCGCCGTCGAGGGCGGCGGTGATCGCATAGAACTGTGCAGCGCACTCCCGCTTGGCGGGCTGACCCCGAGTGCGGGGCTGATGGCGGCCGCAGCGAAGATGCCGGTTCCCGCCTATGCCATCATCCGCCCGCGCGCCGGCGGCTTCGTCTATTCCGCCGAAGAGCT
Source organism: Hyphomicrobiales bacterium (assembly GCA_900468625.1). Classification (GTDB taxonomy): domain Bacteria; phylum Pseudomonadota; class Alphaproteobacteria; order Rhizobiales; family Rhizobiaceae; genus Rhizobium. The sequence goes on from UBUL01000001.1 coordinate 460,273, forward strand.
TGAGGTCATGAAATCCGATATCGACGCGGCCCGCGCCGCCGAGCTGCCGGGCGTCGTGCTCGGAGCATCCCTGCCGGATGGAAGATTGGATTTCGACACGCTTGCCACCCTGACTGCTCATGCCGACGGTCTCGGCATGACCCTGCATCGCGCCTTCGACCTTGTACCTGACGTCGAGGAAGCCGTCGGCATGGCCATATCCCTTGGCTTCGAGCGCGTCCTTACCTCCGGCGGTGCAAAAACCGCGGCAGAGGGCGTCACCATGCTCGAACGGGCAATTGCCGCTGCCGCCGGCCGGATTTCCATCATGCCCGGCTCCGGCGTGACGCTGGCAACGATCGGCCAGCTATGGCCGCGGCTTGATATCAGCGAGATCCACGCGTCCTGCTCGGCAACCACCTCCGAAACGGATGAGCGCGTCATCGCCCTCGGCTTCTCGGCGCCGTCGGCCCGCCGCACGGATGCCGCAATCGTCAAGGCGCTCAAGGCATATTTCACCTGACACATCCCGGGCGGACTTTATAGGCAGGCGACATCAGGAGGCTCGGGACTGAAACGCAGCAAGCGAGTTTGAAAGATCATGATGCGCTTTGAGCAACGTCATGAATTGACAAAGAAACATTAGAATGATCAATCCTTCATAAACGCATATGCTGTAGCCATGAACTGGCTGCGCAACATACAGTTATTGCAGCAGAGCAAGTTTCCTCGGGAGTAGCTGTGATCTGAATCATGTCGGTGGCACCACCTCGCAAAAAAAGCAGGGCTGTCTTCTGGATTGCGGCTGTTGTCATCGGCTTGATCATCCTGACAACCGCGCTCCTAGCCAACGACATGCGCAATCTGCGGGCGCTGGATAGCCGCTATCGGCTCGATCTGTTCCCCGCTCCGCAGCAACAGGCGGCATCTTCGCCGCCGAAGCCCGCGCCGGAACAGCAGCCCGCACAGGCGGCGGCGCCTCGGAGTGCAGCGCTGGCAGCGCCGGCCGAAACTCCCAGACGCGATCGGGTGAAACCGGCGGCTGTCGCCAGACCACCAGCCGCAAAGAAATCCCATCTGCTGGACGAGCCTGTCGACGCGCTGCTGAGCGCCTTCGTGCGAAGCTGGCGGATAACGGGCCAAACGCTTTGCGCCGATCTCCAAAATTTCGGCCTGTCCGTGGGCGAATGGCGGCAGAGCGAGCTGGGCGCCGGCACTTCGGAGTGCAGCTATGCCGTTCAGAAGGGTGCCTATGGCGATCCCAAGGCGGCTTCCTTCTTCATCATCGCCAGGGGCAAACCGTCAGGCGAAATCGATGCCATCCGCATCAAGGTCATCATGCCCGACAATGACGAGGGAAAAGCCATTGCCGGCACCTTCGTCGACACTGTCGTCCTGTTGCTGAACGAGACCCATTGGCTGGACTTTCAGGCCGCACTCGAAGCGATCGGCAAGCTGCAGGACGTGACGCTGCAAGCCTTCGGCGCCAAGCTTGCTTTTTTCAAGGAGTTCCAGAGCAACAACAATTTCAACCTGCAGCTGGAATTGCGGAGAACGTCGCCGGAGCAGCTCCGAACCGCGATCGTCTTCGACAAGGCGCGCTGGACATTGCCCTCGCCCTCCTCGACCAATTAGATCTCGGGGCATGCACGTATTTGCCGCTCTTTCATGGTGTATGTTACGAATACAACCAGTAAGAAAGCACTCGGTGGGCTAATCGCCATCATGGGATGAAACGGAGATAGAGATGGAGCCAAAAGCAGCCAAATCAAACATCAAGAAGATGGTTTTCATGAATATCTTCGCTCTCCTGGTTGCTGAATATTTCGCTATCGTTTCGTATTCTTTGATTTCATTCGCCTCTCATTTTAACTCAATCGCTGAGGGAATATCTGTGCCGCTGGCATTGGTCACCATTAGCTTCGCTGTGGTACCGATGGCTCTTCTGATCACATGGAAGGCCGCTCTAGTGGCGATCGGCGTCGGCGAATTGCTCGGCCGACCCTCCTATTATTATCCGATAGCTGGAGCTATTGCTGGATACTGGACAGCTCATTCATGGGCCTTTCAAAGTGGCTCCAATAGGTTTGATGTCCTTATGCTCACCATAAGCGGCGGCATCGCGGGCTATGCTTTCTGGTACGTGGCTGTCCGAAGTTTGCATTTTGATTTGCAAGCGTCGCCTTCACCGAGGGTCGATGACAATGTTTGAGGCGCGAAGGTGGGACGGCAAGAAATGAATCCGCTGTCCATACCGCGAAGCGTCCGATCACAACTGCCGTTGGCACAGTGCAGCAGGGCGTATCCAGGATCGACGCCCGATTTTACAAACGGTGTCAAATATTCATGCGCGTCGGTTCCTGTTGCACTGCGCCATCGGTAGTGCTCATATAGGCAACGATTCCGAAGGTCGGCGGATCACCGACCGCCAGCACCATGTTTCCCGAGAGCACGAGGCGGTTTCCGAAGGGATTCATGCAAATCGTCAAACGCGCCGGACTTCCCGCCGCGCGTTGGAAAGCCATTGCATTTCATGGATTCGACAGATCCCAACCCACAGGGCCACACTTTCGCGGTCGAACGTAATCCCCGCCTGCGCTACATCATCCCCGCCGTCGTCGCCGTAGCCTTCCTGATGGAACAGCTCGATTCGACCATCCTCATCACCGCCGTTCCCGATATCGCCAAAAGCCTCGAGACGACTCCGGTACGCATGAACCTAGCTGTCACGACCTATATCCTGACGCTTGCCATGTTCATCCCGGTGAGCGGCTGGTTCGCCGACCGGTTCGGCGCACGCCGCATCTTCGCCCTCTCGCTCTTTATCTTCACGCTCGGCTCGATCCTCTGCGGCCTCGCAACCAGCCTGCCGATGCTGATTGCGACGCGCGCGCTGCAGGGCTTCGGCGGCGCGATGATGACGCCGGTCGGGCGCCTTATCCTCATTCGCAGCTTTCCGCGCAGCCAGCTCGTGACCGCCATGACCTATATGACCTTGCCTGCTGTCATGGGGCCTGTCATCGGGCCGGTGCTCGGCGGCTTCCTGACGACATATCTTTCCTGGCGCTGGATATTCTGGGTCAACCTTCCCTTCGGCGTGATCGGCATGGTGATGGCGCTGCGCTACATCGAGGATACAGAGCGCGACGAGACGATCAAATTCGATTTTCCCGGCTTCGTCATGGTCGGCCTCGGCTGCGTGCTGCTGCAATATGGCATCGAGAATATCGGCCGTCCGACCATTCCTACCTGGGCCATTTTCCTCGTTCTTGGCGCAGCCGGTCTGCTGCTGGCAGGTTTCATCCGCTACGCGAGAACGGCGGAATCGCCGGCCGTGGATCTCACGCTGTTCAGGCTGCGGACGTTTCGCATCGGCACGCTTGCCGGCGGCATCTGCCGTGTCGGGCTGAACGGCGTGCCCTTCCTGCTGCCCCTGATGCTGCAGGTCGGCTTCGGCCTGAGCCCGATGGTCTCTGGTACGCTGACCTTCGTCAGCGCCCTGAGCGCCCTCGCCGTGCGGCCGGTCTCGGCAAGGCTGCTGAAGCTCTATGGCTTCGATCGCATGCTGATCTGGAGCGCCGTGTTCGGCGCCGCCGTCGTTGCCGGCTTCGCACTGATTACGCCCAGCACCCCGCACTGGTTCATCATCATCTACGTCTTCATCTTCGGCCTGGCGCGGGCTGGACAGTTCATGACCTCCAATACCCTGTCATACTCCGATACGCCGGCGACCCAGCTCAGCCGCGCGACCAGTCTTGGCGGCGTGCTGCAGCAGCTGAGCGTCAGCTTCGGCATTTCCGTCGCCGCCATGCTGCTCGGTCTGGTCACGCTGGATGGATCGCCGCTGACGCCGGAGAAATTCCATCTGGCCTTCCTGCTGATGGCGGTCATACCGCTGCTCGGCATACCCGGCTTCCTCAAACTGCAGCCTGAGGATGGCGTGCAGGTGAGCGGCCATCAGCGCCGGCCGAAAAAGCGATCATAGGGATCACGGTACCTACGCAGCAAGCGCCGAAGAACGTGGATGGACGAGATGATCGCGAAGCACCGCGCCGGAGCGGTCGACCTCCTGCATCAGAACGTCATAGCTCCATAGGTCCGCCAGGTGCTGCAACACGCGCTTGGCATCCATATCGTCCAGCATCGCGCCATTCAGCACCGTGTGCTTCAGCAGGAGCCGCCTGTCACCGGCAAGATCGACATCGACGATTTCGATATGCGGATCGATCCAGCCGACATCGTATTGCCGCGACAGTTCCCGGCGGATACGCCGGTAGCCGCGCTCGTCATGAATGGCGGCAACCCTCAGCCCCTCCTCCTCTTCGGGATCGTCGGTCAGCTGGAAGATGCGCATCTTGCGCATGAGGTGCGGGCTCAGAAACTGCGCCACGAAACTTTCGTCGCGATAATTCGCCCAGAGATCGCGCAGCACCGCCATGGCGTCGCCGGTGCCGGCGATCTCCGGGAACCACTGGCGATCCTCCTCCTCCGGCTTCGTCACGATGCGCTCGATATCCTGCATCATGGCAAAACCGATCGCATAAGGGTTGAGGCCGGAATAGCGGGGATCGTTGAAGGTCGGCTGGAAAACTACATTGGTATGCGACTTCAGGAACTCCAGAAAATCGCCGTCGCCGATACCGCCGAGCTCATGCAGCCTTGTCATGATGCGATAGTGCACATAGGTCGCCGTGCCCTCGTTCATCACCTTGGTCTGGCTCTGCGGATAGAAATACTGCGCCACATGCCGCACGATACGAATGATCTCGCGCTGCCAGGGCTTCAGGCGCGGCGCCATCTTTTCGAGGAAATAGAGGATATTCTCCTGCGGCAGGCCCGCGAGCGCGCGCCGGCGCTCCAGATCGAGATCGTGGGTCTTCTTGCCATGCCCGGTAGGAACCGTGCGCCAGAGATCGTTGAAGATCTTCTCGTCATATTCGCGCCGCTCGCGCTCGCGCTTCTCCTCGTCGCGCAGGTCCGGCGTCTTCTTGCCGGCATAGCGATGCACACCGTGCGACATCAGCGCATGCGCGGCATCGAGCGTGCGCTCGACGGCGGCGTGCCCATACCGCTCCTCGCAGCGCGCGATATAGCTCTTGGCGAAGTTGAGATAATCGAGAATGCCTTCGGCATCCGTCCACAGCTTGAAAAGATAGTTGTTCTTGAAGAAGTGATTGTGACCGAAGGCGGCGTGCGCGATGACGAGCGCCTGCATCGTCGCGCTGTTCTCTTCCATCAGATAGGAGATGCAGGGGGAACTGTTAATGACGATCTCGTAGGCGAGCCCGCGCAAGCCCTTGCGATAAAAGGCCTCGTGATGGGCGAAATGCTTGCCGAAGGACCAATGCTTGTAGAACAGCGGCATGCCGATCGAGGAATAGACATCGAGCATCTGCTCGGCGGTGATGATCTCGATCTGATTGGGATAGACATCGAGGCCGAGTTCGTTGACGGCGATCTTCTCGCAAGCATCGTGAATTCGCTGAATGGTGGCGAAATCCCAGTCCGCGCCTTCGAAAAGCCGCTCCATCGATGCCTCTTTTGCCATCACCCGCTCCTTGTTTCCGCCGTCCGGCGCTGGAAGAGATCGTGGAAAACCGGATAGATCTGGCTGCGGTCGCTGACGCGCCGCATGGAAAGCACCGGCCAGGCCGCCTGCATCCGCTCGTAGAGCGACCAGATCGCCGAACCGGAAGTGATCGCGACACTGCGCGATTCCCCCACTTCGAGATAGGCAAAATATTGGCAGACGGGCAAGATCTCGCTCGTCATGAGTGCTGCCGTCGTCGCATTGTCGGAATAGGCGTTGTCGCCATCGGACGCCTGCGCTGCATAAATGTTCCAGTCCGAGGCCGGGAAGCGATCATGCACGATCCGCCGCATGGCCTCGAGCGCGCTCGAAACCTGCGTGCCGCCCGTCGCAGGGCTGCGGAAAAAGGTCTCTTCGTCCACCTCTTCCGCCACATCCGTATGCCGGATGAAGACGATCTCGACACGCCGATATTGCCGGGTCAGAAAGATGTAGAGCAACATGTAGAAGCGCTTGGCGAGGTCCTTCATGTGTTCGGACATCGAGCCGGATACGTCCATCAGGCAGAACATGACGGCCTGCGCTACCGGTTTCGGCTCGTTCTCGAACCGCCGGTAGCGGATGTCGATCGGATCGATGTAGGGAATGCGCCGGACCTTCGATTCCAGCCTTTTGATCTCGGCTTCGAGCTGTGCCCGGCGCTTTTCGTCCGTGCACTGCTCCGCCTCCTCGATGAGTTTTTCAACCGTTTCCGGTTTCGGACGATGCAGGGCGACGCGGCGCATCATCGCGAGCCGCATGGTGCGGTTGATGGCGAGGTTGGCGGGCGATCCCGTCACCGAATAGCCCGATCGTACCGGGTTGATCTGGTCGGCCGACATCAGCCGCCGCTTGGCAAGGTCGGGCAATTCGAGATCGTCGAGAAAGAGATCGAGGAATTCGTCTCGCGTCAGGATGAAGCGGAAGGCATCCTCGCCGGAGCCCTCCCCGCCGGCGCGCGAGCGGCCGCCGCTGCCTTCCGGCCGTGGAAGGATGTCGCCTTCGATGAAGTCCTTGTTGCCGGGAAGAATATGTTCCTTCAGCCCTTCCGGGCCACGATGGAACCGAGGCTCCTCGGTTCCATCCAGGGGAATGCTGACTTCGCCACCCTTCAAAATATCTTGAATGTCGCGATTTTGAGAGGATTCATAGACCGCTCTCTGCACCAGCGCTTTTGCTCTCCGCAAAAACCGTTGACGATTTTCCAAACTTTTTCCGCCTGGGTTCAGGCGTCTGTCAACAATGTGCATTCCTTCTTCCTTGGTGGCTCATCCAGCCTGTTTCACACGCATGTACCATTCCACAAGCCGTCGAACCTGACGCTCGGTATAGCCCCGCGTGACCATACGCTCGACGAATTCGCCATGTTTCTTTTCCGTATCGCCGTCCTTCTTGGACCCGAACGAGATGACGGGCAGAAGATCCTCGACCTGGGAGAACATCCGCTTTTCGATAACCTCGCGGATCTTCTCGTAGCTGGTCCAGGACGGGTTCTTGCCGCCATGGCTTGCGCGTGCCCGCAGGCAGAACTTGACCACCTCATTGCGGAAGTCCTTCGGATTGGCGATGCCTGCCGGCTTTTCGATCTTGGTGAGCTCCTGGTTCAGCAGCTCACGATCAAGAAGCTGGCCGGTATCCGGATCCTTGAAGTCCACATCCTCGATCCAGGCGTCGGCATAGTCGACATAGCGATCGAAAAGGTTCTGGCCGTAATCCGCATAGGATTCCAGATAGGCCTTCTGGATCTCGTTGCCGATGAACTCCGCATAGCGCGGCGCCAGTTCACTCTTGATAAACTCGATATAGAGCTTTTCGGTTTCAAGCGGCAGCTGTTCGCGGCGGATCGCCTGCTCTAGCATGTACATCAGATGCACCGGATCGGCAGCGACTTCCGTCGTATCGTAGTTGAAGGTCGCCGCCAGCACCTTGAAGGCAAAGCGGGTGGAAGCCCCGTCCATGCCTTCGTCGACACCGGCCGCATCGCGGTATTCCTGCACGCTGCGCGCTCGCGGATCGGTCTCCTTCACGCTCTCGCCGTCATAGACGCGAAGCTTGGAGAAAGCCGTCGAGTTCTCGTGCTTGGAAAGCCGCGTCAGAACCGTGAAGCGGGCGAGCGTCTCCAATGTCGACGGCGCGCAGGGCGCATCGCTGAGCTCGGATTCCTCGATCAGCTTCTCATAGATCTTCTGCTCCTCGGTGACCCTGAGGCAATAAGGCACTTTCACCACGCAAATACGGTCGATGAAGGCCTCATTGTTCTTGTTGGACTTGAAGCTCTGCCATTCGGACTCGTTCGAATGCGCAAGAATGATGCCGGAGAAAGGTATCGCACCGATATTTTCAGTGCCGATATAGTTGCCTTCCTGCGTCGCTGTCAGCAACGGGTGCAACATTTTGATCGGCGCCTTGAACATTTCGACGAATTCGAGAATGCCCTGGTTGGCGCGGTTCAACGCACCGGAATAGCTGTAGGCATCCGGATCGTTCTGCGCCAGGCTCTCGAGCTTGCGGATATCCACCTTGCCGACCAGCGAGGAGATATCCTGGTTGTTCTCATCTCCCGGCTCCGTCTTGGCAACCGCGATTTGCCGCAGCCTGGACGGCTGGATGCGAACAACCTTGAAACGGGAAATATCGCCCTCGAACTCCTCGAGCCGCTTCAGGCACCAAGGGCTCATGAGACCGGTCAAACGCCGGCGCGGAATACCGTAACGCTCCTCGATCATCGCTCCCATTGTGACGGGATCGAAAAGGCTGAGCGGACTTTCAAAGACAGGGCTCAGTTCATTGCCCGCCTTGAGCACGTAGATCGGGTGCACTTCCATCAGCGACTTCAGCCGCTCGGCAAGCGAGGATTTGCCGCCGCCGACGGGACCCAGAAGATAGAGGATCTGCTTGCGCTCCTCCAATCCCTGCGCTGCGTGCCGGAAGAAGGCGACGATGCGTTCGATCGTCTCTTCCATGCCGAAAAAGCCCGAAAACGCCGGATAGGTCCGGATCGTCCGGTTCATGAATATACGCCCAAGTCTCGTATCTTTGGCCGTATCGATCAGCAGGGGTTCGCCCATCGCTGCGAGCAGCCGCTCTGCCGCGTTCGCGTACATGAGCGAGTCATCCCGGCACCCTTCCAGGTATTCGGAGAATGACATCTCGACTTCGCGCCGTGCTTCGAAAGAACGGGCGAACGTGTTAAATAGCACATCGTTGTTTAACATGGCGCCTCGATAGCTTGCTATTGCAATAAACGCCGGACTTAACGAGATCACTTATCCCGCTAGTATCTAAGGTGCGGTATCAGTCGCTTCGAATCAATAGGTGATCTGTCAATAATTCGTACGCTTGATTCCGAATGTCATCAATATCTTGATGGGACCATGCACCGAATTAATGAAACACAACCACTAGATTGAAGATATCAAAACACTGCACGCAAAAAGTTTCGCTTCCCATAATCGGGAATGCCCCAATCGGGTATCCATCCAAAAACCCAACCTGAGCCAGGAAACGATCAAAGCCAGCGTCGAGTTTCATTGTCCGCATGATTGGGGAGAAAAGATGGTGCCCAGAGCCGGAATCGAACCAGCGACACGCGGATTTTCAATCCGCTGCTCTACCAACTGAGCTATCTGGGCATCCGAGCTTCGCGTCGAAGGAAAAGCCTTTGAGAGGCCTTGGGCGGTTGGTTCGCCCCGGAAGCGAGCGGGGTTATAGCATCTTGTTCGGCCATGTCCAGCCGCAAATGACTCTTTTTTGACAGGAAATCGAATTTTGCCGATTCGCGAACAAAATGAAGGAGTTCGCAAGGTCGAACCTCCCTGGGAAATGGCGCTCAGTCCTGATCGGAGCCGTCGGCCTTGGTCTCATCCTCGGTCACGGGGATGGCGTAGGAGCCGTTGAGCCAGCGTGAAAGATCGACGGAGCGGCAGCGATCCGAACAGAAAGGATAGTGTTCGCGCACCGAAGGGCGGCCGCATTCCGGACAGGGACGCGTCTTTCGCAGCGGTTCGACCTTCGAACCGACCTTGATATCCTCACCCTTCGTCATGATCGCTATCCTTCCTGCCACTCGGCATGGACGTCGAAGCCCTCGCCCGCAAGCAGCAGCATGGTTTCATAAAGCGGCAATCCGACGACATTGGTGTAGGATCCCACAAGTTTCTGCACGAACGAGCCGGCAAGGCCCTGGATGCCGTAAGCACCGGCTTTGCCGCGCCACTGGCCGGAGGCGAGATACATCTCGATGTCGCGGCTCGACAGGCGCTTGAAGCGTACCTTGGTTTCGACGACCTTCTGACGGGTCTTGCGATCCGGCGTAATCAGGCAAATGCCGGTATAGACGACATGGCCGCGGCCGGAGAGCAGATGCAAGGCCGCAGCCGCTTCATCGACGAACTCCGCCTTTGGCAGAATGCGGCGCCCGACGGCAACCACCGTATCGGCAGAGAGAATATAGCTCCCTTGCCAGGCGGCATCGCTCTTGACGGCGGCAAAGGCGGCATCGCCTTTTTCAGCCGAAAGCCGCCGCGCCAGCGAGCGCGGATGCTCCGACTTCTTCGGCGTCTCGTCGATATCCATCGGCATGAGGCGCGCCGGCTCTATGCCTGACTGATGCAGGAGCTCGACGCGACGCGGCGATCCGGAGGCCAGTATCAGCTTGTGTTTCAACGCCATCAGATCTCGACCTGTCATGCGGGAATGAGAACCGGTTCTGGAGCACGATGCCGAAAAGTGTCAGCGGTTTTCGGCATCATGCTCTGATTCTATGATTCCAGAACGGCGGACTATTTGAAACGATAGGTGATGCGGCCCTTGGTCAGGTCGTAAGGGGTCATTTCCACCAGCACCTTGTCGCCCGCCAGAACGCGGATGCGGTTCTTGCGCATGCGGCCTGCAGTGTGGGCGATGATCTCGTGCTCGTTTTCCAGCTTCACGCGAAAGGTCGCGTTCGGCAGGAGTTCGGTGACGACACCGGGAAATTCGAGGACTTCTTCTTTCGGCATTAAAGCTTCTTTTCCTGTCGGTTGGGCCGGCGCCCATGCCAAAAAAGCGGGGGTCGCCAGAAATTTGCGCGGAAACTACACAATCGCCGCGGTTTTGTGAACCTCGTTGATAAGGGTTTCTGCATTTGTTTCATGCGCAGTTCTAAAGCGAGCCGCGATGTTCCACCAGCCTGCTCTCAATCAGGCCGAGAAGATAGTCCCGCACCCCGCGATAGGCATCCAGAACCTGCTCGCGCGTTCCGTCCGTCGCGGACGGGTCTATCGTCGGCCAATAGATCACATCGACGGCGTTCGCCCGCGTCAGTTCCAGCGCGGCATGATGCGCCTCGGGAGACAGCGTGATGATGACATCGAAGAAATCATCCTCCAGTTCCTCCATGGTCTGCGGCTGGCGGCGGCCGAGCGAAAGCCCGATCTCGCCCAGCACGATATCGACAAAGGGATTGCGCTCGCCGGCACGCACCCCCGCCGATGCGATATAGGTGCCCTGCGGCAGCATGCTGCGCGCCATCGCCTCGGCCATGGGCGAGCGGATGGCATTGAGGCCGCACATGAAGAGGATGGCGCCGGGGGATTTGCCCCCGGGCGACCTGCCATTGTTAGCGATCGCCTGCGGCTCGCCCATATCGGTCACCCGCGCCAATAGAGCACGCAGACGAGCGTGAAAAGCCGGCGCGCCGTGTCGAAATCCACCGTGATCTTGCCGTTCAGCCGGTCCATCAGCGTCTGCGAGCCTTCGTTGTGGATGCCGCGCCGGCCCATGTCGATCGCTTCGATGCGGCTTGGCGTGGCGGAGCGGATCGCCTCGTAATAGCTCTCGCAGATCATGAAGTAATCCTTCACGATCCGGCGGAACGGCGTCAGCGACAGGATATGGGTGGCGACAACGCTGCCATCTTCCATGCGGATGTCGAAGACCAGCTTCTGGTCGACCAGCGAAAGATTGAGCAGATAAGGCCCGCCAGGATGTCCGACGGGCGCGAAGCTGTTTTCCTCGATCAGGTCGAAAATGGCGACGGCGCGCTCATGCTCGACATCGGGCGTCGAGCGGCCGATCGTGTCGTCCAGGACCACATCGCTCAGCCGGAAGACGCCCTTGGCCATGCCTCACCCCTCGAGATTGAGGCGGATCGCGACCGATCGCGCATGTGCGTCCAGCCCCTCGGAATTGGCAAGCGCGATCGCCGCCGGCCCGAGGGCGCGAAGCTGCTCCGGCCCAAGCCGCAGGATCGAGGTGCGCTTGACGAAATCGAGCACGGAAAGGCCGGAGGAGAAACGCGCCGAGCGCGCCGTCGGCAGCACATGGTTCGAGCCGCCGACATAGTCGCCGATCACCTCCGGCGTATGACGGCCGACGAAGATCGCGCCCGCATTGCGGACACCGGCCAAAAGCGGGTCGGGATCGTCGACCGCAAGCTCCAGATGCTCGGCGGCGATGCGGTTGGCAAGCAGTATTGCCTGCTTCAGATCGGAGACCAGGATGACGGCCCCGAAATCCCGCCAGCTCGTTGCCGCGGTCTGCGAGCGGCTGAGCCGCTTCAGCTGCCGCTCGACCGCGGCTTCCACCGCCTTGCCGAATTCGGCATCGTCGGTGATCAAGATCGATTGCGCACTTTCGTCATGCTCGGCCTGCGCAAGAAGATCGGCGGCGATCCAGTCCGGATCGTTGTTCTTGTCGGCGATGACGAGCACTTCCGATGGACCGGCGATCATGTCGATACCGACCGTACCGAAAACCTGGCGCTTGGCTGCCGCCACATAGGCATTGCCGGGACCGGTGATCTTGTAGACCGGTTTGATCGTCGCCGTGCCATAGGCGAGTGCGGCGATCGCCTGCGCGCCGCCGATGCGGTAGATTTCCTCGACGCCGGCCATGCGCGCCGCCGCAAGCACGGCCGGATTGACGGCGCCGCCCGTTGCCGGCACGACGATGACGATACGCTCGACGCCGGCGACCTTGGCCGGAACGGCATTCATCAGCACCGAACTCGGATAACTCGCCGTGCCGCCGGGCACATAGAGGCCGACGGCCTCGATCGCCGTCCAGCGAGACCCCAGGCCGACGCCCAGATCGTCTTCATAGATATCGTCCTTCGGCAGCTGCCGGCGGTGATGCGATTCGATGCGGGTGGCGGCGACCTTCAGCGCGCCAAGCACTTCGGCCGGAACAGCCTCGATCGCCGCATCGATCTCGGCTTCGCCGACGCGCATCGGTGTCGTGGCGAAATCGACGCCGTCGAACTTTTTGGAATAGTCCGCAAGGGCGGCATCGCCGCGCGCCCGCACATCCTCGATGATGCCGCGCACGACGGTATTCACATCCTCGGACACTTCCCGCTTGGTCGTCAGGAATGCGGCGAACTGCTGCTCGAACCCTTCCGACGCCTGATCCAGCCAGATAGCCAAACTGATATTCCCTTCCATCGAGACCGCCTGCAGCGGCCGTATCCAAAACCCTTATAAGCCTACTCGCCGGCGTCGGGATGACGAGGCTTGTGCGTCGTTTCCCATGCACCGCCGATATCCGCGAGCTGGGCCTCGATGCATTCGACATCGAGCACGATCGTGGCGTTGGCGGCAAGGGCAAGCTCGACCGTGCCGTCCGGCCCCTCGCCCTTCCGTTCGAAGCGGATCGCGAGCAGCGACAGCACCTCGTCGCGCTTGCGCCGGTCGATGCCGTTGGAGCGCACGGCCTTGACGCGCTTGAACACCAGCGCGGAACGATGGCGTTCGTAAGGCTTGCGGCGCCGATCGGACCGCTCCCAGACAAAGCGATTGGCCGCAAGCGAAAACTGCTCCTGCTTCGGGGCAAAGGACATGTCGCCGACCTTGAAGACGCTATCCTGCATGTAAGCGGAGATGACATCCAGGTCCTCGGCGTCGAGTGCCATTAGCTTGAGATCGCTCATTCGTCCTTTGTCCCCGATTGCGCCGGTCAAACGCCGCGGCAAAACATCATTGCCGACGTTTCTTCATTGTGGACATAGGATGCGGGCGCAAAAGACGCAACTGGAGAAAGCGGGCTTGCCCGCTCTCTCCGCGTCATCGGACGGAATTAGGACATGTCGGGCAAACTCTGTCGCGGTTTTGCGACAGAGGCAGGCCTCAGTCACTGATGCGCTCGACCACGGCGCCGCAGCGTGTCAGCTTGTCTTCCAGCCGCTCGAAGCCACGATCCAGATGATAGATGCGAGACACCACCGTCTCGCCTTCTGCGGCAAGGCCGGCAATGACGAGTGAGACGGAAGCGCGAAGGTCGGTCGCCATGACAGGCGCCCCCTTCAGCTTCTCGACGCCTTCGATGCGGGCCGTCTGGCCGGAAAGCGAAATCTTGGCGCCGAGGCGGGCCAGCTCCTGCACATGCATGAAGCGGTTTTCGAAAATGGTCTCGGTGATGTGCGAGACGCCCGAAGAACGGGTCATCAGCGCCATGAACTGCGCCTGCAGGTCGGTCGGGAAGCCGGGGAACGGATCGGTGACGACGTCGACCGGCTGGATGCCGCCCCCATTGCGCATGACGCGGATGCCGTTATTGGTCGGCGAAACCATAGCGCCGGCACGGCGCAGGCTCTCGAGCGCGGTGTCGAGCAGCGCGACATCGGTATTTTCCAGCGTGACATCGCCGCCGGCCATGGCGACCGCCATGGCATAGGTGCCGGTCTCGATACGGTCGGGCAGCACGCGATGGCGCGCGCCGGAGAGGGAGGTGACACCCTCGATGGTGATCGTGCTGGTACCGGCGCCGGAAATCTTGGCGCCCATGGCGATCAGGCAGTTGGCAAGATCGACGATCTCGGGCTCGCGAGCGGCATTGCCGATGACGGTGGTGCCGCGGGCAAGCGTGGCGGCCATCATCAGCACATGCGTCGCGCCGACGGAAACCTTGGGGAAGACATAGCGGGCGCCGATGAGCCCGCCCTTCGGCGCGGTGGCGTTGATATAGCCGGCGTCGATTTCCATTGTGGCGCCGAGCGCCTGCAGGCCTTCGATGAAGAGATCGACCGGCCGCGTGCCGATGGCGCAGCCGCCCGGCAGCGAGACGCGCGCCTGACCCTCGCGGGCGAGCAGCGGCCCGATGACCCAGAAGCTCGCGCGCATCTTGGCGACCAGCTCATAAGGTGCTGTAGTATCGACGATGGTGCGGCAGGTGAAATGGATGGTGCGGGAATAGCCGTCTTCCTGGCGCTCGCGCCGGCCGTTGACGGCGACATCGACGCCGTGATTGCCGAGAATGCGCATGAGCAGCTCGACATCGGCCAGATGCGGCACGTTTTCAAGCGTCAGGGTATCGCTGGTCAGAAGCGAGGCGATCATCAGCGGCAGGGCGGCATTCTTGGCGCCGGAGATCGGAATGATACCGTTGAGCTCATTGCCGCCGACAATCCTGATACGATCCATATAAGCAATACGGGCGAGGCCCGCCTTTCCTGAAGTTCCGAACGCCCAAGTTTTACGCGCCTGATTTCGGGCACTTGGTAAAAGGCGCTCTTTAGACGAAATAGATTAACGCATCAATTCGTTTGATGATGGGCGACATCAATCATCGCGATTCGTCCCTTTTTGCGGCGGCATCCGCGCTATCCACAGGCTTTGCGGCCGGCAATCCATCGGTTTCGTCGGCCTGGCCTGCCCGCCGCGCCCGCACCTGCTGCTTGCGCCGAGAGAGATTCTCGCGCAGCTTCTGCGCCGCGCGCTCGCGGCGCCGATCCGCTTCCGTAACCTGTTTGCTTCCCACGGGCTCGCCGGCCCCGTCACCGACCCCACTGGGCGCCGAACCTCCCTGCAAAGCCCGCCCATCATCGATTTTCGTCTTGTCCGCACCCATATCTTCCTCATAGCGGAAAACCTTGAGTGTCAAAAGACCGACACATTTTTTCCAGCTATCTTTCAAAGAACTTGCAATTTGCGGCTTGCACTCCGCCCCGACCTATGGCAATAGCCGCCTCGCCCAATACGGCGCATCACACTGCGCCACGGAATGCTGCTATAGCTCAGGGGTAGAGCACTCCCTTGGTAAGGGAGAGGCCGAGAGTTCAAATCTCTCTAGCAGCACCAGCCCATCCCCTGGAAATCGTTCATTTTCTGAGCTTTAAGGCTTTTTCAACCGCCGTTTTGGTACACAAGAGCGGTACACAAGCCAATGGTTTTGAGAATGGCCCGGCCCATCAAGCGCGGTGGAATCTACTGGCTCCGCAAGCGAGTTCCTGACGATCTGCAACCGCTCCTCGGCAAGCGCGAAGAGAAATTCAGTCTCAAGACCCGCGATCCCGCCGAAGCCAAGATTCTGTTTGTCAAGGCAGCGGCGGAGATCGAAGAGCGCTGGTCGAACCTTCGCCGCGGGCAGACATCGCTCACTCCAAAACAAGCTTGGGCCGTCGCCGGCGAAATCTACAGGGAATTTGTCGCAGCCCACGAAGACGATCCGCGCGGCACTCTGTCGGAACTGCTTCTGGCGAGGAGAGTCGTGAAGCCAAGCAGCATAAAGCTCAAGATCAGGACTGCTGGCAGTAATCCGGACATGGCAAAAGCCATGCTGGAAAAGATGCGCGCCCGCGCCGTCACCCCCGCTGAGATCAAAATCTACCTTGATCGGCGTGGGTGGGTTCTCGACGCCGAGAGCATGGCCCGCCTCACCAAGGCCGTCCGAGAATCGATGCTGCAGGGCCGTGAACAGGTGGAGCGCTATAGACAGGGCGACTACCGGGCAGACCCTGCAGCCGAAAGGTTTCCGAAGATGGAACCTCAACTCGTGACAAAGAATGACGCCGCGGTGTCCTCCACTACCCTGTCGAAGGCAATTGCCGGGTGGGTCAAGGAAAAGACGCGGAAGGATGGAGACTGGGTTGAGTCCAGCGCGAAATCGAACGAACTGTGGGCATCGCGGTTCAAGGAACTCGTCGGCGACAAGCCCTTAAAGGATTGCTCGAAGGGGGATGCCAGAGCCTTCAAAGAAGCCGTCATGTCCCTGCCGCCGAACTTCGCGCAGAAGGAAGGCTTCAAGGGATTAAGCTTCACGAAGGCGGTCGAGAAGGCGAAGACTGTTCCTGTCGAACGGATGTCCGACAGAAACGTGAACAAGATTCTGGGCTTCGTTCGGGCGTTCTGGAACTGGGCCGAGGGCCAGTACGACGATGTTCCGTCCAACCCGTTCGGGCGGATGAATCTCCGCGTGAAGTCGAAGGCGAGGGACGAGCGCCTCCCCTTCTCATCCAAGCAGTTGCAGATGATTTTCAACGCCCCGCTGTTCACGGGTTGCAAATCGCCGACGTCTTGGCTTGTGGCCGGCAAGCACATCCCGTTCGACCAAGGAATTTACTGGGTGCCGCTGATCGGCCTCTTCACCGGTGCACGCGCCGGGGAGATCATTCAGCTACTGGTCGATGACGTCAAAGAAGAAGGCGGCATCCTCTATCTTAATGTCACCGACGATGGCGAGGATCAGTCTGTCAAAACGGACACCTCGATCCGAACAATCCCCGTCCATCCAATGCTCAAAAAGCTAGGCTTCGAAAAGTTCGTTGCTACGCAGCGGAAGAAGCGCGGGCGTCTCTTTCCGGACTTCCCAAAGGCGGCAGACGGGTACTATTCGACAGCCTACTCGCCGCGCTTCAACCGCTTCCTGAAGGATATCGAGGTGAAGACGCCGAAGCACACCTTTCATAGCTTCCGGCACTCCTTCGAAGACGGCTGCAAGAACAGCCGGATTCCCTTGGAATTCATCAACGCACTCCAAGGACACTCTGACGGCGGTATGGCTGCGAGGTATGGGACGGGCATTGTCCGGCTCCGCCTTCTCGATGAGGAGATGCAGAAGCTCCATTATGAGGGCGTGGACTTCTCGAAATTGATAGCCGCCAGACGCAAGGTTCTAGATTTATGAATTGGACACGGGGATTATTGCGACTTTGGATGGTGGCGACCGCAAGCTGGATTACCGTAGTGGTGATATCCACGGATTTCGTGGCAAAAGTATCCGACCCGACAGGGTACTACACGACGAACAATCGGTTCCGGTTGGATCAGGCAAAGGAGGCTGGATACAGCGAACAAGAGATCAGTGAATATCTAACGAGGCAAGCCCTTACGGATTTCCTGCGGACCGGCCTGCTTCCGCCAGTCGGCGCTCTTGTGCTGGGCATTGGGGCTGCATGGGTTTGGCGAGGGTTTAAACAGAGGTCGGAGTAGACAATCCCATGGCCAAATCCCGGCAAGCAAATGGCATTCACGCAGAAGATTTATACCACCTAATGAACTCATCGCTGATGCCTTTCGCATCCGCTCGTAGCCTGATCGCAGCTTCATAAGAATTTGCTCGCTCAAGGACAAAGCGGCCTCGCTCGAACCTGTCCTGCGAAACGGCACGCCAAGGGTCCAGGTCGCTGTCGCGTACGGCTGGGCCTCGACCACGACCAGCAGCATAGTCGTCAAAGTGCTCGATCATATCACGGATCGCCTTCAGGCCATTCTGACCATTCATCTCAAAATTCGCATCGAACGTCTTCACGATTGCGATTGTTGCGTCTCTGACCGTATCCAGTTTTGCCAACGTCTTTACCGTGGTCCGATATAGCCAGAGGCGGATGATGAAGTTCTCCCAAAAAATATTCGGTCTCTAGGTTGATGATGGCTTCGCCTGTCTGTTGGTCTAGGCCTCGCCAAGAGAGTACGAGCATGTTCCATGCGTGGGTGTGACGCGGCTTGTAGTAGTCCCAGATGAGAGCCTGTTCTTCCCGTGTATTCGACATGCGATTTCGCCATCCCTGATGGGCTATTGCGCTTGGCTGTCCTCGTCATCTTCCTCGTCCTCAGGATAGCCAGGGTGGCTATCCCAGCCGCACTCCGCGCAGGACTCGAAGTAGGCCCCCTCGGGTACAATGGCTATGTCGAAAAATGTCCGCAAATTTCGGGAAGCACATCGCGGACACTGGTCTGTCCGATCATGGCGCTCTCGACTGAGTAGGCGCATGTAGTGCTTTACAATCGCATCCACAGCATCCAGCGCTACCAGCGAAGAAGTCTTGTTCGCATTCCGATGGTGAGTAAGCCAGTTCACCAGAGGCCATGCCTTCTCGACGACCGCCCTCATGTAGTTCCGAAGTTCGTCGTTCCTCTCGCCGGGGCATAGCTTGCTGGTCAGCAGGCGGTTCCAGCCCACAACATCCGCGTCCTTCGGCCTCTCAGCCTCGCCCTCAAACTCTACTCTCCTTCTCACGGCACCAACCAGCGAGATCAGGCATTCGCGGAGCTGCATTCCGACGGATTGAAAATCGACGGCCTCAATTGCCCTCTCAAGCAGTTTTGCCGCCTGCACTTGGCGTCGGACTACTTCGTCGAATGGCGAGGATTCGCCGTCACCATCCTTCTCAGATCGGCTCATCATCCGCATCATGAGCCCTATGTGAAACGACAGGGTGTAGTCGAGACTTGGGAAATGTCTTTGAGAATAGAGGTTGGTAGGGTTTGTAATGACCCACCAACGGTCTTTGTCCGTATTAACATCCCAAATTTCGTACGCGTCACCTAGCACGTATTCGGTCTTCACCCGCTCCACGTTCAGCACCGATTCTTCGCCCCGAGTCTGGCCTTCGACATAGTCGGCAATGTCCCGCTCGGCGTAGAAGTCGCGCTCCGGACTGTATCGGCCAAGTTGGTCGGCCGGCAGCGGGTGGTCAGGCGGAAGAACGCAATCGTCACTGTCCAGCTTGTTGTGCTCTGGCTTATCGTTCATCGGCCATGCCTGCCGCGACTGGCTGAGCACCGACACGATATCCTTTAGTGACAATTTGATTTTCGACGGCATCGCCGAAGGAGCGCATCAGTGCAATGGTTCTATCCGCGATGTCATCGAGGTCTTTCACCGCCACGAAGGTGTTTTCACCGTGAGCTATCTCATTTCTGCGTTTCAACAGTAGAATGTCCAAGAACGTATCTGAATCAGAGAATTCCTCAGTGGGAATTCCACAGACAATACAGATGTCTGAGAGGACGTTATAGTTCAAGTTCGCCTTTGTATTTATCAGATCAGTGTTCGTCTTTGAGAAGCGTTTCTCCGCAGAAAAAAGGATTTCGTCCACCAGAGCGCAGCGATCCTTGAGGCTGGTCTTGGAGATCGATAAAGATTCTAGGCGGGGGAGGAAATAATTTCGTAGAAATTGCGAGTTTAGTTCTGAATATCGAAACCTCCTCCTTGCGATGAATTCCATGTACTTCATCGCCGAAAATTTTACATAGCCTTCCCAGTGAGCGTAGCAGATCGTAACCAGCGCTCTGAGGAGCACCGTTTGAAGCGTTCGATCTGCCCGCTGGACCGCCGACTTGAGATCAGAAATCTCCCTCAAGCGCCACGTTCGGTCCTGAGTGATTTGGTCACTGAATTCGTCCTCGGTGAAAGCCTTGCTCATGCGGCAAACCATTTCTCCCCAAATGGCACGGTTCTCTGGATTCTAGTTGTGCCGCGCATGCCCGGCGCCGTGATGCCTTTGACATCGTCTTGGTGCCAGAAGGACTTCAGTTGGTCCCGGACAAAGTCAACCGGGTTCTGTTTAGCGCTGATGTGGTCCAAGTTCTTCGCGATGCCCGCTGCGATCCCCTCAAGACCGACAAGACCGATTTTCCCTGTGAAGTGGTCAGTGTCCCATCGACGCAAGGCATCCGCGCCAGCGGCTTTGTCGAGTAGATCGAAAGTTTCAGTGAGCTGTTTGACTGCTGAAGCTCGATCTCCAACCATGGCCAATTGGACGATTCCCTCGTCGATGTATTCTTCCACGTCCAGCGTGCCGTTGTACGGTACGTTGGTGTGTACGAGGAACCGGACTGCCAACTCCATGTGACGCTGCTTCGCGGCCTGTTCGTCGGTGACGTTCGTTACCTTTCGGAACTGCTCTGTCTCCGCGACGTCTTTGACACTCGCGAAGAAATCCTTATTCACCATCAACATGATGCAGTTGCGCAGTTCCTGAGCATTTGCTTGCGTGCCGCCCGCGTTGAGTCTTTGAAAAAGGTCGAACTTCGTCTGATCATCGCTCGGCCGCTTTAGGATTTCGACACCCAATCGCGCTCTTCGGATTGCTATCTGGTGGCTCTTATCGATCGGATTTTGTTCATCCAAGGGGACGTGCTCCAATCGATCAGACTTTTCCCAGACGCCGTTATGAAGCGACGGAAGGTACTTCGTGGCCTCAAGGATAGAGGGCGGACGTAAACTTCCATCTTCTTCTCTTAGCTTGCCCATAAACTCTAGGATCGTCGAAATCCTCTGGAGGCCATCGATCAGTTCCCAGGTGCCATCGTTCTTCTCGAACACGAAGATTGACGGCAGAGGAATGCCGAGCAAGAGCGATTCGATCAGTTTCGACTTCTGCCCGATTTCCCACCTAAACATCCGCTGGAAATCTGGGTCGATGACCACCTCTTTATCATCATACATCGTGACGATTTCGCCGATAGACATCTGGTAGGCATCAGTTTTAACGCTACGTTGAGCCGCTTCAATTTCTTCGGTGAGCATAGGTCTCTCCATGTTAGTCGGGACGATAGCCGATTCATAAAACAACCGATAGTAGCTTCTTGTTGACGTCGGCGCGCCGCCAGCGGAGCATAGAAAAACCGCCATCACAGGGCTCGCAACCCTCCGGCGGTTTTCACAGGATGTTCTCAAATGTTGAACTCAGTCGTTGAAAATGTAAAGCCGCCGTTGACGGCGATTTGAGCCGGGGGCTCCAATACGACCCCTGCGACACCGAGCTGAACTATATCCTCCCAAGCAAAAATGTTGACGAAGCCCCGAGTGGTCTGGGCAAACTGGCCGCCGCCGCTCTCCAGTCGCTGGAAGCATCTGTGGCGTTGCCGTCGAAGAAGACGCACGACGATGTGCTGCGGGCGAACATCGGCTGGGCAATGGACCCCGTGGGCTGGGCGAAGCGACAGGCCGCGTCGGCGGAACTAGAACGGCAGACGGCGCACATCGCCGACGCACTGGCCGGAGCGGGCGTGAACGTCGTCCTCGACGGCGACGTCACGTTCATCGGAGCGGTGACGGGCGTGGTCGAGCAGCAGCGCGTCTATCGCGCCTGCCGGTTCCTCCCGACCGTTGCCGCCCGTGACAGGCGACCGACAGTGAACGGGTTGAAGCTCTTCATCAGCGGACACAAGCATTCGAAGTACTTCAGATACGCCGTCATGACCTGCTCGGAGCCGGTCCCGTTCAGCGCGTACCTTCAGGGCGACATGCGCGGTGCGATCCAGGAACTGAACCGGCGCATTTCGAAGTGGGCGCACACGGCCCAGAAGAAGAAGTGGGGTGTGGAAGTTCTGTACCGGGGCATAGAATTCACGCGCGCCACGGCTGCGGAGCGCGATGCCGAGGCGCATGCCCGTGGGCAGGCGTCGAACCTGTCGGAGCGGTACGGCGCGGACACGGTGCTCTATCATGTGCATGCCAATGTCCTGTACTGGCCGACGCGGGCGCTGCCCGGCGATGCCTGGAAGGCCTTCCTGCGCTTCACGCATGAAGCGACCGGCGCGTGGTGGAAGGACAACGGCAAGGTCGGAAACGTCGAAGAGCTCGTGAAGTACTGCTCGAAGCCAAACGACACGTTGAAGTCCTCCGCCGACGAACTGGTGTGGCTGTACCATGCCACCCAGCGACTCAAGCTCTGCCAACCCCTCGGCGACTTCAAGGATTGGATGAAGGCGCTTGAAGTGGCCGGTGAGAAGGTCGTGCGCGTCCATGTCGGGCGCGGCGACGGCCGGCTGATGCGTGTGAAGAAGAGGAAGAAGTCGGACAAGGATTCGGACGACGAGAAGGAGAAGAAGAAGAAGGAGAAGAAGGACGGCGAGGACGGCGACGAATCCGATGCCGCGACCGATACCGAGAAGAAGGCGCCGCCGTCGAACATGCTGCTCGGCATGACGTTGCCTCAATGGCGGCATACGCCATGGGCCGAGCCGCTCATTATGGTGCAGCGCTACGACCCGTCGAAGCCGTTTGGCGAGGCGGGCGGAGACATCGAGGCCTGGAAGCGTGCCGCACGCGAGATGTGGGACGACAACTTTGGCCCGGAGCCAGAAGAAGCGTTGCGCGTTGCCCAGATGGCTCGCGATGCCGCCCTGTCGGCAGACGATATACGCGAAGCGGCGGAAGCCGCTGAAGCTTATATAGTCCACACATGTAGGCCAACTGTCCCAACAGGTGGAAACGCCGATGAGGAAGTGCCGCCGGAAGAGCTAGACGACGATCTCCGGGAGGTCGTTTCGCTCTTCGACGGTGCCACGGTTGTCCGTCTCGCCCCGCGAACGACCGACGAAGACAACGAAATCCCGTTCGAAGCGCCCGACGTCGTGGCGTGGCGCGAGAAACTGCGGGCGGACCTCGCCACGAGCGAAGCCCGCTGGGCGGAGTGGCGGGCGTCTGCCGCTCAAGTTCCGGGCCGGTCCTCGGAACTTGACTGCCGCGCGGCGGCGTGACGTCGGACAACCGTCGTCACCATGACCTGACACGTCAGGTCTCGTCGTCCTCCGGGGACGGCGACAAGGCCCCGCCAGGCGCCGCGCGAGCGCCCCCCGGCGGGGTCCGATGGAAGGTCCCCTCGGAGAGCCGGCACTAGCGCCAGCTAGTGGTAGCCGGTTCCTACTATTGAGTTGTTCCCTGTTCCGCCGGCGCACACGATTCTTCCACCAGTGTTCTCGGGGAGGATTTTTATGGGCTACCAGTTCGTGCACCTCGAATCCTTCTGTCGCAAGGGAGACGACAAGGGCCGCTCCACGAGCTTCGTGCTTGCAGAAGCTCGCCGTGACCCTGCGGCGTCCGTCCACGTCGCGAATCCCGCGCCGCCGGTCGTCGTCTTCGGCGTCGGCGTGGCAGAGGTCGAAGCTCTACACGATGCCGCCGCTGAAGCGGCCAGGACGACGCCGAAGAAGGGGACGCCGCGCAAGCTTCGCCAGGATCACAAGACTCTGCACACGGTCATCGCCTCGCACCCCTACACCATGGAAGAAGTCCGTGCGGACCCGGCGAAGCGGGCCGAGGTCGAGGTGTGGGAGAAGCGAACGATCGGCTGGCTTCGTTCACAGTACGGCGACGACCTCAAGTCTGTCGTCCGCCATGAAGACGAGTCGCACTATCATATCCATGCGTATGTCGTGGCGACCGACGATCCCGAGATGCGTGCCTTGCGACATCATCCGGGCGTCGTCGCGAAGCGTGCGGCAATGGCTGCCGGCCCCAGCGACGGCGAGGATTCGAAGTCTCTCTCGAAGCGCGCCGACCGCGAATACAAGGCGGCGATGCGCGCATGGCAGGATTCGTATCACGAGACCGTCGGCGTTCCTTGCGGCCTCGCTCGTCTCGGTCCTCGGCGTCGGAATCTGCCGCGCGGGGAGTGGCAGAGGGAGACGGCCCAGGCCAAAGCCCTGCAAGCGGCCCTCGATCGTGCTGCCGCGGTGAAGGAAAAAATCGAGACGCACATCGTCGCGAAAAAGGCCGAGGTCGAAACGCTGGTCTCGACGGCGACGTCGGAAGCCGCCAGGCTGCGCGCCGAGGCCGACGCCGCGATGGCGGAGGCGGCTCGACGTCTCGCGGAGTCCAAGGCGGCGACGGAAGTTGCCAAGGCTGCGCACGACGCCGCCGTTCGCGAGCAGCGGAAGGCGAAGTCCATGATGTCGCGCGTCCGGGAAGAGGCCGCAAAGGTTCGCGCGGCGTCGGCAAGACTGCAACGGCTGCCGACCCTGTTGCGTACGGCCTTCGACGGCTTCCGAAAGAGCCGCGTCGCCGATCGCCTTCGTGCTGCCGTCGCTGAGGAGCTGGATCGGCTGCGCGCTGAAGTTTCATCTGCCGACCGCCGCGCCGATGCCGCCGACAGTCGGGCAAGCGCCGCCGATGCTGCTCGTCGGCAGGCAGAGAACCGCGCCCGGACGCTTGACGTCGCGCTCACTGAGACTGCTGCGCAGCGCGACGCCGTAAGACGCGAGGTGCAGCGCCTTCGTCCCCCGGAGCCGGTGCCATCTCTGGGAGCGGGGTTCGGCATGAAACCGACGCCGGGGCGGTGCTGAGCCGTCTCTGACTCAGCGCTGCCCGGAAGCCGAAATCCTCCCAGAATTGGCTATTTCCAAAAATGGGGACGTCTACGGAGGCCGTACAGCGCGTTCGCGCGACGCCAACGGGTAGTAACCCACCTCGATTCGACATCAAACCCTTCGATGCGGGCGTCGCGACGTCCCCTCCCGATTTGCGTCGATTCCAGCCGGCGAGCATGCTGAAGGCAAGGACTCGGAGAGGCATCATGACAAAGATTCTATTGACGGCAGCGATAGCGGTGCTGCTCGCGAGCAGTGCCAGCGCAGCGGAACCACGTATCTTGTGGCGGTCGGCGACGACAGGAACGATCGCCGCTCCCGTGTCGACGGAACCGCCGCCGATCGAGGAGCCGGGCGCGATTTCGATTTCGTATGACGGCAACGGACGCACATACGGCATCGGCATGGCGACGCAGCTCACCCCGACCATCAGCGGCGGGTCTGGTCGCTTTGAATTCGCTTTCGCGAGCGGGAATGCGCTCCCGGCGGGAGTCGTCTTCAACAGTGCCACCGGGGTTTTCAGCGGAAGGGCTCAGACCAAGGGTGATTTCCATTTCAACATCCTCCTGCACGACACAGGCACCGGGCAGTTTGTGACGGCTGTTGTCCGCTTCTTCATCGCATAAAGGAGGCCGCAATGTATCAGGTCATCATCGGCGCAATCGCCGTCCTCATCTTCGCGGTCTTGGCCCTCCTCCTCTGGCTTGGCGGCCACCAGCGGACCGACGCGAAGCTTCGCGCCGAGTTAGTCGCCGTCGCACAGCAGGAACAACAGATCGGCGCGGCCCTTACGCTCTACCGCCAGGATAACGTCCGCGCTCCACTGGGACAGGATGCCGCGCTGCTCGACGGTCTCCACAGTGCCGGCTATCTGCGCGCCATCCCGCCCGGCGCATGGTTCGTCAGTGGCGACGGCAAGCGGATCGGCAAACCGCTCGGCGGGCAGACGGTAGCGAGCTGCGCGCGCATGAATGCGCTCGCCGGGGCTGGGGCGGTCTGCCCGCCGTGCGATTCCGAAGCGGACGCGTCCGCTCCGATCTGCCAGCAGCCGTAGGAAGATGTCATGAGCGAGGATTCGAAGAAGCGGGAGCGGCGACGTCGGACGTGCGTCGACGAACTACGGCGCGATCTCGCCCGACGTCGCGCGCAACGCAGTGACCCGGCGACGAAGACACTGCTCCAGCTTCTCGCGCTGCTGTCCGCCGTGTTGGCGGTCGCGCAGCCGAGCGAGCCGGCGTTCGACATCGCGCCGCCTCCGCGCCGCCGGTCGCGGTACGACCCGCCGTCGGGGTACACGCTCGGGCGAGCCGCGTGGGCTCGTGAACGCGGCCTCGACCCGGAACCGGACGTTGTGCTGGACGCGCTGGAGAAACCCGCACCCAGCCTGAAACCGCCTCTGAAGTCGTGGCGGCGGCTCGTCCGTGATCTCGACTCGCCGTCGCCACGACGGCGCGAAGAGGCGCGCATCGGCCTTGCGCAGCGGCTGCCGTCGATCACACACGACTGGCTGCGCATGCAGGTCGCGAGCGACGACCGCACCCCGCTCCGAATTCTCGGACTTGGTGCGGGACCGGCCGAACTCGTGCAACGCGCGCTTGTCGCGGCTCGTGTCGAAAACATCCGCGAGCCAGAACCTCCGGCCCCGTCCCCGGCTCCGGGGACAGACGTCGAAGTCGAAGAGAACGTCGGGCCGGGTCCCGGCAGAAGGTAGGAGATAATGTGATGAGCGTAACGGAAAATGAATTCGCCGCACTCTTTAGTCATCTGACGGAAGGCCAGCGGCAGCGCTTCGATGGGCTCGATGCCGCGTACATCGAAGTGCTGTCTAGCGAGAGTGTCCCGGCCAGGGGCGACGTCGAAGATCTGGCCGATGCCGTTGTCGCTCTGTACGACGAAATCGTCGGACGGACGTCGGAGCTGGAAAACCCGGCCTGACGGCATGAATCAAAAAATGGGGACGCGAGCGGAGGCCGTACAGTGCATCCGGGCGACGTCGCCGTATCCCAACCCACCCGAATACGGAGCAAATTAGTCGTCACGGAAAACGGCGCTTGACGTCGGATTCGTCTGCTCTGACCATTTTTAGGTGACGGTTGTCGTCCAAAAAAGGGAGAGATGCAGATGCTGAAAGATGCGCAGACGTCGATGCAGGAGATCGCCGGATTCTTGCTGTCAGGCGATAACGTAACGGAAGCCGCAACGGAAACCGGCTCTTCGGAGGGAATGATTTCCGTAGCGGAGAGTGCGCCGGAAATCCCGGAGAAGCGTAAGCGTGGGCGTCCGCCGCGCCCGTTCGGCGCGATGACCGTCGCCGAACGGGCGCGGCGGTATCGACAAAAGCATCGGCCAGCGTGCGGAGCTCGACGTGTTGAGCTTTGGGCGTCTACCGTCGAACGCGGCGAAAAGCTCGCGGCGGAGCACGGCACGACGGTCGCAAGCGTCATCGATCGAGCGCTCCGCGAGGAGATGATCCACATCGGGTCATCGTCCTTTTTTAGACTCGCGCAGGCGGCTGCAGAGAGGTCCGGAGAGAAAATAGAGGTCATCGTCGCCGACGCTCTGAGTGAGATCCGCGCCGACAGGTGGAACGAAATCGCCGACTCGTGGATTCGCTACAGAGCTGAAATAGCCGCGATAATGCGGTCGAAAGCGCAATCAGCCGCCAACGCTGTATGAAAACGGGGCCTGACGGCCCCGCTTCTTTTCGTGCGCTCTACATAACGGAAATCACGCGGCTCTCGACCGCACATCCGCCGCCGACGCCGCCGCGATCTTTCGTAGTGGAGCGATTACTTCCGAGGGCACTTCCTCGCGTAGCCGGAGCATCGCTTCGTGCCAAGCCTGCCTCATCGCCGCCTCTTTCGCGGCCTCGCAAGTCGGCTCATAGCCGTATGCTTCCGTCGTGTCCCAGACCCAGTCGTCGTCATCCCGAAGTGCTGCCACGGTGCACTCTACAGATGCGATCGTTTCGTCATCAATCGAGATGACGATGCTGGCCCCTTCAACCGTTTCGACGATAGCTCTGCCGTTGAATATGGCGGCCACGCTGGGGTCTTTGAACCAAGGCTCATTCAGTTCGATTTCGATCTTCTGCATGCTGGCTGTCCTTCGCTTCTGAATTGTAAACTCTGATTCCAAGGAGCTGAGCCAGCGGCCGAATGCTCGTCCGCATGTGCTCAACCTGCTGAGGGGTAAACGGGGGCGGGGCGGTCTGAAACTGCATGACGACGGTCATCGCGATGTCGTTCAGTTTCGATGGAAGCGACGCCGGATCAGCGGCGCCCTGTCGAACAGCGCGCGTAAATATCTCCATGCAGATCGTACCCGCCCATTTTCGGCGCTGCTCCAGAGTGCCGAAATCCGGACGAAGGTCCCCCGAGGAGGGCTTCTTTGGTGCGGCCTTTGAGAAAGAATATATCATCCGTTGCCGGGTTCTTCGCGACGCTGAGTCGTACCACGCGACATAGCACTGGACTCGGTGTCCGACCTCGCGAAACTGCATTTGGCCTCCTATAGTCAGGCNNGCCTGACTATAGGAGGCCAAGATAGTCAGTCAATAACTGCCTGACTACGCCCCGATCGGAAGCTGATATCCGCCTCCTCA
Source organism: Hyphomicrobiales bacterium (assembly GCA_900468625.1). Taxonomy (GTDB): domain Bacteria; phylum Pseudomonadota; class Alphaproteobacteria; order Rhizobiales; family Rhizobiaceae; genus Rhizobium. The sequence continues at coordinate 488,498 of UBUL01000001.1, forward strand.
CGCTGTCAGCTTATCGAGCGCCCGGACGCCAAGCCTTTGGACGTCGCGAGCCAGCGCGGCTCCGGCTCCTGGGATGCGCGACCGGCGGATCTCGCGCTCGACGCCTGTCCTGTGCTCTCGGATGATGACGACGGCGCGGTAGAAGAGGATGCCGCGCGCATCCATCTGCTTCGTCTCGGAGACAAGGACGTCGAACGCCAAGCCACGAATTATAGTCGTCTTCGTCTCCATCGAAATCTCCTTAAACCATTGGAAAACAACGATTTTATAGCAGATTTTTCGATGCTGGCCTAGGACGATATCGAAACAGATCTAACGCGGATCTAATGGGGGACCTCCAGAGCGGGAGGGCGGTCAATGGAAATCGATGCGCAGTGGTGCGGGAGCGCCAGCGACCCGGTGCGCGTCTATTTCCATTGACGGACCAGAGCGACCCAATCCTCGTGGCTGGAAGCAGGAGGAAAAGGCCGAAGGCCGCTCTTCCCCTGCTTCCCGAGCTCGGGCGGACCAGCGGAGGGTAGCAGAGCGAAGCGACGCGGGGAGGCAGCGCCTCCTTAGCATCCGGGAGGAGAGCGTATCGGAGCCGTCAGCATAGCGCCGCCAATGGCGGGACGGCGGGAATTCGCGCATGCTTCGTCGGTTCCCGAGGCAGCCGCAGGAGCGTCAGCATAGCGCCGCCAACGGCGGGACACGGGACCGACTGCCTCCGTCGAGGCATCCAACAGTTGTTGACAAAAGCGCAAAATGAGGCCAGGAAGGTGGCACACGAAATTGGTACACACGACACCAATCACGCGACGCGAAAAGCCTTGTTTTCCGGGCTTTTTGGGATGCTTTTGAGGGGCTTCAAATCTCTCTAGCAGCACCATCTTACCCCCCAGAAATCGTTCATTTATCGAGCTTTATGGCTTTTGTAACCGCTTTTTGGTACACCAGAGCGGTACAGAAGGCCAAGGGCCGCAACTCCCTGTCCAGACTAGCCCTTGGTGTCAGTGAACGTTGGTGCAAGGCCAAGGGCCGCGCCAGGGGCTGAAGCCCCGCGAGATTTGGGCAGTGACGCTATGGCTCGAACAATCCCGTCATCAGGGTTGTTGCAAAGCATTGCAGTCGTCGGAGCTGACCTCCGCTCCAGTAACAGATTGGATCGCATCAGCGTCGATTGGGAATTCGTTCAGTTCAATCACTCCGATCCACCCGATAGAGAGGTCGGACTGTCGGGCTGACGACCGTCTCTTGCATGCTAATTTTTAAAGCGCTAATTTACGCAAGACTTAGTTGCATCAATCGGCACCTCGATTCGTCAGTGCCGGTAGCTGAGGGGGCGATTTTCCGATTTAACATGATTTTGAATCATCGCGTTACCCGTGTGACCGTAGGACTTTTGCTTCTCCTGGTGGCGATTATCGTTTGGCTGCCCGGATTGACCGGCTTCACGAGTCTTGATGGCGCTGTCAACGCACGCTTCGCTGTGGTGAACGCCCCCATTGATGGAGTGATAACGGGAGAACCCGTCAAGGTGGGCGCTCCGGTAAAGGAGGGGCAGACGCTCGCGGAGATCAGCAATTCGCGTGTGAACCGTGCGATCTTCGCTTCTTTGGAGGCGGATCGCAACACGGCTCGCGATCGAGTCGTGGCTTTGCAGAAGGAACGAGACGAACTCAGTCAGCTTCGCCAAGAATTGGCTAAGCGCTTGGAGATCTTCAAACAAGCCACGATCTCGAACCTGGAACGCGAGGTCGATATCCTGCAGAAGCGGGTGCAAGTATCGCAAGCCCAGGACCTTGCCGCACAAGTCGATCTGAATCGCCGGATGGAACTCGAATCAAAAGGTATTCTGACGCAGAAGATGGTTGACGCGGCACGCGCGGCTGGAGCGGCGACCGGTGGCGAGGTCGAGATCAGCAATCTGACGGTCGATCAGTTGCAGAAAAGATTGAATGCGGTCCGGCAAGGGATTTTCGTCTTCGGCGATGGTCAAAACGACGTCCCCTATTCACGGCAACGCGAGGACGAGGTTGTTATACATATCAACGACTTGAACTCACGGATAGCGGAAAATGAAACGCGGGTCACGGAGGTTGAAAGGCAGCTCGTCGAAGAAGGCAAACGCGTTAGCAGCCTTGAAACAGCAACTGCGACCGCGCCGTTCGATGGTGTGGTTTGGAGCAGGACCGTCGTCAATGGCTCCAACGTCGTACTCAACAATGAGCTGATGCGCCTCCTCGACTGCCGGGAACTGTACGTCGACATTCTTGTTCCGGAGGTTGACTATGATGAAATTCACACAGGACTTCCCGCGGAGGTGCGACTACTCGGCCGCAGTGATGTATTCACCGGTACGGTCGTTTCCCTGAAGGGCAGCTCCGCAGCCGTCGAGACGGATTCTTATGTCGCCACTCTGCCGACAACAACACAGCGCGACGCCCGCATTCGCGTCCGTCTCGATCCGTCCTTCATGAATGATGATTTTGCCAATTTCTGTCAGGTGGGGCGCACCGTGCAGGTGCGGTTCTCAAAGCATCGCATCGGCTTAGTGAGATGGGTTAAGAACCTGTGGTTCAGTATCTTCTAGCGCTGACACCGACCTTTCTCGTCTTGGCCTTCTTTTTCCTCGGGCCATTCAATTGGTCGCGTCAACATACCTGGACACGGACGGTGACCTGCGCGTTCGTTGGGGCGATTGCTTTGCGCTATATGCTTTGGCGGCTGACGCAAACCGTTCTTCCCTATCCCAACGACGGCCTCAATTTTTATTGGGTCTGGCTTCTGTTCATCGTCGAAACGCTGGCTTTCATAGAGGTCGTGATTTTCCTTGTGCTGATGAGCCGGTACGTCGACCGCAGTGCCGAAGCAGACAGGCTGGCCCATATCTTCTTTGCGCGCGACAAGTCAGAACTGCCGACGGTGGATGTTTTCATCCCCACCTACAACGAGCCCCTCGACGTGCTTGAGCGGACCATCATCGGGGCGCTGTCGCTCGACTACCCCGCCGGCAAGCTGAAGGTCTATGTGCTCGACGATCAGCGCCGGGATTGGCTCAAGGCCTTTTGCGACGAAAAGAATGCAATCCACGTCACGCGCCCTGACAATACGCATGCCAAGGCAGGCAACATGAACAACGGGCTTAAAGTCAGCTCGGGCGATTTCGTGGCGATTTTCGACGCGGATTTCGTGCCCTATAGGCATTTTCTGCGCCGAACGCTGCCCTTCTTTTCGGATGAGAGCATTGGCATCGTCCAGACGCCGCAACATTTCTTCAATGTCGATCCCGTGCAGTCGAACCTCGGTCTGGAAAATATCTGGCCGGACGAGCAGCGATTGTTTTTTGACGAGATCGCGCCCAGCAGAGACGTTTGGGATGTTAGCTTTTGCTGCGGCTCGTGTTCGATTGCCCGCCGCAAGGCGATCGACGCAATTGGCGGTTTTCCAACCGAATCCATTACGGAAGACCTGCTGACCACGCTTTCGATGCTCAACAGGGGCTACAAGACGCGCTATTTGAATGAGCGCCTGTCGATGGGGCTGGCCGCCGAGAACCTGACCGGATATTTCGTGCAGCGCGAGCGTTGGTGTCAGGGCGGCATTCAAACCCTTTATCTGCACAATGGACCATTGCGCGGCCCCGGATTGTCGCTCTTCCAACGGATCATGTTCCTGCCAATGTCATGGCTGGTGCAATATCTCGTCCGCTTCATGATATTGCTCGTCCCGATCGTTTATCTCTGGTTCGGCATGCTGCCGCTTTATTTCACCAATATAGCCGACTACGTTTCTTATCAGATGCCGCTGTTGGCCGCCTATTTCCTTCTCATGCTATGGATTACGCCGACCCGTTATTTGCCGGTGATTTCGAGCGCGGTCGGCACCTTTGCCACCTTCCGCATGCTGCCGACCGTCGTCTCAAGCCTGGTGCGGCCGTTCGGCAAACCGTTTCGGGTAACGCTCAAAGGCACCGGTAACGAAGCGAACAAGTTCGACGGCTATAGTTTCGCCTGGATCGCCGCACTGATTGCGATCACCGCCTTGGGCACATTGGTCAATATCGTGCCGGAGACCAGCCATGTTCAGGGCCAGTTTTCGCCGATTGCGGCCTGTTGGTCGGGCATCAATATCGTCGTCCTGGTAATCGCGTCCCTTATCTGCTTTGAGAAACCCCGGCGGCTGTTCCATGCCTTCAAACTCAATGAAGCTGCCAGCGTGGACGGTGTGGCGGGCCGTGTCGTCAGTCTAGCCCTGGACAAGGCGGTCGTCGCGGTCCCGGTCGAAACGCGTTTTCAATCCCGATGGGTCACGCTCCGGCTTGACGGCTTTGCGCCGATTGAGGCGGAACTGAAGCAAGTGACCCAACGAGGCCGCAGCATGGCCCGTGGCGGCGACAGGCAAGACTATTACCTGCATCTCCACTTCCAGCTCCAAGGCTCCGCCCGTGATAACATGATCATCAAGCTTTATACCGGCCGCTATTCGCAAGACGTTCCCGACATCGACAAGGTAGCCGTTTCCGTCAACCTCCTTCTGCGGTCATTCGGGCGAACACGCACACTCTAACCGCACGCCGCGCGGCCATCCGCAAGCACTGCAGCGACAAGAGCTGCCGACCTCTACCCTTAAACTTGCTGGGAACAATTGCATGGCGGTTGCATTGGGACCCGACACGGTTGAGGACAAGTATAAACCTGGAAGAGATAGCCGCACGGCGCGGTCATTTGTTGATTTGATTACCGGACAAGTGGTGGATCGTGACGGCGCGCGGCTGGAGGGGCTGCCCACCATCTTCCGTAGAGATAACCAAAAGCAAAGTTATTTCGATCTTCGAAGATCTCGGAATAAAGCGTAATAAGAGAGTTTTAGATCGTAGTCTCAATGCCATCCCGACTTTGAAGCCAATTTCAAAAGCCCGCCCATACCCCTCCCCAATTTAGCTGCAATCCCCCGTTTAAACCCTTCTCCCATCACATCCATCCTGGCCCGGGAGAAAAGCCTCAATGTCGAAACTACGCGTCGCCGTTCTGTTTGGCGGTCAGTCCACCGAGCATGAGGTTTCCGTCATGTCGGCCCGCAATGTCGTCAAGGCGATCGATGGCGGGCGATATGAGATCGTGCCGATCCTGATCGGCCGCGGCGGGCGCTGGCTGCTGGTGGAGGAAAAGGGCGGCGTGCTGCCGGAGCCGATTGCCTATGAGGGCACGGAAGTCTGCCTAGTTCCGGGCGGCAAGGGCCGGCTCCTGGCGCTGGAAGGGGCTGGCGCACGCGAGCTGCCCGCGGTCGATGTGCTCTTTCCGGTGCTGCATGGGCTGAACGGCGAGGATGGCTCCATTCAGGGCCTTGCCCAGATCGTCGGGCTGCCCCTCGTCGGCTGCGGCATTCTCGGCTCGGCAAACGCGATCGACAAAGATATGGCAAAGCGCCTGCTGCGCGAGGCCGGCCTGCCGGTGGCCCGCTCCGTGACGCTTGTACGCGGCGGCAAGCCTGATTTCGATGAGATCGTGAGCGCGCTCGGCTCGCCCGTCTTCGTCAAGCCCACACGCCAAGGCTCCTCGGTCGGGGTCAGCAAGGTGCAGGATGCCGAAGCCTTCGAGACAGCGCTGGCCGAAGCCTTCCGGCATGACCGCAAGGTGCTGGTGGAGGAATTCGTGCGCGCCCGCGAGATCGAATATGCGGTGCTGGAGCAGCCTGATGGAATGCTCTTCGTTTCCGTGCCGGGCGAGATCGCCACGGCCGCGACCCACGGCTTCTACTCCTACGAGGCGAAATATCTCGATCAGCATGGCGCCGTCGTCACCGTGCCGGCGGATATTCCGGCCGAGACGGCGGAGATGATGAAGCGCATGGCGGCGGAGGGTTTTCGCGCACTCGGTTGCGAAGGGCTGGCGCGCGTCGATTTCTTCTTGGCGCCGGATCAGAACGTGGTCATCAACGAGATCAACACCATGCCCGGCTTCACCAATATCAGCATGTATCCCAAGGCCATGGACGCCTCGGGCATTTCCTATCCGGAGCTTATCAGCCGCCTGATCGAGCACGGGCTGGCGCGGGCGCGGCAGGACTGATCGAGGCCATCCCGCCCGCCTGACGTCAGACCTTTTCCTTTTTCCTGGTCTTCACCTTCGGCTCTGCAGGCGCATCCGGCGTCGGCGCCAAAAGCTTTCTAAGCGAAGCGATCTTGTCCTTGACCAGCGGGCGGAAGCGGCTGGCGCGATAAGGCATGTCGGCGGCGCCATAACCTTCCGGGCCGTCGTCATTGCCGCGATGGATCTCCTCCAGCTTGACGCCGATGAAGGTGCCGTCGACATAATGCGTGTATTCGCCGACCCAGCGGATGGTGTAGATCGTCCCCTTGCGGATCAGCTGGTCGATGCTGACATGCTTGAATTTGTCGTCGATGCAGACGACCTTCTGGCCCACATGGAAATCGTAGCTCACCCTGCCCTCCTTGAAGCGACGAAACATCTGACCCTGCCGCTAGGACAGGAACATGGCCATATCTCGGCAAACCCGCTGCACTTCACTCTCCAGAACAAATCATCCGACGAGTCAAATTTATCGGCCGCTGAGAAAGGCCGCGTCCGCCGCCGGCGGCCTGCCGAACAATTTTCGGTATTCGCGCGTGAACTGCGTCTGGCTGTCATAGCCGACCTCAAATCCGATCTCCCGTGCGCTCGCCTCGCGAAGAAGCAGCCGGCGACGCGCTTCCTGCAGCCGGATGAGCGCCCGATACTGCAACGGCGTCATCAACGTCACGGCCTTGAAATGCCGATGCAGCGATGTGGGGCTCATTCCCGCCATGTCAGCCAGCTTGCCGATGCTCATGGCCTCGGCGAAGTGGTGTTTGATCCAGTCGGTGACGCGGCCGATCTGCGCCAGATTCGTTCCGTGCGTCGCAAGCTGCCGCAGCATCGATCCGAGTTCGCCGCGAAGCAGCCGGTAGTAGAGTTCAAGTCTTGCAAGCTTTGAGATCATGTCGATGTCATCTGGCATGTTCAGGCAGGAAACGAGACGCAATGCGGCGCTCACGATCTCCGGCGTCTGCTGCGACACCGCAATTCCGGCGTGATCGTGAGGCTCCGTCACATGGCTCAGCGGAGTTTCCGCAAGAAGCGTTGCGATCTCCTCCCTGTCTAGCTCGAAGGATAGGGCCAGGTGCGGCGTGGCGGGATCAGCCCGTTCGATACGCGCAGACACCGGCAGATTGACTGTCGCGATGAAATATTGCGAGGAATCGACGCTGAAAACCCGCTCTCCGAGCCGGATCTCCTTCGTTCCCTGCAATACCATGCAAATCCTTGGGCTATAGACGGCGTCCGTCGGCAGTGTCGGCTGATCAACCCTGTAAAGCATCAGCCCTTGCACCTCGGTCGCCTGCTTTTGCGCGGCAGCGTGACGGCTGATCAGCTCTCGGAGCTGCGTCGATGGTTCCATAAATCCGGCTTTCGATGATGGCGGCATTTCCCGCGCATGATATCGCCAACAGGCAAAATTGGAAGGATCGTATGAAAGTCTGGTCCTTCTGCCCTAACGCCTGGGCGCTGACCGCTCCTAGATTTGCTGCATGCGATCCCTCGATAGGAAGGGCGCCAAAACATTCAAACAAGAGAGCTGAACATGAACGACACACCCGTATGGTTTATCACCGGATCGTCCACGGGCCTGGGATATGAGCTTGCAAAATCCGTACTCGAGCGAGGCTGGCGTGCCGTTGTGACGGCAAGGCGGCCCGAAGAGCTGCAAGCCCTTGTCGCCGAGCACGAGGGACGTACCCTGGCGCTCCGCGTCGATGTCACCGACAAGTCCACAATCCAGACGGCAGTAGCCGATTCCATTGCTGCCTTTGGCAGGATCGACGTGCTCGTCAACAATGCAGGCTATGGTTATCTCGCAGCCATCGAAGAAGGCGATGATGAGGGCGTGCGCAAGCAGTTTGAAACGAATCTGTTCGGCCTGATCGATGTCACCAAGGAAGTATTGCCCGGCATGCGCGCCCGCAGAAAGGGCCACATCGTCAACATCTCGTCGTTGGGCGGCCTGGTCGCATTCGCCGCGACGGGCTATTACCATGCGACGAAGTTTGCCGTGGAAGCGATCTCGGAATCCTTGTCCCATGAGGTTGCTCCACTTGGCTTGAAGGTGACGATCGTCGAGCCGGGTGCATTTCGCACCAACTGGGCCGGGAGCTCGATGGTCGAGTCGCCGATCAGGATCGACGACTATGCCGAAACGGCCGGAAAGCGACGCCAATCCACGAAGGCCTCTTCCGGCAACCAGCCAGGCGATCCCGCGCGTGCCGCAGCCGCAATCATAAAGGCGGTCGAGGCTGAGCTGCCACCGCTTCGCTTGCTGCTGGGCGCTCCGGCACTCGATATCGCCTACAAGCGTCTCGAAGCGCTCAAGGCGAATTTCGATGCCTGGAAGGATATTACTGTCAGCGCCGACTTCCCTGATTCTCGGAGAAGCTGACGCTAGGGTATCGCAAACTCCTTGTTGGCGATGCCCGGTTATCGGCTGCTGAGGCACCAAGCCGAATGTCGCGGCGCCGATCAATGAAACTGTGACAAAGCAACCGTTGACAAGCCCCATCGAAGGCTGAAAATTGCACTTTGTCCAAGCAGCCGTAAGGCCTTGCTTCCATATCCGATACCCGCAAGGCTCGTTGAGTTCATGCCCACCCTCCGCCTCATTGCCGATGACTTGACCGGCGCGCTCGATACCGCCGTCGAATTCGTCGGCGTCTACGGGCCAATCGACGTTGAGCGCAGCGACGCGCTTTCGGAGAACCTGCCGGATTGCCTCGCGATCGACAGCGGCACGCGCGAGAAGACCGCCGCCGAGGCGGAGGCGATCGTCGGCGGCATTGCGCCGCTGCTGGAGGGTGCCGATCTCGCCTTCAAGAAGGTGGATAGCCTGTTTCGCGGCCCTTGGGCGGTGGAGCTTGCGGCTTGCTTCCGGCTCGGCCACTGGCGACACTGCATTCTGGCGCCGGCCTTTCCGCATCACGGGCGGCACACGCGGGGCGGACGGCAGGTGCTTTATGCCGGCAAGGACGCATGGCGCGATGTCAGCGGGGATCTCCTCGCTCATTTGCGCGCCGAGGGATTGGCGGCCTTCAACACGACGCTCGAGCAGACCTCCGTCGACGGTGTTGAAAAGCTGCCCGTTCCGGATGGCATCCATGTTTTCGATGCGCATACGGACGAGGATCTGGATGCCATCATCGCGTGGGTATCGTCGCAGCTGAAGGGGCCGGTCCTCTGGAGCGGCACGGGCGGGCTGGCCCACGCTCTGGCGCGCAATATCGACCGGGCAACGCATCACCTGCCCCGCGCCCAAGAAAGCGCGGGTGAAAGACCGCCCGCATCCGCCGTCCCTATCTCGCGCAACCTGCAAAGACCGGTGCTCGGCCTGTTCGGCTCGGATCAGCCGATCACGCTGGCGCAACTCCAGGCCTGCGGCCCCTATTGGCTGAAACTTGCGGAAGGGGCGGATGCCGATGCCGTCGATCGCCTGATCCATCAGGGCGGCGTCGCCATGGTCAGCCTCGATTTGCCGGCGGGGCTTGATCGTGACGACGCGGCAAGGCGCATCGCGGCGACCTTCGGCGGCATGGCCAAGGCCCTGCCAGCCCCAGGCACCTTGATCGTCGCCGGCGGCGAGACCCTGCGCAATCTCTGTTCGGCGCTCGATGTGTCAGCCCTCAGCATCACCGGCCAGGCAGCGCCCGGCCTGCCCCGCTCGACGATCGTCGGCGGTCCTTGGGGAGGAACGACCGTCATCTCCAAATCAGGCGCCTTCGGCGGCCCGACGCTGTGGCGCGATCTCCTGAGTGAAAACGGGTTGATTGCCGGCGGAGAAGAACCATGATTCGGCATCTGGCGATCACCATGGGAGATCCCGCCGGCATCGGCCCGGAAATCATCGTCAAGGCTGCGGCGCGGCTAAAGGATCGGCTTGATCAAGGTAAGTTGAAGCTTACAATTATTGGCAGCGGTCCGGCCCTGCGTCTCGCCGAAAGGCAGCTCGGCCTCGACATCGAAATCCCTGCGGCTGAGATGGAGGGCGGCTGGCCGAACCTCTGCTTCATCCAGGCCGATGCAGAGGGAGAACCGATCCTGCCGGGCCGGCTTTCTGCAGACGGTGGACGCATGGCGTTCAAGGCGATCGAGAAGGGCGTTCAGCTGGCGCTATCGGGCAAGGTCGGCGGCATTGTCACCGCGCCACTCAACAAGGAAGCGCTGAACAAGGCCGGCTTCCATTATGCCGGCCATACCGAACTGCTGGCGGAGCTCACCGGCGCACGCGGCTCGGTGATGATGCTCGCCCATGGTAATATGCGCGTCAGCCATGTGACAACCCACGTCGCACTGGAGGATGTGCCGAAGCGCCTGACGCCAGAGCGGCTGCGGCTCGTCATCGACCTCACGCATAAGGCTCTCAAGAACCTCGGCATCGCCAGTCCGAAGATCGCGGTGGCGGCGCTCAATCCGCATGCGGGCGAAGGCGGGCTCTTCGGCCGGCAGGACATCGATATCTCCGCGCCGACCATCGCCAAGGCCGTGTCCGACGGGCTCGATATCGTTGGCCCCGTCCCCGGCGACACCGTCTTCGTCAAGCTGCGCGCCGGACAGTATGACGCCGTCATCGCCATGTATCACGATCAGGGGCATATCCCGGTCAAGCTGCTGGGTTTCGAGATCGACCCGGCGACGGGCAAATGGATGGATCTTTCCGGCGTCAACATCACCCTCGGCCTGCCGATCGTGCGCACCTCGGTCGATCACGGCACAGCTTTCGACATCGCCGGCAAGGGCATCGCCAATGAGCGCAGCCTGATCGAGGCGATCGAATTCGCCGAGAGGCTCGCGGCCGCCCGTTAAGAGCTTCAAGCCGCCGGTGTCTCACCAAAGAGCTGATCGGTGCGCTCGGAGAGCAGCGCGAGGAAGGCCTTCGTTCTCGCTGCGGGGCGCGGCCCCGGCGGATAGATGGCATGGACATCCACGCGCCTGAATTCATGGGAAGGCAGCACGGGAACCAGCCTTCCTTCAGCGATCTCTCTGCCACAGACGGCAGCGAACAATGCACCTATCCCCCTTTCCGCCAGCACTGCCTCCATGAGGGGCCGCCAGTGATTGACACGCCATGTGGTGCGGATCGGCGCTTCCACCGTCCCCCCGTCGGAGCCGATCAGTTGCAGTCGCTCATCCGCCGCGAAGCCAGCGACCCGGATGAAGGGGTGTGCCGCAAGTTCTGCCGGTTCCCGCGGCAACCCGTTCCGCTCGACATAGCCGGGAGCGGCGAGCAGGAGCCGCCGCATCGCCCCCAGCCGGCGGGCGATGAAATTGCCGCTGCCGATCTCGCCGATACGGATGGAGAGATCCACGCCTTCGGTCATTGGGTCGACGAAGCGATCGTTCAAGGTCACATCTAGCGCCAGGTCCGGATGCAGCCTCTGGAATTCAACGAGCAGCCTCGGCAATGTCATCTCTCCAAGCCCATGCGGCGCCGCGATCCGGAACGTTCCGGTCAGCGATGCCTCAGCCGAAGCGACAGAAGCCTCCGCTTCTTCCGCGGCTTCGATGGCACGCTTGGCATAATCGTAAAAGCGCGCCCCGGCATCGGTCGCCTGCACCGAGCGGGTCGTCCGGTAGAGGAGCCGCGCATTCAAGTGCTTTTCCAGTTTCTCGACGCGCTCGCTGACGGTGGGTTGGCCGAGGCCAAGATCGCGCGCAGCGGCAGAAAGGCTGCCGCGTTCGACGACACGAGTGAAGATGCGCATGGCGGAAAGCATATCCATGACCGTACTTTATCGTCTTTTACGATAAATGACATCGCTATTCGCTTCCTTCCAAAGCATGTGCCGATCGATAATCTTCAAGCCGGTCAACAATCCAATCGGAGAATCAGTCTTGCAGACCAGCACCCTTCCAACTGAAAATACGCACTCCCAGTCGTTCCAGGGACAGAACATCGTCATCATCGGCGGCTCCTCGGGTATCGGCCTGGCGACCGCCAGGCAAGCCAAGGATGCCGGGGCGAATCTCTTTCTGATATCCCGCAACCCTGAGCGTCTTCGCGACGCCGCCGAGGCGATCGGCGGCGCTACCCAGATCGTTGCGGACATTGCGGCCCCGCAACCGGCAATGTTCGCAGGGATCAAAAGGATCGATCATCTGCTGATCACGGCCGGAACCGTGCACCTGCAGTCGCTCAAGGATCAGTCGGAAGCGGATCTCCTGAAGGTGGTCAGCGAGCGTCTGATCGGCCCTCTGCTCGCCATCAAGGCCGCTCTCCCGCTTCTGCATCTCGCAAGCTCGATTACCATGACCTCCGGACAATTCGCCACCCGCCCAGCCGCCATCGGTGCCGTCGTGGCAGCCGCGGTCGCTGCAGTCGAGGGCACCGTTCGTGCCCTCGCTCTCGAATTGTCGCCGATGCGCATCAATGCGGTATCGCCGGGATGGGTGGATACGCCGCTGCTCGACGGATTGATGGGCGAGGCCAAGCGGCAAGTCCTCGAACAAACCGCCTCGACCCTGCCCAGCCGCAATATTGGCAGGCCCGAAGATATCGCCCAGGCAATTCTCTTCCTGATGGCAAATCGCTTCGTGACAGGAGAAGTCTTGCATATCGATGGCGGCGGGCGTTTGGCCTAGCCACCCGGCAGCCGGCTATTCCGATCCGACTGCATTGGCATGCGCCCTCGTCCCGAAGGCGAGCAGGCTCAGCAAAGCGAGTACCCAAACGCTCAGGGCACCGTAGAGCATTACCCAATCAAAGCCTTGGGTAAGCGCCGCGCGCGCGATCTCGCTCGAAAGTTTCGTTATGGGCTTGTCCACGACACTGGTGTTGCCGGCTGCTATGAGCTCTGCCAATCGAGGCAGCGAAGTCGCGTCGGGCAAAGCCGGAAGCGCGGTCTGCAGGTTTGCGAGAACTCCGCTCACGAGAACGAACCCCATCACGGCTATGTTGATGGCAAGCGAAATCATTCGCGCGCTCATGTCGATGCCCGAAGCCATGCCGGCCCGGTCGCTCGAAACGGAGCCCGTCGTCGTGTTCGTGACGGTGGTGTTCGTCACTCCAAGGCCGATGCCCGCGGCGAGTGCCCCGAGCAATGTTACCGGCAGGCTTGCCTCACCTGCGGCCGCGCCGAGCTTCATGACCAGGAAGCCGAACCCGATCGTGAACAGGCCGGCGGGAATGACAAGGCCGGGGCCGCGGCGAAGCAGAAGCCGTTCGGCAAACGGCGGCACGATCAATGTCGGCAGCGTATAGGCGAGCAAGGCAATACCGGCGGCCACCCCCTCCAAGCCAAGACCTGCTTCAAACCAGATGGGAATGTAGATCATGAAGGGCCAGAAGCTGAAATTCATCCCCATAGACCCGAAGATCGCGCCCGAGAAGCGCCTGATCCTGAAGACCGTAAAATCGAACATGGGGTGGCTTCTGGAAAGCTCGGTGACGATGAAGACCGTGAAGCTGACGACGGCAATAACAGTGACGATGAGCGAAACAGGATTGATAAATCCGAGCTGCGAGCCTTGAGTAATGTAAAAGACCAGGCAAAAGACCGCGGCCGATAGCGAAACGATGCCGGCAATATCGAGATGCCGAGCGTTGGGATCTCGTGTTTCCCGTACGCCGAAAATTGCCAGCAAAACCGTCAGGATCGTGATCAGGACGTGCACGAGAAACACCCATTCCCAGCCCATGAACGTGGTGATGCCGTTCCCGATGACTGGTCCGAAGCCGAGGCCGAAGCCGAAGACGATCCCCCACCAGCCAAAAGCCCTTGCACGCTCGCCGGCATCGCCATATTGCTGAGATAATACTGCAATTTGGGAGATTAGCATTGCGCCGCCGGTCGCACCTTGCAGCGCGCGTCCTGCGATGAGGATCGTGATGTTCGGTGCGATACCGCAGACGAGCGAGCTGACGCCGAAGGCAATCGTGCTCGCGACGAAGAGCCGCTTGCGGCCATAACGGTCGGCGAGCGTGCCGGCTGCCATCAGCACGGTCGCAACCGCCAGCGTATAGGCATTCATGGTCCATTGAAGCTGCTGGAAGTCGGCATGCAACGTCCGCTCCAGCGTCGGCAGTATTGCCGGGACGCTGGAGATTTCGAGACCGAACATCATCGATGAAAGACAGACGGCAGCCAACGCAAGCGCTGTGTTTCCGTGCCGGATATTTCTCATAATTTCGCCTTTCGACATGAAATCTTCGTCGATCGGCGATGGCCCGCCCAGGGCATCCGTGCCGCTGCTCGTGCATTCCGCAACACGAAGCGCCGTCGATCGTCAAACTGTATCCGGCACTTGATCATGTTTGAATGCTATGACTAACTATATCAGTGATAACAAATTTGGATTCACATGATGTCGCTCGATGTCGATGCCGTTCAGGTCTTTGTAGCCATTGCCGATTTCCAAAGCTTCACGCGCGCGGCGGAGGCGCTCGGCACTACGCAGGCCACAGTCAGCGTGAAGCTGAAACGGCTGGAGGAGCGCATCGGCGGGAAGCTGATCGAGCGAACGCCGCGCCATGTCCGTCTGTCGGCCCAGGGCGAAACATTCCTTCCCTCCGCACGGGAGTTTCTCGCCGCCCACGAACGTGCCGTCGCAGGGCTTTCCGTCGCACGCAGGCGCTTCAGGCTGGGAATTGCCAGCCATGTCATGGGGCCTGAAGTGCCGACCTTGCTGGCGCGTCTGAAAGCGGTTGATCCGGCGCTCACCATAGAAGTGCGGCTGGACGTCTCCCGACCGCTGCTCGAGGCTTTCGAGGAGGGCAAGCTCGATGCGGTTATCATTCGCAGCGACGACGACAGGCGGGATGGGGAGATCCTCGGGCCTGAGCATTTCGGCTGGTTTGCCTCACCGGATTTCGAGCATCGGGCGGGAGAGCCCCTGCCACTGGCCGCCCTGTCTCCGACCTGCGCCGTGCGCGATATGGCAATCCGGCTGCTCGACCGATCCTCTATTCCGTGGACCGAGGTCTTCGTCGGCGGGACGGCGGCGATCGCGGCTGCCCTATCGGCCGGGCTAGCGGTTTCGCCGTTTCCGCGTCGCCTTGCTCCGAGCGATGTGATCGATGTCGGCGACATGCTTGGCCTGCCGCCGCTTCCATCCTTGTCGCTCGTGCTGCATTCCTCTTTGTCCGATCCGAAATCCAGGGACAGCCTGCGCGCCATCACTGCCGCCTTCCGTGAACATCGCAAGCCGAGCAAACAACTCTGCTTGCCTGCACAGCCTTGAAAGCATTTTTCAAATCCTCATTGTCGGAATCTCGCTCTTTCAAACGTTCTCTGGTTGCCTGGAGCCGGATGATTTCAGGTCTGTTCGACCTGAAATCTGAATCCGCTCCAGAATCAACGAGGTAGAGCATGATGTCGTCGGAAGGCCGCTCACGCCTTTCGGCATCATGTCCTGGCTGCGAAGAGAAGCCATCCGAAAGAGGAGCACCAATGTCCAAGATCGCCCCATGCCTGTGGTTTGCGCGAGAAGCGGAGGAAGCAGCAAATTTTTATGTTTCGCTCTTCCCGAATTCCCGTATCGATCATGTGCAGAAGAATATTATCGACACGCCCGCCGGCAAGCCCGACGAGGTCCTGGTCGTGACGTTCACGCTTGCCGGCCAGCGCTTCATGGCGCTGAACGGCGGCAACCGCATCGAGTTCAACCACGCGATCTCGCTGGAGGTGGATTGCGTCGATCAAGCGGAGGTCGACCGCCTCTGGGATGGCCTTACCGATGGCGGAGCGCCGGTGGAATGCGGCTGGGTAACGGACCGCTACGGCGTCTCCTGGCAGGTCGTGCCAGCCGTACTCAGCAAATACATCGCCGATCCGGACCCGGCCAAGGCGGCTCGCGTCATGCAGACCTTGATGCAGATGGTCAAGCTCGATATTGCCGGCCTGGAAGCCGCCTATCACGGTTGAACATCCTCATCATTCGGGCGGCGGTGCAATGCACGCCGCCCGAAGACGGCGCTAAATTTCGCTGCGATTTCAACGGTTCAGACCAATGCCCGCACCCGTAAGACTTGCGGCGGATCGATGCTTGGAATACCGTCCCATATGGGCTCGCCGAAGGCGGGTTTCCCGACGCCATGTCAAGCAATGGGACTGCCGCGGCCGTTCAGGCACGACTCGGCAGGAACGGTCGATTTCATGCAGCAGCAACGGAACCGTATCGACCTCACCGGACGTGACTACACGGCGATCTATGCGCTGAGCGATATCCACGGCTGCTACGACGAGATGGTCGAGGCTGAAAGGCGCATCGTCGAAGATGCCCGCAGCCTTCCCGGCCGGAAGCTGCTGATGTATCTCGGCGATTATGTCGATCGCGGCCCGCGCTCCGGCGACGTCCTTACCCATCTCTGCGCACCGCCGCCCGAAAGTTTCGACCGCCATGCGCTCTGCGGCAATCACGACGATGTCTTCCTGCACTTTCTGGACGATCCCGATGCCAATATCCATTGGCTGGAATTCGGCGCGCGGCCGACGCTCGCCTCCTATGGCATCGATGCCAGACATATGCTTTTCGACCTCGGCTACAGCATTGAAAAACTGCGCGACACGGTGCTGGAGGCGATGCCGGCAGCGCATATCGATCTGTTGCGTTCACTCGCCGTAGCCGTCATTTTCGGCTCGACGCTTTTCGTCCATGCCGGCATCCAGCCGGGCATTGCGTTGAGCGAGCAGACGGACGAGGATCTGATGTGGATTCGCGAACCGTTTCTGTCGGGCGGACCGCAATTGCCGCTGCTGGTGATCCACGGTCACACGCCGAGTTCCCATCCGATTTTCGGTCTGAGCCGCATCGGCATCGATACGGCGGTTTCCATGGGCGGAACGCTGACGATTCTCAAAATCGCCGATGGCAAGCAGACGATTCTGCCGCTGATCTAGGGCAATTCCAGGAAAAGTGCGAAGCGGTTTTCCGTCCGGAATTGCGCAAAACAAAGGGATGGAGCGTTTTCGCGATTCGAAGAGAAGCGGAAAAGCTTTAGGACATTGCCGCAGTTCCGTTTGCGGCGGAGATACTCCAACCAGTTCGAACGAAAAACCCCGGCCTGAAAGCCGGGGTTTGTTTTCAGGTGCCCTACTCCGCCGCCACTGCCGGCGGCAGGCGGATCGCATCCTGCTCCTCGCCGGCCTGCTCCTTGGCCGGCGGCTGCTCCGATTTCCTCTTCGGTTCGCGGCCGAAGAACAGGGCATAGCCGGCTGGCAGCACGAAGATCGTCAGCACGGTCGCGACCAGAATGCCGCCCATCATGGCGTAGGCGAGTGGCCCCCAGAAGACGCCGCGCGAGATCGGGATCAGGGCGAGCACGGCCGTCAGTGCCGTCAGCATGATCGGGCGGAAACGCCGCACGGCCGAACCGATGATCGCCTCCTTACGGTCCATCTCCGCCGCGATATCCTGGTCGATCTGATCGACGAGAATGATCGAGTTGCGGATGATGATACCGAGCAGGGCGATGACGCCGAGGATCGCGACGAAGCCGAAGGGAGCGCCGCTGATCAGGAGGGCGCCGGCCGCACCGATGATACCGAGCGGACCGGTGGCGAGCACCAGCATCGCCTTGCCGAAATGCTGCAGCTGCGCCATCAGGAGCACGACGATGATGACGAGCATGATCGGCGCCTTGGCGGCGATCGAGGCCTGGCTTTCGGCGCTGTCTTCGGCACCGCCCTGGATCTCGATCTTGTAACCGGCCGGCAGGCTATTCCTGAGATCGGCCATGTCGTTGTAGAGCTTGGCCGTCACATCGTTCGACTGCACATTGTCGGGCAGCGTCGCCCGTACGCTGATGGTCGGCAGGCGGTCGCGGCGCCATTCGATACCCTGCTCCATCACGGGCACGATCTTGGCGACCTGCGACAGCGGCACGAAGCCGCCCGAGTCGGTCGGGATATAGACGGAGTTGACCGAGGTCAGCAGGTGGCGGCTTGCCTCCGGCTCGCGGGCAACGATTCCGACGGTTTCCTCGCCTTCGCGATAATTGTCGAGCGTGAAGCCGGACATGGAGGCCTGCAGCATCTGGCGGATACGCTGCGAGGTAACGCCAAGAGCGCGGGCGCGATCCTGATCGATTACCAGTTTCATGGCCGGCACCGGCTCGAGCCAGTCGTCATGGATGGCGCCGAGGAGCGGATTCTGAGCAAAGCGCTGCTTCACCTGGTCGGCGATATGGCGAACCTCCTGCCGGTCCGGACCCATGATGCGCAGCTGCACGGGCCAGCCCGTGGGAGGACCGAGGAACAGGCGGTCGACCTTGCCGCGGACGGATGGGAAGTCCGAAGCCAATATACCGCGCATCTTGGCGATCAGACGCTCGCGGGCCGGCTCATCCTTGGCCATGACCAGCATCTGGGCATAGTTCGGGTTGGTGAGCTGCTGATCGAGCGGCAGGAAGAAGCGCGGCGCGCCCTGGCCGACATAGGTCGCGATGAAGCGCTTGTCCGGATCGTCGGCCATGCGGGCTTCCAGCGCCTGGGCCTGGCGCTCGACTTCCTTGATGCTGGTGCCCTCAGGCAGCCATAGGTCGACGAGGATTTCCGGACGCGACGACTGCGGGAAGAAGTTCTGCGGAATGAACTGGAACGACCACAGACTGCCGACGAAGGCGGCGAGCGTCAGAAGCAGCACGATCACGCGGTGACGCACGGCCCAGGTAACGGAGGTCCGCAGGCGGCGATAAAAGCGCGTGTCGAACACGTCATGATGCTCGCCGGCATGGTGCCGCTGCTTGAGGATCATATAGCCGAGCCATGGCGTGAAGTAGACGGCCACGAACCAGGAGACCACGAGCGCGATTCCGACGACGTAGAACAGGGTACGGACGTATTCGCCGGCCGTCGACGCCGCAAAGCCCACCGGAATGAAGCCGGCCGTGGTGATCAGCGTGCCCGTCAGCATCGGGAAGGCGGTCGAGGAATAGGCGAAGCTCGCGGCATCGAGTTTCACCAGCCCCTCTTCCAGCTTGCGCTCCATGAGCTCGACCACGATCATGGCGTCGTCGACCAGCAGGCCGAGCGCGATGATGAGCGCGCCGAGCGAGATGCGCTGCAGGTCGATGCCGAATTCGTACATGATGGCGAAGGTCGCCGCCAGCACCAGCGGAATGGCGATGGCGATCACCAGGCCGGAGCGCCAGCCGATCGACAGGAACGAGACGATCAGCACGATGATGAGAGCTTCGCCGAGCGCATGCATGAACTCGCTGATCGCGTCGGTCACGACATCAGGCTGGTTTGAAATCTGATCGACCTGAACGCCAACCGGCAGGGAAGCCTCGAAGCGCTTGTAGGTTTCTTCCACCGACTTGCCGACATCGGTCACCTTGAAACCATTGGCCATGACGACGCCGAGCTGCACGCTCGGATGGCCGTTATAAAGGAACTTGGCGGTATAGGGGTCCTGCAACCCGGCGGTGACTGTGGCGATGTCGCCAAGGCGCGTCACCTGGCCGCCGGCTTTGAGCCGCAGATTCTTGATATCTTCAACCTTGTTGACATCGCCCCCGACCGAAATGCGCACCGAGCGCGTGCTGGTGTCGACCGTGCCAGCCGGATCGACATTGTTCTGGCCGACGATGGCGTTCTTCAGGTCGTTGAGCGTCAGCCCGCGCTCGGCCAGAACCTTGGAGGAGACATCGATATAGATCTGCTCCGCCTGGTCGCCGATAATGGTCGCCTTCTCGACGCCGGGCGTCGAAAGCAGCATGTCGCGCGCCTGGATGGCGAACTTCTTCAGTTCCGGATAGCTGTAGCCGTCGCCGCTGATCGAATGCAGCGTAATGAAGGTATCGCCGAATTCATCGTTGAAATAAGGACCGAGCAGGCCGGACGGCAGCTCGTTGCCGATATCGCCGACTTTCTTGCGGATCTGGTAGAAGGCGTCCTTCACCTCGGCAGTGTTGGTGTTGCCCTTGATCTGGACGGTTGTGATGGCGAAGCCGGCACGGGTATAGGATTTGACCCAATCGAGATGCGGCGTCTCCTGAAGCTTGCGCTCGATCTTGTTGACCACCTGGTCTTCCATGTCCTGCAGGGAGGCGCCTGGCCACACGGTCTGCACGACCATGACGCGGAAGGTGAAATCCGGGTCTTCCTTCTGGCCCATATGGGTAAGACCGAGCGCGCCGGCGATGATGATGAGCCCGAACAGGAAACGCGCAATGCTGGGATGGGCGATCGCCCAACGCGACAGATTGAACCGTTTCCTCTCGCCGGAAGTGCTATTGATGGACATGATGTCGTCCCCTCGATCCGGGTCAGCGTACGATATCCGCCGAAGCGGCTTTGGTTTCAGCGGAGGCCTGCTGGGCTGATGCAGCCGGAAGCTTGACCTTCATGTTCTCGGTCATGAATTGCGTGCCGGCGGCAACGACGACATCGCCGGCCTTAAGACCATCGGCAACCCTGACGCCGTCATCGGCGAAATCGGCAACCTTGATGGCGCGGGAATGAACGGTGCCGGCGCTGCGATCGACGAGCCAGACGATCTTCTGTCCGTCCTTCTGCGCCAGCGCGCTCAACGGAATGGAAACATAGGGCTGAGTGTTGCCGGCAAGCGCCTCGATCGTCGCGGTCATGCCGAGCAGCACGCGCGGATCGTTCGGCAGGCTCACGCGCACCGCAAAGGTGCGCGACTGATCGGCGCTGCCGGAGACTTCGCGCACCTTGCCGTCGAGCACCAGCGCCGAGTCGGACCAGAAGCGCGCCTTGACATCCTTGCCGACCTTGAATTGGGCGATGTCCATTTCCGGCACGGCAACCTGCACTTCCTTTTCGCCATCGACGGCAACGGTGATGACAGGCGTGCCGGAACTGACCACTTGGCCGACATCGGCGTTGATGGTCGTGACGATACCGTTCATATCCGACGTCAGCTCGGCATAGGCAACCTGGTTCTTGGCTTCGGTCAGCGCCGAGGCCGCAGAATCCCGCGTCGAAACGGCTTGCTCATAAGAAAGTTCGGCCTGTTCGAGCTGCGACTTGGAGGTGACGTTCTTGGCGAACAGCGTCTGCGCGCGATTGCGGGCAAGCTCCGTTGTCTGCACCTGCTTTTCCGCCGAATCCAGATCGGCCTGCGAACGACGCACGGCAAGGACATAATCGGTCGGGTCCATGCGGGCGAGCACGTCGCCGGGCTTCACCCTCTGGCCGATATCCACCTTGCGCTCGACGATCTTGCCATTGACCCGGAAGCCGAGATTCATTTCCGTCCGCGCACGCACGGCGCCGGAATAATCGAGCTTGCGCGTCGTATCCGCCTGGGCGATCTCGACCACCTTCACCGGCCGGATCACCTCCGCCGCCTCTTCCTTTTTCTCGTTGCAGCCCGAAAGCCCAAGCCCCAAGGCGGCAAAGAAAGTCACGCCGGCGATGGCCCGTAGGGTGTTGGTCGTCAGCGAAACCATGTCGCTCTCCTAAAATCGAACAATGAGTGGAAACACGCCGGGCGTCCGGAGCGCATTGCTATTTCTTCAAGGCTCTGATGGCGAACTCGATAAGATCTTCGGGCTCGGCCCGATTTGTCTTGGCGAGGCACTGGGCCACCATCTGCGGATGACAGAGATTGATGGTCGCCGCGCCGAAGCATTTGGACGCGACATAGGGGTCCTGCGCGTAGAACTCACCGGCGGCAATGCCCTCGGCAATGATCTCGGCGATCAGATCGTGGATACGATCGATGTGTTTTTCGATGACGTGCCAATCACGCTCTATGGCGACGACGACCATCTCGTGGACCTTCTGCTCGTCCAGCATGGCCTCCATCGTCATTTTGTATTGGGCCATGATATAGGCCCGCAGCCGGTCGGCGGCGCTGATGGGCTGATTGCGGATGGAGAGGGCCATCTGATAGCTCTGCCCGAGCATGCGCCCGCAAATGGCCTGATGGATTTCCGTCTTGGAACCGAAGAAACGATAGATATTCGCCGTCGACATGCCGAGATCCCGCGCGATATCGGCGACGTTCGTCTTGCTGTAGCCATAGTGGCGAAACAGCTTTTCGGCGGAATCGAGAATGCGCGTTATGTTTTCCTGACGGGCGGGATCGACGCTGACATCGGAAAGTTCGAGCATGAGCAGGCCTAATGGTTTACGAGTGACG
>UBUL01000001.1:510617-536949 GCA_900468625.1 Hyphomicrobiales bacterium
CGTCACTCGTAAACCATTAGAGCGCCGATGTCAAGAAAACCGCCTGCAACTGCAGGCGGTTTTCAGATGCTATTGAATAAACTGAGATTGCGCCGAACAACTTGAAACAAGAGTTAAATCATCGACAACGTTCCTCGCGGAACGCAGCGAAAGTATCCGGCATTTTGTCGCAGCAGCGAAAGTTGCCTGCTCAGACGCCGACGAGCGCCGGACGAAAACGGCGAAGGCTGAAAAAGCCGACGAACAGGATCACCAGCAGCAACACCGCTTGCGCGACCAATATCGGCGGCTCGTTGCCATTCGGCGCCAGCGCATTGAGCACCGGTATCTTCTGGAACGACTGAACGATCAATACGAGACAGTTGAAGAAGAGCAGCACCAGGGCGCCGATCACGAAGACGGGACGCCAGATGCCGGCAAGATGAAACCCGTAGCGCGCCAGCGCCGTCGGGATGAAGATGAGAAGACAGACAGTGCCGACGATGATCGCAGGCGTGACGCCGTGAAACGGGAACAGAAATCCCGTTAGACTGGTGAGAACGGTGGTCAGCATATAGACGAGCGTCGATCGATTATGACGGTTGCCCGTGAGAAATCCCTGGGCGACGACGACGCCACTGATGATGGCAATCAAACTTATGACGACATGAATTAAGAGAATTCCAGACATTCGCCCCTCCTCTTAAGCACTGCATTTCAGTGAAAATGACAGCGCAAAGCCGCAAGTGTGCAACCATACACCAAACGCGCCGCGCCAACCAGCGCGACGCGAGATCTGAAATTGCCGCTTACGCGGCGTGAACTTCCAGAGAGATCGGTACGGAAGCAAGCGCCTTAGACACAGGGCAACCCGCCTTGGCCTTGTTGGCGAGTTCGGTGAAAGTTGCCTCGTCGGCGCCGGGAACCTTGCCCGTCAGCGTCAGATGGATCGCGGTGATGGCAAATCCGCCTTCGACGCTTTCAAGCGTAACCTTGGCCGTTGTCTCCATGCTTTCGGCGGTAAAGCCTGCTTCATTCAGGATCAGCGACAGCGCCATCGTGAAGCAACCCGCATGGGCTGCGCCGATCAGCTCCTCCGGATTGGTGCCGGGAACGCCCTCGAAGCGGCTGGCGAAACCGTAAGGATAATGATTGAGCGCGCCGCTCTGTGTCGAGATCTGACCCTTGCCGTCCTTCAAACCGCCGGACCATTGAGCCGAACCTGTACGATTGATCTGCATGTCGTCCTCCTTGTTGTTGAATGAAATATGGGAGCAGAATCGCCGCCTCCCCGGGATTACCGATCGCAAGCGGTATTGGCGCCACCCGCGCGGGCATCGTAGTCCTTCTATACGTCGAAGACGACGCCGCCATAACAGATGCAGCGTCGATCCTGAAAAGCACTGCGCCGCGGATTGCTCGCGAACAGAACTCTAAATCATCATACAAGCATATTGCCAATGTATGATGATTGCCGTATCATTACATCCATGCAGTCGCGAAACGCGGCTAGGCATCGCCCGCAGGGAAGACCCGCCCGTCTCTCGTCGAGAGGTATTCGGGAAAGCATGCGAAACGGTGTGGAGGAGATAGGGTGGAATCGCTCGAAAGACAGGGGCACGACTTATCGGCTCAGCCCGCGCGCCGTCCGCGCGTGCGCAGAAACGTGACAGCCGCGATCGCCGAAGACATCTGCGCCGAACGCTATGCCTCCGGCTCGACCCTGCCGCGCGAAAACGATCTCTGCGAAATTTATGGCGTCAGCCGCACGGTTATCCGCGAATCCCTCAAAGTGCTGGAATCGAAAGGGCTGGTGCGCGGCAAGCCGCGTATCGGCACCAGCGTCTGCGACAAGGACGATTGGAACATTCTCGATCAGGATGTGCTCGAATGGATGGGTCCCCATATCGCCGATTTCGACATTCTCGGCTCCATTCTTGAGGCCCGCCGCACCATAGAACCTGCTGCCGCAGAATATGCGGCGGAGCGCGCCACGGCGCGCGAGATTGCCGATCTGGAGAACGCATGGCAGCAGATGCGCGACAGCGGCGATGACCCGGAGAGCTTTACCGAGGCCGACGTGACCTTCCACAAGGTGCTGCTCGGCGCCAGCCACAATCAGGTGTTCCAGCGCCTGTCCAGCGCCATGCATGCCGGCCTCAAATATGCGCTGCACGCCTCCAACGTCGCAGCCGATAGCCGCGACGAGGCGATCGCCGTTCACGGCGAACTTGTCGAGGCGCTGCGCCTGCGCGACCGCGATGCCGCCCGCGCCTGCGCCCATCGCATGCTCGATCTTGCCGCCCGCGATCTCGCCGTTGAACGACGGCCGGACAAAAGCCGGAAAACGAATCCCGAAACCCGGAGATCTGCGGCTTCGCCGCTGACATAACTCAAAGCCAAACGGAATCATTCCCATGAAAATCACCAAGCTGACGACCTATATCGTTCCCCCGCGCTGGCTGTTCCTGAAGATCGAGACCGACGAAGGCATCGTCGGCTGGGGCGAGCCCGTGGTCGAGGGTCGCGCGCTCACGGTGCAGGCCGCCGTGCACGAACTGGAAGATTATCTGATCGGCAAGGATCCGTTCTTGATCGAAGATCACTGGAACGTCATGTACCGCGCCGGCTTCTATCGCGGCGGCGCCGTCCACATGTCGGCGCTTGCCGGCATCGACCAGGCGCTCTGGGACATCAAGGGCAAGGCACTCGGCCAGCCGATCCATTCGCTGCTAGGCGGCCAGGTGCGCGACAAGATCAAGGTTTACTCCTGGATCGGCGGCGATCGTCCGTCCGACGTCGCCAACAATGCCAAGGAGGTCGTTGCCCGCGGCTTCAAGGCCATCAAGCTCAACGGCTGCGAGGAAATGCAGATCGTTGACACCTATGACAAGGTGGAGAAGGCCGTCGAGACCATCGCCACCATCCGCGAGGCGATCGGCCCCTATATTGGCATCGGCGTCGATTTCCACGGCCGCGTCCACCGGCCGATGGCCAAGGTGCTCGCAAAGGAGCTGGAGCCCTATAAGCTGCTCTTCATCGAAGAGCCGGTCCTGTCGGAAAACCGCGAGGCTCTGAAGGAAATCGCCAACCATTGTTCGACGCCGATTGCGCTTGGCGAACGGCTCTATTCGCGCTGGGATTTCAAGTCGGTGCTGTCGGACGGCTATGTTGACATTCTCCAGCCCGATCTCTCCCATGCCGGCGGCATCACCGAATGCCGCAAGATCGCGGCCATGGCCGAAGCCTATGACGTGGCGCTGGCGCCGCATTGCCCGCTTGGGCCTATCGCACTTGCCGCCTGCCTGCAGGTCGATGCTGTCAGCTACAATGCCTTCATTCAGGAGCAGAGCCTCGGCATCCACTACAACAAGGGCAACGACATTCTCGACTACATTTCCAACAAGGAAGTGTTCCACTATGCCGACGGTTTCGTCTCGATCCCGCAGGGTCCGGGCCTCGGCATCGAAGTCGACGAAGCCTATGTCATCGAACGCGCCAAGGAAGGCCACCGCTGGCGCAACCCCGTATGGCGCCACGAGGACGGTAGCGTCGCCGAGTGGTAGGATCATGGCGCTCTCCTGACGGACGAGGGGCCTGACATCCAAAAATGATTGAAGGCCCGGTTGCAGCAGATATGCGCTACCGGGCCTTTTCTTTGACCAGTGCTCTTCTTAGTCCGGCACCTTTCCCCTTTGCCGCTCGGCGGCGAAGATGGCTGCGAAATCGGCCTCCCTTCATCAACTCGGCCTCGCCACCCCTCAGCGGTGCGGCGAAGCTCCCGATGTAGTGCCTTGGGCCGGTTTCCCATTCCTCAAAAAAAGTTGCGCCTGCAGTATCGGCGCAGATACTGCAGGCGCGTCATGCGTCTCAACAAGCCCCCAGGGAGACGCATTACCGGAGCATGATCACCAAAGGCGTGGAGTGCCCTTTAGCGCAGACCATGCTCAAGCAGGCAATTTCAAACTACTCCCGCTCGCCGGTGAAGTTCAGCAGCAGCTGGAAGATGTTGACGAAGTTCAGGTAGAGCGACAGGGCACCGAAGACGGCGAGCTTCTGCTGCGATTCCTGATCGTAGTTTTCGGCATACTGCTCCTTGATGTTCTGGGTATCCCAGGCGGTCAGGCCGACGAAGACGACGATACCGATGACCGAGATGGCGAACTGCAGGGCGCTCGAACCCAGGAAGATATTGACGATGCTGGCGATGATCACGCCGAACAGGCCCATCATCAGGAACGAGCCGATGTTGGAAAGATCGCGCTTCGTCGTATAGCCGTAGAGGCTGGTCGCGCCGAACATGGTCGCGGCGATGAAGAAGGTGCGCGCGATGCTCGTGCCGGTGAAAACCAGGAAGACTGAAGCCAGCGACAGGCCCATGACCGCACAGAAGGCCCAGAACATCATCTGCGCCGTGCTGGCCGACATCGACTGGATGCGGAACGAGAAGAAGAATACGAAGGCAAGCGGCGCCAGCATGACCACCCACTTCAGCGGGCTCTGGAAGATCGGCACGTAAAGTGCCGGCGTCGTGCCGACGATCAGCGCGACGATACCCGTCACGACAAGGCCGACGCCCATATAGTTGTAGACGCGCAGCATGTGCCGGCGCAGCCCTTCGTCGAAGAGCGCCTGCGAGCCTGCGCCGGCTCCGTAGCCGTATCGCGGATTGGTCGGGTTCATGGTCGTTCTCCTTTAACTCGAATTAGTACAGGCTGCGGGCGAGCTTTTCGGCATCGCCGTCGAGTTGACCCGCCTGGCCGTTACCGATCAGTGCATAGGCGACTTCGCCGATCTGCCAGTAGGCAGCCTGGACATCGTCACGCTTGATGTGACTGACATCCTTGACGGCGAACGTGCCCGGACGGACGGCGAATAGTGACAAATGCCCATCCTTGCCGGCATCGACCATCATTTCGACACTCGGACCGAATTCGGACGGATAGATCTGCGCATCGGTGACGCGCCAATCGCTCGGCAGCTGCGGCAAGATGATTGCCGTAGACGCGCGGATTTGATCCGGATTGTAATTCGCAGACGCCGATTGCGGCTTGATCTCCTCGCGCACGGCCGTCGTCCGATAGGCGCGCACTGCGTCGTCGATAAAAGCCGGCGGCCGTGTGGACGCACTGACCTCGCTCGCCGTAAAGGCGCCGAAAGACGTATGAGCCACCCATCCCGACCCTACCAGCACGGCAATGGCGGCAACGCGCTGGAAGGAGCCGAGCATGCGCCCATAGACCAGCCCGCGCTCCAGCCGCCGCGCGGCCTCCCGCGTTTCTGCCCGGACCACATGAGCTTCTCCGGCCAGCGCCATGCGCAACTCGCCGCGAATGCTCATGTCGGCCATCACCTTGGCCGCAATCTCGGGATGCTCGGAGAGATAGGATTCCACCTCGACGCGGCGCGCAAGGGTGAGCTCGCCATCGACATAGGCATCGAGATCGGCATCGATAATCGGATCAACGATTTTCATTGCCGCCTCCGTCGATAAGCCGCAGATGTGAAACCCTGGAGGTGACCTCCTCGAAATTGCGCAGGCTTGTCCGCGCCCGCGCAATGCGGGACATCAGAGTACCGACAGGAATGCCGAGCGCAGCCGCCGCCTCCTGATAGGAGAGATCTTCGATCGCCACGAGATGAAGCGCCTCGCGCTGCTCTTCGGGCAAACTGAAGAATGCTTCGCGAACCTGGGTCAAACGCACCGTATGGTCCTGCGATGCCGGCAATGCCGTCTCCAGCTCGGCCGCCGCCTCTTCATGGCGACGGTTCAGCGACTTCTTCTGGCGCAGCCGGTCGATATGCACATTGTGCAGGATCGACAACAGCCA
The DNA here is from genome assembly GCA_900468625.1 of Hyphomicrobiales bacterium. Taxonomy (GTDB): domain Bacteria; phylum Pseudomonadota; class Alphaproteobacteria; order Rhizobiales; family Rhizobiaceae; genus Rhizobium. The sequence continues at coordinate 516,428 of UBUL01000001.1, forward strand.
GGTGCGCAGATTGCCGTCGCGCCTGAAAGATGCCTTGCGCTCAAAGGCCTTGACCAGCGCGTCATGCACCAGATCCTCGGCCTCGTCCGCGTTGCGCACGAGCGAGCGGGCGTATCGTCTCAGCGAACCGAGCTGCCCCAAAACATCGAATGTGCGTCCTTTGCGTTCCATACACCTATATACGGAAGCACGCCGGATTCTATTCCATCGCCCCGCGAATATTTTTGCTGATTTTTTACATCAGCAGGAATCCTTGGGCTGCGGCAGCGGCGGCAGGTCCGTTTCGCCGAGCGATTCCCGCAGATTGATCTTGATCGTGTCGGCGATTATTTCACGCCGGCGCTCGCCGTCACCAGAACCGGGTCGGCGCGATAATCCTTAGGAAAGAGATGCTGCAAGTTCTTGATCTTCGGCAGATCGTTGATGACGATATACGGATAGCTCGGATGCGTCGTCAGGAAATCCTGATGATAATCCTCGGCGGCATAAAATTGCCGCGCAGGTTCGATTTTGGTGACAACAGCCGCATCGAAGACCTTGGCATGGTTGAGCTGGTCGATATAGGCGCGGGCAATATCGGCCTGCGACTGGCTGGTCGGGAAGATGGCCGAACGATATTGCGTGCCGGTATCCGGCCCCTGATAGTTCAGTTCCGTCGGATCGTGCGCGACCGAGAAATAGATCTGCAGCAAGTGCCCATAGCTGATCTTGTGCGGATCGAAGACGATACGAACGGATTCGGCGTGGCCTGTCTCGCCCGAGCTTACCATTTCATAGTGAGCGGCATCCTTGCTGCCGCCCGTATAGCCGGACGTGGCGCTGATGACGCCGTTGACGTGCTGAAAGACGCCCTGGACGCCCCAGAAGCAGCCGCCGGCAAGCACCGCCGTTTCCGTGCTGGGGGCAACGGCCTTTTCGTCCATGTTCGGCGGCGGAATGATGCGCGCGTCCTCGGCCGATGCGCGACCGGCAAATTGCAGCGCAACAGCGCCGAGCAGCACGGCGGCTGCAGTGAGGCCGGCAAAACGCGCGACCCGCGCTGAACCGATGCGGATCATATCTGTCGATAAAGTCTTCATGACACTCTCCTCTCGACCGTCATTCTAAACGCTTCGGTCAGAAGGAGATACGGAAAGGCAAGGCTCAATGTTACGCACGGCCGCGTGTAACACCGAAACGTGAACGAAATGACGGCTTTGTTCAGTAATGGGGCGGCTTGGTGATGGCAGGCGCGTCGAGCGACTGCTCCTCCAGCGTCAGAAACCGCTCGGTCAGCCGGCCGAGCTTTTGCCTGGTCTGCTCGACCACCTTCCATTGCTCGGCAATCTGGTCGGAAAGCTCCTCGATCGTCTTCGCCTGATGGGCGACCGTTTCCTCGAGTTTGGTGATGCGGCTTCGTTCGTCTGACATGTCTGACCCCTTTCGTAACGATCTATAGCAGTGCAGCCACCTCGTATAGTGCTTCCATTCGGCATGACACGGACGCAGCCTCGTTTGACGGCGATGTGACAAAACTGAAAAACAGCTGAAAAGACCTGTTACCTGACTGACATAGGCGCCTTCTAAAGAGAGCGCATAGACGCGCCCATTTGAAGGCAATCCCTTCCGCAGGCGCACCATTCTGAAGACTTCGGAGAAGCGCCGTGAAGATCATCCAGATCACCGATACCCATTTGAGCCCCAACAAGCCGCATTTCAACGGCAACTGGGAGCCGCTCGCGAAATGGATCGAGGCAAGCGGCGCCGATCTCGTCGTTCATAGCGGCGATCTCAGCGTCGATGGCGCCGACAAGGACGAAGATCTCCTATTTTCCATGGATCTGATGCGGCAGGTTTCGGTGCCGATGCTCATCGTGCCCGGCAACCACGATGTCGGTCACCTGCCCGGATCCTATCAGCCGGTCAACCCCGAGCGGCTGGAGCGCTGGCGCCGCCTCGTCGGCCCGGACTACTGGGCAAAGGACGTCGGCAACTGGCGGCTGATCGGCCTCAACAGCCTGCTGATGGGCTTCGAGGATGCCGAAGAGCAGAAGCAGTTCGACTGGCTTCAGGACATGCTCGAAAGCCGCGGCGACCGCCGTGTTGCCCTCTTTGCCCACAAGCCGCTCTTCGTCGATGCGCCGGACGAAGGCGATACCGGCTATTGGAGTGTGCGTCCCTCGCAGCGCCGCCGCCTCTACGACCTGATAGCGGCCCACGACGTCGCCCTCTTCGGCAGCGGCCACCTGCACTGGACCTGGGAAGGCCGCTTCAACGATACGAACCTGGTTTGGGCGCCGCCCGGCGCCTTCATCCTCGACAAGATGGAACGCGAAATGCCGGGCGAACGCCTGATCGGCGCGGCGATCCACGAGCTTGGCGAGACGGTCTCGACCGAACTCGTCGCCGTGCCGGGCATGACCGCCTACTTCCTCGATGACGTCGTCATGGAAGTCTATCCGCAAGCCGCCCCCAAGACAAAGGAACCGACCGAATGAGCGCGCTCTCGCTTCGCGGCATTGCCAAATCCTTCGGCGGCAACGCCATCCTCAAGGGCGTCGATCTCGAGGTGCAGCCCGGTGAGTTCATTGCGCTTGTCGGCCCGTCCGGCTGCGGCAAGAGCACGCTTTTGCGTATCCTCGCAGGACTCGACCATGCCGACCGCGGCGAGATCGTCCTCGGCGGCAGCGACGTATCAGGCGTTGCCGCGGCCGATCGTAACATCGCCATGGTCTTCCAGTCCTATGCGCTCTATCCGCATCTGACGGCCTCGGAAAACATTGCCGTGCCGCTCGCCATGCGCCGCCTGTCGCGCGCGCAGCGCTTGCCCTTTATCGGCTCGCTGATCCCCGGCCAGCGCGCCGCCCGCACGGGCATCATCCGCGATGTCCGCGAAATGGCTGTTTCGCTGAAGATCGACCATTTGCTCGACCGCAAGCCCGGCCAGATGTCCGGCGGCCAGCGGCAGCGCGTGGCGCTCGCCCGCGCCATGGTACGGCGTCCCGCCGTCTTCCTGATGGACGAACCGCTTTCCAATCTCGATGCCAACCTGCGCGTCCATGCCCGCGGCGAGATCGTCGACCTGCATCGCCGCGCCGGCGTGCCTACGGTCTACGTCACGCACGATCAAGCCGAAGCGCTGTCGATGGCGGATCGCGTCGCCGTCATGATCGGCGGCCAGTTGCTGCAGCTCGCTTCGCCCCAGACGATCTATGACGATCCGGCCCATGTCGAAGTGGCCCGCTTCGTCGGCCAGCCGCGCATCAACCTTTTGCCGGCACTAGCCGAAAACGGCATCGTCGCCTTCGGCGGCATCCGGCTCGCGCTGGAAGACGGCAGCTCCACCGGCAGCAACGTCACGCTCGGCATCCGTCCGGAATTCGTGACCCTCGCGCAGAACCGGCAGGATGCGCTCGCAGCCCATATCGAGCGCATGGAATTCCTGGGCTCCGAAGTCATCCTCTATGCCAAGCTCGATGCCATCGGCGAGACCATGGTCGTCAAGCTCGCTCCGGCAGAAGTCGCAGGCTTGTCCGCGGGCATGCCCGTTGCACTGACGCTCGCGGCCGAACAGGCGATGGTCTTCGCCGAAGACGGCCGCCGCCTGCGCGCGAGGCCGACGACCGTCGATGCGACGCGGGAGAAGGCGCATGGCTAGCATTGCCGCCACATCCTTGCCGATCCAATCGGCGGCGGCCCGCGAACGCAGCGAAGCCCGCACGGCTCTGCTTTTCGCCCTGCCCGCCATCGTCCTGATCGTGCTTTTCATCCTGGTGCCGATCGTCGCCGTCGTCGTGCTCGGCTTCACGGATTTCCAGCTCGGCGACAAGGGCCTGCGCTTCGTCGCCTTCGAAAACTACGCACATCTGCTGCGCGACCGCGCCTTCATGAAATCGCTCTGGAACACGGCAACCTATACCGCCATCGTCGCGCCCGTCTCGATCGTGCTGGGCCTCGGCGTCGCTCTGCTGATCGAGAGCGAAGGCATCGGCCGCAGCTTCTTCCGCACGGCCTATTTCCTGCCCGTCGCCTCGCTGATCGTCGCAATGGCAACCGTCTGGCAATATCTCTTCCATCCGACGATCGGCCCGATCAACGCGCTCCTCGGCGAAATCGACGTGCGCGGCCCGAACTGGCTCGGCTCGTCGACGACGGCGCTCTACAGCCTGTCGATCATCGGCGTCTGGCAATCCGTCGGCTTCAACATGGTGCTGTTTCTGGCCGGCCTCACCGCCATCCCGCGAGAACTCTATGCCGCTGCTGAAGTGGATGGTGCAAAGTCGTCATTAGACCGCTTCTGGCTCGTCACCTGGCCGATGCTCGGGCCGACGACGCTCTTCGTGACCACCATCAGCATCATCAACGCCGTGAAGGTCTTTGACACGGTGAAGGCCCTGACCGATGGCGGCCCGAACCATGCTTCGGAAGTCCTACTCTTCAGCATCTACCAGGAAGGCTTCGTCTATCTGCGGGTCGGCTACGCCTCGGCAATGACCACGGTCTTCCTCGCCATCCTCGTGGTGCTGACCTTCCTGCAATATCGCGTCCAAGACCGGCAGGTGCATTACACATGACCTCGATAGGCTTCACACCCGGCCGCATCCTGCGCCTCGCTTTGCTGATCCTGGGCTCGCTCATCTTCCTCGCGCCCTACATCTTCATGATCTCGACCGCCGGCAAGGCGCAGGACGATATCTTTACCTCGGCCTTGAAGCTGATCCCGACGCATTTCTTCTACGTCGAGAACATCGCCAAGGCGCTCAGCAAGGTTGACATGGGCACGCTACTCTTCAACGGCGTCCTGGTCTGCGGCCTGATCTTCTTCTTCCAGGTGCTGATCGCCATCCCCTGCGCCTATGCCATGGCCAAGCTGAAATTCCCCGCGGCGCGCATGATGATGGTGCTGGTCATGCTCGGCCTGCTGGTCCCGATCCATGCGACGGCGCTGCCGCTCTATGTCGGCTTCAACAGCCTGTCGCTCCTGAACAGCTATACGGCTCTCGTCGCACCCTTCTCGATATCGGTTTTCGCGATCTTCATGTTCCTGCAGTTCTTCCGTGCCATGCCCGACGATCTGATCCATGCCGCGCGTCTCGACGGCATGTCGGAACTCGGCATCGTCGCCCGCGTCATCGTGCCGAATGCCTGGCCTGCAGTCACCGCCTTCGCGATCTTCTCGGTCGTCGCGCACTGGAACGACCTCTACTGGCCGCTGATCGTCATTACCAGGCAGGAATATTTCACGCCGCCGCTGGGCCTCATGTATTTCCGCGCCGCCGAAGCCGGCGACGACTACGGCGCGCTCATGGCGGCAACCCTGATCATCACCATTCCCCTCGTCGCAGCATTCCTTCTCGCACAGAAGCGTTTCGTCGAGGGCATCACCATGACCGGTCTCAAAGGCTGACTGGTTCGAAATTCGAAAACGGAGAACGAGCGATGAAGCATATCACCCAGATTCTCGCCGCCGCGGCCATTTCCATGGTCGTGACGGTCCCGGCTTACGCCGAAACCACCCTGACGGTTCACTATCCCATGCCCGGCTTCTTCAAGAACGTGATGGACACGATCTCGAAGAAGTTCATGGAAGAAAACCCCGACATCAAGATCCAGTTCGCCGCTCCTTCGGCCACCTATGAGGAAGGCATTCAGACCATCCTGCGCCAGGCCGGCACCAGCGAAATGCCCGATGTCACCTTCATCGGCCTCAACCGCCTGCGCATGATGGACGAGCGCAACGTCGCCGTCGATCTCGGCCCCCTCGTCAAGAAAGAGGGCAACATGGCCGACCAGGGCTTCTCGGATACGATCCTGAAGCTCGCCCAGGTCAAGGGCAAGCAGGTCGGCCTCGCTTTTGCGACCTCAAACCCGATCATGTACTACAATGCCGATCTGGTGAAGGCCGCCGGCGGTAATCCGGACAACCCGCCGAAGACCTGGGACGAGGTCATCGCGCTCGCCGGCAAGATCAAGGCGCTGGGCAACGGCGTCGACGGCATGGACTTCCGCTGGCAGGGCGACGACTGGATGTTCTCCGCCCTCCTCTTCGGCGCCGGCGGCAAGATGCTGAGCGACGATGAAAGCAAGGTCGCCTTCAACGGTCCCGAGGGCCAGAAGGCCGTCGAGATGATCCAGCGCTTCGTCAAGGAAGGCGGCATGCCGGTCTTCACCAAGGCTGCAGGCGAACAGGCCTTCGCTGCCGGCAAGGTCGGCTTCGAATTCCAGACGACCGGCGCGCTCGTCAACACCATCAAGAATGTCGGCACCAAGTTCGACCTGCGCACCGCCAAGATCCCGCTGATCGACCCGGTCAACGGCCGTCTTCCCACGGGCGGCAACGCCGTCGTCATCCTGACCCATGATCCGGTCAAGGAAGAAGCCGCCTGGAAGTTTGCCAAGTTCGCCGCCGGCCCCTATGGCGCCTCCGTCGTCGTTCCCGGCACCGGCTATGTTCCGAACAACGAACTGGCAGCCAAGTCGGCCCAGTATCTCGGCGACTTCTACAAGAAGAACCCGCTCTTCCAGGCCGGCTTGAGCCAGATGCCGGTCATGATCCCCTGGTACGCCTTCCCGGGCGCTAACGGCGTCAAGGTCACGCAGACCATCGTCGACAACCTCTCGCGCATCGTTGATGGCTCGGCCGCACCGAAGGAAGCGCTTGACGACGCCGCTTCCGACGTCGGAGGCATGCTGCCGCGCAGCTGATCGACGGATCACTCGTGAAATATTGCGCCGCCTCTCATCAAGAGGCGGCGTTTCCATTCGCAGACTGGCGTCAGGATTGCCGGGTGAGATTGCGCACCGTGCCACCCGCACGCATCCGATAAGGCACGGTCAGATGACGCGGCGGCGCGGCATTTTCCGCCATGTCGAGCAGCAGCGAGGCCGCTGCCGCTCCCATCGTCCCATCCGGAATTTCCACGGTCGTCAGGGGAACCTCCCCCAAAAAGCCGAGAGAAATCCCATCAAAACCCGCGACCGAAATATCGCGCGGGATCGAAAGGCCCTGGCGCCGAAGTGCGCCCATGACACCGAGCGCCAGAAGATCGTTGGAAGCGATGATCGCGGTCGGGCCGAACCGCGAAACCGCATCTGAAAGATCGAGCTGTTCGAGGCTGTTCACGAAGGAAATTTCGAGTGCATCGAGAGGCTGTTGCCCCGCCGCTTCCATGGCCCTGATATAACCGAGATAGCGCAGCTTCGCCCGATCCGATGCCGAAAAATGGCCCGATATGAACAGGATGCGGCGGTGCCCCCTGCACAGCAGATGATCGGTCAGATCCCGGCCCGCCCCGAAATTGTCGGTCGCGACTGCGGCGGTGAAGCGGCTGGTCGGCAGGTTGCCGAGCAATACGGTCGGCGGCAGGGCGGATGGCAGAACCAGGCTTCGTTCGGGATCACAGAGCGTCAGGATAAGACCGGTCGGCTGCTGCTGCAGGAGAGAGGCGACAGCATCAGCCTCCTGCGCCGGATCGTAGTTCGACTGCGCGATGAGCACGCTGTGCCCGGCATGAAGGGCTCGGTTCTGAATGCTGGAAAGGGAAGCTGCGAAAACCGGATTGGTGATGCTCGGAATGAGAACGCCGATTGCCGGCCGGCCGTTGCCGGTGCGCCCACCCGCCCGATAGCCAAGTTCCGCCGCCGCCCGGCGCACGCGCCGCACCATCTCGTCGCTGACAGGACCGGTGCGATTCATGACCCGGCTGGCGGTCGCGACCGAACAACCCGCACGAAAGGCAATCTGCTGGAGCGTCGACATGATATCAAGCACCTCCGGCTTCGGATTTTCAGTCCAGATTGGTAGAGCCCCTAAGAATTATGGGGATTTATATCAGATCGATGACAGTTATTTGACGCCGCTCGCCGCTCCCGCGACATCGCTACCCTTGATCTTTGCTGCAGCGCAACAGATGTTCAGTATGATCTCAGTGGCGAATGATGCTGTCATCAACCGATGCCATGATTGCCGTGCTGTGATCCGCAGATCCGCTCCCTCCTCGAAAGGATGCTCTCATGTCAGAAGCAGAAGCACGGACGCCTGCCACCACTACCGACAAGATTGAAAGACTGTTTTTCCTCGATATCAACGACGGACGAATCCTCTCCTCCGCCATCGACGGCACCGATCTCAAGCTCATCGTCCAGCGGCAAGGCCGCAGCCCCGACGGCATTCTCGTCGACAGCGAGAACGGCTGGATCTACTGGACGGAGATGGGCAACGACTACAACGCCCATGACGGCTCCATCGAGCGGATGGACCTCGACGGCGGCAACCACATCACGCTGGTTCCGCCGGGCAGCACGCTGGTCACGCCGAAGCAGATCCAGCTCGATCGCGACAACGGCAAGCTCTACTGGTGCGACCGCGAAGGTATGCGCGTCATGCGCGCCAATATCGACGGCAGCGACATCGAAACCCTCGTCCAGAACGGCGATAGCCCCGAAGACAGCGCCGATATCGAGCGCTGGTGCGTCGGCATCGCGCTCGACCTGCCGCTCGGCCAGATCTATTGGACCCAGAAGGGACCGCCGGATGCCGGCCTCGGCCGCATCTTCCGCGCCGGCATCAATATCCCGGCCGGCGAAACCGCAACAAACCGCAGCGACATCGAAACCCTGCTCGACAAGCTGCCGGAACCGATCGATCTCGAGCTGGATCTTGCCACCCGTACGATTTATTGGACCGATCGCGGCAATCTTCCGCATGGCAATACCGTCAACCGCGCGGAGATGGACGATATCGCGGCGACGTCCGAAGTCGTCCTCGAAGGTCTCGATGAAGGCATTGGCCTCTCGCTCGATCTTCCGAACAACCGCATGTTCTTCACCGACATCGGCGGCAATCTCTACTCCGCAAACCTCGACGGTTCAGGCGAGCGCGAATTGCTGCACCATGCCGGCTCGTTCACGGGGATTGTTTACGCGGAGGTTTGAGGTTCCAATTGACTTTAAGTCGTGGAATTGCCCCTAGCCCTCTCCCCGCACGCGGGGCGAGGGAATGACCTCTGTTCTCTCGCATGAGAAGGCGGGTGGAAGGAAGGCTGCGGGTGCGTCTATCCCCTTCTCCCCGTCAAAACGGGGAGAAGGTGGCCGACAGGCCGGATGAGGGGCTCCTCAGTGATCAGTTACCCTTGCGCACGCCGTCGAGGAGATGCGGCAGCCCCTTGACGCCCTCATCCCGCAGCTCCGCCGGCAGCAGACCTTCCGGGAGATCCTGATAGGAAACCGGACGCAGGAAGCGGCGGATGGCAAGCGTGCCGACCGAGGTGGTGCGGCTGTCCGAGGTCGCTGGGAAAGGTCCGCCATGCACCATGGCGTGGCTGACCTCGACGCCGGTCGGCCAGCCATTGGCGAGGATGCGCCCGGCCTTTCGTTCCAGCACCGGCACCAGCTTGGCGGCCGTCGCATAGTCATCTGCTTCGATCTGCAGCGTCGCGGTCAGCTGGCCCTCGAGCTTTTCGGCAACGGCAATCATCTGGTCGATGTCCTTGCAGCGTACGAGAAGGCTTGCCGCGCCGAAGACTTCGTGGCCCAGACGCTCGTCGGCCAGGAATTCCTCCGCCTCTGTCTCGAAGAAGATGCCAGGGCTTCGGTTGACGCCTTCGGCCGGCGCGCCGTGAGCGACGGTCTTCACCGCCTCATGTTCCGCCAATGCCGCAACGCCCTTGTCGAAGGCCGCGTGAATGCCAGGTGTCAGCATCGGCGCCGGCGCGCGGCCGGTCAGGGCGTTGCCGGCGGCCTGGACGAAGCGGTCGAGATCCGGGCTTTCGATTGCGAAAAGCAGGCCCGGATTGGTGCAGAACTGGCCGGCACCGAGCGTCAGGGAATCGATAAAGCCCGTGCCGATCGCCTCGGCCCGTGCTGCGAGTGCTGCCGGGAACAGGAAAACGGGGTTGACGCTGCTCATCTCGGCATAGACCGGGATAGGCTCAGGCCGGGCCGCGGCAATGGCGCCAAGCGCCATGCCGCCGCCGCGCGAGCCGGTGAAGCCGACGGCCTTGATGCGGGGATCACGCACCAGCGCAGCACCGGTTTCGTTCGCGCCGGTCAGCAGCGAAAAAGTACCTTCCGGCAGGCCGCAAGCGACCACGGCGGCGCGGATGGCGCGGCCGACAAGCTCGCCCGTACCCGGATGGGCGAGATGCCCCTTGACGACGACCGGGCAGCCGGCGGCAAGTGCCGAAGCCGTATCACCGCCGGCAACCGAGAAGGCGAGCGGGAAATTGCTGGCGCCGAAAACGGCGACCGGACCGAGCGGGATCTGGCGCAGGCGCAGGTCGGACCGCGGCAGCGGCTTGCGCTCCGGCAAGGCAGGATCGACGCGCAGATCGAGCCACTCGCCCGAGCGGACCACCTGGGCAAACAGCCGCAGCTGGCCGACGGTGCGGGCGCGTTCGCCCTGCAGGCGTGCCGCCGGCAAGCCGGTCTCCTCCATCGCGCGTTCGATCAGCGCTTCGCCAATCTCCATGATGTTGTCGGCAATCTTTTCAAGGAATGCCGCGCGCTGCTCGGGGCCTGTCGCCCGATAGGTATCGAACGCCTGAGCGGCCAATTCACAGGCCCTGGCCACATCGGCCTCGCCGGCAATCGCAAAAGCCGGCTCCAGATTTGCGTTGGTCGCCGGGTTGACGGCGCGGGCGGTTCTGTTTCCGCCTGTGGAATCTGAGCCGATCAGCAGATCGCCGCGAATCTCGAAAGACTGTGTCATGGGTATTCCTTGATGATGTCGGAGCGCGAAGCTCTGCGCTCTCTAAGGCAAATAGCAGGATGGGATGACAGATATAAGATGATAATCGTCATCTAATTATCAAGGTACACGCCCTGAGATCAAGGCGTCAGCGCCAATTAGTCATACTTTATCTGCATATGGCGCTGCGGCCACTTTCGTGCCAATTTAGCCGCCATCCGAAAGACCGAGTGCGGCCAAGCCCCTATGTCCATTGCACTTCTTGGTGATCCGATCGTCCAGTTCTGCCTTCTGGTCGTCGTCGGCACGTTCGTCAGCCGCGTCATGCTGCGTCATCGGCGCGCAGGCCGCCTGATCGGGCAGATGATCTTCTTCGTCTGCCTGACCGTGCTCCTGCTCTATCACGGCATCGTTCCCTATGAGCCGAGTCCGCCGCAGGACTCGGTGACGCTGCGCACCTTCACGGGCTTTGCCAAGATCGTCTGGTGGGTCAACGGCGCCTGGATGCTGATTGCCTTCGTGCGGCTGTTCCTGATCTTCGAACGCAAGCCGCGCGAGGGCCGGCTGCTGCAGGACCTGATCGTCGGCATTATCTATCTCGGCGCCATTCTTTCCATCGTCGGCGATGTTTTCAGTGTTCCGATCGGCACGCTGATCGCGACATCGGGCGTCTTCGCCATCATTCTCGGTCTCGCCTTGCAGAGCACCTTGAGCGATGTCTTTTCCGGCATCGCACTCAATCTTGGTCGCCCCTATTCCGTTGGCGACTGGATCGTCCTCGAAAATGACATTCAGGGCCGCGTCGTCGAAACCAATTGGCGCGCCACGCAACTGCTGAGCGGCACCAACGATCTGGTGGTTATTCCAAACAGCATTCTTGCCAAGACGCGGCTGACCAATCTTTCCTCGCCCGATGAGAGCCATGGCGCCACCGTCACCGTTCGGATTCAGCCGACCGCTCTGCCGCGCATCATCGCGGATGTGATGCAAAACGTGTTGATCAGCTGCAATTCGATCCAGAAGAACCCTGAACCCAGCGTCGCCGTCAATTCCATCGATGGGCAGGCAATCGAACTGCAGCTGTCTTTTCGCGTGCGCGATATGTCGCTGACACAAGCCGCAAAGAACGAGATCTATGATCTGCTATTTCGCCACACCAAGGCGGCAGGCTTGAAACTCGCCGATCCCCCCGGCACGATCATGTTTCCGATGGAGCGAAAGACGGATGCGCCCGATGATAAGCAACACGCTCCCGGAACCCCATGGCGGCTTGTCAGCAATATCCCGCTGTTTTCTTCGCTGACCGAAGATGAAAAGGAACATCTGGCATCGCATATGCAGCGCCGGACCTATCGCAAGGATGCCGTCATCGCCGAACAGGATGCCCGCATGCGGGCGCTCACGATCCTCCGCTCGGGCGTGGTCAGCATCACTCGCCGCGAAGGGCATCGTCAGATCGAGCTGACGCGCCTTGCGCCGGGGGATTATTTCGGTGAGAACGGGCTGCTAATGGGATCGGGCGAAGTCGGGACCGTCCGCGCCCTCACCTTCGTCGTCACCTACGAGATCGGCGAGGAATGTCTGGCGCCGCTGCTGCACGACCGGCCGACTCTTGCCGAAGAACTCGGCGCTATCCTGGCAAAACGCATAGAGGCGGAGCAGCATCTGTTCGCCAATGCCGATATGCTCGTCCATGGCGCCCACGTGAGCTCGCTAAGCTCTCGCATCAAGCATCTCTTTCAGCTGCAACAGCACGATTAGAGTATTTCCGCTTTTCTTCGAATCGCGAAAAACGCTCTTTGCTTTCATTCCGCCGCAGGGGCGCGAAATGCCCGGCATCATCGCCGCGCCGGAGCTTGAAAGCATCAAGCCCGATATGAGACGACCTTCATCCAGAAGTGCCATTGCCTCCTTTCATCAAGGCCGGCTCCGTCAGTTCGATTGCGCCGCCGGCGCTGCCTTAATTACCTGCCCGGCGTAAAATGCCTTGGCATCCGTCGTGAACTGTTCGCGCGACGCCGGCCGTGTGTAGAACATATGGCCGCCGCGATAGAGCTTCATTGCCATGCGATCGGCAAAGGCCCGCGGCATGTGATCGAGCACATATTTGTTGACGCCGAAGGGAATGACGAGGTCGCTGTATCCCTGCCCTACCATCAGCCGGAAGGATGGCGAGAGCGACAGCAGTTCCTTGAGATCGTCGGTGGCGCCAGCGGTCCCGCGCGAGCCGCCATTGTGCCCACCCCATTTCCACTCCCTGTTCACCGATGCCGACAGCAGCGTATAGGTCATGTCGGTATGGAAGCCCAGCTCATCACGGGCATAGCTCGAGAAGGCGCCGCCATAGGCGCGGACGAACCCATCCAGAACCGGATCGCCGCCATGCTCGGCCTCCGACTGCGGATAGGGATCCGGCGCAAGGAAGGAGGCATCATAGGCGCTCGCCACGTCGGCACCGCCGCCGTCGGAATGCTTGCGATAGACCTCACTGAGAAAACCCTGATTTTTGGCAACGACATCCTCCGGAATGCCGGTCAGCGACGCCACACGGCCATAGAAGGCACGACCGGCATCGCCTGAAGGCGGCGGCCCGGCGAGAGTAGGCAGATATTCGTTGAAGGCGAAAGCCTGGGCATCCTGCACCGCCTTCTCGCTGAATGCATTTTTCCGTTCCAGTTCGGCGGCAGCCAAGGAAGGAAGCTCCAGCGCGGCACCGAGCGCATCCTCGCCGCCGCCGAAGACGAACCGTCCCTCCAGCAGCGGCGAGAGCATGACGATGCCGGAGATCAGGATGCCCTGATCCTCGCGCAGGCTGCTGGCAACCTTGACTGCGCGAAATCCGCCATAGCTCTCGCCGAGAATATATTTCGGCGATGCCGCCCGGCTGTTGTGGGCCACATAAAGGGCGATCGCCTTGGCCAGGCTTTCGGCATCGCCGCTTACGCTATAGAAATCATTCTGATCGTCCGTCTTCGCGGTGCGGCTCCAGCCGGTGCCAATCGGATCGATCAAGACGAGATCGGTGAATTCGAGCCAGCTTTGCGGGTTGTCAACCAGCCTGGCATTGGCGCCGTCGCGCCCGTCCGCGCCGAAATCGACGATGCGCGGACCGACAAGCCCGAGATTGAGGAAGGCCGATGCTGCACCCGGCCCGCCGTTGAACACGAAAGTCAAAGGCCGGTTGGAATCCCGGTTCTTGGCGACATAGGCCGTATAGAAGATGGCGGCGCTGCGCTGACCATCCTGACCGAAGAGATCGAGCGTTCCCGCCGTCGCCGTATAGGGCATGGTCTTGCCGTCGGCATTCAGCACATGATCGCTTACCGCATCGGGCGGCAGAAGCGAGAGCACGCCACCGCCATTGGCAGCTGCCCCATGGCCTTGCTCGGGCGGCGCGGCGGATGCCGTTGCCGACATCAGCGAAAGAGCCAGCACCAGGCCGGGAACCATCTGGCGAAAAGACATGAAATCGCATCCTCCAAGGGGATTATCGCATAGACGTCATTACAGGCGATACTATATCACAGAAGGCGAGTGTCGCCCGAAATCCCTGACACTTTCCGGCATCGCGCTCTATCCAATCGGCGATGGGTTAGAATTTGATTCTGTCGATGCTGGTGAGCGTCGTCTTCTGCGCGACGCCGGGCGCATTGACCATATGCCAGGCTACATATTGCTCGCTGTAGAGCTCGGTGGACGACATGCCATCGACGGGCAGAATTATGCTCATGCCGTTGAGCGCCGCGTCTGTGGCCGTATCGAGCACCGCGCCCTCCGAGGCCGTACCGGTGACGATGACGGTCTTGATGCCCTTGTCCGAGAGAATGCTGCGCAGATTGGTCCCGATGAACTTGTCCGGCCCGGATTTGACGATCGGCTCGCTCGCCAAAGGTGCCAGCGCGGTTGCGATATCCGGCGCCTGACCGGCGCCCGCCAGGCTGAAAACGACAAGCATCTCTTTGGCCCGCGCCTGATCGAGCAGGGTCTTCACTTTGGGAACGGATGCCAGGCAGCGCGGCTTGGTCTTCACGTTGCACGGCCCCTTGCTCGGGTCCTGCGCGCCGTTGAAATCGAGGATCAGCAGCGCCGTCGTCTTCGGATCGATCGTGACAGATTTCAGCGCGGGCGGCGCCGGCGGCTTCACGTTGTGCCACTCGTCGATGATGGTCTGCGCTGCGGCCGACGAGGCCAGCGCAAGGCTGAAGGCCGCTGCAAGAACTGCGAAACTCCCGAAGAAAGCAAAAGCCGCTTTCCGCCTCACACCGCTTATCTCGCTGATGAAGCTCCTCTCCTGCATCGACGTTCCCTTCGGTTGACCGTTGTGCAAAAGAGATAGGCTAGAAACCGTGACGGGGTAACGAAACTCTTCGTGATAACGATGGGCGGCGCGCAGCTGCTTCGCTATGTGCCGGTAAATTCCGCCGCCTATGTCGCCGCCTCGTCTATCGGCACTTCGGCGCTTCCATCGCCACGAAGCTTGCCAAGCACCCTCTGTAAAGCCTGCTTGAGCCCTTCGATCTCCTGCGACCCGGCAATGTCGGACCAGCGCTCGTCCACAAGGCGGCCTGTTGCCGCCGCGATCGGCCGCACGCCTTTTCCACGCTCGGTCAGAAAGACCAGCCTACCACGCCGATCGTTGGGGTCCGGCCGGCGCTCGACATAACCGAGGCGCTCCAGCTCCTCCACCGCTTGCGTCATCGTCTGCTTGCGGACATGGGCAAGGCGGGTGAGTTCGCTCACCTGAATTCCCTCCGGGCGCATGAAGGTGAACACGTTGGCGTGCGGCGGACGGATATCGCCATAGCCGGCCTCTTCAAGCGCGGCTTCGACATCCTGTGTCCAGTGTTGATGCACGAGCCGCAGCAGCAGGCCCAGGGAGAGACGAGTGGGAGCGCAATTTTCCATGGATATAGACAGGCACCTGACTATCGTGATAATAGACAGGTACCTTACCATCTTATTTCTCGAGAGGATACCCACATGCCCTCGCTCGATGTACTGGACTCGACGATCTTCTATGAGGATGCCGGAACGGGAACACCCTTCGTCTTCCTGCATGGCAATCCGACATCATCCTACCTTTGGCGGCATATCACCCCGGCCATTGCTGTGCCCGTTCGCCGCCTCGTTCCCGATCTCATTGGCATGGGCCAGTCCGGCAAGCCCGATATCGCCTATTCATTTGACGACCACGCACGCTATCTTGACGCCTGGTTCGATAAACTCGCGCTCGATGATGTCGTATTGATCGGCCACGACTGGGGCGGCGCCCTCGCCTTCGACTGGGCGGCCCGGCATCCGGAACGCGTGCGCGGCATTGCCGTCATGGAAACGATCATCAGGCCTTTGACCTGGAACGACATGCCGAATGCGCGCGCCCGCTACGAGCTGCTGCGCTCGCCGGGCACGGGCGAAGCGAAGGTTCTGGACGAGAATTTCTTCATCGAGCAGGCATTGAAAGCCACGATCCTGAATGGTTTGAGCGCCGAGGATCATGCCGTCTATCGCGCCCCCTACGCCACACGCGAAAGCCGCAGGCCGCTGCTTGCCTGGCCGCGCGCCATGCCGATCGAAGGCGAGCCCGCCGAGGTCGCCGCGCGCATCGAAACCTATGACGCCTGGCTTGCCCGCAGCGAAGATATCCCGAAACTGCTGCTGACTTTCGACGGTCCGGCGGAGACGCTACTGGTCGGCGAAGCGATGATCGACTGGTGCCGCGAGAATATTGCCGGATTGGAGATCGAAAACTGCGGGCCGGCAAGGCACATCGCACCGGAAGATCAGCCCGAAGCGATTGCAGCGGCCATCTCCAGCTGGGCCGCGCGTCACACTCTGTCTTGCTGAAAGCCGATCTTCGCGACAAGAAAGGCCCACCATCGCTCGATGGCAGACAATGGGGGACAATCCATCGTTGACAAAAACCGGTCAGGCCATAATCTGCGCCTAAGCCTTTGCGATTGCCCAATTTTCTTTGGAGATCAGGATCATGCCGGCACATTGCATGAGACGACTGGTTCTGGCAGGCATTATCCTCGGCATATCCGCCTGTATGGCCGCCGCCGCGCAGACGCTGGATCTCATCGCCCAGAAAGGCACGATCCGCATCGGCTATATCAGCGATGAAGCCCCCTTCTCCTTCAAGAAGAAAGACGGCAACCCGACGGGGTATGCCATCGACCTTTGCGGCAAGATCGCCGATGCCGTCGGGCACAAAATCACCAACCTCAAGCGCGATTATGTCGAAACCACGCTTGCCGATGGCTTCGACGCGATAAAAGGCGGCCAGATCGATCTTCTCTGCGGCGCCCTGACCATCAATCTCGGCCGGCGCCAAAGCGTCGATTTCTCGCAGCCGATCTTCATCACCGGCGCCAGCGCCCTGCTGCGCAAGGATTCGCCCGATTATCTGGTGGCTTTGTTTCTCGACAAGCGGTTGGCGCAGGTTTCCGCCAAGGCGGCGCCCGCGACGAGCACGATCGGCGTTCGTGCCGACACGACAACCGGCGCGACGCTGCCCGAAGCGCTGGGCTCCGACGTGCCGAAGACGCGCATCGCCGATTTCGCCACGCATCAGGACGGCCTGATTGCGCTCGAAAACCACAAGATCGACGCCTATTTCGCCGATCGCGCGCTGCTCTTCGATCTCGCGTCGCATGCCCACAATCCATCCGCGCTCGCCATCGGCAACCGCCTCTTCACGCACGAACCCTATGGGATCGCGCTTCGGCAGGATGACTCAGCCTTTCGCCCGCTGGTCGATCAAACGCTGACGGAGACCTACCAGTCGGATGATTTCGCCAGGCTGCTGACCACCTATTTCGGCCAGGAAGGCCCGATCTTGCGTCGCGAAATCATGAAGCAGTCGATCCCGCAATAAGGCACCGAGGAGATGCCGTCGCCTTTGCGACATGGCCATGAGCGGCTGTCGGCCCTGCGTCTCGATGAGAAACGGCCTTACGGTCGTCGTGCAAGCATCTTCAATATGTCGTAGACAGGCTCTGGTCGTCGTCGCACACGTCATAAAATCCGTTCTCAATATCAATCAGGGTCGCACGCAATGGCAGTATTTCCTCAAAAGGCGAAGGTCGTCATCATCGGGCTCGGCGGTATCGTCGGCGCATCGATCGCTCACCATCTGATCGAGCGCGGCTGGGACGATATTGTCGGCATCGACAAATCAGGCATCCCGACGGATATCGGCTCGACTGCCCATGCTTCCGACTTCTGCTACACGACCAGCCATGACTTCCTTTCCTGCTGGACGACACTCTATTCCATCGATTTCTACGACAAGCTCGGCCACTATGCCCGCGTCGGCGGCTTGGAAGTCGCCCGTGTCGGCGATGACGACCGCATGGCGGAAATCAAGCGCAAGGTCACCTCCGGCAAGGCCTTCGGCACGCGCGCCCGCCTGATCGAGCCTGCCGAGATCAAGGAAAAGTTCCCGCTGATCGAGGAAAGCATGGTTCAGGGCGGCATGTGGGATCCGGATGCCGGCCTCGTCATCCCCCGTTCCCAGACCGTTGCCGGCAAGTTGATCGACCAGGCCGAAAAGAGCGGCAAGCTGCAGTCCTTCGCCAATACGCCGGCTCAGTCGCTGATCGTCAAGGACGGCCGCATCACCGGCGTCGTCACCCATCGCGGCACGATCGAAGCCGAATATGTCATCGTCTGCGCCGGCCTCTGGGGCCGCCTGATCGCCGAAATGGTCGGCGAAGACCTGCCGGTCATGCCGGTCGACCACCCGCTGACCTTCTTCGGCCCCTATAATGAATTTGCCAATACCGGCAAGGAAATCGGCTTCCCGCTGATGCGCGATCAGGGCAACTCCGCCTATATGCGCGACACCGGCGATCCGAAGACGGCTGAAGGCGGCCAGATCGAATGGGGCTATTACGAAGAGAAGAACCCGCGCCTCTGCCATCCCCGCGATCTCCTCGAAAAGCATGAGGCTCGCCTCTCGCCTTCGCAGCGCGATCTCGACATGGAGCAGATCATCGAGCCGCTCGAACGCGCCATGGAGCTGACGCCGATCCTCGGCGAACTCGGCTACAATGAAGGCCATTCCTTCAACGGCCTGCTGCAGGTCACGACCGATGGCGGCCCTTCCGTCGGTGAAAGCCAGAAGGTCCGCGGCCTCTGGTATTGCGTCGCAATCTGGGTGAAGGACGGCCCCGGCTTCGGCAAGCTCGTCGCCGACTGGATGACCGATGGCCGCACGCCGATCGACCACAACAGGATCGATTACTCCCGCTTCTACCCGCATATGCTGGAAGAGAAGTTCATCGAAGGCCGCTGCACCGAGGCTGCGCAGAAGATCTACAATCCCGCTGTCCACCCACGCGAACCCTATGCGACCGGCCGCAACATCCGCCGCTCGCCCTTCTACGAGCGGGAAAAAGAGCTCGGCGGCTATTTCATGGAGCTCGGCGGCTGGGAGCGCGCACATGGCTATGCCGCAAACGAGCACCTGCTCGCGAAATACGGCGATCGCATCCCGGTACGTGAAAACGAATGGGACAATCGCCATTTCTGGCGCGTCTCCAATGCCGAGCACCTGGCGCTCAGCGAAGATTGCGGCATCATCAACCTCTCGCACTTCGCCATGTACGATATCGAGGGTCCCGACCATGTCGAGCTGCTGGAATGGCTCTGCGCGGCCAAGATCGGTGGCGACGCCAATATCGGCAAAGGCATCTACACCCACTTCCTCGACGACGAGGGCATGGTGCGCGCCGACTTCACCGTGATCCGCATGGCCGACCGCTGCCGCCTGATCGACGGCGCCGATGCCGGCCCGCGCGATTTCCACTATATGCGCCGCGTTGCCGAGGACAAGGGTTTCGACGTCACCATCACCGACGTCACCGAACGCTACGTCACGATCGGCATATGGGGACCGAACGCCCGCACCAACCTGCAGAAGGTGGTCGAGAACTCGGAAAGCCTCACGCACGAAAACTTCCCCTTCGCCGCAATCAAGCAGATCCGCATTGCCGGCAAGAACGTCACCGCGTTCCGCATCTCCTATGTCGGCGAACAGGGCTGGGAATTGCACATGGCCTATGGCGATGCGCTCGCCGTATGGGATGCGCTGCGCTCGACGGGCGCCATCGCCGTCGGCGTCGAGACCTATGCCAACAGCCGCCGCATGGAAAAGAGCCTGCGGCTGCAGAATGCCGATCTTTTGACGGAATATAATCTGCTCGAAGCCGATCTTGCCCGCCCGAAGGTCAAGGAGGCCGATTTCCGCGGCAAGGCCAAGCATCTG
The DNA here is from genome assembly GCA_900468625.1 of Hyphomicrobiales bacterium. Lineage (GTDB taxonomy): Bacteria > Pseudomonadota > Alphaproteobacteria > Rhizobiales > Rhizobiaceae > Rhizobium. The sequence continues at coordinate 536,365 of UBUL01000001.1, forward strand.
GAATATCGCGCCCGCGAGCATCAGCCGGCCATGCTCTGCACACTCGTCATGACTGACAATATCGATGCGAACGGCGTAGCCCGCTATCCGGTCGGTATCCTGCCGGTCATGGATCCCGAGACCGGCGAAACCCTCGTCGACGAACTCGGCCGCCGCTCCTTCACCACCTCGATCGCCTACGGTCCGACCATAGGCAAGAACATCGCTTTGGCCTACCTCCCCTGGTCCTACGCCCAGGAAGGCCGCAAGCTGAAGGTGGAATATTTCGGCGAGACCTACCCGGCGGAAGTGGCCGGCGTCGGTTACAAGCCGCTTTACGACGCGGAGAACCTGAAGCCGAGAAGCTGATCGGTTCTTTTGTAGGATATTACATGCAACTCACTGCCCGTTTGGTTTTCAAGCGGGCAGTTTTGTATAGTGCCTATACTCGTTCGCAAACGATGCCGCGCATTTGGGAGCGGGATAAATCGGTTGGGGAAGTGTACCCATGAGCACTCAAATCCCCCTGTGCGACGGCCCTTTGCTGGAGCGATAAAGTGCTGCGAGGATGACTTGATTTGTTTACAGGCATTGAACCGTTTTCTG